>CADEDY010000015.1:0-31774 GCA_902826215.1 uncultured Bacteroidota bacterium
TCACTTCACCGGAGAAGGGCACTTGACGCATGAATGCAGGCGGCGACTTCCAATCAACAACCGTTGGATGACCCTTTCCCTCCGCACCGAACGCCAACGCGCTTCCTTCGTGGACCAGCACATCCCCGGGACGCAGGTCCATGACCGCACCCACCAGATCATCCGTGGGAAAAAGGCTGCCATCGACCTCGAAGTTGGCGGTCTCCAGCGGTAGCGGAAATGCTGTGGATAGGTATGCTTCGGTGCGATAGCCCACGCCCAGACCACTGCGCACGTACCACCCTTCGGCGATCCGAAGGATACCTGGCCGCAATTGCCCCACCGGCCGTGTGAAGGTGAGCGGCTTCAGATGCTGGTGGAAGCCTGCGTCGGAAAGGATGATGGACATGTGGGCGAAGTTATCGCTTGGGCCATATGCGACCCTCAATGCGAAGACGACGTGAGCCCTACTCGATGAAGAACCCGCAGATCCAATACGCGATCGCAGCGAGTACCGCACTGACCGGAATGGTGAGCACCCATGCCCAGAGCAGCTTCACCGTGACGCCCCATCGTACCGCACTCAATCGCTTGGTCGCGCCGACGCCGATGATGGCACCGGTGATGGTGTGCGTGGTGCTCACCGGAATCCCCAATTGCTCGGTCATGTACAAGGTCATGGCCCCTGCGGATTCGGCGCAAACCCCCTCCAATGGCGTCACCTTCGTGATCCGCGTGCCCATGGTCTTCACGATCTTCCAGCCTCCGCTCAAGGTTCCTAGGCCGATGGCGGTGTAGCAGGCCAAAGGCACCCAAGCATCCATATCGGTGAGGCTTTCCTTCTTTCCACTGGCGACCAAGGCCACCATGATGATGCCCATCACCTTCTGCGCGTCGTTGCCGCCGTGTCCGATGCTGAAGGCTGCAGAACTGAGCAACTGGAGTTTCTTGTAGAGATTGGCCGTACGCGCAGCGCTGGGGGTACGCGTCATGTCCCACGCATACGCTGCCATGAAGATCAGTGCGAAGACCGCGAGTGCGATGCGTAACTCATTGTTCTTGAGAACGAAGATGGATGTGATCGCTGCAACGACGCCGATCAAGGTCAAGCGTAACCAGAGCTTCTGCACCAAGGTGACCAAGGTGATGAAGATGGAAATGAGCATGCCCACCAACGGCGCGAGGAAGATGAACGCCGCAATGAGCGCGACCTTGCCGATGTTGATACTATCCAGATCGAATCCAGCACCCGCTAAAGCCGCGCCAGCAAAGCCTCCGATCAACGTGTGCGACGAACTGCTGGGGATGCCGTACCACCAGGTCAGCAGGTTCCAACTGATCGCGGCAAGCAAGCCGGCCAGGACCACGCGCAAGGTGATGAATTCCTCGTGCACCGTTTTCGCAACGGTGTTCGCCACGTGGTGATCACTGAAGATGAAGTAGGCGATGAAATTGAAGGCCGCCGCCCAGATCACGGCTTGGAAGGGTGACAACACCTTGGTGCTGACGATGGTCGCAATGGAGTTCGCAGCGTCGTGGAACCCATTGATGTAATCGAACACCAAAGCCAACACGATGATGATGACGAGCAGGGTCATTCCCTCACGCGTACTTCAGCATGATGGACTCGATCACATTCCCCACGTCCTCGCACTTGTCGGTTGCGAGTTCGAGCGTGGTGTAGATGCCACGCATGCGAATGAGGTTGATCGGATCCTTCTCCGTAGCGAACAACCGTTGGATGGCTCTATCATACACCTCATCGGCCTCGTTCTCCATGCTGTTGATCCGCACAACGAACTCGTTGTTCATACCGGTCTTCGCCATGGTGCGCAGACCCTGCACCGCCATCTGCACGATCTTGCTGCCTTCGTTCACCAAACGCGCCAGTTCTTGGCAGGTCTCATCGGGCTTCGCCAGACCAAAGAGTTCCAAGTTCTTCGCCGAGGCGAGGATGTAATCCGCAACGTCGTCCAAGCTGGTGGCCAGGTAATGGATGTCCTCCCGATCGATCGGCGTGATGAAATTCCTAGCGAGGTCGGTGAAGATGGTGTGCGTCAGGTCATCGTTGGCGTGCTCTGCGATCTCCAAACGCTCCAGCAGGGCCGTGCGCTGCGAACCGGGTTCGGTCTTCATGATCGCGATCAGGTCCTCGGACATCTTCAGAACGTTGGCCGCGGACGCCTCGAAATGGTAGAAGAACACGCGATCGCGCGGTTTGAAGATGTTCAGCAGACTGTCAAGTGCCATATGCTTCGGTTTCGCTGGGCCAAATGTATCCGTCCCGACCTTGCCAGCGCGAACAGCCTTTGAGGCTTAACGCAGGGTTAACATGTCCCCAGCGCGCTAGATGCAGACCGTGTGGACCGTTGCTCCGATCCGATCGGTGTCGATCGAGCCTCGCCAAGGAGCGAACTTCGCCGCATCATGCTGTACGAATTCAATGGATACCGGCCGGTGGTGCACCCTTCGGCCTTCGTTCACCCACAAGCTGTGGTCACTGGGAATGTGATCATCGGTAAGGATGTCTACATCGGTCCGGGGGCAGCGTTACGGGGCGATTGGGGCGAGATCATCATCAGCGATGGGTGCAACGTGCAAGAGAACAGCACCATCCACATGTTCCCTGGTGTAACGGTGCGGTTGGAAGAAAGTGCGCACATCGGCCATGGGGCGATCATCCATGGTGCACATATCGGCCGTAATTGCTTGGTCGGGATGAACGCGGTGTTGATGGACAATGTCGAACTCGGCGACGAATGCGTGGTCGGTGCACTCTCCTTCCTCCGTGCCGATTCCATTTGGCCTGCGCGCAAGGTGATCGTGGGCAACCCGGCCAAGATCGTGAAGGAGGTGACCGCTGAGATGCTGGCTTGGAAGACCGAAGGAACCAAGCTCTATCAAGGCCTCCCGGCGGAACTGTATGCCACGTTGAAACCCTGCGAACCCTTGCGAGAGATCCCCAGGGACCGGGAACCGATCACCGCACGCTACAAGACCTGGAAGGAAACCAAGGAGGAATGATCAACTACGATCCTCATCATCCAGATGCAAGGCATGCATCATGCGGTGCACCAGCGGCGTGAGGATCACTGCAACCGACCCCAGCAGTGCTATTCCGCTGAACAGGGCATAGAAGGAAGCGAACCATTTGGCGGCATCGTTGGGTAACTCCCCCATCGGGCCCATTCCGCCGAGGATCATGCTCGCGTTCAGGAAGGCGTCAATGAACGTGAATCCGGCGAAGTGCATATAACCCGCCACCCCGACCGCCAGTGAAACGCTGACAAAGACAGACGTAGCCGCCAAGAACCGCAGCTGCCTTCGCAGAAAGGCGGCCTTCGAAAGCAAGGGTTGGCGCTTGTGTTCCAGCATGCTCGAAATGTAGGTCACTTCAAGCTCCTTCATTCAAGCAGTGATGGTCAGGATGATCAACAGCGCACCGTTCGCCGACGGTCCGGAACCGGAAATCGCGATCAGAACTTGCACCGGACCTTCGCGCCAAGATCAGCCGGGACCATGAAAGGCATTTGGACGATACTTCTGCTGGTGCTCTCCAACGTCTTCATGACCTTGGCGTGGTATGGCCATCTCCGCTTCAAGGACTTTTCGTGGGGAAAGGGTCTAGGCCTGTTCGCGATCGTTCTGATCAGTTGGGGGATGGCGTTCTTTGAATATGTTCTCCAGGTGCCAGCGAACCGGTATGGCCATGTGAGCAACGGTGGCCACTTCTCCTTGGTGCAGTTGAAGGTGGTTCAGGAGGTGATATCGCTATCGGTTTTCGCGATCTTCACTGTCATCGCCTTTCGCGATGAAGCCTTGCGTTGGAATCATTTACTGGCCGCCTTACTCCTGGTGGTCGCGGTCTGGTTGGTGTTCAAGAAATAACCATGCACTTCCCACTCTTCGGCGAACTCATCATCATCCTCGGTCTGGCAACCGGTATTCTGTTGCTCTTCCGGAAATTCAAGTTGCCGGGGATCCTGGGCTTCATCGTCACCGGCATGATAGCTGGTCCGCATGGTCTTGGTTGGGTGAAGGAAGTGGAGGAAGTAGAAGCCATGTCGGAGATCGGCGTGGTGCTCCTGCTCTTCGTCATCGGCATGGAATTCAGTTTGAAGAAGCTGGCCGCTCTCGGGCGCACGGTCTTCATCGGCGGCGGACTCCAAGCAGGTCTTACGATCGCAGCAGTGACCGCGGTACTTGCACTCTTCGGCATGCGCACGGAGCGTGCGGTATTCATCGGGTTCCTCGTCACGCTCTCCAGCACCGCCATCGTGTTGCGCGTGTTGCAGGAGAAAGGAAAGATGGATGCCGTGCATGGTCGTGTGGCCACGGCGATCCTGATCTTCCAGGACATCATCGTGGTGCCCATGATGTTGGTGACACCGATGCTCGCGGGCAAGAGCAACGACATCGGTGGCGACCTGCTCTGGTTGCTCGCCAAGATGATCCTCTTGTTGGTGGCGGTCTATATCAGTGGTCGCTTCATTGTTCCGCGATTGCTCGCTGCGGTCACGAAAGGAAAGGGCAATGAACTCTTCATCATCACCATCGTGGTGATCTGTTTTGCGGCTGCCTATGCCACACAAGCGCTCGGCCTTTCACTTGCGCTGGGTGCCTTCTTCGCCGGTCTGGTGATCAGCGAAACGGACCATGCTTATCACGCCACTGGGATCGTTCTCCCCTTCCACGAATTGTTCATGAGCTTCTTCTTCGTGAGCATCGGGATGTTGGTGGACATCCATCACTTCTTTGAAGCTCCCTTCCTGATCCTCGGTCTGACGATCGGTATGGCCCTATTGAAAGTATTGACCACACTTCTCTCGGTGTGGGTCCTGCGGTATCCGTTGCGCACGGCGATGTACACCGGCCTCACGCTTTTCCAACTGGGTGAGTTCGGCTTCATACTCGCCATTCCCGGTTTGGAACTCGGGCTCTTGAGCGAAGCGAATTACCAGATCTTTCTCTTGGTGAGCATCCTCAGCATGGGAGCCACGCCCTTCATGTTGGAATACTCCGACCGTATCGTTCGCTACTTCTTCCTCTCCTTCGTTCCGGCCTCGGTAAGCAAGCGATTGGATCGGCTCATGCGCGTGAAAAAGGAACAGGAAAAGACCGTTGCGAAAGTGCTGAAGGACCACGTCGTTGTTATCGGCTTCGGCCTGAATGGACGCAATGTGGCCGGTGCTGCAAAGGATTCGGGGATCCGCTGTGCCGTGGTGGAATCGGACATGGATGCCGCACAGAACGCGCAATCACTTGGTTTGACCACCCTGGTCGGGGATGCGACGAATATCCATCTCCTTGAACAAGCTCACGTTGAGCGAGCCCGTGTGGTGGTGGTGGCTATCAATGACAATGCGCAGACCTTGAAGATCATCGCTGGTGTTCGCTCCATCAGCAACACGGCTCACATCATCGTTCGCACACGCTACGTGCGTGACCTGGAAGCACTTTTCGCCGCTGGAGCGAACGAGGTGATCCCCGAGGAGTTCGAAACGAGCATTGAGATCTTTCATCGTGTGCTCCGCAGATACCTCGTTCCTGAGGCACGTATCCAAGGGCTCATTGCAGCGATCCGGAACGACCACTACGAACGGTTGCGTGGCAAGAGCGGAAATCGATTGCGCAAAAAGGAAGAACCACTGACCATTCCCGGATTGGAGATCGCAACGCTCCCGGTGACCCTTGGTAGAAGTAAGGTGGTCGGGCGATCCATCGCGGAATCGGAACTGCGCGAGAAATACGGGATCACCGTGCTCGCCATTCGTCGAGGAGGGCGGTACATCACCAATGTGAAAGGTGATGCCCGCATCCTCACCGACGATCTTCTGTACTTGCTCGGCTCGCCCGAGAACATCGTACGCCTCGACCACGATCTCCGTTGATCACTTCTTCGTCAAGCCAAGCGCCGTTGCGGCCATTGTTGAAGGATCCTCAATACCACTGCGAACAGTCCCATCAGCGCCAACCATCCGAGCATCGGGGTACCACCTCCGCCCGGCCCTTTCCACGGGATCCAGGGGCCACCGATGTTGTTGCGTCGCTCCGGTGAAAGCTGGTTCTTCACGTCGTTGGTGTAGCTCTGACGTTTCGTGATATCCCAACCGGTCAGCGCATTCAACTCTTCCAATTCGCGGTGTCTGCGGTAATACAAGGTCTCCAGATAGTCTTGACCGCTCGAGCATGTCAGATCACCGGTAGCAGGATGTGTAAGCACATACCTCGCTTGGAAATGCTCCGTGTTCGGCGTCACCTGGAACACCAGATCCTGTGGGAACTTCTCGCGCCCATAGCGCACGTGCAATCGCGTGAAGAAGACCTGCCCCCCGCCGTTCTGCCCTCCCCAATCCACACCAGCTTCGGCGAATTCACGCGGCATCGGTGGAGGTCCTACGCACGGATCGCACTTCATTCCACCGAACGAGGGCGTCACGTTCCAGGCGTATTCCAAGAAGACGGTGTTCTTGCCTTCACGACGATGCGCGCGTGCAAAGAGGTCCTTGTAGAAGTAGCCGAACTTCTGCTTCACGAACAGCGGGATGTTCCGATCCGTGGGTACTTTGGTGGTGCGGTAGTTCACACACTCCACGCGGCCGGTGCGGGTGAAGGCATAGACGATCATGTCCTGTGAACCGGTGCTGTTCGCCATACCCAAGCGGATGGGCAACATGAACTTGTGACTGTCGAATCGGATCTGGATCGGTCGCAGGAAGGCACTCCCCGTTTGTTGCATGCGCGAGAGGTCCACTTTCACCACGAAGAACTTCAGGTTGCTCTTGATGTACGGCTCCAATACGTCGTTGGCCGTTTCTGGAATACGATAACCGTTCTCGGTGAGCCATTGCTTGAGGCCAGCGCTTTCCGTGGCGCTGAGGATGAGGATGTCGTATTCACCGACAGCATATTGTGCTTCAATGGTGACCCCAAGGGACTGCGGACTCTTCTTGTTCTCCAGGAACTTATCACTCGTTACCTCTGCTCTGGAAGTTGCAACGTCCATTTCATACATCACCGGTGGATGACAGGGATTCTCATCGTAATACTCCACCAAGCGTGGCGAGCTGTAGCTATCGAGCATATCGAACACGCGACGTTCCACGATCCGGATGTCCGATTCGCGCAGGACCACGGGAACCGGAACCACCATCGCGAAGTCGCGCACATCGCCTTTGAAATCGTTGCTCATGGTGATGATGGTTCGTTCGCCATCGCGGACGAGGATCACCTCGCTGCGATCGTTGAAGAGCGTGGCATCGGCCTTCGCCACATAGAAGCCACAGAACGCCATGGATCGCATCGCTGCGATGATGGTTGCAAGCAGGAACAGGTTACGCATGGTCTTGATGTTGAATTGGTATGAGGTTGCTCGAAATCCTGTTCCCTGGTCGTGCCCAATGGAAGGGCTCGCCATGGATCAGGTGATCGAGGATGGGATTGAAGGCGCAGAAAATGAGCAACGCCCAGATCGGTGTCGCGTTGATCCAGAACTTCCATGAGAGGACGAAGGCGAGAACAGCAATACCCGCGCTCCAGAACAACCGCGCTTTCGGAGCTTTCGGCGTGGTCATGGGGTCGGTGATCATGAAGAAGGTGAAGAGCAACAAGGATCCGTTCGTGAGCTTGTGCATCCACACGTCCGATCCCCAGCCCAAGTAGAGCACGGTCCGCACGTAGTCAAAGGCAGCGAACGTTCCGAGAAAGACCAAGCTCGTATCGATACGTCCAACACGTAACACCACCATCAAGCCGGCTGCACCGACGAGGAAGACCAGTGTTGCCCCGCTTCCCCATTGACCTGGGCTTACCCATGCATCTCCGGTCAGGAGCACAGCTGCTGCGATCCCGAGGTTGCCGGGGTTGAAGATGTGCTTGCCTTTCCACCGGATCAGGAACTTGCTCGCGATGGCCACCGAGGCACCTAGTGCAAGGGTCCAAACCGACCCGGCTTTCAGCAAAAGGCACAAGCCCAATGCGGTTATCGCGGCGCTCTTCATCGAATTCCAAGCCAGTCCCTTCCATTGGATGAAGAGTGCTTGGACAGCGAAGCAGGTCACGAGGATCAGTGCGTAACGCTGCCATTCGGCGTCCCAATGCAAAGCGAGCAGACCGTACAAGAGGAACGTACCGAGGAACAGGATCTGGAAATGCCTCGCATCGCGCTGTAGGAATGCGATGGGGCGGAGGATCGAACGTGTGTGTGCCATTCCGGTCTGTTGGGATGCTGTACACACAAGGACCGTGAAGGTTCGATCCGTCGGAACCTTCAGCCGTGATCCACGTTGAAGCTGGTCCATGACTCTCCTTCATTCGCATTCGAACCCATGATATCGCTCGAAGCCACTGCCACCGTGGTCCAGCACATTCTGCTGGTCGACGATGAGGACGATTGCAACTTCGTTACGAAGCTGATCCTGAAGAAAGCAGGGTTCACCGGCAAGCTCACGTGCTTCACGAGTGCGACCGAGGCCTTGGTGTACATGCGGAACGACGGAGACAAGCCCGACCTGATGTTCGTGGACATCAACATGCCTGCGGTGGACGGCTTCCAGTTCCTCACCACATGCGAGGAAGAAGGACTGCTGCCCAACGGTTGCACTTCCGTTGTGATGTTCTCATCCAGTAACCGGCAGGTCGATCTGGACCGCGCCTTGGCTTTCCGTTCGGTGGTCGGTTACGTCGAAAAAGCGCTCAGTGTGGAAAGCTTCGAACGGGTCGTCAACGACCACATCCGCTCACGATCGAACTAGCTTTCGGTACTCTCTCATGAAAAAGATACTCATCATCGAAGATGAAGCCATCATCTCGTTCGGCTATCGGCTGCAACTTGAACGTATGGGCTTCGAAGTGATCGGAACCGCACGCAGTTCCGACGAGGCGGAGGCCGCCTTGAGTGCCGAGACGCCCGACCTGATCATCATGGACGTGTACCTCAAGGGTGACAAGAACGGTCTGGAACTCGCCAAGGAGATCCATCAAGAAAAGCCCATTCCGATCCTTTTTCTAACGGCGAGCACCAAGCCGGAACTCGTCGAAGAGATCCGTGGGTTGAAGGATTGTCAGTACTTGAGCAAGCCGATCAACTCGGACAGCTTGGAGGACATGCTCCAGCAGTTCGCGCGCAAATAGACGTGATCGCTCATGAAGGTCGACCGCGAACAAGCCGAACGTCTCCATCGCTTCGCACACGACCTGCGTAACCGGCTCATCGGACTTCATCAAGTGGTCGAACGTTCGCGCGACGACCTTTCAAAAGAGGAGCGCGAGGAATTCATCCACTTCGGCGAACAACAGTACTTCAAGGCTTTACGTGAAGTTGAATCCGTCATGGACGACCTTGGCGTTGAACGTGGAGTGCCTGTCCTCGCACCTGAACCGATCATCCTCTCGGATCTGTTGAGCACACGTATCGCGAACCTTCAGTACCGCTTCGACCGCAAGGATCAACGCGTGAAGGTGGATATGGATCCATCGATCAGGGTGATCGGAGACCCTCGTGTGATCGGAGACCTCCTTGACGCCTTGCTTTCGAACGCTTCCAAATTCTCCCATTCCGGCGGTCCGATCGACGTGCGCGTTGAACGGGATGGGCAGATGGCCGTGATCACCGTTAGCGATACCGGAACCGGGCTATCTCCGGCTGATCTCGAACAGGTCTTCGTTCGCTTCGCGTGGTTGGGGAATCGACCAACAGCAGGTGAAGCCCAAGGCCGGAGCACTCTGGCCCGCGCCCGCGAATGGGCCTTGGCACATGGCGGTTCGCTTAACGCTACAAGCGAAGGCGAAGGGCATGGTTGTACCTTCACCTTGCGGCTTCCGTTGGCCGACTAATTCGCCGTACTGGGTTCGCTCACCCGTTGAATGTTCCGCGCCACTCGCTGACCACGTGCGTTCATCGCCACCTGGAATTCCACGGGATCACCGATGTGCAGGTCCGCGAAGTCCATGCCTTCCAGATCATCCCGTAGGAAGAAGAGGTTGTTGTCCGGGAAGCGGATGAAACCGTAGCCATTCATCAAGCTCATCACCGTGCTTTGGTGCTTCTCGTCGGGATCACCTTCCACATAGGTCGGTACGGACTGCTCCGAGTCCCGCGCAGTGCTTTCGCGCAGCACGAAGCACTCTCTGATCACCTCATCATCGTCCTTCAAGCCTTCTTCAATGATGTCGTGCATCTGCAACGGATACGACACCTCATTCCACAGATCGGTGCTGGTACGGGTGTATTGATGGTCGCCGGTCTCGGGATCGGTGAATTCGAAATCCCAACCGAGCAACATGGTCTTGCAACCCAAAGCGTGCAGCTTGCGCACCAGAGGCACGTGATCGCCATCGGAAGCCACGAGTACAACGATATCGTACCGCTTCAACATGCAGAGCTCGTACGTTTCCAAGGCCATCAACACATCGATCCCCTTCTCCTTCTTCCGACCTTGCATGTCCTTCAATGGCAGGTAGTGCGTCTGCACATTGTTGTACATCAACACATCGTCGAACACACGGTCGTAGTACAGCTGGTTGGTCTTCTCGTTGGCTTCACGCGCGGTGAAACGCCCCCGGAAGAAGTGTGCGTCGATGATGTGGCAGAGGTTGGGTCGGGTACCCTCCCGTTCAGCCACCATATGCTTTATGAAATCGTGCAAACCGCCGATGTGGATGCGACGCCGATGCGGGTGCACGTAGTTATAGTAATTGCTGACGTGGGTATAGTAGCTCCCGTCATAGAACACGCCCACCTTCAGGGCCTTCGAATTGGATCTTGTTTCTGGCATGGATAATGGATAAGGCCTCAAAGTTAACGGCCCAAGCAACCGTGCCCGGCGGCTAACTTGCGACCCACGATGCGAACCGTCATCCTTTTCCTCTTCGCTATGCGCTGCATCCCGATGCTGGCGCAAGGATCGGACGGTGCCACAGCGCTCACCTTCTCCCGGTCGGTGAGCGTGCCCTTGAACGGCGTTCAACTCTACGACAAGACGCTCGATGCGCTGAACTGGACCTTCGGCAAGGAACCCGGCGCCAAGTTGGTGCTTGCCGACCGCGGGTCCGGAACCTTGGAGATGTCTGCACGCGTGAACTTCCGATCGGTGATGTTGACGGGCCGGGAGGAGACCATGGGTACGATCCTGTACACGGTCCATGTGCAGGTGAATGCCGGTGAAATGAGGGTCGTTGTTTCCGGCCTGACGCACACCGGAAATCGCAACACGGCCCGCGGTGGCATTCACCTAGGGCCGTTGATGCGGGTAGATACCGACGCTAGGCAAACCTCTGGCCTCGGACGAACCAACGTTGTGCGCTTGCACGCTGAACTGCGGCAGGTCGCGAGTGAGCGGATCAATACCCTGCTCCAAGCCTTGGAAGCCCGTGTTCGGGCGAACGCAGAGCCTTGAGGGGTACTTCCTGCTGCTGTAACCTGGCTCCCGTTCCTGCGTTCAACGGTCCCTGACATGGATCTGTTCAAACGCTTTTCGTTCCGTTCGTGGCCCGTTGTGGCCGCAGCGTTGATGTCCGTGTTCATCATCTACGGTGTGACCTTGGTCTCCCGATCCCGCGACCTGCAAGGGAAGATCGCCGGCGAGGTCCATTTGCTGGATGAACTCAGCCGCTTGAACGGCTCCTTGCACCAACTCGGTCTTACACACCGCATGGATGTCGGCACGCACCAATACCAGTGGCCCGAAGAACTGAACAAGGTGCATGCGCAGATCGATGTCCTGCAGCAATCCTATCCGGAGTCGCCGGGCATGACCGATCTGCCCATCGCCTTGGACAAATTGCTACACCAAGCCGATTCGTTGCATCAACAAGGCATGGCCACCACTGCGGGCTGGAGCGAACAACGACCGAACGAGGTGGTGTTCCAGTTCATGATGCAGCGCGCCCAACAAGCCGTGGACCGAACCACTCGACACGTGCACGAACAAGGCTTGAGCCAACATGCCGGAACCCTCTCCGACCGTTGGGATGAAGCCCAGATCCTCTTGATCGGAGCATGCTTGTTAGCAGTGGTCTTCGCTTGGTTGGTAAGGATCAGTAACAAGCTGCTTCGTGAAACCCGGATCCGAAGCGAGCAATTGGACGTTGCCAAACAGAAGCTCGAACATTCCAATCGCGAACTGCGCGAGACCATGTTGAGCAAGGAGGAAAAGGAAGTGATGTTGAAGGAGATCCATCACCGCGTGAAGAACAACCTGCAGATCGTGAAAAGCCTGATCCGATTCCAAATGGATCAGGTGAAGGACGAACGCACCCTGGAACTCTTCAACGAATGCGTAAACCGGGTGAGCGCGATGGCCCTCGTGCACGAGCAGACGTACCTGAGCAAGGACCTGGCGAACATAGATGTGAACGCGTACCTCTCGCATCTGACCCGTGATCTCTGTTACGCCTACACCATCGACATCCAGTTGCAGCAGGATATCCGGATCAATGTGCCGACGATGAGCGTGGATACGCTTATACCCTTGGGACTGGTCATCAACGAGATCATCTCGAATTCATTGAAGTACGCCTTCAAAGGGCGCAAGAAGGGCACCATCATCGTTCACATCGATGGCGATAGTGAACATGGCTTGCACATGCGCATCGGTGACGACGGCGTCGGCCTTCCCGATCGCAGCAAATGGGACCGGCACGACACCTTGGGCATGGACCTGATCCACACGCTGGCAGGTCAGCTGAACACCAGCGTCGCCCTTGCACCTGGCCCCGGAACGGTCTACGAGTTGGTCACGATCCAGGAGGTCCAGCGCAAACGCGCTTGAACCGGTGGCCGCTCCCTGAACCGTTCGGCCCGAACCGACCGACCCACCCTGAAGTCTTCCGGCTACTTTTGCGGCTCGCCAAAAGCGGACCCAACGACCATGACGCGTTCCATCCTTGCTGCCATCCCACTCGCTCTGCTCGCTGCTTGCGGGGGATCAGAAACCACTTCGACCCACACCATGACCTATCCCGAGACCCGCAAGGACACCCTTGCTGGTGATACCCTGCATGGCACTTTCGTGGCCGACCCCTACCGTTGGCTGGAGAACGACACCAGTGCAGAAACGGCGGATTGGGTGAAGCGCCAGAACGCTGCCACCGAGGCCTACTTGGCACCGATCGCCTTCCGGAAGGATCTAGCGAAGCGCTACGAAGAACTCTACAACTTCCCCAAGGTGGGTGCTCCATACAAAGTGGGCAACCGCTACTTCATCAGCAAGAACAGCGGACTTCAGAACCAATTCGTGATCAACGTGCGCGAAGGGCTTGATGGCGCGGACAAGGTCTTCATCGACCCCAACGCCATCGACCCTGCAGGTACCACCACCTTCAGCCTGATGGGAGCAGACAACACTGACCGATACATGGCCGTAGGTGTTCAGAAAGCAGGTAGCGATTGGCAGGACATCACGCTGTATGACCTGAACACCATGCAACCCATGAGCGATGTCCTGAAATGGGCGAAGTTCAGCGGCGTGGCCTGGTACAAGGATGGCTTCTTCTACAGTCGCTACCCGGAACCGAGCAAAGGAACCGAACTGAGTGCGGCCAGCAAATTCCAGAAAGTTTACTACCACAAGCTCGGTGATGCCCAAGAGAAGGATGTACTCGTTTGGGAGAACCTGGAGAACGGCGACCTCTACGTGGGAGCTGGCGTCACCGAAGGAGAAGAATTCGCCACGCTCTACGTAAGCACCGGAACGGATGGCTTCGAGATGTACTTCCACGATCTGCGCAAGGGCGGTATTCCCACGCCGAGCACGGCTTGGACACCTCTCCAACAAGGCTTCGAACACAAGACCAGTATCGTTGATTTCGTTCCCGCAACCGGCAAATTCCTTGTGACCACCGAAGTGGATGCTCCGAACTACCGCTTGGTGGAAGTGGACCCAGCGAAGCCC
Source organism: uncultured Bacteroidota bacterium (assembly GCA_902826215.1). GTDB lineage: Bacteria > Bacteroidota > Bacteroidia > Flavobacteriales_F > PHOS-HE28 > PHOS-HE28. Next base: position 13,872 of record CADEDY010000015.1, read on the forward strand.
GCCAAGGAGAACTGGAAGGACATCATTCCGCAACGGGACCATCTCTTGGAAAGCGTCGGCACCGGCGGCGGCAACATCTTCGCCAACTACCTGAAGGATGCGACCACACGCATCAGTCGCTTCAAGATGGATGGCAGCGGGGAGCAAGAAGTTGCCTTGCCGGATCTGGGCAGTGCAGGTGGTTTCGGCGGCAAGCGGGATGCGACATTCAGCTTCTATAGCTTCAGCAGTTTCACCGATCCCGGAACCATCTACAAATACGACTATGCAACCGGTGCCAGTGAAGTCTTCTATCGTCCCGAGTTGAAGTTCGAACCATCGGACTACGTGACCGAGCAGGTCTTCTTCCCGAGCAAGGACGGCGCTAAGGTGCCCATGTTCATCGTGCACAAAAAGGGCGTGGAAAAGAACGGCAAGAACCCTACCCTGCTCTATTCGTACGGTGGTTTCAACATCAGCCTATCACCAAGCTTCAGCACCAGCCGGATGTTGCTGTTGGAACAAGGTGGGGTCTTCGCCTTGGCGAACCTGCGCGGAGGCGGGGAGTACGGAGAGGAATGGCACCGCGCCGGCATGAAGGAGAAGAAGCAGAACGTCTTCAATGATTTCATTGCAGCTGCCGAGTACCTGATCGCCATGAAGTGGACCGATACCCCGCACCTCGGTGTGAACGGCGGCAGCAATGGTGGTCTGCTCATCGGTGCGGTGATGACCCAACGTCCGGACCTTTTCGGTGTCTGCTTCCCAGAGGTCGGCGTACTTGATATGCTGCGCTATCAGAAGTTCACCGCTGGTTTCGGTTGGGTACCCGAGTACGGCAATGCCGATACCAGCAAGGAGGAGTTCGACTACCTCATGGCCTACTCCCCCTTGCACAATGTGAAGCCAGCGAACTACCCGGCCACCATGGTGATGACCGCCGACCACGATGACCGTGTGGTACCTGCGCACAGCTTCAAGTTCATCAGTGCCTTGCAAGCCGACCAACAAGGAGACGCGCCGGTCCTTATCCGTGTGCAGACGCAAGCCGGACACGGTGCAGGCATGCCCACGAGCATGATCATTCAACAGCAAGCCGATAAGTGGGCGTTCTTCTTCAAGAGCGTTGGGGTCACTCCCACCTTCGATCACGCCAAGTGAGCTACTGAACAAGCTGACCGTGCAAAAGCCCTGATCACATCGATCAGGGCTTTTGCATGCTGTACTTCAGCGGGCCGTCGAGACGGTTCGATGTTCGGTACGCGTGACCGACCCATCACCTCCGACGTCGCGTGCTGGACGTCGGTTGCGGTAGGGTATCCGCCGAAACCGCCAAGGCGTACTTGCGACCATTGAGCTTCACATTCAGCCACCGATCCATCCGCCCTAAACTGGTGCTATCGGGGTACTGTCCATAGCGCGCGGAGACGATCACGGCAACAGAGTCCTTCTTGGTCAATTCTTCCGGCGCATCTGTCAGCACCAGCCACGAAAGGCCAGGATCCATCGCACGGGCCTCCGCGAGCAGGGCTTCCCGCATCACGTTGTTCTCCTTCAAGCTGTCCCGCACCGCAGCCAAGCTCGCCAATAACGCGCGCTGTTCGTTGAGCTGCTTCTCCAAGCCTGCGTTGCGCGATCGATCGGCACTGCCGAACTCGGAAAGCGACAATCCTGTGCGCACCTGGAGTTGGACATCCTTCAGGTCATGGACCAGCAACCGACGCTGGAGATCCGCCTCCTGCTCCTTGGAAAGGCCAGCACCCATATACGTTAGTGTGATGGAGCGCTCCGTTGGATCCACGGTCTGCGCAGCGAGATAGTTCTCCGGGATCACGCATTCCGCAGCGATGAATCGCATGGCGCGTTGCTTGAACGTGTTCTGTTGCACCAAGCGATAGGCCAGGTAGATGCTGGGAACGACAGTAAGCAAAACGACGGTGGTGGTGATGGAACGAATGCGCTTGGTGGTCCGCTCTTCCGCCTGTTCCTTGGCCGGATAGTTGAGCCAGCGCACCGTGGCCAGTGCCGCCAACGAGATGAAGACCGAGTTGATCAAGAACAGGTAGAAGGCCCCCGCGAAGTAGGCCATGTTGCCATGTGCGAGACCGAAACCGGCCGTGCACAGTGGCGGCATCAGCGCAGTCGCGATGGCCACACCGGGTACCACGTTTCCTCGATCCTTGCTCGCTGTTGCAATGATCCCTGCGAACCCACCAGCCGTGGCGATCAACACGTCCCAAATGGTCGGGCTCGTGCGCGCGAGGATCTCGGAATGCGCATCACCCAGCGGACTGATCACGAAGTACAAGGTGGAAGTGACCACACTAGCGGCGACCGCGAAGGCCAAATTCTTCAAGGCCTTGCGCACCAGTTCCAGGTCCATCACACCCAACCCAGCCCCAACGCCTACAATGGGACCCATGAGCGGCGAGATCAACATGGCGCCGATGATCACCGCTGCGGAATTGACGTTGAGCCCCACCGAAGCGATGATGATCGCGAACACCAGGATCATCAAGTTGGTGCCCCGGAACACCACGTTACGTTCGATGGACTCCATCGCGACCGCAGGGTCCTCGGCATTGTCGCCGAGCCGGAAGAAGGTGAGCAAGCGGAGTAGGTTCATGGTCGCATCGGATCGTGGTCACCAAGATGCGATGTTTCCCGGTCAATTCAATACCGCTGGTTGTGCATGATCCGACAAAGACGCGGGGACGCAACTTTGGATCGGAGCTTCGTCTACATTCGGACCACAAACCATGCGCCACCTCATCCTATCGACCACACTCTTGATCACCCTGCCGAGTGCAGCTCAGTTGATCAACCAGAGCTTTGAGCAGACCGGGGGATGGGACTTCACCTGCCAGGGTGCGGGCTGGTTCGCCGCTGATGGTGCTGCATACGGGGGTAACACCTGTGCCGCCATCACGCTGCTTTCAACGACCCAACCCGACTGTTACTACACGGACGGCATCGAACCCTACTTGTTCCAAGAGCTCCCGAGCATACAGAACGGGGACTTTGTCCAGGTCGGCTTCAATGCCAAGGTGCTTCCCGACATCGCGGCGAACCTCAATTCCATGACCACCGTTTGTGCCATCGGGTACGTCGATGGTGATGGTCAGGTACAGATCCTCTCCTCCTGCCTCGGCGGTGCTGGCCAATCCATGACGTGGGTCGAGGGCTCCTACGCGTGCACGGTAAGCGGACTTCCAGTTGGCGAAACCGCTGCGCTCTTCTTCGGCGGCCATGCCTTCAACAACACCAACGGAACGCTCTTCGTGGACAACGTGCGGATCAGCCTTCCGGGAACAGGCATTGCCTTGCGCCCTAAAGTGTGGCTGGACGGCGCGTTCGACCCCGCACTGAATTTGATGCGCGACGACCTGCGCGCAGCGGGCCTCGTTCCCTTGACCGAACCGTATGCCGCACTCAACTATCCCGGAGCAGCCGGCGGCGAAACCACCACACCAGCCGTCCTCAACGTTATCGGCAACAACGCCATTGTGGATTGGGTGCGGCTGGAACTGAGGCACGCGAGCGTGTCCTACCCGATCCCGATCGCCGTGCGCAGTGCACTGCTTCAGCGCGACGGTGATGTCGTTGCTGCGGATGGCGTTTCTCCCGTCACCTTCAACGTTGGTCCGGGCAACTACTACGTGATCCTGAAACATCGGAACCACCTTCCGGTAATGAGCGCCACCGCTTTGAGCTTGACCACCTCACCCACCACCCTCGACCTGCGCGCATCGGTCACCGCATGCATCACCCTGCCAGCCCCGAACTCCGACCTCCCGCGCAAGACCGTGGGCACGACCAGGACGCTGTGGGCGGGCAATGCGAACACCTCCTTCAACGGCGTTATCTACACCGGCATGGGCAACGATCGCGATGTATTATTGAACGCCATCGGAGGTGTGGTGCCCACGAACACCTTCACGGGCTATCATGTCGCGGACATCAATATGGACGGTGTGGTGCGGTACACCGGTGAGGACAACGACCGCGACATCATTCTACAAACGATCGGCGGCATCGTTCCGACGAACATCCGGATCCAACAGGTGCCCTGAGTCGAGATCTCCGCAGAGATCCTGACTCACCTGGATCAAGCCTAAGAATTGGATGTAATTCGACCGCTCGCTATATCCAGATCAACGGAAATGCCCCTAAACACCGAGATCAAGCGCCACTTCGTCCTTTGCCCATGTTGTTCGCTGCCAGTTGCTCCGACAGCTAGAGTTGGACATGCCTCTGGTCCGCTTTTCTCCGACGCGGCACCTCCTTTCGCTGCTACGATCCGTCACGCTCGTCCCTAACTCTACCGTTGGTCCAGATCACAGGTCCCATGTGGAGGCCGCCGATAGCTTTGGACCATGCGGATCACATACCTCCTCGCCTTCTTGACCTCCTTCGCCTGCAGTGCGCAGCAGACCTCCGTACTCTTCATCGGCAATAGCTACACCGAAGTGAACGACTTGCCGAACACGATGCGCCAACTCGCGCTTTCGCTCGGCAGCACGGTTACCGTGGGCATGTCCGCGCCTGGTGGCTATACGTTCACGCAGCACGCAACCTACGCGCCGACACTCGCGGCCATCGCATCGCAGCCTTGGGACTTCGTGGTGATGCAGGAGCAGAGCCAGTTGGGGGCACTACCGCCGGAGGTCACCGACACGGAGAGCGGCGCGGTGCAATTGGTCACGGCCATCGAAGCGAACTACGAATGCACCTACCCGGTCTTCTACATGACCTGGGGGCGGCAGAATGGCGACGACCTCAACTGTCCGAATTTTCCGTTCATGTGTACCTACGATGGCATGCAACAGGGACTGCGTGACAACTACATCGCCCTCGCCGACTACAACGATGCGTATACCGCGCCTGTTGGTGTTGCATGGAAGATGATACGCGACTCCTACCCCGCCATCAACCTCTATCAATCCGATGGTAGTCATCCTTCCGCAGAAGGCACCTACCTCGCGGCCTGCGTGTTCTACTGCACGCTCTTCCAACAGAGTTGCACCGGTGCTTCCTTCCTCTCGTCGTTGCCGCAGGCCACGGCCACCATCCTGCAGACCGTCGCTTCCAATACGGTGCTCAACAGCCCGAACACGTGGAACTTGGATGTGGCCAACGGCACGGACGCGCACATTACGGGCAGCAGCAGCAACGGTCCCAACGAGGTCACTTACTACCATCCCGGGGTCGGCACGCACCTATGGACTTGCAGTGATGGCCAAAGCTCCACCGATGCCAACCCGACCTTCTACTTCCTCCTCTCCGGTTCCTATACCATGACGCACACGTACATGGATCCGTGCGGCAACACGGACACCGTATCGTGGAACGTGGACATCATCGTTTCGGGAGTGGAGGAGCAGAAGGAGAACGACCGCTATCAAGTGGTGCAGACTTCAGCGAACTTGCTCGAGGTGCGCGGTGCAAAGGGTACTGAGACCTTGACCCTCTTCGATGCGCAAGGCCGGGTAGAACAACGCGTGCGCCTTGATGCATCGGTCGTCCAGTTCGCATGCTCTTCCGGTCTCCATACCTGGCTCATCAGCGATGCAAAGGGGCGCGTGTGGAAAGGCAAGATCGCCTTGCCGTAAGTCGATGGTCGAGCGGAAGGAGCCGGACGCTGAATTTGGTTTCGCTCTGACGCGGGGCACCTGTATCGGAAGGATCCACGTCCTGAAAGCATGCGAATACCATACGCCCGAGCGATCCTCCCTGCACTCCTCTTCGTTCCGATCAGCGCCAGCGCCCAACTCACCTACCAACTCGGCAACACCTTGCTCGCCATCGATGTGGTGCTGGATAGCAGTCGTGCGAACGCACCTTGGGAGATCGTCTGGGGACCTGATGACCGGCTGTGGATGACGGATGGTCCCTTGATCACCCGATGGGATCCAATGACCGATGTGGTCGACACGCTGATGGATCGTGGACATGGGAACGGTATGGGCCTCGCGCTGCACCCGGACTTCCCGAACACTCCGCAGGTATTCGCAGTATTCGATTCGGCCTATTACTACGGCGGTGGGCAATTCTCCGAGGTGTTCCGGTTCACCTATGATCCGCAAGGCGACACGTTGATGGGTGAGATGCAGCTGACCAGCTTCCGTCACCAAGGGGAACACTCCGGCGGTCGAATACTGTTCGATGCGTCGGGTGCTTTGCTCATCAACACAGCCGAATGGTATAACGGTGCGGACCTCGTCGATGGAAGTACGTTACGCATCTGGCCCGATGGGTCACTACCCTCCGACAACCCGTGGGGTGATGATCGCTGGACCCGGGGCCACCGCAACGCGCAAGGCTTGGCCATGCTTCCCAATGGAAGCATCGTGAACACCGAACTCTGCAACGGTGGATCCGAGGTCGATCTCTTGATCGCCGGGAAGAACTATGGCTGGAACGAGTACGACGGGCTCGTGTGCTACAACCCGGATTCGTGCGACTCTCCGCTCTATGAACACGAGCTGCCATTCGTCTGGTTCTGGCAACCCGTGTCAGGCTGTGAGCTCTACACGAGTAACGCGATCCCTGAATTCACGAACAAGCTGATCGCTTGCGCACTGATGTCCGGTGGATTGGTGTCCGTTCCCTTCAGCGCTCAGTGGGACAGTGCCTTCGCGCCGATCCACTACACCAACGACGCCTTTGGCCAACCCATGCCCGGCGACAACTGTGGCCGCATCCGTGATATCGCCATCAAGCCCGATGGGTCGTTCTACCTGATCACCAACGACCGCCAGAATGCACGTATCCGCTGGGTGCATCCAGCTATCAGCACATCGGTCCTCGATCCGGTCGACCAAAGCATCCGCATGTGGCCGAATCCAACAAGCGGGTTGATCACCGTTGCACTTCCCCACGGCGGAACACTGAACGTGGTCGATGCCCTCGGACGAAGGATCGAAACGAGTGCGCAGCGTTCGGGTGAGCAGTTCACGCTGGACCTTTTCGGTCAACCCGCCGGGATCTACACCGTTCTCCTGTTCCATGACGGCAAGACCAGGGCACAACGCGTAGTGAAACGTTGAAGCGCCGCGTGCGGCCGAAAACTGGACACGAGCGATATTGACGCGCTTCTAAGTGACCTGCGGATGAACCCTTCCGAATGTGATCCTCGACCTGTATACGCATTCGCATTCATCAGCGTGCATCCTCATTTCCCGCGTCATCCGCGTTCCCTCTTTACTCTCAACCTGACCCCTCCCGTCATAGTCGGGATAAAACACATGCAATTAGGAACTACGCCAACGGTCAATGGAGCCGCGGAGCGGAAGATTCAATTCACAAGACTCAAGTCACAAGACACAAGGCTAAATGATCAAGGTTCAAGGCTGTTGACCTACGATCACGCGACCGCTGGTAGGTGAGTAAGCGTTTCGGGCAAGCAGGCAGAACTCATGTACACCATCACCGACGACTTCAACGGCGCCGCGGCATCCGTCCGGGGTCAGGCACCGCGCAACTCCTGATCACCAACAATGGCCGACCGGCGATCCGGAGCCGCAAGGCAACTGTTCGCGCTCCTTCCGTCCTACTGGTAACATGATCCTCATGCGTTCCTCCTTCACCCTTCTCGGAGCGGTGCTATGGGCGTTTGCCTCAGCGCAATCCTCGCTCATCTTTCTGGAGAACTTTGAAACGGGCGGTGCCCCCAGCCTTTCTCCCCAATGGGTCTGGAGCGGCAATGCACCCGTTGCAGTTGAGGATTGCGATGGCGGTTGGGGTGTGCGGAAGGAAGTGCCCCCACCCGGCGAAACCAACGACCCATACCAACCCATCCGCTGGCTGTTCCATCCGCTGCCGCATGACTCCTTGGTGAACTACAACGTCACGGTGCGATCGGCGGTACCTCCCGTGATACCCTCTGCACCGCACTTCGTTCACGCCACCATCTGTTGGTTCAATGTGAACACCGGCACACCTGTGGACTGGAACCTCAACAGCGGCGTTTCCGCATCGGAGACCTGCGACCCTTTTGTCGGCGGGTATCCCACTCCACCTTTGGCGAGCGACCCGCAGGCCCAGTTCGGGGTGCTGATCTACGGCGAGCGAAGCCCCGTTACCGGCGCCGGCCATTACGATCTGGCCGAAGTGCGGGTGGAGACCTACGAGCGACGTGCGATGTTCACAGGGACGGTTCTGCTGGGCGGTGCATTCGATGCCACCACCCAACGAATGAGTGCCACGTTGAACCAGCAAGGCTTGGTCCCGCTGTCCGAACCCTACACCGCGCTCGGCTATCCGCAAGTGGGCGGAGGCGGAGGCGAGACCACTACGACCACCGTGCTCAACACCAACTACCCATCGGGCCGCGTGGTTGATTGGGTGCGACTGGAATTGAGGTCCGCCGCCAACCCCGCCCAGCTGGTGGCCACGCGGCAAGCGTTGGTGCTCCAGGATGGACGCATTGTTTCCACCACAGGGCAGTTCGGCATCCTCTTCAACGTATTGCATGGCAATTATCACGTGGCCGTGCGGCATCGGAACCACCTTGGTGTCATGACCGGTTCAACGATCACCGTACCCTATCCCGGCGGAGGGGTATGGTCGTACTTCTTCGCTGTGCCCAACCCGGGTTTCGCCTGTTACGGCACCACGCCCCGCGACATCCAAGGCAATGTGGCCCTGCTCTGGCCCGGCAATGCCCTGCTGGATGCCGTGGTGCAATACACCGGCACCCCCAACGACCGCGATGCGATACTATCGGCCATCGGCGGCGTGGTTCCAACGAACACGATCGCTGGCCAGTATCGCTTGGAGGACGTGAACCTGGACGGCGCTGTGAAGTACACCGGTGCGGACAACGACCGCGATGTGGTGCTGCAGACCATCGGTGGTGTGGTGCCTACTGCCGTACGGGTGGAGCAGGTGCCGTGAGGCCCGCGTGAGCGATAGGAGCAAGTAGCACGCAAGCGAGGCACGAGTGCGGACTACTGTCCCGGGTCAAGCCCGAGATAAACTCATAGCGCGACGGTGTGCATTCAACACCGGCACGCCCAAAAAACTATAAGGGATCTTCCTTGCAGCTGTCATCTATGGCTATGAATGGACGCTGATGGACCTGCCGTCCATGCGCGTCCATCCTTATCCATATCCATTCCGATGGACCCCACCGTTTACGCACCGCGCAGATCGACTACGGGCGCGCTGATCGAATGTCACCAGTTAACCGCACGGTATACCTTCGCTGCCATGCAATTGCAGAACTACATCGCAGGCACATGGGTCGCCGGCTCCGGCAAGCAATCCGACCTCATCGACGCCATCACCGGCGACCTCATCGGCACCACCAGCAGCGGCGGCCTCGACTTCGGCCACATGCTCCACTACGCCCGCACCGTCGGCGGCCCGCCCCTGCGCAAGATGACCTTCCCCGAGCGTGGCCGCATGCTGAAGGCCCTCGCTCAATACCTCTTCGACAGAAAGGACAAGTACTACGAGATCAGCTACCGCACCGGCGCCACCAAAGCCGATAGCTGGGTGGACATCGAGGGCGGCATCGGCAACCTCTTCGCCAATGCGAGCTTGCGCCGCGTGCTGGGCAACATGCCCTTCTATGTGGATGGCGATACGATCAAGACCAGCAAGGGCGGCACCTTCATCGGCCACCACATCATGGTGCCCAAGGAGGGCGTGGCCGTACACATCAACGCGTTCAACTTCCCCATCTGGGGCATGCTGGAAAAGGTGGCCGTGAACTGGATGGCCGGTGTGCCCGCCGTGGTGAAGCCCGCCACCGTCACCAGCTACCTCACCGAGGCCATGGTGAAGGACATCGTGGCCAGCGGCATCGTGCCCGAGGGGGCGATCCAACTCATCGTCGGTAGTGCCGAAGGATTGCTGGACAGCGTGATGCACCAGGACGTGGTGACCTTCACCGGAAGCGCGACCACGGGCCGCATGCTGAAGAAGCATCCGCGCATCGTGGACGAGAGCGTGCCCTTCAACATGGAGGCCGACAGCCTCAACGCCATCGTGCTCGGCCCCGACGCTACACCGGGCACCGAGGAGTTCGACCTCTTCATCAAGGAAGTGGGCAAGGAGATGACGCTGAAGTGCGGCCAGCGCTGCACCGGCGCGCGTCGCATCCTGGTGCCCGCCAACGTGCTGGAGGATGTGCAGATCGCCCTCGGCAAGCGCCTCGGCGGCACCGTGATCGGCGACCCGCGTGTGGAGGGTGTCCGCATGGGCGCTCTCGCCGGACAGGCGCAACGCAACGAGGTGAAGCGCGCGCTGGACGAACTGCTCAAAGGCTCGCAGATCGTCTACGGCAGCGCCGACAGCGTGGACGTGAAGGGCGCCGACGCCGCGAAGGGCGCCTTCATGAGCCCCATCCTGCTGCTCAACGCCGACCCCTGGAAGAACCAGCAGAGCCATAACGTGGAGGCCTTCGGTCCGGTGAGCACACTGATGCCCTACACCGACATCGACGATGCCGTGGCCCTCACCAAGCTCGGCAAGGGCAGCCTCTGCGCCAGCATCGCCACGTACGATGAAAAGGTGGCGCAGCAATTCGTGTGGGGCGCCGCCAGCCACCACGGCCGCATGCTCATCCTCAACCGCGAGATGGCCAAGGAGAACACCGGCCACGGCAGTCCGCTGGCCACCTTGGTACACGGCGGCCCCGGTCGCGCGGGCGGCGGCGAGGAGATGGGCGGCAAACGCGGTGTGATGCACTACCTGCAGCGCACCGCCATCCAGGGCCACCCCAGCATGATCACCGCCATCACCCGGCAATACCAGCAGGGCGCACGCATGCACATTACGGAGAAGCACACCTTCCGCATGCACTTCGAGGAACTGCAGGTGGGCGACACCGTGATCACCGACATCCACCCCGTCACCTTGCAGGACATCGAGGACTTCGCCCAGCTCAGCGGCGACAAGTTCTACGCCCACATGGACGCCAACAGCCTCGAGGGCACCATCTTCACGGGGCGTGTGGCGCACGGCTACTTCATCCTCAGCCGCGCGGCGGGCCTCTTCGTTGATCCACCCAAAGGACCGGTGCTGCTAAACTATGGCCTGGACGAATGCCGCTTCGTGAAGCCGGTGTATCCGGGCATGACGATCCAGGTGCGCTTCACCGTGAAGGAGAAGGTGGACCAGGAGAAAAGGACGCCGGAGGATGTGGCGAAGGGGATCGTGAAGTTCCTTGTCGATGTGTTCGATGAGACCGGGGAGACGGTTGCCATTGCCACCATCCTCACCATGGTCAAGAAACTCGACCAGAACTGATATCGATGGATCTGACGGGCACGGAGACATTGGATGCGCTTGTTGCACTGGTCGCAGGGAACACCTCGAACCGTGTCATCGTGACCAAGGCCGCACTTTACGGTTATATCGAGCGCTACGAGCGAGGTGAGCTGAGTCGTATGGACCTCTTCGAGATCGCGGAATTCCTCCAATTCTCCGAGCACGCTGTTCCAGAACCCCGCTATGAAAGCGCGATCGATGCCATCCTCGACAAGTTGGCGCGCTACCTCTTGGAAGGCGAACCCCCACTCGACCTTCCCAGTTTGAGGAACGAACTTGAGCATTTTCGGCCCTGTGCACCGATCTTGGGGTTCGAGGACATTGCCACTCTAAGATCCACACTCGGTCATGAAGAACAGCCAACTGCGTATGTGACAAAGAGAGCGTGCGAGATCTGGCTGGAACGCTTGGGGGATGGGGAGCTCACCACTGACGAGCTCGGAGAGATGACCCGTCTTGTATTGGGCCACGAACCTTTGGAGGCAGAACCCGGGGTGCGTGAACTATTGGTCGAGTTGGCGCAGCCTGGTCGATCGAAAGCGACGAACTTGACGATGGTGAAGAAATTGGATCAGAACTGATGACTGGTCACGGGCTGCATCTAGAAGCTTTGGGCGTTCAGGCGCTCAAATGCAGCGCCGGCGGGCCATTCGCTCATAGTCCTCGCCGCCCTCGCTCCTCGTGCGGCTGTGGGCTACGCGCTGCTGACCCTAACGCGAACTCAATCTCACTCCTCTAACCGTCGGATTCTTTGCAAGAGACTTTCTTGGAAATTTGTCTTACCCAGATCTGCATTGGCCTTCAGAAGTGCTCTAATATGTTCGATGGCTTGGGGCTTGTTCCCCAAGGCTTCATAGACATCAGCAAGAATGCGATGTGCATTGCCAGCCACCCGTGGATCGTTCCTTCTAAGACGCAAAACTTCTGAAGCATGAGCCTTTGCACCTTCCAAATCTGGTTCAGGTAGTCGCTTCATGAGCAGGTCCGCCCAAGAAGCATGGACCTGTGCTTGTTGCCAACGGCTATTGTTCAATTCAAGGCTTTCTTCGTATGCATCCACCGCTCTATCCCAGATTTCCATTTTGGCCAAAAGATTCCCTAGGGAAAGCAATGTCTCAGCACGACCCATTGATTCATCGTCGCGCTGTAAACTATTTTTAAAAGCCGTTTCCGCTTCTGACCATCTAAACTTATCCTTTGCTAGAAGGTTTCCAAGGGAATGCCATGCAATCGCATCATCTTGAACCTCAAGGCTCGAACGCAACTCCCGTTCTGCTTCTTCCAGGCGCTTCTTATCCTTAGCGAGCAAATCCCCCAAGGAATTTCTCACTTGGGCCCTGTGAAACTTATTTGAATTCCACGCTATGGAATCTCTCAGCGCGACTTCTGCTTGGGTTCGATTGCGTTCGCCCTTTCCATATAAATGTGCAGCTATTCCGAAAACTTCTTCCGGAATTCTGGTCTTAAGCTCCTTTCCCAGGGTCCAGAGTTCCCGAAAGATGGCATGCGCCTTTGGCCTATCACCTCGACCACGAGCATCCATCGCCTGCATAAAGCGCAGTGTCGGAGGAACCATTTTCCTTCGGGCCCGGATGTCTTCCGCAACATAGGCTGCCGCTGCCACAACCCCAGCGTGAGCACCACCTTCGGTATCTTTCCAAAGTTGAATGAGCTCATCTGATGCGGCCGTTATCTCTTCCGAAAAACACTGTTGGTATGCAGATTCAAACCGCAGCTCTCGTACGGCGTAATCAGTTATCTGTCCATCCGCCAGTGCTTGTGAAACAAGATGCTGGGAATAGCTCGCTGCACGTGCATGAACCTGAGCTTGAACACTCACGGGTAACCTAGGGCCACTGCCACGTACCAGTTCAACCCTCAGGTCCTCCGAAATGTACCACGTGCCATCCCAACGGGACCGCACAAAGGGGAGAGCCTTGATTCTGTGTACCAGTGACTGACTTGATTCAGGCTTCGACGTTGCCAATCCTATAACATCTGCCGCAATCGTATCATCGAGTCGTAGCAAGGAAGCGCAAGCCATAAGCGCCTCCATCTCCTCGGTGTTCCCTCCAAGAATTAGTACGACTTCCTCAATAAGTGATGAACCGGTCATGTTGCTCATTGCCTACCCATCCTTCAGACCCGAACTTCCTCCCAAGCTCTACAACGCTTATCCAAGTATGGAAAGACCCAGCCAGGACTCCTATCAATATGAGCAATAGTGGCCTGTTCAACCAACTTGGCGGCTGTGTCGACAGTGTGACCGCGGTGATCAACCAAGTACTTCGCTATATCAACCTGTGCCAGCACTCCCCAGTTCGTCGATGATGAAGATACCGCTGCATATCTCTTCAAATGTTTCTCCGGGGCAACGAGCAACACAATTCTGGCTCCCCCATGATGTGCCCATGAATCCACGAATATTTTGATGATGTGGTTCAAAAGTCCGTCATCCTCATCTTCAATAGTCAGGACTAACACAAGCGACTCGGATGTTCGACCACTCAGATCAGCCTCGAGGTACTTCAGCGCATCGGCATCACTCGCTTTGGGCATGTGCGTGCCAAACTGTTCCAAGACTGCGCCAACTAAACTGGACACGTCGATTGGAGCGGCCATTCGAACTTCAACACCAGCCGCTTTGCATCCATGTTGAACCGCAGCGTGGGAATAACACCACCTGGCTATCTGCTGACCATCAACCTCTGATCGACCAGGAATGCCCAACACGCACACCTTCCTATTGCCAAGACAATCCAAGTACTCACTCACGAAAGCATCCCTATTGATCCTGTCCATTTTGGCGCATTCGTGACGCATCACTTGAAGTGCCTCTTTTGAAAAAGGTTCTAGTGGTGCAATTTTAGGATGGAACTTCACTACTGCCCAAGAATCTTGTTGCCAACGGATTGCTCCGCCTGATTCGGTGCGAAGAATTGGAGAAATCAATCGCCACTCCCTCTCGAACGAGCGCATCACCCATCCACAAACCTCGCGAATTACCTGATCGTCCGATTGCCATGCCAAACTGAAATGAAGGTCAGGTGTGGTTGTATCTGCGGCTTTGATCTCAAACCCTCTGACATAGCTGTGCATCTTTTGATGCAATTCAGCAGTAGGGTCAAGCTTCCCAAGTCTGTGCTGAGAGTTGAAGTACCTTGCGCGAACCGGTGAAAGATCCAGAAGATCGGCCGTTGCCAACAAGCAGCCCAGTAGCCTCAATCGTCCCTTCACAGTATTGTGAATAAAGTCCTCGCTTGGCAGGGCTAAAGCGAAATTGGACCAGTGCGCACGAGCAACCCGTGCAATCGACTGTCGTGCATTCGTTCCGAGAATTGGAAGTGTAGCCGTACGCTTCTTTTCGTCAACCCAGACCTCCGAGTTCAGAATCATCTCGTAGGAATACTGCGCATGCCTCTCCCTTGCATCAGGCCTCTCGAGCTGCATCCCTATATCATGCAGATAGCATGCGCAAAGCAGCACATAAATCTCTTCGGCTATGAGTGGTGCATTGCTCCTTTGCAGGGGAGCAGTTAGTGCATCTAGGTTCCTCTCGACCTGCGTGTAGTGCGGGAGCCCATGTGTCGTAAATGTGCGGTGGTGTTGTTCATCCCAAATTTCACTAGCTGCTTTAGCCACGGCATCGAAATTCTCCTTGAGTGTTGGGCTCAAAGCGGCTAGACTATCGTAAAGCAGACGTGGCATGTTGGAAGGCGAACTTACTCAATGTGATTGATATACTTACCACCGGTGAGGATTGTTACTCAACTGACCTATATGATTCAATGGCTGTCTCTCGAACTACGAGTCTTCAGCGAGGCTGGCCAAGAGCTTCATGCTGCTCCAAAGGAAAGCATAGTCCTTCATTGACATCGCATCATACCTATGCCCTTGCAACACCCGCCCCGCCATATTCTTGTGCCGCCACCGCGTGGTAGGCGTGTGCTTCGGCCCTGAGCCGGAGTGATGCTGCACCTGTTCGTGGGCTTGGGTGGCTTGGCCTTGGGCTTCGAGGCCCCAAAACTTGGCACCAGGACCCACCCTCGTGCCGAGTTCTACGTCACCAGCACCTTGTTCCCTTGATAGTCAAGTAAGACGTGGTGCCGCGCTGCAGGCCCAGCCAACTGCACGTTCAAGCTCACCCCCACCATCTTCAACTCCCTCACGGGCACCTTGGCCGAGGCCGCCACCTTGCCATCATTCCCGCAGGTCATCAGACCTTGTCCTGTCCTCGCGAAAATCTCCATTCAATAGTCTACTTGCTTGTTTAAGCACCCACTACGACAGGAACAAATGCTGCTTCCTGTTGCCTTGCTCAACATACTTCTCCTGGAGTTCAGCGGTAAGCACTCCGCAGAGCTCTGCAATTTCCTCCAGCGACATCTCCAACTCTTCTTGGTGCATCTGAACCAGGCGTTTGAGGAGTACTGGTTTCTCCATTGGTGGGTCCAACTCAAGAGGTTCTCTCCGCTTGATACCAAGGCGGTTGAACTCCATCCACATACGCCTCCAGTTGGTATCAGTAATCAAGCGTTCAGTTCGTGTCCGGTAGAGGATTGCTTGCATCGAGACTCTCCAGTAACGCTTTAGATCGGCAAGCAGTTCCACTTTGATTGGACCAGACAATTGCGGTCGCAATTCTGCACTAGGCATTAGGAATTCGGAAGCGAACTCCATCGCTTCAGCTTCAACATCACGATCTCTCGATACCGGATAGTTCGTGTGCATCACCAAGTGTCCAAGTTCGTGCGCCACGGTGAGCCGTTGTCGATCCATTGGACTATTGCGATTGACAAAGAGAATTGGCTGCTTGTCCTTGGTGTACATACTTCGCCCATCTATATCTGGGGACTCGAAGTCACACAGACAAACCAGAACGCCATTGCGTTCGATCAATTCATAAAGGGCTAGAATTGGCCCCTTGGACACCTTCCATAGTTGTCGGAGAGTCCGTGCGATAGCCGCAGCCGAATCATGCTCTTCAACGTCGATGCTCGGAAGGGGCTTCGCAGTAACTTGAATTGAACGCAGAAGCTGCTCGGCAGTCAAGCGGTGCACATTCATCTCCGCTTCGGCGGCAGCCACATATCGTGGACCCGCCTTAGCACTCTTCCTCCAATGCAAATTGGATGGATAGACACGGTCCGTCCTTGTGAAAAAGGTCGAGTTAAGCCGCAGCACTCGAGAAAGGGAAGCAATAGTTTCATCACTTGCCGTGCGCGTTCCTCTCTCCATCATGCTCAACAAACTGTTCGAGACACCCATGGCATCGGCAAGATCCCTAGCTGTCATGCCTCGGTATTGCCTACCGAGCACGATCATCTCACCGTTGACGAGCTTGCGATCAGTTAGCGCCATCGTTCCCGGCTTTCTTCTTCGTTTTCCTGAGATGCGCGAGTACTTGCAGCACGTTCTCGACTTCCTGCGCAACAGGCTCATTGGAGGCCGCAAACGGTATGGGCATATTGCTAAGCTGGCTATTCAACACATCGATGGCCCATATGCGCTCACCCTTGTGGTGACAGACAAGGTGGAGGCTGGCAAGATTACTGCACGTCACATCCACTTGGTAGCCCAAAACGACCGAACAAGGCTGTAACCCTGGCAAGGTCGACTCGTTGTTGAGCCTTGCCTTCGATGACGAGGTATGATTGTTTGATGGCACGAGATCACGGTCTACCTTCTTCACCCATAGCTCGACCACATCATGACAACGAATGCCGTAGGACTTGTCTGTGCCGACGAACTTCAAGTCAGCCACCGTTGCCAAGGTTCTCACGAACACGTTGTGACTGTACCGATGTATGTCCCAAGCTTTCCACGTCGGCATATGAATAACGTGTCCTGCAGCGATGTCCTGGTCCATACGCTGTCGGGTGCAGATCACGGCCTCTTTCATCACGCTCGATAGCAGACCATAGTGGGGCATGAGCAGCTCGTGGGCCTCTTCTTGGAGTAGCAGTTTCCTCATCGTTTTGTGTTAGGTTGGCAAAGGAATGCTGTAGGGGTCAATTTTGCAAGGAAATATTCACAAAAGGTTCACCATGTTTCCAAGCCGAACCTAGCTCCTAACATGCGGACGTCCTCTTTGCCTTCCTACGGCCCGCGAATCCCGGGCCTATTCAGGCATACTCCCCTTACAGCCGATCATTCTTCGTCGCTACACCCATCTCCTTCTCCACCGCGCACTTGGCGGCGTTGGTCACCAGCTTCTGCCGCGCGGCGGTTTCAAGGTCCACCTATCTACGGCAGGCAGCTCGGGCAGGGTCTGCAGCCCCTCGCGTACGCCCACGGTGGGGTACAATTCCTGTTCCATAGTAGACCGAAAAGCGCAAGGCCCCGGCTCCTCCGCATGGCTGCTTCGGTGCAGGGGCTGGCGTGTGGTGTGCAGGCGGCCTATGCTGGGCGACCAACAAGCCGTCCGGGACGACCAACTAGCCCGAAGAACGGCTCAGATCGACCTTGATCCCCCTTCAACGCGCCCTAATACCCTGATCAACAGGCCCCTCAAGGTTGATCAACATGCACCCCAAGGATGATCAACATGGACCACAACCACGATCAACATGGACCACAACCATGATCAACCTGGACCACAACCACGATCAACCTGGACCACAACCACGATCAACCTGGACCAC
>CADEDY010000015.1:31874-52716 GCA_902826215.1 uncultured Bacteroidota bacterium
ATGGACCACAACCATGATCAACCTGGACCACAACCACGATCAACCTGAACCACGACCATGATCAACCTGGACCACCACCTTGATCAACTTGGACCAGGACCATGATCAACTTGCTCTACCCCACCTTCGTTCGTCTGGCTTGCCGGGGAGGGTTGGCCGATAGCTCCAAGCAGTACCGCAATGTCTGTTGGATGAACGAGGAAGCGAGCGCCGCATGCGGAACTCCGTGCGTTCATGCACTCCGTGCCCATGGACCGGGAGCGTGTGCGTAACCTGGCGCTGAGCAGCTCTTACGTGAAGCATGGTGTGGCCGACATCCCGGCTTTCCTCCAAGCGCTGGAGGCGCTGTTGGATGCCACAAGCCCAAATGGTCCGGTGGAAATGCGCTACATCACGAGAGCCATCGCATGGCGGGTGCATGGGTGAGGGGATGGGGTGTCGGCTTGCTGAAGGCCTGGGGTGATCGCCGATCATGGGCGGTAGTTTTCAGCCAACGAAGAATTCGATGGCAGCGCAGCTTACTTTGTCTTCAATGAAGTACGAGCTGCCCGACGATCAAGGCGAAGTGCTCCCGAACCTGCTCGGCCTCACCGAACAGCGGGCCGTGGAATTGGCAGAGGCGGAGGGCTTTCTCCGCGCGGAGATCACGTTGTACGATGAGCTGGATGACGGCACCGCTTTCGACCTGGGCTACCTGCGGCGCATGCACCAGCTCGCCCTCGGCCACCTCTATGCGTTCGCGGGTAAATGGCGCGAGGTGAACCTATCCAAGGGCGGGTTCAACTTTCCGTCGGCCAAATTCCTGGTCGCCACCATGCGCGAGTTCGAGCAAGGCGTGCTGAAGGAACTACCTGATATCTACGAGGACCGTGATGCGCTCATCCGCGACATCGCCCATGTGCATGGCGAGTTGTTGTTCATCCATCCCTTCCGCGAGGGCAACGGCCGCACAGCGCGACTGCTGGCCGATATGATGGCACAGAAGCAAGGCTATGGCAAGCTGCAGTGGGAGCGCATCGGCCGTGTGCGCTTCGATGAATACGTGCAGGCTGTGCAACAGGCAGCTTTGAACAACCGGCCACCCATGGAAGACATTATCCGTTCCGTTTTCCCGGACTGAGTTCCACTTTCTTCAGCAGGTCCAGTGCCTCTTCCATGCTTAATTTGATGCCCTCGATGCTGAACGATGCGATGAGCGCACGCAGCCGCTGCTCTTTCGAGATCGTGGGCTTTCGGGTGCGCTTGGTCGGTGTCATACCTCAAAGATAGACCCAGGCCGATGACCACCACCCCCTGCACACACTGCAGTGACTATCGCGATGATCTTGACGATGGTGCGGAAGTTGGATCAGCGTTGAGCACACGGATCACCAATACCGTGACCTACGCGGTCTTGGTGCCTCTTCTGTTCGCGGTCCATGTGATCTGGGAAGCGGGTGTCGGATACTGGCTGTTTGGCCTTGCGGGCGGGATAAGGCCCTCACCGAACCCCGGAGGTTGGACCGAACTCGGTGGTATTGATCGGGCTTGGGGTTCGATCCTCTATGCACCTGGATGCGCTATTCTAACAAAGGCGAACATCGGTGGATGTATCTGGAGAGGTGGCGAATGGGGCCTTCCGCTGATCGCATTAGCGAGCTTTATCACAGCCATAGCGACAGCCCAGTTCATGCAAGCATGGTTGAACAAGCAGCCACACAGACTTGGCACGTTGCACTGGCGCGGTGTCATCATGTTCCTTGGTTGGATGTTCGTGCCACTCCCTGTCGAGTGGGTCTGGGCCTACCAATTCATCGTACTGTGCTGATGGAACGATCCACGAACAACATGAAGTTCCAATTGGACGTGGTGGATGAGACCGGGGATACCGTGGCGTTAGCGACGATCTTGACGATGGTGCGGAAGTTGGCTCAATACTCATGCTGGAAGAGCTACGCACAATGCGCCTGATACAATTCCTGTTCCTCGCTTTGGTCCTCGGGTGTTCATCCGAGCCTCCTGTCGAGAGTGAGGAAATGAACAGTGCAGAAAACAGTATTGCAGGTGCTACTGACGAGGATCTCTTCCATGAACTGAGCGATACTTCCCTGCTCGGAAGGTTGTTCGACGATCCGATCTTCGATAGCTCGGGCATGGCGCTCTGGAAGCCCAACTACTACGAGCGGATGTCTTTCCGGGTCTCCTATGACGGTCTTTGCCATACGAATATCGACACGATCATGTACTGGACAGACCGCGAGAAACGCAGATGCGCTTGTGTGGTACTCGCAACACACAAGTTTCGTAAGGGCAACGTGCTGGACAGCACGGTCGTTGAGGTCAGTGACTGTCACTTCTGCGGCGTGGCACTCGGAATAGTCCTGCTTGCACAACAGCCTGACAGCTCCTGGAAACTCTATCGTTTTGAGAAGGCCTTCACCACGCTCGGTTATTTCGGCACGTACAGGACCGGTCGACAGGATGCCGGGTCGATCGCCCTCAAGAAGATCGGTGATCCTTGGACCTGTATTTCTTTGAAAGAAGGAGTTGGAGGCAACGGCGGGGAGTCCACAGGATACGAGAACCTTTATTCCATTGAACAGTTCCAACTAAGCGGCTTCCCAGATCGTACACTTTCCACGATCTTTGGTTACGACTACTACCATGAGGAGGAAGTCTATGGAGATTCTGGCATCGTTGGGGAGTGGGAACAGCGAACCGCAATGCATATCCTTGAGAAGCCCGGTGAATACTACGATATCGAGCTTCTACGGGACTCTGCCGGGCATACATCGATCAGACGATATGCTTACTCAGATGAGGTCGACCAGTATCAACTGAAATGAGCATCGTGAAGTTCCTCGTGGATCGCGCTAAGGTGGGACAGGTAGTGGTCAATGAGACCGGGGATACGGTGGCCTCCCGAGGCCTCGGGAGCGACGATCTTGACGATCGTCAGGAAGCTCGACCAGAACTGAGCCATGCGTATTGAATCCCTGACCATTTGGCTTGCCCTACTCTCTGGGCCACTTCGGGCCCAAGACACACTACCATGGATCAGCGACATGGATCGACGCATGGAGGAGCTGACCCGAAAAGAAATGTCCTGGCGCCCCACCTTGCTCGTAACCGATGAAGGTGAAAATTGGCAACCGGTCAGTACTGTGGAAAATGCGCTAACCTATTTGTGCGCGAAGGATCTGACACTCGTGCAAGAAATTGCCATCAATGATTTCCTTGATAGTGCTGCAACTGAACTCTGGCGCTCGGGCACGCCAGTGCTACTTCATACTTGCCACCATATCCTTTATCCAGAAAAGCTTGCAGCCGAAGAAAAGGCAAATGGGTTCAGTTATGTGTGCGTGTCGGTCCTCTGTTCTCCTGGATCACGACCGGAGAATGGCATCGAAGTCTTCAACCATCGGATGCGCTTGTTACTGAACGCATCATCTCCTTAACGCGCCTTCCATTGGTTCGACCTGGATCGCACCTTCGCCGAAGTGGAGCGCATCGGCACCGCGCGCTCCGCCCATCGCTTTCTGGAACGGACCTACGGGGCAGCACCGACAGGCACACGCAGATCGGAACGAACGCTCACTGCACCACGAACCGGAGACTCTTGGTGCCTCCGGGCCAAGCCGTGATCCGGGCCACGTACGCACCGGCGGGCAAGGACGATGTATCGAAGGTGTTCGCCGCCACCGCGGGAACAGCGAGCACGCGGCCGGACATGTCCACGAATTGGACCTGAACAGAACCTTCGGGGACGCCTTGGATCGTGACGCGGTCGCCGATGGAACGGATCCATGCATCACCATGCGCCCCGCGCGTGACAGCGATCGGACCGAAGTACGCGGTCGCGCCGTTGATGTCCACTTGCTTCAGGCGGTAGTACGCTAGGCCGTAGAACGGGTCGGTGTCGAGCAGCGAGTAGGTGTGCAGCATCTGGCTGAACCCGGCCGCCTGCACCGTTCCTATCGGCGCGAAGCTGTTCATGTCCGCGCTACGTTCCACCACGAAATGGCTGCTGCCGGCTTCGCTTGCCGTGCTCCAATCGAGCTGTACGTTCGGTCCTTCCTCGTGGCCGGTGAAGCCCAGCATCTCCACGGGCAGCGGCCCCACGGACGCCCACACATAGTCCTCTGTTTCGCCCCGTGGCGCGGCCATGTACGGCACCGTGGTGCTCATGGAATCGACCGAAAGCCGGATGCGGATGTAGAACAGGCTGCCCGTGTTCACAAAGGGTGGCACGGTGAATTGCATGGAGTGTACGGCCGCACCGGCCAAGGGTGCGATCGTGATGGTGTTCAACGAGCTCTCGAGCGAGTCGAGGAAATCCCCGTCTGCGTTCCAATCGACATACGCGTGCAAGTAGCTCGTCACGTTCGAACTGTTCGTTGCACGAGTTGGAAGCGTGTAGGCGCTGCCGGCTGGTGGCCAGGGATCGGTCCAGGGGTTGCTCGTGAGCGCATCCTCTTCGGTGCCATCACCATCGGCCAGCACGCTGTTGTTGGCGAGCACTTCGGTGCCCGGACCCACGGCGCCCAGGAACAGGCCGGAGAAGAGCGTGCTCGCCGCCGCCGGTGGCTGGTAGTTGATGTTCATGTCGTACACGATGGGCGCGTCGCCATAGTCGTACTGCACATTGGTGATGTCCACTTGGCAGGTCACAGCGGCATCGCAACCGGAAGAACTGAGTGCCGTGAGGCTGATCGCCACGAAGCCGTTGGCCACATCCATGGCCGTGGGTGTGTAGGTGAGCGAGGGCGCTGCCACCGATCCACCACCGGTAATGGAAGCCAAGGTGGTGCTGGCCCATTGCACGGAAGTGGCACCACTCACCGTGATGCCGTTGAACACGATGTTGCTGCCGGCGTTGATGGCACCCGGGCAATTGAAGTTGTCGATCACCGGTACCAGCAACGCCGTAACACCCGCCGCATCGGAGGCGAGGTTGGTCTGTCCGCTCGCATTGATGCCGGTGTGGATGCTATCGATCTGCGCGAAGAGGTTAGTGAGCGTGTTGCCGATGTTCAGGTCCACTTGGAAGGTGGAGGTACCGGGCGGTAGGGTGAGGATGGGCAAGGTCTGCGCGCCGCTCTGCCCATTGATCGCATACAGTACGAACGGATAGGCCGGATCGAGCAGGTCGGGCGCCGCAAGGTCCAAGCCTGCGCTCATGTTGTAGGGTTCACCCACGTAGGTGGCACCCGTGCCGGTGAGATCGAGGTGCAGGTCGGTGTTGCTCACCGCAAGCCCGCTGAGGTTGGTGATGGTCACGGTGGCCTGCGCGTAGTTGCCGTTGCCGCAGCTGTTCACCGCAGGAATGTTCACCGCGATGCTGATCATGTCACCGGGCGGGCAGCTGGTTCCGCTCACGGGGATCACGGCGTTGTCCGTGGCGTGTACCGCGCCGTTGAAGCCGCTGATGTTCACGAAGGTGCCTGCGTTGAAGCTCTGGTCCGGCAGCACCAAGGGGTTGGGATCGACGACGCTGAACGGCGTGGCGGTAAGGCCCAGGCTCAGGTCGTAGGTGCCGGCAGCCACCGCACTGTAGTCGTACACATATTGGCGCACGAAGCACTCGCCCGGATACAGGTAGCGCGGCAGCTCGTGTTCGCCGAACTTCGCCAGGTACGCATCGTCGTTGCCGTTGTTCACGGTCTGGTGCGCGCCGGTGGTAGCCACTTCGATCAGGCTCGGTGTGAAGCCTGCGATGTACACGTCACCGGCGGGATCCACGGCAACGGAATACTGTTCCTCGTCGTCATCACCGCCATAGTACGTGCCCCAGCTGAAGGTCCCATCGTCGTAGAACTTCATCACGAACGCATCATCACTTGCAGCGTCGATGTTCTCCTTGTACGAACCAATGGTGGAGATGCCGTCCGGACTTTGCGTGAACCCGGCAACGACCACCTTGCCCGTGGGATCAACGGCCACATCGGTCAGGTCTTCCGTATCGCTTCCACCGACATAGGTACTCCAGATCACGTTGCCCGTGCCGTCGAACTTGGCCAGGAAGCCGTCCTTGCTGCCCGCGCGGAACGACTGGTAGAGGCTGTTGTACGCAATGCCGTCATCACTGTCCGTGGTGCCGGAGATATAGATGTCGCCCGAGGCATCGCAGGCCACCGAGGGCATCTCCTCCGTTTCAGCACCGCCGAAGTAGGTAGCCCATTGCCGCACGCCTGCACTGTTGAACTTGGCCAGGTACGCGTCCGGATTGATGTTCAACACGGTCTGGAACGCGCCCACCGAAGCAATACCTGCTGCGCTCGAGGTCTGACCGACCAGGTACGCATTGCCTGAAGGATCGCAGGCCACATTCGCTTCGATGTCATCATCCGTACCGCCGTAGTACGTGGACCACAAGCGCGCGCCGGTGTTCGCATTGAACTTCGCCAGGAACTGATCGGAGATGCCTGCGAACGCCGTTTGGAACGCACCGGCAGTGGTCGGGGTGCCGCTGCCTTCGGTGATGCCCGCGAGGTAAACGCCACCGAGGTTGTCCACCGCCACCGAGTACCCTTCCTCCATGTTCGAACCGCCGAAGTAGCTGCCCCATTGCCGCACACCCGCGCTGTTGAATTTCGCGATGAAGCCATCCGTTGATCCCGCAAAAGCGGTCTGGAACGTGCCTGCGGTGGAGATCCCTCCGGTGCTTTCCGTAATGCCCACGAGGTACACGTTGCCTGCCGCATCGGTGGTAACGCCCATGCCATAGTCCGCGCCGGAGCCCCCGTAGTAGGTGGCCCACAACCGCACACCTGCACTGGTGAACTTCGCCAGGAACGCATTGCGGTTGGCGGGCGCTGCAGCGAGGTGCGAGCCCGGTGTGGAGATCAACGTGGTGCTTCGCGTGGTACCGGCCAGATACACGTTACCGGCTGGATCAGTGGCCACGGCACGACCTTCCTCCAATAAAGTGCCGCCGTAGTAGGTGGCCCAATCCAGCTCGTTCGTGTAGGTGCCGGTCTGGTTCAGGTTCGTCACCAGCACCGCACCGGGCACGGCGATCGGCAAGGTGGGCACGATGTAGGCCGCTGCATCGCCGTTGTTGCAGATGGTGATCTCGTACGGCACGATGTCATCGCAGCCGGTCCCACCGCTTACGATGTCGGTGTACAACAACGCTTGCGGTGGGCAGGTGATCGGATCGTTCACTCGATCGGCCCGGTTGCTCTTGTTGTTGAAGGTCATCCACTCGTCCGCCACCACCATGTCCGAACTGCTCATGCTCACCACCGGCGTTGCATTGCCGGGCGTGTTGCCGTTGAAGTTCACGATCGCATAGAGCACCGTGGTGCCCGCTAGGGAAACGTTGCTGAAGGAGCTGCTGTACGAGCCGCTCATGGGAATGGTCATGGCCCCCGCGTTCTGCACGGCGAGCAATGTGGTGGTGGGCAAGGCGGGATCGCCGTTGTAGAAGGAGATGGTGAGCGGTCCTGTGAAATCGGCGCCCGTTCCATTGTTCACCGTGTAGTCCACCACGAACGATGGGGTGCCGCTGATGCAACCGCTGGCCGTGAAGGCATCGAGGCTGATGGCCAGATCGTACGAAGGGTCGAACGAGAACGAGCAACCGGCGTTGATCATGTCCTGCACCAATTGCACGTTGGCCTGCACCAGCTGTGAATAGGTGGGTGCACTGAAATAGCCGCCGGGACTGGCCACATTGGTGCCGGCCAACGAAGGGCACGAACTGGCCGCTTCAATGGCCACCACCACGATGTACACGCCAGCGTTCTTGATCTGTGCGGCCAGTGCGGAAAGCCCGGGCGGCACCTGTGAACACGCGGCATCGGTCATCAGCACGATCACGGGGTGCGACACGCGGCCGGCCACGGGCGTTTGGCCGAGCGACTGGTAGGCCGTGTTGAGCGCGGTGAAAGGATCGGTGCCGCCGAGCAACGCGCGTGGCGCCGTCTGGTAGGCCAGCACATCGCTGAGCAAGGTGGTGTAGCCCACACCGGCCACCGGGAACGCGAACTGCTGCCACACCCCGGGGCTGTCCCAATCGGCAATGGCCATGCGGCTTTCACCGGCACCGCTCCCCCACGGCTGCATGCCGTTGAAGAGCGCGGTGATGAACTGTCGGCTCTGCGTGTTCTCGATGGCGCTTACCGATCCGCTCTGGTCGTTGGCCACGAAGACGTCGAGGGCGCAGAGCTGGGCCTGGAGGCTGGTGGTCAAGAGCAGCCACGGGAGGAGGAAAGCCTTTCGTTGCATGGCAAGCGTGGAACGTGCTCTTGTGCGGCTCAGGAAGTCCGCATCGATCAAGAGGCGTTGACCGTTGGTACGACTAATGTCTTGGCAAACTCGGGTCCTCACGATGGAGAGATGACGAACCGGGAAGAATGACCGACCAAGTGGCGGTTCCATCCATACCGGTCACTGCAAGTTCCTTGTTATTCCATGAACCATGTGTAGTGATCCTTCGACACGACCGGTCATACCCTTGTCACTCGTTGCAGCGCTCGCACATCGTGATCATCGACGACCAACCGATCATTGGACGCGGCCTGTTGAAGATGATCCCATGGGAACATCCGCGATCGGAATGCCCGCGGGCTCTTTCCCTGCGCGCGCCTTATGAGAATTCCTCATCTTCGAGCCTCGCTCGACCGAGGTGCGCTAGATCATTTCAGGTGTGCACCTCGGCTCGACGATCCTCTTGGTCCCTTCACAACTGAACATGGCGCACCTGCTCATCACGCAACTCCCGACACCAATGACCCTCACTACCGCTGACCGTTCACCTCGCCGTATGAGCACCCGCACACTTGCTGCGCTGGCCTTGCTCGGCTGCATGCAGCCTGCGACTGCGCAGGTGACCTTCGCCTTCGACCAGGAGCTGGTGGGCCAGAACAGCGATGACCTCTTCGGGTGGTCGCTGGACCTATCGGGTGATGGATACACGGTGATCATCGGCGCCATCGACAACGACGGGGCCGCCGTGGGTGCACAGCCCGCAGGTCATGCACGCGTGTTCAAGAACACCTTCAACGCCCAGTTCAACTCCTGGAGCTGGAACCAGGTGGGCGCCGATATCGACGGCACCAACCAGGACGAGGAGGCAGGCTACAGTGTGGCGGTGACCACCAACGGGAACACCGTGGCGGTGGGTTCGCCCAACCGGAACAAGACGCGCCTCTACGATCGCAACGCCCAGAACAATTGGGTGGAGCGCGGCCAAGGCTTCAACATCTACACGAGCGAGAACCCGCAACGGGCAGGACACGCCGTGAGCCTGAGCGGCAACGGCCAGATCCTGGCCATGGGTGCGCCACAAGCACGGAAGGTCTGGATAGCCGACATCTCTGCCGGCCCTGGCATGCCCATGATCAACGGTGTGCCGCTGCTATTGCCCGGCACCTACTCGGGTGGGTCCCTGGACCTGGATGAGACCGGGAACAATATGGTGATCGGGGCCTATCAGGCCAACACCAACCGAGGCGAGGTCTATGTGTACCAACGCAACGGCAACACCTGGACACAGCGCGGCCAGACCCTGCAGGGCGTGAACAACTACGATGAGTTCGGTTTCGATGTGAGCATCAACAACAACGGCAACACCATCGCCGTGGGCATCAAGGGCTGGGACGATAACCCGAACAACACCACCTACGAGATCGGCCAGACCGCCATCTACGATTGGGACGGGAGCCAGTGGGTGCAACGCGGAACGGCCATCGAAGGCAGCAACATCTTCGACCAGTGCGGCTATGCGGTGAGCCTCTCCGGCGATGGGGACCGCATCGCCGTGGGCTACCGGGCCAGCAATCTCGCGATCACCGGTGGCGGCCAGGTGCGCGTGTTCGATTGGAACGGCACTACATGGGCGCAGAACGGCGACCCCATCCTGGGCGATGGCGTGAACGTGTTCTGTGGCCACAGTGTTGGACTGAGCGATGATGGGTTGGTGTTGGGCATCGGTTCAAGCCGGGGCAATGGACCGGTCAATCCCTTCTCTACGAACCAAGGAAAAGCACGCATGTATCAAGGTACTGCCATCACTACAGGTACATCATCACTGAACGCCGTGGATATCGCTGTCCAACCGAACCCGGTGAGCGACCACATCACGGTGCGCAGCGAAGTTGCAGTAGAACGGCTGGACCTGTTCGACCTGAGCGGCAAGTTCCTGCTGGGGAACAGGATGCAGAAGGACATGGACCTCTCCGGCCTATCGCACGGTCCGTATTTGCTGCGCGTCACCTTCACGAACGGCAGCGTGGGTTATTCCCGGGTACTGAAGCTCTGAGAGCTGGCGGGGATCGGCTGGGGGCCAGCGGAGGGCCCTGCCGCTGCATTCCATGCCCTCAACCGCTCCACCCTCCCCCATCTCGTACGAACTTCGCACCATGTCCTCCCCCAGCACACTTTCGGACCACGCCAGCATCCGTGCCGACTACCCCGCCCTCCGGGACATCACCTACCTCGATACCTCATCCTGCGGGTTGATGGCCCTGTCAACCGTGCACGCTGCACGCGAAGAGCACGAGCGCTTGATGCGCGAAGGCTCCGCGCGCTTCTTCCATTGGATGGCGGATGGAAATGCCGAAGTGGCCCGCATGGTCGCGGCGAGCATCGGTGCCACAGAGGAGGGTACGACCTTGGTCCCCAACTTCACGACGGGCATGGGCCTGTTGGCGCCGATGATGCAACACCGACCCAAGGTGTTGCTGATCGGCAGCGACTACCCGACGTTGCAAGCCCCCTTCGCCCTGTCCGGCTTCGAACGCATCGTGATCCCTCCGAATACGGATGGATCGATCTCCCTTGACACGTTGCGGACGACCATGGAACGCGAACGCCCGCAGCTGTTGGCGATCAGCCATGTGCAATGGTTGACGGGTTTCCGCATCGACCTGAGCGCGTTGGCCGCGTTGTGCCGCGAGTTCGGTGCGTGGTCCGTGATCGACATCACCCAATCGTGGTGCGCGTTTCCGATCGATGTGCAGCGAGCTGGCATCGACGTCATCGGCGCTAGTGGTTACAAGTGGCCCTTGGCGGGTTTCGGCAATGGTTTCATGCACCTCAGCGAGGCGGTGCGTGCGGAACTGAAGGAGCGCAACAGCGTGGACCCGATCGCGCTACTCAACGCCGGTCACCGCGACCCGGTGGCCCTTGCGCGCCTGCAACACGCATTGGAACGCATCGCGGCCATCGGTCCGCAGCACATCGCCGATCATGTGAATGCACTTTGCGCTTATGCGATCGATCGGTTCGATGCAGCAGGGATCACCGTCATCAACGGTCGCGACACGGTCCACTGTGCGGGCATCCTGCTGCTGCAGGGTGATGAAGCGCAGGTGAAGCGGTTGGAGGAGCACCAAGTGAAAGTTGCCTTCCGTGGTGCGGGCATCCGCGTGGGGATCCACTTCTACAACAACACGGGGGACATCGATCGGCTGGTGGAGGTGTGGGGGAAGTAGCGTGCTCCGCTGCGATGCCAGCCGCATCGACACGATCGGTCCTGCCGCTTTCGTACCGTGAAGGAAGCGACCCCGCGATCAGTATGCACCGCTCCTACTCCACCAACACCCGCACGCTTCCATGAACCGTGCCTGCCACCACACGGCAGCAGTAGATCCCCGGCGCGACCGCTTCCAGGTTCCAGATGAGTTGGTGTGGACCCGCTGGTCGAACACCCGTGCGCTGTTCGGCCACCACCCGGCCCGCTGCATCAAGCAGTTGAGCGGTGATCTCCGAAGCGGCATCCAGTTCGATGGCCGTGGTGAGCCTTCCATCGCACGGCACCGGATAAGCACTGATCCCAATGGTCCGATCGCGCTGTTCTGCCACACCCGTGGTGATCCCATAACGGTTCACACCGCCACCCAAAGTGCCCGCGTAGAGGTACACCCCATCGCTGGTGAGGCGTGCCACCTGGAGATTGTTCAGACCTGTGTTGAACGCGGTCCATGTGGCGCCACTATCGCTGCTCATGAATACGCCAGCGTTGGAAGTTCCTGCGAAAAGCAGTGTGTCCATGGCGTGCAAGGCATACACGATGTTGCCGTCCAAACCGCTGGCGGTCCAAGTTGCACCGAAGTCATCCGAGCGATACACTCCGCCGCCATTGCCCAACCCGGCGAACAGGATGTCGCCCACGGTGGTGAAGCTGTACACCTCCGTGTTGGCAAGGCCAGTGTTGCTGCTGGTCCAGACATCGGTGCTGTGCGTGATGCGGCGCACGCCTCCCGTTTGCCCACCAACGAGCAGGTCGCCGTTCACGGAGATCATGGGCCAGAACCCGTTGGCCCCGATCAGCGTATCGGTATCCTGCCACGTGGCGCCACCGTCGGTGGAGTAGTCCACCCCACCACCGTACCACTGGCAGGCGTACAGGGTATCGTTGTGTTCGATGAAGCCACGCGCAGCCCCCAACAAGCCGATGTTCTCCCAGGTGGTACCATCATCGGTGCTGCGGAACGCCGCGCCGAACTGCGTGCCACAAAAAAGGATGCCTTGTGCCGAGGACAAACACCAATTGGACGCTGCGGTGATGCCGGTGTTCGTTTCGGTCCAGGTGTCACCGTGATCGGTGGAACGCTGGATGGCGCCGCCCAGGTTCCCGGCGAAGAGCGCCCCGTTGTGCGTTTCGATGCTATAGGCATTACCACCGGTACCCACGGGCAACCATTGGGCAGCAGCGCTGAGGGTGATGATGAACTGGCCAGTGAAAAGCAATGTGTGGTAGAGGTTCAGTCCCATAGGGTGAGGGTGTTGGTGCTTCAAACCTAGCGGTGCCATGCGGGCCCTAGGCCCTTGATCGAGCGAACGGCGCCGGAATTGATCGAACGGTGATCATTCAGCCAAGAGGGGCACTTCATTCCAACTGATCAGGAGGAGCCTTGTCCTTTCACGAAGTTCGACCGCAAGCCATCCGCCCATCCTATTTTCTCTCGGTCCCTTACCCTTCTCTTCACGAGCTGGTGTATCGGAGCAGTATTCGCACAGGCGCAGGTGTTAACCGTCGACGTCACCCACTTCTGGGAGGCCTGCGACCGGGTCACGTGCACACCCGAAGCAAAGTCCATATCGAAAGGGGAACGTTGCGCGATCAGCGGACCACTGACCATGAGTGCTGCGATCCACACGTTTCGTGCGCTCATGCATCCAAAGGCATTCAGCGGGAGGAACAAGCCTACCGGGCAAGTACTTCAGGACATCCATCCACCGTTGGTGCAGATGGCACAGAGGAAACACCGCGCGACATCGAATTCCATCACCCGCAAACGACTTCCGCCTGCGTCAACTGCGGTTGCCCGTCGAACTCATCCATAGATAGAGGATGGCTCGCCTAACGGCAGCCTCTGCAGCGTGCTATCCGGCGATGGTCATCCGCAGATTTCGCAGATATGCCTGCCTACCGGCAGGCTAGCCGAAGAACCTAGAAGGTCATGATCGCGGTTGAAGTGGCTCGAAGATGATGACGGATACTTGTGAAGATCCGAAAGCGTTCCTTCTTCATGCGAACCCTTTGTACCCTTATGCTCGTCGCGATGCATTCAGTGGCCCACTCGCAGTTGCAAGAGGAACAGGTAGAGCTTCTCGCCCGGTTGAACTGTGAGTTGTCCAACGCATGGACCATCAATCATATCAATCCTTGGACCTTCCCGGTCGGTGGGAAAGAAACACCCTGTTACTCGTCGAATCTGTTCTGTGCCAAAACGGTGCACGGCCGCGGCAGCAACGAAGGTGTGAGCCTGTACTTCTTCGAGAAAGCCGTCGGCGATAGCGTGGAAGCCTACTTCGCGCCGGACGAAGTCTCCTCCACCGAGTTCATCTACACGAAGTCCTTCATAGTCGTCATCAGCTACTTCAGCTCCAATGGGAAATTCTACGACATCTACACGCGGAGCATGCTGAAGGAATTGCGCAACTACTTCTCGAACTGGCACAGCGCATATTGACCCATACGGATCATGGGTCACCTTTCCACGTCCATACCATAAAGGGATACCTTGGAGTTATTCCAGGGAATACACGAACATGCGTCCTACCTTCCTCCTGCTCCTCTGCTGCACAGCATTGTGGGCCTGCCAGAACGACCCAGCAGCCGATTCCTCTGCGCTCGACCCCGAACCCACCACCGTGGTCATCGCGCAAGAACCAGCGATCCAGCCGGACAGCATCTTCCCACCCACTACCTCGGGTTCGATGGACTTCACCACAGCCTTCGCTCGCCGTGGCGATCGGCCGAGCGTTGCGGAGACCTTACCCGGTATCGACATCGCCCTGAACCATCGCATCACCGGGCCACGTGGGGAGACCATCCTCATACCCGCCAACAGCTTGGTCGATGAGCAAGGGAATGCCGTGCGCGGCAACGTGCAGGTGACCTGGAGCGCTGCACTCACCATGGGCGAGATCTACACCATGCAGGCACCGACAGTCAGCCGTGGAGAGCTGCTTGGCTCCGGCGGTTCCATCTACTTGGATGCCGAACAGAACGGCAGGCCGCTGCGCATCAAGGACGGCATGGAATGGAAGGTCACCGTGCCAAGCGAACCCATTACCCTGTTCCCGAAGGCCACCATGAAGGTGTTCAACGGCCAGCGAAAGCGCGGCGTCGTGGAATGGTCCTTGGATCCCGTGGAGATCGTGGAGACCGTTCCCTTCCGTTACACCTACTTCGCCATGGACCAGCGCGATCTGGTCGGTCGGGCAGGCTTTGCGCGCATCGATTCACTGGCCCGCACCTACCCAGCACGCGAGAACAACTCCGTGGTGGCGCCAACACCCGATCTCGCCATAGGCAAGGACAAGGCGCACATCGCCGAACTCGTGCTCCCCTTCTACACCGACCCGAAATACCGCAACACGTATGTCTGCTCCTTGCCCTTCCTCGCGCGACTGCGAGCGCTCACCGAGCACATCTTCGGACTCCAACGCACCGTCAACGACGTACACTACATCGATGAGCGCTCCGGTGCCAACCAGTACATCATCGAACTCCTCACCATCTACCGCGAACACGCTGAGGAGCCCCTGCGCGTGCCCGATCGCATCGCCAGTGCATGGCTCGCGAAGCTTGATGTCATCACCCCGAAGACACCGAGCACCAGCGCCATCCACATCCGCAAGCTGCGCAAAGCGTACGAGGACTTCGTTGCGCAAGACCTCGGCATGCCGGTGATCATCGACGACCGGGGTGTGGACCTCGATGCCCCCGATGCCTTTGACCAACTCGTGCGCAAGGGGCTCTCGCTAGAGACCGCGAGCAAGACCCTGGAGCAAGCCGAAGACCGCCGCACGTGCATGGAAGGGCTCAAACTGGTGCGGCCAGCCGAACCGGTGAACGATGGCACCATCACCGAGCAGTGGACCCAGAACCTGCCCGACGGCCGACGTGCCGTGGTGCGCAAACGGCAGACCTACTCCGTGCGCTATACCGGCGGCTTCGGCTACATAAACTGCGACCGTTTCATCGGGCCCGAATTCGCTGCACCCAGCAACGTCTTCGTCACCATCGATGGCCCTGAACTCAACTACGAACGCGTCAGCATGTTCTTCCCGAGCATCAACGGTTGCATGGATCTCGTGCGCGATGCCGATGCACGCATCTACCGATTGCCCCTTAGCCTCAGCCGCCTCCCGCACGGCCAACCCATGGCCCTGCTCGTGGTGGGAAAGACCGCTGATGGCTATGCCTACCACCTTCAAGAAGGCACCATCTCCGAAAAGGTGAGTGCGCGCCTCCAACCGCGTACAGGTGATATGGCGGAACTGATGGAGCGGTTGGCGGGGATCTAAGTTGACTTCGAGTAGGATGGATCGACCATTTCTGTTCCTCGCGGTCTTGGCTCTATTGTCATGCACTTCGAGGAAGGGATTCCCGTGCACCAACACACCCGAAGACGTCCTGTCCCCTCAACAGGCGAAAGCTCTCTACTTCTTGACCGATTCGCTTTATCACGGCTCATACCTCCGCCATTGCCAGTTGATCGTGACCAAGGCAGCGAGTAACGATGATACGTTGCGCTATACCGTTACACCGAACGTAACTCACATCCGGACCTACGTGTACCACTTCAAAGTATTGGGTGGAACTGTTCAACTGGTTCCTTGAATCATGGCCCCTTACTTCTTGACCCGGCTTGCAAAGCACACCCTCCAAGCGCTACTACTCGATGGCGCGATCGTGATAGCGCAGGATTTCCGGTTCGAGTTGTTGCCGTGGTCCTGCTTGCGGGAGAGTCCTCTTCAAGAGAAGTCGCCATGTTCTATGGGACCAACACACGCTACGCGGAGTTTGAGCGTTGAGGATATCGAATGACTCTTCGAACCATCCTTTTGTGCTCTTTCGCGACCCTTACTGGCCACACTTGCTGCGCGCAAGGCGACCGCTCAGATAGGAGCGGGAAAGACTACCAATACGCGGATCTTGATACGATAAAATTCTACGCTGTTTCCATAGAATATCGGCGAAGTCGCTGGCCTTTTCGGTATAGTGTTGATTCTTGGCCTGCCAGTAAAATTGACGTACGCCAAATACAACAAGGCGTATGATGCACTTGCCGCTTGCAGGCCTTGCTGCGTCAGAACCTACTCTAGAAATGGCGTTCTGATCAGTGAAGGCGAGCAGTACACCGACTGTTCTGTAGGCACTTGGGTCCAATACCATCCGAATGGCATGAAAAGAGTGGAGGGCCTTTTCAGGCGCAACCAAACCGCTGATTGGACCGATATCTGGAATAGAGGCTTGTGTAACACCAAAGAGGGTGTATGGACCTATTATGACGTGAATGGCATTGTCCTGGAAAGGAAAGAGTACGTGAATGGTGGCCTTGTTGCGACTCGCAAGCCCACTGATCCTTGACCCTCCGGTCCTGACCCGGGGTGTGTACGCATTCCCCTACCATCCCCGCCGACGAGCGGTAGCGAAGTCACCCTCCCCGTCCCCCCCGGGCTTGACCCGGGGTGTGGACGCATTTCCTACCATCCCCCACCGCCGCCGCCGCCACCACCGCCGCCCGACGAACCGCCCCCACCGGAGCCGCCGCTGCTGCTTGGTGCTGTGCTCGATGACTGCATGCTGCTGCTGAACGAGCTATTCATGTGCGACGAGAATGCGCCGTAGTTCATGATGGAGCCACCATACCAACTGGATCGGTAGTTGGGGTCCACCAGCGCCTTGCTGATCATGTCCTGGAAGCGGTCGCCCCAGATCTTTTCCACACCGAAGGCGATCGCATACGGCAGGTACTTCTCGAAGACCTCGGGTGTCATGGCCGGAGGGTTGAAGTGCTGGAGCTGCTTCTCTTCCGCGGCGCTCAGGTACATCTTGAATCCCTGAAGCCGCGACCGCAAGGCCAGCTTCTCCACGCTCGGCTTCTTGATCAGGTAGCGGTAGATCACGAACAGGATCACGTTCGCTACCACGAAGCCGGCGATGAACACGGCATCGTTGTCGCCCCAGTAGTTGGTGTGCAGCACGATCATCGCGATGCCGCACACGATCACCGAAAGAATGGGGATCAACCAGAACCCGACGTTGTTGCCTTTGTTCAGGAACTTGTTCCACTGCCCGGTCATCGAGGACCTGTAGGCCTTGGCCATGCTCGCCACGCTCGGGTCGTACTTCCCATCGATCTCATAGCGGTGTTGGCCGGTGTTGAACATGCGGCCGAAGAGCACCTCCTCTTCCTTCGGCAAGCCGGGGTCGCCTTTCACTTTTACGATGGTGTAGGTCTCCTTGGTGATCAGGCCGAGCAATACATTCTCCTTCTTCTCTTCGATGCGCACCACACCCTTCACGGCCATGTTGATCATCGCAGGCGTGATCAGGTCATCGGTGAATCGGCCTTTCATCACCATGCCGACCGATGCGGGCGACAGGTCATCGGGTGGAGCGAAGAGCGGGATAACTGTAGGCTTGTCCGGATCGCGGCCGAAGCGGAACCAGGTGATGAAGTAGTAGAGCAGCAGCAAGCCTGTGATGCCACCGCCCAGCAGCGCCACGGCATACCGTTCGAAGAAGGTGGGCGGCGGTGGTTCGGCCACCACGCCTTTCTGGAAACCGACGGCCACCGTAAGGCCTTCGTAGTAGCCCATGCTCCGCCCTTGGAAACGCACCGTTTGCGCGTCGATGATGGAGTCGGTGCAGGCCTTCTCCGTGCTGCCCATCACGCCCGTATAGCACGCGGTCTGCTTCACTTGGGCCGTTGGCGGCAAGTGGATCACCGCCGAGATGCTGTCGATGTAGAAGGCCCAGCCATTGCCGTTCACGTTCCAATAGATCTCGTCGTAGGCGGGGAAGAAACCGACCTGGCCCTTGGTGGTGTACGTGATCCGGTAGCGGTAGTCGCCGGGCTCCAAGTAGGTGTCCTTGTCGCCGACATACAGCAAGAAGTCGTCGCCTTCCGTTGCGGTGTGGTACGGTGCGGTGGTGCCGTTCTGCTGCACCACTTCAATGGCATAGCGCACGTGGTTCGTCCGGCCGTTGTGGTCGTTGAAGAGCAGTGGGAGCCTGCGGACGATGCCGCGTTTGAATTCCACGCCAGCTGCGTAGATGTTGATGTCTTCCGTTACCGAGAGTTGGCCGTCGGGGGCTACGGTGAGGTCGGTGTGGAAGGAGGTGATGCGTTCGGATTGGCCGTAGGCGTGTATCCCAACTATGAAAGCGGCAAATAGAACAAGGATCTGTCCCTTCCACCTTTTGCTTCGCCAACCCCGCATCCATTCTGCGGGGCTTTCGCCAAAAGGCGCCCGAGCGCGGTAAGCCTGTCCCGGGCCTGACCCGGGATGGACCGCCACCGCACCGTGCCTGCCGGTAGGCAGGCCTATCTGCGCAATCGGCGGATAACTAACTGCGGATGGTCTTTCCGCAGCGTCTGCCGGTAGGCAGGCCCTCCTGCGAGATCTGCGGATAGCCAGTAGGATCGCGCGTTCGGATCGATCCTCGACCGCTGAAGGAGCGCAACGCATTACGAGAACTTGACCTGTGGCGCGTTCTTCTCTGCAGGGTTCTCCAATTCGAAGAAGGTGGACTTGGCGAAGTTGAACGAGTTGGCCACCACGTTGCTCGGGAAGCTTTCGATCAGGGTGTTCTGCTCGCGGACATTGCCATTGTAGTAGCGTCGCGCTTTCTCGATGTCGCCTTCCACTTCGCCCAAGGTGTTCTGCAAGGCCAGGAAGTTCGTGTTCGCCTTCAGGTCCGGGTAGCGCTCGGCCACGGCCATCAGGTTCATCAGCGCTCCGTTCAGTTTGTTCTCCGCCACCTGCTGACCCTCCACCGTGGTGGCCTGCTGCGCGGCTGCACGGGCCTTGGTCACGTTCTCGAAGGTCTCCTTCTCGTGCGCGGCATAGCCCTTCACCGTCTCCACCAAATTGGGGATCAGGTCGTAGCGCTTCTTCAGCTGCACATCGATCCCGCTCCACGCCTCGGCCACCAGGTTCTTCAGCTTCACCAACTTGTTGTAGATGGCAACGGCATACACCGCTACGAATACGAACAGGAGAAGGAGTACGGCCAGGATGATCATCTGCTGAGGGTGTTGGGTGAAGATCGAATATAGGGGTGCTGTCAATGATGCGGTGCGCGGAAAGGCTCGTGGTTCGTCCGTGCATGGCTCGGTTGGCGACCTGCGCTGCCGTCAGGTCCAAGTCATTAGGCCGTCCTTTGTGGTACACGAAATTGCCCATGAACTGCTCCTACCTCCTCCTTCCCCTCCTCTTCGTGGCCTGCACCAGCGCACCCGAAGCGGAGGTTACCGATGTCCCAGTGATGGAGACGTTGCCATACATCCCGCTGCAGGATACCCTCGATGCCAAGAAGGCCGCCTTCGAGGCGAAGGCCGATCCGGAGAAGAAGCGGATCTATGCGGAAGGGATCGAGGCGGTGCGTGCCAGTGGTATTCTGGAGACCGCACGGCAGGTGGGCGATACCGCGCCCGATTTCACACTGAACAATGCCACGGGACAGCCGGTGCGTTTGTATGAGGTGCTGAAGAACGGTCCGGTGATCCTGACCTGGTACCGCGGTGGCTGGTGCCCCTATTGCAACCTGACCTTGCACCGCCTGCAAGCCGAGCTACCGAGCTTCCGAGCGGCGGGTGCCACGCTGCTGGCCCTTACCCCCGAGCTGCCGGATAGCAGCATGAGCACGGCGGAGAAGCATGCCTTGGAATTCGATGTGCTGAGCGATACCGGCAACGGGGTGGCACGCGACTTCGGGGTGGTGTTCCGCCTGACGCCGGAGGTGGCGGCGGCCTACCAGCAGGGTTTCGACCTGCACGGCTACAACGGCGATGCGAGCGACGAGCTGCCCCTGGCCGCTACCTACGTGATCGGCACCGATGGCGTGATCACCTATGCCTTCCTGCACCCCGACTACCGCAACCGCGCAGAGCCGAAGGATATTCTGGAGGCGGTGCAGCGGTTGTAGGTGCGGTTGGGTTCGTGGCTGTCGGCCTTTGGCTTGCCCTTGAACACGGAAAACCCGCGTCTTTCGGGATGTGGTCGACACGGTCACGATGGGATGCGTTCGAGACACGATGGGACGGGTTGGGCGTACGGTCGGACCAGCCATGCACCCCATGGGGTGCGTCACGCATCCCATGGGATGCGTCGTGCATCCCATCGGATCAGCGACGCATCCGACTTGACGCGTCACGCGCTCGACCTTGTGCGTCACTCGCCCGACCTTGTGCGTCACGCACCCGACCTTGTGCGTCACGCGCTCGACTTTACGCGTCACGCGCTCGACCTTGTGCGTCACGCACCCGACCTTGTGCGTCACGCGCTCGACCTTGTGCGTCACGCGCTCGACCTTACGCGTCACGCACCCGACCTTGTGCGTCACACGCTCGACTTTACGCGTCACGCGCTCGACTTGATGCGTCACGCG
>CADEDY010000015.1:52816-87274 GCA_902826215.1 uncultured Bacteroidota bacterium
TTACGCGTCACGCGCTCGACTTGATGCGTCACGCGCACGACCTTGTGCGTCACGCGTCCGACCTTGTGCGTGACGCGCTCGACTTGATGCGTCATGCGCACAACCGTACGCCTCAACTGCTCGACCGATCCAGCGCAACTTTCTATCCACCTGTTCTCGTATACTACCTTATTACAGTACAACCTAGGGTTCCACCTTCGACCGCCGCAAGGTCATCTACCGCACAACGGCCCTTCGGCCAAGGCCCATCGCCTATGTGCTCCTGAAGCCCGCACCTCCTGCTGAGGGTTGGCGCATGCACGGATCCATGATCCATCGCGTTAATGGGAATATCGCTCACCTCGGTGTGCATTCTATTTTCGAGGAACCCTCCGATCGTCCTTGCCCAATGCGCGCACCCCTCCTCCTTTCTTGCCTGATCGGATGTTGCTCGTTACATGCACAGGAATACGCCATGCCAGCCATTCCAAAAGGTCCGGTGTATGGCAGGCATTGCGGAATCGTTGGTGCAGAACCGTATGAGCGCACCCGACTGGAGACCCTCGTACTATATCAAGACACCCTCGGTGTGCTCGACATGCTCAACGACACGTCGCATGTGATGAAAGCGTATGGGGCCGAAGGGGTCATCCGGCTAGAGAAGCAAGGTGTGTCATTCGATCGAGCCACCAGCGCTCGCGCGGCGGAATTGCGCACGTCGAATGTGTTGATCTGGACGTGCCACGGATGCAAGTTCGGGTTGATGCAACTCGGTCCTTCTTTGCAGTCCAATTTGTCGCAACTAGGGATCCAGTGAAGGAGGCGTGACTGATGCTATGATCGGAATGTCTGCGGACGATCAGGGATCGATCCCCGAAAGGATGGTGGAACACACCGACGAACAAGCCGGATCGGAGTGCTTGAAAACGCAACAGTTGATCCTACAACCGGGCAGCAGGGTCCATAGCGATCGAACCGCGAACATGGTGCTCGCCGGTATCCGTGTCGGCCGTTCGGGCAGGCGCAGCTCGCTGCTCTGTTGCAGCGCTTATCAAGGAAGTTGCGCCGTCCGTACCGCAGTGGGTATCACCCCGCCAATGGTCAGTAGAATAAGGTCGCGGTCATTGTCAACGCCCGTGTATTTCACCACCCCGTCCATGTTCAGATCCTCTGGGAAATAGCCGTTGACCGTGTTGGTGGGGACCACACCGCCAATACGCGAGAGGATGGGATCACGGTCGTTATCGGAACCCGTGTACTTCACCTGTTCGTTGAAGGTGACATCGCCTGACCAAAGCATGTGCGCCGCGCCGATCGCTTTGCGGGCATTGGTCCCGTACGTGGCTGTGGTGGATGTGGTGAAGTCCACCGTCGTGCTTATCGTGTTCAAGGGCACAGGTAAGGCGGTCATGCAGGAGAGGTGGTTGCGATGGCTTACGACCACGAAGTAGCTGGCCGGTGCAGCCGCCATGGCTACCGGACTCGAACCATCCATATCCACCACGTCGCCGTCTCGCTGAAGCAAAGCGGTGCGAGAGGCAACGATCAACGTATTGTCACTGCCGTCACGCAGTTCGATGAGGATGTGATCGACAATGGCGTTGGGGCCTGTGGTGGAAAGGACCCCGGCCATGATGGCTGGTGAGGGTGCGCCGATGTGTACATAACCCAACGCCGGGTAAGGGTCCGACAAGGGCAGCAGCCCGGCGGTCCGGAGACCATCGTTCATTGTTCCGTCACCGCTCGAATAGGGGCCTTCCAGCAACACGCGGGGCGCAACCACGATCCCCGGCACAGGTTGCGCAAGCCGGGCCGTGCCCCCACCGGTCACATACACGGCCAAGTCCGAACCCAGCGCAAAACCGTTGCTATATCCGCTCGGCGTGGTAACGAACCAGCCCGTGCTGCCGTCACTGTTCACCTTGCAGATGCCCATGGCGAAGAGCGTGCCCGCGCAGAGGTAGGCGTTGTTGGACGCGTCCATCATCATCTGGGCGTGCAACAGGTAGTTCTCGGGGCCATCGGCGTTGGTGTTCACCCACTGCTGCGTGCCGTTCGCATCGGCCTTCAGGAAGGCCGCACCGCCACTACCACCAGCGGGGTAACCGCAGATGACCGGTGCATTGTCCGTACTCACTTCCACGCGATAGGCGGTGATGGGATAGCTGTTCTGCCAAATGAGCGCGCCGGTGGGCGACACTTTCCGGATGATGCTGCTGGTGGAACCCGGAGGTGCGGTGTGCACCAGGTAGGTGTTGCCCAAGGCATCGCCGGCGAGGTCGCCCACGGTGATGGAGTTCGCGGTGTAGTTCCAGATCGTAGTGCCGTTGCGCGTGAGCTTCGTGTAGCCATTCACACTCCCTGTGATCCCGCGGTGCGAGATCACCAGCGCGCTGTCCGGTGTGAACTTGATGTTGATGGGAGCGCCGATGCCCACATCGAACCAGTCCCACACGGGCACACCCGTAGGCGAGAATTTCTTCACCTTGGTGACCTGGCCATTGGGGCCTGTCCCGATACCCAGCACATAGATGAAGCCTGCCCGATCCACCAGACACTTGCGGGTGCTGGAACCGTCGAAGTCGCTCTCATACACCACACGCCACAGCAGCTGGCCCGTGGGGCTGAACTTCTCCACCAGGCTGTTGGCATTGACCGGGTTCGAGAAGCCGCTGGTGATGGTGCCTGTAACGATTGCATTGCCCTGCAGGTCTGTTGCCACCCACGTGGCGCGGTCGGTCCGCGTGGTGCTGGTCTGGTCGTACGCCGCGGCCCACAACAACGCACCTGCGGAAGAGCGTTTGGTCAGGGTGATGTCGCCCCCTAGGTTGCCGTCGTTGTTCACGGTGAACACGTTGTTCTGTTGGTCCAGGGCAATGGAAAGGCCTACCTCGAATTCACTCCAATCCACAGTGACCTGGGCCGTGAGGTTGAACGTGAGCACTTGTGCAAGCACAATAGGTAGCAGGATATTCTTCATCGCATGATGGATCGTAAGACCTACAAATCTGCTCCGTATCCCATCACTACGTAGTGACTTTCGTCAACTGGAACACCGACGCAGGCGATGACCCGGATGGAGCGGTAAAAGGAAGCGATGGAGCGGTACGCAACGCTTCGGCCATAGCG
Source organism: uncultured Bacteroidota bacterium (assembly GCA_902826215.1). Taxonomy (GTDB): domain Bacteria; phylum Bacteroidota; class Bacteroidia; order Flavobacteriales_F; family PHOS-HE28; genus PHOS-HE28. Next base: position 55,925 of record CADEDY010000015.1, read on the forward strand.
ACCGTCCTGCACGGAAAGCGTGTGACGCAGCGCCCTCTGCAAGTAAATGGGTCACTGATCGGTTCGGTGCATTCCGTTGCGCATTCTCCGTATCCGGTGTGCGCTCCCACTCCTCAAGCATGCAGTTGGAACGGCTAAGCCTGCCGGCCTTCTCCCCCACGAACCTTTCCCGCCCCACCGTGTACAGGATGGCCATGCGAACCACCATCATAGTACACCTATTGCGTTCCCTGTTCACCCTCAACATCCTGCTCGCGGCGTTCGCTGCACAGGCCCAACCCGGCGAGATCAAACTGTGGCTCGATATGCCCTGCGGAATGCCCCCGAACGACAGCGTGGATGTGAGCGGTGATGGTATCCCGGACCTGCTGATCGGTGGGCTTGTGCTCAGCATCAGCGATGTGCCCAGCAGCAGCGGCACGTGCAGCCGAATAGTAAGTACCCTGCCCGGCACCACCTTGCTATGCAGCGGGAACGGTAGCGGCGAATGCGTGCCGCATGCCTTCGCTCTTGGCGACACCGTACCCGAAGTGGGGCCGTCGAGAAGGACCGGTCTGTTGGTCCCGCGCTACCTCTACACCGCGTCGACCTTCGCCGTGCTGCAATGGGGGTATGGTGGGAACGCCTCGTCTCCCGCCGTGTTCGCTGATGCGGTCGATCGGATCCTCGCGTTCCATACCATCGAGAACGGGCGCGCCGTACACGGCACCTTCACCATTACGGCAGAGAACGGCATGCCTGGGGTGGGCATCGTTCCCGGTGCCTTGGCCTTGGCCGAGGAGCTGTTGATCGTCCGGTGAGGTCGAGCACGGTCATCACCTGCCTCAATGGTCCGACCCGACAGCAAAAAGAAACATGCAGCGCTGTCAAGACCGAGGCTCCATCCATCGGGATCCAGCAGGTCCGTAGTTTCGCTGCGTGAAGTAGAAATCCTTCACATTCGGGCTGGTGATCCACAGGTCGAAGGCCGTACATCGGCCGGATCAGTTCGCCCACTAGATGCCAAGAACATGGAGAACGAGAGGATGTTGCGATTCATTGAAGAGGTGTTAGCGAATAGGCCAAGCGACTGGCTGAAGCTCACGACCCATCGGCTGGACATCTACGACGAGGCGTTGGCCAAGACCCAATTCCTCGAAGGACTCGGGATGCTATACAAGGCCAATGACACGTCGTCGTCGTCATTGGCCGCTTTGCCCACCGCCTATGACTACATCCGATTGGGGCATCCGTTGTCCTGCGTATTGGAATGGACGATCGCCCAGTTGAATGATGTTCCATCGAACAACGTGATCAGCTTTTCGTCCACAACGATGCCGGTGTTGGCCGTGCTGCGGAGGAACCTCTTGGACAAGAAACACACGCGGATCCTGCATACGGAAGTGCTGCCGACCTGCTTCGATGCCAACGTACTGCGGCAGGTGTATGGCTACGCATTCGAGGTGCAGCGCATCGAGCGCACCGCGGAGATCCCTGCATTCAACGGTAGCACCATTCTTGTTTCGCAGCAAGAAGCATTCGGCAAGGTCCACCGCCAGCCGAACGTCGACTTCTTCCTCGGTGTGCATGCCACGCTTGGAAGTGTGATCATCGTGTCCGACGCGCAGAACGAGCGCTACATCCGCGAGATCCAGCACGTGCGCAGAAGGGAGTCCATTGCCATGACACCGGCGAATTGCCTCTCGGCATTGGAGGCGTTGGTGGATGGCACTTCCAGCGTACTTCAGAAAAGTGAACGCGCAGCGGACCAAGCACGTGTCTTGGACGCGATCCGGACGATCACGGGTTCGGACACGAAGGCGCTTGTCGCTTCCAGTGGACTTTCCATGCAGTATGCGATCATGATGGGGTTGGTGCATGATGCGTTGGAGAACCACAAAGGCAAGAACATCCGCTTCATTGTCCCGCCCAACTGCTACGGCGGAACGAACGACCAAGCACGCCGTGTGGCCGCCTGCATTGCGAACGTGGAAGTCGTTGACCTGCCGGTGGACGGCGAGCACGACATGGTGCAAAGTCTGGATGCGGTCTTGGCCAAGGTCGCTGATGAGGATGCCGTACCGTACATCATCGCCGAGATCCCGACGAACCCCAGAGTGGAAGTTCCGGACCTGGATGGGTTGAGGGAGGTGTTGAGCAAGCAGCGAAGCACGGCGACCGGCTCCACGGCGATCGACCCGGTCTTCATCCTGGATCAAACGTTCTGCCCGAATGTCCATTTGCTGGGTGAGGGCGAGATCCTCTCCACGGTCCCCACCCTCTCCTATGTGAGCGGCTCGAAATTCCCGAGCGGTGGGCTTTGCACCGCCGGCTATTGCGTGGGCAATGAAAAGACGAATGCGTTGATCGACACGATCGAATTGCACTTGAGGTTGTGCGATAACGAGGCGACCGATCTTCAACTGGAGATCCTGGCCAAGCAGCTGCCGTCCATGAATGCTCGGATCGCCGATGCCTACCGGAACACGCGTGAGTTCGTGAACTTCATCCAAGACACCCTGCCGAATGCACGGATCAACTTCGTTCCAGAGGAGCTGGCCAAGCAAGGATTCACGCCATCTGTCTTCTCCTTGGACCTGCCGACCAAAGGCGACACGCATGAAGAACGAGAAGCGTACAAAAGAGCACTGAACCTCAAGTTGATCGATCGCATGATCACAGCGATCCCCAACGAGAGCAAGTTCTGCGTGAGCTATGGACAATTGAAGGGCTGCTACTGGACGATCCCCGCCACCTCCACACAAGGGACCACCAAGGAGGGCGACAAGGACTACATCGTTCGTGTGGCACTTTCTGCGAACATGGATCTGGCGCTTCACAAGAAGGTCTTCGTGGAATTCGTCGAGGCGGATATTCTGGAGAGAAGCGCATTGAATTAATGACAGGTGCAACGCATGGGGATCCTCGTGCGCAGAGCTGAACAGGGCGCTGCCGTTTATTGGCACATTGCCGATCGCAGCATCACGGATCAACGGAACGATCGCACGACACTGGGCTACCGGGTCTCGCAGTCTGTTGCAGGTTCCGTTCACTCGGCGGATGGAATTGGATCGCACACGGAGACACGGAGGCACGGAGGAGTGAATTGCTCGTCGCCGGAACCGATGCGTGGGCTCGTCCCTTGTTCGCGGTACGACCCGCCCACATGGCAACTCCGTTCCTCTGTGCCTCCGTGTGAGCGTCCGCAGTACCGCTCAACGACCGAGCTTGAACAAAAGCCCCTTCTTCACCGCCGGCCATTCGTGCGGCAGGATGGAATAGACGCAGGTATCGCGCAGTGTCCCATCCGGCATGCGCATATGGTTGCGCAGGATGCCGTCGGCCTTGGCACCGATGCGCTCGATCGCGCGGCGGCTCGGGTGGTTGAGGAAGCTGGTGCGGAACTCCACCGCGATGCAATCCAAGGCCTCGAAAGCATGCGTGAGCAGGAGCAATTTGCACTCGGTGTTCAACGCCGTGCGCTGCACCGACCGCGCATACCACGTGGAGCCGATCTCCAGCCGGGGTTTGCTCGCTTCCATGTTCATGTACGTGGTCATGCCCACCACCTTGCCGCTCTTCGCATCGCGCACGGCCCAGGGCACCATGGTACCCTGCCCCAACAGTTCTAATCGGCGTTCGATCTCGGCGCGCATGCCTGCTGGTGATGGCACGTTGGTGTACCACAGCTTCCAGACCTCACCGTCCGCTGTGGCTTCGCAAAGCGCATCGTGATGGTCCATGGACAAGGGCTCGAGGCTGGCATGGTCGCCCTTCAGTAGGACCGGTCGTATGGCGGTGAACATGCCGCAAATATGGTGGTGAATGGGCAAGTTGGTCGCGGCTCCTTCGAATGGTTGTGTGGAGGCCAGAAATGGGCCATGCATGTCAAGGGCGCGGCTCTGTCCCGAACGAAATGCGCCACTCGATCCTTATGTTCCTCTGAACAGCGACCCATGCGCAGGTAGGCGAAGCAACGATCTTTGTACCATGTTCATCGAAGCCCTCTCCCCATTATTCGCGCGTGACCTAGAACGCTTAAAGACCGAGATCCAAGCTTTTCCCGACGGTCATTCGCTATGGCGTGTGAACGGCACGATCACCAACAGCGCGGGGAATCTGTGCTTGCACCTTTGTGGCAACCTGCAGCATTTCATCGGCGCTATACTCGGCAACACAGGTTATGTGCGCGAGCGCGATGCGGAATTCTCCAAACGCGATGTGCCTGCCGCCGAGTTGATCGCCGAGATCGAACGGACCATGGCTGTCTTGAGCCCTGTCTTGAAGAGCTTGAGCGACCAGGACATGGCCAAGCCCTTTCCAGTGAAGGTCTTCGCAGAGGAAATGAGCACCGCGCAGTTCCTATTGCACCTGCAAGGGCACTTGAACTACCATTTGGGGCAGATCAATTACATGCGCCGGATGGAGTGAGCGCGGTCGGTCATGGAAGGCGAACGGATGAACCCATTGCGCATTGGCGGGTACAGCACACCATGTTCCGCCTCCTTCTCTTCTCGGCACTCCTTCCACTGGGAGCTTTCGCCCAACACTGCGGCTACGACGGTGCCGCCATCCTTGTCGTTCGACCGCATGCCGTGAACGATAGTCTTGTGCTCGCGGACCTACGCATCACCTTGCTGGACAGCAACAACGTGCCCATGACCTACAACGGCCGGCCGTATACACCCTTCTTCCGCAACACGGATCGCGAAGCTTGGGATGCTCCCGGCGTGAACCACCGACCCGACCGCAACGAGGACCTTCTATTTCCCTTTGCGCTTGACAATTACGTGTTGGTGATCAACCGGGGCATGGATCTGCGTGGCTGTTCAATCTTGGTGCAGGACGAACGCTCGTGGTTGGATGGAGCGGTGTACCGCCAGGTGGTGGTGCCCCTGCACATCGAGACCGGCTATTCCCTGTGCGGCCGATACAACGACGAAGTTTACCGCACCTATCCCGACGAAGTGCCCTTTGCACCGGTGGACATGACCCTGGATCAACGATGAAAGCCTTGACCATTCCGCTCCTGTTCATCTCATTCATGAGTGTAGCCCAGCCGGGTGACCCCTCTTTCCTGCGCCGCCTCGACCCTTGCGGCATACCACCGAACGACACCATCGATGTCACCAGCGATGGCATCCCGGATCTGGTGATCGGCGGTTGGAGCGTGGGCACCGACGATGAACCGAGCAGCACAGGTTCATGCGCGTTGTATGTAGGCACCCTGCCCGGCACCACCCTGTTGTGTAGCACGAAACGGAACGAGCAGCGCGTGGCACACGGCTTCGCCGCGGGCGATACCGTTCCCGGGGTGGACTCCAAAGTCCAGAACGACCTACAGATCCCGCGCTTCGTCTACACCGAATGGCAGATCACCGTATGGCAATGGGGCTACGGTGGCGGCTGGATGGCACCTACTGCAACCCCCGATCTGGAAGAACAGGTCTTCGTATTCCTGACCGTTTCTCCCACCGGAAGTCACCGGGGCACCTTCACCTTGCACCCGATCGCCGACCTTCGCAGTGTGCGCGTCGTCGTAGGTGCTTTGGCGGATACGGATGTCCCCTTGATCATTCGATGAATTCGCACCACCAAAAAGCCGCTGAAGACCCCCAACCCTCCTCGATCCCATGATCCGCTCCCTGCTCGTTGTCGCTCTGATCGTTTCCAAGACGTTGCTCTTTGCCCAGTTCAACTGGCAATGGGTACGACAATACACCAGCGAGACCCAACCATCGGTGGGTGGTCTGGTGGTCGATGCCGCAGGTAACTCGGTGGTCTGCGGCAGCTTCTATGGCGAACTGAACATCGGTGCCTTGCCCGTATTGACGAGCAATGGCCAGAGCGACCTCTATGTGGCCAAGTTCGGCCCCGATGGAACCCCGCTCTGGGTGCGCAGTGCAGGTGGCGCCAACTTTGACGATGCATTCGACGTGGCCGTGGATGGCGAAGGCCGCATCACGATCACCGGCTACTTCCAAAGTCCGAGCATCACGTTTGGCGGGACCACGCTCAACAGACAGGGCAGCATGGATATCCTGGTGGCCCAATACGACGCGAACGGCAATGCCCTATGGGCACAGCGCTACGGCTGGTCCGCGAGCAGTGGCTTGGAATGGGGCCGCGCCATCGTGGCCGATGCCAACAACGACCTGTATGTGGCCGGCCAGTACAAGACCGCGCTGTTGGTGCCCGGGCTGCCGGACGTACTGGCCTGCAACAACCGTGAACAGGGCTTCCTGATGAAACTGGATTCCAATGGGAACGGCATCTGGTCACTGATGCCTCAATGCACAGGAGATGACGCGCTGGGCCTGACGACCTGCGATGCGCTCGCCTTGGCACCGGACGGCAGTGTGTACCTCGGCGGTGACTTCCGTGGCGATACCGCCTACTTCGCCACCGACACCCTCCCCAACTTCATGCCCAGCGGGCAGAGCGACGATGCCTTCGTGGTGAAGTACACCCCCGCCGGCGAGGAAGTGTGGGTGCGCACCTGGGCCGGCACCAACTACGACGAGATCCGGTCCCTAGCCACCGACAGCGAGGGCAACTTGCTGGTGGCCACCACGCGCGAAGGCGGCCACCTGATCGACGGCATCGACCTGCCGTTCGCGGGATCCAACGGCAACTACCGGATGACGCTCTGGAAGATGGACCCCGATGGCACCGCATTGTGGGGCCGTCGCGCCGGTGATACCAGCTACAATCACGAATTCAACCACCTCGCCGTGGATGCGAACGATCATGTCTGGGCCGGTGGCTACTACCAGTCGCGTTGCACGTTCGATAACATCGTGTTCCCGAACAATGGCAACTCCGAGTTCTATGGCCTTTTCATCGCGCATTACGATGCCGACGGTGTGGTCCAGGAGGTGTATACCGACCGTGCTCAGGGACCGCGCGGGGTGGGCGAACTTGTTTGTGATGCTGTTGGTGGTCTTTACGTGGCCGGTGCCTACACCGGTTCCATCACCTTCGCACCGCTACCCCCCTTAGTGAGTGATGCAACCTTCCTGTTGAAGAGCGATGACCTTACGACAGGGCTGACGACCGTGGTGAGCGAACACACTTGGTCCGTGGCCCCGGTCCCAGCCGATGGGCGCTTCGTGATCACCCATCGGGAAGGAGAGGCACTCGATCGGATCCGAGTGCTCGATGCCACGGGCCGCGAGGTCCTGCGCACCACTGCACAAGCCGGATCGATCACGATCGATTGCGCGGCTTGGGCGCCGGGCAGCTACGTGGTACACTGCGGAGACGGACGTCAACAGATCATCGTACTGCATTGATGGCAAGCCTTCGCCAACATGCGTTGCTTCCGCGGAGGGTCCTTCTCCTTACGCTGGCCTTCGCGCTTGTGCACCATGCCCGTGCCCAAACCGACCGCATCATCCCCGGCCATCCGCCTGATGAATACGTGGACGTTACCGGCGACAGCATTGCAGATCTACTGATCACCACTAGAACGATCCACATCGCCGATCCTGAGCAACCCGGCTACTTGGGCAAGCACCTGTTGGGCGTGCGCACGCTCAGCGGCAACGCCATCCTGATGTGGAACACACCCAGCAACCGGCGCTGGTACACGCTGGAGGACAGCACACGACTGGATACTGGCCTGCTCGCTGCGCGCATCAACTTCAAGCAACTGAGCTGGACCGACGAGGACCACCCCACGGAGTTCTGGCTGCTGGAGCGTCCGTTCGGCCCGGCGATAACGAAGGACCAGGACGGTTGGTACGGCACGGGCGATCATCACGACGGGCGCACGCTGGTGCTGCGTAGCGCGAACCACCTCGGCACGAGCGTCGCGGCCTTCGCGTTCGAGCTGCCCTATCCTTATGGACGCGTGGTGATCAAGGCGAAGCATGTGGTGCGTGTACCGAACGGCTATGGTGAGGAAGGCGACCTCATCGTGCTCAAGCGCGAACCCCAGGAACCGCCCTTCGACTTCGGCCATGAACCAGCGGAGCCGCAGGTGATCATCCCGTCTGGCATCCCGCCGGAGGAACGAGTCAACCTGAACGGCGACGAGGTGGATGACCTGGTGATCACGGGCCATTTGGAGAATTGGCCTGGCATGAAAGAACGGAACGAGTTCGTCCGCGGCATTTCTCCGCTGCAGGGCACCATGCTGTTGATGACCCGCGAGCGCTGGGGCGCGTTGGGTTTCTTCCGCCTACGCGAAGGGGAAGTGCTTACGCCGGAGCGCTTGGCGAATGGCCTGGCGGGGAACTTGTTCGATTGGGTCCCAGCCGATGGTGAGCGTGTGTTCTTCCCGGTCTTGTCCCAACCGGTCGTGATGCCCGAAAACTCCTGGGGATGGGCGCACGATGCGGAGGCATTGGAGGGTGCACTGGTCTTCCGTACCCTGGAATACGGCCGACCGATCATCGGCACCCTGGAGATCGTCAGCGATGTGCCGGGCGGGGAACTCGGCGTGCGGGCGCAGAACTGGGTAGAGGAAGGCGAAGTGTTGAAAATGGAGTGAGCGCTGAGGGTTGACCGCCCACGCACAGGTGACCGATCGGTCCAATTTCGAAGTCCTTCGGATCACCGCTCCTTCTCCCCAAGGGTCCGGTTCAAGAAGAACTGTTCCTGGAATCGTTCGCGCGGGAATTCCGTTCCTGTCCGCAAGGCATGGAAGAACGCTTCGATCAGTTGAAGGTGTGCAGCATAGAGCGCGACCTGCTCGGCCATGGCTACACTATCGGGTTGCGGAAAACGATCGCGGTGGAAGTGGCGCAAGAGGAAAGCACTGGTGTAGCTCTCGTGTCCGAAGGGCTCCTTGGCTGATACGTGCAAACCCGCTGCACAGCTCGCGGCGAAGAAGGCGAAAGGCGCATCGACCTGCGTGTTGGCCATCAACAGCACAGGCATGGGGATGTATTGCTCGCGCGTCACCAAGGCATCGTATACCGAAGCCCATTTGTCCTTGATCTCGTTGGTGTCGGTCTTGGCTTCGATGGTCGTCTCCAAGCTGACGAAAGCCTTCACCGGTCCGGGTTCGTGCAGGGCACACCACCCCATTTGCGCGCCCCAGCTGTGGCCGATGAAGAAGACACTATCACTCGTGGTGAGGGTACGCGCATAACGCACCACTTCGCGCAGCGCACGCGGATCGTTGGCGAAGCCTTCCATGCCGTAAGGTGCATCGGCATGAGGCCAGTGGAAGTTCGCAGACACGAAGTCGTAGCCGCGCGATGAGAAGTACTCGGCCATCGCCACGTTCTCGTCGCTCGCCCCCTGTGAGCCGTGATGATAGACGATCACCGGCGCAGTTGACCGCCGTGTGGGCTGTGCGCGATGGCTGCGCGTCGGCGTGGTCATGACCTGCGCCAATACTTCATCGTACGACACGGCGTAGTCGATCGCCTCGTAGTCAGGGAAGGACTCCTTGAGGTCATATGCGATGAACATGGTGTCCATCTGATCGCGAAGTGCGGCATACACTGGACCCAGTTCATCGGGCACTGAACGTTCGCGCAAAGCACCATAGGTCAACGCAGGTCCTGCCTGCTTTCCCTTCAGCGAGAACCAGTGCTGCACGAAGAGCGGTGCAGGTCCACTGTATCCGTAGTCTGAGAAGCCTTCAGTTGGGTTGAAGAGAACGGTATCCGCAAAACCCACGTCCATTGCGCCCAACGGCACCTCGAGTTCAAAGGCGATCTGCGCCGAGGCCATGGGCGCTACAAGGATGAATACACTTGCTAGTGAACGATGCATGGAGATGCGTGCAACGGGCACAAGTTCGGGAACGGGGACGAATGTCCGCTTTGTTCAGCGTGCACGACCTTCTCCGAACGGTCGGCAACCAGGTGCAGTACTACTTGCGGAAAACACGCCGCGGGTTGGAACCGGCTATTCCTTCACCAACCGGACCGTACCAAGGGTCTTCCCCACAACATCCTTGATGCATACGGTGTACATCCCAACATCAAGGCCGGTGAGTTCGATGCTCGACGCAAGTAATGATCCACTTCGCACATCCACTCCCAAGGCGTCCACGAGCACATAGCGCGCATTGGTCGGCCACGTCCCTTGGATGCGTACGACATCGGGTGACGGGTTCGGGAAGGGAACGAGTTCCTCACGCGCAGGCTTCAGCACTGGAACGGACATCGACAGGTCACACGTCGTGCTACCGAATGGATAGATGTTCTCACCGTTCGCACTATGGCACGTCAGTTCATCACTTCATTCGAACAGTGGCGCCAGCCCATCGACCGGGTTGAGACCGTACATGGAACCCACGCCTTCTATGATGGTGCAATACGCCGAGTCCTGCGTGGAATGCATCGGACAATAGACCATTGGTTGACACGGGCAAGGTTCTCCTGTGGTGGTACGGATCAGCATACCTGTCTCGTCCACACCCTTTGGTCTTGACCAGTGGCCGAAAGAACCTTACGCGTAAAGTCCATTCCCTGATAGCGGAAGCATACTTGGTTACCGCGCCCGCACCAATCGACGATACCCCACATGACCATCCATCGTCCGCAGTTCGAGCACGTAGCTACCCGCTGCCACATTGTTCAGCTGCAATTGGTGCACGGTGTTCGTTCCTGATCGGCCTTGAAGAAGCTGCCGACCATCGCTTGAGTAGAGGACATACTGGACGACGGAAGAACCAGTTCGCAGGGTAAGCTCATCGATGAAAGGGTTCGGGCCGACCTGCACCTCCGCTAGTAGTCCTTCGGCGATACCGGAACAGACCTCCACTTCCAGCGCCAGATCGTTGACCACCGGACATGCGAACTCCTGCGTGATGAATTCCTGGAAGCGTATATCGTGCGGTGTGGTGACACCGGTGACGTGCGCGCTGCCGCCTGCATAGACGTCGGTCCACATGTACTGGATGGTCGGGTACAGGATATCCTCGCCACCTGCCTGTGGGATCAAGATGAAGGTGTACGTGGAGCCGGCATACATGTTGAGCCCCGTCGCGGTGGCGAACTGAGCCGGAAACAGATCGGTGGTCACGGTGTCCTGCCAAAGCAGTGTACCATTCGGCCCGGCCCCATCACGCAGTTGGAACACGAGTGTTCGCTCCAGCCCATAGAGTTCAACGAACATGGCAATACCCGCAAGTGCTCCGGTTTGTTGCGCCACGAAGCTCTGCCACACCACGGAATCCGGCGCAAGGAATCCGTTCACACCAAAGCTGAACGGAGCGCAAAGTTGATCGGCGAAGGTGATGGAATCCAACAGACCATCGTAGCTGTGCTCGATCGTGTGCGTACCTGTCATGAGGGCCTGTGGATCGAGTTCGACCAGCGGAACGCCATCCACCGTGAACGTGCCCAATGCGGGTTCGGCCATCAATAGGAAGGGTTCATCCGCCGAACAGACCGAGGAGGGAATCTGGGCGTATGAAAAGTCGACCGGAACACTAACGATCAGAGCCTGATCGAGCGTGTCGGTGCAGGTGTTCATCGTGTAGATGTGCTGCACCAGATGATCGCCGGTGCTCAACTCAGATGGCACCAATTGGTTGGCCGTCTCCCCATCCAACAGGAACTGACTGTTCGAGACCGTGGTCAGGTCCACTGCGAAAGGAATGGCCCTGCCGTCGTCCTGGCAAGCCGCCACTGGCAAATTCAGTATAGGCAGGTCCGGCACTTGGTACAGGTCGTACAAACGGGTCACCATTTGGCAGGGTGCCTCACCGAATACCCACGTACGGAACTCGACATCGTACACGCCCAAATTGCTCGTGCCTTCATTGTATACGCTACCAGGCGTCATCACCGCAAATGGCATATCACCGGTCAAGATGAAGGTGAACAGATCACCTGTGGTTTGCATGATCCCCGGAGGTAGGTCGAAGCGGACCCATGCCGTGTCAGTGGTCGGATACGCAACAGTACCATCGTACAGCAAGGTGGTGTCCGCGTCCACGCCCGCATAGAAGCGCAATCTGTATGTGATGGCCCCACTAGCTGTGACATTCACTTCCATTGCGCGCAGTTCGGCATCCTCATCGGCTCGCAGGGTCTGGCGTGCACTATCAGTCGGGTATGCTATGTGCCCAATTGGCAGTGGGTTGCCAGCGATGCACGACTGGTCCACTTGCTCCAGGAGATCCACCGGCGATTCATTCGGCATATAGCTCACATAGTAACCACCTCCAGGGTTGGGCGAATTGTACAACGTGTTGCCGACCACGAAGGGTCCTTCGAAGAAACCCGGACCCGGAGAGGCTGAAAGCGTGAAGGACCCGGCATTGGCACATATCAAGGTCGGGAACGGATCGATGGTGATGGACACCGTGGTGCGGCGCAATGCTGCTAGATAATTGTCCGCGAGGAAGCGCATGATCTGCCCTTGCTGGGGGGTGATCGAATCCTGAAGGCAGGTTGAATTGCTCATGATGTTCGTGAGCGGTGGATCGTATACATCCCCGTTCGCATCCGTAGCATTGCCGATGTACGCGCAGGTGGTGGGGTCGATATCAGCCGCATTGAAGATGCCCGGATCGGCCGGTGTGTCGCAGAGCAGATCACCAGTGGTGCTGCAGTCGCTACCGTCCACCAGTTCCGGACTCGATGGATCGTTGGTGTGCACCAGACCGAATAAATGACCCAACTCGTGAGCGAGCACATGAGGGCGTGCGTGAGGCGCCATGATCACGATGTCACCAGCGGCTCCACCCTCGAGCCCAAGCGATGTGAAGTTGACGTAAAAGATGGTAATGAACCCACGTTCGCGATTCGCGAATAGCGGACCTGCATCGCCGGTGCTCGTGTTCCAGATCAGCGGATCGGCCACCACGCTCGGTGGTGCGCACAGGTGGAATTGGATCCCAACGCCACAACGATCGAAGACCTCGTTGGTGAAATCCAGATCGCGTTGGATGCGCCCTGGTGTCGTTGCCAGCTGCAGGCTACCGGCACCATCGTCCTGCGCTGCGATCACGACCTTGACCCGCATGTACCGTACCACATCACGCTGGTCATTGGCTTGCAACGCGCGCTGGATCAGGCTGGCATCGTGTATTTGGGTTGTCGCGCACGTCTGCGCATGTTGTCCAGCAGCCGAACGAAATGCGACGGAAAGCAACAACAGAGCACATGTCTTGGAAAAAGTGGTGTTCATGGGAAAGTGACGCAGATCCGGGAACTGGCGTTGTCCTGTACACAGCTCTTGAATGGATATGTGCCCTATCAAGCATTCATACGTGAAGACCTACACTAAAGCTTGCGCATGCATTCGCCTGTGGACATGATCCTGGAGGCCGCAACGCGCGATCGACCGATGCGTGCGAGTCGACTCGCGGTGGACAGAAATTTCGGCGCTATTCTCATTACCGGGTAGAAAGGATCCGGACGCTACGCAGTACCAAGTCGGATCAATCTATCGGAAACCGCGCTCCCTGCAATGCGCACTCTGTTCTTCGATGTATCCCGGGCAGGCCGCTGCTTTCGTGCAACGCAGGTCAGACCTGTTCTTGCGCAGGTGAGGGCGCCAATTGATCAGTTCAACCGTGCCAATGCGACCAATTATCGTGTAGCAGTTTCATGACCGCCCCACCTTCCCTTCCTGCCTCCGGAAATCGACCCCGACTTTCTTGGAGTCCGGCCACACCACTGGCTCTTATGACCCAATGGTCCCGGACTGCATCAACGCAACCAACTACGAGAGACGCAATGAGGCCAGTTCAACCAATTGGCCTTCGACACCAGCCTGTGGATGCTGGGAACTGGCCACTAGGAAACCCTTGCCTTCGCGCTGGATCGATCGAGGCCTGTTGTGGTCGATACGTTCGGTCTTGCTTTGTGCGATCCCCTTTGCGAATGCAAAGAATGCAAGAAGCATCCGATCACCGTACGTGGAATACGGTGGTTACCGTATGGCGCGGAATACCTCGTCGCCCAAAATTTGCCGCAAATACCCACCCCATGCGACCAAAGCGTACCCTTACCGTTCTTGCCAGCCTTTTCCAAGTCGTACTTGCCATCCAAGCTCAAACACCGACACACCAAGCCGTGGTGCACAACATGGAAGGTTCGGCCGGTAGCAACGTCAACGATGTGGCCTATGATGATCAAGGCCATATGCTCATCACTGGTTGGCGGTCGGATGCGATGGATTTCGGTGGCACACTCCATCCGCAAGGCGTTGGTGCGATCTTCTTGGCCAAATTCGATGGTCAGGGCAATGAGGTCTGGAGCAAGGTCTCTGGTTCGGCGGATCAGTTGAACAACCACAGGGGAATGTCGGTGGCAGTGGATGCCAACGGCAATATCTATAACTGTGGATGGGTCTTTGCCGTGCAGGAGGCCACTTTCGATGGCATCACATTGCCACTGGGCACCTATGGATTCGTGGCGAAATACTCCGCGTCCGGCACGCTACTTTGGGTGAAGGATTTCAATGGAGGAGTGAATGCGATCGCTGTGGATGGCAACGGCAACCCCTTCATCAATCTGGGCGATGCCACTATCGAAAAGCTCGACCCGGCAAATGGAAACTCCGTCGCCAGTGGTGCTGGTGGTGGCGACCTGCAGAACGTCGGGTATCACAATATCGTCGTGGACGCCAGCAACAATGTGATCGCCCAATGGGGCAACAAGATCACCAAATACGACAATGCGCTCAACGTCCTTTGGAGCACCCCACTGATAAAGCCCTTCGCCGCGGAATCACACCGCATTACCGTGGACGAAAATGGCGATGCATGGGCCACCTTCTATGCGGTCTTCGGCACCGTTACATTGGGCGGAACCGACTATAGCGATTTCCCGAAAGGTTATATCTACTCGTTGGATGGAGCCACTGGCGCAGTGTCCAGTTCCGATTCACCTGGCGCATATAAAATGAAGGAGGTGTACCACATGGCCAATGATGAGTTGATCGTGAACGGTGACTTCGCCTTCAATGCACCATACATCGTGAAATACGATGCGTCCTTGACCGCCATCTGGAGCATAGCCACCTTCGGCGTAGTCGACATGGAACGGATCGGGCCCGATTGCTTTGTGCTCGGTGGTTCGCACAACAACACCATCACCTTGGATGGCACCTCGTATGAGCGACCGAACAACTCCGGGCAGGACAATGCCATGGCCGCCTACCTCTGTGCTGGTGGCGTAGGTATGGATGAGCATTCCGCGAACACAGGGCTTATGCTTTTCCCGGTCCCAGCTTCGCACAGTGTTACGATGACCGGTTGTGGCCGAGGCCCTGTGCGGGTATTCAATGCCTCAGGCACTTTGGTGATGCAAGCGAACGGAAGTGGTCCGATCCGCACATTGCCCATTGACGGCTTGCCAGCAGGGCTTTATGTGGTGCGGGAAGCAACCGGTCGTTCGGTCCGCCTGGTCGTGGAGCGCTGATCACATCATCCTACCATAAGGCATATCAAGAGACGTTGGGTAGTATACACAGCTGACGTGGAACATCGCTCAACTCTCAAGCCCTTATCGCCAGAGAGACGTCGTCTTGATCCGGCCTGACCCATTCTCGATAACCACCAGCTAAGGTCCACTCACCTTACCGGGTATCGGAAGTCGTGTGCCGATGAATGCGACGGAGCCATTCCCGGGAAGGATCTGTTGCAATTCGAAGCGGTCGATACCCGTATCCACTGACCATAGGATCCTTCCCGAAGTATCGGCACGTGCCTCGATCATTGTTCCTTTCAGTCCCGGTTCGGACCCATCCAATGGAACTCGGAACAGGCTGATACGATACGTGTCCTCTCCATGGTCGCGGTTCAGCGAAGGCACGTAAGGCTCCAAGGTCTGGATCAGCGTTGCAATGTGGGTATCGGTGCGTACCGATGACCCAATGGGCGTTCCTTTTCCAGGATCGAAGGAGAACGTGCGTACATCAGCCAAGAGACCCCCAAAGGATCAACCCGAGTGCGCACATGGGTAGTGAAGCGAAAGGAGAATGGAGAATACCGACCTAGCACCCAGTAAGATCCAAAGAAGAACAAGGTATTCCCCCTTCAAACGGGGACAAAGTGCCAGTCACCCGTGCCATAGACCCGTATCAGTTAGCACCCTACTTGCACTCCCCTTCGCTCATCACTTTCACCCCTTCACGCAACGCAGCACAAGCATTGGAATAGGTCTTGCCATCGCAGCCACATACAGGACTGTAGTCCATGGTGCACATATCGTCCTTGTGCAATTCGTGCAGCTTGGGATCGGGGCAAGGTGCAGCAGCGGATCCCGAGCACGGTCCGCGCGCGATCACGTGCACCCCAGCCCGCCATGCTTCGCAGAGATTGCCGTAGGTCTTGTCGTCGCATCCGCATACCGGCTTGTATTCCCGGGTGCACGGTCCTCGATGCACAGCGGCTGGGTCCATGCATGGACCATCATGCAGAATACGCTTCAGGTGATCCTCGAACACGGCGCGTTGTTCCACATTGGCGACGTGGCCCGCTTCGGGGATCATGATCAAATGGTCCTCGGGTAGTTCGTTCCGAGAAGCGATGCCGCGGCCCACGCTCGGTGGGATCAATCGGTCACCTGCACCCCAGATCACATAAGTGGGCATGGTCCACATGTAGCGCTTCGTGGCGTATTCCTTTTCACGTTCCAACAGATCCTGCAAGAGGCCTAGATAGCCCGGTCGCATTTCACCGAAGCGCTCGAATAACTGCTTCCGAGCGAAGCCGGGAACCTTCGGATCCTCGAACATGGCCATGCTCATCAGGCGGTATTGCTCGTCCGGGTTCTCCGGTGTGAAGAGGCTCTTGAGGTCTGCCGCCCCCACCGATCGCGCTACACTGTCGGCGATGGCTACCGTGTAATCGCTTGCGGGTCCATCGTAGATCACCAAGGCACGCACCCGCTCCGGATGTTCTTCGGCGAAGTTGGCGGCGATGGCACCACCGTATGAATTGCCGACCACATGAACCGGCTCTTTTACACCCAAGCTATCCAGGATGAGGGCGAGGTGCGCTACTTGCTGATCGACACTGTTGCCGCTCCATTTCTTGGTGCTCCTTCCATGGCCGATGAGGTCCGGCACGATCAGGTCATAGGTCTTACCCAAGCCTGCCAGATTTCCTGCCCACATGGCATTGCTGCTCATGATGCCGTGCACCAGCAGCAACTTCGGCTTCGCGCTCGCTCCAAGTCCTTTGCTCACCCACGTGAAATGCGGGCCCGCGGCATCGGTGAAGGTCCTTGCGTCCATCGCGTTCTGCTCATAGGCCTTGAGGTTCGCCTTTTCCATCTTGCGCGGGACGTTGCAGGCGTAGAGTACCAGTATTGCAATGAAAAGCGGTAGAGTGTCGCGAAGGTTCATGATGCGAAGCTAATTTGGCGGAACTTGGTTACACCCATGGATCAATACCGACAGAAAGGTGCGATCGGTGCACGGATGGGATCGAAATAGGCATGTTCCGTCAAAGGACATAACAACTCAATTCGCCTTTTCGTTCCTTGTATTCATCGCCATGTATCCTAAGCACAGTTCGTTCGTCATCGCACTTGGTGTCCTACCCATGACAACTTCCGCACAAACCACGGTGACCGAACGTGAAGCTGAACGATACATTGAACGAACGGACATGAACGCGCAGATCATCGCGTATGTGGAAGCACACATAGGGAAACGCGTTGGCACAGGTGAGTGCTGGGACCTGGCCGCTGGAGCGCTCAACGAGGCCGGAGCGAAGTGGGACGGCGAATACCGTTTCGGAACACCGGTCGACCCGGAGAAGGAAGAGATCCTGCCCGGCGACATCATCCAATTCGAGGGCGTTGAAGTGCGCTATACGACGGCGAACGCGGAGCATCGGGAGACCATGGGCCACCACACCGCGATCATCTATACTGTGCATGGCAAAGGCCGCTACACGTTGGCACATCAGAACTTCGGACCGGCCGGTCGCAAAGTGAACCGCACCGATCTGGACCTCGATCACATCGTGAAAGGGCGGTACACGATCTTCAGGCCTGGGCGGTGACCCCTCGACCGGTGTTGGTCATCATCTCGTGATGGCGGAGCGAAGAGAACCGTTCACTCTCTTATACCTACTTTGCAGGTATACCCCGCTCCACCATGTACAGTGAACGTCCGATGGCCCTTCTATTCGCCTCTCTCGCGCTCAGGATTGCCGCTGCAGCGCAATGCCTCTCCGGAGGGATCAATTTCAGCACACAAGCCGTGATCGATGACTTTGCCATTGCCAATCCTGGCTGCACGGAGATCCTCGGAGAAGTGACGATCCAAGGAGCGAACATCACTAACCTGCAAGGGCTTGCGCAAGTGGAGCGTTTCAGCGGTGGACTCTCCATCTCCAATTGCACGCAGCTCGCCAGTTTGAACGGTTTGGAGAACACGACCACGATCGACTTCCTGCAGATCTCGAATTGCGATGCGCTTACTGACCTGAGCGGTCTCGATGGCCTCACCACCATATCCAGCTTTGTGCAGATCCGGCAGAATGCCTTGCTCGCACATCTATACGGTCTGGAGGCCCTTCAGAGCATCGAAGGGTTCGTTCAGATCGAGAACAACGATGCCTTGCTCGACCTTGCTGGTTTGAGCAGCTTGGCAAGTATCAACAGTTTCGTTCAGATCCAGAACGATCCACAATTGGAAAGCCTCGATGGACCGGATGTCTTGACGGCCATCGGCGGATACCTGCAGATAAGCTCGAATCCTGTGCTCACGGACCTGAGCGGGCTATCCTCCTTGCAGAACATTTCCAGTTTCCTGCAGATCTCGAACAACAACACATTGGCCTCGATACATGGTCTTGAAGGCTTGGACCCGACCAGCTTTTCCCTTTTGACCCTCACGAGTTGCCCAAGCCTCTCGCAATGCGCCATCGAAAGTGTGTGCACCTACTTGGATGGAACAGGCCAACGAGCCATCAGCGGGAATGCCCCGGGTTGCGCCTCGGTTGCCGAAGTGCAAACAGCCTGCTTAACGATCGGACTTGATGAGCACCTTGCAACTCCGCTGACACTATTCCCGAATCCTGCTCATGGATCAGTGCGCGTGGATGGTATTGTCGCTACGACGCCAGTGGAGATCGTCGATGGCCTTGGCGTTCTGGTAGGGCGCAGAACGCTGTCCAGCGCCTCGGTACTGGACGTCCGTGACCTTGCACCAGGTGTATACGTGTTGCGATCGAACGATCATGGCGCGAGCGTCAATGTTCGGTTGATCATTG
This sequence comes from uncultured Bacteroidota bacterium, assembly GCA_902826215.1. Classification (GTDB taxonomy): domain Bacteria; phylum Bacteroidota; class Bacteroidia; order Flavobacteriales_F; family PHOS-HE28; genus PHOS-HE28. Next base: position 75,057 of record CADEDY010000015.1, read on the forward strand.
AATGAGACGACCTCAGAAATGATCGACCAGGCACGAAGCATCGTCACTTTCTCGGGAAGGTTTCAACGTTGCTTCGGAAGTGCCTTCAGTGGGATCTGATCCATCGTGGACCCATACGCCGATGGAACCAACGGAACAGTTCAACACTTTTGATGAACGCATACCCGATGCCCAACTATTGAAGTTGCGCACACTGCCTCCGCACGGTTCGGGTCACCCGCATGCATTGCACGAGGTGCACCCCGAACACGTGGCGCCTCGAGATCCGATGGCAGTGGCAGCAACTCGGCCTTTTCCACGCAACACAGGCACCCACATCCGCAGGACGTATCCTATGGAAAGCAGCACGATGACGGCAGTGAGTAAGGTCTGCATCAGCCTGTGATCGCGATGGTCAGTTGATACGTGATCAGGCTGGCAAGGTACGCCAGTCCGAAGAGGTAGCCGCCCATGATCCACATGGTGCGCCACGAACCGGTCTCGCGCTTCACCACAACGAAGGTGCTGAGGCACTGGGGGGCGAATACCAACCACATGAGCAAGGAAAGCTTGGTCCCCGTTGACCAATCCCTCGTGATGCGTTCACGCAGTTGCGCTCCCATTTCAGCATCGTCCCCTTCCACGGCGTAGACCATGCCCAGTGAACTCACCACCACTTCACGCGCGGCCATGCCGGGCACCAAGGCCACGGAGATCTCTGCATTGAAGCCGATGGGCGCGAAGACGTACTCCAGCGCATGGCCCAACTCGCCGGCAAGACTTTGCTCCATGGGTGTTCCGGTCGCAGTGGCCCAGGGGGATGGCGTGCTGCTCAATGCCCACATGACAATGGTGAGGGCCATGATCACCGTGCCCACTCGTTTCAGGAAGATCATGCCGCGCTCGTAGATACCGATCACCAGGCTTCGGAGGTCCGGCCATTGATACGGGGGCAGTTCCATCAATAGAGGCGCGTGCGACTTGTCGCGGTCCGTGCGCTTGATCACCCAAGCGACGGTCATGGCAGCCACGATCCCGAGCACGTACAAACCCACCATGACCAATGCACCGGAGACCGGATCCGAAGGGAACATCGCCGCGATCAGCAAGGTGTACACGGGGATCCGTGCGGAGCAGGCCATGAGCGGCGCGATGAGGATGGTGGTGAGCCGATCGCGCCAATTGCCGATGGTGCGCGTGGCCATGATGCCCGGAATGGCACATGCGAAACTGGATAGCAACGGAATGAACGAGCGACCGGAGAGGCCTGCTTTGCTCATGGGGCGATCCAGCAGGAAGGCGGCGCGCGGCAAGTAACCCGACGCTTCCAAACCCAAGATGAAGAGGAAGAGGATGAGGATCTGCGGCAAGAAGACGAGCACGCTGCCCACCCCGCCGATCACACCTTCCACCAGCAGATCACGGAAGCTGCCCTCGGCCATGTGACCTGTTATCAAGGCGGCCAATAAGTCCATGCCATCCTCGATGAAGCCGGTCAGCCACCCTCCCACCGAGAACACGGCCACGAAGGTGAGGAAGAGCACCACCGCCAGTATCGCGAATCCCCAGATCGGGTGCATCATGACCTTGTCGATGCGGTCGCTCGGGTCGCGGTCCACGGTCGGTTCGGTGACCACGCGCTTATAGATGCGCTGCACATCCTGTTGGGTGGCGAGCACCTGTTCCAGCCCTGGTGCGGTCCATGGTCGGTGGACACTTGGCTGCACGGGCTGGTCCAGGAAGGTCCGCAATCCATCGGCACCGTGAGCATGAACTCCCACCGTGCCGACGACCGGCACTGCGAGTTCCTTCGCAAGCAGTTCTTGATCGATGCGGATACCGAGTTTCTCCACCCGATCCATCTTATTCAGCACAACGACCATGGGGAGCCCAAGACGACGCAGTTCCAGAACCATGCGAAGGTGCAGGCGTAGATTCGTGGCGTCCGTGACACAGACCAGCAGGTCCGGAAGGGCTTCGCGACTGTGCCCGGTAACGACATCGCGGGTAAGCGCCTCATCGTTGGAAAGCGCGTTGAGGCTGTATGCCCCAGGCAGATCCAATACAGAGACACGCCTACCGCTGGTGGTGTGCAGTGTTCCTTCCTTGCGCTCCACGGTGACCCCCGCATAGTTGGCCACCTTCTGACGGCTGCCGGTCAGCAGATTGTAGAGCGCTGTTTTCCCGCAATTCGGATTGCCCATCAAGGCGATGCGAACAGGGGGGGCAAGAACCTCCGGGTCGATCATCGTGGACTCACCCGGATGAAGGATGCCTCATGTCGACGCAATGCGAAAGTGGTTCCGCCCAGTCGCACTGCGAGCGGCTCACGCCCAGGTAGGCCCACGGCCACGATGCACAAAAGCTCGTCCGGTACGAAACCCAGTTCAACCAAACGCAGAACAAGTTCGCGGTCCGCACTGTCCGTGGGCACCTCCACCTCCACTACGCGTGCCCACTGGTCGTTGGGTAATTCGTTCAACTTGATGGTGCTCCCGCTCTCTCCGCTCATATCAGACCGGCAAAGGTGCGGATCGAGCCCGAATAACGGAGTAGCATGATCGTGGTATTCTGGACATTGCCCCCATTCCGCCAGGCATTGGTCACGGTACACGATCGGTCCGCGATCCAACTGAAGCGAACGTCACTCTCCTCACTCATTCCGTAGCGGTTAACTTGCGCAACCTCACATTTCCATTCGCTTGAACGACCTGACCTGATCAACCTGATGAACGACGCTGTCCGTGCTCTGGAACCCACTGCTCTCTGGAATCATTTCGCTGACCTCAACGCGGTGCCACGGCCATCCAAGAAGGAAGAACGCGTCATCGCATTCATCAAGGACTTCGGCGAGAAGCTGGGCCTGCCCACGCAGGTGGACCACGCCGGCAACGTGATCATCAAGAAGCCTGGCACCAAGGGAAAGGAGAAGGCCACGGCCATCGCACTCCAGAGCCATCTGGACATGGTGCATCAGAAGAACAACGACACGGATTTCGACTTCGACACGGAAGGCATCCGCATGAAAGTGGAGGGCGATTGGGTGAAGGCGGAAGGAACTACACTCGGCGCAGACAATGGGATAGGCGTGGCGACGATCATGGCCCTGCTCGCTTCCACCGATATCCCGCACCCACCGTTGGAGGCGCTCTTCACCATCGATGAGGAGACCGGTATGACCGGTGCCTTCGAATTGAAAGGTGGTCTGCTCGACGCGAGCATTCTCTTGAACTTGGACACGGAAGAGGACAATGAACTCACGATAGGCTGTGCCGGTGGGTTGGACGTCACGGCATCCGGCGGATATGAGCTCCAAGCCGTACCTGCTCTGTACACTGGCCGGCGCTTGATCGTTTCTGGTCTTAATGGCGGGCACTCAGGTACAGACATCCACCGCGGTTTCGGCAACGCGAACAAGATCATGAACCGTATCCTGTTGCAAGGTGAAGATCATGGTATGCGCGTGATCTCAATCGAAGGAGGAAGCCTGAGGAATGCAATTCCTCGCGAAAGCGTGGCAACGATAGTGCTCCCGCAAGAGAACGCAACCTCTTTCGATGATGCTCTGAATAAACTGTCCACAACGATCAGATCGGAGTACAGCACAACAGACCCCGGATTGATCATAAAGGTGGAGCACGTGGATGGATCGGGACCTGGTATGGCATCGAAACATCAAACTCGTTTCCTGCGCGCTGTACAAGCTTGTCCGAACGGCATCTACCGCATGAGCCCCGACGTGGAAGGACTGACGCAAACTTCGAACAACCTTGCACGCATCGAATTGAAGGACGGGCGATACAAGGTCCTATGCTTGACACGCAGTTCCGTTGACAGTGAGAAGTACGACGAGGCGAATGCCATCAAAGCCGTGTTCGAATTGATCGGCGCGAATGTGGAACTCACCGGTGCCTACCCCGGTTGGACACCGCGCCCGGATGCCAAGATCGTGCAACTGATGTCGGGCATCTACCGCGAACGATTCAAGTCCGAACCACATGTGCTCGCCTGCCACGCCGGTCTGGAATGCGGGATCCTGGGCACCAACTACCCGAAGATGGAGATGATCTCCTTCGGCCCCACCATCCGCGGTGCGCATTCACCGGATGAACGCGCGCAGATCAGCAGCGTGCAGAAGTTCTGGGGCTACTTGCTGGAGACCTTGGAACGGATCTGAGCGGAAACTTGATCTGCGCTTCCCCAAGGGAGTGTCATTCGTGATCCATCTGTGACGGCCTCTAATTGCCCGCACTGTGCGTGCCGCGGATGAGCAAGGCCTGGTCAATGGTCGATCCGAGGAACACGTCCCTCGGCGGATACCATCCTTCGCAAACGATCCAGCAAGCCCAGCGCCACAAGGAGCACTGCCGCGAAGAAGTACCAGGTTCCGGTGTATCCGATCCGATCGATCAGATTCAGTCCCAAGGTGTGACCGATGATGTGCGCAACGCTCCACGATATGGTGAACAATGCCATGTACGCTCCCGGCGGACCTTGGTCGGAACGGTCGTACGCGAAGCGGTTCATGAAAGGAAAGTTGAGCATCTCCCCCACGGTCATCAGCAACATGCCCACCCAGAGGAATGCGATAACCGGGAACCAATTGAGGACGGCGAAACTGAGTGCGAAAAGAACGACGCTGACGGACAGGATCCGGAAACGGTCGAATACCCGATCCTCGCAGTACTTGATCAACGGCATTTCCAACAGAAAGATCACCAGACCGTTGGCGCCGAGCAACACACCAATGGCGAATTCGCTCATGTGATGCACCTTGCTGTAGAAGATCGGAATGGTGCTGAAATATTGAAGGAATGGTATGCTGATCAAGACCATCGTCAACAAGAAGATGAGGTACGGACCATCGGTGTACGGTGAACGCAACGCTACGGACTTCGTTGCCTGATCATCCTTCTTCGCCTGTTTCCGAGGAAGACCCACTACCAGCAATCCAGCTGCTGCAAAGCACGTGAGACCATCCACCCAGAACAAGCCCGCATAACCCGAAGTGGCGATGAGAAGCCCGCCGATCGCAGGTCCCAGGCTGAACCCGAGATTGATCGCCAACCGGATCAGGGTAACGGCACGGGTTCGGTTCTCCGGTTTGGCGTATGCCCGGATGGCAACGTACATGGCAGGCCGGAAAGCATCCGACAACAACGTGAGCACGAAGATGCCTGCACAGAAAGGCAGGAATCCATGCACGTACTGGAGCAGGATGAATGCTATCCCTGAGGTCAGTAACGCGCCCACCATGATATCGTAGAATCCGAGCTTGTCGGACAACTTCCCACCCAACCACGATCCCAGCACCGAACCCGCACCGAAGCTGCTCATGATCCAGCCGACCTGCGGCAAGCTGAGCCCCATGTCATTCGTGAGGTACAGTGAAAGAAAAGGCACCACCATGGTGCCCGCGCGGTTAACGAAGGTGATGGCCGCAAGGATCCATACCTCACGGCTCAGACCTTGGAAAGAGGCGATGTAGAAGCGATACGCTCGGGTGAAGGGATCCACGCGGCAAACCTAGTGTCCGGACCGATCCGGCGAACGGTGATGCGGAAGAATACACGTGCAAGACCTACAGGGCACTCATTCCACCATCTACGCCAATGACCTGTCCGGTGATCCACGATGCTTGAGGTGAAAGCAGGAAGCGGACCATTTCTGCGACATCCTCTGGCTCACCAACACGCTTCAAAGGGTGGCGCTCCGCCGAGGCCTTCTCCTTCTCCGGTGTATTCAGCAATCGCTCCGAGAGTCCTGTTCGGATCAATCCCGGGGCGATGCAATTCACACGGACCACTGGCGCGAATTCAGCAGCCAAGGTGCGTGTCATTCCTTCTACCGCTCCTTTCGCCGCAGCCACGGAGGTGTGGAACGCAAGCCCACGTTGAACAGCAACCGTACTGAATAGCACGATGCCTGAACCCGGCGAGCGCTTCAACCTGTCCACACTCGCCTGTATCCACGTGAAACCACCGACCACGTTCAGTTCAAAAGCACTTCGAAGATCTTCTGCTCTTGTCGATCGTACGGGTTTCAGGTCGATGCTTCCCGGACAGTAAACGAGCCCGCTCAGGGCATCGGGCAGGTCCTCAAGAGGCAGCGTTCCCGATACAACATCATGTGCAATGTGCTTCTCCACTCCTTCGGGAACCTCGCCGCTTCGCCCCACTGTTATCACACGCGCACCACTGGTAAGAAGCAATTCTGCGGTCCGTCTTCCGATGCCACGACTGGCTCCGACGATCAGTATCGGGTCATTCCACATGCATGCTCAACACACCACGAACCATGAATGTTCTGAACTCTGCTAAGCACCTTGCGATCACGAACGTTCCTTGCAGATCCGCTCCTGTTCCTCGACGTAGCCCGGACACGACCGCACATCGATCACCCGCAGGTCGTTGCGCGCCTTGCGGATCCGAGGTCGCCAGCCGAACAAATTGATCCTCCCGGGCCTTCCGCCTTGGATCACATAGCAACGTTCAAGGACCTGATCGGCAAGCCCGTCCTGCGTCCTGTACACCACCCCCAAGGTCCACGTTCCGGGCCAGATGGCGGGCTTGGGTACACACCGGTCCCAGTCCAATTGAATGATCCCGATCTGTCCACGAAGCGAATAATACAATGCACCGATACGGTCTTCTGCGCCTCCCAGCACATGCAGGTAGCTGGAGGCACGCACCTCCTTGCCTTCGCGATGGATGAACCGCTTCATGTGCCGATCGATGCGATGCACCTTCCCGCTCTTGATCGCTTGCGCGAAATGATAGTCGTTATCGCCCCGTGCCAACAGGGGGACCAAGACCAAAATGAGCAGGGCAGCTCTCATCGGGATGCTTCGTTCCGCCATGCGACCAACGCCTCTTCGATCTGCCGGTCGCTCCAACGCTTGAAGGGATCCTTGTCATCCGCGAAAAAGCTGGTTCCGGTGAACAGGTCCTGGGTCCGCAGCACCCAGCCGATGTATGCCGCATGGATCGTGGAATTCTCGCTGCCACTGATGAACCAAGGTGTGTGCTCCAACACGTGTATCAGGTAGCGAACGGTCCTTCGATCCTGCTCTTCCAGCTTTGCAGAGCCTTCCTTGGTTGTGCAGACCATCGGGCGTATCTGCCGGTACTCGAACAATTCCTGCAAGGCCATGATCCGCACATCGGCGTTCCAATGGGCCGTTGCTGCTATCGCGAGATCGAAGTCCACATGGCGATGGATGAACCGGAACCCGTTCGTGTTCCTTCCATCCTCTGCCCAGAACCTGCGCGAAAAACGGGCGAAGTGGTAGCGTGCCGAATCGTCCTCAAGCCGCACTTGCAGCCCTTCCAGCAATTCACAGGTAAGACCTGGTGGGACAGGATAAGCGCCTTGAAAGAGATCGGTGCTATCCGTGAGCGTGCGTTGGACGTTCTGGACATACTCTAGGGATAGGGATGGACAACTCGGCCAACTTGGAAGCGACTCCTGCGAGGCTCCGTCGTCTGCACACCCGAACATCTTCAGCAACAACAGCAGAATTGAGGACTTCATAATAATACGATGCGGGACCTGCATTCCAAGAGTACCTCGAACTGTTCAGCTCAATAGATCGGATCCCATTTGGAGACTGTACACCTTGGATCGCCTTTGGTTCAAGACCAATGGCGTTCGTGGATCTTCACACCGCTACGTGCCAACCTTGGACCTTTGGCTCCCATCATTCGACAAGACAGGACCAGACCTCTGCATACCACGAACCCTCGAATATGTGTATTCGATGCGGCCATCAAAGATCGACTTCACTCCTCCTGCACGATCCTGTTATCCGTTTCGCAAGCGCTCGGCCTCTTCCAACACCTTGAGCTCCGATCCAGTGGAGGCCGATGGCAAATGGAACGCGCTCGATCACGTTCATGCCCTCGCATTCTCGCTTCTCTGGGGTCATAATTAGACGCCAACTAGACCCAGATGTACTATCGTTCTCCGGAGCCTAAAGCAAGGGGGGATCGCGGCCTCCCGATCTCCTGAACTACATTGCTCACCATCTGCACTCCATGGCCCGCATCTTCAACTCCATCCGCCAACGGCTCCTGAAAGAGAACCGCCTTACCCGCTACTTGATCTATGCCATCGGCGAGATCGTTCTGTTGGTGATCGGCATTTTCCTGGCCCTGCAATTGAACAACTGGAACAGCGAACGCAAGGAGCATTCCAAGGAGCTTGGACTACTCGCCCAGATGCGCAGCAACCTGCAAGCGGACCTGAAGGATTGCCGGTACAACATTCGAACGAATCAACGCCTTTTGCGCGGGAGCGAGGCTGTACTGAAGCACCTGGAAGAACGCACACCTTTCCACGATTCGTTGCGCATCCATTACGGCAACCTCTTCGGGAGTACCAAGCTCACAGCCAATACATCCGCCTTCGACAACCTGAGGAGCATCGGCTTCGACCTGATCCTGAACGACAGTTTGCGGCGCAGCATCACCAGCCTCTACTCCGAGCGCTACACCTATTTGGACAAACTTGAACAAGGCTACGATTCGCATCTTCAAATGGACGATATGGGGCCCCACATCCATGCCAAGGTGGTGATGGACACCGTATGGAAAAGTGGCTACCCGATCGACCCGGTCCTATTGATGGACGACAACGCTTTCAAAGGTGTAGTGCGCATGAACGTGTTCACGCGTGCCTTTATGATCGGCGTCTATCAGGGGCTGGAGCAGCGCATCCTCGACCTGACGGAACAGATCGATGGGGAATTGGCACGCGCCGACTGACCGAAGTCCTTCAAGCCCTCCAAGAACCACCGTTCCTCTGCAGTATCACCAGGCGGTGCTTCAATGACGCGTTATCGATAGCTTGCACGCCTTACACGTACCTATGCTCCCACTTCCCGCGAATACCGATCCACTCTATATCAAGAACGTGGCACCCTCTGCATTGGACCACTTCTTCCTCCGGTTCCTGCGGGACGAGCGCGATCTACCCTTTCCGTACATGACACTGAAGGTGGCCTTCTTGATGGTGCCACTGGCGGTGCTTTTGTACATACCCTTCGTCACCGGCTGGTTGTGGGCACTGATCGCCGTGGTGTACTTCTACCTGAACAATGTCACGTTCAAAGGGCCATTCGGCTTGATGATGCACTGCAGCACGCATCGCACCTTGTACAAGAAGGAATACAACGGCCTCAACTATATCATCCCCTGGGTCCTGGCGCCATTCTTCGGCCAGAGCCCAGAAACGTATCGAGCGCACCACGTAGGCATGCACCACACCGAGAACAACTTGGAGGACGACGAAAGTAGCACCATGGGCTATCAGCGGGACTCCGTGCGCGGTTTCTCCTTGTACTACATCCGATTCCTTTTCACCGGGATCTATTCGCTAGCGGCCTATCTGTTCCGGCGCGATCGGAAGAAGCTCTTCATCGGCGTGGTTCGCGGGGAGTTGCTGTTCATCGCCTTCTGCACGGCCATGTGCTTCGTGAACCTACCTGCCACACTCATGGTCTTCATCATCCCCTTCCTCATCTTCCGATTGGTCGCCATGGCCGGGAATTGGGTGCAGCACACCTTCATCTGCCCGGATGACCCCGAGAATCATTTCAAGAGCAGCATTACCTGCATCAACGTGGCCTTCAATCACCGGTGCTGGAACGATGGGTACCACATCAGCCATCACATCGACCCGACGATGCACTGGACCGAACATCCGCTCTACTTTCGGGAGCACTTGGCGGATTTCGCGAACAACCAGGCGGTGGTGTTCGCGGGTCAGAACTACATGGATGTATTCTTCAAGTTGATGCGGAAGCGCTACGACCTGCTCGCTCAACACTTCGTGGACATCGACGGGCGCTACGGTTCGGATGAAGAGGTGATCGCCATGCTGAAGCGACGCACCGCGCGGGTTCCAACCCGCGTTTCGATCCCAGCAATAGCCGCGTGAACCGCTACCAACGAGAACGGTCGTCCAAGTCCGAGGACCTGAACGACCGCAAACCGTCGGAGCACTAGTGTCAGTTCTTCTTGAACAGGTTGCCGAGCATGCCCTTGGCCATGCCTGCGATGCCTCCACCACCCAAGAGTGACTGCAGGTTCTTCGCGTCACCACCTACATTCTTGGAGATCAGGTCGGTGATCATGGGGATAAGCATGGCCGAAACACCGCTGGCCTTGCTCGCATCCAAACCGACGGAACCGGTGAGCTTGTTCTGAAGAACGCTGCCGATACTGCTCATGATACCATCCGCAGCGGAGTTGTTCTTCTGCGAACTGAACAGGTTCATGACATCGTCCATACCAAAGCCATCGCCGCCGCTCAGCACTTGTTTCACACTATCAGCGGCTGCGTTGATGGACCCTCCAGCCTGTTGCTCGTTGAGCCCGAGTTGGCTCATCAGTTGGGGAGCAGCTTTGCTCTGAAGGGTGGAGAGGATCTGGTCGAACATGGTTTTCACTTTTTATAGGGTTCTACGTTTGGACGATGGGTTCGCTATCACGTCACATTACAACTGGCAAAACACTTCCAGTATCCTTGCATACAGCGATCTTTGTGTGCATTCCATCCAATACCGCAAGTTAGGACCATGTCAGACGGATACGTGAAAATCGATTCAGCGAACGGCATTGCCTCCATCACTTTCCACCACCCGAAGAGCAACAGCCTACCGAGCTCTATCCTGCGGGCCATGGCCGAAGCCATCACGGCAGCCGGAAAGGATCCCGCCGTGCGGGTGATCGTCCTTCGAAGCGAAGGGGATAAAGCTTTTTGCGCAGGTGCCAGCTTCGACGAACTGGTTGCGATCGAGAACGAAGTCCAAGGGTTGGCGTTCTTCAGCGGATTCGCACAGGTGATCAATGCCATACGGACCGCGCCGGTACTTGTTATCGGTCGCATCCATGCGCACACGGTCGGTGGTGGCGTTGGTCTCGCCTGCGCCGTGGACATCGCCTATGCGCACGCTAAAGCGAGCGCGCGACTCAGCGAATTGGCCATCGGGATCGGCCCTTTCGTGGTAGGACCAGCTGTCGAACGCAAGGTCGGCTCCGGAACATTCGGTCTACTCTCCGCTTCACCAGCACAGCGCCGCGAGGCCGATTGGTGCGTGCAACGCGGCATCTATGCCGAAGCCTTCGAAAGCCTCGAGGACCTGGATGCCCGGATCGATACGCACACCCGTGAACTGGCGGGATACAGCCCCGAAGCCATGGCCGAATTGAAAGCGGTGATGTGGAAGGGTACGGAAGACTGGGACGCACTGCTTTCCGAACGCGCCGCGATCAGTGGACGCTTGGTACTGAGCACGTTCACGCGCGATTCGATCGCCCGATTCAAAGCGGCGGTCGCCAAGGGTTGATCAGCGCAATCGATCCACACTGCGCACCAATCGTTCGTCCGAGCGGATCGCGCGTTCTGCCAAGATCGCCAGTGCCAGTGCCACTATGGGACCAAAGAAGGAAAGGCCGAAATGCCGTTCCACTGCCCCGCTCTGTTCCAAATACGCGTACACCGAATTGTCCGTGATGAAGAGGAAGGCGACCACGGCGAGCAACAACAAGTACGTCCCCCGCACGAAACGGATCTGTCTTGGACGGTTCCTGTAGAACATGATGCTTACCAGAAGAGCTACACCGAGCACCGTGAGGATGATGTTGAACGGGAATTTCATGGCAATATCCACAAGTGCTTCACCGTCTGCTCCGAACAGACCGGTCGTGCGGAAAACGAACGCTTCGTGGGCTTGGTGGTAGGTAGCCACCGGAAATCCCCACGTGGCAAGGGAAATAAGGCCGGCGATCAGGAGGAAGATACTTTGCTTTCGTTGGAGCATTTCGAATGAACCGACTGAGCTGGTCGGTGAAGCACCAAAGTTAATTGAGCTTTTCCCGGGATCAGTCCCGGCAATCACGTTCCGGTCTTATTCATGTCATAGTAGAGGCGATGTACCGCACATCCATCACGCCCGCACGCTCCGAACGAATTGTTCCGTATTCAGGCAGAGATCAGGCCCGGGTCCGCACTTGACATGGCCACCGGACCTTCGTTCCTGCGATTTGATCAAGGCGCGCTTGGGCCTGTGATTCCGCGAGGCGCGCTAACCCAATGGGGGGAAGCTTCAAAATGAGGACTGCCACTCGCTTCGCTCGTCGGTCTTTTCGTTCCTGCGAATTGCTCAAGCTGCGTTCGGGCTGGGGATTGCGCGAGGCGCGCTATCCCATTGGGGGTGGCTTCATAATAGTGACCGC
>CADEDY010000016.1 GCA_902826215.1 uncultured Bacteroidota bacterium
CCTTGATGTCGCCGATGTTCTTGTACGCATCCACCACGCCTTGGGCCACGCGATCACAACGCACGATGCCGCCGAAGATGTTCACGAGGATCGCTTTCACGGTAGGGTCCTTCAGGATGATGCGGAAGGCTTTCTCCACGCGTGCGGCATCGGCCGTGCCACCCACATCGAGGAAGTTGGCAGGCTCGCCACCGCTGAGCTTGATGATGTCCATGGTCGCCATCGCGAGACCAGCACCGTTCACCATGCAGCCCACGTTGCCGTCGAGCTTCACGTAGTTGAGGCCGGCTTCACCCGCTTCCACTTCGATCGGATCCTCCTCGGTCTTGTCGCGCATCTCGGCGTAGTCCGGGTGACGGAAAAGTGCGTTCCCGTCAAGGCGAACTTTGGCATCCACGGCCATGATCTTATCGTCGCTCGTCTTCAGCACGGGGTTGATCTCGAACATCGCAGCATCGCAGCCTTCGTAGGCCTTGTAGAGGGAAGCGATGAACTTCATCATCTCCTTCTTCGCCATGCCTGACACGCCCAGATTGGTGGCGATCTTGTTGCATTGGAACGGACGGAGGCCCACGCGTGGATCAACGTATTCCTTCAGGATCTTGTCGGGATGGTGCTCGGCAACTTCCTCGATGTCCATGCCGCCTTCGGTGCTGTACACGATGACGTTGCGGCTGCTGCTGCGATCGAGCAGAACGCTCATGTAGTACTCTTTCGTCTCGCTGGCGCCGGGATAGTAGACATCCTCCGCGATCAACACCTTGTTCACCTTCTTGCCCTGTGGAGGTGTTTGCGGACTCTTCAGCATCATGCCGATGATGGCGTCGCTCTTCTCGCGCACCTCGTCGTAGTTCTTTGCGAGCTTCACCCCACCGCCTTTGCCGCGACCACCTGCGTGGATCTGCGCTTTCACCACCCAGAACTTGGTGCCGGTCTCCTGGGTCAATCGCTTCGCTTGGTCCACGGCCTCATCGGCGTTGTAGGCCACGAAGCCACGTTGGATACGGACACCGAACTGGGATAGGATCTGCTTGCCTTGATACTCGTGGAGGTTCATCGTGCTTGGGCTATTGAGGGGGCGAAAGTAGAACGCAGGGTCGGGAGCGCCAATCGATCCACAAGAACAACGCTGCGTCGTGGATCCAGCCGGGCGTCTATCGCGCCTTCGGTTGCAAGGGCACAGGCTGCAACTTCACCGGTCGAACGCGCGCTGCTACGGCATCGTGGATCACCTCTTGGATCTTGGTGCGTATGCCCATTTCGGCCAGCTTGTTGGTCGTGGCGTTGGGGTACACGCGGTTGCTCAGGAACACATACACCACGTGCTGTTCGGGATCCACCCACGCCATGGTGCCGGTGAAGCCCGTGTGCCCGAAGCTGGCGTAGCTCACACATTCGCAGGTGGGTCCGCCCTTGCCCCGGACCGGTTTGTCCCAACCCAGGCCACGCCGATTCCCTGCACCGGTGGGCGAACAGAACTGGCATTTCGTGAACTCCTTCACCACACTTTCGCTGAGGTATCGCTGACCTCCGTAGGTTCCGCCATTGGCGAGCATCTGCATCACCATTGCGAGATCGTTCGCGTTGCTGAAGAGCCCCGCATGACCAGCCACCCCGCCCTTCATCGCAGCACCTGGGTCGTGCACATCACCGTGGATCTGTCGACCCCGGAAATTCACATCCATCTCCGTCGGTGCGATGCGCGACAATGGGAAGCGTTCCCATGGCTTATAGCCCATGGTGCTGGCGCCGAGCGGTTGATAGAAGGTCGTGTTCACGTACCGATCCAACGGCATGCCGGTGAGCCGCTCGATGATCTCCTGCAGGATGTAGTAGCCCATGTCGCTGTACACGTACTCCCCTTTCTTGCCCAGCGGTGTGTCCATCACCCACGTGAGCATGCTATCGCGATACGCCGCCGGGATGTACAGCCCTTGTGCAACGCGGACGTTGTGTGTTTCTGTAGCGGTATCGGAAACGAGTTCGGGACGCAACTTGCCGCTCTTCTGCAACTTGGTGTAGAACGGCACGAAGGCCCGCAGACCCGCTTGGTGGGTGAGGATATCGCGCAGTTCCATCTTCGCGTGTGAGGCATGCTCGCTGGCCACTTCCGGCAGGTAATGCCCCACGTTCTCGTCGAGGTTCAACTTGCCCTCGTCCACCAAATGCATCAAAGCAAGTGTGGTACTGGCCACCTTGGTGATCGAAGCGAGGTCGTAGATATCGTCGGGACGAACGCGCCGTTCCTTCTCGTAGGTGGAGAAGCCATAGGCCTTGTTCAACACCACGTGGCCGTCCACCGCAACAAGGATCTCGCAGCCTGGAAAAGCTTGTGCGGTCATGCCGGTCGAAACGATGGCGTCGACCCCCTTGAGGTCCTCGCTGGAAAGTCCGATGGCTTCGGGCAGGATGTAGTTGAACCGACCGATGGCTTGCAGGTCACGTCCGTCGCCGCTCTTGTAGAAGGAAGAAGCCGTGATCGGCAAACGTGCCGATGTTCCAATGGCCCCGAATATGGCTTGTGCCATCAGGTCCTGCGTTTCCTCGGTCTCTTCGTAGGCCACCATCACCGAGGCGAGGTGATGTGCGCCGTACGCATTCGCCAGCTTGTAAGGATTGGCGAACAGGGCGAAGACGGTCGGCTGCCGTGCGGCGATCTCGCGCACGATGTCCATGGCGCTCTCGGGGATACCGAAGTCCTTGTTCACGCGCCAAGTGGTGTTGTGCACCGATACGATCACGCGGTCGTAGCCTTCGAGTTGGCGCAACAGTGCTTGGAGATCCTCGCGTTTGAGGCTCTTCTCACAACGGAACAACTTCACCGGAGCATAGCGCTGCAACCCGGTCTGGAACGCATTCCCGATCGTATCGCCGATCACGAGCGAAGCGATCTTCAAACCATCCAGGCGCCCCACCGGGATCGCTTTGTGGTGATCGTTCAAGGCCGTGATCGCGTTCGCATAGAGGTTGCGACGCAACAACTTGCCGTGCGTGCTGTTCAGGTCCGCGTAGAGGTTCTCGGTCTTCACGGGCGCGAGGTGAGCGAGCCCCGCCCACTCCTTCGCGCGCAACACCTTCAAACATTTGTGATCGATCAGTTCGCGGTCCACTTCCTTGTTCTCGATCGCGAGTTTGATGCGGTCGATGGCCTTCGCGGGATCTTGCGGAAAGAGCATCACATCGTTCCCGGCAAGCAGTGCGCGCAGCTCGATCTCACCCGGCTTGTCGGCATTCGCTACGCCCTTCATGTTGAGCGCATCGGTGAAGACCAGTCCACGGAAACCGAGTTCACGTTCGAGAATGCCCGTCACGATCGGCTCGCTGAGCGTGCTCGGCAATCCCTTCGTACTATCCAACGCAGGCACTTCCAAGTGGCCCACCATCATTGCGCTGAGGCCCTCGTCCACCAATCGTTGGAAGGGATAGAGCTCCAGTGAATCCAAACGCGTGCGACTGTGGGCGATCAAGGGCAGTCCGAAATGTGAATCGGTATCGGTATCACCGTGGCCGGGGAAGTGCTTCGCCGTGGCGATCACACCACCTTCTTGCAGGCCACGCATGTAAGCGATGCCTTTGCGTGCTACGAGTTCACGGTCCTCCCCGAAGCTGCGGTCGTTGATCACCGGGTTCGATGGGTTGTTGTTCACATCCACTACCGGACTGAAGCTCACCTGCACGCCGAGGCGTTTCATTTCACGCGCGATCTCCATGCCCATGGCCTCGATCAGCGTATCGCTGCGCAGAGCACCCAAGGTCATTTGGCGCGGAAAACGGATGGTGCTATCCAGCCGCATGGCCAACCCCCACTCGAGGTCCATGCCGATGAGCAAGGGCGTTTTGGCTACCTGCTGGAAACGGTTGGTGAGCTTGGCCTGCCGGTGCGGACCGCCTTTGAAGAAGATGAGCCCGCCGATGTTGCGATCGCGCACAAGGTCCTCGACACCTTGCTCGTGCTTCGCGTCCTTATCGCTGTAAACGGCCACCATCATCAGCTGGGCGATGCGCTGATCCAAGGATAGCGAACTGAACACCGAATCGGCCCACGGCGTGGCGGGCTCCAAGAACGGCGGTGATATGCCCTGGACCGCCAAACGGGTCTGGGCGCTGCTGAAGGAAAGCACGGCGCCGAGCAGCACCGCGATGATGGAATACCTGCGCTTCATATGATCGTGCGAAGCTATCCCCGTGCCAAGGGCGCATCCGGCTGCAGCGCATGCAGTTGTGAACAGCGGGGATGGGGATAGTGCGCCTAAATGGAACGTCAAGGAACGTGATCCTGATATCCAAGTTGAGAAGATGAGAAAAGTCGGAGGACTCAATTGAGCACCAGCCGATAGACCATGCGCATGAAACCGCGTGGGTCGGCATGGTCGCGTTCGGTGGCACGCACGAATCCGAGCCGTTCGTACAAACGCTGTGCGGCGAGCATGGTCGGTTGGGTCCACAGAACCAATGCCTGCGCACCATCGGCGATGCTGCGCTCGATGCAGGCGTGCACCAGTGCTTGGCCAACGCCTTGTCCGCGTGCTGCGGTGCTCACGGCGAGCAGCCGGAATTCGCATTCGCCCGGACCTGCCAGTTGCCGCATCGTGCTCTCGGGATGGAGCAGTAGGGTGAATCCGAGCACCTCCTCATTCTCACCGACCACGATCAGTCCCTGCCCTTCTGGTTCCAGCACGGTTCTTTGCAAGGTGGTATCCGCCCAGGTGTCGGCGGAATAGCCTTGTCCGACGTATACCGCTCGAAGCAGCGCCAAGGCTTGATGCCAGTCGGCTTCGGATCGGGCAACATGGATGGTATTCGGCATCGAACGGCGCAGGGCTTCCAATGATCCCGGGGCTTTCTACTCGCTTACCTCTGCGAACTGCTCCGCCACCTGCCTTGGGAGGATCATCAAGCGTTGTCCCACCCGCAAGCGCGCACGCTCGGGCAGGCCGTTGAGGTAGCATACCGCCGGAAGGGGCACCTCGTATTCCGCCGCGATGGCGCTGAGGTATTCGCCCTTGGCCACGGTGTGGAACCGTGTTCCTTTGGGATAGGCCGCATAGCTGTTGCGCTTGGCCCTGAGCACGATGGACTCGCAGAGCAAGTTGCCCGTGGTGAGGTCGATGATGTGTGCAGGATCCAAGGGCACACCACGGAAACGCATTTCGAAATGCAGGTGACTGCCCGTGCTGTGTCCACTACTGCCGCCGAGGCCGACGACTTGACCAGCTTCCACTTCATCGCCCACGGCCACTTTGAAACGGTGCAAGTGCGCGTAGAAAGTTTCCAAACCGTTGTAGTGGCGCACCACCACCAAGCGACCGAAGCCACCGTAGGTACCGGCAAAGCGCACCACGCCGGGGAAAGTCGACCGCACGGGATCCCACACTTCGAGATCCAGATCGACCCCATTGTGGTTGCGGCCATCGCGCCAGCCGAAGCGACTGGTGAGGATCGGAGGAACAGGGATGCTGTAATCGCAGTTGAGTTCCCCTTCGATCAGCCGCAATTGAATCGTGCTGTCCCCCATCGTCGGCAGACCGGTGTAGGCATTGGGGTTGGTGGTATTCCAGGCGCCGTAGAGTTCAACTCCTGGTTCGAAAGGAGAAAGATCCCACGCAAGCAACCGGCTACCATCCACTTCGGCCTGACTGGGCAATTGATCCACATACAGGTTGATCTCGTTGATCAAGGCATACGGGACGGTTTCCAATTCGAACAGGGAGTCGATGAGCACCACCATACCGTGCTCGTCCATGGAACGGATGCGTTGAAAAAGGCGCAGGTCGCGGATCAGATCACCAGGCGCCGGATCCAGTGTGCACAGGGAATCCAGCATCAGTGCCAACCGTTCGTCGGTGATGGCCTCTTCGGCTTCGATCAGTTTGGAATCGCCGTAGGTGACCAAGGCTTCAACGAACTCACCCGATTGAGCTTTGGCCGCGTTGTAGGGGGAGATCAAGAAAAGCGCGAAAAAGAGCACCAGACCCACACAGAACCTGCTGTCGGAAAAGCACCCGGTATGGACCTGCATTGCCTTCACTGCCACCTTATTACGTGAAAAAGGGCGGGAAGGTACATTGAACGGGTCCAGTTCGGTTCCATGGACGTTCTAAACGTCAAGAACAGCGGCAAGTCCCTGAGACTGAACGACCGATGACCCCGAAGTGGCTACGATCGCCAAGGAACCATTCGCGGCGGGCTAACTTTGGCGGCGCCCATGCAAGCCCCAAAGCTTCCAGCCATGTTCAGCCTCTTCCGTCAGCGCGGACCAAGGGGCTTCGACCTGCCCACCAGGTACTACGATGCGGAGAAGGAGCAGCGCGAGGAAAGGAAGCGCAGCATTCGGGTTCAAGCCAAGAGCGGTTCCGTGGACCATGAACTCTTTCGCGAGCGGCTCCACCATTCGTGGCACAGAGAGCGGAGTGGATCGGCTCAATTGCAGCGACTGGTCCTCATCATCGGTATGGTGTCGGTGATCCTATTCTTCATCATCAAGGGCTTCGGGCTTGTGCGGTTCTAGAGCATGGCCGACCTGATCCGCTTGCTGCCCGACCACGTCGCGAACCAGATCGCAGCCGGTGAGGTGGTGCAACGTCCTGCCAGCGTGGTGAAGGAACTGTTGGAGAACAGCGTGGACAGCGGTGCTACCCGCATCATCGTGGTGGTGAAGGATGCCGGAAGAACCTTGGTGCAGGTGACCGACGACGGCCATGGGATGAGTCCGATGGATGCGCGCGCCTGTTTCGAGCGACATGCAACGAGCAAGATCCGGGAGGCCGATGACCTGAGCTCCTTGCGCACCAAAGGCTTCCGTGGTGAGGCGTTAGCGAGCATCGCCGCCATCGCGCATGTCGAACTGCGCACCCGCGAGACCGATCAAGAGCTGGGCACCCGCGTGGTGATCGAAGGCAGTCGGGTGCGCACCCAAGAAGCCATGGCAGGCGCAGCGGGCACAACGATCGCCGTCCGCAACCTCTTCTACAACGTACCTGCTCGTCGGCAGTTCCTCAAGAGCGATGGGGTGGAGTTGAAGCACGTGTTGGAGGAATTCCATCGCGTGGCCTTGGCACATCCCGAGATCGCCTTCCAGTTCGTCCACAACGACCACGAGGAATTCCATATGCCCGCCGGATCGGAGCGGCAACGGATCGTTCACCTCTTCGGCCGCAAGTACGATGAGCGCTTGGTGCCTGTTGAAGAGCACACCGAGTTCTTGGGCGTCACGGGCTTCGTTGGCAAACCTGAATTCGCCAAACGATCTCGCGGCGAGCAATACTTCTTCGTGAACCGTCGCTTCATCCGCAGCAACTACCTGGATCACGCGGTGCGCAAGGCGTACGACGAATTGGTGTCCCGGGAGAACTACCCTTCGTGGTTCCTCTTCCTGGATCTGGATCCCGCGCAGATCGACATCAACATCCACCCCACCAAAACGGAGATCAAGTTCCGCGATGACCGGACGGTGTATGCCATCGTGCATGCAGCGGTGCGTCGAGCCTTGGGTCGGTTCAACATCGTGCCCAGTTTGGACTTCGAACCGGAACCCGCCATCCTCGCTGCCTTCTCGGGGCAACAAGCGCAGGCTGCGCCGCCCCGCGAAACCGTCCCTGCTTGGCGTCCGCAGGACCTCGGCGCATTCAGCGCGCCGCCACGCCAGAGCAGCGAAGGTTGGCAGCAGCTGTTCGATGTGGACAGCCCCGCTCCTACTGTCGCACCGGAGTTGGAAGGCACACCGTGCATCATGCCCTCACGTGAGCATGAAGGCATGCCCGGTGAACGGCCGGTCTTCCAACTGCACGGCACTTACATCATGGCCCAGTTGCGCAGCGGCTTCATGGTGGTCGATCAGCAACGTGCACACGAACGCATTCTGTATGAGCGCAACCTGAAGTTGCTCGAACAAGGTGCAGGACTCAGTCAAACGGAGCTCTTTCCGCGCCACGTGGAATTGAACAGCGGCGACCTGGCCTTGGTACAGGACGTCCTCCCTGAATTGCGCAGCCTGGGTTTCGATCTGGAACTCTTCGGCGGGCATACGGTGCAGGTGAACGGCATGCCGGCCGAAGCATCGGACGAAGACCCGACGAAGTTGCTCGAGGATCTGCTCGAACAGTTGAAGAACGAGCGCGGCACCTTGCGTCAAGAGCGTCATCACATTCTTGCACGCAGTATGGCGCGCAGCACCGCGATCCGTCCGGGACGTGTGCTCGCCACTGCAGAGATGCATGACCTGATCGATCGCCTCTTCGCTTGTGCGATGCCCTATACCACGCCCGGTGGTCGGCCTACGCTGATCACCTACGGGCTCGATGAACTGAACCAACGATTTGAACGCTGATGCGAAGTGGAGCGGATCCATTCTCTGGGTTGCCGGTGGTGGTCAAGAACCTATTGATCATCAATGTGATCTTCTATTTGCTGAAGCTCACGAGCATGGTTCATTTCAATGGCTTGGACATCGATGATCTCTTGGCCTTGCACTACTACAGCTCACCGCTTTTCCGACCGTGGCAATTGGTCACGCACATGTTCATGCATGCGGACTTCGGGCACCTCTTCTTCAACATGCTCGCCCTCTTTATGCTGGCTCCGCGGTTGGAGTACAAGTGGGGATCGCAGCGCTTCTTGACATTCTACATGATCACCGGGGTTGGTGCGGCGGTGCTCTATTCATTGGTACATGTAGTGGAGTATCAAAGGGTGGTGGAGGTCCTTACATCGAGTGAAATGGCGACGATACGGAATAACGGCTACGACATTCTGAAAGGTGGACAGAACTACGTCAAACCGAACTGGGCCTCCTACAATTCCCTCCAATACGGATACATGCTGGGAGCTTCTGGAGCGATCTATGGCGTCCTCTTGGCGTTCGGTATGACTTTCCCGGATGTGGAATTGATGTTCTTCCCGATCTTCATTCCGATCAAGGCGAAATACTTCGTTGCGATACTGGGAGCAATTGAGGTGTATGGCAGCATTAAAGCGAACCCGGACGATAACGTGGCCCACATCGCCCACCTCGGAGGGATGTTGGTGAGCTACGTCCTGATACGGCTCTGGCGCGGTCGCGGCGGTGGAAACCAATTCGGGTGGGATCGCTAGTTGCGTGGCGCTGATCTTCAGAACCTTCTGCTCGATCAACAGCGCTATCGGTGATCCGATCCACGAACGGCTGTGTATGTCGCACTTCAGGAACGAACTTTGTGCCGTACGCAGCTGTGCCTCCAACGCGTTGAGGTGTAGTAGACGTTGAACTCGCATGGGACTCCAGAACGATCTTCGAATGCAGTGGCGCACCGGCGGTATGGTGGTGCAGCTGATCCTGATCAACGTTGCCGTATTCGTTGCGTTGCTTCTGGCCTATTTGGTCCTACTACCCGTCGGTGGCAGCGGCGCAGGGGCGACCTATCTACGGGACGTGTACGTTGTGCAATGGCTGCGTTCAACCGCTGACCTCGGCCAGTTGGTCACTCGACCCTGGACGGTATTCACCTATATGTTCGTGCACACTGGTCTTGGGCACATCTTCTGGAACATGATCCTGTTGTGGTTCGGTGGTCGCATGTTCCAGGATCTGTTGGGCGGCAAGCGTTTGCTCGGCAACTACATCCTTGGTGGGCTCAGCGGTTTCGCCTTGTTCGCACTGGTTCACAACCTGTTGCCCGGCATGCATGGTGGTGCATCCGCTCCGGGTATTCTTGGTGCATCAGCCGGTGTGCTCAGTGTCTTCATCGGCATAGCAGCTTACCGACCGGATATGGTGGTGCATCTCATCCTCATTGGCCCGGTGAAACTGATGTACGTTGCTGCGGTATTCCTTCTGCTTGATCTGGTCGGGATCGGCTCGGGCGATGGTGTTGCGCACGAAGCGCATATCGGCGGTGCTTTGTATGGTTTCCTAGCGGCACGTCAACTCGCAAGTGGTCGAGACTGGTCGCTGAGTTTCGTCAACTTCCTGGAGAAACTCAGCGCACCGTTCCAACGCAAGCGTGGATCCCGTATGCGGGTGGAGAAGAAGTTCGCACGAAGCACCGTTTCACAAGATGCAGCCTACAACGCCAGCAAACTGGAGAAGCAAGCGCGAGTGGACCACATCCTCGACAAGATCTCACGAAGCGGATACGATAGCTTGAGCAAGGAGGAAAAGGATTTCTTGTTCAAGGCGAGTGATGGGAAGGGTTAGTTGTGAAACACGTGCAACGGCTTCGGCGTGCTAGTGGAGAACAGAGCATGGAACACGATAACCGGCCTTGGAAGACCCACTAGCACAGTTCGATATTCGAAATGTCAGCACCGCAAACCACGAACTCAACGGAAACCAAGCGCCCCTCGCGTTGGCATCGGCCGTTGTGGTGGCTGAACGTCTTGGCGGCAGTGGTGTTCTTGATCACCTTCCTCGCTCCCAGTGTGAGTCCTGTGATCTCCTGGATACCGGCTTTGTTGGCGATGACCTTCGTCTTCCAGTTGGCGGTCCACGTCGGGTTCCTCGTGTGGTGGTTCTTGTTCCGCCGCAAGCGGATGTTGCTCTCGGGGGCCTTGTTGGTGCTGGGCTACGGACACGTGAAGGACCATGTGCAGTTCTTCGGCCGCAGTGGACCGGAACAGCCCACCGTGCAGGAAATGAAGGTGCTCTCGTACAACGTGCGCCTCTTCGACCTGTACAATTGGAGCCACAACAAGGTGACACGCGACAGCATTTTCGCGTTGCTCCATCGCGAAGATGCCGACGTTCTTTGCCTGCAGGAATTCTTCCAGAGCAACGATGCACGGTTCTTCCCCACGCGATCCAGTCTATTGAAGGACTTCCGCTACAATCAGGCCCACGAGCACTATACCCATGAAGCGCGCTACGATCAGCATTTCGGGATCGCCACGTTCAGCGCGTTCCCGATCGTCAAGAAGGGCTTCATCGACTTTCCGGGAACCACGAACAATGTGTGCATCTGGTCGGACATCGCCTTGACGAGCGACACGATCCGTGTGTACAATGCGCACCTGGCCTCCTACCACTTCGGCGATGAGGACTACAAATTCCTTCAGGACCTCGACACCGATACGCACACCGATAGTTTGAAACTGGGCGGCGAGCGGATCCTGAAACGTTTGCGGCGTGGCTTCCGATTGCGCGCAGGTGAAGTGGAGAAGATCGCCGAGCACATGCGAAACAGCCCCCATCCGGTGTTGTACTGCGGCGACATGAACGATGTACCGATGAGCTACGGCTATGCTGCCTTGCGATCGGTGCTGGAGGACGCCTTCGTGGAAAGTGGAACCGGGTTGGGTGGCACCTACATCGGCAACTTGCCCAGCCTTCGCATCGATCACATTCTTCATGGCCCCGAATTGGAGGCCTGGAATTTCCGCACGCTCCCGAATGAGCTGAGCGACCACCGTGCGATCTCTTCGACCATCGGACTTCGCGCTCCTTGAGCCGAGTGGGATCGAACGGTCCGACCCGTAGCGTGTACGGAGCATCACAATAGCAGGCCACGGCTGCCGTTGTGCCAACTCAACCACCTTCATGCACCACGCACCACTCCTCACGTACCTGTTCCTCGCCTTGTTGTTCTTGATCGGTTGCAGCCGTTCTGCCGAGAGCGCTCAGGACCTGTTCAAGACAGATGAAAGCGCAGCGAACGGTGATCTCGAATTTCTTTCCAATGGTGAAAGTGCAGGTCTGGCAAGCCCGAGTAAACCCGAAGAGGCCTTGAGTTCGAGCGCAGCACGCGCCACCGCTGACACATCGCGACGCTTTCTCCGCACAGGGGATCTGCGCTTTCGGGCCAAGGATGTGGTGCGCACCACCTTTGCGATCGAAGAGTTGATCGCGGGCCACGGCGGCTACGTAGCCGAAACGCGCCTCAGGACCGAGATCGGGCACCGGTACCTCACACTGATAAGTGCCGACAGCTCGTTGGAGACCACCAAATTCACGGTGATCAACAGGCTCACTGTTCGTGTGCCGAGTGCAGCACTGGATACCACGCTCAAGAGTTTGATCGCGCATGTGGACTTCTTGGATCACCGCACGCTTTCCGCGACGGATGTACGCTTGCAGTTGCTGCGGGACCAGCTCACACGTTCACGAATCGCAATGCATGAGACACGGCTGTCCGACGCGATCGACGAACATGGCAACAAGCTGAAGGACGCCGTTGCTGCGGAAGAACAACTGCTCGCACGTCAGGAACAAGCCGACGAGGCCGCGCTGCATACCCTGGATCTCGAAGACCGCATCGCCTACAGCACGTTGACCCTGGACATTTACCAACGTGAACAGATCCGCCGCGAACTGCTTGCCAATGAGCAGAACATCGAAGTCTACAAGCCCGGCTTCTTTGCGCGAGCAACAGAAGCCTTAGCCGACGGCTGGTCCTTGCTTGTTCAATTCAGCTTGTTCCTGCTGCGGTCGTGGAGCGTGATCCTGTTGACGGTGCTGGCCTACGTGCTCTTCCGTCGGTTCATCCGTCGTGCGTGATCACCGATCCGGCTCTGGATCCTCGGGCTTGCGTGCCGCACTCATCACCGCTTCCACAGCATACCCTTTGGCCCGTAGGCCGGCGATCAAGCCATCGGCATTGGGCAAATGCGCTGCTCCGATCAAGAAGAAAGCGCTTTCGCCTGTGCGCAGCAGGCTGTCCATGCGATGGACCATGCGCGCATTGCGATCGGTGAGCAAGGACTTCTCCATCTCGGCGGACATGCCCCCGCTCGTTTCCGCCGCTTTCAACAGGCCTTGCAGATCCTGTGCAGCATAGCGGTCCAGCATGGTCTCCATTTCTTCGGGGTAGCCCTCGTGGTCGATGTGATCAAGCAACATGGCGGCCTGCTCCTTCAAGGAGATCACGTCCATGGCCGACAGTTGCTCATCGATCGTCTCTATCCCGATGACCCGTTGGCCGTTCTCCCTTCCCCGTATCTGCAGGTATTCATCCAGCACATTCGGCCGATCACCTTCCATTGTGGCTTCGGTGAGCATCGCCACGACGAACATCGGTTTCACGCGATAAAGGAGCGGCGCGGCCATGCCTAGGCGACCTTTCAGGGCCTGATCCACGCGGGTCCAATCCTTCTTCTTGTACAGGTCCTTCAACTCCTTCCCGTCGGGCATCCACATGCGTTTGATCAGGGCGATGCCTTGCTGATCCGTGTTCAGGTCCAATTCACCGGCCACGATGCGGCACCGATCCATGGCTGGTAGCACGGAATCACCGAACTGAAAAGCCCGGTCATCCTTGCTGTGCATGGTGCCATAGAGATAACTACTCGCAGCACCATCGGAAGAGATGCGCCACAGGAGTGTGTGCTCCAGCTCTTGCGAGAGCAGCAACGTAGGAAACAACGAGAAGACGATCAGGAGCCTGCGCATGTGCGCAAGTTAAAGCGCGCCCGAAGTGCGGATCAACCGGCCACGCGGGCCAAAGCGAAGGAGACGATCGCCAGCAGGGAAAAGAGCAACATGCTCACACGGATCAAGTTGGCTCGGTCGGCGGGTCGTGTTCGTTCCATGTTCGGGTCCTGTCGAGTAGTACCAAGACGAATGGTTGCCGAATGGTTGCTTGGATCGATCTACTCCTTCACGAAAGATGCGTACTCCCAACCACCATCGGAACTTCGCACCCCGAAATGGTAGACCCCGGCCGGAAACCGCTCAACGTCCAAGTCCAAACGACGGACAGACCCTTTCCATCCATGAACGACCCTGCCATCGATCGTGGTGATGCGTGACTCAATGATGAATGTGTTGTTCGGCAGTTCGATGAACACTCGGTTCTTGGCGGGGTTCGGGTAGAGCATTGGGCTTGATCCGATCCGCTCTGTGATGTCGGTACTGAACTCTGCCACCAGCACGCTGGGCTCGGTGATCACCGGTGGGTTGAAGTCGAAGTAGATGTTGGTGATATTCTGGATCGCCGTACCAGCCGAAAGCGGCTGTTTTGGGCGGATGCGGAAACTGATGAGGCCATGGCTCATCGGCTCGTTCACATTGCTATCCGGGAGCAGGATGTTGGGGAAGATGAACTTCAAAGTGCCTTGACCCTGCACACTCCAGATATGGGCATGTGAGGCGCTCACCAACGAGATCGAAGCTGGGTCAAGCGTGGCCGGAAGCGTGTCCGTGACAACAATGGTGAAAGCCGTGTCCGTTCCCGTATTCTGGTAGCGGATCACATAGTCGATCCACTCATCCTGATCGATGAAGTAGAGTTCATTACTACCACGGGTGCTGGTGTAGGCGGTCTTGTCGTTGGGATCAAAACTGCCGGTGACGGTGATCGACGCTGATGCGGTGTTGTTGCTCACGTCCCCATCCGTGTTCGCGACAGCAATTGTGGCACTTGCCAGCAGTTCAGTACCGATGAGGCCAACATCGGGCGGCACCTGCAGTTGGATCTGGTAGTCGCGGTCCTGGAAAAGGTCGAGCGCGGATCCGTTCCACGTGATGGTGTTACCGCTGACCGTGCTGGGTGTCGGGGTCGCGCTGATGTAGCTCAACGTTGGATCGAATGTGAGCGTGGTCGTTGTGGCCCCACTTGAGGAGGAGGATAGATTCTCCACATGCACCGTATGGTGCACTTGGAAACCGGGCCGCGCTGGGCCCGACGCCAGGCTGATGGCAACATCCAAGGGGATCGTGGCCTGATGCCCGATATTGGCTATGGTATTGGCGCCGTTCACCGTAGCGCCTGCCGGACAGCTCTGCGCAATGGCCGCAACGCTGGTGGTCAGTGTGTAACTGCCGTTCGGCACCACCACGGAATAGCCTCCGTTGGATGTGGTATAGATCGGCCCCGGTTGTATCTCCACCACCACGTTCGTGGCGTTTGCTTCGGTATCGATACAGTCGCTGTTGTAGTCCATGTACGTGCTTCCGGAAATACTGCCGCATGTGGGCCCGAGATCGGGGATCGTCACGAGGATGCTATCGGTCGTACATCCCCCTCCCTGAAGCAATGAGTATGTAAGAGCAAGGCGATACAAAAGCCAGTAGTTCCCCGGCTCCAAATAGCCGAATGCGTATACGTCCGGAGCGACGGTCTCCAAGTTGGTCTCCCACCCTTCGTACTCTGTGCTCCCCTCTGGCTTCAGGATATAGTACATATCCCCCATCGTCGTGGGCGTGGTGACGAAGGTGACCTTGCCGGTCCCTTGGCTGGTGCAGGAGCCTTGCACATCCACCACGGTGAAGCTGGGCCACACGGTAATGGGGTAACCGGCCGTGAAGTTCAAGGTGCCAGAGCATCCGTTCACATCCCAAAAGGTCACCGATTGACTGCTGCCGGGAGCAATGGACCCAGGATCCAGATACCAGTTGTTCGGACCGGCCGGTGGTGGCACTTGGGCAATGATCCCCAGCGAGGAACTCCAGGGGCTCACGTCGACGGGTATTCCATGTGGCCCTGGAGGAAAGAAGAACTCGTGATAGTTCTGTCCAGGGCAATATGGGTGGGGATAGTTGTAGTCAAGTGTACCGTAATCCGCGCTGATCACCGTGGCCTGTTCCGTGACCTGCGTGCCAACGAAGTCGGTGACAGTGACACTGTACGTGCCCGAGCCCAGGTTGCTTATCCCTTCCGTGGTCTCACCACCGCCCCAGAGGTAGGTGTAGGGTGGTACTCCACCGGATACCGCCGCGTAAACAGATCCGTCCGCATACGAGCATGTCTCGTTCTGCACCTGCAAGTCCACTGTCAGCGCCCATGCTGTCGTTGATACGAAGAGGTGCGCGCAACCAAATAGTGCTCTTTTCATGGTGTGTCAGTTCTTGATGAAGCGCTCGCGTGCGGTTGTTCCATTGGTCAGGTCCGCGATAAGCAGGTAGGCTCCGCTCATCAGGTTGTTCACATCCACCCTAGCGCTGCTCGTGCGCAGGTTCGAACGAAGGACCTCCCGTCCATCCGCAGCAACGATCCTTATCGAAATGATCCCCGTATTGGAGGTCACAGTCAAAAGATCGGTAGCCGGATTCGGCAGCAGGTTCAACTGTCGTGGAGATGTCGTCGAACCTTGACCGATCGAAGTACTGAACTCCGCCACCAGCACGCTCGGCTCCGTGATCACTGGCGGGTTGAAGTCGAAGAAGATGTTGGCGATGTTGGAGATCTCATCGCCCGGCAACAAGGGCAGACGCGGACGGATGCGGAAGCCCACGAAACCGTGACTGCGTGGCTCATTGATGTTGCTGTCCGGAAGCTGGATGTTCGGGAAGTAGAACTTCAGGGTGCCGGAATCACGCAGTTCCCAGGAGAACGTGTGCGAAGCCGCACCCATGACGATGCTTCCAGGATCCAGGTTCGCCGGCAATGTGTCGGTGATCACCACGTTGAAGGCGGTGTCCGTACCTGTGTTCTGGAAGCGGATGGTGTAGTCGATCCACTCGTCGGCACCGAGGAGCCACGCGTTGGTGTTGCCGGTGCTGGTGGTAGCTAGCTTGTCATTGGGGTCGTAGGCGCCGGTAATGGTGCGCTGCAACAGGTAACTATTGTTGGGAAGGTCAGCATCGGTATTGCTGGTGCTCACCGTGGCCGTGGTGAGCAAGTCCGTTCCGAGCAGGCCCACGTCAGGTGGCACTTGGAAACGTAGTTGGACGGTGCGCGATTGAAAAGCGTTGGTGAAAGAAAAGTCTGCACCCGTCCAGGTGAGTACGTTGCCGGCCGTGGTGGTGGGCGCCGGTGTGGCGAAAACCAACCCCAGCAGCGCATCATGCTCCAACATCAGCGATACCGTGCCCGCAGCATCGGCGGTCAGGTTGTTCACCTGCACAGCTACCTGATACTCGAATCCAGGCCGCGCCGCACCATCGCTCATCGTCACCTGCATATCCAGTTGCGCGCCCACCTCCATGGGCACATGCACATTGTTGTTCACGGCTTGCTGCACCACCTGCACCACCGGGCACGATTGCTCCAGCACGGGGTGCTCGGCGAAGACCTCGTAGGTACCATAAGGCACCTGCACGCTGTACTGGCCGCTGCTGTTGGTGTTGCCGAAATAGGGACCGGGCTCCAACCGCACCACCGTGGCCGGCACGTTGTTCTCGCTGGTGTTCGTCGCGCAGTTGGAGTTATTATCCATGAACACGCGACCGCTCACCACACCACAATCGCCGGGCAATGCGGGCACCAACACTTGGATGGAATCGCGGCACTGGTAGTCGTACCAGTCCGTGAAATCGAAGTTGAAGGTCTGCCCGGAGACATGCACCCAGTAGTTCCCCGGCGCAAGACCGGTGAAGGTGTAGGGTGTACCGATGAAACCTGCGGGTTCGATCCCGGTCTGGGAACAACCGCCCGCTACGACCTCCCCCGCGCTGTTCTTCAGCCGGGTCACCACCTGCGGATAGAGCCCAAAACCGCCAAAGGACATGGTGATGCTACCGCTCGCCCCGTTGCTGCACGAACCCGCTACATCCACCACTTGCATCACAGGGAGCGTCTCCGGGCCATTGAGGCCGACCCAGGCATCCAGGATACAGCCGTTCTGATCCTCGAACTGCAGTGGATAGGAACCGTAGCCCGGGAACATCAGGGCCCGATAGGTGAACTGCCCGCACTCATCCAGTTGCTGCGAGGAGTCGATCACATCGGGACCCCAGATGTCCACGATCCCGTTCTCGAACATGTTCACCACGGCGATGGGTGGCTCACCGGGACATGTGGCGATCGCTTGTATGGCCAGGTTGACCGCACCATCGATGACCACCTCGATCGGACCGGTACTGGCCATGTCCATCTGGGAATCGACCACGGTGAGGGAATAAACACCAGGATAAAGACCCTCCAGTGCCAGGTTGGCGACCGACGAACTGCTTTCTTGGAACACCTCACCCCCGGCATCATACCAGGTCACGGTGAACGGGGGCAGGCCGCCCACCACATCCACGTAGATGGAACCATCCGGTCCACCACAAAGGGACGGCCCCACAGCAGCCACAAAGAGCTCGATGGCGTGGAGTGGCGCCATACCGAGCAAGATGCCCACCAGTGCGGTCGACGCGCGCAGCCAGTATGTATCGATGGATGTCATTGTCCTATGTTCTGTTCGTTGGTCCTGCATTCGGTCGCTCATCGTTTCACGAAGCGCACTGTGCTGCGGCTCCCATCGTCGGTCAGAAGCTCCAGCATATAGACCCCGGTGGACAAGGCCTCCACGTTAATTGTCGCACTGGTGCCCGGCATGCGCTGTTCCAACATCGATCGGCCATCAATACCCCGAACGATCAACATGCCTGTGTGCAGGTCATCGCCACTCCTTCGAACCATGAGCCAACCTTCGGTCGGGTTCGGCGTCACCAGCAGTTGTGCAAGGCTCTCCGGTTCCTCCACACCCGTACTGAACTCCGCCACCAACACGCTCGGCTCCGTGATCACCGGCGGATTGAAGTCGAAGAAGATGTTGGCGATGTTCTCGATGCTCGTTGTTGCAGCAAGTGGAAGTCGTGGCTTGATTCGGAAGGAGACAAAGCCATGGCTAAGAGGCTCGTTCACGTTGCTATCCGGCAGTTGGATGTTGTAGAAGGCCCAGCGCAACACGTTGCCATCGCGAATGGATAGCGCATGCGCATGTGATGATGCACCTGCTTGGAAGGTGCCCAGATCGAGCTCCGTTGGGATGGTGTCGGTCACCACGATGTTGAATGCGGTGTCGCTGCCCGTATTCTGGAATCGTATGGTGTAGTCGATCCATTCATCCACATCCATATAGTACAGGTCGTTGCTTGAGCCACTGCTCGTGCGTGCCGTCTTGTCGTTCGGATCGTAGCTGCCGGTCACCGTGGTGGTGAGTGCGGCGGCATTGTTCGCAGGTACCGCATCGACATTGCCTGTGGTGAGGCTCGCGTTGAAGACCAGGTCCGTCCCGAGCAGGTTGATGTCCGGCGGAACCTGTAACTGCACATGCACTGTTCGTTCTTGGAAGGAACTGAATGCAGCGATGTTCCACGTGAGCGTATTGCCGGACACGTTCGGTGCCGGGAAGGCGGAAACGAAGGAGAGCACCGGGTCGAAGGTGATGGTGAGCGTGCTGGCTCCGGTGCTGGACAAGGTGTTGTTCGCCACTCGAGCTGTGAGGGCCATTTGGAACCCGGGCCGTGCAGCACCGCTCGCTAGCGATACGCTGGCATCCATCGGCACGAGTGCGGTATCGGCCACATTCACCGTTTGGAACGGAACACCCGAAGACAAGGTGAACGGTGCGGGTGCTGAAATGCAATGATCCTCCAGAACGGCACTCTGCTGTTGTATGGTGTAAGAGCCCAATGGCAGGTTGATGCCGTACAGACCACCGCCGGTGATCGTATAGATCGGGCCGGGGAGTATCTCAAGCACCACACCGCTAGCTCCGGGCTCGTTGCCTTGCCGAACGCAGTCCTCGTTGTCGTCCATGAACACGGTGCCACTGATGTTGCCGCAACCGGGGCCGAGGTCCGGTATGGTGAAGGGAGTGCTCACCCGGCACCCGCTGCTCGCCAAGAATGTGCTCTCGCTCATGAATTGGATGAGCAGGTAGTCTCCGGGCGGCAGAGCGTATGAGTTCGTGCTCACCGCGTTCCCTGCTCCGAAGGAGGTGATGTACTGGTTGTTGATGGTTTCGATCTTCACTTGGGTGAACTGGCTGTGGCCTTCAAGCCCCGTTTGGAAGGTGATGGACCCGTTGTTACCACCGGAGCATGCACCTTGTATCTCCAGGATGGTCAGGTCGGGCCATTCGATCGGGTAACCGATGTATTCGTTCAAGGTGCCCGTACATCCGGCGCCGTCGCTGAACGTGTAAGTCTGCCAACCACCGAACTGTGGTGCGGGCCAACTGGCGGCATAGAAGGTATCGACCGGGAAGAGCCACTCGTAATAGATGGTCTCTTGCATGGTCTGTCCGTTCACGGTGTAGGGCAACGGACCCATATACTGACCTAAACCCGTGTTCCCATTCCCCGGTCCGTCCAGCAGCACATCCGTGAACGTGTTGCACAGTCCGGTCGTCCCGCCGTCGGCGATGTCCGAGAGCGCGTAGGGTTGACCTGAAAGAACGATCTCACCTGTCGCCTGATCATTGTTGAAGTCGGTCACTGTCACCGAATAGGTACCCGGTGGTAGATCGGAAACAACAGCGGTGGTGGCTCCGGTGCTCCACAAATAGGCATACGGGCCCACACCACCAGTGGCATTGGCTTGGATGTTGCCGCTGGGATAATTGCACGTTGGGTATCGGTTCACCCAAATGTTGACCGTTACGGCTTGTGCTGCGATATGCACAGCGAAAAGTAGGGGCAGAAGGATGCTTCTCATGGTCATTGCTTCAACAGTGAAGTACGTATGGTCCTGCCTTCAGTGGTATGAACCACGAGCGTGTAGCTGCCGGCAGCTAAACCACCGATATCGAATGAGGCGCTCGTTCCGATGCATTGGATCTCGGCTACCACACGGCCATCCAACGCTGTAAGTACGAGCCGTTGCAACGCGTTGCTATCCACCCGGACCGTGACCGCGTCCTTGGCCGGATTCGGATACACGGACAGTGCGGCGGCCGTCTCTGGAACCCCGCTCACCCCCGTACTGAACTCAGCCACCAGCGCGCTCGGCTCGGTGATCACGGGTGGGTTGAAGTCGAAGTAGATATTGGCGATGTTGGAGATCTCATCGCCCGTCAACAAGGGCAGACGCGGACGGATGCGGAAGCCCACGAAACCGTGACTGCGTGGCTCATTGATGTTGCTATCCGGCAGCAGGATGTTGGGGTAATAGAACTTCAACGTGCCTTGGTCGCGGAGTTCCCATGTGAAGGTGTGCGAGGAAGCGCCCATGATGATGCTTCCGGGATCCAGGTTGGATGGAAGGGTATCCGTGATAACCACCGTGAAGGCGGTATCGGTGCCGGTGTTCTGGAAGCGGATGGTGTAGTCGATCCATTCATCCGCGCCAAGCTGCCACAGGTCCGTGTTACCGCTGCTGGTAACGGCCAGCTTATCGTTGGGGTCATAGCTACCCGTCACGACCACACCGTACACAGCGGTGTTGTTGGAGAGGTCGGCATCCACATTCGCTGTGATCAAGGTGGCTGTGGATTGAAGCGTGGTGCCCAGCAGACCCACATCGGGTGGCACCTGGAACCGCACTTGGAAGGTCCGCTCTTGGAAAGGCTGCGTAAGGGTGAAGGCCGGTGCCGTCCAGGTCAGTACGTTTCCCGTGATGGATGTTGGGACATACGTGGATGAAAGAAAGCTGAGCACAGGGTCCACCTCCAGTGTAAGCGTCACGGTGCCGGTGCTGGAAGGGGTCAGGTTGCGCGCATGGATGCCGTATTGTAGTTCGAACCCGGGGCGGGCTGCACCGCTGGTCAGGCTCACCATCGCATCCATCGGAACCCCGCCGGAGCAGGCCGTGTTCGCTTGTTGCATGGCTGTGGAACTGATCGTGAAAGCCGCCGGACAACTCTGCTCGAACAGCGGATGCTCCTCGGTGATGGTGTAGGAGCCAAAAGGCAGGGTGGCAGCATACGAGCCGAATTGATCGCTTAGCAGGTAGATGGGTCCGGGATCGACCCGCACAATGCTGTTGGGGATGTGGTTCTCGGAACCGAGGATGCAGTTGGCATCGTCGTCGATGAACAGCCTGCCGGTCAGGTTGCCGCAATCCTGGGAGACCACTGGTATGGTGAATGGGATGACGCCTTCGCACGCCGTGACCAGTGAACCGATCTGCTGGCCGTAACCGCTCGGATCGGTGGTCCAGACCAGTTCGAAGTCGCCTGGCGGCAGGTTCGCGAAGGTCCTCACGCCCGCATCGCTCGGTTGTCCGAATAGGATGGGGTCCATACTGGCCACGCAGTCCACCGATTGCCCTACTGGCCGAATGTAAAGACCGAACGTGTTGAACGAATTGATGCCTACCGCAACGCGTAAGGTCCCTGCAGCACTGTTCTGGCAACTCGGGGTGATGTTCATGATCTGCAAGCTGGGTGGTTCGAAGGGTGCGGGAACGGTCACGGTCGCGGTACCTGCACATCCGTTCGCATCGCTGTAATTCACGGTCACATCGGATCCTGGAGGTGCATCGATGAATATCACGTCGTAGACGATGTATCCTGACGGGTCGCTGCAGTTAAGGACCTGTCCGTAGTTCGATACGGCATCGCCCCAATACGAGTAAGGTCCAGGTCCGTAGGGTGAGGAGGGATCGTAGGGTTCCACAAGGCTGTTGCCGGAATACCTGATCAATTGGGGTAGCCCACCAATACAATAGCTGGCACCGATCCCGAACCCACCGAACGGTTCCCAGGAGGAACCATAGCCATCGATCTCATCGATCACCACCTCCGCCGTAGCCTCCTCCATGGCGGCATCGGTCACGATCACCGTGTAGGTGCCCGGTGATAGTCCGATCACTGAATTCCCAATGGGCAGCCCATCGCTCCATGCATAGCTGTAGGGCATCACGCCATCGGTAGCGATCGCGTAGGCCCTGCCGTTCGCCCGACCGCAGTTGCTGTGCGCCTGCACACTGGTGGTGACGCTCAGTGCAGCGGAAGCATGAACGCTGAACAAAAGCAAAGAGGCGAGCAGTAGTTGCTTGTTCATCCGCTCAAGGGTTGATGATATGAACGACCGATCGGAAGGTGCTGCCCGAAGTGGACATGGCCTCCACGATGTAGGTGCCACTGGCGAGTCCTGCGGTGTCCACCCAAATTCGCTCGTTCGGGACGGAGACGACCCTCACCACCCTTCCATGCAGGTCTCGGAGACCGAGCTGTGCGGTCCTTTGCCCGGAAAGTGACACATGGAAGCCAGTTGTGGTGGGGTTGGGGCTGATGAGCATCGCTTCGGACGAATGCGTGCCCACCCCCGTACTGAATTCGGCTACCAGCACGCTCGGTTCCGTGATCACCGGCGGGTTATAGTCGAAGTAGATGTTGGCGATGTTCTCGATCACGGTGCCTGGAAGGAGCGGCAGCTTGGGCCGCATCCGGAACTTCACGAGGCCATGACTGCCCAGTTCGTTGCTGGCGCTGTCAGGAAGTTGGATATCGTCAAAGCGCCACTCGATAACACGGCCGTGTTTGAAAGAAACGCTGAAGGGATGGGATGCCGCACCTTGCTCGAAGGAGAGCATATCCAACTCAGGAGCGATGGTGTCCGTGATCACCACGAACTCCGCTGGGAAGGTGCCGGTGTTCTGGAAACGGATCGTGTAATCGATCCATTGGTCCTGGTCGATGAAGTAGAGATCCTCGCTGGCTCTGGTACTCGTTACTGCGCGCTTGTCGTTGGGGTCGTAACTGCCCACCACGATGTTCTGTTCATCGGCCGTGTTGTTCAGTAGGGTCGATTCGGCGAGCGGGTTGGAAAGCCCAGCGGTCGTGTACAAGACAAGTCCCAACGGGGTTCCCACAGGCACTTGAACGTCGATCAAAAGGGTCTGGATCGCGAAACTCTCCAAGGCCGACAGGTCCCAAATGAGTGTCTGACCGGCAACGGAGGTCGGTGCCACACTCGCAGCGAGGAAGGTCAAGGTCGGGTCCAATTGCACGGTGAGTTCCAACGGCCCGCTTATCTGCGGCGAGAGGTTGCGGGCGTATACGGCGTAGGATGTTTGGAACCCAGGTCTGAATACACCGCTGGCGAGATCGACGGAAAGGTCCAATGGCACCGTTGACCCATTGGCCAGGTCGATCGTTTGTTGATCGCCAGACACCGTGAACGGGACAGGTTGCACAGCAGGGCAGATCGGGGCCAAGGTGGGGTCGGTCTGTTCCAAGGTGTAAGAACCATCCGCCACTCCGAAGAGGAAATGACCGGTTCCATCCGTGATGGCGATCTCGCTACCAGGTTCGATCAGTAGCGTGCTATAGGGCACGCCGACCTCATTCGGACCATGCACACAATCTCCATCCATATCGAACCAACTGGTACCGCTCACACTACCGCAGAAAGGGCTGAGGTCAGGGACGTTCACCCATAGGGTATCGTAGGTGCATAGGCCCGGATCCGCCGCCTCGCCCGTATGTCCCAACCACCAATGCACGCCATAGTAGCCGGGTTCCAGTCCGGTGAAGAGGACATTGCCGTCCAGATCAGGCTGTTCGGCCTGGAACTGGTCCACGCCGTCGCTGCGTATCAAATGGATCCATGTTGAGAAGGCCGGTGGGGGGCCAGTGGAGTGAACGGTGATAGCCCCATCGGCCACAAGGTCGCAGGCCGGTCCAACATCCGCAATGGAGAGGGCCGGCCAATTCCCTGCGTAACTGACCCCAAAGGTGGTGATGGTACCCGCACAACCATCGCCATCGCTTACCGTGTACACTTCACCAGAGCTTGCTCCGGTGGTGAAAACATAACGATTAGAAGCGTCGGGAAGGAGCATGGCGGGCAACCCATCCACATACCATGGAGCGTGAGGCTCACCGTCGAACAGGGGATCATCGAGGATATTGGTGGGGCCTGTGCAGAACGCATAGCCTCCGCCGCCTTGCAACTGGTAGGGCTGTGCCAGGATCGTTACGCTCTCCATCACCTCTTCGGCCAGCGCGTCGACCACGGTCACCGAATAGGTACCCGCAGGAACATCCAGGATCCCGGTGCCCGTCGCCCCGTTGGACCATTGGTAGGTATACGGCGGTGCGCCCCCGGAAGCGATGGCGAAGGCTGATCCGGTAGCGTACGTGCAGACGGCATCGGTATGTTGTATCGTCACCGTAAGGACCGCGGTCGCTGCCATGGGCGAAGCAACGATCAAGAGGGCTAACAGCTGGCGTGTCATTCTTGGATGATGAAGCGTTGGCGGGACTCGGTACCTTCCGTGTATCGTACCACAAGGAGATAGGCTCCTGGTTGTAGACCGGACACATCCAGACTTGAAAAGGCTGTCCGGGTGTAGGGGATGTCGACCTCACGACCATCGCTGGCGACCACGCGCAAGCTGGAGATCGATGAAGTCGCTGTGATGTTCAGCCGATCTTTCGCGGGGACAGGCCAGACCTGAAAAGTATTCACCGGATATCCTGCCACCCCCGTACTGAACTCCGCCACCAGCGCGCTCGGTTCGGTGATCACGGGTGAGTTGAAGTCGAAGTAGATGGCCGCCGTGTTCTCCAAGGCATCGCCGGGCAAAAGGCCCACTCGTGGTTTCAAGCGGAAGGCCACGAAGCCCTGGCTGCCGAGCAGATCGGTGGTGCTATCGGGAAGCAGTATGTCGGAGAAGGTGAACACCAGTTCGCGGGCGCCGCCGAAGGAAGGTGTGTAAGGATGTGAAGCGCCGAGGATCTCCAGGCTTTCAATGTCCAGGTCCGCTTCCAGTTCATCGCGGATGACCACCGTGAACGCAGTGTCCGTGCCGGTGTTCTGGAACCGGACGAGGTAATCCACCCACTGGTCCTGGTCCAGGAAGAACTGCGTGCTGCTGCCACTGACGTTGGCGATACCCTGCTTGTCGTTGGGGTCGTAGCTGGATACGATGGCATGGGTGATGGCATACGTGTTGTTCGTCGTGTTCGGCTCTGCGGTGCTGCTGGCCACAGTCGCTGTTGCGGTATGCAGAGTTCCCAGCAAGCCCGGGTCCGGCGGCACTTGCAGATCCACATTCAACCACCTTTGCTCAAATGGCCCAAGCACTGGAATGCTCCATTCCACCTGACCTGGCACGCTGGTGTTGGCACCCGATGAAGCGCTGATGAGCGGGAAGAGCGGATCGTATGCCAAGGAAACGCTGACGTTTTCGCTGGGGTGCCCGGTACTGTTGATCACTCGAACGGAATAGCGGAATGGAAAGCCTACCCGCGAGGTGCCTGAATAGAGGTACGCGCGCATGTCGAAGGGTGTCAGGAGCGAATCGGCGAGGTCCAGGACCACGTTGGTTCCGCTGCTCACGGTGATGGGGACCGGTGCGGTTCCCGGACAGAGTTGAACAGCATCCGTGTTGAGCTGCTCCAGGTCATAGCCGCCGTATGGCAGCGCGATGGAATAGGTACCATCGCTCGCAGTAATGCCGTAAAGCGGCCCCGGGGTCACACGCATCAACTGGTTGGGCATACCCACCTCAAGACCATCCTGAACGCAATCTTCGTCCGTTTCGAAGTGCAGTGTACCACTCACGGTGGCGCAGGCCGTGCCCAGATCCGGAACGGTCACAGGCACTTCGTAAATGCAAGGTGATTGACCAGAACCCACCGATTCGATCGTGGTGAACCGCAAGGTCCAATCGCCAGGATGCAGGTTGAAGAACTGGAGATCGTCGGTGCCCATGCTGTACAAGATGTTCGGCGATGGCACGACGACAGCTCCCTGGTCGTCCACGGCCCGCAGGATCCAGGAGTCCTCGCTCATAGGAGGATCGGTCACAATGGTGACCTGTCCCGAGATGGTACCATCGTCCGCACTGCTGCAACTGCCCGTCACTTCATCCAAGGTCACAACGGGTTCATACAAAGTGGGTATCGTTATGCTTGTACTTCCGGACCCACATCCATTGATCACAGACAACTCGATCGTTTGCCCGGCGCAGGCACCTAGGATCTCGTAGCGGTGGTAGTAGCTCAGGTTATCCGGCTCATCGTTATCAACCTCCACGACCGAGAGCGTCGGGGTGGTGCTAATGCTATAGCCACCTGCCTGCTGGAACAGGTACAAGCGGAAACCGCCATTGCATTCGCCTGTGCAAGGGGCCAGACCCCCGTAACCGATATCAGCAAGCAGCATGGCTCCTGTTCCCGGTGCTCCACCCACATAGACCTCGCCGGTCGCACTGTTCTGTGAGCCAGTGTCGTCAGTGACGGTCACCGTATAGAAACCGGGGGCAAGGTTAAAGATCTCCGGGTCGGTGATCCCGCCGCCCCAGTCGTAGGTATAGGGTGCGACCCCACCAGTGGCAGAGGCAAAAATGGCGCCGTCATCCCCATTGCACGAAGTCGCATAAACGTCGAGAAGGACTTGGAACGCCGATGCCTCCATCGCCACCACCGAGAGGGCGATGGACAAGGCCGTGGTGCGCATAGCGCTCGTGGGAGGCAGCTTCATCGTGTCGTGTGGTTGAGCATGGAGTGGTGAAGCGTCCCATCCGTGAAGGTCGCTTGCAGCAGGTAACTCCCTGCGGCCAGGGATGCGATATCGAGCTTGGTCGTTCTTCCGCTCACCGGTGTGCGCAGTACTTCTCGTCCATGGAGGTCAAGAAGCCTAAGGTGTTTGATCATGCCTTGGATCGATCTCACCTCCACATCATCAAAAGCCGGGTTGGGGAATACGAGCAACGGTTGCTGCTCCAGCGCTCGCACCCCCGTACTGAACTCCGCCACCAGCACGCTCGGCTCGGTGATCACCGGTGGGTTGAAGTCGAAGTAGATGGCCGCCTCGTTGCTGATCTCCGTTCCAGGAAGCAGGCTGCTCACCGGGCGTATGCGGAAAGTGATCACCCCATGGCTGGCCGCCTCGTTCGTTCCGCTATCCGGTAACAGAATATTGTCGAAATGCCACTCCACCTTGCGACCGGGCATCAAGTTCAAGGTGAAGGGATGTGAACCCGGACCTTGCTCGAAAGTGCCCATATCCAGTTCCGCCGGAAGCACGTCACGCACGACCACGGTGAACGCGGTGTCCGTGCCTGTATTCTGGAAACGGATCGTGTAGTCGATCCATTCGTCCGTGTCCAATAAGTAGAGGCTTTCACTTGATCGGCTGCTGGTGAGTGCAGTCTTGTCATTGGGGTCATAGCTGCCCGTTATGGTGCCCCAACTAACAGCGGTGTTGTTGGCAAGATCGATCTCTGCGATCGGTTGCGAGATAGAGAACGAATGCGAGAACGGTTGCCCGATCAGGAGCACATCAGCAGGTACTTGCACTTGAATGTGCAAGTTGGTCCGTCCGAAATCCGGAACAGCAGGAAGCCCGATCCATGAGACCACGTTACCAGTCACACTCGTTGGCGTAGGTGTGGCATCGATGTAACTCATTTGCGGGTCGAAGGTCAACGTGGCATCCATGAGGCCAGCGGCCATGCCCGACGGCTTCTCCACGAGGGCCCATAAGTTCTGGACGAATCCCGGGCGTGCAGCGTTGGAGTAGAGTTCCGCTTCAAGGTCCAACGGGATCAAACTGCTATCCGCCACGTTCACCATCTGGTTCACGCCACTGACGGTCACCGGTATTGGTTGCACCGGCGGACAAACCGGGTAAAGATCGGATCCTGTTCCCGACACGTTCATGGTGTAACTGCCATTCGCCAGGTAGCACCCATAGGTCCCGCTGGGGTTGGCCACGGCGTAGTACGGGCCAGGCAGGAACTCGATCAGCCGGAAGCCAAGGCCGGAATCACCGGGATCCTGTGCGCAATCCTGATCGTGGTCCAGAAATAGGGATCCGCTCACGAGCGCGCATTGACCGAGCAGATCCGGCACTTCCACGTACATGGAATCCACGCAGAAGAGCGGATACAGGGGATCGTTCGGTTCGGTGCCGAGCTGGTCCGGATCGGTGATGACCCAATACGCACCAGCAGCAAGGTTGGGGAAGGTGAATGTCGAGTTGTTCGATACCAGTCGGCTCCCATATGTTCCAGCAAGATTTGGAGGGATCTGTCCATCCAGCGTGCGCACATTCACGCGGAAAGCCTGGTTGGCGTCAGCCCCACTAACAGCCATGTTGATGCGGCCGTTGCTACCACCGCAGGCACCTTGTACACTCACGATCGAAACATTCGGTTCCACCCATTCCGTGGAGAACTGAAGCGTGGTAGAACCAGGGCACCCAGCAGCATCGGTCCAGTTGATCGTGTTGTATGTACCCGGTGTTACATCCATCCACACACCGATGTAGCTATATAGGAAAGCGTTGAAATGATCACTGAAATTCCCGAAGAGGATCGCCGGAGATGTTACGTTGTGCGGCTCCGGTCCATTGTGCGGATCCTCCAAGTGCAAGTAGGTGTATGGATAATCGCCCGGACAATGGACCAAGCCACCGAAACCTGGGACATTTACCTCTTGGTGCGAAGTCGTGACCAGTATCTCACCACTTCCCGTTGCCATATCGCCGATGCCATCAGTGACGGTCACGGTATACATTCCTGCAGAAAGGAATTCGATGTACTCCGTGGTGGCGCCATTGCTCCATTGAATGGTATACGGCGGCGTCCCACCCATCACCACGGCGTTCAACGTCCCCAGCGCTTGTCCGCAAGCCGCATCGGAATATTTCTCGACGACCACTGTAACGGCTGCACATTCCGTGGCTAGGAATAAGGACATCAGAGCGGTAAGGGCAGTTGCACGGATCATGGGTGAGTGGTTTTGACGAAGGTGGTGGTAAGCGTTCGATCGGTGGATAGGAGGCGCAACAAATAGGTTCCAGAAGCCAACGAACTGATGTCAACGGTCGGGTGGTCGGCGCTCACGTTCCCGGTGGACACCATGCGCCCATCCAAAGCAAGAATGACCCACTGCGAATTCGCCAAGACGCCCTTCTTGAAAATTCGGATGTGATCGCTAGCCGGGTTCGGGACCAAACTCAATTGGCTTT
Organism: uncultured Bacteroidota bacterium; assembly: GCA_902826215.1. Lineage (GTDB taxonomy): Bacteria > Bacteroidota > Bacteroidia > Flavobacteriales_F > PHOS-HE28 > PHOS-HE28. The sequence continues at coordinate 29,486 of CADEDY010000016.1, forward strand.
GGTCCTGCTGTTGCATCCCCGTACTGAACTCCGCCACCAGCACGCTCGGATCGGTGATCACAGGGTCATTGAAGTCGAAGTAGATGTTGGCGGTATTCTCGATCACCGTGCCTGCAAGCAATGGCTGCACAGGCTTGATCCTGAACTTCACGAAGCCCTGACTTCCGGCAAGGTCCGTCGTGCTGTCCGGAAGGTTGATGGCATCGAACAACCACTCCACCACGCGACCGGGTTTGAAGGTGTAGGTGTGTGCATGCGAAGCCAAGGCCATCTGGAACGTTGTCATGTCCAGTTCCTCTGGCAACGTGTCGGTAACGGTGACGAAGAAGGCCTCGGCCGTTCCGGTGTTCTGGAAGCGGATGGTGTAGTCGATCCACTCGTCCTCGTCGATGTAGTACAGAACATCGCTCTGCTGCGAGCTGGTCGTTGCGGTCTTGTCGTTGGGGTCGTAGCTGCCCGATACCACTCTTGTCTCGCTATCCGTGTTGTTCGCCAGGTAGGTGTCGGTGTTCGCGCTGGAAACACTGATGCTGTGGCTGAGCATGGTGCCCAGCGGCGTGCCGACTGGCACAGTGGTATAGATGACGAAGCCTTGCGAGCTGAAGTAGTCCAATTCAGCGATCTGCCAGGTGAACACGTTTCCGGTGATCGTAGTTGGTGTTGGCGAAACACTCCCGATGACTACTGTTGGGTCGATGGTGACGATCACCTCCACGGCTCCCGTGGCCTGCACCGTGTTGTTGGCCGCACCGCCAGAGATCCTGTGCGAGAAACCCGGCCGTGCCCATGTGGAGTTGATGTTCGCGCGCAGATCGAGCGATGCTGTGCTGTTGTTGGCGAAGTCAATGTTGGCGATGGGCCCGTTCACCGTGAAGGGCACCGGTTGCGTGACCGGGCAATAGGGAACGAGCGTTGGGTTGGTCTGTGCAATGGTGTAATTGCCCGCTGCCAGATTGAAACTGAAGTGCCCATTGCCTCCCGATATCGCGTACTGCGTTCCGGGCTGGATCACCATCACGCTTCCCGGCACGCCCATCTCGCCACCATCCCACACGCAGTCGCCGTCCTGATCGAACCACGCATTGCCTTCAACCTGCGTGCAGCCGGGGCCGAGATCGGGCACTTCGAAGTTGTCATTGAACATGCACTGGCCGAGCATGGGATAGGCGTTCAGCGTGTAGATCCCCGCCGCCAATCCATCGTAGGTCGCGGTTGAGAACTCGAACAAAGTCGTATCCGGCACTACGATGTTCCCGATGCCATCGGTGACGGAGTACCTTACCGGATAGCCCGTTTGCAACGAAACGCTCCCGATCTCCGAGCCGACGCATGCACCTTCCATATCGGTTACAGTAGGCATCTGGGTTTCGTCGATCGTCGATACGGTGAAAATGCTGGAACCCTGGCAGCCCAGCGCATCCGTGATGGTATAGGTCACGAGATCGCCGCCACAGAAACCGGAGTAGTAAGGGAAGCCATAAGTATCCAAGCCCTCATAGTTCGCAGCCACACTGAAATCAACAGTGAACGGTGGCGTGCCGCCCAAGGAGACCATGGGCATGCCGACCATGCCATTGCATAGGCCGCCACATGCGCCGCCAGCGAATCCGGTGATGTCGTAGAACGAAACGTAGCTCGGATAGTAATTGATGTTCCCATCAAAGGGCAAGGCGCTGAAGCTCTCCACGGTCGCGTTCGCGCTGTATGGGGTGCCCACCGCATCAGTGATCGTAACGGAGTAGCTGCCTCCCGGCACACCGGTCACCGTCTCCGTGGTGGCACCATTGCTCCACAAATAGGTGTATGGCGGGACGGACCCGCTTCCACTGATGTACGCGTACATCTCACCGTTGGAATTGCCGCAGGTCTCGGGCTTCCCCACATTGATGTATGCCGTGGCAGCATTCGAGACGAACGCGAAGCAGATAGCGGCCATGGCGGCGGCGCTTCGGGTCCGTTGCAAGTTCATGATCCTCATTGTTTGATGAAGCGCTCGCGCGCCGTGTTTCCATTCTCCAGTTCAGCGATGAGCAGGTAGGCCCCGCTCTTCAAACCGTTCAGGTCGATGCGTAGTTGTGTTGATCGAGTGCTCATGCGCATCACCTCACGGCCATCGGCGGCCAGGATCCACACGTTCGACATTGCATCGCCACTGGTCATGATCAACTCATCGCTCGCAGGCACCGGTGCCAAGGAGATCGCACTGCTCCGCTGCTGTGCCACCCCCGTACTGAACTCCGCCACCAGCACGCTCGGCGTTGTGATCACAGGCGGATTGAAGTCGAAGTAGATGTTGGCGACATTCTCGATCACGGTGCCGGGCGCGATCGGCTGGTGCGGCTTGATCCGGAATTGCACCAGTCCGTGCGACGCGGCCTCGTTCACATTACTGTCCGGCAACTGGATGTTGTTGAAGATGTAGCGCAGGACACCTTGCCCGCCCATTTGGGTGATACAGCTATGCGAGCGTGGACCTAGCTCGAAGGTCGCGGGATCCAATGACGGGGGAAGCGTGTCGGTGATCACCACGTTGAAGGCCGTGTCCGTTCCCGTGTTCTGGAAGCGGATGGTGTAGTCGATCCACTCGTCCTCATCGATGAAGTATAGTGCGTCGCTCAACTGACTGCTGGTGGTGGCCAGCTTGTCGTTGGGGTCGTAACTGCCGGTCACGGTGCGCAAATGCACCGCGCTGTTGTTGGTCAGGTTCGTTTCGGGCTGCGCGATGCTCGCCGTGGCGCTGTGCATGAGTTCGTTGCCGATCAAGGCCGGGTTGGACGGCACCAGCAGGTTCACGTTGATGTGCCGATTGCCGAATGAGGTGAGCTGCGCGAGCGTCCAGGTGAGGGTGTTGCCGTTCACCACGGGCGTCGGGCTGGCACTGGTGAAAGTGAGCGTCGGATCGAAGGTGCAGGACACGGTGAGCGTGCCGGTTCCGCCGAGCGTCTCATGATGAACGTGCAAGACCAGCTGATGATTGAAGCCAGGGCGTGCCGGACCTGAACCGATGAACAGCTCAATGTCACGCGGCACCAATACCGTATCGCCCATGTTCTGCGTCACGGATTGCCCGTTGCTTCCAAGGTTGAATGGGATCGGCCCGCCGATGCAATGCTCATCGAGCACGGCTGAAGCTTGCTCGACCGTGTAGGACCCGGTGGGCAGGTTGACCTGGTAGTATCCATTGGCGCCGGACATGGCCGTGTAGCCGCCCGGTTCGATCAGCATCACCTCGTTCGGCACGCGCGTCTCGAGGCCGGCCATGATGCAATCCTGGTTATCGTCCATATGGACCGTGCCCTTCAGCGTGCCACAGGGTCCCGGCATCTCAGGCACGGTGAACCACACGGTGTCCGTGCAGAAATCCTCAGATACAAAGAAGTACCCTTCAAGCCATTCATACGCGGAGTCCTCGAATCTCGGCGACGATACCAGCGCGTATCCGCCCGGTGCGAGGTCCTGCCGGAGGATGGTGTGCGGGATCTGGCCGAACATCTGGCCGACCGTGGACTGAGTCTGGAGATCACCTGCGTCCGCACCATCGCGAATGAGCCGCAACAGGTAGGGATCATCGTTGGGTGATCCGTCCACTTGGACCAAGGCGCTCCCGTTGTACCCGGCAGCACACGCCTCATCCACCATCAGCACTTGCCGTTGAGGGTGCGCAGGCGGCTGCGGCACCTGCCCGTAGATCGTTCCCGGACAACCATTGGCATCGGTGAAAGCGATGGAGAGCGAGGTGCCAGCAGGAGGCCAGATATCGAAGTTGCCCACATATAAGGCGGAGTAGCCATTCGGACCATTGATCACATCGGAGACATAATTCCCCGATAGGGTCAATGGAGGAACTCCCGTATTGTAAATGCCAGCCTGTCCGAGCATCCGGAATGGAGGGCCGAGCATTTGGTCAGGGCAGCCCACCATTCCGTCCACATACGCTTCGAGGGGAAAGGGCGAGAGCGTGAAATCAGCAGTGGCCTGTTCCAGATTGGCGTCGGTCACTGTGACACTGTAGGTGCCCGCTACCAGATCGTTCAGCCAAGAGTCCGTTGAGCCCGTGCTCCAGGAACAGGTGTACGGCTCCGTCCCGCCTTGTGGCTGCGCGTAGATCGACCCGGTCGGGTAGGTGCAGAATGCCGGTATGTACATCTGTATGCTCACCGTGACGGAAAGCGCGGGTGAACTGATCAGCGCGCAGAAGACGAATGCGTTGAGGTGTTTCATGGCGGCGGTTATTCGTGCTCGATGAGGAATGGATGGTACAACTGGTTGCCTTCAGTGTCCATGACCCGGAGGAGGTAGGCGCCCGAAGGAAGCCCTTGCAGACCCACCAAGGCGCGGTGTCCTTGTATCGGCTCTTCGCGGACCATGCGCCCATCCAAGGTCAGGATCGACAGCCGCATCAGCAGTGTGGTCGAATGAACGTTCAATTGCTCTCGCGTCGGAACCGGGAAGACATGTAGTTGATCAGGGCTCTCCACTCCCACCCCGGTGCTGAACTCCGCGACTAGCACACTCGGCTCGGTGATCACCGGCGGGTTGAAGTCGAAGAAGATGTTGGCGATGTTCTCGATCAGCGTACCGGGTAGAATGGGTTGATGCGGCTTGATGCTGAAGTTCACGAAACCGTGGCTGCGTGGCTCGTTGGCGTTGATGTCCGGAAGCAGGATATTGGCGAACATGAACCGCAACACGTTGTCGCGCATCAGCATGGTCATGGGGTGCGATGCCGCGCCGAGCTGGAAGGTGGCCGGGTCCAAGGTGGACTGGAGCGTATCGGTGATCACCACCGAAAAGGCCGTATCCGTACCGGTGTTCTGGAAGCGGATGGTGTACTCCAAGCGATCATCGACGTCTATCAGGTAGAGACCCTCGGCCCCACTTTCCGTGCGCACTGTCTTATCATTCGGATCATAGGAGCCGGTCACTATCACGGTATGCGCCACCGTGTTGTTGGAGAGTTCAGTTTCGGCACCCGCAACACTTACCGTCGCCGAACCCGATAGAACTTGGCCGAGCAAGGAGATATCCGGTGGCACTTGGAATTGCGCGTAGAAGTCACGGTCTGCAAAGGCCCCCATGCTGCTCAAGTTCCACGTGATCACATTGCCGCTGACGTTCGTGGGGGTGGTCCCGATGTTGAGATACACCAGCGCTGGATCGAAGGTGAAAGTGACCGTACCAGCACCACTGAGCACACCGGTCAGGTTGTCCACATCGATGCCATAGCCGATCTCGAAACCAGGCCGAGCTGCACCACTTTCCATGCTGATCCGAACATCAAGCCCGGTGAGGCTCGTGTCGGCCAAATTCCGTGTCACGTTCGTTTGCCCGGTGGAAACGGTGAATGCCGTGCCTTCAACGCCGCAGTGCTCTTGGAACAGGGCATTCTGGTCCGCCACGGTGTACGACCCGTATGGGAGGTTCATGGTGTACTGGCCGCTGGAATTGGTAATGGCGAAATGGTCGCCGGGTTGCACCTCCACCACCGTATTCGGCAGGTTCGCATCGGTGCTGCCATAGCTGCAGTTCTCGTTCGCGTCCACGAAGACCTTACCGCTCAACGTTCCACATGGATAGCCCAGATCGGGCACCTCGATCACGAGGGTATCGCGGCACAGGTCATCGATGCCCGTGTAAACGTTATCCAATAGACCTTGCAAGCCTTCCCAGTAGATCGTCTGTACCACGTGATAGGTCCCGTTAGGCAATCCTGAGGCTTCGAGCGTCATGTTCGACAATCCTGTGGCGCTGCTCCCACTGGGCGAGGTCCATCCGAATTCCGAACCAGCGTCATTGAAGATCTTCATGGTGGAGGCCCAGCCGTTCGGTTCGGCCGGGATGAAAAGAGTGAACGCTCCATTGCTACCGCCACTACATGCACCGTTAACATCCAGTACTTGGGGCACCAACCATTGTGGGTTCGGCGGTGCTACACCCTGGGCCAAGGTCTGGCAGCCATTGGCATCGGTAATGGTGAAATTGAATGCCTGGCCCGGCTGGTAGGGATCGGCACCCACATAGATGAACTGCATGCCTTGGTCTTGTACGGTGTTCATTGCACCCCACTCCGTCGAAGTGAACGGCGCCATACCCACTGCGGAAGGCCAACCGCTGAGAAGCAGACGCCTGCCCGGCTCGCCGGATTCTCCCCCATCCGGGCAACCCGGAAGCCATAGGATGTCCGGTCCATACAAGGGTTGGGAAGTAAGGGTGATCTGATCGGTGGCTTGCGCACCCATGAAGTCGGTCACCGTGACCGAATACGTCCCGGGCAGGAGTTGCTGGATCTGGGGTTCAGTGGATCCCGTGCTCCACAGATAGGTATATGGACCAACGCCGCCGGCGGCGTTAGCGCTGAGGGCTCCGTAGGCGTATACACAAAGCGGAAACTCCTGGACCACGATGTCCACGGTCACTGCGTGCGCTAATGTGCCAAATCCACACAGCGGCAGGACAAGGAATAACACACTTTTCATGGAAAGGCGGTTAGGTGACGTCTTGACGAACAGACGAGTAGACCGAAAAGGGATGCCTGAAACTAACTGAATATCCGCGAACTACCGGTTGTTCACGACCCGTTACCTTTGCGGCGGCTTGCTCCGGGTCATCACCCATTTTCGCGTGAGTACATGGCCACATGAGGCATTCAAACACCGTCGCCTTCCACACCTTGGGCTGCAAGCTCAACTTCAGCGAGACCAGCACCCTGGCCCGTTCGCTGGAGGATGCCGGCTATGCGCGTGTGAAGGTGGAGGAACGTCCGGATGTGTTCGTATTGAACACCTGCAGTGTTACGGAGAATGCCGACAAGGAATGCCGCCGCCACGTGCGCCGTTTCCAAGGCATCAACCCGGAAGCGTTCATCGCTGTGGTGGGTTGCTATGCACAATTGAAGCCCGAGGAGATCGCCGCGATACCCGGTGTGGACATGGTGCTTGGCGCGAATGAGAAGTTCGACTTGGCCGCATTTCTTGACCGTCATGCCAGGGCCGACACGGCATCTCGTCAAGGTCATGCGCACTATTCCCCCATCAAGGACCTCAAGCACTTCGTCCCAAGTTACAACGCGAACGACCGCACCCGCACCTTCCTGAAAGTGCAGGATGGGTGCGACTACTTCTGCTCCTTCTGCACCATTCCCTTGGCCCGTGGGCGCAGCCGCAGCGGCACCATCGCCGAGACCGTGGAGCAGGCCGAAATGATCGCCCGGTCGGGCGTGAAGGAGATCGTGCTCACGGGTGTGAACACCGGCGATTTCGGTCGGCAGCATGATCAGAATTTCCTTCAATTGATCGAAGCGCTCGACGAGGTCGAAGGCATCGAACGGTTCAGGATCAGCAGCATCGAACCTAACCTGTGCCACGACGGTGTGATCGACTTCGTGGCAAGCAGCAAGCGCTTCGCGCCGCACTTCCACATGCCCTTGCAAAGCGGAAGCGATGTGATACTGGAACGCATGCGTCGTCGGTATGATACAGCGTTGTATCGCGAACGCGTGCTGCGCATCAAGGAGCGCATGCCACATGCGTGCATCGGTGTGGATGTGATCACCGGAACGCCGGGTGAGACCGAGGAAGAGTTCGTGAATACTCATGAGTTCTTACGGAGCATACCAGTCGACTACCTGCACGTATTCACATACAGCGAGCGCGCCAACACCACGGCCGTGCGCATGGACGAAAGCGTACCCATGGAGACGCGCCGCGAACGAACAAAGCAGCTTCGCATACTCAGCAACAAGTTGCAGCGAGCGTTCTATGAGCGCCACATCGGATCATCGCGTCTCGTTCTTGTGGAAGCAGAAGAGCAAGAAGGACAAGTGCACGGCTACACCGACAACTACATCCGCGTGGCCCTTCTTTTCGACCCGTCGATCATCAATAAGGTAATCCCCATGGAACTCGGCCGGATCAACGGAGACGGTCATGTTCAAGCCACCATTCCGGCATTCCAATTAGCTAATTGCGCCATCAGCTAATTTGCTAATTCATTATGTACCCTACCCTTTACCACGCCCTGCTCGACCTCACCGGCATTGACCTTCCCGGGCTGCGGTTCTTGAACAGCTTCGGCTTCTTCGTGGCCCTCGCCTTCCTCTTCGCGAGTTGGACCTTGGGGCTGGAATTGCGTCGTAAGGAAGGGCTCGGCCTGCTGCAACCCGTCATGCGGAAGGTCACCATCGGCCTACCCGCATCACCTTGGGAATTGATCAGCACCGGCTTGATCGGCTTTCTGATCGGGTGGAAGGGCATTCACCTGCTCTTGCATTTCGAGGCTTCCACCGCCGATCCGCAAGGCTTCCTCTTGAGCGGACAAGGAAATTTCATTGGCGGTCTCGCGGTGGGCGCTCTGCTTGCTTCGAACAAATGGCGCGAGAAACAGAAGGCCAGGCTGGCTGAACCGAAGACCGAAGAAGTTCGGATGCAAGCGCACGAACACGGTGGCAACATCACCATGGTGGCCGCGCTGTGGGGCCTCATCGGCGCCAAGCTCTTCCATTGGTTGGAGAACCCCGATGAGTTCGTCGCCTTCATCAAGAACCCCGGTGGCGATGGCGTCTTCAGTGGTCTTACGATGTACGGTGGCTTGATCCTCGCGGGCTTCATGGTGATCCGGTACTTCAAGAAGAACGGCATTCCCGCTTGGCATGGCATGGATGCAGCAGCACCCGGAGTGATGCTCGCCTACGGCATTGGTCGCATAGGCTGCCAAGTGAGCGGCGACGGGGATTGGGGCATCGTGAACAACACACCAGCGCCGAGTTGGATCCCCAACTGGCTGTGGTCCTATTCCTACCCGAACAACGTGAACGGTGTAGGTGTTCCGTTCACCGGCGAACCCTGCTTCCCCGGCTATTGCACGGTACTTCCGGAACCCGTTTACCCCACCCCGATCTACGAGACCCTCATGTGCGTGGGCTTGTTCTTCGTGCTCTGGGCATTGCGAAAACACGTCACTACGGGTGGCATCGTTTTCTTCGCCTTTCTGCTCTTCAATGGCATCGAACGCTTCTTCATCGAGAAGATCCGTGTGAACGTTCCCTTCGCTGGAACGTGGACGCAAGCCGAGGTGATCTCCTTGATCCTGATACTCGTGGGCATCGCCGGCATCGTCTGGCTACGCTCCAAAAAGACCCCTGACCATGGACCTCAAGAAACTGACTGAACAGGTCGAAGCATTGTGCATCGAGATCGCTGCCTTCATCCGTGAAGAAGCGCCGAAGCTCACCGAGGCGGGCGTTTCCAGCAAGAGCGCGAATAACCTGGTGACGCACGTGGACCACACCGCCGAGGACCGCTTGGTGGAAGCACTGGAGAAGATCCTGCCGGAAGCAGGCTTCATCGCCGAAGAAGGCAGTGGTGAGCGTGGCGAAGGGCTCAACTGGATCATCGATCCGCTGGATGGCACCACCAACTTCGTTCACGGCGTGCCTTGCTACTGCATCAGCATCGCCTTGGTGGATGGCACCGAGCCCCTGCTTGGTGTGGTGCACGAGGTCACCCGTGACGAACGCTTCACTGCATGGAAGGATGGCGGCGCTTTCATGAACGGCAAACCGATCCGGGTATCGCCGCGCAAGGAACTGGTGGATAGTCTCCTTGCAACAGGCTTCCCCTATGACGACTTCGGCTACGAGGCCGAGTACATGGATCTGCTCCGCGAACTCATGCACCGCACACGCGGCATCCGTCGTTTGGGCAGTGCCGCTGCGGACTTGGCCTATGTGGCTTGCGGACGCTTCGAGGCGTTCTACGAGTACGGATTGAACAGCTGGGATGTAGCAGCAGGTGTGCTGCTCGTGCGCGAGGCCGGTGGCAAGGTCAGCGGATTCGCGCCCAGCAAGGACCCGGTGTTCGACGAGGAGATCGTGGCCACCAACAGCGCTGTCCACGACGAGTTACTGGAAGCGATCGAGCGCAACTGGCAAAGGCAGGACTGAACCTGGCCTCAAAGGTTCTTAGCCCCAACCTGTGGAAGGAACCCTACCCTGCGGCAGAACGTAGAACGCGACGCATCGCACCTTTACAGCGATCGTCTCCTCGACCCGTTCGATGAACCAGGAACTCATTCGCCCGCTTACCGCTCTGCGGTTCTATGCGGCCTTCATCGTCTTTTCGCTGCACGCCAGCATGCTGCCGGGTCTGGAATGGTTGGGGCATGAACATGCTGAGCTGCAAGGCCGCATCGGTGTCTCGGTCTTCTTCGTACTCAGTGGCTTCATCATGACCTACGTCTACTACGGCGAGGATCGGTATGACCCGACACGCGCCAATGCCGGTCGGTTCATGATCGCGCGCATCACCCGGATCTTCCCGCTGCACCTGATCACCATGATCATCTGCTTGCCGCTTGGTTTGAACAGCAGCACCTCGCCCATCCAAGTGGAGAACCTACCGATCCACATCGCCTTGTTGCAGGAGTGGAATCCCTTCGGCCCCGGCCCTGGTCCCGGCCCAAACAAAGTGTCGTGGACGTTGAGCTGCGAGATGCTCTTCTACGTGTGCACCCCCCTGCTCTTTGCCTTGATGCTGAGGGCGAGGAAGAACAAAGGGTTGGTGCTTGGTGCGATCGTACTTGTTCTAGTCGTGATCACGTCGGTCTACTGGGCCCCTTGGGGCGATCCATCGTCCGTTGTGCATGTGGAACGAGCACCGTTCCGGTTAGCGGATTATGTGCTCGGGATCATGGTCTTCCTATTCTTCCAGCGCTTCAAGAGCTTTGACAAGGCGTGGATGCAGGCCCTCTTGCCCTTGGGCATTCTGTGGTTCTGTGGCCTGATGGCCGTTGAGTACTACCGCAACGAATCGACCCCGGAGAGCACGTGGCTTCTACCGGGCTGCGTGCTGGTGGTGCTGGGCACAGCGTTCAAGAAGAACACCAAGAGTTGGTTCCTCTCCTCGGATCGAATGGTCTTTCTCGGTGAGGCGAGCTTCACCTTCTACATGATCCACGAATTCATGCTGCGTTACAGCAGGCAGATCCTGCTGAAGCTCGGCTTCGAGATCCACTGGTTGTTGTACATCCCGTGGTTCATCCTCGTGTTCACGCTGATCCAGTTGGCGGCCAACCAAGTGCACCTGCGTTTCGAGGCGCCGGTTCACTACAAAGCCCGCAAGTGGCTTACGAAAAGGTTCGGTTTGGAGAAGAAGAAGGCTTCCGTCGCTTGATCCATTGCGTGTTCACAACCCATCCAGGGCCGTTTCGAAATCGGCCAACGTGGTAGGCTGGAAGGTCAAAGGAATGGTCATGTCCGGGGTGACGGTAACGGTGCTGAATGCCGACTGATAGTCCGTGCCGTTGCGCGAGAGCCCGACCACGATCATCTGAAAACCGATAGGGACCACTTGGTAGGTAAGGTAAATATTGGGGTCCTGCCAACCGGAGCCCATGACCGCATTCTCCGATGGGAAAGCGAACCAGATCATGGTGCTATCCCTCGGCATATCCAAGGGAGTAGTTGCACGACAAATCGATGTATTCGAGAAACCAGCGAAATAGTCGCAATTGATCCATTGGAAAGATGGAGCTGTGAACTGGTAGTAGAATGGCGTTGGCCCGGGCTCTCCGGTCCAACCAGTTCCCGTGGTATCCACGGCGATCGAATCCGCTAAGCTCCAGATCATGTTCTGTTCGGTCATTCCGTTGGACAAGAAGACCTGCATGTTCGGGTCGGGTTGCGCAGTTGGCACGTTCACCCGCATGCCCTGTGGGCCCAATTCGAGTTGCTCCTGACCTTGGGTGGCGGTCACGCGGATCTCTCCACCACTCCGTAACAGGCGAAGTATACCGTTGTCGTTGCCCACGGTCTGCTTATTGAAACGGATCATATCGCCGATCGCCAAGGCTTCCACGAGCTTCACTTGCACAGGCCCGGAGACCACTTGCCCGGCACTGTTGCGAAATGCTCCCGGACCGAACAGCACTTGCACGCCATCCTCGCCGGTTATCACTCCACCGGTCGTGGCGTTCACGGTGAAGGTCTGCGCGGCGTTCTCCACACGCTGCTCGAAGAGTGCGTTCAGATCCCCGCCCTGTGCACCGGGACCGATACCCGTGCCTTTGTGGCAACCCGATAACATCAGGAGTGAGCAAGCAGCTGCTGCCAAGGTCGATGTAGTGCGCATCATGATAATTGGTTTCAGGTCAAGTGAAAGGTCTCCGAACACATACACGTAAAGAACGTGAAGAAGGTTGGGTACCTTCCCTATGACGACAATAACGCGCTTTACGCTGCCTGCGTATGCCACCGACCGATCAACGCCAAGCCGAGCATGGTGATCGCCCCGTTCACCAGCAGCAGTTCGAAGCCGAACGTGTAACCGCCAAAGAGTTCCACGGAGTACAGATCAAGCACGAAGGTCACGACCGGTGAAAGCACAGCGACCAGCGGCACCCAGCGATCATTCACAGCCATGCGTGTGAGCATGCCGAAAGCAAAGAGCCCTAACAAAGGCCCGTAGGTAAAACCGGCTACTTTGAACACGGTCTTGATCACACTGTCGTCGTTGAACAAGCGGAACAAGAGGATCAGCACCACCATGGCCGCACTGATGATGAGATGGACGCGCAACCGCAACGGCACTCGCTCCGCCTCCGGTCGCTTCTCGATCTCCAACACATCAACGCACACGCTGGTGGTGAGTGCAGTGAGGGCGCTATCCGCACTGGAATACGCCGCTGCGATGAGCCCAAGGATGAAGAGCAGACCCACGATCACCGGTAGACTTCCGTCGGTAGCCAGCATCGGATAGAGCTGATCGGGCTTTGCTGGTAATGCGACACCAGCTTGTTCCACGTAGGTGTACAGCAAGGCCCCCAGCGCGAGAAAAGCCATATTGACCAAGACGAGCACCAAGCTGAACGAGACCATGTTCTTCTGCGCCTCACGGATGTTGCGGCAGCTGAGGTTCTTCTGCATCATGTCCTGATCCAGGCCCGTCATGGCGATAGCGATGAACATGCCACCGAGGAACTGCTTCCAGAAATACGTGCCGGGTTTCGGATCATCGAAGAAGAACACGCGCGAAAGCGGACTTTCCCGCAGCTGTGCGAACACCTCGCCGAGGCTCCAGCCCATCTTCTGGCCGAGCAGGACCACTGTCAGGCCCACGGCCAACAGCATGAACAAGGTCTGCAACGTGTCCGTCCAGATGATGGTGCGGATGCCGCCCTTGTGCGTGTAGAGCCAGATGAGGGCGATGGTGATGACCACCGTGACCACGAACGGCACACCCATTCGTTCGAAGATGAGGAACTGCAACACCTCCGCCACGAGGTAGAGCCGGGCAGCGCTGCCCAAGCTTCGACTGAGCAGAAAGAACCACGCACCGGTGAGGTAGCTGTTGCGACCGAAACGTTCGCCCAAGTAACCATAGATCGACGTGAGCTGCAGCCGGTAATACAAAGGCAACAGCACGAAAGCGATCACCGCGTAGCCCGGCAGGTAGCCCAGCACCATCTGCAGGTAGCTGAACTGGTCCGCCCCTACCATGCCCGGCACGCTGATGAATGTGACCCCGCTCAAGGATGATCCGATCATGCCGAAGGCGACGATGTACCATGGCGACTGTCGCTCGCCAACGAAGAATGCATCGTTCCCAGCTCCACGAGAAGTGACTACCGAGATGCCGTAGAGAAGCGCGAAATACGCGGTGATCGATGTGAGGATGAGGGCCGGGTGCATGGCGACAGATGGCGCAAGTTGGGCATGGCATGGGGTTCGGTCAGCAACTCGCACATCGAGTTGTCAACGGCTGATGGAGCATTCACACACGAACTTCCGAACCAGGCCTTCCGACGAGGATCCATTAGTTTCACCCCAACAACCAACGCATGCTTGTCCGTTCGACCCTCCTTGTTGCTGCCCTGTGCGCAGGCCTTCACCTATCCGCACAGAAACCGGATGCCGCCCTGATCAAAGTGCATGAGGGTGTAGCCCTGCACGACAAGGGCGACTTCAAGAAAGCGCTGAAGAAGTACGACGATGCGCTGGCCTTGGACACGGACAACGCGATGGCCATGGCCGAGAAGGCGATGACGTTGAATTCCATGGGCGAGTTCGAGAAAAGTGCGGCCCTGTGCCAAGAGGTGATCACCAAGCACAACGGTGCCCGGGAGATGCCCATGGTATACGTGACCTACGGCAACTGCATGGACCAGCTCGGTCGCCCGGAAGCTTCGTTGCGCGTCTATGACCAAGGCATTTCCGTACTTCCGGAAATGGCCATGCTGCACTTCAACAAGGGCGTCACGCTCTTCGGCATGGACAGCTTGGCCGCTGCCCAGGTGGCCTTGCAGGAAAGTGCGCGCCTCGACCCGTACCACCCCGGCACACAAGGGCTCATGGCGCGCTTGCTGGAACGCCAGGTGAACACCGTCCCTGCCATACTGGCGCTCTGCCGTTTCCTGATCCTGGAGCCGGAAGGGGCGCGTGCCGAAGAATGCCTTGCCCAACTCCAGCGCCTCACAATGTCCAATGTGAAGTCCGACAAGAAGGGCAACACCACCATTTACCTCGACCCGAGCAAAATAGGGCAGTTGGAGGATACGGTCATCCACGAGAACGATTTCCGCATGGCGGAGACCTCGATGCAACTATTGGGCAGCTTGAACCTTGCAGCCTTGATCGGCGGGGCCTTGAAAGAACAGGGCATCGAGAGCGAAGCACCGAACCCCGCAACCAACTTGAAGATGCAACTGGATCTGCTGGCCGGTAACCTCAAGGACAACCGCTCGAAGAACTTCGGATTCTATTGGGACTACCACGCCGCCTGGATCATCGCTGTGCGCGATGCGGAGCACATGGAGGCGCTATCGTACATCGCCAATGCCAGCAGTGGGGACAAGGCGGTGAAGAATTGGCTCAGCGCGAACGGTGATAAGGTGGGCGCCTACTACGATTGGGAGAAGGAATACACCGCGCAGTTCTTGAAGGCGAAGCAGTAGAACGTAGACGGTGCGGATCACTGGATCCAGAAGCTTGAGCACCTCCTACCCCAACCACGCCTCCAGCGCATTCTGGATCCGACCGTTCATGTCGTCCGTGGGTGCGGGAGCAAGGCGTTGGCCGGTGATGCGTTCGTAGAGTTCGGTATAGCGATCGGTGACGCTTTGCACGAAGGCATCATCCATGTCCGGTACCTGCTCCCCTTCCTTGCCCATGAAGTGGTGGGCGATGAGCCATTCGCGCACGAATTCCTTGCTCAACTGCCGCTGCGGCTCGTTGCGGTCCTGGCGTTCTTGATAGCCTTCGGCGTAGAAATAGCGTGAACTGTCGGGCGTGTGGACCTCGTCGATCAGCAGGATCTCGCCGTTCCACGTGCGACCGAACTCGTATTTGGTATCCACGAGGATGAGGCCCCGTTCCGCAGCCAGTCGTGTGCCCTCCGCGAAGAGTGCGCGGGCATAGCGGCACATGGTATCCCACTCGAACCGGGAACAGATTCCTTGCTCCAGGATCTCCGCTGGTGTGATGTCCTCGTCGTGGCCCTCCTCGGCCTTGGTGCTTGGCGTGATCAGCGGTACAGGGAAACGATCGTTCTCCTTCAATCCATCGGGCATCTCGGCACCGCACAGCATTCGTTCACCGGCCTTGTACCGACGCCAAGCATGCCCTGCGAGGTAGCCGCGTACCACCATCTCCACACGCACGGTCTTCGCGGTATACCCGATCACCACGTTGGGGTCGGGCGCAGCGATGGACCAATTGGGGGCGACATGTGCCGTGGACTGCAACATGAACCAGCTGAGCTGACTGAGCACTTGGCCCTTGTGCGGAATGCCACGCGGCAACACCACATCGAACGCACTGATGCGGTCGGTGGCCACCAGGATCGTACGGCCATCAGTGAGGTGGTACACATCGCGCACCTTGCCGCGGTAGATCTTCTCCACGTGTGGCAAGTACAGGTCCGAATGCATCAACGTGCCGGCCATTCCCATGCTCATTGCTTCGGTTTGTTCTTTTCCTCCAGCTCCCGGAATGCTTTCAGCACCTTGATCACGAGCTCGTGTCGGATCACATCCTTCTCGTCCAGTTCGATCACGTTGACGCCTTCCACGTTGCGCAGCATGCTCACCGTCGGCAAGAGCCCCGATGGCATGCGATCCGGAAGATCCACCTGCGTCATGTCCCCGGTGATCACGAATTTAGCGTTGCGCCCCATCCGGGTCAGGAACATCTTCAGCTGCGGCAAAGTGGCGTTCTGGGCCTCGTCCAGGATCACGAAAGCGTGATCGAGGGTTCGACCGCGCATGAAGGCCAGTGGTGCGATCTGGATCACCCCTTCGTCCAAGTGATCGGCCAGCTTGCTCGCCGGGATCATCTCGCGCAGGGCGTCGTAGAGCGGCTGCAGGTACGGGTCGAGCTTCTCGCGCAGGTCGCCGGGCAGGAAACCGAGGTTCTCCCCCGCTTCCACCGCCGGACGGGTAAGGATGATGCGGCGCACCTTCCGTTCCTTCAGTGCCTTCACGGCAAGGGCCACCGCGGTGTAGGTCTTCCCTGTTCCCGCCGGGCCGATGGCGAAGACCATGTCGTTGGCTTCCACGGCCTCCACGAGCCTCTCCTGATTGCGGGTGCGGGCTTTCACGCGCAGGCCGGCGTTGCCGTATACGAGCACACCGGCTTCATCCGGATTTTCGCGCTCACCAGGTCCACTGGTGCCCATGATGTCGTCCAGCACCTTGCGGGGCAGTTCGTTGTACTTCGCAACATGGTCCACCAGTTGCTGGAACCGGCCCTCGAAGGCAAGGATGTCCGCCTCGGCACCGCTCACCTTGAGCGTATCGCCGCGAGCGATCAGGCTCAGCTTCGGAAAGTGGGTACGGATCAGGCGAAGGTTGGCGTCGTTAGCCCCTAGAACCTCCACAGGGTCCACGCCAGATAGGGTGATGAGCTTCTCGATCAAAGTAACAATCGGTTGTTGATCAATTCAGCCGAAGTCCGCTAGAGGACCTCGATAGTTTTGAGCGCCGAAGGTAGTCCGCCATTGGCCTTCGTTCGTCTTCCGTCATGTCCATCATCACGCTCACCACCGATATGGGGCTGAAGGACCACTATGTGGCCACGGTGAAGGGTGCGATCTGGACCCAATACCCGGAGGCGCGGATCGTGGATGTGAGCCATTCGATCAAGCCTTTCGACAATGGGCAGGCTGCTTTCGTGCTTCGGCAAGCCTACCCGGTGTTCCCGCGCGGCACCATCCACATCATCGGGGTGAATCCGGAGGCCGATGGGCAAACGCCGCACCTCGTTGTGCGTCACGATGGGCACTTCTTCATCGGCGCGGACAACGGCATCTTCAGCCTGCTTTTCGATGGCATGCCGCACGAGGCCTTCGAGATCACGATGAAGTTGGACGACGACCACGTGGCCTTCCCCACGCGGAGTGTCTTCGTGAAGGTGGCCTGCCACATCGCACGCGGCGGCACTATGGATGTGATCGGCCGCAAGGTGGTGCACATCAAGGAGCAGATCGGTTTCCAGCCCGCAGTGGACCCTGCAGCCATTCGCGGCAAGGTGCTCTACATCGACTCCTACGGCAACCTGGTCACCAACGTGCGCAAGCAGCTTTTCGACGATGTGGGCAAAGGGCGCACCTTCCGCATCGGCTTCGGTCTATCGGCCGACGACATCACCCGCATACACGCCACGTATGGCGATGTGCCACAAGGAGAACGGCTCGCCTTCTTCAACGCTACCGGACTGCTGGAGATCGCCGTGAACAAAGGCGTGGAAGGATCCGGAGGTGGCGCAGCGCGCTTGTTCGGTGTGAAGTACAACGATGCCGTACGGGTCGAGTTCGGGGATTGGACGAGGAAGTAGTTGGGTGCCCGTTCGCACTGGATGGTCGCCCGAGTCCTTGATGCACGAATACGCCAAGGCATTCTGGACCACGGATCCTCGCTGGCAAAGGATGTCCAACAACTGACACCGATCAACCAAGGCCCATGCTCATCCGCATCGTCAAAATGACCTTCCGCCCAGAGGAGACCGGGTACTTCCAGGATCTGTTCGAGGCCTGGAAACCGAAGATCCGCGCCTTCCCTGGATGCAGGCACCTGGAGCTGCTGCACGATGTGGACGACCCGCGCATCTTCTTCACCTACAGCCATTGGGACGGTCCTGCTGATCTGGAAGCGTACCGTGTTTCGGAGGTCTTTGCTTCGGTATGGCCTGTGGTGAAGGCCTTGTTCGTTGCACCGGCCGAAGCCTGGAGCGTGGAGAGGGAGCATCATTTGCCTTGACCATTGGTATTCGGTTGTTGGACGTTCGTTGATGGACGGCGACCACGGTGCCTTGGGTTCAGGTTGACTACCCTCGCTACGTTCGAAAACCAAGGAGCTTTCTGCGACCCCGCTAGGGTCGGAACACGCGCAACTGGAACTACAACAATGCTCGCCGACCCCGCTGGGTCCCGGATACGTGTAACATCAATGCTCGACCATGACCCCGTCGGGGTCACAGAAACTAGAACAATAGGTCGCGCACCATTGACCCCAGCGGGGTCGCAGAGGATCAGCCGGTCCGAGACGTAGCGCTAACCGCTTTCTTTGCGGGGCATGATAAAGGCTTCGGGCATCCTCAAACGTTTCGGCGACCTACCTGTGTTGAAGGGCGTGGACCTCCATGTTGCCAAAGGCGAAGTGGTCAGCATCGTCGGGGCCAGCGGTGCCGGCAAGACCACCCTGCTGCAGATCCTGGGCACCTTGGAGCGCGCCGATCAAGGATCCTTGGCCATCAACGGCGAGGAGGTGACGAAACTCGGCACCAAGGCCCTCAGCGCCTTCCGCAACAAGCACATCGGTTTCGTCTTCCAGTTCCACCACCTGCTGCCGGAGTTCACCGCCATCGAGAACGTGATGATGCCGGGCCTGATCGCGGGTCGTAGCATGAACGATTGCACACCTCGAGCGAAGGAACTGTTGGAACGGCTGAACATTGCCGCACGTGCGGAACACAAACCCGGCCAGCTGAGCGGCGGCGAGCAACAGCGCGTGGCCGTAGCCCGTGCCCTCTTCAACAACCCCAGCGTGGTGCTGGCCGACGAACCCAGCGGCAACCTCGATAGCGCCCATGCGAAGGAGTTGCACCAGCTCTTCTTCGACCTGCGCACCGAACTCGGCCAGACCTTCGTGATCGTGACGCACAACGAGGAGCTGGCGGAAATGGCGGACAGGAGGTTGGTGATGAAGGACGGGGTGATCTGAGGGTTGCGAGGTCGGCAAGCAACTCAAGAGTTGGCGCTCCGTCTCCGGTGTATAAACGAGGTATTGGATGATCACGTTGCAGAGAATCATTCTTAGTGCAGGGTTGGCCACATCGGCCGGGCTACTTACGGCTCAGGAAGGGGCGCTCGATCCCACGTTCAATACTAACGATGTGGGTTTCGGACAAGGCATGGGGGTGCTCGGCACGCCGATCCTCACCCTGCAACCTGACGGCATGATCCTGATCGGCGGGACCGCCCTGTACAATGGCAGAAGCGCTCCCGGTCTGGCTCGAGCGAATGCGAACGGCTCATTCGATGCGGGCTTCAACATAGGAACGGGGGCCAACAGCAATGTATGGGATGTGGCCGTTCAAGCGGATGGGAAGATCCTGATCGGCGGATCATTCACCCTCTTCAATGGCGTATCGCGAAATGGCATTGCCCGCTTGAACACGGACGGATCACTGGACACCGGTTTCGACCCCGGTAGCGGCGTGGTCGGCACGGTCTACAGCTTGAACATACAGGCCGATGGCAAGATCATCCTCACTGGGAATTTTCTGACCTATAATGGTATCGTGCGCAACAACCTGGCACGGGTAAATTCGAACGGTAGCCTTGATACGAGCTTTGACCCCGGTACAGGAGCCAACTTCGAGATCGCGGATGCTGTGCTACAACCGGACGGTAAATTGCTGATCGGGGGGAGCTTCACCACGTACGGTGGAGTTTCTCGAAACCGCGTCGCGCGCGTCTTGGCGAACGGGATGTTGGACTCAGGATTCAACCCTGGAACCGGTGCATCGGATCCGGTAAGTTGCATCGCCTTGCGTTCGGATGGACGTGTAATGATCGGCGGTTCTTTCATCAATTACAATTCCACTGCGTGCGGCCGTATCGCTCGATTGAACAGCAACGGCAGCCTCGACGCCACGTTCAACACTGGGACCGGGGCCAACGGAGCTATCGATGAAATTTCGATACAACCCGATGGCAAGATCGTTCTGGGCGGCAGTTATACCGATTTCAACGGCACCGCTCAACCCTATCTGGTACGCGTGAATACGAACGGCACGTTCGACACCGGATTCGCACCGGCCGGGGATGGTGGAATTTCCAGTATCGCGCTGCGCGCCGACGGGTCCATGTTTATTGGCGGAGTGTTCACCACCATGGGCGGATATGGTTACAACGGGCTCGCCCACCTCAACACCGATGGGAATACGGACCTTACGTTCAACCCGGGATCGGGTGTGAACAGCTACCCGACCGCTTTGGCCGTGCAACAGGATGGAAAGGTGCTGCTGGGAGGTGGTTTCAGCGGGTTCAATGGTCCGGCAAGAAAGTTCCTGGCCAGGCTGCTTCCGGACGGATCACTCGATGCTTCCTACGATGCCCGGTTCACATCCGGGATCTGGACCAGTGCGATCACCGTACAACCTGATGGCAAAGCGCTCGTAGGGGGAGTGTTCTGGACGGTCAACGGTATCACCCGCAACGGTCTGGTCCGCCTCGGCACCGACGGGAGCGTTGACACCGGATTCGATCCGGGATCGGGGACCTCGGGATCCGTGGATGGCATCATCGTTCAGCCCGATGGAAAGATCCTGATCTGCGGCCAGTTCACTACGTTCAATGGTGCGCCACGGAACAGGATCGCACGTCTGTTACCGAACGGTAACGTGGATAGCGGATTCGATCCCGGAAGCGGTGCGAACCAGGCCGTACGGAACATCCTTCTGCGACCGGATGGTAAGATCGTCGCGGTCGGGGCCTTCACCACATTCAATGGCTTACCCCGCAACGGGGTCGTGCAATTGAACCCAGACGGAAGCGTCGATCAGCTGGTGGACTTCGGTGCTGGAGCCGACGCCAGCCTCAATGAAGCCGCGCTACAGGCCGATGGCAAAGTCCTCATCTCAGGCTGGTTCACGACGGTCAATGGCACACCCCGCAACAAGATCGCCCGTTTGAACGTGGATGGCACATTGGACAGCAGCTTCGATCCCGGGACGGGGCTGGACATGCCTCCGACCTCCATCGTTGTTCAACCGGACAGCAAGATCATGATCGGTGGGTTCTTCACCACTTACAACGGCACCACAAGGAATAGGATGGCCATGCTGATGCCCAATGGGGATCTGGACCCGAACTTCGACCCTGGGACGGGACCCAGTGGCGCGGTTCTCGCAATTACTCCGCTTCCCGATGGGAAACACGTGTTGGGTGGTCAGTTCATTTCATACAACGGGATCGGCCGGAACAACATCGCCCGCATCAACGGAACCCCTCGTGCAAGCATTAGGCTGATGCTCGAAGGACCCTACAGCGCCACATTGATGAATGACGCCTTGCGCACCCTCCCCACCTTCCCGCTCACCCAGCCCTTCACGGCAATGGGCTATGCGCACCCGACGTTCACCGCAGGCAGCACGATCCCAACTTCGATCTTGAGCACCACCGGTAATAACGCCATCGTGGATTGGGTGATCGTGGAAATGCGACCGGCCGCGACGCCGGGCACCGTTGCGGCTTCACGTGCAGTTCTCTTGCAGCGCGATGGCGATGTGGTGGACCTCGATGGCGTGAGCACCGTCGGTTTCCCCGGCCTGGCTGCTGGCAGTTATTGCGTGGCGATCCGATCACGGAACCACCTGCCTGTAATGCTTTCAACGGCAACACCTGTTACCTACGGTTCGGGCATTGCCTTTGTGGACTTCACGTTACCGACCACACAGGTTTACGATGGTGGAGCGAGGGTAGCTACCGACGGTGTAATGGTGTTGGCGGCGGGCGATGTGAACTTCAATGGAACGGTGCGTTATACCGGAGATGCAAGCGACCGTGACCTCGTGCTTCTACGCATTGGCGGTGTGGTACCCACCGCCACCCTAGCGGGCTACTGGCCAGAGGACGCGAACATGGATGGGGCTGTTAAATACACCGGTCCAGAGAATGACCGCGATGTCGTCTTGCGCAGTATTGGTGGTGTCGTCCCAACGAACACGCGCAGTGCCGCGCTCCCATGATGTTCAACCATAGTGCGGAGTTGGCGGACATGGCGGATCGACGGTTGGTGATGCGGGATGGGGTGATCTGAGGACCAAGCAAACCGTGATACGCACGATGCGAAAGATCTTGACCCCATTCCTCTGCCTCTTCATGGTCGCATGCGGGACCGGTCCAGCTCCGGGCACACCCACTTCGGCCGAGCGTGCACCGCAAGAGACCATCGTCCTTCAGGATCAAGGAACATGCGCGCTATGCGGTTCTTGGAGTGCGACCAAGGTCACCATCAACGGCCTTTCGGACCCGGACATGGACCCCACTGGCAAAGTGGATTGGATCATTCGGCCGGATAGTACGCTGACCATGCGCGACGCCACGGAAGGGGAATTGGAAACAATGGATGGGAAATGGCGCGCTGGCGAGAAAGGAAGGCTCACGTTGATCGACCCGGAAGGCAACGAGTTCACTGAATTCCTGGTGACCCGATTGAACAACGGTGAGTTGGTCATGCAAGTGCTCGAAGAAGACCAAGCAGAGGTCCTTCTGTATTTCTCGCGGCAGTGACGGTGAAGGCTTGATCCCGGCCCGTTTCTTGCTCAAGCGCGCGCGCTTCGAACCGATCTTCGCACCATGCGCTTAACAGCACTTTGTCTTCTCCTTATCACCAGCGCCAGCACAGCCTTCGCCCAACCCGAACTCGCAGGCGACTTGAACACGCTGCCCGGTTGGATGCAACAGGTGATCTCCACCGAGAAGACACAGTCCTGTATCCTACCGAAGCGCGCCCCCTTGCACACCAACGCCTTCATCGGCACATGGAGCATCGCGAAGAAGAACGGATCGCGCTACGATTTCTGGAGCGACAAGTATCGTGTGGTGATCAAAGAGATCGACCGGAAAGGCGAACAACGGCGAACCTATTACATCGACCTGGAGGCGAACCTGCGCATGAACGCAAGCACGCACGAGGATGGAAACTTCTTCGCTGTAGAGGATCTGGAGATCCCGCAGGCCGGTTACTTCCGAGAGCTTTGGAACGATTCGGTGCAAGCGACCGGTCGTGTGGAGGACATCCTGGGAGCATCTTGCAAGGAGCTGCGCGGCATCGACGGCAACAAGGACACGACCTACTACTGGAGCACCAACAAGCACCCCAAGCTCTTCGCCGACCTGCTGGTGTGGGCGCAGTGGCTGTGCCGCGAAGGCGACCTGAAATTCCTGAGCGCACTCAGCGACAGGAACGCTGGCGGATCGATGCGTGTGGACTGGCCGAAGCGCCGCTTTGGGCTAGAAGCCGGGAGTATCGCCTTCCTGTCGATCACGCCCGGCGCCACGCCCATGCCTGTGCTGGAGCATAGGCCATACAAGGTGGTGGAGCAGCGTTTCCAGTGGTTGAACAACTCGGGCATCGGCCGCCTGCCGGATTGGATGCGCAGCTCCATCACTTCGCTCGAGCCCCATCCATTACCAGTGCAATTCACACCCGCACCCGTGGATCGCGGCATCGCGGACAATGCCTTCATCGGCACCTTCACGGCGGAAACGCCTACGCGCTATGTTGATGAGAGGAAGGACACCACCATCCGGCTTGCGAAATACAGCTACTGGGCCGATGCACGCCGTGCTGTCCTCACCCTCAACGACCCGGACGATGAAGGCACCGTGATCTACATGGTCGATCTCGATGCAGACGTGGCCATCGTAGCGACCAACGAAGGACACAGCTATGTGATCCCCAAGCTCTACATCGGCACGCTGGAGGACGCTGGACTTACCGAGTTCGGGCGTGGTGTGGAAATGGACTTCCAACCACAAGGCCAATACAAGACAATTCTAGGCCGTAAATGCGAACTGCACACTTCGGCGGAAAGGTTCCTCCATTTCTACCTGTTCCCGAAGGAGGAAGTGCAGAACCCCATCTTCGACATGGCCCGGTGGATGGAACCACGCCCTTCGCAGAAGTTCAAGGACATCATGTTCTTCGGTGTCGCCGATAGGCCGATGCCGATGGCCGTAATGAGCACGCAATTGACCAGTTACAAGCCCGGCAGCACCAAGCCACCGATCATCGACCTGAGCAATTACAGCGTGCGGGATCAGCGGCTCGAGCGTCGCCGGAATCGGGAGGAGCGACCGATGATCGAAGAACGCATCATTTCCATGGATGACCTGGAGAACGACAATTTGGTGGCACCAACTGAAGAGCCACCGGTATACATGATCGCAGAACCGCGGATTGAAATACCCGAACCACCACCGGTTGCGCCACCGCCACCGCCCGTGGCCCCGCGATGAGCAACACGACACACCACTGTTACATGCGGCATCCAGCGCTATTGCTCGTTCTTGTTCTGGCCACCTGCACACACGCACAATCCATCGCGCTTCCCGAATGGATCCATGGGTCCTTTGCACCCGAAGCCTCCACCGTGCTCACGGACCAGCCGACGCATAGCGCCTTGCGCAACACCTTCATCGGCAGCTACATGGTGCGCATCACCATCCGGCACGATGGCATCACCCAACAACTCTATGTGAGCCAATGGTCCGACACCACACGCGGGGTGGTGCAGGTGCAGATGATACCGGGCTTCCCGCACACCACCTACTTCGCCGACTTCAGCAGCAATACGGCCGTGATCGCCAACATCATCGAGCGCAAGGCGCGCGTGGGCGAGTTGAATGCGGTGCTGCTCACCGATCGCTTGGGTTCACCCGGCGCAGGCGCGCAGTTCGCTCCCTTCGGATCGATCAACGCCAAGCAGACCGAGAACATCGCTGGTATCGATTGCACGGAACACCTGCTCGTGGAAGGCGCCGACACCATGCACATGTGGCTCGCTGACATTTCGCCATCGCCCTTTGCCGAAGCTCCCGCTTGGATCCCGTTGAATGAAGGGCCATTGAAAGCATTCCGTTTGCTGTACAAACTCGGTGATCGCGTTGCGTTCAAGTTCGTGTTGGCGCCGATGATCGAACTGGAGGTGATGGACTACACACCCGGCAGTGCACCTCCACCCTCCATCGACCTCAGCAGCTACACGTTGGAACGCATGCCAGCTGGGTCATTGGCGAGTCCCAAGCGCCCGTAGCAAGCGAAGATACAAGGCTTCATTATCTTGTCGTCCCTACCATCCCTGATCATGAGAACCGCACTCCTCCTCTCCCTGCTCGTTGTTTCCGTTGGCCAGAACACCCACGCCCAATCGCTCGAAGAGCTGATGAAGAGGGCGATGGAGCAAAGTCAGCAGAGTGCCGGCGGTGGTGCTGGAAGTGTCACCATCGAAGAGAACAACGACCCTTTCGAGCCGTTGGGTTTCACCGGTTCCTACAAGATGGAGGTGCATAATTACAAGAGCGGGAAAGAGGACAAGGACAGCCCGATGTTCGTGGACCTGGCATTCACCGACGATAAGATGGCCATTGCACCGCACAGCAGCTCTGCTGCCAAGCAGGACATGCGCATGATCTATGACCTCAAGAACAAATTCACGTACACGTTGACGACGGATGAGAACGGAAAGCGCACCGGCATGAAGATGAAAATGATGAAGGTGAACGTGGATGAGAAGGAAGGCAAGGCCTCGTCCGATAAGACCAAGGTCGTGCGAACCGATGAGACCAGGACCATTGCCGGGCACACCTGCCGCAAATACACGTTCAGCGATGAGACCGGTAGCGGCGAAGCCTGGATCGCGGAGGATGTCAAGTTCGATCCATCGAAGGCCATGGGCACCATGGTGGGCGGCAAGAAAGTGGAGAACTGGCAGAAGACGCCCTATACCGGCCTGGTGATGGAGACCACGTGGAACGATGCCAATGGCAAGGACAAAATGGTCATGTACTGCAAGGACCTCGTGGTGGGCAAGGTGGATGAAGCCGCCTTCAGCACATCGGGCTACGAGATCATGGACATGAGCAACATGCCGATGTTCGGGAAGTGATCATGCAAATCCATCCGGGGCTCATCGTAGCGGGCGGGATCGGCCAGATCTTCACCGCATTGATCTACCCGTATATCCGCCATCGGGTATTCGATTGGTACACGGATGTGCGGAAGTTGAAACCGTTGAACCAAGAGATCGCCAAGACCTACGGACGGTACATCGTTGGACTCAACTTCGGCTTCGGGCTTATGGCCGTTCTGATCCCGAACGACCTGATGAACGGGACTCCTCTTGCCGTTGCCATCACCGGCTTGATCGCCGCCTATTGGATCGGTAAAGTGATCACGCAGTTCGCATACTATCCGATGTACACCATACCTCCCGGGGCGATCTTCAAATGGGGAGGCTACGGCATGAACATCCTTTTTTGCTCCTTCGCCGTGCTGTATGCAATGCTCGTGTATCATAACATAGCCTTGTTGACCGCTTCATGACCCCTACGGGCAAACCCAGCAAGCTCGATTCTTTGGAGCGTGTGGAGGTGTGCAGCCGTGCGGAATGGCGTGCGTGGTTGAGAAAGCATCACACCCGAAAGGCCGGAATTTGGCTCGTGTACTGGAAGAAGGGTCATCCCGACAAGCACATCGGTTATGTGCCGATCGTGGAAGAGGCCCTTTGTTTCGGGTGGATCGATAGCACGGCGCGCACTCTGGATGCCGACCGGTCCATGCTCCACGTCTGTCCGCGCAAGCCGAAAAGCATGTGGAGCAAGGTGAACAAAGGCCACGTGGACAGGCTGATCGCGAGCAAACGCATGATGCCTGCCGGCATGAAGGCCATCGAGGTGGCCAAGGCCAATGGTTCATGGACCACACTCGATGCAGTGGACACCTTGGAAGTTCCGAAGGATCTGGCCAAGGCGTTGGCCATGGACCGTACCGCGAAGAAGCATTTCGATGCCTTCCCCGCCAGTGCGCGCAAGTACATCCTCTACTGGATCAGCAGTGCACGGACGGACGGCACACGAGCCAAGCGCATCGCCCAGACCGTTGACCAAGCGGCACAGAACATCCGCGCTGGGATGCAACGACCATGAACGCGACAGCAGTGAAGGGGGTATTGAACGAGGCCTACGAACGCTACGCGCAACCCTCCTTCATCGACCTCGACCCCATCCACATCCCGCGCTCCTTCGCACGACGCGCCGACGCGGAGGTGATCGGCTTCCTCACGGCCACCATCGCGTGGGGCCAACGCGTCACCATCATCAACAACGCGAAGAAGCTGGTGCAACTGATGGACGAAGCACCACACGACTTCGTAATGAACGCTACGGACAGCGAACTCGATCGCCTCGCCCCTTTCATCCACCGCACCTTCAACGGCACCGACCTGCGGCATTTCGTGCTCGGTCTTCGCCACCTGTACAACGCCTACGGCGGTTTGGAGAACGCATTCCTTCCGGAAGCGAACGGAGCTTCGAGCCGCGAGCCACGAGCTGGCGCAAGCAAGCTCAAGGCTCGAAGCTCGTGGCTCGCAAGTGAAGGCATTCCCCTCTTCAAGCAACGCTTCTTCGAGCCCACCCACCAGCCACGCACGCAAAAGCACGTCGCCGATCCCGGCAAGGGCAGCAATGCCAAACGCATCAACATGTACCTGCGCTGGATGGTGCGCCCCAACGACCGCGGCGTGGATCTCGGCCTGTGGAAGAAGATCACACCCGCCGACCTGATGGTGCCGCTGGATGTCCACACCGGCCGTGTAGGCCGCGAGCTGGGCCTCTTGCAACGTACCCAGGACGATTGGAAGGCCGTGGAGGAACTCACCGCCAGCCTACGCATGTTCGATCCGGCAGACCCGGTGAAGTACGACATCGCGTTGTTCGGTATCGGGGTGAATACGGAACGCAGATGACGCGGATCTTGCTGATGAACGCTGATCAAAGCTCAGGCATTGGGGGGAGCTATGGAACGCAGAGGACGCGGATCCAGCTGACGAGCACTGATCCTTCGTCATGAAGCAATGGGTGGCATTCATCTGTGTCGATCCCCCCATCTGTGTCATCAGCGTTCCAACCCCATCCCATCCGCATTCCACCGCCACCATCTGCATAATCCGCGTCGATCCGCCCCATCTGCGTCCTCTGCGTTCCAACACCCACCCGACTATCTTCGCACCCAATGTCCTTCCTACACCCGGCATTCCTCTGGGCCCTTACCGCCCTGGCGATCCCGGTGCTCATCCACCTCTTCCAGCTTCGGCGCTTCAAGCGCATCGACTTTCCGAACGTTCGGTTCTTGGCGGAGATCTCGCAGCAGACGCGTGCTCGGAAGAAGGTGCAGCATTGGCTCGTGCTCTTGGCTCGCTTGCTCGCCCTGGCCTGTTTGGTATTGGCCTTCGCGCAACCCTACTTGCCCAGCAAAAGCGGCGCGGTGCAGGCCGGACAGCGGGCGGTATCGCTCTTCTTGGACGACTCCTTCAGCATGGACGGTCGCAACGCGCAAGGGCGCTTGTTGGATCAAGCCCGTAAAGGCGCACAGGATGCCGTGATGGCCTACAGTGCCACCGACCGTTTCCAAGTACTCACCGGCCAGTTCGGTGGCAAAGAGCAGATCCTGCTCGGGCGCGACGAAGCCCTCGATGCATCGGCACAAGCAGAGGTCGGTCCGTACTCCCGTTTGCTCAGCAAAGTGCTGTTGCGCCAACGTGAAGCCCTGGCCAGCAGCGAGGCACGGACCAAGCGGTCCATCCTCTTCACCGACCTGCAACGCTCCATCACCGATGTGGAAAGTTGGACCAACGACAGCCTCGTCCCCACCGTGATCGTGCCGCTCACCGCCAGCACGCCGGACAACCTCAGCATCGACAGCGCCTGGTTCGGCAGCCCCGTTCGCCGCGCCGGACAGGATGAAGAACTGCATGTCCGGATCCGCAACTACGGCGACCAAGAACTGGTGAATGTGCCATTGCGCTTGGATGTGGACGGACGACAACGCGCCGTGGCCTCCTTCAGCGTGGGTGGCGGTGCTGTGGTGGATACCACCTTGCGTTTCCTAGGCGATGGCCCCGGCAACCACTGGGGCGTGGTGAGCGTGACCGATCAACCCGTGGTGTTCGATGACCGCCTTTACATCGCGTACCAAGTGACCGACCGATTGCGCGTGCTGCTCGTGAGCGGTGGCGATGCAACCGGCGACCGCGCCGTCACCAGTGTTTTCGCAGGTGATAGCACGCACACCTTCACCACCCAACCCTACCGTGCGCTCGACCTCGCCGGACTTGCGGCGCAGGACCTCGTGGTGCTGAACGCCCTGCCCGATGTGCCCGGCGGACTGCTCAACGCGCTCACCGATTTCGTCGCCAATGGCGGCAGCATGGTCGTGTTCCCGCCGAGCCAAGGCGATGCCAGCCGCTACACCGAACTCTTCGGGGCCATGGGTGCGGCTGCTCCCACCCGTCTCGATACCGGCACCGTGCGCGTGGACCGCATCGACCTGGAAGAACCCTTCTACCGCGCCATCTTCCAGACCATGCCCCGCAACGTGGAACTGCCCGTGGTGCGCGAACGCTGGAACGTGCGCCCTGCTCCGGGCAGCGATGTTCTGCTGCGCTTGCAGGACGGCAGCCCCTTCCTCGCGCGCAGCATGCGGGGCAAGGGCACCGTGTACCTCTGCGCGGCGCCCTTGGCCGAAAGCGCAAGCAACCTCACCCGTCACTCGCTCTTCGCCACGTCGCTGCTGCGCATGGCCGAACTGAGCCGCCCCATGGGCGCCCTCTACCACACCATCGGCGACGAGGCCAGCATTCCGTTGGAGACCGCCACACCCACCGACGAGCCTCCACATTTGAAAGGTCCCGAAGGCCTGGATCTGGTGCCCGAAGTGCGTCGCACCGCCAGCCGCACCGAGCTGCTGTTGCACGATCAGGACCTGCCCGACGGCCCCTACTTCATCACCAGCGGCACCGACACCTTGAGCGCCGTTGCGCTGAACCTCGCCCGCCGCGAGAGCGACCTGCAAGCCTTCACCGGCGACGAGCTGCGCGCCCTCCTCACCGAGCGCGGGCTCACCACCTTCTCGGTGCTCGAAGGCGGCTCCGAGGATCTTTCGTTACGTTTGAATGAACTCGACCAGGGGCGCAAACTGTGGAAGTGGTTCATCCTCTTCGCCCTGCTCTTCCTGGCCGCTGAAGTGTTCCTGATCCGCTACGTCCGATGAACGAGATCGTACTTCGCAAGGTGAAGGTGGTGGACCCCGGTGGTCCGCACCACGACAGCATCGTGGACATCCTCATCCGCGATGGCCGCATCGAGAAGATCGGCGAACGCATCGCCCGCGGCGACACCCCCGTGGTGAAGATCGACGGGGCGCATGCCAGTCCCGGTTGGGTGGATCTGCGCGCGCACTTCCGCGATCCCGGCGAAGAGTGGAAGGCCGGCATCACCAACGGCCTCGATGCCGCCGCTGCCGGTGGCTTCACTGCGGTGGCTGTGCTGCCCAGCACCAAACCCGTCACCGACGACCGCGCGGGTATCGGCTACCTGCTGCGCCAAGCCGAGGGCCACCCCGTGCAACTGCTGCCGCTGGGCGCCATCACCCAAGGCCTCAAGGGCGAACAGCTCGCCGAACTGCACGACCAGCAACAGGCCGGTGCGGTGGGCTTCAGCGACGACCAGCACACCATCCGCAATGCGCGGCTGATGCTCCTTGCCCTGCAATACGCCGCTGGTCTCGGGGCCAAGGGACTGCCCGTGATGGTGTTCCCGAACGACCCGGACCTGGCCCGCAACGGGCAGATGCACGAAGGCGCCATGAGCACCCGCCTCGGCCTCAAGGGCCTGCCCCCGCTGGCCGAAACACTTCAGCTGCAACGCGACCTCGCGATCCTGGCATACACCGGTGGGCACCTGCACGTATCAACGATCAGCACCGCCGAAAGCGTGGAACTGGTGCGCCAAGCGAAGGCGAAGAAGTTGCACATCACCGCCAGCGTGGCCACTCACAACCTGCTGCTGGACGATGGCTGCCTGCGCGGCTTTGAGACCTGCTACAAGGTGCTGCCGCCACTGCGCGACCTGGAACACATCGATGCCCTGCGCGAAGGCGTGAAGGACGGCACCATCGACGCCATCGTGAGCGACCACCGCCCTGAGGACCGCGAACACAAGGTGCTGGAATACGGCCCCGCCGCCTTCGGCATCATCGGGCTGGAGACCGCCTTCGGAGTGGCCAACACCGCCCTGAAAGGCCGCATGCCCTTGCGCCGCACCATCGAACGTTTCACCCACGGCCCGCGCGCCGTGCTGGGCCTGCCCCGCGTACACATCGCCGAGGGCACCGCCGCCAACATCACCCTCTTCGACCCCGAAGTGGACTGGACCTGCACCGAAGCCGACCTCGTGAGCAAGAGCCACAACACCCCTTTCTTGGGGCAACGGCTTACCGGCCGGCCGCTGGGCATTGTGGTTGGGAAGGTGGTGAGGATGGTGCCGGCGATGAAGGGCGAAGTAGCATAAGTTGCTCCGTTAAGGAAGCTCCATCATTACGCCAAGACCTCTAATTGGCATCATAAGTTCGCGAAGAACGGAACAGCCACAAGCACACTTGGCAATCTCGAAATGCCGTTAGGTCTCCACACTGGGTGAATTGGACAAGCGCTTGAAATATCTCTTGATCGTCTCGATCCTCTTGAACGGGATTCTGCTCTACTTGCTCTTCCGACCCGAGGCGATCGATCGAATCCCCCCTTGGCATCCATTCCAATTGAACTCGGACCTCACCTTGGGATCGATCGTGGACGATGGATATCGCTTCGCAAGTATGCCGTGTGGTCAAGTGCAATACACCAAGCAATTAGGCGATACCATCATTCAATATGAAGTTGAAGTCGATTGCAGATCCTATCATGGCAAGCATGAACCGAACTTCGAGTTCGGGGGTGATGAAGTGATCCCGGATTTGAATGAAGGCGAAAGAACGCAGGAGGAGATTGAACAGGAGAAGCTCAGCGCTAGAAATTGGGAAGCGGCGGTCAAGTCGAACGCGTATTACCCGTGGACCCCAAATGAGATCGAAGGTTGCTATCAGAACATCAATTGGCGGGTATTCACCATAGTCCTCGGTCAAACGATCGATAGCCTCTTCATTGAGGACTACATCAGGAGCAAAGACGGCGTAGTGAATGAACACTTGAGCGATTGGAACGCACGCGATGGCGGAAATATCGTTGTCTATTACCCTGCGACATCGATCTACTTTCAATGTTCGCTGAGCCGCGACTGGTCCAGCGAAGAATCCGAACAATGGGAATTCAGGATCGTAAGGACAATTCCTGACCTTGACCAGCGGGCGAGAGAAGCCAGACAGGAGCGCTCGAAGATGATCGGGAAGTACTATGGACG
Organism: uncultured Bacteroidota bacterium; assembly: GCA_902826215.1. Classification (GTDB taxonomy): domain Bacteria; phylum Bacteroidota; class Bacteroidia; order Flavobacteriales_F; family PHOS-HE28; genus PHOS-HE28. Next base: position 61,993 of record CADEDY010000016.1, read on the forward strand.
CTGAATCGACGCAAGGTCCTCGATCTTCTACATCCTATTGAACCATACCGTTATCGGTTCCATGAAGTCGATCTCCGATCAAACCACGGAGGTCAACAGTTCGGTGATATCTTCGAACAGTAACCTCACCCTATGCGGAAGATCGCTGGCCTTTCCCTTCTCGTTTCCCTTCTCACAAGTTGCGGGCCTGTTGACCACAGGTGTGCTGAGGATGGAAAGCGGATCGCCGAACTGGACAGTGCTTATGTCATGGGTCTGCGACGAGGCGGGGAACAGATGGACCCAATGCATCTCGGTGAGCAGAAATACGATCTCATGACCGTGCGTATGATGGCCGACCAAGAACACGTGCCTGTTGCCGATATCGCACTGGGCTATCAGGAACGATTGTTCTGCAGCGAAGACTGCGCGAGTTCAACTTTGGCCCAATTGAACAGTAAAGTGGACAGCTTGGTGAACCATAGAAGGCAGTTGCACATCTTGGACTCGCTTGTCATGGACAGCATACATCGGGGGTTGATCAGGTAGCAGCGGAATTGAACTGATCCATGGATTCCAATCCCGCCATCCTCTTCTGCAAGAACCCTGTTGATCCCAGCACGGTGGATCCGGATTTCGCGGCTGAGATGAATGCAGCAACGCAGGCTGGGTTCTCGACCGTACTCCTCGACTACGAAAGCCTCACCACAACGGACGATCCCGATCGTGCGCTGCGAAGTGTAAAGCAAGCAGCGCAGCGTACCAGGCTGATCTATCGAGGCTGGATGCTAACTCCACAGGAGTATACGAGGTTGTTCGTAGCCCTTGGAGCGAAGGGCTACGACCTGGTGAATAGCCCCACAGAGTACCAGAACTGCCACTATCTGCCCGATAGTTTGAAGTACATCAAGACCAGAACACCACGGGCCGTTTTCGCTCCCATCAACGACCAAAGCGATATTGAAAGCTTGGTGCAGATGGCCCATGTGTTCGGGAACTCGCCGGTCGTTATCAAGGATTACGTGAAGTCCGAAAAGCACGATTGGGAGCAGGCATGCTACGTTGCGAATGCCTTCGACAGTGTTTCACTAGAACGATCCATCGGCAACCTTTTGAAGCTTCGCGACAAGTACTTGAACGTGGGTGTTGTGGTCCGTGAATTCGTGGAGTTGAACCTGTTGACCAACCATTCGAAAAGCGGGATGCCGTTGGCGGAGGAGTACCGGCTGTTCTTCTTCAACAACGAATTGCTATCCGCAGCTGCCTATTGGGAAGAGGGAACTTATGCGACCACACCAGTTGACACGAAGGAATTCGAGGCCGTCGCACGAACGGTCGAGAGCAACTTCTTCTGCATGGACATCGCTCGTAAGAAGAATGGTGAGCTCATCATCATCGAGCTTGGCGACGGACAAGTGGCAGGGTTACCAGAGCGGATGGAGTGCCTCGAGTTCTATCGAACATTGTGGGCTAGGTACAAAGTCAGCTCGTAGTTCCAGACTATGTTGGAAACTGGGCAGAATAGAATTAACCACCATACAATGAAATACCAGATCCGTGCTCGGTTTACGGACACCACTATACGTGTATATCAGGCGTACAGTCCTGCCATTGCTAGACCTGCACTTGAGGCGGGCGAGTTCGTCGCGCCTTTCAAAATGGGGCGCATGACCTGGATCAAACCCTCATTCAATTGGATGATGTACCGATGCGGATACGGCCAGAAAGAAGGGCAAGAATTCGTTCTTGCCATCGACATTTCGCGAGAAGGTTTCGAGTGGGCATTGGCGAACGCTGTGCTTTCCCATCCCCTGCCTGGGCTATACCCATCGCACGAGGCATGGAAAACCGAATTGGTGAACAGTTCCGTTCGGGTGCAATGGGACCCAGAGCGCAATTGGGCGCTTCAAGAGATACCGAATATCCGCTCCATTCAGATCGGCCTGTCCGGGGAAGCAGTGGAACGCTATGTCAATGAATGGATCACAGGCATCACCGATGTATCCGCCATAGCTGCTCAACAGGCGGAATCACCTTCGGTCATGATCAACGAACATCCTCAAACCCAAGAGCAGCCTTATCCATTGCCCATTTCGATCGCAGAGAAACTCATCCCCACCGGAGAGAGCGAGCAAGCCGGGTTGTAGTAGAGTCCCTTGACCAGCACAGGGTCTTCCATCTTCGTAGACCCCGCCCGCATTTTGACTTACCCCTCACGTCCATGAAGATCACCCTCGACATCCCCGACCATGACCCCGACCGTGGTTTGCAACACACCTGGGTCGACGGATTCACCATCCAAGTTTCAGTGGCGGATGGCGAAGTGCTGATCGAAGCGAACGATGCGGGCTTGATGTCGTTGGCGAACCACTTGGTGATGCTGGCACAGCAGGGCACACCGGATAGCAGCCACATCCATTTGGACGAGCACAATGCGTTGGAGGATGGGTCAACGGCACTCGTGATCGGGAAGTTGGCTGGGTAGGCTCGGACCCACGGCGACCCGAAATGCACCACGCACCTTGTCGATGACTTGCTAACCGACCCTCTCAAGTGTTCAGGTCAGATGGGGCCGGGTGCAGGTGGAACGGGTTCGAGGAACGGATGCGCCGAGGGATCCTGCACGACAGCGTCCAACCAGGCGCTGAATTGCGAGACGCGCACGAAGTGCTCCACGGCACCATAGCTGCACGGACCATCGTTACCCGGTTCGCCCATGGAACTGATACCGGCCAGGCGAAGGCTGCCATCGGTTCCGATCAGGGCTGGTCCACCGCTATCGCCCGGTCCGCTGGTACCTTCCTTATCCGTCGCATCCGGTCCGGGTGCGTCGTAGTCGAAGAGGAGGTGCGTGTCGTCCACCGCATCCACCACATTGGTGTAGGTGCGCAACTTCCCGTCGCGCAACCAGGTACCGTCCGGGTTGCGGCGGTCGCCGTGGCCGGCAAGAATGATCATGCGGCCCAACTCGTCGTTCCCTGTGTAATACGGGACCGGTTCCACGTGTGGCACGCTCTCCTTCAACTGAAGGAGCGCGATGTCGTACCGCCCCATCGGTGTGAACCGCGGATGCAGGTACACCTTGTCAACTGACCTGATCGTTCCGTCGTCGAAGTACACGTTGAGCGCGCCTTCACTCCTCCGGTACAAGCCATAGGCGACATGCGCGGCGGTGAGCACCCATTGCGGGGCGATCAAGGTGCCATCGCCTCCCTGTTGCCCCACTTTGCACACGGCGTTGATGCTCGTTACACCATTCATCGGGTCGGTGTGCTGCGGGCGCTCGAAACCGATCTCCTTTCCACCACAACCGGACCGCATGGTGGTGATGACCACACTGGCGAGTACGAAGGCGATCGGATTATTCATCGCAATTGGAGATCAACTTGTCCAACGTCACTTTCAACGCAGCCACCTCTGTTGCGGAGACGCCTTTGAGAGCTTTGCTCCGGTAGTCCTTCACCACGGGTGCGAGCAGGGTGAGCTGCTTCGCGCCTTTGCGGGTCAGCGCCAAGCTGACACTGCGCCGGTCCTCCTGCGGGATCGTACGCGTGACCAATTGTGCTTCCACGAGCAGATCGATCATCCGAGCGATCGAGGCTTTGTCCTTGAAGACCATTTCGGCCACCGTGCCCTGCTGGATACCGGGTTCCGCCTCGATCGCATTCAACACCAGCCACTGGTCCACAGTAATGGACGAACCGGCAGCGACCAAACGGCGCTGCGCGAACTGACGGTACATCTTTATGGCGCGTTCGATCGTGTAGAAGGGGGTCTTGCCGATGTCGCTCATGACGGGATCACGATACAATGATACAACAACTGTTGATGTATCATCTATTAAAGAAGGTTAGAACGAGGAACGGTGACCTCTTCGCCCCTGTTCTGCATTCCACCTTTCTGAATGACAGGAATGATCCGATGTGTCGCGGACCTTCTCCTCGCCCGGCTCAATTATCCAGGATCAACCGATACCCCACGCCACGGATGTTGGCGATGCGCACCTTCGGGTCGGCTTCCAGCTTCTTGCGCAGTTTGGAGATGAAGACATCCAGGGTCCTACCGACGTAGTCGCTTTCGTTGCCCCACACTTCCTTCAGCATCACCTCCCGTGCGACCGTTTCATTCGCGCGGGCATGGAGCAAGTCCAGCAGGTCGGCTTCTTTGCCGGAGAGTTCCACCTTTCGGTCCTGGATGCTCAATTCCAACTTGCCTTTGTCGAAGTGGAAGGCACCTATCGGCACGCCGGAACCGTTGTCGGTGTAAACCGGAACAGCCTTCTTCCGGAAGACCGCGAACGCGAGGAGTGTGAGGAGCAGACCGAGACCGACAGCGAGGATCCATCCCTTGGGGCCTTGAAAGGTCGTGGGCACCGTGACCGGCATCCCAGCCAGTTGCTTCTCGGGTGCTGCGGCATCCAGTAGGGTGATGCGTAAGGCGTAGCACGCACGGGGCAACGCACGCGAAAGGCAGGGCATGATGGCGAGCGTATCGACGGCGCGGTGCTCGTAGCTGTGCACCACGTCGCGCGTTCCGCAGCGCTCCACCTCCACCACGTAATTCGCGGATAGCCGTGTCGCCTTCATCACACTGTCCACGGTGGCGGCCAACTTCTCGGGAACGAACCCGAATTCCGTACCGAAGGAGACCAGGTAGGTATCAGCATCGCGCTCGACGGGAAGTACCAAGGACGTGGTATCGCCGACCGACAACAGCACCGCGTGCCCGATCATGCGCACGCCGACATGCAGGTGTGGGGGACCCACTTCACTGCGCTGTGCACGCACCGGCGCGAGCAGCAACAAGGCCCCGAAGAAGCATAGAAAGGGCCGAGGAAGCCTGCCGAACATGCCCCGAAGGTATTGCGCTAAGACGTTGGTCCACAATGATTCACAGAGGGTTTACACTATTTTACATTGCGTAGCACTCTTCGGCGTACGATGGCCTCACCTTTAGCGTATCAAAGCAACAACGCCATGAAACGCTCCCTCAAGATCCCCGTCCTTGCGCTCGTTCTGCTCACCGCGATCGTCTCGGTGGAATGCACGGTGGTCGACCCGCCGAAGAGGCTCGGGTGCCGCCCGGCTCCGGTACAGTCGTTCGATCCGCTGAGCCTTCCGCAAGATAGCATCTTGCGCAAGCCCTTCTTGGATCCGGTGGCCTTGTTCTCCGATGACGTGTACCTGGTGCGCCCCCAGACCAAGGAGCAAGAGGGTATCGCGACCAACGCCGAATTTGCTGGCGGCCAGCAAGCGATGGTGGGCTATTTGAAGGAGAATGTGCTGCAACACATCGCACCGGGCATCGGCTGGTTGAAGCCACCGGTCGTGCACTTCACCGTGGATGCGCAAGGGGCACCCGCGCAGGTGGAACTGCTGGCGACCTCGGGGAATGAAGGACTGGACGTGGCACTGGTCCGCATGTTCCAGGCGATGCCGCACTGGGAACCCGCCACCGATGCGCAAGGCCACGCGGTCGCACAGGCCTTCGAATTCGTCGTGGGACCGGGCGGATGCTGAATGGATGAATGGATCACGAACTGAACGAAACACAAGCACCATGAAGAAGCGCATCACGAACACATCGGTATTGGTCGCATTGGTCTCCATCACCATCGGATGCACGGGGCAACCGGGATCCAAGCCATTGGGTGAAGCACCCGTGACCCAAGCGGCGATCATTCCTTTCCACACGGGCTTGAGCTACTTGAGCGAAGCGCCGACGGAGATAGCCTACGACGTGGACACCCGGTTCATCTTAACGGTCACCAAGGAAAAGCTGCACGCAGCAAAGACGATCTACGACATCGTACCCGCTCATCCGAAGCAGGGGATCTTGTCCTATTCATCGGTAAGCATCCGGATCATCGAAGACGAGAAGCAGTCGGACATCGTCGAGATCGGCGATCGCCCGGAGCTGACCGCAGCGCAACGTGCACTGCTGCGATCCTTGGACTATTCGAGCAATTTCGTCATCCGCGTGGATGTCCGGGGACAGAACGGCGAAGCGGGACAGGCCCCTTGGACCTACGCTACGCCACACGTCACCATCGTGCCCGAGAAACAGGCTGTGAACAGCGGTGGTAAGGAGGCGATGATCGCACACGTGAAGAAGGGGACTTCGGGTTTCGGGTACATGGTCGACGCCAAAACCCTCCGGTCGGGAAAGATCACCTTCACGGTGACCCAAGCAGGAACCCTTTCGGATGTCCGCTTGATCTCGAGCTCGGGCTATCGCGATCTGGATGAACGGGTGATGGAACTGGTGAACACCCTACCCGGCAGCTGGGAGCCCGCTACCAATGCGGCAGGAGAAAAGGTGGAACAGGAATTCGTGTTCTCCTTCGGCACGGTGGGTTGCTGAATGTCGATCAGGATACATTCGAGGAATTCCTGAACAACGCTCATGCGCATCCTCAGATCCACGTGTATCGGTCTATTCGTCTTCTTCACATCAGTGGGACCGTCTGCGTTCGGTCAACCCGCCCCTCGCGATGCGTTCATCGCTGCGATGGACAAGAACGTACCGGGTTGGTTGGAAGAATTCATTGTGCCCGGTGCCGCACTCGCGATCATCGACGATGGCCAGGTGATCCTGCAGAAAGGCTACGGCGTTGCGGATGTGGAAAAGGGCATTCCGGTAACGGAACGAACAGGCTTCAACATCGCTTCCATTTCGAAGACGGTATCGGCCTGGGGCGTGATGCGTTTGGTGGAGCAAGGCACCTTGGATCTGGATGCACCTGCCGAGCAATACTTGAAGCGGTGGCACCTACCGAAATCGGAGTTCGACGTGAACGGCGTTTCCATTCGTCGCTTGCTGAGCCACACCGCAGGGCTATCGCTGCACGGCTACCCGGGCTGGTCGCCAACTGACACCTTGCCGACCATTGAAGAGTCGCTCTCCGGCAAGACGAATGGCGCCGGTGCGGTGGAGTTGGTGATGGAGCCGGGCACGCGTTGGCAGTATTCCGGCGGTGGATACACACTGCTTCAATTGATCATCGAAGAAGTGACAGGGATGTCCTTCGCGGACTACATGCAGAAGAACGTGCTGGACCCGCTGGGAATGACCAATAGCAGCTTCACCATCGACGGCCGCATCCTGGAAGCTTCGTCGTTGGAACACAACAGCTACGGCAAGGAGATCCCCTTCGAGCTCTTCACCGAACAGGCGGCAGCTGGTCTGCATACCACCATCGAAGACCTGACGCGATTCGCCTTGGCGAGCTTGCAAGTGAACGGTTCGAACCCGGTGCTGAAGAGCAATACGATCGATCGGATGCGGCAGCCAGCGCCGAACTCGAACGGCTTCTATGGTCTTGGCTACAGCCTGCGCGGCCTACCCGGGGTAGGAACGGAGCTCTTCGGCCATGGCGGATCCAATGCCGGCTGGCAATGCACAGTGCAGCTCAACGCCGACACGCGCAGCGGGTGCATCGTGGTCACCAACGGCGCTACCGGACGTGCGGTGTACGATCAGGTCTTCGCCGAATGGGCAGAATGGAAATGGAAGGTCGATGCGAGCCGCATGCGCCGCAGACCGATCGTGCCGTTGCTGGTGCGTACCTATCAAGCCGAGGGCGCAGAGGCCGCTGTAACGGCGTACCTAGAGGTGAAAAAGGAACAACCCGATGCTTACTACTTCAGTGAAGAGGACATCAACCTCTTCGCGTACGAGCTGATGTGGGACAAGAAACTCGATGATGCCCTGACCATCTTCCAACTCAACATCGACGAACATCCGTATTCCTTCAACCCCTACGACAGCTACGCGGAAGCCTTGCTTGCCAAAGGCGATACAGCGGGGTCCATCGCGAACTACCGCCGTTCCATCGAGCTGGGGCCGCGCAACGACAATGGACGGCGGATGTTGGAAAAGCTTGGGGTCATCGTCCCGCCATACGTGGAGCCGGTCAGTATGCTGGAACCACCAGTCGGTTGGGAAACCGAGATCATCACCTTCCCCATCAACTTCGCACCGACCATCGATCTGCAGGGCTATGAAGAGATCGCCTTTGCACCGGGTTGGCGAGACTCCACCAGCCAGAACCTGTGGTCCTTGGTGTACGTGTGGTCGGTTGCACCCAACGGCGACCTGAGCACCGAAGAACTCGCACGCTATTTGGAACTGTATTACGATGGCTTGGGCGACGTGGCGCGCAGGGCCGACCAAGGCGCCGAGAAAACACGCTGCACGTTGACCAACACATCGGACGGCATGACCGGCGAGCTGCGCCTATTCGACGGCTTCGTGCATCAGAAGATGATGGTGTTGAACGTGACCATCCGCCAAGAACAGTGCGCTGCATTGAACACGCACCTGATCCGTTTCCACATCTCGCCCAAGGCCCCGAAGGATCCCGTTCGGACCTTGCTGGAAAGCGTGGAATTGAAGGTGCCGTGCAAGTAGTGTTGCGCGTATGCCCCACGATAGAGCACGTTGAGAACATGACCGCGATAACGATCCTGCTCGGTGCAAGTCTGCTGCTGGCCTCGTGCGACACAAAGGGTCGTGCGGAAGGATCCGGATCCGAAGAACTGGTTGCCACCGGTACCACACACGACCTGTTCAACCAATCCGGTACGGGCTTCACGGTGATCTTCCAGGACCACAACGGTGCGCATTGGTTCGCTGGATCGGACGCAGGTGTGTTCCGTTCTGACGGTGAGGAACTTGTCCTCTTCACGAAGGCAGACGGGCTCTGCAGCACGGGCGTTCTCGGAATACAAGAAGACCGTGAAGGGCGCCTCTACTTCGACACCTCCGAAGGCGTGTGCACCTTCGATGGCGACACCTTCACCACGCTGCCGATCGACAGCACGAGCACCGATTGGACACTCGCACCTGGCGACCTCTGGTTCCGCATGGGTTGGGACCACCACGGCCCTTTTCGATACGACGGCACCACCCTGCACGCTTTGCGTTTCCCACACACTGCAGAGGAGGATGCCTTCACCGCAACGTATCCGAATGTCTCGTACGATCCGTATGGCATCTATTCCATGTTCACGGATAGAGACGGCCGACCTTGGTTCGGCACCTCGTCGCTGGGTGTGTGCTTGTTCGATGGGACTTCTATCCGCTGGCTCTACGAGGATCACTTGACCAATACGCCAGAGGGCGGCAGCTTCGGCATCCGCGCGATGATCGAGGACCGCGATGGCCACTTCTGGTTCTGCAACACCCGCGAGCGTTTCGCCATACCCCAACAAACCGACAACGGCACGGATCGCGTTCGGTACACCGCCACCGCCGGTGTGCAAGCCGAAGGCAAAACGGACTTCCCCTACTTCTTCTCCATCGCTGAGGACAAGGACGGCGACCTCTGGATGGCCAGCGGCGAGGATGGTGTGTACCGCAAACACGGGGATGCCTTGGTGCACTACCCTATTGACGCGAACAACGAAACCGTTCGGACCTTCTCCGTGTACATCGACCACGTCGGCACCATCTGGGTGGGTACCCTTGGCTCAGGTGTGTACCGCTTCAACGGTACCGACTTCGAGCGCTTCGTTCCGGCGGGGTAGTTGGGATGCCGTGATGCATGCACGCGTTGGCCGGAGAAGGAGCAGCCTCCTGAACCGTCACGAATAGCAAACGTTCCACACGCTTACCGCCCCTTACGCGGTGCGGGCGAGCGCGAAGGCGCAGGTTTGGGTGTTGGCGTACTCCTGCTCGGTGCCGTACGTTGGGGGCTCGTGGTCCGGGACGGTGCCGTGCGCGTTGGGGTCGGTGTGCGCGTAGGTGCCGTTGTTGGCCGCGATCGGTTGTGATCGATCACGCGCTGGTCGCCTCGCTGCCGATCCTCTTGGATGCGTCGTGGATCCACTTGCGGTCTCGCAACCGGAGCAGGTTTCACCGTTCGCGTTGTGCGTGTGTTCGTGTTGGGATCCGCATTCGGCTTGGCGCGCGGATCCTGCGCGGGGAGCTTCTGCCAACGGCCGTTCTCGTACTTCTCCGTGCTGCTTCCTTCGCGCCGATACACATTGCCGGACCTGTCGGTGAAGTGGTCCATGCCGCTGGAACCCGAGGTTGCGGAGCGGCTGGTCGGCTTCTCGCGCAGCACATCCGAAGAGTTGGCTACACGTCCCGAGCGAACGCCGGTAGCCGACCGTCCGGCATAGAGGTCCGTGGCCGAGCGGCGCACCACACCGGCTGGTCTCGCTCCGGTGGGTGAACCACCGCGAACGGAAGTACGATGTCCGTAGTAATAGTGGTTGTGGTCAACGATGGGCGGATAGTACCCATACGGACCCCACCAGCCCATCCCACAGCCTAGACCATACGGACGGTAGTAGCCACCCCAGCCGTAGCCATACCAGCTCGGGTAGTACCAATTCCAGCCCCAGCCCACGCCATAGCCCCAACCCACCCAGGGGTTGTAGTGCACACCGAAGCCCCAGGTATAAGGTCGCGGATACCAGCGGCCCGGCCACGGTTGGTAGTAGTAGCCGGTCCCATAGATCACCACGCCGTTCTGCACGTAGGATCCGAGGTACCCCGGCGTATAGCCCACATGCACCACGGTCGGGGTGTAGTCGTAGATCTGCACATACCGGGTGTTGTACACCGGGCTCTCCGGCGGTATGGTGTTCACTTCGGCAGGCACTTCGGTGCTCACGGTCCATGGGCCGTTCGGCGTGGGCCCGTTGAACCACACCGCTTGATCCAGCGCATGGTACTGCCCTTGGATGCGTAGCACGGTCACGCTGGAGTTCAGCGCATAGTCCACCTGCGTGCCGGCGATCCGCTGGAATTGCGGATCTCCATCGTAGGTGACCGAGAGGCTCGCGCTGCTACGATCGACCTGTGCGGTCTGGGGAATGCTTGCATCGCGCACCGCCTCGCGGGCAGCCGGCGTTCCGGCGATGTGCGCCAGCGCACCATCCTTGGCCGAACCTTCTGGGATCTTGCTGAATTCCGCAGGCAATCGATCCGCCGGCACATAGCGCCAAGGTCCGGTCTTGGGATCGCGTGTGGCGAACCACCGACCACTGGCCAAGAGGTAGTTATCCTGCGAGGCCACATCGAGGAAGAGGTCGTCCTCTGTATTGGTGGCGTACAGCAAGGCCGTGCCCGGTAAGGGCTGGAACTGCGGCGGACCATCCAGGTCCAACAGCACTGCAGGGGTGGTGCGCACGACGATCTTGGGGATGGTGGCGGACCCATCGGCCTTGGATGCCGAAAGCGTGGCCGTTGTATCCACCTGCTTCGCCAGATCGCGCAGCTCTTGCGGAATCACATAGGTGAGCGACCAAGGACCAGTGATCTTACTGGATGTGAACCAACGGTCCGAGCCATAGAGGTAATGGTCGCCCCCACTGGGCCTCACCAACAGAAAGGGGGTGTTCACGACGCGCTCGATGGACCGTCCCTTGGCCGAATAGTTCGGGTCGCGGTACGCGTTGTCCGTTTGCTCCACAGGCTGGTAGCGCGGTTCGCCATCGATGAAGACGAGGACCGCAGGCTCTTCCATGTAGATGATCTCCGGGGGGTCGTTGGCATACGCGGCCACACCCTGCTCTTCGTTCTCCAGCGCCGCGATCAGCCAATCGACGGGAATGGGTGCCGTGTTCGCCAGGATCCCTTCGCTGAGCAGCGTGGATAGGCGCTGCTTCTCCCCTGCTTCGTCGATGCCGGGGAAGCGGATATCCGTCACCGTGAACTGCGTGAGCTTTCCCAAGCGTGTGGACCGATCCAGTTCCAGCACCCCATCGCCCCACACGGCACCGAAGACCGGGCTTTTGTCCTGCGCACGTTGCAGGCTCACCGCGAACCGCGCCTTGAAGTGGTCGCCATTCACCTCCTCGGGTTGGGGCGCGAACACCTGCACCTGGTCAGTGCCGGTCGTGAACCTCACCGGCCATTGGTCGTCCGCAGGGACCATGGCGAAGCTTGGGCCACCGAATGCCAGCAGCAGGCCAAGCAGGCCGACACGAACGGAAGAGCCTTGGTGATGGAACGGAAGTGCGTTGTCTTGGACCTTGGTTCTCATAGCAACCACCGAGGGTGCAAGGACCATGCCTTAGCGGCTGAGGAGGTGGATCGGAGAGAACGGATCGATCGTATAGCGGAGTGTCTAATGGGCAGCATGCCCACGATCATATCGCGCTTGGCATCGATGCCCAGGTACCACTGCGGCCAATGCACCTCGGCTCCGGCTTTGCGTTGCAATACTCGCAAAGATCCTTCGACTTCGCTCAAGACCGGCCTGCTGGCGGTCGATTCGACACGCTATCAACAAATTTTGAAACATGGTCATTACATTTCCAGCATCACAGGGATTACCACAAGCAAGGAAAAATGTTGGATACTATCAGGGCGAAGGCCATCTCGACCTATATCAAGAACCATCCGGCATGCGAGCAAGCGGACCAGGGCAGGTACATCACATATGGCGGGACCGCAACCAAGCACCCTGCCTACAAGCTCCCATTGCGACTTCTGATCCACAACATAAGTAATGGCCGCTTCCGATCCGAGTTGCTTGAGAAGGAAGAACAACTAAGGCGCAAGCTGGACCCAACAGCAACCGAAGACGCGGCCATCATCCGCAAGCTGCTTCTCGACCAAAATGAATCTGAGACGAAAGCGCTTCGGGCCGATCTCCTTGCCAATGGTCAGCAGGAACCGGGCATCATCACCTTCGATGGGGCCGTCATCAATGCCAACCGGCGTATGGCCATTCTTTGGACGCTCCATGCGGAAACGAAGGATCCAAGGTTCGAATACATCGAAGTGGCAAGACTTCCCAAGGGTGTTGACGAAGTCGACCTCTGGCGCATTGAGGCTGGGCTCCAGTTCGGCAAAGACTTCAGACTTGAGTACGGCGGGGTCAACGAACTCTTGAAGCTGCGGGAAGGAGAACAGCAAGGACTAAGCCCCAAGGATATTTCCCAAGCCCTGATCGGGCGCTTCACCGAGAAGGTGGTGAAGGACAAACTGGACACCCTGAAGCTGATCGAATCCTACCTGCGCTTCATCAATGCAAAGGGTGAATACCACCGTATCACCGGTGACCTTGAGAAGTTCATCAGCCTGCACAATAATGTGCAACAACCGCTCAAGAATAAGCATGATCAAAAGGGAGCACAAGTGGCAGAGATGATCGCTATTGGCTTTTCGCTGATCCAGAAGACTGACCTACCCCACATGGAGATCAGAAAGCTGCGGGGTATTGCCACCAACGAGAAAGCACGAAAGGAGCTTACGGAAGTCTTCGGCATCGAGATACCCGGAGGCATCAAAGAAGTGAAAGTATCCAAAGACGATCTGGTCGAAGCCTTCACGACGGCGCGTGAGGTCGTTGAGGCGCAGCAGGAACGCGATAAACCAGAGCGACTGATCAAGCGAGCACAATCAGCACTCGATGGGATAAACATGCGCAGCGCGTCGTTCAAATCCAGTTCTGTCAGCGTGGCGCTGTTAAAGCTGAAAAGTCGTGTTGACGAGTTGATCATGGCTGCATCCAAACAATGAGCTTAGCAGCGACGGTCAATTCACTTTCCGGCAGGGTAGAGGTATTGCTGCCCGTGGGGTCGCCCTTACTCTCGGGCAAGCACAGGATTTTCTTCGTCAACGTTCTCGAACTGGAGGAACTGTCCTCTTCGCTAGGGTATTTCCTCAACGGGGAGGATGGAGCCATGGAACTGGTATTGAAGGACGTGTTGGAGTACTTGAACGGCGCGAAAGCAACCGTTAGCCTGAACGAAGCGGCGCAGCAGTCCTTGGACAAGTTCCAGCAGGGCAATGAGGACTTTGATGAAGCACGAGCAGCCGGTATCCAAGCACAATCAGCCGCCACTGACCGCCTGACCATACCTGGCTTTCGCCGCACACTCAAGGCGCACCAAGTCGCCAGCGTAACGCACATGATCAGTGTGGGCAATGCAGCGAACTTCTCGGTACCCGGTAGCGGGAAAACCACCACCACCTATGCTGGGTACTCCCTACTAAAAGAAGAGGGGCTGGTTGATCGGCTTATCGTGATCGGGCCGCGAGCTGCCTTCCGTGCTTGGGAAGACGAATATGTCGAGTGCTTCGGGAAGAAGGTGCATTCCATTCGGCTCACCGGGAATGTGACCTTGCGAAAGAAGCTCTATCGACAAGCCAAGGAAGCCGAACTGATCTTGCTCACCTACCAGATGGCCAGCCAGGACAAAGACCGACTGGCCGGTCTACTGCGATCGTGCAAGGCAATGCTTGTTCTTGACGAAGCACACTACGTAAAGCGGTTCCATGGCGGGAAATGGTCAAGTACGGTGCTGGACCTGGCGCCGCTTGCGGCGAAGAGAACCATACTGACAGGGACGCCGGTACCCCATGGGCTGCTGGACCTTTGGGTTCAGATGACCTTTCTCTGGCCGGGTGGTCAGTTGCTTGGTAACCAAGAGGAATACAAGAACCGTGTTAGCGCATATGGCGACAACGCTTCCGATCATGTTCGCAAACTCATCAGGCCCTTCTACACCCGAACGAGAAAGAGCCAACTCAAGTTGAAGCCCCCTAAGTTCAACTATGTCGATATACAACTCCGGCCCTACCAGAAGGCCATTTATGATGCGGTAGCGGTGAAGGTATTGGCCGATCTGGTCAAAGCGCCCGAGGACCGGGTGGAGCTACGGGCTTGGCGCAAGGCGCGGGTCATCCGGTTGTTGCAAATAGCGTCGAATCCTTCCCTACTAACCAGCTACTCGGAAGAGTTCAGGATACCCCCACTGAACGCAAGCGGTTTGAGCGTGGGTGAGATCATCGCACGCTACCCGGATTTTGAGACCGCGCCCAAAGTGGAGGCTGCTGTGAAGCTCTGTGGGTCCTTGCTTGCCAAAGGACAGAAGGTGTTGCTCTGGACGTCGTTCATCCACAACATCAAATCCTTGCAACACCTGCTCAGAAAGCATCAACCCAGAGTGGTCTACGGTTCCATCCCCAAGGATGATTCTGAAGATCTCGAATACAACCGGGAGCGGATGATACATGAGTTCAAGACCTCGAAGAAGTACAACCTGCTGATAGCGAATCCGGCGGCGTGTGCCGAGTCGGTGTCACTTCACAAGGTCTGCCATCATGCGGTGTACATGGACCGAACGTTCAACTGTGCGCAGTACATGCAATCGTTGGATCGTATCCATCGAATCGGTCTTTCACCAAACGAGCAGGTGTACTACCACATCCTCACGAGCCCACGGACCATTGATTCAGTGGTACAGGATAGACTCGAGCAGAAGCGGAGAACCATGATGGAATTGTTGGAGGATGATCTGGCTACTGTCGATCTCGATTACGACGCCGATGAAGTATCGGAAGAATCCGAGGAGGCGGCCGACTTCAAGGCCATTCTCGCGCAGCTTCGGGCACAGTACTCCTAGCACATGATCGAGCATCTGGCCGAACTGAACCGTGTCATGCTCCTGCTGCACTCGCTGACCGGGGGCAACAGGGCCATTCGACGGAGCGCGTTGATCCGAGAATGTCGAGGAATTGCGTTCGAAGGTCGAATGCCCGACCATGAGGTGAGCATTGTGTACGCCACTGACATCGGCTTCATACAAGGCAAAGCGACCCTACGGATCACCGAAGCAGGAAGGTCCTTCGTGGGGTTAAACCCTGAACAGGACTATGATCTTTCAGCATCGCAAAAACGCCTGCTCTTCCGGACGTGCTTTCTGGACGGCATTCACGGACGGCGCGTCAAGGAGATCCTGAAGTGCTTTGAACTGTCACCGACCACAGGAACCTTGGAGTGGTCTTCAACTGATGGAACTCCGCTCGAAGGCAGTCTTGACGTGGTCGAATACCTCGTTCAACTCGGAACCGTGCGAAAGCACGCGCTTGGACTGACCGTGAACAAGCAATACGCCAGCACTCTCGCTTCCTTCGTGAATGAACCCAAGGGATTCACCGAAGAGGAGCTACTCTTACGGCTTGCCGAAAAGAAACGGCTGGGGCGTATTGCGGAAGGGCTGGCGCTGGAGCACGAACGTGCGCGCCTCCAACATCTTGGCTTCAGCGTTGAGTCCGAATGTGTCCGCATCATGGGACATCTCAAGACCAATGCGGGGTATGACATCGAGTCCTTTGACGGCGATTCCCACAACATGAGCTACGACCGGTTCATAGAGGTGAAGGGGTCCGGGGACCCGCAGCTTCGCTTCTTCTGGTCGCAGAACGAAGTGAAGGTGGCCGAGGAACTGGGTGAGCGCTACTGGATCTACTACATCGGCGGCATTGACAAGAAGACGGGGAAATCCGCCTACAAGCCAATCATGATCCAAAATCCAATACGTGCGCTGAATAACGATGTCCGTATCACTCAGACCGCCAATGGTTTCGCGGTCCATGGGAAGTTTCGGGGTGAGCCTGTTTGAGGATTTACTTTGTGACCATGGAAGTTAACGACGACATCGGCTTGGCTACGGCCGAATCTATCGGTGAAGCTGAGGCTCATCAGGCGTTAAAGTCCATACCGAAGCTGAATACGCCATTCGGCTACTTCGGCTCGAAAAACAAGATTGCCATGCAGCTCATCACAGAGTTGCCACCACATAACTGTTGGGTTGAGGTATTCTGTGGGTCTGCCGCTATCACGCTTGCCAAGCCTATCGCCCCGATTGAGGTACTCAATGACATTGATTCCGAGATAGTCAATTTCTTCGCCCAGTTAAGGAACAATTGGGATGAGCTGAGGGAGTTGATAGAACTTACGCCCTATTCGCGATTAGAACTGGATCTTGCGCGCAAAGCACTGCCCAATGATTCTGATATAGAGCGTGCAAGGAAGTTCTTGGTCCGCTCGATGTTTGCGATCAACGGTGCCTTCGGCGAAGTGAAGGGTGGCTTCTCCTATTCGCAGTCTTATACACGTGACCACCAAGATGCACGAGTAAGCCGTTGGAACCATCTCCCGGAGCGCATTGCACGTGTAGCCGAGCGTTTGAAGCACGCGCGCATTGAGAGCATCGATGGATTGCGATTGACAAAAATGTTCGAGAAACGGCCAGCCACTCTCCTCTATGTGGACCCGCCCTATCTCACAGACCGAGTGAGGGGGTATGAACATGAAGCCCATGACGAGGTGTTCCATCACAAGCTGCTCAAGCTTCTCGTGAAGAGCAAGTGCATGGTTGTGATTAGCGGTTATGACCATCCTCTATACCAAGAACATTTGTCTGTGAAGAATGGCTGGAAGAGCAAGGAAATCTTGACTATCACAAAAGACGCAAAGGGAAGATCGTTTGAGCGGAATGAGTTACTCTGGATGAACAAGAGTTTTATACAAGCCAAAGAGGCCAACAAGATTCCAATTCGTCTTACAAAGCGCGAGGCTGCGATGAAAAAGGTTAACCCTGAGCGCCAAGGACGTTAATATGTTGCTGGCGTGCAGGATTTCGCGTGAGCGATTGCAGCGGAAAACGCGTCCTTGTGGCTTTTGCGAGGGGGCACGCGCAACCATCCAACAAGTTCAGTAGACGGGTCAGCCCAATCCACCCCGCCGGACCTACCACCGTAAAGATCGATACCTCAAGGCGTTGACCCTTGTAGGGCACCAGCCCGAAACCCGTTTCCAATACGGACAGGTAGCCCTTGTCGTTCTCGAAACGCAGGGGCGCGATCCTGAGCCCAAACACCGTCACGGGTGTGACCGGTCTGCGTCCATCTTCCAGCAGAACGGCCGTGCGAAATCCTGATCGGGTCCACCTCAGGCACTTAAAGCCACAGGCACACAATAAGGGTACCCGCCCTTTGCGGACTTGCAACTCGTCGCCACATCACCTACCCCACCGCCACCGGCGGCCCCAACCGATCCAATCCCCGCCTTAGGCCGAGCTTGATGAGCCCGCCCTTGCTGTTGATCTTGAAGCGTTTGAAGAGGTTGTGGACGTACTTCTTCACGGCGAACTCGCTCTTGCCCATGCGCTTGGCGATCTCGGCGTAAGTAAGGTCTTCGGGCACGAGCAGCCAGCGGAGAAACAGGAGTTGGCAGGGGCCGATGGTACTGCCATCGTCTACGGGTTCTGCCTCTGGCCCGGGGCGCAACTGGCGCAGGCGGGCCAGCACCTCGGCGGGGAAGTGGATGGCGCCATCGACCACTTGGTGCACCATGGCCACCATGCGCTCGGGTGCTTGGCTGGTGCACAGGTAGCCGTGGGCACCGGCGCAGAAGGCGGCAAAGAGCGGTTCGGCGGGTGTGTGGTTGCCCAGCAGCAGCAGCCAGCAGTTGGGGTATTGCTTGCGCGCCCACAGCACCAGGCTGCAGTGCTCTGCCGTGGCGGCATCGGCGCTCAGCAGCAACAGTTGGGGCGCTTGGGCCACGGCTAGTGCGCGTTTCAGCGCGGGCACATCGGCGGCTTGGGCCAGCAACTGAAAGCCCTCGATGTCGGCGAGCAAGCGCGCGATGCCTTGTCGCAACAGGTTCTGCTCGTGCAGCAGAACAAGGGAGAGTTGTTCCGTGGCCATGGCATGGCAACTACGTCCGCACCGCCGGGAGCAACAGCGGCATTGACCAATACCAAGCTAACGCGGCGAAAGGCCCCGTACGCTGGGGGCTGCAGGGTGTAATATGAACAGGTTCTGAACGATCGCACCTCGGCACGAATAAGGTACGAAATGCGAAAAGCCCCCTGGGCGAGGGGGCTTCTCTACGGGTTGACGAAGGGCTTAGGCAGCGAGCACCTTGATCACTTCGCTCATGGGGCTGAGCAGGCCTTTGCGGCCGATGGCTTGCACCCGGAACCAGTAATACTTGGCGCTATCGAGGCTGGTGACCACGAGGCTGGCACGGCTGGTGTAGCCCACCAATTCCCATGCATCTTCTTGGTCGGGGTTCACAGCGTTGCGCATCACCAGGTAGTTCTGCGCACTGCGTACCACGTTCCAGCGCAGGTCGGCGGTGCCTTGGAACTTGGTGGCCTCCGAGCGGAGATTCGCCACCTGTGCCAATTTCTCCACCGGACCTGCTTTCTTGCGGTAGTTGAAACCTGCACTGAGGATCAACGTCGCATCGCCGCCGCTTTGAGCCTGCACATAGCCGGCCAGTTCGCGGATCAGGTCGGAAAGCACCCCCTCGGCCACCCGTTTGGCCTCGTAGTTCACTTTCCCCCCGAAGAACAACACTTCCTCATTGGCCTGCTCCAACACATTGCATGCGGTGGTGATGCTGGCGAGGAAACCAGCTGGCAGGGTGAACGCTGCATTGCCCGTAAGCATGTCCACACAATTACGGCCTTTTTCCACCAAGGCCTTTGAGGTGAGGCCGATCAGGCCCAGGAGAACTGTCGCAAAGCTTTTCATGGCTTTTTGATTTAAGTGTGCCGGTGAATTCCGACACATACCCTGAATCGAAAAGTGGCGTTGATCCGTTGCGCCAGAGTACCCTTGGGCATACCGGGGCACGGGGTATCCGAAAGTATACCCCATTTCCAGAAGCCCGTGTACAGCAAGGGTTGCAGCGTGTTGAAGGAACTGCAGAAAAGCGTTCATTCATTTCGCGCAAGCGCCGAACCGACCGAATTCCTGTTCAAGTTTCGGCGGAACATGTCGATGTTGTGCCTCAACATATCGATGTTGTGCCTCAACGTATCGATGTTGTGCCTCAACATGTCGATGTTGCGGCTCGACATATCGATGTCGCGGCTCAACATATCGATGTCGCGGCTCGACATATCGATGTCGCGGCTCGACATATCGATGTCGTGTCTCAACATGTCGATGTCTTGGCCCAACCTATCGATGTCGTGGCTCGACTTGTTCACGTCTTGGGGCAACATGTCGATGATGCGACTCGACCTGTTCAAGTCTTGGCGCAACATGTCGATGGTATGGCTCGACCTGTTGTTGTCTTGGCTCGACCTGTTCGTGTTCCGGCTCTTTTCCCGTAGGCCAAGGCACAGCTGTTCCGAGGCGCACCGGGCTTCAAAAGGTCTTTGGGTCCTGGGGCACAAGGTGCGGCAGCAGGTGGTCCGGGTTTGTGGTTCTGGGCATAGCGGTCCAATGGCCTTGGGGCGCGGTGCGGTAC
>CADEDY010000017.1 GCA_902826215.1 uncultured Bacteroidota bacterium
CGTACCACAAGAGACCACGCTCTCCGTGTGGGAACTGATCAAGATGGGAGGCTGGTACATCATGGGGCCACTCGCCCTGATGTCCATGATCGCCGTGTACATCATCATCGAG
This sequence comes from uncultured Bacteroidota bacterium, assembly GCA_902826215.1. Taxonomy (GTDB): domain Bacteria; phylum Bacteroidota; class Bacteroidia; order Flavobacteriales_F; family PHOS-HE28; genus PHOS-HE28. Next base: position 113 of record CADEDY010000017.1, read on the forward strand.
CGGACCATGGCCATCAACAGGGCCTTGCGTGATGAGAAGGACTTCATGGCCAAGATCCGCGACTACATCCATGAGGGCAAGATCGATAGCGCCAAGAACCTGTGCCAGAGCAGCAATACACCTGTGGCCCGCATGCTCGAGAAAGGCATCAACCGCATCGGCAAGCCGCTCAAGGACATCGAGGTGAGCATCGAGAACCAAGGCAAGTTGGAAGTGTATCAGTTGGAGAGCGGTCTTCCGATCATCGCCACCATTTCGGGTGCCGCGCCCATGATCGGTTTTTTGGGAACAGTTGTGGGTATGGTGATCACGTTCCACACCATGGAAGTGAGTGGCGCCGGGGTGGAACTCAGTCAGTTGAGCGGCGGTATGATGCAGGCCATGATCACCACGGTGGCCGGTCTCATCATCGGCATTCCGGCTTATGTGGGATACAACCTGCTCGTTGCCCGCGTGAACAAAGTGGTGCAGAAGATGGAGTCGCGCACCATCGAATTCATGGAAGTATTGGATTCACCCGCGAAGTAACCCGACTGCACAGTGGCATTACGCAGCAGCAATAGGATCGACTCGGGCTTCAGCGTGAGCAGCATGACCGATCTGGTCTTTCTGCTGCTGATCTTCTTCGTGATCGTCAGCACCATGGTCAGCCCCACTACCATGCCCGTGGACCTGCCCATCAGCGCGAACAAAACGAAGGAGAAACCCCAGGTAGGCGTGCGCATCGATGCCGACGGCGCTTTCAGTGTGAACGATAAGTTCGTTGATCCTTTGGACCTCGAAGGTGTACTGCAGGACAAGATGGCCGTGATCCAGAAGAACCCGACGTTGGTGGTCCACGTGGATCAGCGTGTACCTGCGGGTGTCACCGTGGGCGTGCTCGATATCGCCAAGCGCAACAAGTGGAAGATCATTCTCGCCACCCGACCGAAGTGACCATGGCGATCAGAAGCAACAACAAGATCAGCGCGGGATTCAGCCTCAGCAGCATGACCGATCTGGTCTTTCTGCTCCTGATCTTCTTCGTGATCGTCAGCACCATGGTCAGCCCGTTCGCGCTGCCCATCGACCTACCGAAAGGGAAAGCTACCGTGAGCAAGGAACAGCCGAAAGTGGCCCTGCGCTTAGAGGCCGAGGACGTGGTGAAGTTGAACGGCAAGGCCATACCTGCTGACGGTATCGAAGGCGCATTGAGCGCTGAAATGAGCAAGCTCGCGGAGACCGACGTGATCATTCTGCACGTGGCACAGGAAGTGCCTACAGGACAGATGGTGACGGTGCTGGACATCGCCAAGCGACACAAGTGGAGGATCGTATTGGCTTCGGCGCCAACCCCACCCGGAGAACAACCAGAGAGCAGCACGCCATGATAGCGAGCATCCAACACGACCAGCGGCGCGACCGCAATACAGGGGTGATCGTAACGATCATGTTCCACGTGTTGTTGGCCATTCTATTCCTCTTCATCGGGCTCAAGACCTGGGACCCACCGCTGCCGGAGGAAATGGTGGAAGTGGCGATGGCCGACTATGGCACAACGGATGATGGAGGTGGCAACACGCCAAAACCCGATCCGGGAGCGCAGCAGAGCACCCCTGTGAGCACCCCGGACAACCCAGAGGATGTTGCCACGGACGAGACCAGCGAGGTGGAAGTGGTGAAGCCAAAGGACCCCAAACCAAAGCCCAAGCCGGACCCGAAGCCCAAACCAAAGCCTGACAAACCCAAGGAGCCGACGATCGACAACCGCTTGAACGAGGCGATCAACAATTGGAACAAGCCCGGAAGTCAACCTGCGGATGGCCCGGACAGCAAGCCCGGCGACCCCGGCATCGAGACCGGCAAACCCGGAGGCATCGGCATGATGCGCGGCGATGGTTGGGAGATCCGTGGAAGCGGTCGTGGTTTGGCTCGTGGGCCCGATCTGAGCGAACGCCCCGAATTGCAGAATGCGACCTGGGTGGAAGTGAAAGTGATCGTGGACCGAGCAGGCAATGTGACCCGCGTGTCCATCGCAGGCACTGGGACACCGGACGTGGCCATTCAGAACGTAGCGCTGCGTGCCGCCAAGACCTGCAAATTCGTTGGACTGCCCGATGGTCCGCCGGAACAGGCACATTACATCAAGCTCCGTTTCTTCCCAGGATAGGATGACCTACGCCGAGACCTTGGCGTATCTCTTCGCTCAACTGCCGATGTACCAGCGAATCGGTAAGGCGGCCTACAAGGCCGACCTCGCCAACACGCATGCATTGATGGAGCTCACGGAGCACCCGGAGCAGGGATTGCGCTGTGTGCATGTAGCCGGCACCAACGGAAAGGGCAGTACGAGCCATTTGATCGCAAGCGTTCTGCAAGAAGCAGGACATAAGGTCGGGCTGCACACCTCGCCGCATCTGAAGGACTTTCGGGAGCGTTTCCGGATCGATGGAGAAATGATCTCCGAAGCCGAAGTGGTGCGATTCGTCGAGCAATACCGAGAAGGCTTCGAACCCATCAAAGCGTCATTCTTCGAATGGGGCGTGGCACTTGCTTTCTGGTGGTTCAAGGAACAGCAGGTGGATATTGCCGTCATCGAAACCGGCATGGGCGGACGTTTGGATAGCACCAACGTGGTTTCGCCGGAGGTCAGCGTGATCACCAACATCGGCTGGGATCATATGGACTTCTTGGGCCACACGCTGGAGGCCATCGCCGCGGAGAAAGCCGGGATCATCAAGCAGGGCGTCCCCGTGATCCTTGGTGAAGGCTCTGAAGAAGTGGTCGCCGCGATCAAGCGAAAAGCTCAAGTAGAAGCCGCTCAAATCACCGTGGTCGATCAAACGGAGCCGATCACTTTTCGGACCGGACTGTCCGGTGAACACCAAGAGCGCAATGCACGGACCGCACTGGCAACGATCACCGAACTACGCTCCAAGGGCTGGAGTGTAACCGATGAGCACGTTGCGAAAGGCTTTCAGAAGGTCATCAGCAACACGGGCCTGCTCGGACGATGGCAGACCTTGCAAGAACCTCCGCTCACCATCGCTGATGTAGCACACAACGTGGACGGCATGCGTGTCGTGAAGAGGCAGTTGGAGCGCATTCCTTTCGAGCGATTGCACATCGTTCTTGGGATGGTGAATGACAAAGACCTCGGTCGTGTACTGGCCGAACTGCCCCGGTCAGCGACCTACTACTTCTGCAAAGCGGATATCCCTCGTGGTCTTGCGGCTGACGAATTGCGCACCCAGGCAGCTGTCCATGAATTGCTTGGCGATGCTTACACTACTGTAGGCGAAGCATACATCGCTGCCAAGCGTTCAGCCGCGCTGAACGATCTGGTCCTGGTAACGGGAAGTGTGTTCGTTGTGGCCGAAGTGATCTGAACCACCGCATGAAAAAGCCTCAGCACATGCCGAGGCTATCGTTCGTGATCGCTTCAGTTCCAGCGATCGAAGTGGGACGTACTGGATTCGAACCAGTGACCTCGTACGTGTGAAGCACGCGCTCTAAACCAGCTGAGCTAACATCCCAAGAATGAAAACCGGGAAGCGCATTTCCTGCGCTTCCCGACCCGTGTGTGGAGGCAGCCGGATTCGAACCAGCGACCCTCTGCTTGTAAGGCAGATGCTCTGAACCAGCTGAGCTATGCCTCCATGACCCGAAGAAAAGAACGCCGTCGGGAAGGAACAGTTATCCCTAAGGGGCGGCAAATATAGTCCTTCGATTGAACTGTGCATAGGCTCGTTGATCGGATCGACGACCTGACTATCCGTTCCCCGATCCATCGCATGCAGCAAGGTCTTGAAACCGGGATCCACCGGAATTGATCCAAGGCGATGGACTGCGTCGTACGTGGAGTTCAGCCCGGTTGAAAACTTTTGTTCAACCTTTTCGTCTATTTGTTAAACAATAAGCCTAACTTAGCACTGTCGGAACCAACGCTAGCTCCCCAACCATGTCAACGCTCGACTTCCAACAGAACCTACTCGGCTTCCGTGACCAGCTGTACTATTTCGCCTTAAGTCTGACCAAGGATCGCGATGATGCCTCAGACCTCCTCCAGGAAAGCATGGTACGGGCCCTGATCTATCGCGATAAGTTCAGGGAAAACACCAACTTCAAGGCATGGTTGTACACCATCATGAAGAACACCTTCATCAACGATCATCGCAGGTCGAAGCGCACAAAAGCGTTGATGGACTCGGTCGATCGGGAACGGGACGAGGTGCGCATGGTGCAAATGCCGAACAGCCCGGAATCGAGCATCAAGATGGACGAGATCCAGCGTAGTTTGGACCGATTAGAACCTGCGTTCCGCCTGCCGTTCACGATGCATCACGAGGGCTTCAAATACCAAGAGATCGCGGACCACCTCAACATACCCATCGGCACAGTGAAGAGCAGGATCTTCCAAGCACGTCATCGGTTGATGGAAATGTTAACGGACAAGAACGTTCCAGCGTGAAAAAGACGGCCATCGTCATCGGCGCTGGATTTGCGGGCATTTCGGCCGCAGCATCCCTTGCGCGCCGTGGATTCGCAGTGACCGTATTGGAGAAGAACGATGGACCCGGAGGTCGTGCCCGCGTATGGAGCGATCAAGGGTTCACCTTCGACATGGGCCCGAGTTTCTATTGGATGCCGGAGGTCTTCGAACGATTCTTCGCCGAATTCGGTGAGCGCGTACAGGACCATTATGAGCTTAAGCGGCTGGACCCATCGTATAGTGTAGTATTCGGCCCGGGTGAAGAATGGGCATTGCCTGCTGACCCGATCGCCTTGCGCGCCTTTTTCGAGTCCAAGGAGAAAGGGGCAGGTGCGCAACTCGACCGATTCCTGAATGAGGCCAAACTGAAATACGACCTCGGCATGGGGGAACTGGTCTATCGGCCTTCCCTCTCTTGGATGGAATATGCACACCCTGGTCTGCTCACCGGGTTGCTTCGCACGAAAGTGTTCCGTTCGTTACGGAACCATGTGAAAGCCCATTTCACGGATCCACGTCTGCGGCTATTGATGGAATTCCCGGTGCTCTTCCTGGGCGCTTCACCGCAGAACACTCCGGCCTTGTACAGCCTGATGAACTATGCGGACATGGAATTGGGCACATGGTATCCGATGGGGGGCATGGGCCGGGTGGTTGAGGCCATGGTCAAGGTAGCAGAGAAGCAAGGCGCTGAATTCCGCTACGACGAACCCGTAGAACACATTTCCGTCGAAAAAGGCCGGATCAAAGCGGTCACCACGGCCAAGGGTACCTATTCACCTGATCTGGTGCTTGCGAGTGCGGACTACCATCACGTCGACCAAGAACTACTCGACCGGTCCGCTCGTTCTTACTCAGCACCCTATTGGGAAGATCGCACAATGGCTCCATCCGGTTTGTTGTTCTATCTCGGCCTAGATCGCCAGCTCTCCGAGTTGGAGCACCACACGCTTTTCTTCGATGCCTCATTGGATGCCCATTCCACAGCGATATACGACGAACCAGCGTGGCCTGCTGAACCCTTGTTCTACACCAGTTGCGCCTCTCACAGCGACCCTGCTGCAGCGCCGCCTGGATGCGAGAGCATGGTCATCCTCATTCCCATCGCCCCCGGCTTGGAAGACACGGAGCCCACTCGGGAACGATACTATGACCTTGTGATGGAACGGCTGACCAAGCATCTGGGCTACGACCCTCGGCCACACGTGGTGCTGAAAAGGAGCTATTGCATCAACGACCTCAAAGCGGATCATAACGCCTTCCGTGGGAACGCGTATGGCTTGGCGAACACGATCCGACAGACCGGTCCACTGCGACCGAGCATGAAGAGCAAGAAGGTCAAGAACCTCTATTACGCTGGGCAACTCACGGTACCTGGCCCTGGAGTTCCACCTGCCATCATCAGCGGTCAAGTAGTGGCCAAATTGATCGAGGAGGAATTCGAACACGATCTTCAGCACGCATGAACACACTGGCCTTATATGATGAAGTGTGCATGCAAGCGAGTCGCAGCACGACCAAAGCCTACAGCACTTCCTTTTCCATAGGCATACGTTCCCTGGACCGGCGATTCCATGATCCGATCCATGCCATCTATGGGTTCGTTCGCTTTGCGGACGAGATCGTCGACACCTTCCACGGAACGGACAAAGCCTCGCTGTTGGATCGATTTCGCTATGACATGCGTCGTGCTGTGCAGGAGAAGATCAGCCTCAACCCCATCCTGCATAGCTTCCAGCGTGTGGTGAATGAGTACGGGGTGGAACAAGAACTGTATGAGACGTTCATGGACAGCATGGCCATGGACCTCTCGGCCACCTCGCATGACGTCAAAAGCTATGAGACCTACATCCTAGGCAGTGCCGAAGTGGTGGGCCTGATGTGTTTGCGTGTCTTTTGCGAAGGAGATGGCATGCGCTATGAGCGATTGAAACCATCCGCTATGCGCTTGGGCGCAGCCTTCCAGAAGGTGAATTTCCTGCGTGACCTGAAGGACGACCATCATAATCTCGGGCGCACCTACTTTCCGGGCTTGGAAATTGCCCAGTTGGACCACGCCGCCAAGAGCACCATTGAACAGGATATACAGGTGGACTTCGACGCTGCGCTCATCGGTATCAGGGAGCTGCCGAGAGGGGCTCGCTTCGGTGTCTACGTGGCATACTTGTACTACCTCAACCTATTCCGCAAGATCAAGGCCTTGCCCACGGAACGTATCCTCACTGAACGGATACGCGTTCGGAACAGACGGAAGCTCGCGCTTCTGACCACCGGCTACTTGCGCCATAGTTTCGGGTTATTGTGATGACCGTGGAACGGAGTCGGATCGGCGTTGAGGAGGTTGTTCTCGTGAATGAGCGGGATGAAGCGCTCGGCACCATGGAAAAGCTGGAGGCACACCGGCAAGGAGTGCTTCACAGGGCCTTCTCGATCTTCCTCTTCGATGAAAGCGGGCAGCTCCTCCTTCAGCAGAGAGCAGCAGGCAAATACCATTCGGCCTTGCTCTGGACCAACACCTGCTGCAGTCATCCGCGGCCGGATGAACCAGTTGCAAGCGCCGCCAACCGTAGGCTTCAGGAGGAAATGGGGCTTTCCGTGGAGCTGGATCACCGGTTCACCTTCATCTACAAGGCCCGAGTGGCCGAATACCTTTGGGAACATGAGTTGGACCATGTGCTCTTTGGCACATTGAAGGGCACACCTACCCCAGACCCCACGGAAGTGGAAGCTTGGAAACTGATCCCGTTGGACGAGTTGGAGTCCGATTTCGAACGTCATCCGGAGCGATACACGGCCTGGCTGAAGCACTGCTGGCCCAAGGTCATGCACGCCCTGAGGCAGGAGCGCGCATGAAGAAACCTCGGATCAGTATCCACTGGTTCCGCCGGGACCTGCGCTTGGAGGACAACCACGGTCTTTTCCGCGCATTGAGCGAACACGGGGACGTGCTCCCATTGTTCATCTTCGATACGAACATCCTGGACCGATTGGAGGATAAAGCTGACCGGCGTGTCGACTTCATCCACCGCACGTTGTCCGAGATGCGCGAACGCATCCAGAGCGCTGGAGGCGCGCTCTTGGTGGAGATCGGTGCACCGGAGGCCGTTTGGGCTCGGCTCATGGATCGATTCGAGATCACGGCCGTTACGGCGAACCACGACCACGAGCCGTATGCTTTGGAACGTGACACCCGGATCGGTGCGATGCTCGAAGAAAAGGGCATTCCCTTCACCACGTACAAGGACATCAGCATTTTCGAACGGAACGAGGTGTTGAAGGATGACGGGGGGCCATATACGGTCTTCACACCGTACATGCGGAAATGGCGTTCGTTGTTCCGACCGGAGATGCTTGACCCGTTCCCGAGTGAAAGTTCCCTGAGCCGTTTCTGGCGAACGCCTGAACTGGACCTGCCCACCCTCGAGATCATCGGTTTCGAACGAACGGATCTTGTTGTTCCTCGGAAGACCCTGACCGACAGCTTACTGGCTGACTATCAGGAAAACAGGAACATACCGGCCTTGGACGGCACCAGCCGCATGAGCACCCACCTGCGTTTCGGGACGGTGAGCGTTCGCGAGCTATTCCGGCGCAGCATGGCCAAGAGCACCACATATACCAACGAACTGATCTGGAGGGAGTTCTTCATGCAGGTCCTATGGCATTTCCCGCATCCCGAAAGGGCCTTCAAACCGGCATATGACAACATTCCTTGGCGCGCTGACGAAGCGGGGTTCAAAGCGTGGTGCGAAGGCCGAACAGGATACCCTTTGGTGGATGCCGGCATGCGCGAATTGAACGCTACCGGACTGATGCACAACCGGGTACGCATGGTGGTCGCCAGTTTCCTCACCAAGCATCTGCTGATCGACTGGCGTTGGGGAGAAGCCTATTTCGCCCAGAAGCTCCTGGATCTCGAGTTGAGCAGCAACAACGGGGGCTGGCAATGGGCATCGGGGTCGGGATGCGATGCGGCCCCGTATTTCCGCGTTTTCAACCCGAAACTCCAACAGGAGCGCTTCGACCCGGAGTTAAACTATGTGAAGAATTGGGTTCCTGAGTATGGATCCGCAAACTATGCACCGCCGTTGGTCGTTCATGAGATGGCCCGCAAGCGTGCGATCGAGACCTACAAGCTCGGACTCGCGGATCGGACCGGAAAGATCGAACCCCAACAGCAACTTTTCAATTAGTCATGCCACGGAAGAAGAAGATTCTCGTACTTAGCCAGCCGGTAAAGGAAGGCCTCAAGGCCATCAAGGTCCGGCTTGACGCCCGCACGGTCGTCACCCTCGCCAGTCGGAAAGCACTTGAATTCTGGCGCCAACGCTATCCAAAATTGGAAGTGATCGGTTGATCACTTCCTGAACGAACACAACGCCAATGCCACGTAAGAAGCCCGCGATCATCCTCGAACGACCCATCAAGAAAGGTGTGAAGGAGATCAAGGTCCGTCTCGATTCGCGAACGATCATCACCGTTTCGTCCCAGAAGGCCCTCGCAGCTTGGAAGCTGCGCTACCCCAAGTTGGAGGTGATCGGCTGAGCCGCCCAATGGCTCAACATGTTCTCGAGCGCGAGCAGGTCTTGCCTGTAACGCTGGAGGAAGCATGGACTTTCTTCAGTACTCCGAAAAATCTGGCGTTGATCACGCCGCCCGAAATGGGGTTCGTGATCCGGGAACCCTTCGATGACCAGCCTGCCTACACAGGACAGCTGATCTCCTACACGGTTCGACCGATGCTGGGCATTCCGCTCACGTGGGTCACGCGGATCGAAGAGGTGATTGGCCCGACCCGATTCGTCGACACCCAGTTGAAGGGTCCGTACAAGCGGTGGTGGCATGTGCACACGTTCCAATCCGTCTTCGAAGGCGTGCTGATGCGCGACCGGGTTGAATACGAGCTCCCCATGGGCCCGATCGGCGAACTTGCCCACGGTATCATCGTTCGGCGCAAGTTGACGGCCATTTTCGACCACCGGCATCGCACTTTGGAGCGTCTTTTCCCTCGGCAGTAAGAACAGCAGCAGCCTTCCGTTTGTTACCCACAGCATGAGCACTTGGATGATCTTCGGGATCGTGGTCGTCACCTTCTTCGCTATGGAGTTCGTGGCGTGGGCGACACACAAGTATGTGATGCACGGCTGGCTCTGGAACCTGCACGCCGACCACCACAAGAAGGACCACTACAATTTCCTGGAGCGGAACGATAGTTTCTTCTTGATCTTCGCTGTGCCGAGCATGCTCCTCTTCTTCTTGGGAAGTATCAGAGGACTGGACGCACCTTGGCTATGGATCGGTCTGGGTATCCTGATCTACGGGATAGCCTACTTCATCGTCCACGAGGTCTTCATTCACCAACGCATCAAGTGGCTGAAACGCACGAACAACGCCTACTTCATGGCCATCCGCAGGGCACACAAGGTGCACCACAAGCACTTGGGAAAAGAAGATGGCGAGTGCTTCGGCATGTTAGTGGTCCCTTTCAAGTACTACGCTGAAGCACGTAAGGCTAGATCTGCACAGAACGCCGATTGAGATCATGACCGCGCGACCAACAGATCCGTGTTGATCCGTGAGCTGGACCAAGGCATTCGGTCCTGTGCACAGGGCTACCTTTGAAAGCCCCGTTCGACGTGTGCGGCGCGATGAGGATGAGTGATCAGATCCGGCAGATCAGCAGCTACTTGGGCCACTTGGTGAAAGCCCGGACCCGTCACGGGGTGCACAGTCCGTTCGTTTACGACCTGATCAGCAACGTGCTGAGGCCCCATGTGGGCATCCCTGAATTCGAGACCATCGAAGCCCTGCGGCAGGATCTGCTGGACAGTGAACAAGTGATCCGCGTGAATGATCTCGGAGCCGGGTCACGGGTCTTTGATCTTCCAAGCCGACGCGTCGCAGATATAGCGCGCTCTGCGCTGAAGCCGGCCGCACAAGCCCAATTGCTTTTCCGACTAGCGCGGTATTTCCAAGCGAAGAACGTGCTGGAACTGGGAACCTCTTTCGGCATCACCACCTTGTACTTGGCCTTGGGGGCGGAGGAAGGCAAGGTGTACACCATGGAAGGCTGTCCGCAAACGATGCGGATCGCACAGCATCACTTCGACCAATTGAAGCAACGGAACATCGTTCCCGTACTCGGGAGCTTCCGCAATCATCTGCTGGAAACACTTCACCGGATGGACACCGTGGACCTGGTCTTCATCGACGGCCATCACGCCAAGGAGCCAACCTTGGAGTATTTTGAACTGTGCATGACCAAGGCCCATGCCGACTCTGTTCTCGTTTTCGATGACATCCACTGGAGCCGGGGCATGGAGCAGGCATGGCAAGCCGTGAAGAGTGATCCGAGGGTCACCGTCACGATCGATCTGTACAATTTGGGCCTCGTATTCCTACGATCGGAACAGGCCAAGGAGCACTTCACACTCCGTTACTGATCCCGTGCGATGAAGATCTACACCCGATCAGGAGACAAAGGCCAAACCAGCTTGCTGGGCGGCGAACGCGTGCCGAAGGACAGCCTGCGGATAGAGGCGTACGGTACGGTGGATGAGCTGAACAGCCACATCGGTCTGCTTCGCGACCAGTGCAATGGGGAGCGCGACGCTGAACTCATTCCGATCCAGGAGAAGCTCTTCAGCTTGGGGTCACGACTCGCGAGCGGTTCGGAAGAGCAGGCCGAGAAGTTCAAGGTTCCGGTCATCACCGATGCGGACATCGAAGCCATGGAAGTCGCCATGGACACCATGGAAGCCGATCTTCCGGAGATGCGCAACTTCATTCTGCCCGGAGGCCTCCTCGCTGCTTCGCAGGCCCATGTGTGCCGGACAGTGTGCAGAAGGGCCGAACGCTTGTTGGTGCACTTGGCAGGTCTGGAGCCGGTACCGGAGATCATCGTGCGGTACCTGAACCGGCTCAGCGACCTCCTTTTCGTGCTCGCTCGTCACATCGCGCACCGGGCCGGGGTGGCCGACACGCCCTGGAAGCCCCGTCAATAGTGGATATTCGAGCGGTTGATAAGTCCTGCCGGACCAGCGGACGATCCGGTTATATTTGCGGCCAATTTCACAGACCCTAACAAGGCCGCTCGATGTATTGGACACTGGAACTAGCGCAGTATTTGGAAGACGCACCTTGGCCTGCCACGAAGGATGAATTGATCGATTTCGCCATGCGGACGGGCGCTCCACTGGAAGTGGTGGAGAATTTGCAGGGCATTGAGGACGACGAGGAGGTCTTCGAAACGATCGAGGACATCTGGCCGGACTACCCATCGAAGGAGGACTTCTTCTTCAACGAGGACGAATACTGATCGAACACGACGTACAGCAAGCCCCGACCTGAAAAGGCCGGGGCTTGTGCTTTCTAGCCTCACCTGACGTGTTGGCAGACATCCCATTGCGGCAAGGTCTCTGCTCCGAGCGGCCTGCTACCTTTGCCACCCCAAATTCGACGTGCATGTGAGAACGTGTGAATGGATGCTACTTATTCGATCCAGCTTCACGACTTCGGCAACATGGCCATTTGAACATCTTCCCCATGATCGGTTCCTTCACCAAGGCTCTCAAGAAAGTATTCGGCGACAAGGCCCAGCGCGACCTCAAGGAGGTGATGCCCTTGGTCGACAAGACCAACGAAGCATTCGCCAAGCTGAGCGGGTTGAGCAACGATGAGCTGCGCGAGCGCACCACCACACTGCGCGCTCGTATCACGGAACGGACGAAGACGGGCGATGACCGCATCGAGACCTTGCGCAGCGAGATCGAAGCGGACCCGAGCATGGACATCCATGCACGTGAACAACGGTATCAGGAGGTGGACAAACTGCTGGAGCAAAGCGTGAAGACCATCGAGGACATTCTGCTCGAGATCCTCCCAGAGGCCTTCGCTGTGGTGAAAGAGACGGCACGGCGATTCAAGGAGAACAGTGAACTGCGTGTACGTGCCACACAAATGGACCGTGACATCGCGACAAAGCGACCCGATGCCGTGCGCATCGAAGGGGACCATGCGATCTGGAAGAACACGTGGATGGCTGCTGGAAACCCGGTCACCTGGGACATGATGCACTACGACGTGCAGCTGATCGGTGGTGTGGCCCTGCACAAAGGCAAGATCGCGGAAATGAGCACCGGTGAAGGAAAGACGCTTGTCAGCACGCTGCCTGTGTATCTCAATGCGCTTCCGGGGCGCGGTGTCCATCTGGTGACCGTGAACGACTACCTCGCCAAACGCGACGCCGAATGGATGGGACCGTTGCACGAATTCCATGGCCTGCGCGTGGATTGCATCGATAAGCATCAGCCCAACAGTCCGGAGCGCCGAAGTGCATACTTGGCCGATATCACCTACGGCACCAACAACGAGTTCGGCTTCGACTACTTGCGCGATAACATGGCACATGCTCCGAACGCTTTGGTGCAGCGCAAACACAACTTCGCCATCGTGGATGAGGTGGACAGCGTGCTGGTGGATGACGCGCGTACGCCGCTCATCATCAGCGGTCCCACACCGAAAGGGGAGGTCCACCAGTTCGACGAATACAAGCCAAGGGTGGAACGTTTGTACAGCGCGCAGAAGCAATTGGTGACCAAGCTGCTCAGCGAGGCGAAAGAGAACCTGAAAGGACTTGGCGATGGCAGCTCCAGCAAGGAGCAATTGGAGAAAGGCGGCATGGCGCTTTTGCGCGCGTACCGTGGCTTGCCGAAGAACAGCGCGCTCATCAAATTCCTGAGCGAGAACGGTGTGCGGGCGCACTTGCAGAAGACGGAGAACAACTACATGCAGGATCAGGGCAAGGAAATGCCCAAGGTGGATGCGGAGTTGTATTTCACCATCGATGAGAAGCAACACGGCATCGAACTCACCGAGAAAGGAGTGGACCTGATCAGTGGCGACCTGAACGATCAGGACTTCTACATCATGCCGGATGTCGGCGGGCAGATCGCCGAGATCGAGAAGAGCGGTGCGAGCACGGAGGAGAAGGCCAAGCGGAAGGATGATCTGCTGCGCGACTTCGCCATCAAGAGCGAGCGCATCCACACAGTGAACCAGTTGATCCGAGCCTACGCACTCTACGAAATGGATGTGGAGTACGTGGTGATGGACGGTAAGGTGAAGATCGTGGATGAGCAGACGGGTCGTATCCTGGAAGGTCGCCGTTACAGCGATGGACTGCACCAAGCGATCGAGAGCAAGGAAAAAGTGAAGGTGGAAGCCAGCACCCAGACCTATGCCACCGTTACGTTGCAGAACTACTTCCGCATGTACCACAAGCTGGCCGGCATGACCGGAACGGCCGAGACGGAAGCGCAGGAATTGTGGGATATCTACAAGCTGGATGTCATGGTGATCCCCACCAACCGCCCCGTGGTGCGAAAGGATGCCGAGGACATGGTCTTCAAGACCAAGCGGGAGAAATACACCGCGGTGATCGACGAGATCGCGGCCTTGCGGGAGGCGAACCGCCCCGTACTGGTCGGTACCACCAGTGTAGAGGTGAGCGAATTGATGAGCAAGATGCTCAAGATGCGCGGCATCCCGCACAACGTGCTCAACGCGAAGCAGCACCAGCGCGAGGCGGAGATCGTGCAACAGGCAGGCCTACCGGGGACCGTTACGATCGCCACGAACATGGCCGGTCGTGGTACGGACATCAAGCTCGGACCCGGCGTGAAAGAGGCGGGTGGCTTGGCGATCATCGGTACGGAGAAGCACGAAAGTCGACGGGTCGATCGCCAGTTGCGGGGACGTGCGGGTCGTCAGGGTGACCCCGGTTCATCGCAGTTCTACGTTTCGCTTGAGGATGATCTGATGCGCCTCTTCAACAGCGAACGCATCGCCAAGTTGATGGATCGCATGGGCCTGAAGGAGGGCGAAGTGATCCAACACAGCATGGTCACGGCCAGCATCGAGCGCGCGCAGAAGAAAGTGGAGGAGAACAACTTCGGGATCCGGAAACGGTTGCTGGAGTATGATGACGTGATGAACAGCCAGCGGACGGTGATCTACAAGCGTCGCCACCATGCTTTGTTCGGGGAACGTTTGAAGTTGGACATCCTCAACATGTTCTACGAGGTGAGCGCCAGCATCGTGAACGATCACCATACCGATGGCGACTTCGACGGCTTCCAACTGGAGCTCTTCCGGAAGCTGAGCACCGAAAGTCCGGTGAGCGAAGAGGCGTTCAAGACCGTTAAGGCCGACGAGTTGGTGGAGCAGGTGTACGAGGCGGCACTGAACTCGTACATGCGCCACAGCAAGAACACGGCGACCCAAGCGATGCCTGTTATCACCGATGTGTTCTTGAACCAAGGTCAACAGTACGAGAACATCGTGGTGCCGATCACCGATGGCATGAAGACCATGCAGGTGGTGACGAATTTGCAGAAGACCTACAAGAGCCAGGGCCAAGAGCTGGTCTCGAGCGTTGAGAAGTACATCACCCTCGCGATCATCGACAACGAGTGGAAGGAGCACCTGCGCGAGATGGACGAATTGCGTCGGAGTGTGCAGAACGCTTCCATCGAACAGAAAGACCCGCTGTTGATCTACAAACTGGAAAGTTTCAATCTCTTCAAGGACATGATCGGGCGCATCAACGGGGATGTGATCGGCTTTCTGGCCAAGGCTGGCTTGCCGAGCGCACAGCCCCAAGTGCAGCAAGCTCAAGCGCCACGTGCGCCTCAACAACGCATGGAGACGAGTCGAACGGAAGTGCCTCAGTACGCCGGTGCTCGAAGTTCAGCGCAAGCACCACGCCCCACAGCTGGAGCCGGCGCACCGGGTCGTGGAGCAATGCCTCCTCCCCCTCCGCGCCCCACTGCTCCTGTACGTGTGGAAAAGGCACCTGGTCGCAATGATCCATGTCCTTGTGGTAGTGGCAAGAAGTACAAGCAGTGCCACGGGAAGGAGGCCTAGGTCCTAGGAAAGTATAATCGCCTTACATTGAATGGACGTTTCACACAACGCCCATTCATGCAATTGCGGCCGGCCTTCGGGCCAACATGGCTATTCATTCTAGTGTCGAGCCTTTGCTGCGGGCAGGCCGAGGTCGGACTGCACATCGGCGTGGGGCAGAATGAGCCATGGCGGTCGGAGAGCGAGGACCGTCGCGGTGACGTGCAGGTCGATCCAGGCCTGGCATTGTCCATTGCAGTAAGTTATGCTGACCGGATCGAGTCGGGCAAGACCACTTGGATGAGGTTCGATCTGCAATACTCCAAGTATCGGATCAAGGTCGACGAACACGATCAGAGCCTTTGCTGCTCAACGCGGGATAGTGCCATCATCGATCTGCATCTAGCCACCTTACGCATGGGACCCGAATTCGAGATCGGGCGCCTAACAAAGCTCTTCATCCCTCTCGACCTTTCCTGGCCCATTTCATCCAAAGCATCCGGCTACAGGAATTCGTTCATTCCCCCGAATCAAACGCAAAGGAACTACCAGAACGAGAAGTCCAACTACGGAAGGTTCAACCTAACGATCGGGGCGGGTGTGTCGTTCGGCTTCCCGATAAGCAGCACTTATGTTCTCTCCATCGGACCGGTCGTCTCGCTCGGATTGTTCGACCAAGCGGCCACGACCAGCGATGTCCGTCTCTACAATTACTCGCTAATGGTTTCCCTACGGCGCCGGGTCAGCACCCCACGGTTCCTACCACAGGACTGAAAAGCCGAAGGCCCCGCGAACGGGGCCTTCATGCTTATGGTGTATGGAGTTTGGTTCTAGAATAGGACCGGAATGCGCATCTGCACTCTCACGGGAACGCCTTTGTCATTGCCCGGCGTCCAGGGCGAAGTGGACTTGATCACATCCACGATCTGATCGTCCACAGCTTGTTCTTTACCCTCGATCACTTTCACATCCGAGAGGTCACCGTTCTTTTCCACGATGAAGCTCGTCATCACCTTGCCCTTCACGGCTTTCCCATTCGGATTCACGACCTTTTGCTTGATGATCGTCACGAGGGCCTTCTCCCCTCCCGGATACTCCGGCATGGTCTGCGCACGTGTGTACAGGATATTGGCCAATGGCTCCGGATCATAGATCTTCTCTGCTAGTGCCTCGCCGTATACGTCATACCGTTCCCAAAGACCGGACTTGTGCCCCATGACATATTCGCCGCGGCTCTCGACCTTTCCATTCACGTGGTAGAAAACGAACGGGCCATCTTCAATGGTCAATGCCTCATCCTTGAAACGTCCTTCCGCCTTCAGCTTACCGTCCATGGTGAAGATCTTCCCGATGAAAAGATCACCATCCTTGCCTTCAGCCTGAAGGAAGTAGGCTGCATTCTTCTTTGTGGTAGGCTCCAGAACCTCGCTCAGGAAGAGCTTGGTTTGCTTCGGATCCTGCGCGTCAGCACTGAACCCGACACAGGTGATCAGGATAAGAAGTCGGAGAGCTGTTGAGAGGTAGCGCACGGCGTTCGGGAGGATTGTGGTTTCGCCACATTCCTACGCCCGACGACCAGGAAAGGTTTCAAACTGTTCAACCCGCCCAGCCTTCGCGGTCCAAACTGCGGTACTGGATCGCTTCTGCGAGATGCTCCGTTCGGATATCGGGGCTATCCGCAAGATCGGCAATGGTGCGCGCCACTTTCAGGATCCGGTCGTAGGCTCGCGCACTGAGTCCTAGCCGATCCATCGCTTTCTCCAACAACGCCTTCCCCGTGTCGTCGATCCGGCAGATCTCCCGCAGTTCCTTGCTGCCCATCTGTGCGTTGCTGTGGATCTTCTTCCCGGTGTAACGCGCCTGTTGCACTTGCCGCGCTTTGATCACCCGCTCGCGCATGTCGGCACTCTTCTCGCTGTTGCGTTCGGCGCTCAATTCGCTGAAGGGGACCGGTGTCACTTCGATGTGGATATCGATCCGATCGAGCAGAGGACCGCTCACCTTGTTCAAGTATTTCTGCACCACGCCTGGGGCGCAAACGCACTCCTTGTCGGGGTGATTGTAATAGCCGCATGGGCATGGATTCATCGCCGCCACCAACATGAAGCTTGCGGGATATTCCACCGTGAATTTTGCTCTACTGATGGTGACCACACGGTCCTCCAAGGGCTGACGAAGCACTTCAAGCACTTGTCGTTTGAACTCGGGCAATTCATCCAAGAACAGCACGCCATTGTGCGCCAGGCTGATCTCACCCGGTTGCGGGAACGAGCCACCTCCTACGAGTGCTACATCACTGATCGTGTGGTGCGGTGAACGGTATGGACGCACGCTCAGCAAGCTGTCCTCCTTCTTCAGCTTTCCCGCAACGCTGTGGATCTTCGTCGTCTCCAGCGCCTCGTCGATATTGAGCGGAGGAAGTATCGTGGGCAGCCGTTTCGCCAGCATCGTCTTCCCCGCGCCCGGTGGCCCGATGAGGATCAGGTTGTGACCACCGGCTGCCGCGATCTCGAAGGCCCGCTTGATGTTCTCCTGCCCCTTCACATCGGCGATATCAACCGGATAACTGCGGCTGCTGTTAGCGAATTCGGCCTCGATGTCGACCACCATCGGTTGGATGGAAGAACGGCCATGCATGAGATCAACGACCTCCGTCAGGTGTTCGACACCGTACACAGTCAGTCCTGTGACGATGGCCGCCTCGCGCGCATTCGCCAACGGAAGTATGATGCCTTTGAAGCCATTGCTCTTCGCTTCGATCGCGATGGGAAGAGCCCCTTTGATGGGCCGCACACCTCCATCGAGGGAGAGTTCGCCCATCACCAGGTGCGTCTCCAACAGATCAGCGGGTGCTTGGTCCGTAGCGGCCAACAGACCCACCGCAAGCGGAAGGTCATAGGCCGTTCCCTCCTTGCGGATATCAGCCGGAGCCAAGTTGATGGTGACGCCTTTGCCACGAGGGAAATACAAGCCGTTGTTGCGAAGAGCAGCATCCATGCGCTGTTGGCTCTCCTTCACGGCGCTGTCGGGCAGGCCCACGAGGAAGAAGAAGCCTCCGTTCTCCACGTTCACCTCAGCGGTAACGATCGTGGCGTTGATGCCGAACACGGCGCTTCCGTATACCTTGACGAGCATGGGATCCTCAGTGCTGATCAGCCCGGCGTGGCTCAGCCAGGTCGCGCTCAATGTGATCGATGAATGCGTGGATCACCTTGATGTGCACCTCTTGGATCCGGTCGGCGTAGCCCATGTGCGGCACGCGCACTTCCACGGTGCTGAGGTCAGCGAGTTTGCCGCCGTCCTTGCCGGTAAGTCCGATGACATGCATGTGCTTCTCACGCGCCACTTCGGCTGCGCGTAACACATTTGGGCTGTTGCCGCTGGTGCTGATCGCCAACAACACATCGCCTTCGCGACCATGGGCTTGCACGAAACGCGCGAACACCTGCTCGAAGCCGTGGTCGTTACCTACGCACGTAAGATGGCTCGGATCGCTGATCGACATCGCAGCGATCGGTTCCCGGTCATCGCGGAAGCGGCCGGTCAATTCCTCCGCGAAATGCATGGCATCGCACATACTACCACCGTTCCCACAGCTGATGATCTTGGCCCCTTGCTTCAGGCAGTAGCTCATGAACGCCGCCGCCTGCTCAACCGCCGCGATATTGGCCGGATCGGCTACAAAGGCCTGCAGCACGGTGGCTGCTTCCGTGAAGTGGGATCGGGTACGCTCCGTGCTCATCTACCCGCGAAGATCGCAGATACAACGACACGCCGGACACCGGGCTTACCTGCTGGCTTGGAGACTGAGCTTCTTCATGGCGTCGAGGCCACGTTGCAGGAAGCCGGCATACTCGTTCTTATCCGGGGTGTATCCCACCGGATCGGTGAGCAGCTTGCCATCCGGGCTCAAGAGCGCATAGTAGGGTTGGCTGCTGATCACAAAGGTCTCCAATTGCACCGTGCTCCACTTGTTGCCGTTGGTCACGATCAACTTCTCTTTGCCCGTACAGGTCACGTATTCGTGCTGCTCCTCCTTCGGCAGTTCGCGCTTATCGTCCACATAGAGCGAGACCAGGACGTAATCGTTCTCGATCAACTCCTTTACCCCTTCCTTCGGCCAAACGTGCTCTTCCATTTTCCGACAGTTCACGCAGGCCCACCCGGTAAAGTCGACCATCACCGGTTTATTCACCTTCTTGGCATACGCCATGGCCTCCTCCAGATCGTGGAAGGCCTCAGCTTTCTTGGGAAGTATCCAACTGTATCCCACGGGAGGCGCCAACCCGCTCATCAGGGCCATTGGTGTGAAGGTCTGTTCCTCTTTATCCACCCGCAGTCCAAAAGAGAGATAGATGGTCGCAGCGGTGAACAATCCGATGAATCCCCAACGCATGACCGAGCGCGACTTCACGGGACTATCGTGCGGGAATCGGATCAGACCGAAGAGGTAAAGCACGATGCCCAAGGAGCAAAGCACCCAGACCACCATGAACAGCTCGTATGGAACGATGGACCATTGCTTCACCAGATCCGCATTGCTGAGGAATTTGAAGGCCAATGCGATCTCGGCAAAACCCAGAACCACTTTCACACTGTTCAGCCAACTACCACTTCGTGGTAACGAATTGAGCCAGCTTGGGAAGAGGGCGAACAAAGCGAACGGTAATGCGAGTGCAAGACCGAAGCCACCAAGCCCAGCCGTCAACTGCCACGCACCACCATCTGCTGTCAATGCGCCGGCCAACAAGGAGCCAAGGATCGGACCCGTGCAGCTGAAACTAACGAGCGCGAGGGTGAGCGCCATGAAGAAGATACCAATGAGCCCACCGAATCGTGAAGCCTTGGCGTCCATGCTGTTCACCCAACTGCTGGGCAATGTGATCTCGAAATAACCGAAGAAGGAAACTGCGAAGACCAAGAAGATCACGAAGAAGAAGATGTTGAGCCACGGGCTGGTGCTGATCTCGTTGAAGATCTCGGCATTCACCGAACCCAGAACGTGGAACGGAAGGCTGAAGAGCAAGTAGATCCCCAAGATGAAACCGCCGTAGGTCAGTGCGTTCCGTAAACCCTTGCCTTTGTCCTCACTCCCTTTGGTGAAGAAGCTCACGGTGAGCGGGATCATCGGGAAGACACAGGGAGTGAGCAACGCAACAAGACCACCCAAGAATCCCAAGAAGAAGATCCGCCATAGCGACGCGTTGTCCCTGACCTCGTTCACCTCGTTCGAAACACTGACGACCGGATCATTGAGGTCCACCGTGCTCAGCTTGTACTTGCACTCGCTTCCAGCAGCAACTGTGCGCGAGCCGATGGAAACCAAGCCCGTTGAGAAGTTCACAGAGAAGGGCACAGGGTCCGGGAAGATGCATTTGCTATCGTTGCACGTCTGGTAATTCACCACTCCCTTGATGTCCTTCGAGGCATCGGTGACTTCCAATTCCTGGATGAAGGTGACCTTGTTCTTGAACTTGCGAACGAGTATGCCGAACATGTCATCCATGCCCTCCAGCATATCGGCACTTTCCTCCTTGGCTTGCCCAATGAACTTCGCCGGAGCAAGGCTGTCCAACACGAAACTCGTTGGGATAGGACCCTCGCCGAATTCCTTCATCGAATAGATCGCCCAGTGCTCTTGAATAGCCGCTGTGAACAGGAGTCGCCAGCGCCCCTCTTCGAGCTTCTCGGTGGCCAGGGACCATGTTACAGGCTCCTCCTCCACAGGTGGCCCATCGGCTTCCATTGGCTTCCCCTTGAACGGCAGACCCGAGAGCTCGGATCGATCGGTCGCGAGAACCACCCTGAAGAACACCGTGGTCGGTGGGAGGCACATCTGATCGTTACAGGTCATGTACTCGAAAGCTCCTGTGACCGTCTGTGATGGATCCAATACACTCAGCTTCTGCGTGAAGGTGGCCGAGCCCTTGAACTTCTTCACCACCATGCCAAAGACCTCGTCCATGCCGTCCAGGATCTTCTCGCCTGTTTCATCGGCTTTTCCGTGAACTGTAAGGCCAGCGACGGGATCGAGAACGATGGACGTGGGCCAAGGCCCCATATCACCGTAGTTGTTCTGAGAATAGACGGACCACCCCTTTTCAATGGTGGCGTTGAAGTTCAACTCCCAAACTCCATTTTTCTCAATGCTGGATACTGTCAGCTTTACCGGCTCCGGTTCCGCTTGTCCAGAGGTTGGTTGAGAGGTTACTGGAAAGGAGATCAGGAAGCCGAGGAGAAGAACGAGGAAGTGTTTCATTTCTGTGGCTTCGCTTTGATCATCGGAACTTCGAGCGAGAAGGTCACTACCTCTGGAGGCAGGCAGGTCTTGTCGCTGCACACCATGAATTCCACTTCGCCCTTCACCGTGAAGGAACCCTTCGCTCGCGGCTTGATCAGCTGCACGAAGCGTGGAGAGCCAGAATGGTACTGCACTTGCATCTCGAAATTCGGGTCGAAGACATCCACAGGTTCCGGCTCTTGCAACGCACCATCCAACGAATAGGAATCCGAGGGTTCAAAACGGATGGAGGTGGGGATGGGGCCGAGATCGTTCTCCAAATGAGTGGCGTAGATGTGCCAGCCGTCTTCAGCGGTAGCCGTGAGTTCCACGGCTAAGGTGCCGTTCTCCATTTCCTTCGCCTCGAAGGTCCAACTGACCACGGGACCTGGAATAGATAGCACGGACAGGAATGATGTAAGCAGCAATGGATGCATGTTGGCCGAGTGGTCGCAAAAATAGGTCCACCCTTACGCCTACCGACCATGCGCTTGGCAAGATCCTAGGGATCCTACACGGACGTTCTGCGCTAGGGGAAGTCGACGCTCACCACGCGGGACACGGGAATGGTCATGCCATACTTGAGCACGATGTTCTCCGGGTCGAAGGTCCAGATCGTGGTTTCCACGGCTTTGAGGCCTTCGTCATCGTAGAAGCTGATGCGGCATTTGCCGTGCTCCACGTTCCCAAGCCGAGTGGCTTCGGCCATGTTCTGCAGGATACCCTTGCGTTCACTTTCGCTCAACATCAAGGGCTGTCGGGGGAACCGGAGCGAAGAGACCTGTTCCTTCGGGATGATCCGTGCGTTCGTCGTGGGCATGATGACCGGGTTTTGAGCGTCCTGAAGTTATGCTCCGGAAAACCTCGATTCGACGATCGACCTGAAAATTTCATCTGTGTCCGGTCACGTGCCTGACCACACGAATCGGAGGATGTGGCGCGTGGAAAGCCCTGTTTTAACGCCCTCGGCCAGACGATGTCCGCACAGCCAGATGATCCGATCACCCTGCACGAGCACATACGTACTCGCCTTGAGATGACGTGGCACTTTCGCATCGATGAGGATGTCGCTGATCAATTTGGAGCCACCAAGCCCGGCCGGCTGCATGCGGTCACCCTCCTGCCACGGGCGAAGGAAAAGCGGGAATTCGAGCGCATCGGCGTCCACCCAAGCCACGGATCGCGCTGCAGATGGGTCGATCTCCGACGCCACACCCGCTCGAATTCGTAGCGGCGCATTCGGCGGAACAGCCTCGGGCGAAGCGATCAACCAGCCGGGTGGTTCCTCCTTGCGGGGTTCGATCACGAGTTCGGAGCGATCCACCCAAACCACATGCGACGCACTTTCGAACCGAGCACCGGTACGTGCTTGGTCCATAGCATCCAGGATCCGTTCATGAAGATCCGGGTGAAAGCCTTTATCGCGCAGCAGGTGATGCAAGAGGAGGTGCGGCATCGTACCAAGGACCGTATCGAAGGGCACGTGCACGGCGCCCTTGTCGTCAGGGATCAGATCCTTCACCAAGGCATCCAACACCGCTTGTATCACTCGATCCACTTCACGGAACAACACATTGTTGCGATGCCATGTGCGACGAACTCCGGGTCGCCACGCTTCGAGTTGTGGAAGAAGTTCGTGTCGGATCCGATTCCGCAAGTAGACCGTGTCCTCGTTGCTGATATCCTCCCGCCACGGAATGTTGCGCAGCGTTGCATGATCGAGGATCTCCTGGCGCGTCACTTCGATAAGCGGGCGAATGAACGGCCCATTCCGTGCTGGGATCGAACCCAGGCTCTTCGAACCCATGCCCTGCATCAACCCCATGAAGAAGGTCTCCACCGCATCGTCGGCATGGTGGGCGGTTGCGAGTTTGTTCGGCCCCCTGTTGCACAGATCCTGGAACCAAGCCATACGCAATTCACGAGCCGCCATCTGTGTGCTTTCGCCAGTGGTCGCACGTCGATGGTGAAGATCGACCTGAGTTGCTTGGAACGGGATGTTCCGTACTTCACAATACCCCTCCACGAATTCATGATCGGCATCACTAGCAGCACCACGCAGGCCGTGATCCACATGCGCGACATGGCACGCATGCCCGAGCTCTTGCAGGACGTCCAACAACACCATGCTATCGACACCACCGCTTACGGCGACCCACACGGCTTCACCGGGTTGCAGAAGCGCATGCCGGCTGATGAATGCCCGGACCTTATTCAACATAGCGCAAGGCTTCGATCACAGAACGTGCTTTCAATTCACACTCTTCCCACTCGCGTTCGGGTTCACAAAGCGCCGTGATGGCACTTCCGGTCCGGATCGAAAGTTCTCCAGTGCTTGCATCGAACAACGCCGTTCGTATTACGACGTTGAAGTCTCCGGTTCCATCGGGAGCGAAGAAACCCAGCGTTCCGCTGAAGAGACCACGCGGTCCAACCTCTACCTCGTCGATCAATTGCATGGCGCGTGTCTTGGGTGCGCCCGTCATGCTGGCCATTGGAAAGGCGGCGTGCAAGGCATCCAACGGTGTGTGCTCATCGCTCAGTTCCGCTGTGACCGTGCTGATCATCTGATGGACATGTGCATAGTTGACCACTCTGCAAAGGTCCACTACGCGCACCGATCGGCTTGCGGCAACGCGTGAAAGATCGTTGCGCATGACATCCAAGGCCATGATGTTCTCGCTTCGTTCCTTGGGGTCCGCTGCCAGTTCATTCGCCAGCCATTCGTCCTCCTGCGGATCGGTCGAACGCTTGCGTGTTCCTTTCATCGGTTGGCCTTTCATGCTTCGACCTTTCATGGCAAGAAAACGTTCTGGACTAGCGCACAAAGCGAAGCGATCCCCATTGCGATAGAAGCCAGCGAAGGGCGCCTGTGAAGCGGACAACAACCGATGGAAGGAACAGAACGGATCGAAGGTCGGGTCAAGGGCACGACGTTCTGTGCAGTAGTTGACCTCGTAGATGTCGCCGCGTTGAATGTGATCCAGGAGAACGCCGACCTTCTGCAGGTACGAAGTGCGGTTCGTTCGGACCTGCCACGTCAACGCACTAGCGCGGGGGCACGGGGGCATTGCGCCGAGCACGCGTTCGGCCTGAGCCGCTGCAATGGCATCATGCTCTCCATTCGTGTGCAGCCGAACCTCATCGCCCTTCCATTCCACCACCCATTGGGGAACGAACCATACAGAAGCATCAGCTTCCGCATTCGGCACGCTTGACGCGCCCCCCGGCTGCATCGACTCGTAGGTCAAGGCAGCGAAGTACCAATCATCGGCGTTCCCCGAACCGTCGAACAAGGGAGCGTTCACCCACGCTTTGACACCAACGGCCAGCACGGCGCGCTGCTGATCAGCGACACGGCGATACAGGAAGACCTTCTCCTCGCGCAGGATGTTCCAGTCGATCGTGGTAGATGAGGGAAGTTCCAAGGTTCGCCACATGGCAGGCAAAGCGCCAAGATAGACCGGTAGCTAGCGCCTTTCTGCGCGGGTTGGTCGGGGTTCCTTCCTTCGCTGCACCATGCGCACCATGGTCAACAAGAGCAGCAACGTGGAACACGCCATGGCCACTCGACCGATCTGATCGCCATGGAGCACGTAGAAGGTGAGTTCGTCATACAGTTGAACCGTTCCCCGTTCAGCGGTCGGCACCCACCAATCCGTCGCATCGCGGATAACGCCTTTACGATCGACGAAACACGAGATCCCTGTATTGGCCGAGCGCACCACTTCACGCCGGGTCTCGATCGCGCGGATGGAGGCGAACGTGAGATGCTGCTTGTAGCCGGGCGTCTTCGCCCACCAACCATCGTTCGTGATGATGGCGATGACATTCGCCCCGTTGCGGATATGCGCTGCCACATGCTCCCCGAAAACGGATTCGTAGCAGATGGCCGGGGCGATCCGCAGACCACTGCGGGAATCACGCAACACTTCGCGTTCTTCCTGTTGACCCAAACTCCCTGAGGTGCCGCCAAGGTCCAGCGCCAGATCACCCAGGGGACCGAGGATCCTTTCAAAAGGCATCAACTCCACCCCTGCCACCAACTTCGACTTGTTGTAGTGTTCCAACGGGCCTTCACTCGGCAGGAAGAGTGCCGCATTGTACGCCTCGTACCAACGCTGTCCGGATGGCGGCACGTGACCCGGAGGGAACAAGGGCCGGGCCGAAACAGGCACGTTCTCTTCCCGCGAGAAGAGCTTATCGGCGGACATGCCAGTGAGCAGTGCTGCAGTGGGGAACCGATCCTGGAACTCCTCCAATCGCCGCGTACTGCGGGCATTCGCGAGGTCATTCTCCCACAATCCATGATAAACGGGTTCGACACCGTACATGTCCAATGTGGCTCCTTCCTGCAACGCCGTTTCCGGCAACACGACCAGTGCTGTGCTATCGGTCATCAGCGGCTCGGCCAGAGCGAGCATTTCATCCAACTGACGTAACGGGTCCATGCCACCGAACTTCTCCGTGTACGGATCGATGCAGGGCTGCACAACAACGACCTCGACGGATGGACCGCCATGTGTGTCCGTGGAATTGAACAACCATGCGGAGGATGCCCAAGGAAGAAGAACGAGCATCAACGCGCCGAAGAGGAAAGCAATTGATCCCGGCCGCCGTATGGTCCAGTTGAACGCCACACCATCCAACAACAGATTCACGACCAGCACCCACAAACTGCCACCCAACATACCGGTGTATTCGTACCACTGGATCCATGAAGGCGTCGTCCCGAAGACATTTCCAATGGAGAACCACGGCCACTGCAGATCCCAATCATGATGCAGGTGCTCGAAGGCCAACCAGAAGAACACGAAGCCATAGGACGCAGCCTTGGGATCCACGAAACGCCGCACTACCCGTTTCAGCCACCACGGAATGATCATAAGCAGCGAGTTCACGATCATGGGTGTGAAGCCACTGACCAAGCGGGTTCCCAAGGGTTCGCTTACAGCGAAGAACCACCAGGATGTCGCTGCGTTCCAGATGAACACAGCGAGCAACACATTGGGAACAAATGCGCGTTTGCGTTCAACGGTTCGTTCTTCGTGCAAGCGCTCAGCATGCAAGAGCGGCAACCAAGCAACGAAGGCCAGTGCTGTGAAGCCACCGACGGCAGGCCAAGCCAAAGCCCAGAGCACGCCACTGAGTGACGACCAAAGAAGAATGCTGCGACGCGAAGGGGCCATGCGATGCCCGCGAAAGTACGTGCTGCCCTAACGGAGCAGGTACATCTTTCCGAAGCCCTTGGTGAAGTAACCAGCCGCACCTGTTTGGCGGTACTCGATGTCCTCGCCGTTCATCTGGGCGATCACGCGGTACAGGTACACGCCACGCGCCAAACGATCCCCGAATTCGTCCGTTCCGTCCCACGCGAAATCGGTCATGTTGCGACCTACGCGCAAGGGGCCCAACTCATGCATCTTCACCTCCCGCACTACTTTACCGGTGATCGTCATGATCTGGATCTTCATGTAGGTCGGGATCTCCGTACCGGTCAACGTGAACACGAAGCGTGTGCTGGTGGTGAACGGATTCGGGTAGTTGAGCACTTCCGTGATCGTCGTGCGGTTGATCACTTCGAACGCGATGCTGTAGTCCTTATCGCCGCTGGCGTTGTTGCTCAGATCCTTGGCACGGACGGTCAGCACGTATGTGCCATCGGTCGGCAAGTTGGGGCGATAGAAGATCCGCGCCTCGTTGTCCTGTCCATCCGCAGGAATGAACTGCAGGTTCTCATTGCCCATGCCATCGCGGAAATAGATGCGTTGGATCGGTGAGCCCGGTCGTGTAAGCAGGACCGTGAACTGTGCCGTATCGGCGGGCGAATCCATGATCAGCGCGGTGTTCTCATCGTTCAAGAGGATCTCGATCTCCGGACGAGCGGACACGATATCACCATCCAGGATATGGATGCCATCGAAGGTCACATCGAGCAAGGGGTTCTCCCTGTCGATCTCCACATCGAAGCGCCATTGAGCGATGTTGTTGAAGTGGTACTGCTCCAGCTGATCATAGACACCGGTGATCGAATCCACCGGATTGGCCTCCACGATGAGCGTATTCGCACCACCGAAACCCAAGGTATTGAAGCGGATGGTATCCACCTGCCATGCACCGGCTGGCAACGGTGCTTTCCGCTGATAGTGGACCAGATGCTTGACGTTGAAGCGGTCCACGACCCACGCTGCCATGAGCAGGCTGTCCATGTCGTACTCGCTGATGTTCTGTACCGCAAAAGCAACGGAAGCCTCCTGCCCTTGGAACCAGCCATCCAAACCGTAGAAGTATCCCAATTGCGGGTTGATGGCGCATTCCGGCACCGGTTCGTACAAGAGCTGCCAGCGCTCCAATTGCGCCGGTTTTGGATCCGCAGCACCGATGTCGTGGAACTTGCCATTCAAGCGCACCTTGGGGTAGATCGATGCATTCACATACGTTCCCAGATCGAGCACGTCATCCAATGCCGAATCGAATTCGGTCAGGTCCACCACGGTACCGTTCGACGTAACACCTTTCACCTGGATCATGGTACTGTCGTTCGGACTTGACAGCACTTCATTCCAATGCAGCGAGCCCCACGTTGTTGCTGGTCCCGCTTCCATGGTGGTGATGAACCCTTGATCACCAGAGCTCGCAACAAAAGCCGTCAACCGGATATCGGAATTGATGTCCAGGCCAATGGTATCCTGGAAGGTCTCCGGGAATCCCTTTCGCACGTAGCAGATGTAAGGCACACTATCCGGAAGGGAGCTGATGGGAATACCGAGTCCTTCCATGGTCGCTGTGAGCGTTGGCCCCATACCATCCTGATTCATGTACAACCACGTATAGAAGATCAGGTGGTAGCCATCCGGAACGGTATTCAGCATACCGTTCATTCCAGCCATTTGCTCTGGAATGTTCTGTCGGAAGGCGAAATACTTCTTCACCCTGCTCAAGCCGCAATTGGAAATGCCCCCGTCGTTCTGATTCCCGAAGTTGTGATCCGGATTGAGCCAGACCGGTGGATCCTGGCTGGTGTCGAAGAATCGCGTACCCCACGATTCGAACGTGTACGGATCGACCACACCGACATGCCAAGATGCTTCAGCCGCGCATCCGCCGTAATCCTGGTTCACGAGATCCAAGCGCCAACCGATATCACCGAAGTAGTCATTGCCCGGCGACCAAGCAGAGATCTCGTGCGGCGCACTGGAGAAGTCGAAATCGCGCTCGGGTCGGTCGTAAACGAGGGTACTGAAGTCATCGTTCTTGAACTGGAAATAGTGTGCCTGGCCCCAGCCTCGCTTGTTCGGGATGTACTGGAATGAGCGCTCGTACCATTGATACCCACCATTGCCCGTACTATCGATGCTGCAACGCCAGAAGAAGACCGTGCTGTCCTGTAGGTTGTTCACACCATAGACCGATGTGGGTTGCCACGTGACCACGCCACCGGGTGCCGTGATCGTGGTCGTTTCCCGAATGGGACTGTTGAACAGGTCGGTGGTATCGATCTGGAACACGTAGGAACGCAGTGGCGCCAGTGGATCACCGGTACTGGCTTTCAACAACGGCGTGGGTTCCGGCACTATCGCAAAATCGTACGGATACGTCGGCACCAGATCACCGGAGGTGATGAACAAGGTGGTCGACGCCTCGTTGTTGGACGTGTTCTCGATCTCGTCGATCAGGTCAGGGTTGAGATCCACGGAGACCCGGAACTGGTTCACTCCTTGGCCGCCGGTGAAGGCCAGCGTTGGAACCCGGAATACGGCCGTGTCCTGCGAGGAGATCGTATCGAGCAGTACGGTGTAGGTCTGGGCGGCACCCAAGCCCGCATTGGTCCGTTCCAATTGCGCACGCACCGTATCGGGTACGATGCGACCGATATTCCGCACGCGGGCCTTGACCGAGAACGTATCCACATCCGCATTCACGGTCGCTGGGTCGAAGAGGATGTCTTCCGTACTGATCTCGAAGTCGGGCTTGTCGGGGGAATTCAGCACCAGCATCGGATCCCCTTGCAGTGTAAGGATATGGACCGAATACTTCCGCAGGATCTCCGGACTGGCATTCAGTGTCTGGAAGGACGCATAGCGCATGTGCTCGCCGATCCCACGACCGTAGTTCACGCCGCCCATGCTCTGGTAGAAGGCCTGTGAATAGTACGCCAGGTAATTGGTGAAGCCCAGATCGGTACTCGCCATGAAGGCGATGGGACCGCTCGCATCGCGCATCACCCAGTCCTCGCTCGTACTGTACCGGTCGGCGTTCAAGTGGATATTTCCGATGTAGCACGAACTGCCGATCACCATGGGGTAGCGCCCGTTCCAATCGTAGTTGGCGGGATCGTCGATGGTGATGTCGAAGCTCTCGGAATACGCGTGAGCGAAGAAGTTCATCAAGGTGACCCCATTCTCGATGAGGTTACGGACCGAATCCGCAGCAGCGGTGGAGAAGATGCTCGAGCTGTTCTTCTTGAATCGACTGAATACGGCACCGAAGGACGTTTCATCGTTCAGCCCAGGTTCCAAGGCGCGAAGGTTATTCGCGAGTTGCTCTTGCTCGGCGGCATTGAATCCACCGCTCAAATGCACCACATTCTTCATCCAGGCTGCTGGCGCCTGCCCTTCGAACGACTGCACCTTGCCCAAGTAGTTGAAGACATCCTCCTCGTTGATCGCGCTGAGGCGGCCAACAGGGATCTCCATTCTGCGTTGGTCCAGGTTGAGACCAATGGTGAAACATTGATCGGAGGAGGGATATCCGTAGGTGGGAACCAAGCATCGCGCATAGGCGCCGTTCACATTGGGGCGGTAGCCATCCTGCCGACCGGGCAAGGTGGGCGTGGAGACGGATTTGCCGATGAGGAAAAGTCCTTGCGGCGACGTGCTCCATGTGTCGAGGAGGTACTTGCACCACATGCGAATGGAGACCGAACTCTTGGGCACACCGCCTCCGAACTGGTCGTATAATTCATCCACGTCAGCCAGCACGGTAGGGCGCGGATCAGGAGCACCGGTCGCCCGATAGTTGGCATACGCAGTGGCTCCGTTCCAAAGGGAACGATGGGTGACGATCAAGAAAGCCGAATCCGGATCCATGTTGCCGTAGTCGACGAAATGGCCGTCGCCGTTGACAGGGGTGAGTGCTTCAATGGTGCGAATGCCCGTCTCTCCGAAGAGAAAAGTGGCCGTGGTCGCACTATCGGCATGAGAAGGCACCAAGGCTTGCCACACCCCAAGCGATTGTGAAGGGATGATCCGGCGCATGGTATCGCCCGCGGCATAGAGGATCGGCGTGCCGGTGAAATTGATGAGGTCGAGCCGGGCGATATCCTCCCCAGCCTGGTTCTCGATCCACAGATCCAATGGCCCGCTCCCCGAGATCTGCAGATCGCGTGGATAGCGCACAGTGAGCGCGGAAGGGGCTTGGAAGTCGCGGTAGTTGGGTTGGGTGTTCAATAAGGGCAGATCACGTTCCACACGAAAGCGTGTGGTGAGCCCAGCGACGATCTCCGTTGTGGGCAACTCGAATGTATTGCGCACGACCATGGCCCCCCGGAAAACTGTATCAGCAACAAGCGCGTTGCTCGCTCCTGCGAAGACCCTCAAATGGTGATCGTCGTAGATCCCATTGCCGTCCTCGGTCATGGAGCCCGAGGTAGCCGTGATGCGCGCCATGGGAGCACCCTGGCCTACATACGCTCTCAGCGTAGGTGTCAGTACGGTCACCTCGACCGGGGTCGAAGTGGTACTCAACCCTCCGCCGCCCCAACCCTCGCCGGGACCGTACAATCCACTGGAAGCGACGTACTGCGTATTCACGAGCCCTGGCCAATAGAAATCAATGCAAGGCCGGATGGAATAGCCCCACACCCAAGGACGCGGGGTGTAGCTGGAAACATCGCTATTGGCATATGGCACCACCCGTTCCTTGGTCACCAAAGGATCCGGTTCCCACGTGAGGAAATAGCGAATGGTATCGTTGAACTGGCTGTAGTACGGATTGGCGTGTTGCTGGGCATTGCCGTACATCCGGGTATCGATCCAACCATCGTTCATGCGGCCTACGAACTCGATGAAGTCACCTGCGTTCAGCACGCCATCTTCGCCTCCTTGGACGTACAACGGCACCTGCTTCTCACGCCCGAAGAGCATCAATTCCGCTGGATCGATGGAAGCGATCGGAAAGCCGGAAGCCGCCAAGGTGGCGGAATCCAAACGGTGCAGACCGGTGCTGTAGACCGGGAAACGCCAATACTGCCGGTCGTGATCCACCCATTCGTTACCGTAGGTGATCTGCGCCACCGAAAAGGCGGTTTGCAGAACGGCAAGGATCAGGAGTACCGGTCTTATCATCTAGGTCGGCTTCTTGAACAGATCGAACTTCAGCGAGAAGATGTTCGAGTACAGGGCCACGCTGTTGTCGCCGATGTCGGTGAGAGCGTAATCCAAGGAAACGCTCTTGATCTTCAAGCCCAGCCCGATGTTCGGCTGGATGGAAAGTTGCTTCTTGTCGCTGAGGTCGGTGACGTACTGGATGTTGCTGACACCGGTGCGGACGTACACCACGCCGGCGTATCCCAGCTCCAGACCCACCCGTGGATCGACGCTAACGAGGCTGGTCTGGACCAGGGTGTTGCGGCGGCCGTCGAAGGTGTTCTCCAGATCCACTGCGGCGAGCAGATCGAACTTCGCACCGAACTTGAATTGACGGGCAGCACCAAGGTTCAGCCTGGGCAAGGTCACCTCCACGCTGTTCTCCGGAATGTCGTTGTTGGTCTGTTGGAACACTTCGATGGTGCGTTCGTCCAGCGTATAGCTCCAGGCGTTGAACGTGCTCGTGACATCGCGGGCCACCGCACTGAAACGCCAGCGGTCACGCTCGTACTGGGCACCGCCATCAAGACCGAAGCCCCACGCCTTGCCGAAGCTACCGACCCGACGGTAGATCACCTTGGCGTTACCGCCGATGCTAAGTCCGGGCACCTTCATCTTGCGCGCATAGGTGATGATGAAGGCATGATCCGCAGAACTGAAGGAGGTGATCCTGTCGTAATCGATGTTGCCGGATGGATCGATGAGGTCAATGGTATTGGGAATGTTATCGATACCGAAACGGATGAATGAGAAGCCGATCGTGCTCACGGAATCGATCGGCTTGGCCAAACCGATGTAATCGTACTTGGCGATGCCCGCGAAGTACTCGCTGTGCATCAGACCCACTTGCAGGTCGCCCTTCACCCCAAGGATCCCGGCAGGGTTCCAATAGCCACTGGTAACATCGTTCACAGCGGCCGTGTACGCATTGCCCATGCCCAAAGCACGTGCCCCAACACCAACGGCCAGGAACTCGTTGCTGTACTTCGGTGCATCCTGTGCTTGCAGCGTTCCACAAGCAAGCATGGACACCATGGCCAGAGCGGCCATCTGCATCCCCTTCTTCATCACGATCTTCATTCGCTATCTGGTTGACGCAGCTTCCAACGCTCGGTGGCCTCGATCATTGCTCGAATTTATCCCAACTTCGGCCCCGAAACGCGGTTGACCACTCATCCGTTCGTCCAACATGGCTCGCTTTCCTCGGATACCCGACCTGCTAACCACCGCGAACCTAGCCTGCGGGGTGGGTTCCATACTGCTGGCCTCCCAAGGACAGCTAACACTGGCGTGTTGGCTTGTGTTCGCCGGGGCCTTCTTCGATGTGCTGGACGGATTAGCGGCACGGGCCCTCGGTGGAGGCACACCACTCGGTGCTCAACTGGACAGTTTGGCGGACATGGTGACGTTCGGGGTGGCGCCGGGGATGTTGGTCTTTCAAGTCATCGCTCACCTCGGAAATACCATCGACCTTCCACCGGAGTTGTCAACCGAAATGGTCGAACCTGAACATAGCCCGGTGACCGCTTCTATTTTGATGGCAATCGCTATCAGCGCTGTCATTCCTATCGCTTCAGCCTGGCGCTTGGCTAAGTTCAATGTAGATACCCGGCAATCCTCCGGATTTCTTGGATTACCTACTCCTGCCAATGCGTTGTTCTGGTCTTCATGGTGTATGCCAATTTTCCAACATTCACTTGACCCGAACTTGGGCCCTGGAATTCAATTGATTTTGGTTCGAGTTGATCCATGGGGCATCGGAATTACCTCAATTGTGTTGGCCATTCTCATGCTCTCCGAGATCCCCCTCCCCTCCCTCAAATTCAAGCACTTCAAGTGGCAGGGCAACCAAGTGATCTACCTGCTTGGCGGTATCGGGTTGGCGCTGGTCGTCCTGTATGGCATCCTCGCTGTTCCGATGATCCTACTTTTGTACCTTCTCTCCCCCCTCTGGGGAAAGCTCTTCCCGAAAGAACCTGCCTGAACTTTGAACCGCAACGTCGCAACGAACGCAACGGTCTCCGCCACGCAACCTGAACGTTGCGCTCCCTTGGCGTCTTTGCGGTGAATGCACTTGCTACCGACCATGAAGAACTTCCGCGCCTCCATCGATGTGATGCCTCACGACAACCTCTTGGACCCACAAGGCAAAGCCGTTACCGGTGCCATGGGCAACCTCGGCCTACCGGAGATCAGCGGTGTACGCATTGGCAAGCACATCACGCTGCAGGTGGAGGCCAAGGACAAGAAAGCTGCTGAAGCCAAGGTGGATGAAGCCTGCAAGAAATTGCTCGCGAACCAGATCATGGAGAAGTACAGCTTTTCCGTCGAAGAGTTGGCCTAGGGATACAGCGCTTAGCGAGAAGACCCTCACCGCTAGCGTCACCCCATCCGATGGCTCTAGGTGAAATTTTCACCCCGTGTCGGCCATGGAAGTGTGAGTCGATCCTCCGGGTCGACGTTACGGTGTGTCAGATCACACTTTCCTCCGCAACTCGAAGTTCTTCCCGAGGTACACGCGGCGCACGGTCTCATCCGCTGCCAGTTCCTCGGCCGATCCTTGTTTCAGGATCTTGCCTTCGAAGAGCAAGTACGCTCGATCGGTGATGCTCAACGTCTCCTGCACGTTGTGGTCGGTGATGAGGATCCCGATGTTCTTCTCCTTCAGCTTGGATACGATGCCTTGAATATCCTCCACGGCAATAGGATCCACACCGGCGAAGGGTTCGTCGAGCAGGATGAAACGCGGGTCGGTAGCCAATGCACGCGCGATCTCAGTACGCCGGCGTTCTCCACCGCTGAGCACATCGCCCATGTTGGTGCGCACGTGTTGCAGGCCGAACTCGCTGAGCAACTCTTCCAACTTGGCGGCCTGTTCCGCCTTCGTTTTTCCACTCACCTCCAGGATCGCTTTTATGTTGTCCTCGACGGTCAGTTTCCGGAATACACTGGCTTCTTGCGGCAAGTACCCGATGCCACGCTGCGCACGTTTGTACATGGCCAGTTCGGTGATGTCCTCCTTGTCCAGGAACACACGACCCTCGTTCGGCTTGATGAGGCCGACGATCATGTAGAAGCTGGTGGTCTTGCCAGCACCGTTCGGACCGAGCAAGCCCACGATCTCGCCTTGGTTCACTTCCACGCTCACCCCATTCACGACGGTGCGACGCTTATACCGCTTGAAGATGTTCTCCGCGCGCAGCATCAGAAGTTGATGTAGAGTTTCGCACGCAAAGCGAAAGGCGCCGTACGCGGGTGATCGTTGTAACGCAAGCGCCAAATGACATCGAAACGCAACACCTTCAGGATGTTCTCCACCCCTGCGCTCACTTCCATGAACGGACCGTTCCGCAGGGAATACATACCGGGCAGCAACAGGACCTCGGTATAGTGCTTCGGATCCAACGATCCTGCTACCGCCTTGAAGCCCGCCACCTCGCGCCATTTCAACCGCCGCATCAGAGGAATACGGTTCAAGAATAGGCCCTCGAAGTGGTGTTCGGCGACGAACTGAACATAACGATCACTGATGAACTCGAAGAAATTCATGGTATTGAATGAGGCGTCGTCCAGATAGTATGTCTCGTTGCCGCTGTGGATGAACAGCAGAGGATAAGGTAGTGTTCCATAGATCTTTCCACCTTCGAGCGTCGTTCGCGTCCAACCGAAAGCGCCCAACTGCCAACGCCGATAGATCCGTCCAACGACCTTGGTGTATTCGTAATCGCTGTTCAGGAAATTCGGCATGCCATAGGCCAAGTGCAATTCCAACGTGGGATACTTGTTGATCCCCACGGCGACGCGATCGAACTCGCCGCTCACGTACTTCTCCCCGTATGCGAAGCGGGTGTTCAAACTGATCTCCGCTGTGCGTATGCTGCCGACATTGACGAGCATGGGTTCGGGCTCCAGCTGCACCCGCTCATACCGCAAGTTCCCCAAGGCTTGTAGGGTGCGATAACGCAGCTTCACCTCATTGGTGAAACCAGAGAACCATTCACGCTCCAAGCTGACCCGCCACTCTTCCACATCGGTGAGCTTCGTGTTCGGGCTTCGTCGGAAAAGACTTCCGAGCAGGTTGTCGTTGCGGAACGCATTCAGGCTTTGCCCGAGCTGCTCCACATCGTGCTTGTAGCCCGCGCGATAGAGCAACCGTGGTTGTTTACTGATGAAACCCCGTGTGAACAGACCGAACTTGAAGCGTTCATCTTGGACGCCATAAGCTGAATAGCCTTCGAACTCGA
The DNA here is from genome assembly GCA_902826215.1 of uncultured Bacteroidota bacterium. Lineage (GTDB taxonomy): Bacteria > Bacteroidota > Bacteroidia > Flavobacteriales_F > PHOS-HE28 > PHOS-HE28. The sequence goes on from CADEDY010000017.1 coordinate 36,380, forward strand.
CCCACGTGCTGAAGTTGTTGCTCGTGCGTCCACCGAGCCGGAAACGTGCACCCTCCACGGGATTGTAGCTCAACGTGGTGAAGTAGGGGCCCAGTTCGACCTTACCTTTCTCGTAATAGCCCGTGACCACTGTGCTGATTATATCCACATACGTACGGAACCGAGGAATGGTCTTCATGGTATCCACCATGTGGTAGATCGCATTCTCCTTGGCCGTCAATGGCACGTGTCGGTTCTGATCCCAGTAATCGGCGCCCAAGCTGAGCGGGTCGATCTCCACCACCACTTTGTCTACGCCGTCGTAGAACGAATCGTCACGCAGCTGATTGATGACGAAATCCTTGTAGGTGGCCGTGCGTCGTCCGTAGAAACCCTGCACGGCATTCTTGTTCTTCGCCCCGGTATCGCGGATCATGTTCAGGTCCACGACCAGTTCATCCTTGGTGAGCATCCACACCTCGTTCTGCACTTGGTCGTACTGCTGCTTCACCCAAAAGCCTTGGACGAAATTGAGGTTCGCGCCGGATGCGATCCCCGCTTCGATCCGATGGACGGCGTACGTGGTATCGTTGATCCACATCTCCCCCTCAAAAGCGAGTTCCTGCACGCGCTTGGGCTTGAATTCCAGTTTGTAGCACCAATGCTTTCCGATATAGGTGCTATCGGTGAGATAGTAATCGTAGAACCCGCGCCCACCATCGGCGATCGGGCTCACGAAGTTCTTTCCGAAGATGACGAGGAAGTTCTCGTAGATGTTCACGTTCTGGTACATGTCACCCATGAACTGCGACACACTCTCGTTCTCGATACCGCTCACCTTCGTACCCCGAATGAACTCCCGTTGCGTCTTCGGTGCTTGCCTGTAGAACACTTCCGATAGGCTCTCCGTCATGAAGATCGGGAGATAGGGTTTCGCGTCGGTGCTGTCGACGTTGTCGAAGATGAAAGCGAACGGTTTGAAGAGCTTCTTCTGCGTGAACTCCTCAGTGATGTTGTTCAGATCGAACTCGATCTTGTTGTACGCGTCGTACTCATAAGCCGTCAACTTCTCGCGGTTGTTCACCGGCTTGTTATTGATCACCCGTCGAAGGATGGTGAACGCCGGGTTCTCATCGGGTGGCCTGATCACCACTTCGGCGAGCTCGAAACTGCTCGGATCAAGCGCAACGTTGATCACTTGGGCCTTGTCCTTCTTCACGGCCATGCTGCGGGTGATGTACCCGATGAAGGACACCCGGATGGAATCGGTGGCGTAGTAGGTATCGAAGCTGTAGTTGCCATCGATGTCCGTTGTGGTGCCGATGCGGCTATCGATGAAGGCGATGTTCACGAAAGGCAAGGTCTCGCCGGTCTTGGCATCGGTAACCTTTCCGGTCACACGCGTTGTTTGAGCTTCGACCTGCGGAACAAGCACGAGCAGGGCGATGGCGGGGAACCAGCGGGCTATGTGCCGAAGAGCCTTCATGCGGATGGCCGTGCTTGGATCGCTATTGAACCAGAGGCGGCTTCCATGCGCCGGAGCGTCCGTGCCGAGATCATGATCCCGAATTCATAGAGCAACATCAAGGGTCCAGATACAATCAGCTGGCTCACCACATCCGGCGGTGTAAGAATGGCCGAAACGATGAGTATCCCGACAAAGGCGTGCTTGCGATAGGTGCGCAACACCGGTGGGCTGACGATCCCTGCCTTGGTCAGGAAAAGGATGATCAAAGGCAGTTCGAAAACCAAGCCGGTCCAAAGTGTCACGGAGGTCACCATGGCGATGTAACTATCCAAGGCCACGGAGTTCTGCACCGAAGCACTCACCTGGTAGGTACCGAAGAACTGGATGCTCAGTGGAGCTAGCATGAAGTACCCGAACCCAACGCCCGTTAGGAAGAGGACAGTCGCAAAGGCCACCAGACCGCGCATGCTACCGCGCTCCGACGGGTGCAGTCCCGGAGCGATGAATCGCCACAATTCCCAAAGCACATACGGAAAGGCGATGATGAAGCCCGCAACGAACGACACCATGAGGTGCGTGAAGAACTGGCCGCTCATGCTGATGTTCTGAAGTGTGAACATCATATCCACCGGGCAAAGCGCGTCGCCCATGCCCAAGTGCTGGCCCAATGAGCAGAAGGCGCGGTAGGTGATGAAACTGGAGGATCGAGGCGCGAGCACGACCGTATCAAAGACGAAGTCCTTGGCAATGAAACAGGCCACCATCGCGATCGCGATCGCGATAGCAGAGCGCACGATCGTCCACCGGAGCTCCTCGAGGTGCTCCAGGAAGGTCATTTCCTGCTGTGCTGGGGCTGCGGACAAAGGATTCGCCAAGTTCGCCAAAGATAGCCCGAGCACCAAGGTCGAGCCGGTTCTCAAGCCTCAGTTTTCAACCATATATCGGTCAACCGACGGTGTCCGGCGAGAAGTGCGCAAGAAGTTGACGAACCCCGTCCGCACCTCGTTACGGATGTGTTACTTTTAAGCGTTCAAAAAAAGCGGTCCTGCTCAGACCGCGACCCGTTATGACCAAAGTCGACCTTACTCCTCGAGAAGCCCTCGAGCAATTCTTCGGTTTCAATCAGTTCAAAGGCGAACAGGAAGCCATCATCCAAAGCGTTCTGGACGGACGCAACACCTTCGTGATAATGCCTACGGGCGGTGGCAAAAGCTTGTGCTACCAGCTCCCTGCGCTCATGAGCGAAGGCACCGCCATCGTAGTGAGCCCGCTCATCGCCTTGATGAAGAACCAAGTGGACGCCATGCGCGGCTTCAGCAACGATGACGGCGTGGCGCACTTCCTCAACAGCTCCCTCACCCGGAACGAGGCGATCAAGGTGAAGGACGATATCCGATCCGGCAAGACCAAGCTTCTCTATGTAGCGCCCGAATCGCTCACCAAGAAGGAGAACGTCGAGTTCCTCACCGACATCAAGATCAGCTTCTTCGCCATCGACGAGGCGCACTGCATCAGCGAATGGGGTCACGACTTCCGTCCAGAGTACCGGCGGTTGCGCACGATCTTCGACGAGATCAAGCGGGTGCCGGTGATCGCACTTACGGCGACAGCTACGGGAAAGGTTCAGGAGGATATCCTGAAGAACTTGGACATCCCGAACGCCGTCACCTATAAGGCTTCATTCAACCGTCCCAACCTCTTCTATGAAGTGCGCCCGAAGCGTGACGTGAACCGCGAGATCACCCGTTTCGTGAAGCAGAACGCTGGCAAGAGCGGCATCATCTATTGCCTCAGCCGGAAGAAGGTGGAAGAAGTTGCGGAGACCTTGAACGTGAACGGGATAAAAGCGCTGCCGTATCACGCTGGTATGGACGCCGGACAACGCGGCAGCCACCAGGACAAATTCCTCATGGAGGAGGTAGACGTGATCGTGGCCACCATCGCCTTCGGCATGGGCATCGACAAACCCGATGTGCGGTTCGTGATCCACCACGACATTCCGAAAAGCCTGGAGAGCTATTACCAAGAGACAGGCCGCGGAGGTCGTGACGGTGGAGAAGGAAAGTGTGTGGCCTTCTATAGCTACAAGGACATCGAGAAGTTGGAGAAGTTCCTGCAAGGAAAACCCGTGGCGGAACAAGAGATCGGGAAGCAGCTGTTGCAGGATACGGTCGGATATGCGGAAACGAGCATGTGCCGCCGGAAATACCTGTTGCACTACTTCGGGGAAGAGATGCCCGGCAACACCTGTGGTAGCTGCGACAATTGCGCCAGCCCGCAGGAGAGCTTCGAAGGAAAGGACGACCTGCGCATGATCCTGGATGCCGTGGTGGAAAGCAAGGAGCGCCATCGTGCGAAGTACATCTGCGACCTGATCACCGGCACCGAGACGAGTGAGATCAAGACCTACAAAGGCGACGCCTTGAAGATCTACGGCAAGGGTTCAGAGAGGCCGATCCATCACTGGATGGCGGTGCTACGCCAAGCCAACGTTCAAGGCTTCCTTCACAAGGACATCGAGACGTACGGCAACCTCAGTCTCACCGAGGAAGGCAAGAAGTTCCGCAAGAAGCCGTGGTCGATCACCTTGGTGAAGGAACGCGACTACAGCGATGGCGAAGCAGAGGATGACGAGAATGCAGCAGGCGGTCGCGGCGCAGCTGATGAACGCTTGATGAAGATGCTGAAGGACCTGCGACAGCAAGTGGCCCGCAAGCAGAAACTTCCTCCGTACGTGATCTTCCAGGATCCATCGTTGGAAGAAATGACCATGCGTTATCCGATCACCATCGAGGAGTTGACACAGGTCAGCGGTGTGGGGCCGGGCAAGGCACAGAAGTACGGTAAGCCCTTCGTGGAGTTGATCGCGACCTATGTGGAGGAGAACGACATCGAACGGACCGGCGAGGTCCAAGTGCGTTCTGTGGTGAACAAGAGCGGTAACAAGGTCCACATCATCCAGAACATCGACAAGCGACTTCCGTTGGATGCCATCGCTCGCGGCAAAGGACTCACCATGGCCACGCTGCTGACCGAATTGGAGAGCATCGTGACCAGTGGCACCAAGTTGGACATCAACTACCACATCAACGATATTCTTGAAGGCGACTCCCAGGACGAGATCATGGAGTACTTCCGCGAGAGCGAGACCGATGATATCGAGACCGCTGCACAGGAGTTCGATGGATCGTACAGTGAAGAGGAGTTGCGCTTGATCCGGTTGAAGTTCATGAGCGAGGTAGCGAACTAGGTGTTCGTTCCTGGTCGATGATCCGCGATGGTAGAAGAGTTGCCATTTCAGGTTTCTTGAACCGAAGACTTTGCTGAACGAATGGGTCCGAACGAACTTGGTCTGGTAGCGAAGCATGTGATGAAACTGCTCGTGGAGCGGCGCTTCGAGGAATTGGAGGCTGCCACGAATGCGACGCGCTTGAGCGCTGACGAGATCGAGGAATCCGTGGACGACATCGGCGCCGCTTTGGTGATGCCACCTGAACCAAGTTGGAAGGACCTTCGGGTTTCCGCGGTCCGGAACTGGCCTGGTGCATTCGCTGTTCAGCTTTCGCTATGGACCAAGAACGGGCGCACGCCACACACCGTGGAATTGACCGTTCACACCAAGAACGGAACCCCGGTGATCGAGTTGGACGATATCATCGTCTCCTGAAAGGATAGCTGATCGCTCAGTCGTGTAATTCAGCCAGCGCTCCGCACGCCATCATCGTAGCCCCGATCGCCAGCGCATCCTCGTCGATGTCGAACTCGGCGCGATGAAGGCCGCTCGTCGTTCCGGGTTTCGCAGGATTCCCTGTTCCCAAGCGTACGAAGGCGCCGGGCATCACGAGGGTGTAGTAAGCGAAGTCCTCGGCACCCATGCGCAGGTCCATGTCGACGACGTTCGCGGCACCAACAAGATCAACGGCTACCGCCCGCATCCGTGCCGTCAACTCCAGGTCGCATACCACAGCAGGCGATCCCTTTACGAGGTTGAATTCCACATCACCGCCCATGCTCCGGCACAGGCCTTCGGTCATCTCCTTCAAGAGGTCATGCAACTTTGCACGCCAGACTTCATCGAAGGAGCGCAGGGTTCCTTCGATCCGCACTTCGTCGGGAACGATGTTCGTTGCACCGTTCGCGATCACCTTGCCGAAGGACAACACCATGGGCTGCCCCGGCTTGTTCCGTCTGCTGACCACTTGTTGAAGCGAAGTGAGCAAGTGCGCTGCGATGATGACCGGGTCGATCAAGAGGTGCGGAGAACCCGCGTGACCACCACGTCCTTTCACCGTGATGTACAGCTCATCCGCAGCGGCCATGAATGGTCCAGCACGGAACCCGAGCTTACCGATCGGCAGTTCGGGTGTAACGTGTTGCCCCATGATGCCCGAAGGCTTGGGGTTGTCGAGAACGCCTTCTTTCACGAACAACGAAGCTCCACCAGGTTCCTTCTCTTCACCGGGTTGGAACACCAACATCACCGTACCGGACCATTCCGATCGCAAGCGATGGAGCGCGATACCTGCACCAAGGACCATGGTGGTGTGCGCATCGTGTCCACAGGCATGCATCACACCCGGGTTCTGCGAACAGTAGTTCTCCTTTCCAACTTCCGTGATCGGCAACGCATCGAGATCGCCACGGATCGCGAAGCACTTGTCAGACGGTGAGCGTGTGCCTCGCACAAGGGCTATGGCACCTGTCCCCGGCGATCCAGGTGTGAGCTTCCCAACTCCTTCCCTTACCTCGATGCCTTCAGCCTTCAACCGATCGATCACATAGCGGACCGTATTCGATTCCTGGAAGGAAAGTTCCGGATGACGGTGGAGATGACGACGCCATTCCACCATGTCAGCGTTCAGGGCCGCAATGGCCGCTTTTACTAGATCGATCACTTGGCAAAGATGAGTTTCACCGAGACCACGAGCATGAGAACACCGAAGGCGCGCTTCACCACATCCTGTGGCAGGGCCAAGGACCACTTGCTACCGAGGTAACCACCGACCACGAAGGCAACGGCGATCACGGCGACGACCTTGGGATCGATGACTCCGGCCTTGTAATAGTTGCGAACCGCGAGTGCCACGACGGGAAGCATCAGCACGGCCAAGCTCGTGCCCTGCGCTTGTTGCTGTCCATACCCGAGCAGCAGCACGAGCGCAGGCACCATGACAATGCCGCCACCGATGCCAACGAATCCACTAAGAATGCCAGCAGCAAGGCCAACGCCTACCAGGATGCCTACGGTCTGTGTATCCATCGTTCGTCAAATATCGAGAGCCAAGGAGAAATGGAAGACCCTTGGTTGGATCACGCCATCGTCAACGCCCCACGCCCAATCAGCGCGCACGAAATAACCCAGCAATCGGGTACGCAGACCGAAGCCGTATGCCGCCACGATGGGTTCGCGCTTGTTCACCAAGGTGATGGTGAGCGGGTTCCGCTGGATCACTACGCGGTTGAAGGTATTGTCCTCGGAGTAGGGGTCGCTGCCCGTCCAAGCTGCACCGGCATCCGCAAAGCCCACCACTTGGAAGTTGTGAAGGAAGTCGGATCGGATGGGACGATTCACGAGGTAGCGGAAGATCGGCAAACGCACTTCGGTGTTGAACACACCGAAACTGCTGCCGTTGCGAGCGTTGTAGAAGAAACCGCGCATCGGCACGGAGAGCGATTGGTAGAAGTAGTTCTGACTGTAGTCGATGGGGATCGAATTGTCCACTTTCGCGAAGAGCCAGTTATCGACGCCGCCAAGGAAGTAGGCCACTTTACGGCTACCCAACGACGTGCTTCCGGCCAACCGTGTCACCCAGATCATCTCCCGGTGGATCTTGAGCGAGTGCCGGAGGTCTAGGCCGATCACTTCCATGTCCGACTTGTCCTTCGGTTGCTGGTAGTATTCAGCGAACAGCTTCAACTTCCAACCGGTCCAAAGGTTGAGACCCATCGGCTTGGAGCTATCGTAGATGTATTCCAGCTTGCCACCAGCCATGTGGTCGAACTGGTTCGGCGTGCGCAGGCTGAGCGGGTCGATGCTCTGCAACACGTAGCGATCATTCCGGTACATCACCGAGGCTCGGATGCTCGCTAGTTCGCTGAACGGCCAACTGATCTGATAACGCACGTTGTGCGTGTGCACCTTCACCACACCGAAGTCGCTGAGGCCTTGGTACGCTTGCCGTTGGAAGGAGATTCGCTTGTCCAATCGCCGCTTCAGGTTCTCGTAGGCGAGCAGGTAGTCGTTGTTGTTCAGGTCTAGTGCCAAGCGGAAACCACCCACGATCTTGTGATCCTCGAACAGGTCGCTCACGCCCATACGTGTGAGTGCACTGATACCGGGATTCAATGAGTTGGGGCCTGTGAAGGGTTGATAGAACTGGTTGGAGAAACTGTTGTCCACCTGGGTCACCACACCATCGATCGCGAAGTTGAGGTTGTAGTTACGCTGATCGGGGTACGAGAACGGCTTGGTAGCAGCGGTATCCGCCGGCGTCGACGTGGTTCGCGTGGTCGCTCCATCTGTTCCGTCAGTCGGCTTCTTCGAAGGTGTCGCACCGGCCACCTCATCCAAGAACACGTAGTTGCGCACATCGATCGCATCGGCACCTGTGGGTCTCGGGTTCTGTGGATCGACTTTCACGACCGGGCTCATGTCGTTGGATAGCGAGGTGGAATTCGCCGCATCCTGTGGCTGCGGGTCACTGCCATTGCCCCCGGCACCTTTGGCCGTTCGATCCTCGATCGTGCGACCGGTGTAGAAATGGTACCGGCCATCCCGGAACTGCAATTGCGAGTATCGACCAAAACGCGCGTTCACGTCCTGTTCAAGGATGGATCGGCGCAGATCGGTCTTACGTTCCTCCACAGTGAAATACCGGTAGTGGATCGTGGTGTCGATATGACTGATGGCACTGTCGTACCGCACCAGGAATCGATTGCGGATCCCATCCGCTTCGCTGAGGAAGGTGTAGTTGCTACTGTCGTATTGCGCAGGTTGGATCTCGTTCACACCTGGGGTATTCGTCAATCGCGTCAATATTGGAGATCGGTTCTCCAGATCGAAGAGGAAGACGTCCTTGTGGCCGTTCACGAGCGCCACATCGGCATTGGGCCGAAGGGTATCATTCTGCCGGTCGCTGCTGAAGATGATCCGTTTCCCACCATCCACGAAGCGGGGGTCGAGGTCGTCGAACTGGTCGTCGGTGAGCTGCTCCGAACGGTTGCCGATCACATGGTAGTAGTACAGATCGGTGCGACCATCACGCACACCGCTGAAGACCATGTTGCGGCCATCGTCGCTGAACGCCATGCTGAGTATCTTCTTCAGCATGAGCACCGGCTTTTCGCTGGTCTTGCGATCATCCAGCGTATAGGTGCGCATGTACAGTTCGCCGCGACGTTCGATGGAATAGCTCAGGGCTTGACTGGTCGGGTGCCAAGCGAGGATCGGGAAACTGCGATCAACGATACGGTCCAGCTTCTTCTCTCCTTTCACGATGCAACGCAGCTTCTTGGTGGAGATCTCGTACACCCACACCTTGTACTGCCCCATTTCATTGCTCACCCAGGCCAAGTAGCGGCCGTTCGGGCTCTGCTTGAATTCACTGTATGTTCGGGTCTTCCTTGTTCTGATCGGGATCTCATCCAAGGCGACATCCTTGCGGAAGCGATCCTCTTCCGCGAAGCGGCCCTTGTAGTACGCCAGGCATTCCTGGGTCAAGGTCTTCAGCGAAACACCGAGCACGAAGAGGAAACCGCTTTCAGGATTGCGGCTGACCCGCGTCATGTACAGGATGTTCGGGATCACACCGGGGCCGTATACATCGGCCACGTACTTCCAGATCATGTGCCCGGCGTACTTCGAATCCTCAGTCCCGAGCCGATTGAATTTGTCGTACCGGCCGCTCATCACCCCATCGCGAATGCGGTTGTTCAGGGTCGCATCCCACGGCTGACTGTGGTAGGACATGATACCATCCGTATACCACGGTGGAAGGCTCATGAAGGTGGAGCTCTTGATCATGTCGCGCCAATTGCCGCCGAACATCATCTGATCGATGATCACGTGTGCAATGCCCGAACGGATCTGCCGATCGAGCAATTCATGGTCGCCTTCGTAGTACACGAAGATCTTGGTGCCGACGATGCGCGTGAGTCCACCGATGTTCTGCTGGCCATCCACGCCACCGATGCCGATGTTGCTTTGGCGGAAGTCGGTCAAGGAATTGTAGACGATGAACTGCAAGCGCTCATCCAAGGCGAAGTCGAACTGTTTCTCCAGATCCTTCAGGTGAACCGTGGCGGCCTGAGCCGTGTACCGCGCGAGGTCGCGTCCTTCCTTGTAGAAGAACACTTCCATGTCCTTGAAGCGGTACTGCTGCCACAGGAACTCTTGGTACTGAACCCGATTCTTGCCGTATTCCTGCTGCGAGCCAGAGTAGAACTGACCGAACGATAGTACCGCGCTCAATAGCGCAGCGGCAACGCCAAGGGTGCGAGGTAGGGAGAAGCGTGGATGCGCAGACACTGGTTGAAGATAGCTACTTTGGACCGCCGGGCCCGCAGCGCGATGGTGCAAATTTCGGGCTTTTCCAGCCATGCTTCACGTTGCCAAGTTCACCTTCAATCCGTTCCAAGAGAATACCTACGTGGTACACGACGGTAGCGATGCTCTCGTGATCGACCCCGGATGCTGGAATTCTACGGAGCAACAGGAGTTGGAGGACTACCTGAAGGACAACGGCCTGAACCTCCGCCGTCTTGTGCTCACCCATGCACACATCGACCATATCCTCGGCTGTGCTTGGATTCACGATCGCTTCGGACTCTTGCCGGAATTGCACGAAGCCGACCTCCCGATCTTGAAAGGTGGGGAGCGCACGGCCAACATGTACGGCATCCCGTATGACCCGTCGCCCACTCCGACCACCTTCATCGCTGCCGGTGACAAGATCCAAGTGGGGGCGAGCGAATTGAACGTCCTGTTCGTCCCGGGTCACGCGCCGGGGCATATCGCTTTCCACAGTCCTGCCGATGGCTTTGTGATCTCGGGGGATGTTCTCTTCAAGAACAGTGTGGGCCGTGTGGATCTGCCTGGCGGCGACATGGATACCCTACTGCGCAGCATTCGCGAAGAACTCTTCCCCCTAGGCGATGCCGTGAAGGTGTACAGCGGTCATGGACCGGAGACCACCATCGGCGCGGAGAAGAAGAGCAATCCGTTCCTGCGTTGATCAAGAATACGGTCCTTGGTTCCCCGATCCGCACTCACGGGTGATAGCCGTCCTGCTTGTAGGTCTTCATCTGTCCCTTGTGCTTGATGGGCGGCGGACAGTCGAAGCCTTTCCGCGGGCGGAGGAAGAGGAAGCGCACACTGAGGATCAGCGGTCGGTAGTGGCTGTTGAACCATTGAAGTCGCCCGAAGCCCTCGTCCTGTGGAACGAACGAGAACACCGGGGTCTCCACTGCGGGGATCACGAGCAACTTTCCGGTGACCTTGAATCCATAGCCGAGCTTGACGTGGGCTTGGGCGATCAGATCCGGTGGGTAGGCATGCTGCGCCGTGAACGGTTCCAAAGGCACGGTGTAACTGCTACCGATCCGATAGTCGGCATTGGCACCCAAACTGAGCTGGATGAACTGGTAGTCGCGCACTTGGAAGAACTTGTTGGCATTGACGTGCAGGGTGACGAAGCGTTCCGCGAAATCTCCTTCACCACTGAAGGTGCCGACCGAATCGGCGCGCGCGTAATTGCTCTCGAAGGCTTCGGAACCGCGCAGGTTCTTGTAGGCCAGCCCGACATCCCAATAGTCGAGTATCACCGGATCGCGCGTGGCGTAGAACCAACCGGCCTCGAGGTACAAACCAAGCCGACCGTTGGGATCGTACGTGGCCGTATAGGTGGTATCCGCACTGCGATAGACCTCTTCCTCGGAATTCTTGCCTCGCGGCAACGTGTAGGTCACGCCTGGAGCAAAGTAGAACCCACCGCGCCGCGCCTGCCCTTCCAGCGGAATGATGTCGGGCCGTTTGCGCTGCATCAGCCGCTGCGACCAACCCGGCAGGGTGATCATCATAAGCAACACCAAAGAGAGGAACCGTTCCACAGCGTCGAAATTGAGGATTCGCACCTTATACGAACGCAGTGCAACCATCGAAAGTGTCAACGCTGAAGTGTGCGTTGCGGCCCTGACCCGTTACCGGACCGGAAAATTGCGGAACCACGTAGCGCCATCATTCCGAAGCGCCGTACCGTACTTTTCCGCACGGCGATGGGCAACTTTCTACGCAACACATTCTTGGGCCGTGTGCTCCAAGGGGATCGCAGGCTCGGCTGGTTCTTCTGTGCGTTCGCCTTTGTTCAGGTTGTCGCGCAACTGCTCACTGCCGAGGTGACCCCGTTCTTTCTGTTCGGCATGTATTCGGATCCGATCCATCCCTCACCCACCTACGTGCGCATGCGATGCGAAGTGGATGGCGCCACGATCACGCAAGAGCAATTGCCGCGCTATGCCGGAGAATTGTTCTTCAGCACCTTGTACCGGTTCGAACAGTTGGATGCGAATGAGAATGAGGATCTGTTCCTGCCATTCATCGAAGAGCGATTCGGATGGTTTCCAGAGGAAACCAAGAACGCACTGAACGAACGGTTGGCCTACGACCCGAAGAACGAACATGCTTTCGGCGAATGGATGATCCGCTACCTCTCCCGATCACTGGATCGGCCGATCGGCGAGGTGATCGTGGAACGTGAGACCTATCGTTACGAGGGCCAACGACCCATACTGGTGGAAACAAAAGAATTGATCACTGCGCATGCCGCCGTCGCTCAACCGTGACCAATTCGACGTGTTGACACGGGTCTTCTTCGGATGGATCCTGTTGGCCTTGATCTGGCGTTGGCACGATGGCGCCATGCTGTCGCAATTGGAAGCACCCGTGCTGGGCAATGTGTACAAGGACCTCACCTTCTGGGGGGTCGAACTGCTCGGCCTACCGGCCTATCTCACGAGCCACTGCTGGGCGGGCATCCTGCTGGATAGCGCAATGACCGCAAGTGTTCTCGCCATGATCCTGCTACCACGAAGCGTCCTTCTCGCCCGCCTTTACTGCGCAACGATCCTGGTCTACTTCATTGTCCATACCACCTACGCCAATCATCATTACCGACCGATCATCGGTTTGCTTCTGGCGGGTGTACCGTTCATCTTCCGATCGCTGGATCGCAACAACTTCACCTTTCAAGCGGTGCGCTACTACGTGTTATTCGTGTATTCGAGTGCCGGTTTGTACAAAGTGTTCCGTGGCTCTTGGTTGAACCTGGATCAGATGACCGGCATCATCGAGAACACGCAATTGGAATTGCTGCTGGCGCATCCTGATGGTTGGCACGCGCAGTTGTTCACATGGCTTCTGCAACATGAGCCGGTCAGTTGGGCGCTCTTTCTCTTGGCCACGCTCATGGAACTCGTGTTCCTGATCGGCTACTTCACGCGCCGCTTCGACCCATGGCTCTTCGCCACGGCCATGAGCCTGCACATCGGCTTCTACTTCACCATGCGCTTCTTCGCCTTCGAGCTGATCGTATTGGACCTGACCTTGTTGCCGTGGGAGCGGATACTCCAGCGCTTCAAGACCGGTGAGCCGATCGCGACACGACCGACGCCGATCAGTGGATGACCTCCACGCGCTTCGTCAACACCTGATCCCCATTACCGATCCGCACGATGTACTCGCCATCATGTAGCGTACGGGTATCGAGATGCCAGATCGTGCTTCCCTGAACGATCACGGTCTGCCGCACCGTGCGACCGACCCTATCGACGAGGCTCACTTGGAGATCACCGCGCAGAATACCGCTCACCTGGATCGCCACTAGATCGACGGCCGGATTGGGGAATACGGAAACGCTCACCGAGCCATCCTCCAAGTTCACCACGCCGGTCGACAGCGGATCGTAGGTCTCTACGGATTCCGTAATGGAAGTGACCTTACTCGCGGTCCGCACACCGTAGAACGTGGGACCGACCACATATGGGTAGGCGGAGTTCCAGTTCTCATCCACGGTGCAGAAATAGGCGTAGGTGCCATCGGGGTACTCCGGGGTCACGCAGAAGCGACCGTTGTGCTCGTCCAGATAGTAGGGCTCAACGTGGCTTACGAATTCGTAATCCTCGCGGAAATAGCCACGTACGTATTGAGCGAAGGTGGGCCCCACAGGCGTTGCGGCGGCACCGCTGGGCAAGGTGGTACGATCGGGCGTGGAACCCAATTGATAGCTCGACCGCATCCGTTCTATACCGCCGGTCCCATCGGTATTCGCGAAGCCAAAGGCACCGTAGATCGGGAAACCGTCGTAGGCGTAGCCGATCAATGGAGAATGCTGCCCAGCGTCGATCACGTACAGTCCATCAGCAGGGTACAGGTCGCAGACGTTCGAGATCACAGCCAGGTCCAAGTTGAAGGCGCTGGGATTCTGGTGATGGTGGTAGTTTCCCATGGCCGGATGCGCTTTGGCACAATCGAAACCGGGTCGCTCTGCTGGAATGGCATCGCGGTTCCAGGTCTGCGTGGCTCCCATTCCACCCGGACAAGGCGGATTACCCGGTCCACCGCACAGTGCCGTGCCGCTCCATGCGACACCATCGCGGTAATCGAACAAGGACACTCCATTGATGAACACGCCGATATTCCCTCCGGTAGTGGCCATGGGCGTTCCGGTGTTCTGTACCGGCACTCGCGGAAAGCGATAGATCGCGCTCTGGTCCGTGGCGATCGATGGATTACCGTCTTGAAAAGGGCCCGTGATGTAGGCCGGAATGCCATGCGTGCTCACGTACGCCCAGTTGTTGGAATACTGCACCGCCTGCACATTGGCCAATACGTTGTCCTGGATCGGCGTTGGGTTCCCGGCGACGTAATGTTGCCCCATGATCCCCGTGGTATTGATCAGCCAGTTCGTGACGACGGGATCCGTCTGAGCGAAGGACGTGAGGCATGCACCGAAGAGGGCGAGGGTCAGCAGTTTCCGTTCCATGAGCGGGATCGTTGGGTGGAGGTTTGTCTGGTTGGACGACATCAATTCGGGAATCCTTCGCGCTCACTCCCGCGGGTAAGCATGTTGCGGGTCGAAGCAGAATTCCTTGTCCGTCAATGTGAGCAGGAAGGCGTACAGGTCGGTGCGTTCATTCTTCGTTAACGGGATGCCTCCGCGCAGCGCGGGCGACAGTGTAGGGCTGGTCTCGATCCCTTCGGCATAGTGGTCCAGCACATTGCGCAAGGTCTTGAACCGCCCGTCGTGCATGTAAGGGAACGAGAACTCCACGTTCCGCAGGGATGGGATCTTGAACAGGCGTTCATCCTTCAGGTCGCCGCTGATCTTCATTCGACCCATGTCCTGATGTACCGTATCCAGCGAAAGCCCGTTGTTCGCGAATTCACCGGTGGTGAAGAGGGGTTCACTGTGGCAGCTGCTGCAATGGGTTCGGAAGAGCTCGTAGCCGACCGACTCCTGATCCGTGAACGCTTCGGAGCCCGCCATCACCCGATCGTACTTGGTATTCGCCGAGATCAGGGTCATCTCGAATTGGCTCAAGGCCTTCAGCAACCGTTCACCCGTGATCCTACCATCGCCGAATGCGGCCTCGAACAACTTGGGATACATGGTGGTGCGCTGCAGCTTGGCCACCACATGGGCGGTCTCCTCCCCCATTTCGTCCGGGTGGTTGATCGGTGCCAAGGCCTGCATGTCCAGGTGGTTCATCGCACCGTCCCACATGAAGGTCTTGCTCCAGGCAAGATTGGACAGCGCCATGGAATTGCGTGTGCCGATGCGGTCATTGACCCCGTGGCTGACCGCGTGATCCACGTGCGTGAAGGCCGTGTACGAAAGGTGGCAACTGCTGCAGGACACGATGCTATCCGAGGACAGGATGGGGTCGTAGAACAGCCGGCGGCCCAATGCGATGCCTTCAGCGGTGAGGGGGTTCTCTTCGAGGTCGTACGTGATCGCGGGCCAACCGGCAGGCACCTTCAGCGTCACCGGAGTAGGCGTACGTATCGTTGCTGCGACCAGCACGAATGCCGCCAGCCCTGCACCAACGATGCCCCCCCTGACCCTCATCGGTCCATCGTGAAACAAGCAGCCGCGATCCGTGCCAGTCGAACCGCATTGTCACTGGGCGACATCACCGTGCATTCCACGGCAAGGTCAACACCGTCGAGCAGCCTGGCTACATCGACCTGCACGTCCAAGGGCACATCCTTGGGTACCGCAAGGCCCACCCATTGTGCGTTGAAGTGCGGAGGAAGAAATCCACCCAAGTGGAATTGGAACATATTGCCTTTGGTCGTGCACTTCGCACACTCCCCTTCCAGCTTCAGGTTGATGTAGCCGCTGTTCCAGGTCCAGTACATGCCGGTTGTAGGATCAAGACCTCCGCCGTGCACACCGCTCACGTTGGTGATACTGTCCACACCGAGCAGAAAGCGGATCGAATCGACGCTCTCCCTCTCGACCAACGGCAGTGCGAGCTCCCAGCTTGACCTGTTCGAAGCGTCGATCAGATGACTGGCCGTATCCGATGACACCGCGCGCCCGTTCGCGAAGAGCGCAAGGTGGCTTACGTAGAAGCGGAACTGGGTCACGCTCACTTCGGTCCCGTCGGAAAGCACCTGTTGATCTTCGAGCACAAAAGGCTGACCGTTGAAACTCGGTGTGAAGCGAACGACCGATGCGGAAGTTTGCGCGCCAGCGCAATATGCGAACGCGATGAAAAGGGTCGTGGCCCAAGCATGCAACATGGCTCAATGCGGTTTCCGCCGTGGACCATTGAATAGCCCGGCCAGGTCATCCACCAAGTCCTCGAACAGGGGCATCTGGTCGGCACGGCACAGATCGCGGATCGCCCTGAAATGGGCCAGATGTGTAGACTCGATCGTCCGTTCCACCTCGGCGATCACGGCGAGCAGCGAGTCCTGCACGAGCGGTTCCGCACTCTTCAATCCTTGGAACAAGAGCTCACGGTCCTTCATCTTGCGTCCATCCAAGCGGTCGATCGCTGCGCGATGCTCCTTGATCAACGCTTCGTAGGCCTTGACCTGATCGGCATCGAAGTGCAGGCGCTCGATCACGATCGCCTTCGGACCTTCTCCACGAGGTGGCCCATGATGTCCGGGTCGTCCGAAATACAGAGCGCTCAAGGCTCCGATATTCACCAGGACGAGAACGACCACCGCAATGGTCAGCAGCTTCACCTTGGTCATGGGTACAAGTGGTTATCAACCTGTAGACCTACCGATGCCGCGATCCGCTCTGCTCCTTCGGAATTCCCATTCGACACCCCGCGTACCACCAGGACCGAATTCACCACCAGCACCAACATGATCGACAGCGCCATGGCCGCGACCCAGCTACGGGAGGGGCGTTCGCCGCTTCGTGCCGCAAGACGCGCTTCGATCCGCGTGAGCAGAAAAGGCGGGGGATCCACCCGTTCCACCTTATCCAACAAGTTCATTCCGCGTGCGCTCATGGTGTCTTTCAATGGGTTCGACGACATTACATCCTTCATCCTTCGCTCCTCTCCAGCTCATCCTGCAATTTCCGTCTCGCTCGGGAGAGCAGCGATTCCACCGCCTTCGCGGACACGCCCATCACCTCGGCGACCTCGTTCTGCGATAAACCCTCCATGGTCTTCAGCAGCAAGGCCGTGCGCTGTTGTTCAGGCAAGGCGTTGACCCTTTTGAAGATCCGTTCGGTGGCTTCGCGGTGCTCCAGTTGCACACCGGGGTGATCGAAGGCGGAACCCGGCACCTGCTCCGCCAGATCATCGTGGCTGCGGAACAAGTTGAACAACGAACGCTTCTTGCGCTTGCGTGCCTTCACATGATCAAGACAGCAATTGATCGCGATCCGATAGATCCACGTCCGCAACGCCGCTTCGGCCCGGAACTCGCCGAGCCCGTCATGCGCCTTCACGAACGCATCTTGCGTGACCTCCTCCGCCTCCTCGCGGTTCTGCACATAGTTCAAGCACAGGTTGAACACCATGCGCACATGGCGGTCGTAGACGTTCTTGAATGAATGCTGTTCGGCCATGCCCCGGTCGATCCTCAGTAGACTGGGACAACGCTGGGCCTCGAAAGTAGAATGGACCTGCCGAACGAAAACGGATCATAGGAATTCCAGCAACCCAGTGCCTTCCGTTACACCTCCTCATTCTCCCACTTCTCCAGATGCCCGGCAAGGCAAGCACCGCCTCCAGCATGCGGTCTTGGTCAAGGATAGTCCAACTTCACCTCCTCTGTTGTCAGTTCCTACTCAGATCTTGAGCTTTGGTCAGTACTTGTACACCTTAAGCTCGTGATCAACGTAAGAGGCGTTCGTCATTAGTCTTTGATGTGACGCGCTATCCGCAGAGAGCGGTAGTGCGATCAGGATCCGAAATAGGTCAGTGTCCAGTTCTTGATCGAAATCACCGATCATCACGGTTTCGCCATCATCGAGTGAATAGGACAATTCGTATGTCAACGCATCAAGGACTCGGAACCTGATAGGGCGTTCCAGAAGCCGATCATCCATCTTGGAGACGGACACGTCGAACGTTGACTCCTTTATGGGCGATTTCTTGAAACGCCCCGCGAGGAAGTATGCAACATGGTACCCGTGCTTACCTGCTGACGAGAGCGAGTCCATCAGTAGGGAGATACGCTTCGCTGATGCACGTTGTTCTTTGACCTCCGCACTTACGCAGGAGGTGGTTCCCGTGATGATGAATAACAGATTCATCCCAACAGCCGATCGCACTAACAACTTTCGCCAATCAGTATTGATCATCCAAATAGACGCATGAATTTGTCATGTGGTCTTGAAACCATAGCGTCACACCTGCTCCAACAACCCCAACACCTTCATCTCCACTTCCTCGCTCTCCCAACGTTCAGCGATATCGGGCATGGCCAACACCTCCTCCATGATGCGATCGTGGCGCAGGCCTTCGTTCCACGCATCCACGTATGGGGTGTCGGTGAACTTCACTTGGCTGTAGAGCGGCAGCCACTTGTCGGGGTGCTTTGCTTGCATGCGCCCTTCGATCTTCTTGCGCAGGATGAAGCGTGGATCGGCAACCAGGTCGCGCATCTCGACGAAGTTGCGGAGGGATAGGTCCGCGATGGCGTCTCCGTTGGGCTTGCGGGCGGCGTTGTACGCATCGAGCACAACGCCCCAATTGTCATCGCCGTGGTCGTTCAGCAGGTCGTTCAACACCTTGCAATCCTCGTAGCCGGCGTTCATGCCTTCGCCATAGAAGGGCACGATGGCGTGGGCCGCGTCGCCGATCAGTGCCACCTTGTCGGTATGCGTCCACGGGCCGCAGCGGATGATGGCCAGGTTGCTCTGCGGATTGCGGAAATACTGCTCGGTAAGGTCGGGCAGCATGGGGATGGCATCCGCGAAGTGGGCCTCGAAGAAGCGCTTGAGGTCCTTCTCATCCTTGATGCCATCGAAGGAGAACTCGCCGGAGTGCGGCATGAAGAGCGTACCGGTGAAGCCGCCATCCTGATTGGCGAGGCCCATCATCATGAAGTAGCGCCGCGCCCAGATGTGCAGGCAATTGGGATCCATCTGCGGCGTGCCATCGGCATTCGGCGGAAAGGCGATCTCCTTGTAATCGTGCTCGATGTACTCCTGGCTGAAGTTGAAACGGCCTTTCATCATCTCTTGCCGCACGGCGCTGGGCGCACCATCGGCGCCGAAGACGACATCGGCCGTCACGGCCACATTCTCCCCATTCTCCTCGTTGTGGAATGTGCAGGTCGCGGTATCGAGATGGACGCTCGTGCAGCGATGATCGAAATGCACGGTCACATTCGGATACTTATCGGCTTCGGAAAGCAGCACCTTGTTCAACTCGCCGCGGCTCACGCTGTGGATCGGCCGACCATCAATGCTGTACGGTAAGCGTGTCAACTTTCCATCGCGGTCGTGCGTCATGCGCGCATGCACGGGTACCACGATGCGCTCCACCGCCTCCTTGACACCAGCGGCCTTCAAGGCGGTCCAACCGCGATGGCTCACCACCAGGTTGATACTGCGACCTGCGTAGACGCTTGCCTTCCGGGGATCGGAGCGACGCTCGTACACATGGACCGCGTGTCCACGCTTGGCCAGGAATACAGCGAGCAGACTTCCTACGAGCCCACCTCCAACGATGGTTATTTGTTTCATTTCAACATGCGTTAAGTCGACCCTCCCGGCTCCAGGCCGGGATGACAGGGTCGACGCTACAGGTGACCTGTAGCGAGATCAGTGCGAACCGGCGAGGCATTCCTTCAAGATCTGTCCGAAGCGCCACACATCTTCGAATGAATTGTACATCGGTACAGGGGCTACGCGGATGACGTTGGGTTCTCGCCAATCTGCAACAACGCCGAGGCGGGTGAGTTCATCAAAGAGGCCTTTTCCATGGCCATGGGCGAGGATGCTGAGTTGACAACCGCGTTGTGCAGGATCGTTCGGTGTGATCACTTCGAGCCGGGTGCCTGTTTCCTTGGCCACCTCCGCGATGATGAACGCTAAATACCCGGTGAGTACTTCGCTCTTTGCACGCAAATTCGAGATGCCCGCCCGGTCGAACTGCTCTAGTGCCACGCGGTGCAAGGCCATGCTGAACACGGGCGCGTTGCTCACCTGCCAAGCTTCGGCCGTGGGCATGGGCTTGAAGGTGCGTTCCATCTTGAAACGCTCCTTCTTGTCGTGGCCCCACCAGCCGGCGAAAAGTGGAAGTCCCACGCCCAAGTGACGCTCATGGACGAAGGCCCCGGCAACACTCCCCGGACCGCTGTTGAGGTATTTGTAGCTGCACCAGCAGGCGAAATCCGCGTTCCAATCGTGCAGCTTCAGTTCCAGATTACCTGCAGCATGTGCGAGATCGAATCCAGCGATCGCACCAACCGCATGCGCGGCCTTTGTGATCGCGGCCATGTCGAAAGCCTGTCCCGTGTAGAAGTTGACGCCGCCGAAACAGACCAGCTCGAGTTCATCGCCGAGCTCGTCGATCTTGGCAAGGATGTCCACGGTCCGTAATGTGTGCTCACCAGTGCGAGGCTGCACTTCGACCAGGTCCTTTTCCGGATCACCACCGTGAAAAGTGATCTGCGATGCGAACGCATAGGTATCACTTGGGAAGGGCCGCGTTTCTGTGAGGATCTTCCGGCGCTTTCCAGAGGGCCGATAGAAACTCACCATCAGGAAATGCAGGTTGCTGGTGAGTTGGTTCATCACCACCACCTCCTCGTTCTTCGCTCCGACCAAGCGCGCGGCGCTAGCCGTAAGCTCTTCGTGATAGCTGAGCCAAGGGTGCATCGCGTGGAAATGACCCTCCACTCCGAACCGGGCCCAGTCGTCCAATTCCTGCTTCAGGGCGCCAGCAGCAGCCTTTGGTTGGAGGCCAAGTGAGTTACCGGTGAAATAGACCACAGGTCGGCCATTGTGTTGAGGGAACAGGAACTCGTCCCGGAAGGCGCGCAAGGGGTCGGCCGCATCGAGGGCTTGGGCGAAGGCCGCATCGTTCTTGAAAGTGCTCATCGTAAGCGTTCAAAAGTAGGTTCTTCGGAAGTGTCCAAAATGACTTTGCCCCATGCTTGCCCCCCGGAACTTGAGCAGGGTCACTGCTGGTATCGATCCCTTCACCATCTTCGTGGCAGGCGGATGCGTCACATCGTATCCTCTGGAACCATGGGCGTTTCGATCAAAGGCATTGAGGGTCTGACCCCGGAAATGATCGCTAAGGAAGTAGCGAACGGTGGTCGTTTCAGGATGTTCGACTATACCATTTCGATCATCGTCATGAGCTTTCGCCGCTCATCGGATGTGTACTTCATCAAGCACGACGAGACCCATTGGAAGCGCAGCGCTCCGTACACGGCACTTTCCTTTTTCCTCGGTTGGTGGGGTATTCCTTGGGGATTGATCTACACCCCGATGTCCTTGTACACGAATTTGAGCGGAGGGCGTGATGTAACGCAAGAGATCATCCGGTTCAACGCGGACAGGCACGTCTCGCCCGAAGAACTTGCTACACTGGAACGGACCGGTCAGTAGACTCGGATCAGAGGGATCGACCGATCAGGAAGAGAACGGGTACGAGGAACAACGACCCATCCAAGAGAATGGCAAAGAACCACCACGGCCGTTCGATGGCTGACCGGGTAATGAGGACCGCGGTCAGCACATAGCCCAAGAGCGGCAGGGTCGTCGAGACGTGACCGAAACCATGAAAGACCGATAGCATGAACCAATAGGTCATCCAAGGGATCAAGAGCACCACAGTGAGCACCTTGGCTCCTTTCGGGCCTGTCAGCTGTGGGATGGTGCGCAGGGAGGCGTGATCATAGCGCAAGTCTCCGATATCGAAAGCAATGGCGATCGCTGCAAAAAAGCAGAACTCCATGGCGGCAAAAGGGACCGCAAGTTGGAGCCCCCGATCAGCAGGTGCACCGGTCGAGAGCCCGCACGTGACGAAGGTCCATGCCAAAGCGACCAGGATCACTTTGATGCCGGGCACTTCCCGCAAGCCCATGGAGCGACCGGATCGTCCTCGGACCGGAACGAGATACAGGCCAAGCAGCGGTATGATGAGCAGACTCCAAGGGCCGAATACGAGAAATTGCCCCCACACACAGACCATCGCCGAAAGGGCGGTCAGGGCGACGAGCACGATCGTGGCTTTCCGGTGCATCCGGAACCACTGGATATGCTCCGATGGAATGGGATCATTCTCCGAGGCGCGCACCAAGCGCAGGTAGCCGTAACCAGCGACCACCGATAGACCCGTTGCGAGCAGACCGCGAAGATCCGTGCGGAAACCCAACTCCCCCATCAGCCAACGCTGCGCCATGGCACCGAGCGCGAGCCAGAAGTGACCATAAAAGAACACGCGAAGGACCGGATGCCGAACGGTCCCGGTCATGCCCTATTCGTAATCCAAGTTCGGGTTGATGATGAGCTGCCGGACAGCGAGGCCGACGCCGACGCCAACGAAAGCGGCAACCAATGAACGCACAACGCGTTTCGATCGACCTACGCGTGCATAGCCCGTGGCGTAGTACTCATCACCTTCCATCAGCGGATCCGTTATGGAGCCAGGTGTGATATGAACGCGGGGCAAGGACATGGCCGCCGCAGTAAGTGGTGGAATGAAGAGTCCATTCGTCTCCAGATTGAGTCCGATGGTGAGACCGGCGCCTACCGCGAAAGCCTCCACCATGGGCCAAAGTGGCTTGTAACCCGCACGTGCATCCTGCTCCCCTTTGATGAACCATCGCATCTGATCGATGGTGAGGTCGTTGCCGAAGACCGTATCATAGAAGTACCAGATCCGCTCTCGCCCTAGGCTATCGGTCACCGAGAACACCTCTTCCGTTGGCTCGGCACGTTCGCGCACCTTTCCGTTCTTCCGTGTCTCGATGTATCGCACTTCCAATGTGCTTTGACCGACCACTTTCGCGTCGATCGTTTCCCCGTTCATCAATTGGATACGATCCTGCCCGAATACGGTCATCAGCCCGGCAAGCGGCAGCAACAAGACGAAGAGAACACGTAGTACGGTCTGCATGTTTCGAGGGCGGCCAAAGATAGGCCTTGGTACTCAGCACAGAAGCCCGACCCCTGCGTAACTCGAACAGGGGTCCACGGGTGGCCCGCCAGTATATTTGCACGCCTTTCCAAGAACCCAACGACCCTATGCGATACGTCAGTTATCAGGAGCGACACATCGGCCCCAATGAGACGGAAACCAACGAAATGCTCAAGGCCATCGGGGTGGGCAGCCTCGACGAGCTTATCCAGCTTACCATACCGAAAGGGATCCGTTCCCCACAGCCATTGGATGTTGGTCCTGCGCTGACCGAGCTGCAGCATCTGGAGAACATGAAGGCGCTGGGCGCCAAGAACAAGGTGTTCCGCAGCTACATCGGCATGGGCTTCAGTGGCACCGTGTTGCCTTCACCGATCCAGCGCAACATCTTCGAGAACCCGGGTTGGTACACGGCGTACACACCTTATCAGGCAGAGATCTCGCAAGGCCGCTTGGAAGCTTTGCTGAACTTCCAGACCATGGTGAGCGACCTCACCGGTCTTCCGATCGCGAATGCGTCGTTGTTGGACGAAGCGACGGGCATCGGAGAAGCAATGCACATGCTCTTCGCTGCACGCCCGAAAGAGATGACCGCAGCGAAGAAACTCTTCGTCGATCGAGGTCTGTATCCACAGAACATCGATGTGTTGCGTACGCGCTGTGCACCGATCGGTGTGGAAGTGGTGGTCGGTGATGCCAGCACCTTCGAGCCTGACGGAACCTATTTTGCTTTGGCGTTACAATACCCGGCCGTGGATGGCAGCGTAGGCGATCATCGCGAACTCGTTGCGCGCGTTAAGAGCGCTGGTTTGCGCGTGGCCGTTTGTGCCGACCTGCTGTCCTTGGTGATGCTCACGCCACCCGGCGAATGGGGTGCGGATGTGTGTGTAGGCAATAGCCAGCGTTTCGGTGTACCGATGGGTTACGGCGGTCCGCATGCTGCTTTCTTCGCCACTACGGAAGAGTTCAAGCGGATCATCCCCGGACGCATCATCGGCGTGAGCCAGGATCGTCGCGGCCGCCGTGGATTGCGCATGGCACTTCAAACACGTGAGCAGCACATCCGCCGTGACAAGGCCACCAGTAACATTTGTACCGCCCAAGCACTCCTCGCGGTCATGGCGAGCATGTATGCCGTCTACCACGGCCCACAGGGTCTTCAACGGATCGCGAAAAACGTGTACGGCCATGCGAACCACTTGGCCGATGCCGCGAAAAGCATGGGCTATGGCCTGGTCAACACGACCTTCTTCGACACCATTACGCTCACGCCAGCGGCAGGGGCCACCGTTGAGAAGATCCGCGCAGCTAGTGAGGCCCGTGGCATCAACTTCCGCTACACGAATGGACAAGTCAGCATTGCACTGGACGAGACCGTTCGCCCGAACGACCTGGCGGATGTGATCGCTGCACTGACTGAAGCGGCCGGAGCGAAGCAACCCGCGTCGGGTGGTGAAGGCAAAAGCACATTGCCGAAAGCACTGCAACGCACGTCTTCTTTCCTCACGCACCCGGTCTTCAACGCCTATCACACCGAGTTGGAATTGCAGCGGTACATCCGCCGGTTGGAGAACAAGGACTTCAGCCTCGTGCATGGCATGATCCCATTGGGCTCGTGCACCATGAAGCTGAACGCGGCAAGCACCTTGCTTCCACTTAGCTGGCCGGAATGGGCGAACCTTCATCCCTTCATTCCGGTTGAACAAGCCGCTGGCTACCAGGAAGTGTTCCGCGAATTGAGCGATGCGCTCGCCAAAGCGACCGGATTCACGGCTGTGAGCTTGCAACCCAACAGCGGCGCTCAAGGCGAATACGCCGGACTGCTGACGATCCGGGCCTACCACAAGGCGCGCGGCGATGAAAAGCGCAACATCGCGCTCATCCCGAGCAGTGCGCACGGCACCAACCCTGCCAGCGCCGTGATGGCCGGGATGCAGGTGGTGGTCGTGAAGGCCGATGAAGAAGGTCACGTGGATGTGACCGATCTGAAAGCGAAAGCCGAGCAGTACAAGGACACCTTGGCATGCCTGATGGTCACCTACCCGAGTACACACGGTGTGTATGAAGAAGCGATCCGCGAGATCACGTCCGCGATCCATGCGAACGGCGGCCTGGTATACATGGACGGTGCCAACATGAACGCACAGGTCGGCTTGACCAGTCCGGGTGAGATCGGCGCTGATGTGTGCCACTTGAACCTGCACAAGACCTTCGCGATCCCGCACGGCGGTGGTGGACCTGGCATGGGCCCCATCTGTGTGAACGACAAATTGGCTCCGTTCCTACCCGGCCATTCGTTGATCAAGACCGGTGGAGAACACGCGGTGCACGCGGTGAGCAGCGCACCATGGGGCAGTTCCTTGATCCTGTTGATCAGCTACGGCTACATCAAGATGCTGGGCGGCGTGGGTCTTACGGATTCAACCCGATACGCGATACTGAACGCCAACTACCTACGCGCCAAATTGGAACCGTACTACCCGATCCTGTACACCGGTGAAGAAGGCATGGTGGCGCATGAGATGATCCTCGATTGCCGTGGCTTCAAACGCACCGCTGGCGTGGAAGTCGAGGACATCGCAAAGCGCTTGATGGATTATGGATTCCACGCGCCTACCGTGAGCTTCCCCGTCGCGGGCACCTTGATGGTAGAGCCAACGGAAAGCGAAGCCAAAGTGGAATTGGATCGTTTCATCGAAGCGATGATCG
This sequence comes from uncultured Bacteroidota bacterium, assembly GCA_902826215.1. Classification (GTDB taxonomy): domain Bacteria; phylum Bacteroidota; class Bacteroidia; order Flavobacteriales_F; family PHOS-HE28; genus PHOS-HE28. The sequence continues at coordinate 62,169 of CADEDY010000017.1, forward strand.
GTATCCGGAAGGAGATCGATGAGGTCGAGAATGGCACCTCCGACAAAGCCGACAACGTGTTGAAGATGGCACCGCACACCAACGAAGAGGTCTGTGGTGACACTTGGGCCCATTCATATGGTCGTGAGAAGGCCGCGTTCCCTGTTCACGTGAACCGTGAATGGAAATACTGGCCGACCGTGAGCCGCGTGGATAGTGCATACGGCGACCGCAATCTGGTATGCACCTGTCCACCGATCGAGGACTATGCGACCGTAGAAGCATGATGGATACACGAAGGTCTTCGCTCGCATCCGCGCTCTTTGCGCTGCTCACCTGTGTTGCTATGCAGGGGTACGCCCAACCGCGGGCAGCGGAGTGCTTCTTCAATGCCGACTTCGAAGGAGAGGATCCATTGCAAGGATGGGACCTGGGTGCGACGGTTGAGCGGCAGGATGAGAATGGCAATGGGCTGAGCGAATTCGTTCCTGCATGGATCGTCGGTAACGCGGATGAGGCCAATGTCGCAGGGTACTTCCCTGTACCCGATGCCCCTATTGGTGGCCGTTTTGCCATGGCGAATGATGCTGCGCCGCCGTGCAACTGTGCCATGGGCGAGGTAGGGCTTACGACACCTTCGCTCGACTTCACGGACCGGACGGGAGTCGGCATGGAGTGCCGCGTTTTCAACGACGGGCAATTCGGTGGCGGATCGGCCTTCATCGAGAGCAGCGTTGGCGGTGGACCATGGAACCTGATCGAGAACATCGGAACGGTCGGCGGCGACTGGCAACAGCTGTCCTTCGATCTCTCCAGCTTGGATGGCCTGCCCGATGTGCGCTTGCGTTTCCGATGGAGCGATGGTGATACCTGGGCCAGTGGTTTCGCAGTTGACGACATCTGCATCCGTGAGCGACTGACCTATGATGTCTCCATGATCGCAGCGACGATCGGAGATGTAACAGTATCAGCATTCGATGGCAGTGCGAGTACACTTTCTTACCGTGAGATGCCGCTGGAACAAGCATCCTTCTTGAGCGTGAGCGTGCGCCTTCGGAATCGGGGTGTCGACCCGGTTCCTGTAACAGGTGTGGATGTGAATGTGATCCAGAACGGCGTATCACAAACCGTTGCGGGACAATTCCCGATCGGCACGTTGCAACCCGGTCGCGATACCACGATCGTGATCGCCCTGAACTGGACGCCTTCCGAAGTGGGATCGGTGGAACTGGATTGCTCGATCAACAGCAGCACCCCGGACAACGACCCAACCGACAACAGCATGAGTGCACATTTGCGCATGACCGGACCGGGCTGGGATGGTGGGTACAGCGCAATGAGCTGCGATGCTGGAAATGCCACGGGATCGGTGAGCAGCACCGATCAATACATCGTATCGAACCGGATGGAGATCACGTCGAGCAACAGCACGGCGGCTGGTATCAGCGCCCTGTTGGCTCCAGGAACCGAGGAGGGATCGGTCATCCGCGCGATCCTCATGGATGCCAACTTCGCCTTGATCGACACCTCCCGACGCTACACGTTGACACAAGAGGATATCGATGGACTTTGGAACGGCGTTCCGATATACCTAGCGCTGAATGCACCGCCGAACCTCAGTGTGGGTGATGTTTTCGTGGGTATCCAACACATCACCACTTCGACGGACCTGCGCATGAACGTTGCTGTCGGTGGCGAAGCAGCCTTCGGTCGATCGGCCTTGCAGGAAGGACTGGGTTTTTCGCTGAGCTACTTGGCGAGCACACCGATGGTGCGGCTGCATCTTTCGGAAGTGGCGGTCGGTCTTGCTGAATTGACTTCGAGCTACACCCAGTTCAGCGCGTACCCGAATCCATCGAACTCGGAATTGCACGTGGCCTTCGACCTTGATCATTCCAGTGCAGTGAATGTTGAACTGTTCGACCCAAGCGGCCGAATGGTAAGAACCAGCTTTCAAGGACGGCTATCCGTAGGACCGCACCTGCTGACCCTTCCGGTTTCTGACCTCTCAACGGGCTTGTATCTGATGAAGATCAGAGTGAATGGAGCGACTTCGGCCATCCGTGTCCAGGTGATCCATTGACCCTTCCATTCGTGGGATGTCGGAACCATTCATTGCCATTCTTGAATTTCATCCCTGAAAGGGGCGCCGTTCGGTCGCAGGGGTTGCCTTTCCCGCCCTACATTAGGGCACCCAATGAACTATCACATGGCTCGAATAACCTACACGACACTGGGTCTCACGACCCTTCTTTTCTCAACGGCTTCGGCACAACGTGTGCAGGACGTCCCTCGCTACATGAATTCCGGCGTCATGCACGCGGAAGCATCCACGGATGATACTCGCCCGGCTTTAGGCGGAACCGACCGCGACGGCGGCGACGTGATCTGGAGCGAGGACTTCTCGAACGGACTGGATGGAAGCAATGAGTCGAATGCCCCTTGGACCCTCGACGGAAGCAACGGCGAAATTTGGACGTGGACCACAGCCGGACCGAATGGAGCCTACGCAGGAAGCAATCCGAATGCAGCGCGCATCCAATCCGCAACGGTCTCCAACGGATTCATGGTCTTCAATGGGGATTCGGTGAATTGCACATGGAGCGGAGGTGTTCCTACAGCGCTCCCCTCTTCGGAATTCGTAGCCTATGATGGCTCATTGGTCTCGCCGATCATTGACCTGACCGGTCATCCGGCGGTCATTCTCCAATACCAGCAAGCCATTCGCTATTGCTGCCAAGATGCACCGCACTTCGTGGAGGTCAGCACGGACGGTGGTAATACTTGGCCCACCCGCCTCGCTGCTTCAGGAAGCGCTGTCGGAGGTGCCACGACCTCTGCTACGGAGACGATCACGCTCAACCTCACACAAGCCATAGCAGCGGACCCTGCGAACGTACTGATCCGCTTCCACCACGACGCGGAGTCCGGCACGTCCCACTACTTCTGGCAGATCGACGATGTGAAGATCATCGAGGCCTACGACTATGATCTTCAAATACAATCCGCAGGTTCCACCACTTGGGATCCAGAGACCGCATTCAGCTACGACTCGCTCTACTATTCCATCACCCCGTATAGCCAGTTGCGCCCCATCGGCCTGAACATGAAGGTGGTGAACAACGGTGCATTGGAGCAGACCGATGTGACCGCGAACTTCAAAGTGGTCCGCGGCGCGGATGTGATCCTCGATCAGGACCAACTCGTTTCGCTCACACCTGGAGTGACCTCGACCGTTTTCGTGGATCCCGGGTTCACGCCTCCTGCGGTTCAAGGCACGTATACCTTGACCACACTTGTCACCGGTGAAACGGACCAGACCCCGACGAACAACTCGCTGGCAGGTGGCACATTCAAAGTGGACCCGTACGTGTACTCACGAGATGGAGGTCGTGCTACCTCCGGGTATTTCGACGGCGCACAAGGCGTCTTCGACATGATGAACGCCTTCTACGTAGCGAACAACGATGTGCTCTACGGGATCGTGGTTGCTTTCAATACCGGCTCTGAGGTGGGCACCATCATCCGTGGATCCCTGCGCGCTGATGACCGGACGACTGTCCTCGCCACAACGCCGGAGTATGAATTGGCGCAGACCGACCTGAACAACGCCAACCAGACCAAGGTGAAGGTTCTGGTGTTCGATGATCCAATTCCCTTGGATGCCGGTGTCGATTACTTCGCAGCTGTGGAGGTCTTCGGTTCCGCCCGTATGTCGGTGAATGGCACGGCGGAGAATTTCACCTCGTTCATCTATTACGATTCGCCGAACGATGAGACCGCCGGTCCCGTGTTCTTCTATGTGACCGATACCCCGATCATCCGCATGATGTTGGGCGCTACTGCGGACATCGAAGACGGAACTGCCATGGAACTGACCAAGCTCGGACAGAACATGCCCAACCCAGCCAAGGGAACGACCAGCATCCTGTACCAGTTGGCGACCACGGAAACGGTATCCTTCGAGATCCATGATGTGAGCGGCAAACTGGTGTATGCACAGAACGAAGGCCGCAAGCCCGGTGGGCAGCACCGCATCGACCTGAACACGCTGAACCTCAACGAGGGGTTGTACACCTACAGCATCGTCGCTGGAGACTTGCGCCTGACGAAGCGCATGACCGTCATCCATTGATCGCTACGGTCTTTGAGGAAGGGCGCGGATCGGATCCGCGCCCTTTTTCATTCCCCGGAACCCCGTTGTTCAACATCATGGGAACAAGTACTTTCACCCCGTTCGTCACAAAACCCTCACGATGAAAAGACGCTACGCTTTCGGCTTCATTCTAATTTCCTCTCTAACGGTGTCCGCACAGTTCGCGGTGCCCGCCATGCGCTTTGACAAGCATGGTCCTCGCACGCCGCATACGCGACCTATCGCACCACAAGAGAACAGGGGTAATGCCTTCTATACCGAATCCTTCGACACCGACCTGAACGGCTGGGAAGTGGTGACCCCGACAGGTCAAGTGGATTGGAAATGGACCAATGTCGGCCCCGGCCCAACAACGTCCACCTATCCCGTACCTGCGCTCAACACCAGCACCCCGAGCGGTTGGGCCATCATCGATGATGACTACGACGGCGTCAATGGTCAGAACACCAATGCTTCGCTCATATCTCCCGTGATCGATCTGAGCACTGCCGGAACGCAGTACTTGAAAGTGGAATTCGATCAGTACTTCCAAGAATTCCAATTGGACACCACGTTCGTCGGCGTAAGCACCGATGGCGGTCTGACCTGGAGTGAAGTGTTGATCAATGAAGAGGTGGGACGCGACGGTCGCCCGAACCCGGAGTTGGTGGATGTGGACATCTCTTCCTTCGTTGCAGAGAACCCGTCCAACGTGCGCATCCGGTTCCGTTATGTCTCCACATGGGACTACGGCTGGCAGGTGGATAACATCGCGATCCGCGAACTACCCGCGAACGACATGGCCATACTGCGCGCGAGCAGCACAGCGTTCGACTACGAGAACACCGGCTTCGCGTTCATGGACTACTCGATCTATCCACAAAGTGAGGTAACGAGCATGACCCCGAGCGCCACGCTCAAGAACAAAGGATACCTGGATCAAACAGGTGTGCAACTCGTTGTGGACGTACAAGGGCCGAACGGCTCGGAACAATCCACGCAAAGCACGGCGGCCGTGTATTCGCCGAGCACCGAAACGGTCGAAACAGCCGATGCCTTCACACCGAGCGGTGCCCTTGGTGACTACAGCGTCACGTTCACCGTTGCGCAGAACGAAACAGATGAACTCCCAAGCAACAACACCTTGGTGAACACCTTCAAGGTTTCTGATTTCGTTTATGCACACGATGATGGAGCCACCCAAAGTGCCATAACCCAAGGCATCGACGCGGAGAACCAGCCGTTCGAAGTCGGGCACCATTTCTCGTTGATAAACGATGGGTTGCTCACCGCAGTTCAGGTGGCCGTTCATGCCAACACACCGGTCGGCACCTCGGTCCATGGTGTGATCTATAACCCGAGCACCACGAGCGGAGAACATCCCGGGTTGATCGAATTCACAGATGAATACACGGTGACAACCGCGGACCTGAATGAGTCTGGCGACGCGAATTTCATCACCATGGCATTCGAGACCCCGATCCAACTGCTCGCTGGACAGACGTACTTGATCATGGCCGGCACGTTCGAGGGAGATGCTGGCTTGGAATATGCCTACAGCGGATCCAGCGAAGCGCAGATCTCGATCATCCATTTCCCGGATCTGTTGACGGACTTCGAATTCTACTTGACCCGCACCCCGATGGTGCGCATCCTCATCAACGGCGGTGTAGGTATCACGGAGAATGTGACGAACATCTCGAACCTGAGCAATCAACCCAACCCGTTCACTGGTTCAACGACCATCACGTTCGGAGTCGAAACGTCCGCACCTGTTTCCATTCTGGTGCACGATGCAACTGGCCGCATCATTCACACGGAAACACTGGGCAAACTCCCTGCAGGACAGCACCGCTATGTGTTCAGTGCTGAAGGTCTTGCGGCAGGCGTGTACACGTACACGATCCAAGCTGGGGCCAACAGTTCGACACGACGCATGCTCGTTTCGCGTTGATCGAGAACACCCGAAGTCAAAAGGGCCGCTCCATTCCGGAGCGGCCCTTTTTCGTTCTGTTGGAATGTGGGGTACAGGTTCGTCCTTCAACTGGTTCGGGTCAGCCTTTCAGCGACTTCTTCACGATACGCATCAGACCGCTGGCGAAGATGAACTCGTTCAGTTCCTTGTTGTCACTTTCGAGCAACTCCTCCCGCGTTCCTTGCCACCACTTGCGGCCTTTGTGGATGAAGATGATGTTCTCCCCGGTCTCCATCACCGAATTCATGTCGTGCGTGATCACGATCGTCGTGGTGTTGAACTCCTCGGTGATCTCCTTGATCAGCTCATCGATGAGGATGCTGGTCTGTGGATCAAGGCCGCTGTTCGGTTCATCGCAGAACAAATACTTCGGATTCATGGCGATGGCCCTGGCGATGCCAACGCGCTTCTGCATGCCGCCGCTCAATTCAGCAGGGAAGAGCTTGTCCTTGTCCAAAATGTTCACCCGTTTGAGGCAACTGTGCGCGCGGTCCTCCATCTCGCTCTTCGTCGTGTGCGCGAACATCTGAAGCGGGAACATCACGTTCTGCAACACCGTGAGGCTATCGAAGAGTGCACTTCCTTGGAACAGCATGCCGATCTCCTGGCGAATGCTGGTCATCTCCGTCCGGTCCATATCGTGGAACGAGTGTCCTTCATAGAGCACCTTCCCTTTATCCGGAACATGCAGACCCACGATACACTTGGCTAGCACGCTCTTGCCTGAACCGCTTTTACCGATGATCTGGTTGACCTTACCCGTTTCGAACACGGCACTGATATCCTTGAGCACCTCCACCGTCCCGAATCGCTTGCTGATCCCCTGCACCTCGATCATATCAGCAGGAATTGCGTGAGTGCGTAGTTCACGATGAGGATGACGACGTTGCTATAGACCACGGCCTTGGTGCTGCTGATGCCGACCTCACGTGTGCCTCCCTCGGTGTAATACCCTTGGTAGGCTGAGACCGTGGCGATGATGAATGCGAAGACCACGGTCTTGATCAAAGCATAGGTGACGTGATACGGAATGAAGCCTGTCTGAATGCCTTGCAGATAATCCGACGCGCTGATGATCCCGGTTGCCGTACCGGCCACATACCCACCGAAGATGCTCAGGAACATGCTCACCATGACCAGGAAAGGATTGATGAACATGGAAGCGATGATCTTGGGGAGGATCAGGTATCCGGCAGAATTCACGCCCATGATGTCGAGTGCGTCGATCTGCTCCTTCACCCGCATGGAGCCGATCTCGGCAGCGATGTTGGAACCCACCTTACCGGCCAGGATCAGCGCGATGATGGTAGGGCTGAACTCCAGAATGGTGCTTTGTCGTGTGGCGAAGCCCACCACCCAGGCCTGGATCAGCGGACTGTCGATGTTGGTCTTGGTTTGGATCGTGATCACTGCACCCATGAAAAAGGACAGCAAAGCCACGATACCCACACTTTTGACCCCCAGAAGGTCCATTTCCTCCAATGTGCGCCGCCAGTAGACCCCGAACCGCTCTGGGCTGCTGAAAGTCTCCTTCAAGAGCAGGAAGTACCGCCCGATATGTCCGATGATGCCCATGATGCGTAGCGGGGCGAAAATAGGCCATGGTCCACCGGCTCTGGGAACCGATGGGTCGTAGCTTTGAACCGGTATCCATGAAGAAACTGCTGCGGACCGGACCTGGGATCATTTTTTGGGCAATTCCAATGGCACTGATGACCTTGGGCGCCTGCTCCTCCCAGCCTACCAAGTACAGGAAGGCGAAGGATTGCAAGTGCCCCAAATGGAACCGCGTGGC
>CADEDY010000018.1:0-39326 GCA_902826215.1 uncultured Bacteroidota bacterium
TGGCGATGAAGCGCGTGGCCTTGTCGGCGCTGTCGCTGTAGATGACGCCGCCGAATTGCATTTCTCCCTTCTTGCTCTTCACCACCTTGCGCTGGTTGGCCACAATGCCCACGGCCCAGCCGTCGATGCGGGCATAGGCGGTGATGATGCTCTGGCCGTAGCCTTCCTTGTATTCGGTGTAGTCGCTGTCGTCCACCAGCCGTGCGATCACCTCGCGCATGTCGTAGGGTTTGGCGCGGTCGGTGGGGAGGATGCCGTAGATCTCCTTCGGGTCGGCCTTCGGTGCTACGGCTTTCTCGCGACTGAAGCCCGCGTCCTTGGGCTTGCCTAGCTTGTCCACGATGGCGCGGATCTTCTTCAGGCAGTCCGCGTCGTCCTTGCACTTGTAATCGGTCACACCGCTGATCTCGCTGTGCGTGGTGGCGCCGCCGAGGGTCTCGTTGTCGATGTCCTCACCGATCGCGGCTTTTACCAGGTAGCTGCCGGCGAGGAAGATGCTGCCGGTCTTCTCCACGATCAGGGCCTCGTCGCTCATGATGGGCAGGTAGGCGCCGCCCGCCACGCAGCTGCCCATGATGGCGCTGATCTGCGTGATGCCCATGGAGCTCATGATGGCGTTGTTGCGGAAGATCCGGCCGAAGTGCTCCTTGTCGGGGAAGATCTCGTCCTGCATGGGCAGGTACACGCCGGCGCTGTCCACGAGGTAGATGATGGGCAGGCGGTTTTCGATGGCGATCTCTTGCGCGCGCAGGTTCTTCTTGCCGGTCATGGGGAACCACGCGCCGGCCTTCACGGTGGCGTCGTTGGCCACCACGATGCACTGGCGCTTGCTCACGTAGCCGATCACGACCACGACCCCTGCGCTGGGCGCACCGCCGTGCTCTTTGTACATGCCGTCGGCCGCAAAGGCACCGATCTCGATGCGCGGGCTCTTGGGGTCCAACAAGGCGTCGACTCGCTCGCGGGCGGTCATCTTGCCCTCGGCCTTCAGCTTGGCCATGCGCTTTTCGCCGCCACCCTGGTAGATGGTGTGTAGGCGCTTGTTGAGGTCGGAGACCTTCAGCTTGTTGAAGTCCTCGTTCTTACTCGCCTCGATATCGATCTTCTCTGCCATGGAAATCGGATCGGACGATCAGCGGTTCAGAAAATGGCCTGACCCGCGATGTCCGTGGTGCGAAGATCGGGCAGGGCGGACAATTGTCTGAACTTCTGAGCGTCTCATTGTCTGAGACATTCCCGGCGCATCGGGTCATTCAAGCTTGAACTCCACGGGCACGTTCATCCGTACCCGCACAGCGACACCGTTGTGCCGACCCGGTGTCCATCTGGGCATGGCCTTCAGCACCCGGATGGCCTCCTTCGTGAGGCCAGGTCCCATATGCACGGTGCGCACGGGCTGTATGTCGGTGATGAGCCCATCCGGAGCCACCACGAAGCTGAGGTACACCTTGCCCTGGATGCTATTGTCCATCTCCATCTCCGGATAGCGGATGTTCGCTTTCAGGTAGGCCTTGAAGGCCTCCTCGCCGCCGGGGAATTGCGGCATGTCATGGACAGCGGGGAAGATCTCCTCTGTGGTCGCCGAATTCGTTGTGAAGCCCTGCTCTACAGGAGGACTCACGTCTTGCTCATTGTCTTCCACCCGCAACATGCGCACCAGTTCGTAGCGGCTCAGGTCAACGGGTGGGAGCTCGGTCAGCTTGGTGTCCACCTCGGTGATACGGATGAAGCTGTGGCCGCGCCAACATTCCATGGGAAAGCCGGGGCCGAACGAACTCAAGATGCGGAACACCTCGAACGGCTTGAAACGCGAAGGCATCCAGCTTTCCATCGCATCGAAGGGCGATCGGCTGCCTGGATCGACCCACCAGGAAATATTGCGCTTGCCCTTCAATAAGTGCTCATCACAAAGTCGGCCGAGGAACATGGCCTTGCGCCCGGACAAGGAATCACGCGATGCTTCATCGTCCGGTCGCTCGCGCGACAATTGTTTGTTGCACCAGTCTTGGGTCTTCAGCAGTGTGCTGATGTGCGCTACAAGCACCTGGTCGCGCATGGTTTCGTGGTACGCGACCACTGCAATATCCGCTTTAAGGTCCGTGAGGTACGTGACGCGCACGTCCTTTTGCGGGGCTTGAATGATGAGGATGGAGCGGTTGGCATCCTGCCAACATTCGGCCGTGAAGTCCAGTTCCTTCCGTGCGCTGTCCTTGGCGCCAACCAGTTCATAGTGGCCCATGAACCGATGCGGGCGGTACGTCTCCTTTACCCACTCATCGTGGAAGCGACCGTCGTCCACGAGAACATTGGTCTGCGCCCGCTCTTGGCCGATGGCCTTGGCGATCCATGGTGGTAGGTTGAGTTGCTCTTGGGCGAAGATCCGGGTCTGTGCATGCAGGCTCAGGAGCAGAAAGAGGGCGGAACGCATGGCCAATGTGACCGGTTTGGTGTGCGAGGTCATCTTACCGGTCTCCTTGTGCTTGCCGGTCTTCTTCTCGCCGCCGAGGTGGTCCTTGTGCAGGCGTTTGTTGAGGTCGGAGAGCTTCAGCTTGTTGGAGTCCTCGTTCTTGGATGCCTCGATATCGATCTTCTCGGCCATGAGGCTAAAGTAGGGAGGGGGCAAGGGTGAAGACTCAGCGGAAAGCGACCTTGATCACTTGTTACTAGACACTTGTGTCGTGAGACTTGTTCCGGTCTTCGTTCTTGTTGAATTCGATGTCTTGGGCCATATGATCAGAGGATCGGCTGCTGCGAAGATCGGGCTGGGCGTTCAATTATCTGATCTTCTGATCATCTCATTGTCTGATCGATCCTCGGCTCTGGTGCGGAGATCGGGCGCGGGTGATTAGCCTGATACGCCGATCCACCGATCGTCACGCTCCCTCACTCCAACTTGAACTTCACCGGCAGGGTCATACGCACCGGAACGGGACTACGGTTGTTGCGTCCAGGTGTCCATGCGGGCATAGCCTTCACAACACGCATTGCTTCGCGATCCAGGCTGGGATGTACGCCGCGTTTCACCTGGACCATGCGCACCGATCCATCGTCCCAGATCACCAGTTCCAGGAACACCGTGCCTTGGATGCCAGCCCCGCGCAGGTCTTCAGGGTAACGCAAGGCTTTAAGGAGGTAGGCTTGTAAGCCAGGTTCGCCACCCGGGAACTCCGGCTTCACCTTCGCAAAGGCTACATCGATCGTTGGGTCATCCACTGGAGTTGATAGTCTGTCACCCTCCTGCTCCCGAACGGCCGTGACAGGCGGTGCTTTGAATTCCCACGTGATGCGTGCCAAATGTCGCTTGGGAGCATCCGGGCTCGGTCCGAACGCATAGCTGCGAGCGATCACCAGGGCCTGTTCGATCGCGCTTTTATCGGTGCAGGTGCAAACAGGCTCGTCCACGCTGGCCTCGATCACATGGCCCTCAGGGTCCACAACGATGCCGATCGCCATCACGCATGGTATCTCGCTCTGCAGTTCCACCAAGGACTCTTGTGTCGCAAAGCGCGTCGGCTCGGACAGGAACTCCAGCTTGCGCGGTGCGCTGAGCAGTTGCGCGGGCGATATGAGCGGCCAAGTGCCGATCACCGTGAGGACGGCCTGGCGGAGAAGGTGATGGAGGTTCGTCATGTTCGGTAGTCGCATTGAGAAGGTCGATCGTTGAACACGAAGTGGCTGCTCAGGTCGGAGCTCTTCAGCTTATTGAAGTCCTCGTTCTTGGATGCCTCGATCATCTCGGCCATGTGTCGAATGAATGTTCACCGATCCTGCGGACACTTTGTGAAGCGGATCTTGATGTACTCGATGCTACCTACTTCCATCGGTGCGTAGAGGATACCGTTCAGCATGTTCAGCGCGAGCTGGTCGTTCGGTGAGAGTGGTGGTTGCTTGAATACATATTCTTCTTCATCAAGCACTAGCACCTGGGCCGACTCGAGATCGATGCCACCGTCGCGACGTGCATTGCAATAGATGAACACCTCTTCCTCAAGTGCACCGCACGGCGAGGCAGCGGGGATCTTCAGGAGTCGCCGCTCCGGATAGCTTTTTACGTTGAGCCATGGAGGCAGTACGATATCGGGCACCGCCTGGCCTGCGCCGCTCGCAGGCCCGCCTTCGCGACCACCTGCACCGGTGGAACCGCTCCCCACAGAGCCTGTGCCACTACTACCGGGCTGTCCACCAGTGTCGGCGCTCTGTGGCTTCAGTGCGTCGAGCAATGTCGGCGCGGCGCTGCTTACCGCGTGGCTCCAGTCCCGCTTCCGCTTGTCGGCCAAAGGGTAAGCGCTCAGGTCGTAGGCGGGTGGTGGTTGCCTGCCCCGCTTCATTTCTGTGAGCTCGATGACAAGATCCTCTGTGGTGAGCAGAAGGGGCATTGGATCACCGAAGGAGCCCAGCAGACCGAAGCCCATGAAGAAGCTCTCACCGCTCATGGGCATCCAATTCCAAGCGTCCACGAACGGGGAGTGCGGGATGTTCGAGGCATACACCCAAAGTGTATCGCCGCCTTCAAGCTTATAGCGTTCCGCGCAGGTGATGCCCATGACCTTACGTGTCCGCCCAGTGGGTTCCATGGCGTTCCGTTCCAGTGGAGCGCGCGTCACGGGATTCAGGAGGAGGATCTCATGCAACGGCATCACATTGGCCGCTTTGCTCCGACCGTCGTTCACGGCCATGATCGCGGTATTTGTGCGCAGGTCGGCGAGGTAGGTAATCGTGGTCTCCTTGCCTTGGCCGGATAGGGTCAAGGCCATCGCGCCTTTGGTGGAGTCCGTCCAACCGCTGAAGTCGACGCGTTGGTCCTTCTCGACCAAGCGGATCGCGCCTTTGTAAGTGCCGATGAACCGGTTGGGCTGCAGTCTGTCCACCCCGAAGCCCGCGTACATCCGAGCGTCGAAGGTGGAGTCGGGTGATATGGCGCTTTCGCCAGCGAAGGCTTGGAGCATCCAGTGGGGCAGCTTCATCTCCTGTGCCTGAGCGAGGGCATCCGCGAGCATCAGTACGGTCAAGACCAGGGTCCTCATCCCCACGAAGTAAATACTCCGCCATATACCGTACTACTATGGGCGATATTCTTCAGCCTTGTTGAAGTTTTCGTTCTTGGATGCTTCGAAATCGACCTTACCGGCCAAGCGACGAAAACTGGAGCGTTCTTTCACAGCTGCGCTGTCCTCGCGGTCCCTCCGGATGTCGACTTACGGCGTAAAACGGAAGGTGACCGTTCCGGGCTCGACGCTCCGGCCAGTGGTGCGTTCCCTGAACCCCATGGTCTTGGCCAGTTCGATCAGCTGTGCATGATCGCTGGCAGGGCATGTAGTGCGTGCCCGGTCCACCTTCGCCCAGGTAACGATCCCGTTGCGATCCACGTGGAAGTCGAGCACCGCAACGCAATCCATGTTCAGATCAGCGGGCCGCACCGGGGCCTTCATCAACCAGATCTCGGGCAGATCGACCTTGAACCAAGGCTTTGCCACGGGCGGGGTGCTGACCGGAGGAGGACGCTCCTTCTCGATCGCGATCATTGGTGCGCCAATGGACTCTTCATCGGCTTCGTCCAAAGCCGAACGCGGCTCGGTCCAGAAGGGGTCGGGACCGGGCAGGATGGTGAGCGTCTGACCGGGGTCCTTGCGGTCGTCCTTCAGTTCAGCCTTGCTCAGATCGATGGTCGGCGGCGGAAAGCGACCCACCTTCAAGCTGGTCAACTCGAAGCTGGTCTCCTTGCTCGTCATCAAGCGGATGGTCTCTGCGCTGAGATCCGCCATCAGACCGACCAGGTTGAACGGCGAACTCATCATCGGTGCCCAATTCACGGCATCGCGGTACAGCGATGGCGTCGCGGCATCGGTCCAGACATGGATGGTATCGGCGCCTTCGGGAATGATGTACTCGGCGCACCGCGCACCGCCGATGGTGCGCTTATTCCCCGTTGGCATCAATTCGCGGTCCTGCAACACAGCACTCTTGATCAACGCGTTCACCACGATCACGTCCTGCAACTTCATGACGTTGCCCTTCCATTCCGAGCCTTTGCCCGCCACCAGCACCACCGTGTTCGCCCGAAGGTCGACCATGTATATCAGTTCGCCGATGTCCGAGAACTGCACGCGGAGCAAGGCGCGTGCGGTATCACTCCATCCGCTCAGGCCGACCTCCTGGCGTTCTTCCTGCTTTGTCACATTCACCTTACCCGACCAGGTGCCAATGAATTGGTTGGCGTGCATAGAGTCAGCGCCGAATGCGGCGTACAACAGACTGTCGCTTTGGGGATGTTCGGCCTGTGTAGGCATCCTGGCCATGGACCGGAGCATCCATGAGGGAAGTTTTAGTTCCTGTGCGGTGGTGGTGAGGCAGGTGCCAAGAATGGCGACCAGTAGTGTGGAACGCATGGGGTGAAGATCGGGTGTGTGCTTCGATTGTCTGATCTTCTGACCACCTCATTGTCTGATCGGCCCTATGCAATGGTGGGAGGATCGGGCTGGACATTCAATTGTCTGATCGTCCGATCAGCTGTCCGCTGTGGTGCGCAGGTTTGGCGTGGGGCGCGAATAGTTGGCACTGTCACCCTGAGCAGGGTCGAAGGATGGGCGTTCCGGCGTTCAAATACAACGCCGTCGGGCTTTACCCTCCAAGTCCGCGCTCGTTCCTCGCTTGCGGGCTTTCCGGTCCGATCCCTAACGCGAAATGCGGATCAATGGGGTTCCGGCAATTGATCAGTGGGTCTGATCATGATGTCTAGGGATCTTTCCGGAACCGCATTTCGATGCGTGGACCATTTGCCCAAATGATCACCAGTTCGTCGTTCAAGACGTGAAAGGGAATACGGTCCGGCCGTGGGCTGGTTTGTACCAAGGTCCAACCCAAGGCGTCCAGTGCGATATTTCCGCGATCTGGTTCCGCTCTGAAACGTTGTTCACCACGGCTACGCTCCAAAGCGCTCATCCAATAGGAACCATCAGGGCTGATGTTCACTTGGAACTTCTTGAGTGCTTCGAATATGCGGCCAACACGTTCGATCACAGCTGCGCTATCCGGAAGTGGCGCTCCGATGGGAAGCGACTTCGCCTTACTGAAGTTGTAGTCCAACATCACTTGTTGAACATCAGCATCGAAGATCAACTCGGAATCAAGCCAATGTTCGTGCAGTGACCATTTACCGACCAAACTCGCAAACGTGGGTACAAGCGATCTGTCGAGGTCCGGTCTTACGCTTCCCTTTTTCTTGGCAACTGCGAGTTCTGCCCGAGCCTCATCTTCTCGACCTAGGGCAAGTAGTGCCAGCCCATGATGATAGTACGGTTCCGGTGCGTCGCACTCGGCCTTTGTCCATTTCAATGTCCAGTTCTCAGCTTGCTCCAATTCACCTAGTTCTGCGTACCAAAGCCCTACATCTCGGATCACTGAGATCTTCTCGGACATGTTCATGTCCGGATAGTACTTCTTGCGGCTTTCAATGGCCTTGTGC
Source organism: uncultured Bacteroidota bacterium (assembly GCA_902826215.1). GTDB lineage: Bacteria > Bacteroidota > Bacteroidia > Flavobacteriales_F > PHOS-HE28 > PHOS-HE28. Next base: position 7,463 of record CADEDY010000018.1, read on the forward strand.
AACCATGTCATGTGCAGACTGTCGTTAACGCCTAAGTAGCATTCGCTCAGGTTGTGTGCGATCTCCGCGCCGCCATGCCGTGCCACTCTTCCATTGGCCTTAGCATACTCTCGTTCCAGCTTCTGGATGGTCTTCGTGTCGCATGTCTGTTGTGCATCGGCTACGGTGGCCGACAAGAGGATCAGCAATGTGGCTACTATTCTTCTGAGAAGATCGTTCATTGCCATTCGATGATGAATATCGTGAAGGACGTTGGATCGTCTGATCTTCTGATCATCTCTTTGTCTGATCCGCGCTACTTCTTCCCTGCGGATGCGGAACGAGCACCCTTCGCCGCGCTGACGAATGGCATGGTCGCCGCTTGCTTCATCTACGCCGCCAATTGGCGTTCCTCAATATCCTTCATGGATGACAGCTCCACACCCCGCGTAGCCTTGCCCATCGCAGCGGGCGTCACCGGAGGCTCCGGCTTCAGGTCCGTGCCGCGTATGAACATCGGTTTTAATGGCGCTTGGACGGAGGGCGCCCCTGCGCCTGATCAACCCATCGTCTGAAGCGCCCCAAGCCCAAGGATGAGACCGAGCCCGATCACGAAACCGACGACCGTACCAGTGGTAAGTACCAGTACCGTGCGCAAAGTTCCTGGCTCGCGCTTCGCGAACAACCGTGCCATCAAGAACAAACCCGCGACCAGTCCCATCAGGTAAACGCCCATGGCGATGATGTTGCCTACGGTGAATAGTCCTTCCAACGAATAGCGCCCCTCATCGATGAAATACAGGAAGAGGGTGATCGTGATGGCGGTGCCGAGCAGCAGGCTCCAGTGCAATGGGCGGGGGATCGAGTTCGCCATCATGGTGTTGGTGTTTGCATTTTAACGACCGGGTTCATGGATCATTGCCCCGCTCTTCATAGGGATGGGGATCGGCTTGGCTGATCATTTTCGGCATCTGTGGATGAATCCATCACTTCTTCCTTCCCCCGATGAAAGGCATGGTAGCGGCTTGCTTCATCCACGACGCCAATTGGCGTTCGTCAAGATCTTTTGCGTTCTTCAGCTCGACACCCCGCGTGACCTTTCCCATGGCAACGGGCGTCACCGGTGGTTCTGGCTTCAGGTCCGTGCCGCGTATGAACATCAGTTTCACATGGCCCACAAAGGCGCCGGAGGAGAAGCACCAGCCGCCATCCACACCGTAGTACGCCATGCCCCACTTCACCGAACGTTGGAGGCCCGGCAATGTCTTCGCCGCCAAGGCATCGATGCGCTCGGAGATACCGCGTTGTGGTTGTGGCAGGCTGGCGATGTACTCGAACACGGGCTGGTCACCTTCCGCGGCCTTCGCAGGGCTGGCCTTGCCGTTCATGGACTTCTTCAGTTGGGTGGTGGTCTTGCTCCCGCTGGTGCGGGACGATGACGCTGGGGCGGTCTTCTTGGCCATGGTGGGAATGGGTCAATTAGCGAATGTGCGAATTAGCGAGTGAAGGAGCCGCATTCGCTGATCCGCTCATCATCATATTCGCTGATCCACTTCTCCGGCTAGTCCAAATGGTACCGAATTGGCAGGTTGTATCTCACGCGCACCGCCTTTCCCGCTTGCGTCCCCGGCTTCCAGTTGGGCATGCCCTTCACCACACGCACGGCCTCTTCGTCGCAGCCGCTACCGATGCCACGCAGCACCTTCACGTCGGTGATGCTTCCATCCTTTTCCACCACGAAGGAGACGTAGACGCGGCCCTGCACCTCGGACTCCTTGGCCTCTTGAGGGTACTTCAGTTGATTGCTTATGAATTTGAACAAGGCCTCTTGACCGCCGGGAAATTCGGGCATCACCTCTGCGATGGTCAAGGGTTCATTCGGATCATGTGCTTTTTCTTCCATCACAGGCACGGCTACATCGATGACGTCATCGTTCTGGGCGCGCACGGTACTGGAGGTCAGCAAGGCGAATAGAGGCAGGGTCATATGGAGTTTCATGGAGTCAAGATCGTGGTTTTCCGTGGATGTGGGTGGCCACTCTGGGTATTCGGCATCCAACGCGGACCGCGTTCTTCATGACCGGACGATCAGCCACCACCTCTCGATGAACGCGCCGGATGTCTACTTTGGTCAACCGATCCGTGATCGATGCAAAGAGCTGTCCTGTTCGTCGCGCTGTTGACCCTGCTCGGGTGTGGCAACGGCCATGAAACCAAGCAAGGCGAACTGGCTTACTTGTCGGGCGAGCAGGGCAAGTACCCGAAGCGGGACAGCGTGCTGGAGAGCCAACCACTGAAGGGTCGATTGCAGGCTTTGTTGGGAAGCCGCTACGACACTTACCTCAAGAACTGGGATGCCGAAGGGCCGCTGGAACCGAACGCGGATCAGCTCTTCGCCACGGGTTGTGTGTCGCATTTTTGCGATAAGTTCGGCAGTGCGTTGCACGTTGACTTCGCGAAGGACGAGTTGATCGCTTTGATGCGCATCAAGCAGCAGGTGGAGGTGTTCCGAGAGAAGGAAGGGGGACTGGACAGCCTACCGACCTCGGTGCGCGAGTGGATCGGACAAGATCGGTTCGTGAAAGGGGAGGTGGGGCCGGAAACGCCTCCGGAGGAAGCCACCGGATATTTCGCATGGAAGACCTGGGCCGATGCGCCGCTGACCTGGAAGGGCGTTCTGAAGAAGATCAAGGTGGACGGAGAACTGAACGTGTACCAGCAAGCCGATCAAGCGACGGCCATGCCTTGTGATGTGCGCCTGGCACGTTGCGATCTGGACGGCGATGGACTATACGGCACCATTGTTACCTACTCCTGCGACTTCTGGTGCGGCCAAGTGGGCTGTGCCTTCCACGTGTACGAAGGCGGCAAGGAGATCCACTTGGTGGATGTGATCGATGAGGTGCAGCCCGGCAAAGGCGGCGTGATCACCAGCAAAGGGGTGCTGATGGAGCTGAAGTGATCCAAAGCGGACAGGGGGGCGCGCAAGAGCTTACCGCAATTCCTGCGTACGTTGGCCCCCCAAATGGCGAAGTCTCTCACCGCCCCGCGCTACACCTCCATCGATCTGCTGCGCGGCATCGTGATGGTGATCATGGCGCTGGATCATGTGCGGGATTTCTTCCATGCGGATGCGTTTCTCTTCAGCCCGACCGACCTGAGCGCGACGAACGTTCCGCTCTTCTTCACGCGTTGGATCACACATTACTGCGCACCGGTCTTCGTGTTCTTGGCGGGCACTTCGGCGTGGATGATCCACCAACGGAAGAGCACGAAGGAGACGTCGATGTTCTTGCTGAAGCGTGGGCTTTGGTTGATCGCCGTGGAGTTCTTCATCGTCAGCTTCGGCTGGATGTTCAACCCGTCGTACCCCATGTTCGGCCTGCAGGTGATCTGGGCGATCGGCATGAGCATGGTGGTGCTGGCCGCACTGGTGCATTTGCCCTTGCGTTGGATCACTATCATCGGTGCGGTGCTGGTCTTCGGGCACAATGCCTTGGACGGGTTGACCTTCGATGGCACGTGGTGGTGGAGCATGTTGCACACGCGTGGGTCGGTGGAGTTCAGTGGCCACCGGATCATTTTCGCCTATCCATTGATCCCGTGGATCGGTGCCATGGCACTGGGATATGGCTTCGGGCAGTTCTATGCGAAGGGATATACGCTTGAGGTACGTCGTCGACTGCTCACGCGGTTGGGTTTGGCAGCGATCATGCTCTTCTTCATCCTTCGCCTCACCAACGAGTATGGCGATCCGACCCCGTGGGCCGAGCAGCGCACCGATGCGTTTTCCCTGTTGTCCTTCCTCAACGTGCAGAAGTACCCACCGAGTTTGCAGTACCTACTGATGACGTTGGGACCGGCGATCCTCTTCCTCGCCTGGGCAGAGAAGTTGAAAGGCTGGTTCGCCTCGGCGCTGATCGTGATCGGTCGGGTGCCCTTCTTCTACTACGTCCTGCACATCTACCTGATCCACGTGCTTGCGATGATCGCTTCACAACTCACGGGCTTCGGCTGGCAAAGCATGGTAACGGACGAACCGGTCTGGCGGGAGGAGGCCTTGAAGGGCTATGGTTTCTCGCTTCCGATGGTGTACCTCGTCTGGGTCGGCGTGGTGCTTGCCTTGTACCTGCCCTGCGTGTGGTTCAACAAGTTGAAGAGCAACAACCGCCAGTGGTGGTGGTTGAGCTATTTGTAATTTGAGGAACAGCGCACGGCGAACTAACCGGTCCGCGACAACTCCTCCATCTGCGCGGTCAACCACTTGCGCCCCTCGTCCTCACTCGCCGTCACCTTGATGCGGCTGAGCTGCGGGTAGTAGGAGAAGTAGAGCTTCATCACCAACTCCATCATGTTCGCGTGGGTTACCACAGCGATGGCGAGCAGGGCGCCTTCCTTGCGATCGACGGCGAGGTGGTCCACGTTCATCGCCGATAGTTCGTAGTCGACATCCTCTGGCACGATGCTGAGCATGCTGTACGGTGTGGTCCCCATCAATTCGCGACGGGCCTGTTGCACTTCCACCATGGCCGCCGTGTTGAACACACAACCGGATAGGTATTCCACTTCAATGTAGTCCGGGCGCAGCCGTTTCAGCAGGGCAACGCTGGTTCGGGTTTCACGGGGTTCACTGGTCATTCGGATCGGGAGATGGTACAATATAGGGTCACCACCCAGGGGATGCCACACGATGCACGGAATGGAAGATGCTCACTTCGGCGAAGTTCCCTGCAGTGCCGCAAGGAAATGCTCGAGGGCATTTTGCACGTCGGCCAAGGCGATGGCATCCGTGATCGTGCCATCCGCGGTCACCTTGGTCCGCGCGAATTGCACAAGCACGGTAGTGGCCGGTGTGATCACGGCCTCGATAACGGTCAAGGTCTCCAGCAACGAGGCATGCGCCTTTTCACCCGATAGCGAGGCGGTCACCAACATCACGGGTTTCTGTCGGAAGTCGGCTGTTGATACGGTCCAGTCCAGTGCGTTCTTCAACGAACCGGGCACACCCATGGCATACTCCGGAGTGCAGATCAGGACACCATCCGCTTGGTTCAACAGTCCTCGGAATTGTGCCACAGCTTCTGGCGCGGGATCCAGGTCCGGGTTGAAGTGCGGCAGGTCGGCCACGGAAGGGTAGCGGATGAACTGTGCACGGTCATCGCCCAAGTTCGTGATGGCTTGGATGAGCGAACCGTTGGTGGAGGCTGCACGGGTGCTACCGTTGATGACAAGGATGCGGGGCATGGGTCAAAGGTCGGGGACCAGCCTTGAACCTGACCTTTCCAGGCTTTGGAAGGACCAAAGCTCGCCGTTTCTCGAGAACGTATTGAATGACCGCTGATCAGTTCTTCTTGGTGAAGAGCAGCGCACGTTTGTTGAAGTCCGCCGCTGCATTGATCACACTGCGCCAAGCCTCGAAATGCTCGAGCGGCACATGTTCGGTCCGGTAGTACTCGATGGCCTCAACGGTGATCACACCATCCTGCTGGGTCGCACTCGAACGGAATTCAGCCATGACCTTACCGTCCATTTCCAAGGTCTTGTGAATGGTCATCGGCTCCAGATCGGCGCAGCTCCAGCCCGCTGGTAGTGTAATGGAGATCTGTCTATCGTAAAAGCGATTGAAGTCTTCGTCGACCGGCAGTTTGCGTGGCTTCTCCACGTACATCTCCATCTGTGGCCCTATCAGATCCCCAACGCGGAAGAGCACGTCCTCACCGGCTTGATCGGTGAACATGGGAGTAACGGCCGTCCCTTTCAGCACGAATGGTTTCACCCCGAAGGTCCGGATGCCCGTGTTCTCGGCGGTGAAGTCGGTGCTCACGGCCCCTTCGTACAGGTGATCGAGCGCTTCCTGGAGGTAAGTGGTCCTGTCCTCCTCGTTCATCAGCGAGAAGTAGTTCTGCGTGAAGTTGGCATAGTAGCCCGTCAATTCATTCTTCACTTTGATGGTCGCCTCGGTCACATCGTCGTTGAAATTCACCTGGATGTCCAAGTCGTTCTTCGTGGCCTCGGCGGGCAACGATGGAATGGGTTTGATGCTGCCGACCCCACCGAACACACCACCCACATCCACGTTCCGGATGAAGAGCCCATGGGTGTTCATGTGCACGGCATCGGGATAGCCCAGACCCAGCCCTACGGCGAGCGGTTCCAAGAACTTCTTGATCTCCGGGAAATAGATGACCATGGTGCCGAGGAAATTGTGCGCCTCGAACGTCGGGTCGAACGGTGCTTCATCACGATCGGTAGTGAGCACCAGTTGATGTTCGATGCCCGCCTCGCGGAACAAGTTGGCATAGAGACGCGTCAGGCCGAACTCACTACAGCTCTTGGTCCGGAGGATCTGATCCAGGTCGGCAAGGCCGACATCGTTGTTGTTCACCACCCCGAAGGTTCTTCGGATGTAGTCGTCCATGGTGCGGATACGGTCATCCAGATCACGGGCGAAGGCCAGGTCCATGCGCTTGATGCAGGCGGCGAGTTCCTTCTTGGTTCGTGAAGAAAGCTCGGGGTACATCGACTTGTGGTAGTTGCGCGTGGCGGATGTGTATCCGCTGATGTCAAGAACGTTGCGGCTCGGCAACGCATCGAGCTTCTGGGCGAGGTAACCGCGGTGGACCTCCGCATAGGAACTTCGCTCCGATTCGAGTCCGGGCATATCGTTCAGGACGAAATGATGCCGCAACACACCCGTCGAACTGCTGTCGATATCCGGTACGGGCACGCCGTTGTATCCTTTGAAGGCATACCGCCAGAGGTCCGGAACGATGAATTCATAGCGCTGCTCCTTCACGGGAATGCTGAATTGGAAACGCAGGATGCTGCCTTGATAGCCGGAGCTTTCCTTGGCGAAGTACAGGTACTCGACCATCGATCCGGGCTGCAATCCTTCGAAAGCGAAGTAGAGTTCGCCGCTTCCATCGCGCTCATCGTTCCGCCTCCGGAAATCGCTATCCTTCAGGTCGTGCACAACACCGTCAGGGCTGATGGACCTTGCTTTGATCTTGAGGATCTCGATGACGTTGTCGGTACCCAGTTCAATGGTCTGGTTCCCTTCAACAGCAGCGGCATCGGGGAGGTAGCGTTGCCAATGGAACACGCGGAAGAAGTTCATGTTGTCGCCATCTTCCTCGAAATTGGCAAGCATGTTCCGCTTCAGGATCACGTTGTGATCACCTTCGAGCGCACTGGTGTCCGGAAGCGTTGGGACGGCTTCCCAGTCGTAGTCCTTCAGGATCTGGTGTTGGCCCCAGGAGCAGGAGATGGCGAGCCCGGTCAGCACCGTGAGTAGGACACGTTCAAGGTTGTGGAATGGCATGTTCAAGGGATCTGGATGACCAAGGATCGACCACGTTCTTTCAAGTAGGCTGTATTCAGTTGTCGCCACGCGCTCATGTCCTTGTCCACGATGAGTTCTTCGGTTCGGAAGATGGTGGTGGACGTAATGCTGTTCGCGGCCAGGTCGTGATCCACATGGATGGAGAAGTTCTCGGTTCCTCCTTCGAAAGGAGCAGGAACGCCGGAGACCTGCCCACCGGTCGGCAGGTCCAGACCAACGATGTACGTTTCGGTGGAACAATGATCGAAGCGGATCGGCAACTTCCGATCCTCATGCACCCGCAAGGGTTTCCACGGATCGGAAAGGGTGAGCGGAACAAAGCGCTTCTCGCTCACTTCACGGGCAAGGTCCGGTATGCGGAAGGAATAGAAGACGCTCAGGGGTGCTTCGCGATCATCGAGACCTTCCACGCGGATCGAATCGAGTTGGAAGGCATTCGAGCCCTTCATCAGCACTTGCCGCATGAACTGCAGTCGCTTCTCCGCCGTGTAGTTCCGCAAGACATCGGAAATGCCTTGGCGCTCGTAGCCGGTGAAACGAACCCTTCCACTTCCCACGAAATTGGCGCTCTCCAGATGGCCACTGATCGAATCGGTGATGGTGCTGTAAGTGGCCGGCATCACCGGTATCCGCTGTATGCGATAGTGTTCACTATCGATGCCGATCAAGGCTTCCTTGCCTTGGGTGAAACCGCTCGGGACCCCGAACGCACTGTGCGCCGACGTTGGGTCGAGGAATAACGTGGTATCTGGAAGTTCCAAGGCTACGATCATGTGATCACTGTTGGCGGTGGTCGGCAAGCTCTCGTACGTGTAAGGCAAGCTCCGCGTCCCTACCCAGCAGAGGTGCGCCTCGAGGCCCGCTGAGAGAAGCATCGAGCGAAGCAGGTTGCTCATGCCTTTGCAGTCGCCGTAGCGTGCTTGACAGACCTCGTCGGCCTTTGCCGGGATGAACCCGTTCATGCCATCCTCGAAGGCCACGTACTGGATGCGATCCTGCACCCACCGATACAGGTGTGCCGCACGCTCTGCCGGATCGGTCAAACCCGCAACGAGGGAATCGGAGAGCGCCTTGACGGAAGCCGGCACTTCGCCGAAGGAATCCTTCACATGCTGCGCATACCACTTGTACAGGTTGCCCGTGTATGAGACCGTATCGTTCATTCCCGCTTCCTGAACGACCAATTGCGCATGGGGCGCGTAGTAGTAGATGGAGGGCGCGTTGGACTCGAAGCGGATCGCCGGGATATGCCGCATGGTGAAGCGTTGGACCGTGCGACCCTTTTCCTTGCTCACGGTCCGTGTGAGCAGGCTGTCCGCAACATTGAACATGCGCACTTCCACCTCGATCCCGGGGTCGCTGATCACCGTAAGTGTGCTTTCCTCGGTCGGGTAGGCATAACCGAAGAAATGGCCAGAGGCGAAACGGGCATCGGGATACTGGATCGTATAGGCCACATGCCCGATGGATCCCGAAGTGAGGGAGGGTAGGGTGAAGGATGCCACACGCAGGTCATCGTGGAAATTATTGCGACCGCGTTGATCGCGGTGATCGATGCGGCTGGCCTGTATGCGCTTGTATCCTTTGCCGTTGATGGCGAGGGTGTACGCCTCCAAGCGTTCCAACGGAACCATGTTGCTGTAATGCACGGACTGCTCCTGCGCGGTACCGGTTTCGTCCTTCAGGATCAACTGATCCTCTTCGACATCCTGAAAGGCCTTCGTGCCGTCAGCCGTGCGTTCGATCCGATAAACGGTGTTCCGTTTCAGGTACACGGCCGTTTCTTCCTGATATGCGCGACGCATGTTCACGAGCACTTCCTGCGCCTGTTGCGCCAACAGGGTGCCGGGAGCCAGCACCATGCACAGGCTGATGAGCGCTGCTGATCGGTCACTTCCGGATACCCACCACATCGTTATCGCGTACCAGATAAGTGACGAGGACCTTGCCGTTCGCGTCGTAGAACGTGTGCTCACCGTGGGACCTGCCGTGCACGAAGGTTTCCGTTTCCTTCAGGTTCCCGTTCTCCCTGAACTCCTTCCAAACGCCATGCAAGCCACCCTCACCGTAAGGGCTCACCACGTGGACCTTGCCAGAAGCGTAGTAGCTGGTCATGTTCCCTTGGATGTTCCCGACCTTGTAGGTGGCTTCTTCCATCACCTTTCCGTTCGGATGGTATTCCTTGAAGTCACCGTCCACTTCCTCGTTGCGGTAGGCGATCTCGCGAGAAACCGTTCCATCGGGGAATTGTGTCCGCAACGCGATCGCGCCTGCAGCTAGAGGAATGGTATCCTTGACCGCACCGGTCGCATCGGGTGATCCGTAGCCAACGAGGTCGCCTTTCACATAGAAACGCACCATCTGCGGGGTTCCGTCATATGCATAGGTCGTATACACACCATGCCGCACACCGTAAGCGTACTCGATGGTCATGGCCGGTTTTCCATTGTAATGGAACTCCTTCGCGGGCCCATGCACACGGCCATCGACGTAGGTGTAGACACTTTCAACGGTGCCGTCGTCGAAGAACTCCGTGGATGCACCGACGAGCTTTCCGTAGCGATACTGTTGCTCGAGACGCTTTTTGCCGTTCTCGTGGTAGAAGGTCCATTTACCATCGCGTTCGTCATTCAAGAAGGTGCCCTCCACGTCCTTTGTTCCGTTGGGCAGGGTCCATAGGGCAGGCCCGTGGAGCTTGCTGTTCACCATCTTCAATTTAGAACGAACGGATCCGTCGGGGTGGTGCTGGACCAATTCGAAATTCCCGGGTAGCGTGCGGATGCGCTCATACTCCTGACCATTTTGGTCGTAGTTCACTCGCTCCACCACGATACCGTTCTGGATCAGTTCCGCACGATCGAGAACACCATCGATATCGTAGTAGGACTGCCAACCATCCCGCTTCCCTTCGTTCAGGTATTCGACCGAGATGACCTTGCCATTGGGCGCATGCTCCGTGACCACGCCCTCGAAGTTGTCTCCTTTCTTCTGGCTCAGTTCCTTCACGGCACCGGAAGGGTAGTAGCTCACGAAGGACCTGTAGGTTGCACCGTTCCGATCATACTCCTTGGTCGTGCTGGTCAATACACCGCCCTCATCGTAGTACTTCTGTTCTCCCTTGAGCTCACCTTTGTCGAAGTTCTCCTCGCTCTCCAAGGTCCCATCGGCACTGTAGTATAACCATTTGCCATCCTTAGCGCCTTCATCGAGATAGGTTCCGCTCACCCTTTTCTGACCATTGGCGTGGAAGCCCTGGAAGTCGAACTTGCCTTTGGAACGTGTGCCTTGCCCAAGGATCTTGCCAGTGGGGTCCAGATCCGCATAGCGCACCAACAGGCCGTTCTTGTATTCGGTCTCGAAGTTGACACGGCCGTCCCGATCATACTCTTGCTTGATCCCATGCAGTCGGCCCTGATCATTGAACCGGGCCAAGGTGCGCAGGGTGCCCCAAGCATCGTATTCCTTGTTCTCGCCAGTGTACATTCCCTTGGACCAAGTTCCTTCCTCGATGACGGTTCCGTTCTGATCCCATTTCGTAAAGGGCCCCTGCGCCAGACCATCCACGAAGGTGTACTGATCCGCTTTGTTCCCATTGATGTAGTAGTTCGTGAACGTCCCCGTCCGCTTTCCCTTGGTGTACTGTCCTTCGAACTTGAGCGTGCCGTCGGGATAGAATTCCTTCATGGGACCATCGGCCTCGTCGTTCGTAAGTGCGTAGGTCCACATGGTGGTACCGGTCGGGTACACATCCGATGCAGGGCCGGTCCATTCATCATCCTTCGCGGTCTTGCAGGTTGAACGGCCACCACCCGGATAGAAGAGGCATCCGGTCCCTTGGCGCACATTGTTGGTGTAGTCCAATGAATCGACGAGGTTCCCGTAGCGGTCATAGCTCATCGAAGGCCCGTTCTTCGGTCCGTTGGCATAGCTGATGCGGTTGGATAGGTTGCCGTTGGTATACCAGTAGGTCCATGCTCCGTTCTTCTCACCATCCTCGTTGAATCTGCCCGTGGACATGGTCTTGCCATTCGGGTGGTAGAAGGTCCATTCACCAAGGGATCGGGTCCTTGTCGCGTCCGTTGGGCCTGCACCGACGAACTCGCTATTCCCGTTGAAGACATGGAATAGCTCCTCGGTACTTCCCGGCTCCGGGAATACGCAGAATCGCTCCTCGGTGAGGTTGCTGATCCGAGCGCGGAAAGCATCCACCTTCGACTTGTTCTTCGTACCCACGGCCTTCACCTTGGGAAGCGTGCTGGAGGATAGACAGTGGTAGATGTAGCCCTCGAACAAGCCGTTGTCCATGATCGCCTTCGCCAAGGGTCCGTAGAAGTTGACGTAGAATCCTTGTTCCTCCATGTCCAGCTTGGCGACTTCGCTGAAGAGCAGGTGCGATTGCCGGCACATGGGATAGTCCAGATCCGGTTTCACCTTGTACTTGCTGTTCATGGCCACTTTGCTTTTGATCAGCTGGTCCAGTTCATCGAGGTGATCGCCAGCAACGGTGAGGTCGTATCCGTCCGGCTCCAATTCCAACGACCCACCGAGCACACCGTCGTAATAGCCGAGGACGTTGTTGGCGGTCTCGTCATCGAACCGGACGATCTGCGCCATCATGCAGGCCAACGCCGACTGGGTGACCTTGCCCTCTCCGGCCGCGATGGAAGCGAGCAGGATGTGCGTGTCACGCTGGTAGGGGAAGCGCTTCGCATTCGCCATCGCCTGCTCAAAGGCCAGTTTCTTCTCGCCCTTCTTGTTGAGTGAAATGGCCTTCAGGTGGTGCGGCCTGAACAGTCCGGGGAATTCCGAAATGACACTGTCGGCCGCAGCGATACATTCATCGTAGCGCTCCATGTCGTACAATGTGGCCGCATGCGTGGTCATGAAGTTGGATCGCTTCTCACCCTTGAAGTTGATGCCGGTGTGCAGGAGCCGTTCTGCGGCCTCATGGTCATTGGACGCATTCAGGATCCGGATGGAACTGAGCAACGCAAGCTCGTACAAGGTGTCGTTCTGGTTGACGCGCGCAAGCCGTTCCAGAGCCGCTGTTGTGTCCTTGTTCTCCAAAAGCGTCCAGGTCTCCTTCAACATGGCTGCGCCGTAGCCCATGTCCTTGTGCTCCTGCGCACGCCCTAGTGTTGCGCAGAGGAGGAGGGACGCGCACATCGCAGCGCGCAAATGATCACTTGCAATGCTGCTTCCGCAGTTCAATAGCTTCATTTCCATAGAGCTTTGTGAATCCTAGTTCCAACGCCTTTTCAAGGGCCGTGCACGCCTCCTCCACGTTGTTCTCGTGCAGTTCGACGTGTGCGAGATTCCGATACGCGTAGGCATTCCGATCATTCAGTTTGATCGAGCGACCGATGTCCTGACGGGCTCCTTTCACATCGCCAATACCAAGTTTGGAGCGACCCCGGTTGTTGAGGAAGGAGGCATCCGCAGCCCCGAGTTCTTCGGCCCGGGCATAGGCCTTCAGTGCTTCCTGATGTCGTTCCATGGATGCGAGTGTGAAACCCAGATTGATCCAAGCCGTTGTCTTCTTCGGATCCAATTCAGTCATCCGCTCCAGCATCTCCACGGCGAGCGGTCCATTGCCTTCCTCCTTCGCAGCCAGCGACAAGTTGTTCAGGCAATGGTAGTTGTTCGGGTCCATGGCGAGCACCCGGTCGCAGCGTTCATGAACGGCACTGTATCGACGCATGCTGAGGAGGTTCCACGCTTCCTCATTCAACGCTTTGATGAGCGACGTGGTATCTGTTGCGTTCGCGACCGCAAGCGCGAGATCCACCTCTGCGCGATCGAACATCTTCATGGTGTTGTACGTGTCGCCCCTGAACAAGAGCAGATCGAACTGATCCGGTTCGCGTTGCAGAGCCGTCTCCAGAAGCGCCATTCCCTCTGCAGCTTCGTGCATGGTGTATAGGAGACACCGCGCGCGTACGATGGTCGCCTTCGCCACCGGTGGATCGGCAGCCAAATAGGGCTCGACCAACTTGAGGGCTTGTTTGCATTCCCCTTTGTAGGCCATTTCACGGGCCTTGCGGATCACGGTGGTGTCCGCATCCTGTGCGACCGAAGCACCAGCGCTAACTAGCAGCAGGACCAACGCCAAGCGACATTTCATCGGCATCCTGTCTTGCGAAGGTCCTCGACCTCCGGACCGTATTGCTGCGTGAACCCCAATCGCAGCGCTGCTTCGAAAGCCGTGCATGCCTCGTTCTTCAACCCCTTGCTCTGTTGAATGAGGCCGAGATTACGATAGGCGTAGCTGTTGCTCGGATACAGCTCGATGGAGCGTTGCACATTCGTCAGCGCCGCTTCAGTGTCGCCTTCACGGAACTGTGCATAGCCCAAGTTGTTCATGACCACGGCGTCGTCCGCCTTCACTTCCAAGGCCTTGGTGAACCACGTGATCGCTTCCGGGAAGTTCTCCAACCGAAGGGCGAGGAATCCCATGTTGTTCATGATGACCAGGTCATCCGGGTGTGCTTCGTGCAGGTCCACGTAGAGCGCATGCGCTTCATCCGTTCGTCCGATCTCAGCGAGCAAAGCCGCTTTGTTGAGCTGTGTTCCCCATTGGTCCGGCTCCAGCGTGATAGCTTGGTCCAACGCATTCAAAGCTTTGTCGAACTGACGAGACATGAGAAAGGCCGAGCCCATGTTCAACAGAATGGACGCACTATCCGAAGTACTATGGCAATGCAACAACCCTTGATCCAGATCGGAGAGGGCGCGGTCCGTCATGTTCATGTTCATGTACATGGAACTGCGGTTCAAATACGGACCGATGCTGTCGGGGCTTTCCTTCATGGCAGCCGCGATATCCACGAAAGCATCCTCGATGCGCTTCAGTTCCTCGAAATAGATCCCGCTACGCATCATCAAGGATCGGTAACGCCATTCTGGTTGCTGAACCAAGCGGTCCAGGATCTTCAATGCACGTTGATGCTCGCCCAAACTGTCCAGTTCCACGACTTTATTCCATTCCGCTTCTTGAGCAAATGCGGCATAAGATCCACCGATCAAAAGGCAGAATAGAAGGGTCCGTTTCCAGCTCATGGGACGGCAAAATAGGTGAAGTGTCGATCTCTAGGCTCCATGGCCCCTAAAGTTCGGTCAATACTAATCAATGGACATCCGGTATGACTATGCGTATTGGGCTTCCGAGGCACTCCGGTCAACCTTCCAGACAAGACCAGTCGTTTTAGCAGTTGGATCGGACAACGGAGCAGCGAGGGGGTCAAGATGGAAGCTAAATGGTCACTTTCCGTATCGGATCTGGGCAAGGAGCAATAAGTCGTCTGGATCTCAACCCGTTCTCACCGCATCGAAGTGGTACTTGCGATGAGGAAATGCACCGAGATGGTTTGGGCCCTAGGGATCGACCGGTCTCACGCAGCGCACGGCGAACCGTCGCACCTTGATCTTCTCGGTATGCGTGTGCAGGTAATGGGTGAAGTCGGCATTGTTACCGTGCACGTGCAGATGCCAATTGGAGTCGGGGTCCTCGGGATCATCGAACCAGATGGCGCTGCTGAGGTATCGGTTCCAATACGCCTTTTTATGCTTGAATCCGCTCGGCTGCAGGGACAGACCCGTGGCGTTCGTATGGCCTTCGGGCTTCACCCAACAGACCGTATCCAACAACGCGAAGATGTCAGACGTATCCAGCACGGCCCAAACCGCACGAGTCGGGAGCGACCAGCCGGTTGGACAGGCGATGCGCGACTGCTCCCTGCTATAGGTACGTCCCCAATTGCTGCACGTGATGCTATCCGGAATGTTCTCATCCGTATCGGGCAATGCGTGATCCAAATTGCGGGCGAACCATTCCCAACCCTCGATGCGGGTGGTGGGATAGATGATGCCATCGCGCGGGTCGGTGAAGGACTGCGACGCGACGCCAAGGGAAACGCAGGTGAAGAGGGAGAGGAGTGTGGACCGGGTCATCGCTAAAAGGACGCTCAACGTCATGACAGGTAACGGCGCGCTTCAGGTCCCGCATTGCACACCAGGTCGATCACGCTGAGCCGCTGTACGAAACCGTGGCGCTCCTCGAACACTTGGGTGTATGGACCAACGGGAACGATATGAGGAGGAAGCGGTTTCTTTGGATGAAGTGCAGCGCGCAGATCGATCCATTCATCCGACTGTTCTACATAGGCTATTGCAACAACGACCTCCGTCTTCAACCCGAGCCATTTCATGCCCAAGCGCATGGTCGCTAGGTCGAGATCCACGAGCCGCTCGTACTTCTGCAACACCACGGCTTCGATCTCGTCGATGAAATGGATGTACCACGGCGTGTTTCCATAAGCACTCCGAATGGCATGCACATGTTGCTGGGGCCAGGTCTCCACATAACTGAGTCCGACGGTGTGCATGGGCATCTTCTCGCCAGAGCGTCGTGCGATCTGCACGGTGAGGTCCTGCTTGCCGTTGGGGCCGACGATGCTGGTGCGGGTGCGGTAGCTCTGCCGCTCGTAGTGCTCGCCGAGATCGATGATGACCTTCGGATGCTGCGCGAGCACACGGAAGTGCTCAACGCTGCCGAAATAGAAGGCGGGAAGGATCGGCGTCATTGCGGGCAAAGGTCGCATGCTACTTTCGAAGCGCGAACCATGCGAACAAGAACCTTCCCCTTCGTGCTGTGCGGTGCCTTGCTGGCGTCCTGCGGCAGCGACACCCCTCCGATCGAGAGCGCTGATGTCCCAATGACCGACAGTACTTCTTCACCTGCCGTATCGGTGGAATGGCCCGGCTATTATGAGGGTACTTTGGCACAGGGGAAAGACAGTGAGCACACAGTACAACTGTGGATCCGAAGGGATAGCACCTTCATTCTCCGGCAACGCTTTGTCGATTCCGAAATGCCTGCGGAAGGAGCGATCGGGACTTGGAGTGTCGTGCAGATATCCGGAGGGCCTGCCTCCGGACTCCTGAGCATCGCTTATTTCGGGGATCCGCCGGACCATTACCAACGAACAGACACGGGTCTGGTCTTTGTGGATGTCATCGGTGGGGTGGAGTTAGCGCCGGACTGGGCATTGGAGCGTTTCGCCGACGAATTGCAGGACGAGATCCCCCGTATGCGCCTCACCGGCACCTTCACGTACATGGCCGATGCCATGAGCTTCACTCCCTGTGGATCGCACCGTGCATGGCCATGTGCGGGTGGAGAAGAGTGGACCGACGAAGGCGAAGCGCTTAGTAGCATGAACACCTTGACCTTGGAGCGATCCTACCTGAAAGCGGTGAAGCAAGGCGGGTATCCGTGGACGATCGAAGTGGAAGCGTCCCTGAACATGGGTCCGGCGATGGAAGGTGATGGCGCGGATGAGTACATCTTCATCCACCGCGTTCTGCGAACGATCGTGGCTTCGGAATGTGAAACAGTGCTCTGAAGGATACTGCAAAAGAACGGGCCGCACCTTTCGATGCGGCCCGCCTTGTTCCCGAAAGTAGGGAGAGCCTACTACCGGGTACCCACCTTGGTGACGTTCTTCTTCTCGTACACGTACACGAAGTTGCCGTCGGTGCTCATGCTGGTGATCGCGCCATTGCGTGCCTTGAACTGTTTGTAGGTGCAGTTGTCGAGGTCGAAGCAGGCGATGTCGGCGCCGGCTGTTTTCAGGATCATGCGATCGCCTTCCACATCCTCCAGGTCGCTCTTCTTGTACTTGCCACTGGCCACAGCCTCACCGGTCTTCATGTTGAAGGTGCTGACCCCCTTATCACCGATCACCACCACCATGTCCTTGTAGGTCATGATCTGGTCGGCATTGCCCACACCTCCCTTGGCTACGGGAACAACGAACTTCTCTGCCCCAGTGGCGAGGTCCATGCTGTACAGTTCCTTGCCGCTGCATACCACGAACTGATCCTCGACGACCACCGCATTGGTAATGCCTTTGCGGAAGCGCTCACTGTCCCAGGCCATGCTGCCATCGCTGGTGTTGAAGGCCTGCACACCGCACGGCTTCACGTTCGGATGCCAGATCCTCCATTCCTCGGTGATCACGTATGAGCCGTCGGTCTGGCGTTCGCGCTTGTAGATATAGGCCTGTGCCTCCACATTGCCACCGATCTGTAAGAGCACTCGGTCGCCTTGCACGTACATGTTCGGGATCGCTCTTGCTTCCTTGATCTCAGGGCTGGTCCACAGGAGCTTGCCGCTGTTACGATCGTACTTCTTCACGTACTGGCTTTTCTTGTTGCTCATGTCGAGCACGTACAGGTCATCGCCAACGATCACCGGTTCGGCCACGGCATGGTACACGCCGAACTTCTTGGCGCCGGCCGGAGCACCCACGATCTTGTCCGGGGTGTAGTCGAATGCAGCACTGTAAATGTTGGCCCCGGTATTCAGGTCGTACACCTGCATGCCGTTCATCCGCAGGAAGACCTTGTCCCCTACGATGTCCAGGTCATAGAGGAAGTCCTTGCTGACGACCTTTCGTTCGGCACGGCCCACGTAGGTATTCTCCCAAAGGATGTTGCCATTGGACAGGTCGATCTTCACGATCTGGTTCTTGAAGCCGGTGAAGAGCGCGGCCAAATTGCCCGGTACGAAGTTGACCATCACGAGTTTGCCGTCCGGCGTAGGTACATATTGGCCTGCAACACCTTTGAACTTATCGGTGCTCCAGAGTTCTTCGCCGGTCTTGGCCTTCACAAAGACCAATCGCTCTTTCAACGAGATCGCGAAGCCGTCCTGCTCGGGGATGTAGACCACGTTCTCGTCGCTCAGGTTCTGGTACTTGTCTGTATTCCAAAGCAACTTGCCATCGCTCATGTTCAGCACAGCGATCTGGTCCTTGCCCATCTTCCGGTCGAAAAGGAATACGGCGTCGCTTTCCCAGAACGGGATCAGTTCGTCCACCTTACCCAGTTTCGGAACGATGTCCTTGAAGCGGCTCGTCCACTTGGTGGCCCCGGTCTTGTTGTCGAACACGGTCATTTCCTTGTCATCCGCTGCATAGCTGTAGCCGCGGTCTTCGGTCCCGGTACCGGTCTGTTCGATACGGTGTTCGAGTTTCGTCTCCCAGAGTGTGGGCATCTCTTCTTGTGCGAAGAGCCCGGATCCGAGAAGCAGGAGAGAGGTTGTGAATAGGTGTTTCATGTTGTTGTGGGTAATTGTTCTCAACGGGGAATGGCGTTCAGGTCGAACGTGTGTTCTATTCGGTATTGGCGCCCTTTGGGCATCTTGAAGGGCAACTCTGCGAAGTGTACAAGGTCCTTGAAGCGGTTCTGCGAACGGATATCGTGATCGGTCGCGCTCACTACGAACACGCTGCTGATGTCTCCCTTGTCGCGGAAGCTCACTTGCAGTACATAGCGGCCGATCAGGCCTTCCTTCAGAATGGTGTCATAGAGCGCCCCCTCGGGTTGAATGGCAGCGTCCAAGGCCTGGTCCGCGCGGGCGAGGATCACCTCTTTGTCCTGAAGTATTTCCTTCTTCTGTGCAAAGCCAGGCACAGAAAGCAGGAGTGAAGCGATGATCAGAATGAGTGTTCTCATGGGGCGTAGGTCCATTCGATCAATCGGTTCCCACTGGTCAGCAACAGGCGCTTGTTGTCCGGGAGGAAGGTGAAGCTCAAGCGCCCGTCGCCACTGGCAAATTCGCCTTTATCGAGGTTCTCCCACAAGCGCCAGCTCACCACGAAGCGATGCACCATGCTTCCGGTGTTGCGATCGTAGAGGTGCACCTCCTGGAATTTGCCACCGGCGCTTCCGATCGCGAAGAGGCTACCATCGCGGCTGATCCGGAAGTCGGGTTCGAACGTGGCCAACGAAGGGAACGAGGTGCGACGCATGTCGCCGCTCACCGCATCGGCCACTTCCACATAGCTCTGGTAGGGGTTCGGATTGCCCCCCTTGCGTGAGTGCGCCTTCGCATGGATCCACAGGTCCTTCCCGTCGCCGCTGTACTCCAAGCGGAACACCTTGTCGAAGAGCTCCGGCAGCGTGTACAATGGTTTCAAGGTGGCCATGTCGTAGACCACGACGATCTGCCCGAGCTTCACCCCGTTCTTGATCGCATCCTTGTCGTTGCGAACCGCGGGTAGCGCTTCCACTTCGCTTTTGGTCGGTCGGTGCGCCACCGCGAAACGCTGCCCATCGCTGCTCACGGCGATGGCATTCCCAGTGCGCTCGATGCGCTTCGCGTGGTTCTGCTTTCCGGTGAGGAGATCAACGAAGTGCACACCGTCCTTGTCGAGTGTGAGCACCGTGTTCTCATCCGGTGTGAGTGAAGCAGCGAAGAGGTTCTCGAAGGATCGAACAGCTTTTCCTGCCGCCACATCGATCACCTCGTACTTGATCGGCTTGTCCTTGTTCGGCGCGAAGTCCAGGTAGAACAGCTGTTGGAGCAGCATGTACTTGCCCGAAGCACTGTACCGTGCACGACTGCCTGCATACCAGTTGCCCACATCGATCTCGGTGGTCTGTTCGGGCTGATCGACCGGAAAGGAGCGGAACGGAAAACCCTGTGTGGCCGATACGGAAACGGTGCTGCCGTCCGGCGATACATCCAGCCAAGAGATGAGGTACCCGGAAAGGGTTTGTTGACCACCCACACGGATCGTGCGGTAGACAAGTCCGTCGTCCTGCGCAAATGCGCCGAGGGCGATCAACCCTGCGCACGCCGTGGCGATCAGGGTGGGGAAGGAGAGGCGTTCAAGACCTCGTGTCGGTGTGTGGGTGGACACTTCGGAAGGTTTCGGCAAAGCTTCCCCGTTCAACGCGGCTGCTTCATCCGTTACCTACCGTGTTCTGCTACGGTGATCACCGTAGATCGCCCTGAAAAGGGGTTACAGCATCAACCGAACATCGATCCCTAGACCGGCACTCCACAGGTTCGCTGTCACAGGAGCATCAATGATGCGCAGAACGCCGTATCGGAAGCTGGGTTCCACACGCATCTCCAAGCGATCGCTCAGGTCGAAGGAAACGCCTGAACTGATCGTCGGGAAAAGGGCGACCTTGTTGAACGCA
This sequence comes from uncultured Bacteroidota bacterium, assembly GCA_902826215.1. GTDB lineage: Bacteria > Bacteroidota > Bacteroidia > Flavobacteriales_F > PHOS-HE28 > PHOS-HE28. The sequence continues at coordinate 27,780 of CADEDY010000018.1, forward strand.
TCGGTCTGATCCGCAACCCTGCGTTCGCTATGTCCATCGGCATACTCCGAATACGAGGTGGAGGTTGATCGGATCAAGAACGCGGTTGAAACTCCGATGGAAGTCACTGACCGAACTCGCCCATGACCAAGATGAAGCGACGCACGGATCGGAACTTCGATGTAGTGGAATGAATCAACGATACGAATTGAGGTGGGAACTGCCGCATCGGTTTGATAAATGAAACCACGCCTTGGGTCGATGATATCACCGAATGTCAACCCACTCAGATCCATGTTCTCTCTCCATCCCAATAGCGCATAACCCACGCCTGCTTCCAAGCTGAACAAGGAGGAAAGTCGGTAGCCAAGTGCCAAGTTCCCGGTCAAGTTGACTCTAGCATCCTCGAGGTCATTTCGCTGCGCGACTATCCGTTCAGTTGTCTCAGAATCTTGTGTGATCGACAAGGTTTGGTAGGCAAGACCGGGAACCACGATAACCCCAACAGACCATCGGTTCGTGCTATCCGCAATCCCATGTCCAATTCCAGCAAGGGTGCTGAAGGACAAAGCGCAAATGCAAATGCCAGCTATCACCAGTTTCATGCGAATGGATCTCGGTTCCCCAAAGCTATGCGATGAACGCTGTGCGAGCGGGATCTGTATGGCGCACGAACTCACTTCCCGATACAGAACCGTCCAAAAATGCTCCCCAATAGGTCATCCGTCGTGATCCGTCCGGTGATCTCGCCCAGGTGATGTTGTGCACGACGTAGGTCGATGGCGAGCAGTTCGCCGCTGATGCCGGTATCGATCGCGTTCTTGGCGTCGAGCAGGGCGGCGCGGGCCTTGGTCAAGGCATCCACATGACGGGTATTGGTCACCACGATGTCGCCGGTGCCGTTCTGGAAGGAGTGCACGTGTTGTAGAAGCGCCTCCTTCAATGCTTCCAAGGCGATGCCGTTGCGGGCCGAGATGGCCAGGGTGCCTTCGCGCACCTTCACGCCGGGCACGTCGCACTTATTCAGTACGGGCAATACCACGGGACCCGCACTCAACCGTTCGCGAAGCATGTTCGCTTCGGTGAGCAAGGCGCCTTCGGCAGTGGTGCTTGCATCGGCGAGCAGGATCACCAAGCTGGCCTCAGCGGCTTTCTTGTAGCTGCGCTCGATGCCCAATTTCTCCACGGTATCGGCGGTCTTGCGCAGCCCGGCCGTATCGATGAAACGGAACAGCACCCCATCCATGGTGATGGCTTCCTCGACCGTATCGCGCGTGGTGCCGGGTATGTCGCTGACGATCGCACGGTCCTCCTTCAACAACGCATTCAGCAAGGTGCTCTTCCCGCTGTTCGGCGCGCCAAGGATGGCGATGGGCACGCCTTGCTTGATCGCATTGCCGTAGCGGAAACTGTCGATCAACTCAGTGCAGAGGTCCACGAGCCGATCCAACAGCGCAAGCAGTTCCACGCGCTTCGCGAATTCCACATCCTCTTCACCGAAGTCGAGTTCCAGTTCGATCAGCGCTGCGAAGTCGATGAGTTCTTGGCGCAGTTCTTCGATCCGTGAACCGAAACCGCCACGCAGCTGATGCAGGGCCAATTTGTGCTGCGCCGCGCTCTGGCTAGCGATGAGGTCGGCCACGGCCTCGGCCTGGCTCAGGTCCATCTTCTTGTTGAGGAAGGCCCGTTGGGTGAATTCTCCCGGCTGTGCCAAACGCGCCCCGGCATCCAGCATGGCTTGCAACAAGCGCTGTTGGATGTACATCGATCCATGCACGCTCACTTCCACGATGTCCTCGCCGGTGTACGAAGCAGGCCCCTGGAAGAAGGTGATCACCGCCTCATCCACTTGTCCATCGAGATCGATCACCGGCACATAGTACGCTGTACGTGGCAGCGGTTCCAATGGAAGGTCTGGCGCGATCCGTTCCGCAATGCCATAGGCCTTGGGTCCACTCACGCGCAGCAGGGCGATGGCACCAGCACCGGCCGGAGTGGAGATGGCTGCAATGGTATCGGGCTCGTAGGTGCTCATGATCGGATCGCGGGGGCGAAGGTCGCAAAGCCCGGCCAAGATCCGGACCTTTGTACCCGAATGATCGGTGCATGAAGAGCAAAGCGAAGATCGCCTACGACGAAATGCCCTATCCCACGGTGATCGTGGTGGGCGGTGGCTTCGCCGGATTGGAGATGGTGCGTGGCTTGGTGGACAAGCCCTATAAGGTGATGCTGTTGGATCGGCAGAACCACCATTGCTTCCAACCCTTGCTCTACCAAGTAGCGACTGCTAGTTTGGGTGCCGACAGCATCGCGCATCCCTTCCGGCGAACGATCGGTCCCATGCCCAACGTGGCCTTCCGCATGGCCGATGTGCACTGCGTGGATCCCGCGAGGAAGGTTGTGGTCACCAACATCGGTGAGTTCAGCTACGACATCTTGATCCTTGCCCTCGGCAGCACCACGAATTTCTTCGGCAACCGAGCCATGGAACAGTTCGCCATGCAGCTGAAGTCGATCAGTCAGGCACTGGACATCCGCAGCGACGTTCTCCAGGATTTCGAGGCCGCGATGTCGGCACATGAAGAAGAAGAGCGGCGACGCTGCCTCAACTTCGTCATCGTTGGTGCAGGCCCCACCGGAGTAGAACTCGCCGGTGCCTTGGCAGAGATCCGGCGTACCGTGGTCCATCGCGAGTACCGCGAGATCCAGAGCAACATGATGCGGATCGTCCTGGTCGACAGCAACGAACGGGTCTTGAAGAATTTCAGCGAGAAGGCAAGCGCACATGCACAACACTACCTTGAAGACCTTGGTGTGGAAGTGCGTTTGGGCGATCGCGTGGTGGGTGGGGACGAGGACCACATCATTCTGAAGGACGGCAGCACCATGGAGACCAATACAGTGATCTGGGCGGCTGGAGTGAAAGGGGTGACCATTCCAGGCTTGGAGTCGGATGTGAATGAAAAGGCGAGTCGCTACGAGGTCGATCGGACGAATGCGTTGAAGCACCATCCGGAGATCTTCGTGCTCGGCGATTGCGCCCTGATGACCGATGTGAAGGAATGGCCGCGCGGGCATCCGCAAGTGGCTACCGTCGCGATCCAACAGGGGCAGCAACTCGTGAAGAATCTTGTGCGGAAGGCCAACGGAGCCAGCATGCAGCCATTCGTTTACAAGGACAAAGGAAGCATGGCGGTGATCGGTCGGCGGAAAGCAGTGGTCGATATCGGGACCTACAATTTCGGTGGCACCTTCGCTTGGCTGTTGTGGATGTTCGTCCACGTGATCCAACTGGTGAGCTTCCGCAACCGCATGATGGTCCTGTTCAATTGGGGCTGGAAGTACATCAGTTGGAAGAACACCATCCGTTTGATCATCCGACCCTACGTTCGGCGCAACACCTCCATCACCCAACCCTTCACGGCAGTGGAGTAGGGCATCAACGCTGCTCAACCAGCTACTTTCGCCGCTTCCTTTTCACACCCAGCGACCTGCGTTCCCGCCTTTCCATACTCTTCCTCACGGTCTTCATCGATCTGCTGGGCTTCGGCCTTGTGATCCCGATCCTGCCGACCTATGCCACGCAATTGGGCGCATCGTCCTTCGAAGTGGGACTGGTCATGGCCGTGTATGCCTTGATGAACTTCATCTTCTCGCCGCTCTGGGGCACCATGAGCGATCGCTACGGACGCCGCCCCATCATTGCATTCACCGTGGGCATTACAGCGATGGCCTTCCTGTTGCTGGCCAATGCTCACAGCCTGGCCCTGCTCTTCGCCGCCCGCATGCTCGCCGGCATCGGATCCGCCAACATCGCTGCCTCACAGGCCTACATCACCGATGTCACACCACCCGAGGGACGTGCCAAGGCCTTGGGCTTGATCGGCGCTGCGTTCGGCATGGGCTTCATCTTCGGTCCGCCTGTCGGTGGGTTCATCAAGGAGCAGTATGGCATGGATGCGGTTGGTTACAGCGCCATGGGCCTCAGTTTGCTCAACCTCATCCTGATCCTGATCCTGCTTCCCGAATCGTTGAAGGAAAAGGACCCGAACAACACCATCGAGTTCAAACCGGTCACGAGTACGATCAAAGCGCTGGGCAACGAACGCTTCCGTGATCTCTTCATCACCACCTTCATCTACATCATGGCCTTCAGCATGATGCAGATCACGGTCGCACTCCTCTGGGAGCAGCACTATGGACTGAACGAAGCCCACATCGGATACATGTTCGCTTTCATCGGCCTTTCCTCCGCCATCGTGCAAGGCGGTCTGGTCGGCTGGCTCTCGCGCACCTTCGGTGAGCCCAAGCTGATGGTGATCGGCTCGGTGCTTTGCGGCCTGGGTCTGCTCACCATTCCTTTCGTTCCGCCGGCCTATTTCATTCCGCTCGCTTTCGTACCCATGATCCTCTTGGCATTCGCCAACGGCTGCATGATGCCGAGCATTTCCTCGTTGCTGAGCCGCGGTGCTACCAACAAGGAGCAAGGCCAAGTGCTGGGCATGAACCAGAGCTTCGGCTCCCTTGCGCGGATCGCAGGCCCCACCGCAGGCGGATTCCTCTACGGCCTGCATTACACCGGACCGTACATCGTGGGTGCCCTGCTCATGGTCGGTGCGTTGCTCTTCGTGCTGGCGTATCAGCGTGCGGGAAGGGGCCGCGTGCCGCAGTAGCAGGGCATTGCAGCCGAACCGGTCCCTCGTTCCATCCGTTGGGCTAATTTCGCCGCCGTTCCAACCGAACCACATCGAACCATGAGCGTACTCGTCAACAAGAACAGTAAGGTACTTGTCCAAGGATTCACCGGTAGCGAAGGCACCTTCCACGCTACGCAGATGATCGAGTACGGCACGAACGTGGTCGGCGGTGTCACCCCCGGAAAAGGCGGTCAGAAGCACTTGGATCGTCCGGTATTCGAGACCGTGAGCGATGCCGTGAAGACCACCGGCGCCGATGTCAGCATCATCTTCGTACCACCTGCATTCGCTGCGGATGCTATAATGGAAGCCGCTGAAGCAGGCATCAAGGTGATCGTCTGCATCACCGAAGGCATTCCCGTAAAGGACATGGTTTCTGCGCGCGAGTACATCCGCGGAAAGGACTGCACCCTCATCGGCCCCAACTGCCCAGGCGTGATCACCGCCGACGAATGCAAAGTGGGCATCATGCCCGGCTTCGTGTTCAAGAAGGGCACGGTCGGTATCGTCTCGAAGTCCGGCACACTCACGTACGAAGCAGCCGACCAGGTCGTGAAAGCGGGCTTAGGCATCACCACGGCCATCGGTATCGGTGGCGACCCCATCATCGGCACCACCACGTTGGAGGCCGTACAACTCTTCACCAACGACCCTGAGACCAAGGCCATCGTCATGATCGGTGAGATCGGCGGTGATCTGGAGATACAGGCAGCGAAGTGGATCAAGGCGAACTGCAAGAAACCGGTCATCGGCTTCATCGCCGGTGAGACCGCTCCTGTAGGCCGAACCATGGGCCACGCCGGTGCCATCGTTTCCGGTGCCGACGAAAGCGCTGCTGCCAAGAAGAAGGTGATGCGCGAATGCGGCATCCACGTGGTGGATAGCCCCGCGACCATCGGGGCGAAGGTGAAGGAGGTGCTCGGATAGCAGCCCCGTAACTTTCGTTACCTCTGGCGGATCGAATACGGGTTTTCCGGTATTTTCCGGCCTGCATGCGCCGAACATCTTTGCCGACATGTTGAACGTGGCGGCACCTTTCACTGTCCTTCTGGTCGATGATCAATCCATCATACTCGATGGTATCGAGGCCTTGTTGCTCCCGATCGACCTCGTTCAGGTCGTAGGGCGAGCGACGAACGGGGCGGATGCCGTGCGTGAGGCAGCCACCCTGCAACCGGAAATGGTGATCATGGATGTGAACATGCCTGGCATGGACGGTATCGAGGCCACGAAACGCATCCTCAAGGCAGCCCCGGAAACCAAGATCCTCGTCCTGAGCATGTACGGTCACAAGGAATTCGTGCTAGAACTCCTCGATGCCGGTGCCAGCGGTTACCTCTTGAAGAACACCGGCAAGGCCGAGCTACTCGAAGCGCTTTCCGCCATCATGAACGGCAAACGCTATCTGGCCAAGGAGATCGCCACCCTGCTGCAACAGACCGATCGTTTCAAGGACCGCCAAGGCGAGAACGGGTACGGTGTACTGACCAAGCGCGAAGTGCAGGTGGTGAAGCTGATCATGCAGGAGTACACCACCCAGGAGATCGCCGAACGTCTCTTCCTCAGCGCCGATACGGTGGAAACACACCGAAGGAATATTATGCATAAACTAGACCTCCGGAACACCGCCGGCCTGGTGAAGTACGCCATGGAACGGGGGTGGGGGGAGTGAGCAAACAAACCAGAACAACATGGAAGCGAACGTGATCATAACTGCCGAAGGACCTATCGTTGTGGAATACAAATGGCCTGAAGGCTACGTCCTAATTGCCGACTTTATGGATGAACCCGGCCATCGGTACCATATCGCTTTCTTCGAGGAGAAACCTGGGGCTCATGGGGACACCAAGGAATTCGAAATGGTAACGATAGACCATACGAGAGATGGTGAACACTCGTTAAGTGCCATCGCAATATGCGGGAATAAGGTGCTCGCCAAGGACCGTAAGATGGTGAAGGACGGCACCAGTGAACAGGTGCAATAGGCTCAACACCTTCCATGCTCAAGTGAACCATAAAGGTCCATTGGGGTCGGTGCCTCGCTCCGCGATCGGCTGGATCAAGCGACTTGAAGTAATGAAAATACTTCTCTATACGCTATTGTCCTTGGCCTTCACTTCGACGGTCAGTGCGCAAACCGATGCCTGGCAAAGGCTTTATGACCACTCCACCACCTTACTTGATGAAACCGAGGAACACATGCCTGTGTTCTTGGACAGCCTTCTCCCTTTCCGTAGCCGGTCCAACGAAGACCGGGTACTGATTGACCTGCTGACCGCAAGGTGGATGCGCCATTCTGGTCGCACACCGGAAGCGCATCATATCCTGGATACCATTCAGATCGATCGCGGACTTGGATACCATTACTTCTCCTATCTCCGCCACTATCAACATGCGAAGGTCTACAAGGAATTCGAGTTGTTCGATCAAGCGAGGGTCGAGTGTCTGTCCGCGATCAGATCGGCCGAACAGGCGAACATGCCGGACGAAGCCTTACAAATGGAACTTCTCGCGTGCGAGATCGACCTGCATGGAGACCGCTATCATCAAGCTCAAGTGGGATTCGATCGCGCGCTTTCCAAAGCTCGGGGAATGCAGCACAACGAAGGGGTTTGTCGAGCTCTGATCGGCCTAGGTAATGTTTACTACTACCAAGAAAAGGACTCCGCAGCCCTCACGTATTATTATCAAGCCTTTGACGAAGCTCGAGATGGGAACGATCCTGGACTAATGGTAAGTGCATTGCTGAACATCGGTGCGGCACTCTCATACACTTCAGGCTCGGATCACGCCATTTCACTTTACAGGTCCTTCCTGGACACGGCTGCTGTTGGTTCGGTAGGGCCTCGGCTTAAAGCTGACGTTCTGTGCAATATGGCGAGCATGTACAGTGATCTTGAGGACCATCGAACAGCCGTTGCCTTGATCGATAGCGCACTATTCCTTTATGGCACCCTCCGAGACACCAGCAGCATGGCCCAACCTCACTTGTTCAAGGCCACAGCGCTTTGGAACCTCGGGCAACAGGAAGAGGCCATTCGAATGGCCAAGCTAGCGCGCACCTATACCCGAGGTACGGACCTCAAAGCAAAAGCGACCAAAAAGGCAGCTGAGTACCTTCAGAAGGTGGGGCGCGACGCGGAAGCGCTGGATCTCCTGAACGAATACGCGAACCTTGCGGATAGCCTTTCTCGGGCCAAATTCAATAAGCGTATCGCTGGCGCGCAGGTCCAATTCGAAACCGAACGTAAAGAGCGACGCATCACCGAACAAGAGCAAGCACTTGCTCTCGCATCTGCCGTGGACCGCCGAAAGAACATCCAGCGCCTCGCACTTGGTGTTGGTGTACTTGCGCTGACCGTGATCGCTCTTTTGCTCGCCCGTGGCCTCCGCAACCGCAAGCGTCTGGCCGTGCAGGAACGAACGCTCCACACCCAACAAGTCGACAAGCTCATGAACGAGCAGGAGATCAAGGCCATCAACGCGATGCTGGAAGGGCAGGAGAAGGAGCGAGACCGCGTGGCCAAGGACCTGCACGACCGCTTGGGCAGCATGCTCAGTGCCATCAAGATGCAAGTTGGGGCGTTGGAAGGCGGAGTTGAAGTCGTGCGTACCGAACAGGAGGCGCAGCACCGGAAAGTGGAGCGCTTGCTTGATGAGGCCGTGGGCGAAGTGCGCCGCATTTCGCACGATATGATCGCCGTTACCCTAGCGCGTTTCGGCTTGGCAAAGGCCTTGGAGGATCTTTGTGCCTCGGTCCGCGTCACCGGCAGGTTGGCGGTGGAACTGCAACTGTTCGGTCTGGAAGAACGCTTGGAACGCTCCATGGAGATCGCTGTGTACCGCATGGTGCAGGAACTGGTGAGCAACGTACTCAAGCATGCGAAGGCCTCCGAGATCAGCATCTCCCTAACGCGGGAGCCCGGCAGGTTGAGCGTGATGGTGACGGACGATGGCAAGGGCTTTGATCCCACCACCGCCCAAGAAGGCATGGGCATACAGAACGTACGCTCCCGTGCAGCCAGTTTAGGTGCGGTGCTCCGCGTTGATTCCAAACCGGGCGCGGGTACCACGGTGAGCGTGGAATGTCCGGTGGTGGAGTAGGGGCGTGACGCTCGAAGAAATCACGGTTTTCGGGTATTGCTGCTCGTCTTCGTTGGGCGGTCCTTCGCACCACCAACCAACACATCGAACAGATGAAATACCCGCTGATCCTTTCCCTCTCCGTTGCCCTGTCCAGCACGGTGGCAATGGGCCAGAATGCGGCGCAACCGCGTCTCCCTAAGGCCTCTGCATGTTGCCTGCAGCCCACAATGACACCGTCCTTCACCGGCGGAAATTCCCAAGGCTTGAAACCCGATCAGTCGGCCTCCACCGCCGATATCGCCGTGGTTGTAAAGCAGACCTCCGTGGAAAGGACCGCTGGAGGAGAATGGGTCTTCTCCGTGGCTGTGGCCAACGACAACGGGAACAACTGCACGCCCAAGGACAACACGCGCGCCATTCTTCAACTGCCGCCCGACTGCCAAGTGGTCCATGTGGAAGCGCTTCAAGCGGATGGTGCGGCAGCCTCCTGGACGCAGTGCGGAGCCTATCTCGACGTTCATCTGGGACAATTGTGTCCTGCGGATCGCATGATCGGAAAGCCGGCCACCATCAAGGTTCAGCTCAAGGTTTCGCCCTACACCAGCGCAGCCTGCATTCCCGCATTCGGGGTCTTCGCATTCAGCGGCATGCCTGACCATGTGCCGGGCAACAACAACTGGTGGTGGCGGGAGCATTGCACCCAAGGCATGACCTTCTACCCAAAGGAGCAGCCGTTGCCAAGCAAAGGCCAATAAGACCATCATACTCTCGTGTGAAGGGCCTCCGATCGGAGGCTCTTCACATTTCAGTGTCCAAGGGTAAATGCGAAAACTCCCGGTTTTCCGGTATTGCGGGCTCTTCTTGTAAGGCCATGCTTTGTCAAAGGTGAAATGCCATGCGTCCCCGAGCGACATTCCCGATCCTTGCGCTCTTGTTTCTAACGGTAACAAGGGTGCCGACCTTGGCCGCCCAGTTCACTCCCGCAGTCAACGCGATACAACTGCCTGACACGCTCGTCTTTTCTGGAAGTGGGACCGTCTCAAATGCATCGCTCGTCTGGCACCCAGTGCACAGCCGGTACTATTCCGTACGTATCGGAAACGCGACCTTTCCTTTGCATACTTGGCTGGCGGCCGGAGGTCTTTCCGTATTCGCTTCTACCGCAGGCATCGATACGCGCGGCCTATGGTACAACCCGACCACCGCGCAGGTCGAGCGGAATTGCCTTGGTGCTTTGGGGTGGGCCACCATGGAGATTGATGCTGGTTTCAATGCGGTGAACACGTTCACCATGATCTTGAGCGGACAGCTTCAACCCAACGCGCAATCCGTCGCGGCGTACGATCCGATGCTCGATCAGGTGTTGTTCTACAATGCGGGTGATATTCAATTCAGAAGTAGGGCCAATGGAACCGTGGCCCAGACGTTGACCATTACGGGTATCGGTCCCTTGGCGAACATCAATGCACTAAGTGTGATCTGGACAGGGCAGTTGAACTACGAGATCGGGGTATTGGATTTCGTGAACAAGCGTGTGCTCTTGATTGATCGGTCTACCGGTGCAGTGAGTGCCACCGTTCAATTGCCCGCGTCATCCGTAACACACAACCAATTCCGGTTCTGCTACACCAATGATCGGGTCTGGCTCTTCAACGCCACGTTCAAACGATGGAATGCCTATTGCATCTGGAACGAGCCTTGTCTTTCTGCAACGTTACCGGTCGAGTTGACCCGATTCAACGGAGCCTGTTCCAATGGATCAGCCTTCTTGAACTGGGCCACCGCCAGCGAACACAACTCCAGCCACTTCCTCGTCGAGCGTAGTGCCGATGCGGTAGACTGGGCCACGATCGGCCGTGTGGAAGCCGCTGGTTACAGCCAAGGAACCATCGATTACCACTACATGGATCCAAAGTCATCGACCTCACCCGTGGTCTACTACCGCCTGCGCCAAGTGGACCTCGACGGCCGCGAGGAAGTGTTCGCCACGTTGTCCCTGGAGAATTGCACGCACCAAAAGGGTTCGCTTTTCATCCACCCGAACCCCGCTACGGATCATTGTACGGTCCGGGTGGACGGTTTGGTAAATGACAAGGAGCCTTTGCGCCTAATCATCGTTGATGTGCTGAGCCGGCAACTTCGTACAGCGGTGGTGATGAACGACGGTCGGGGCATTCAAGATCTCGACCTCCAGGAATTGCCCGCCGGTACCTATCAGATCATTCTTATGGACGCCGCAGGTAACGTGATGGAAAGTACGGCACTGGTGAAGCAGTGAGCACATCGGCCTCGAGTCGGAAAGCGGTCTTGAAGACCAATCCTACCAGCCACCGGAATGACGGTACTTCGGTATTGTTGAAGAACGGCACGATTGCCAGCTTGCACGCGCTTACGATATCCCGTGCCGGGGGCAGAATGGCCCACATGAACCCTAACCAAAAAGCGCATGAAGCACGAACTACACCAGGCACTCGCGGTATTAGGCGTGGCAGCGGCAATGTCACTGACACCAGCAGAAGCCCGACCCTTGGTTCACGCATCCATGTCCGGCGATCATCGCGGCAAGTCCGTACACATACAAGCCAGCACGGATATCGACATAAGCAGTGGATTGCTCCAGGATGGCAAACTGCTTCTCGGCGACGGTGACTGCGTCATCAACAGCAACTGCTTCCCTATCGCCCTCGTGAAATTGGATACACTGTGCGGGGGGGGGGGGGCTCCTACGGAGGGGGGGCTGAGTTCCTCTCGCATGGAATAGATCTTGAATGGATCGTACAGGGAT
>CADEDY010000018.1:39336-69042 GCA_902826215.1 uncultured Bacteroidota bacterium
GCCACACTAACGGGGCATGTCTAGCTGATGATGCAACAGCAGTAGTCGATAAGGCAAACGCTACTCGCCAGCTACTTGTCCCTGCCTCCCGACCTCTTCCGTCGAACAGGCAGAGGCAACGTCGACAGGAAGCACTGACCTATCGCTCTCTTGAAGTGCGTAACACTGGGCGAGGGGGGGGGGCTCCTTCGGAAGGGGGGCTGAGTTCCTCTCGCATGGAATAGATCTTGAATGGATCGTACAGGGATCGCCTGACAGTTGGATCGGCACTCCCGTTCGATACTGCAGAACGCTGCGGTCCATCGATCTCAACAAAACGCTGAGGGATAGCAAAATACTAGCTGAGACGTTCCGCATGCTATTCTTCGTTCAGGTTGGAAATGGTCTTCGTGGATGCGACCTTTGATAAGCGGCCATGATCGAAAGAATGCCTTCTTCTTTCCTTGCGCAGCGGTGCATGCTGTTGTTCACCTCGGGTGCTTGGGGGCTGTGCGCGTGGTCCCAGCCGATCTGTTCCATCGATCTCGGGCCGGATGTCACCATCAGTTCCGGTTCCGTTCAGCTCAACGGTCCCGCAGGGTTCAGCAGCTATCAGTGGAGTACGGGGGCGACTTCGGCGAACATCACCGTTAGCGTACCCGGGACATACACCTGTCAGGTTTCATACAACACCGGCAACCTGGTCACGAACGGCAATTTCAGTGGAGCCAACACCGGATTCAGCAGTGAGTTCAACTACAACACCGCCCTTACCACGGAGGGTAATTATTGGATCGGTACGAATGCCGCCCTGCATCACCCTCAATTCCTCGGGACCGGCAATGGGGCGTTCTTCATGGCGAATGCAGGTTGGATGCACGCGGGCTATGAGGTCTGGTGCCAAACGCACACGGTGTGCCCGGGACAGACCTATGCCCTGAGCTTTCGGGCGGTGAGCCTCGCCAGCCAAGGGGCTCCGACCTTGCAATGGTATGTGGATGGCGAACCCACTTGGGTGAACCACCAGACCGCATCCTCACAGGGAAGTTGGCAAACCTTCACCACCATTTGGACCGCTCCAGTGGGTGTCACACAAGCCAGCTTTTGCATCGAGATCACCTCTGGGTATGGCATAGGCAACGATTTCGGCATCGACGACCTGTCCATCAGCAGCTCGGTCGTTCTGAGCGATCAGGTGGAAGTACTGCCCGACCCGTTGCCCATCGAACTCCTGAGTTTCACCGGGGAGGCGATCAATGGGCAGAGCTATTTGCATTGGAGCACCGCATCAGAGCGGAACAACGACCACTTCCAAGTGCTGCGTTCCACCGATCTGGCCGAATGGGAGGAGATCGCGCGGATCCCCGGTGCCGGGAACAGTCAGTCGGTCCAAGACTATCATGCGGTGGATCCAATGCCGTTGGAAGGTGTCAACTATTACACTTTGGTGCAAGTGGATCTCGATGGAACCGAAAGCGGATCGCCGGTGGTGGCCATTGACCAGGTTGGCCTTGACCCGTTCTTCATCGGCCCGAATCCAGCTGCGGTTGGTTCGCCGATCCGATTCTTTGGCGCGATCACCGGCGTGCGTGTGACCGATCAACTGGGCCGGAACATCCAGTATTTGGTGAGCGGAAATTCCTTGTTGGTCCTCGCTGTTCCAGGGGTCTATGTGGTCACCATGCAGCGCGGAGGGTCGGTCAGGTCTGTGCGGATCATCCTGCAATAGACCCGGCAATACGGCGTGCAGCAGGAGGCCTTCGGCTCATCCGACGGGTCTTCAACGGTGCTCGCCAACTTTTCGCAACGCAAGACGGACCAGCACATAGGGCGCATAGTGCCGTCAGGCGCTCTTGGCCGGAGTAGCGGATCAGCGATCGAGGAGGTGGAATTCCATAATGCCCGCGTGGACGGCATTCGAACATCGCAATCAGACCAATGCGAACATCCGATACCTTCGCCATATGGCACTACTACAAGACAAGGTCGCCCTCATCACGGGCGGATCGCGCGGCATCGGCAAAGGCATCGTTGAACGCTTTCTGGAGGAAGGGGCACATGTGGCCTTCACCTTTGTAAGTAGCCCGGAGAAAGCGAACGCACTGGCGGAAGAATTAGCGGCGAAAAGTGGCCGCAAGGTCATGGCGATCCAGAGCGATGCAGGGGACTTCAACGCGGCACAGGCTGCGGTGGATCAGGTCGTGGCGGCTTGGGAGAAGTTGGATATCCTGGTCAACAACGCGGGGATCACGAAGGACCAGCTGCTCATGCGCATGAGCGAGGCCGACTTCGATGCGGTGATGAACACCAACATGAAGAGCGTGTTCAACATGACCAAAGCCGTGTTGCGCACCATGCTGAAACAGCGCAGCGGGAGCATCATCAACATGAGCAGTGTGGTGGGGGTGCAGGGCAATGCGGGCCAGGCCAATTACGCCGCCAGCAAAGCGGCCATCCTCGGTTTCACCAAAAGCGTGGCGAAGGAATTGGGCAGCCGTAACATCCGTAGCAATGCCATTGCACCGGGCTTCATCGAAACGGAAATGACCGCCGCCCTGGACCAAAAGGTGGTGGAAGGTTGGCGCGAAGGCATCCCCTTGAAACGAGGCGGAACACCGACCGATGTGGCCAATGCCTGCGTTTTCCTCGGCAGCGACCTGAGCAGCTACATCACCGGTCAAACACTGAGCGTTTGTGGGGGGATGTTGGTTTGAGATCACCCCGACCACATCATCCGGATGGGCATGTGGACATGCGTACATGTTCTCATGCCCATAAGCTCGTCCTAGCCCCGACCTTTGCACCCCATGTCACTGACCACCGCCCATAGTCTCTGGCTGGCACCACTTTGCTTGTTGCTGGGTGCTGCGCTCGCATGGGTATTGTATCGCAGGACGGTAGGGAAGGAGGGCTTCTCGCGCAACCTTTCTCTGTTGTTGGCGGCATGCAGAGCACTGACCATCGCCTTGGTGTCCTTCTTCCTGTTGGAACCGATGGTCCGCATCCTGGTGCGCGAGGTGCGCAAACCGGTGGTGGTGATCGCGCACGATGGATCTTCTTCGCTCGTAGCAGCTGGAGATACAGGAAGCATTCGCACGACATACGCCGAGGAACTGGAGCGTTTGAAGAACGAACTCGGCGAGCGCTTCGAGGTGCGCACGTTCACCTACGGTCAAGGCGTGAGCGACGGACTTTCGTTCGAACAAACGGATGGCCTGACGGACATCAGTCAAGCGATGCGCGAGGTGTACGATCGCTTCAGTGGCCCTGATCTGGGTGCGTTGATCATCGATGGCGACGGCATCTATACCAAGGGACGTGACCCGCGGTCCGAAGTGGATCGGCTGGGTGTTCCGGTCTTCGCCATTGCCATGGGCGACACCACCGTACGACCCGACCTGGTGCTCCGAGGAGTGGACCATAACCGTATCGGCTACCTCGGGAACGAGTTGCCCATGTTGGTGCGCGTGGAGGCCAAGCACATGGGTGGCAAGCGAACGCGCATTTCCATCCTGCAGAGTGGCAAGGAGGTCGCCGGCAAGGAAATCGTCGTTGCAGGTCATCCGGCATTCGTGGAGGTGCCGTTGACCGTGAAAGCCGAACGTGCGGGGATGCAACGCTTCACGGCATTGGTGCGACCTGTGGACGGAGAAGCCACAACGATCAACAACCGCTTCGATGTGCTGGTGGATGTCCTTGACGATCGCCAGAAACTGCTCCTGTTGGCCGCTGCCCCGCACCCGGATCTCGGCGCATTGCGACTGGCCCTTGGTGGGCTGGAGGGCTACGGCACCGAGCTGGCTTTTGCAGCGGACTTCACCGGTAAAGTTGCCGAATACGACCTGGTAATACTCCACGGTCTGCCATCCGCGCAGCGTTCGATACAACCCTTGTTGCAGGAGGCCACCAAAGCTGGTGTTCCGTTGTGTTTCATCCTCACCAGCGGGGTCGACTTCAATGCCTTCAACACGCAAGGTGCCGGGGTGCAGGTGAGTGCGGCGCGGGGCTCCCTTACCGATGCACAGGCCGTCGTGAACAAGGCATTCACCTACTTCACCCTAGAGGCCGATCAACAGCGTGCGATCGAGCGCTTCCCGCCCTTGCAAGTCCCCTTTGGTCAGTTCGAATTGAGCCGGTCGGCGTCGGCACTGTGCTTCCAGCGCATTGGAGTCGTGAACACGCAGTACCCGCTGATCGCTTTCACGCAGCAACAGGAACGTCGGATGGCCGTGGTGGCTGGCGAAGGACTCTGGCGCTGGCGTCTGTCAGACCTTCAGCAGAACGGTGATCATTCACGGTTCGACAGGCTTGTGCACAAGCTCGTGCAGTTCCTCGCCTTGAAGGTGAGCAAGGAGCGCTTCCGAGTAGAGCACGCGCCGCAGTTCTCCGATACGGAGCCCGTGCTCTTCACTGCCGAACTCTACAATGCCTCCTTCGAACCGGTGAACAGCGAAGAGGTGAACATCGTGTTGAAGGATGCAGATGGCAGGGACTATTCATACGTCTTCAACCCATCGGGAACGGGATATCGATTGGACGCTGGTCGCCTGCCGGAAGGAACTTACACGTGGACAGCACGCACCCAATTGGATGGAAACCGGTACAGTGCATCCGGTGAGGTCCATGTGCAAGCCTTGATGGCCGAACAGCGTTCCACGGTCGCCGATCATGCGATGTGGGCCGATATCGCTGCGCGCACGCAAGGCATCGTGGTGCGGTTAGGTGGAACGGAAGCGATCGTGAAGGCCATGGAAGCGCGTGAAGATCTCGTAGCCAGATCCTACGCCCATCCCAGCTTCAGCGACCTAATCGGCTTGCGTTGGCTGTTCTTCGTGATCCTGGCCTTGCTCACCTTGGAGTGGGTGATCCGCCGTAGGAGTGGTGCTTATTGATCCATTATTCACATCGGATCCGAACATCCAATGTCCGTTGACCTATCAAGTGAAAGACGAAAAGGTCCGCGGTGGAAACGGCGACTGCTTGTCCTACTGACCCTCATGATCATCGGGTGGTTCGGGCGATTCGCGATCCTGCGAGCCGTAGGGTCCTTCCTGATCAAAGCCGATACCGAATGTCGAGCCGATGCCATGTACGTCCTTGGTGGTGCGCCTTATGACCGTGGGACTGAAGCCAGCCACATGGTGCAGGAGGGGTGTGCTCCGATCGCGTATTGCACGGGATCCAGCATCACGCAATCGAACAAGGCCGAAGGGCGCATGATCACCGAAGCCGACCTCACGAGGATCGCGGCCATCGGTAACGGAACGTCAGCAACCACGATCCTACCTCTTCCGTTCGGAACCAGTACCTACGAGGAAGCGCTCGGCATTCTGCTCCATGCACGCAGCAAGGGTTGGCGAACGATCGTCGTGGTCACCACCGACTTCCACACGCGAAGGGTTCGCCGGGTGTTCGATGCCCGTTTCAAGGGCAGTGGGATCAACGTGCTCGTCCACGCAGCGCCAAGTACCGAATACAACGCAGATGCGTGGTGGGAAAGCGAACAGGGTCTGTTGATGGTGAACAACGAATACGTGAAGTCGTTGTACTACCTCTTGAAACACTGACCGATCAGTGCTCTACAACAAGACGTTGTGCCGCGCGACCACCAGCGTGATCGATCACTAGGACGTATGCACCGGAAGGCTCATCGCTGAGATCCAGTAAGGCTGATGCCGTTCCGTTAATAAGAGAGGAGTTCTTGATAATGCGACCTACAAGATCCGCGACGGAGATCCGGACCGGCCCTTCCATTTTCGAAAGATCCATACGGAAAAGCCCTGTGGAAGGATTGGGGACCACGCGGATCGATGGTGTCGCACGCTCAGGCACAGAAACACCTGCCAGACAGAACTCCGATGTGAGACCTTCTCCGTATTGACCGTCGCTTTCGAGATACACCGTTCCGAATTCATCGCGGATCACGAGTGCTCCATCACCGTCGTCACAACAGATGCCGTTCCCGAAGAAATCGTTGATCGTGAACGTGTAGCATCCGTTCGTTAGACAGAAGGCAACACTGTCCACCACACCGTTGTCGAAATCGGGGTAGGGGCCTCCTTCATAAAGCGTTGTACCGGTCTCGCCCTGTAGGTCCCAGGTCACATCGGATCCATAGTTGTCCAAGGTGAGGATCAGGTTCACGAAGGCCGTTGGAATGCTCGCGGTGAAGGTGAAGGTCCATGTATCATTCAACGGTTCTTGATCAGCACCGCCGTTGGGTGCGGAGCAGTTCACGGTAAGCAGGTTCTCGCCAGATAGCAGTGGGATGGCGGGAAGCACCACCGTCACCGTTTGGCCGGGCAGGAGGTTACCGGTCCATGGCTCCATGAAGCTCGGACCGCCATCCATTCCATACGTGATCATGGCGGAAGTAAGTGGCACCGTGCCGTTGTTCTTCAAGGTGATGATCGGCGCGATGGTGTCCTCGCCGCATTGCAACTCCGCTACGTTGATGATGGAGGTTATCGCAGCATCGAAGACGATCTCCACCGGTGCGTTGAACTCCCAGCCACCCAGTGTATCGCCGCAGGTATTTCCCAACCACTCCTCGATCAAGGGCCAACTCACCGAGAACTTGCCGTAGTAGTCGTCCACACTATTGGCACAGTTCGCTGCACCGCCGAACAATTGACCCACGATCTGTTTGTTCTGGTTCCACAGTCCACTTCCGGAAGATCCAGGTTCAGTGGTCCCATCGTCCCAAAGCAGCACGTTCCAGCAATCGGCGCCATCGAAAGTGCCGGTGACCACCGCACCGTTCGAGTGCGAGATCTTCTTGATATCCCCTCGAGGATGATGGATCCCGGTAACGTTCAAAGCCGGCGTATCGGAATGATCCCATCCGCTGTAGAACACGTTGTATTCCTCCGGAGGTGCCGTATTCAATTCCAAGAAAGCCAGATCGGTTCCAGGGCTGTTCACCAATTGGGTGCACCCCGAAACGGTTTGATCCATCGGCCCGTTCTCGGTAGGATCGCAGCTAGGGCTGTCCCAATTGAAACGGAATACCCAGTTCTCCACATCGGCATCCAGGCAATGGTTGGCCGTAAGGAAATAGGGGGTGCCATCCTCGGCACAATTGTTCAGGAGCGTACCGGTGCAGAAACCGCTTCCTCCGGTGGTGATGATCGCTACCGAACGGATCTGATCGCGCCAATCATCACCCAGCGGGCAGATCACGTTGATGTTGCAGTCGCCACTTTCGCCTAGATCACGGGCCATGGCGAACACATCGCGGTAGCCATGCGTGACCCGGTTGATGTGCAATTCACCCTGACCGTCAAGAGTGGCTGGTTCCTGGTACTCGATCGTGATGTGATCACCCGCCAACTGTCCGACTCCCAACGAAGGACGACCTCCACTACTACGCTGATCAAAAGCGCCCAGTTGCTGCCCGGCTTGGTTGTATACGAATACCTTTCCGCCATCGGGCACCACGAAACGATCGAAAACGAAATTGATCGAAAACGCATCAGGACAATGCAAGATGAGTTGCCAGATCCGATCGCCGTTGCGCAGGGTCGTCCATGATCCGCTGTTCTGCAAGCCAAGGTCCACTGCATGGTTGAAGCCGAAACGATAGGGGCCTTTGATACCGGTCGCTGCGCGCGCCTCGTCCTCTAGGATCAATGCATCGCGATCCACGGCAGGCAGTTGAACGACGTGCGAAGGAGCTAACAGATCAACACCTGGCGACAAACCGATCGGGCGACCACCAAAGTTGATCTGGGCGTTAGCGGATATCGGAACGACCAGGCCGAGCACGGTCGCAAGACTGAACCGATCAAGGCGCAGCGCAGTAGAATACTTCATTCACAGAGGTATTGATCAAGCACAGCAAGAACGACCCTTGTTCAATGGACGATGACCATCCGCTCCATCGAACGCAAGCCTTTCGAGGTTGCTTCGACAAGGTAGATCCCTTCCGGTTGACCAGCAAGATCGAGCACCACCCGAGTGGTTCCTCGGCTCATCTTGTGCTCTTCGACGACACGACCGACGGCATCCAAAACACGAATATCGAATACGCCATCGCCCGAGCTGGGCAAGGTCACGACGGCATTTCCGTTCGTCGGGTTCGGTACCACGCTCAATCGCTCTTCCGTAAGCCATGTTCGGATACCGACATCGAGCCCGTTGAGCCCTTCCAGCTGATCCCCGCAAGCCCCCAGCCACTCGTCCAGAACAGGATAGCTTGTGGAGAATTTACCGTAGTAATCGTTGAAGTTGAAATCACAGCTGGCCTGCCCACCGAACAATTGACCTACGAGCAAACCATTCTGGTTCCATAGCCCACTGCCCGAAGAACCACCCTCAGTGGTTCCATCATCCCAGCTCTGTACCCGCCAAGTCTGGGCGCCGCTGTACGTACTACTGACGACTGCTTGGTTCTCGACACTGATCTTCTTTATGTCTCCACTAGGATGGTGAATGGCGGTGACACTCGTTGCTGCTGAGGTGCTACGATCCCAGCCTGAATAGAAAACGTTGTACTGCTCGGGGGGAGTGGCGTTCAACCGCAAGAGGGCCACATCGCTTCCTCCACTATTGGCCAACAAGGTGAACCCCGAAATGCTCTGGTTCATCGGCCCGTTCTGGGTAGGTGTGCAAACCGGACTATTCCAGTTGAACCGGAACACCCAGTTCGTTCCACCCAAACAGTGGTTGGCCGTTAGGAAATAGGGAGTTCCATCGTTCTGGCAGTTGTTCATCAGTTGTCCCGTGCAGATCCCTCCACCTTGCACCACGATCATGGCTACCGATCGGATCTGATCGCGCCACGGATCTCCGAGTGGGCAGATCACGTTGTTGTTGCAGGATCCGCTCTCGCCCAATGCTCTGTCCTGACCGAAAAGGTCACGATATCCATGGGTCACTTGACCAACACGCAAGCGGCCTCGACCAGCGACCCGGGCCGGTTCCACGTATTCGATGGTGATGCGATCTCCTGCAAGCAGGTCAACGCCCAATTGGTGTTGGCCTGGATTGCTGTTCGCCTCGAAAGCCCCGAGGACCTCATCCGCCTCATTGTACACGAAGACCTGCGCGCCATCCGGGATAACGAATTCATGGAACTCGAAATTGATGGAATACGCCTCCGGGCATTCGATGCCCAATCGCCAGACCCGATCGCCATTGCTCAACGTCTGCCATATACCACTGTTGTCCAATCCCAGATCCACTTCATGGTTATACCCGAACCAGTAAGGCCCTTTCGCGCCGGAAGCAACCGTTCGTTCATCACGCGCGGCGATCGCCTCTAGGTCGATCGGGGGCATAACGGCTACCGGTGCTTCGGGAAGCCCACTGGTACGATCCAAGCCGTTCGGACGACCACCGAACGACAGCTGCGCCATCGAAACATGGGGTAGGAAGAGGATGGCGAGGGCGACCGAGGTAGCGTAGCGTATTGTCATTTGAAGCAGTTCTGGTTGTGCAATTGCGGCTTGAAGGTAGGATTGATGAACCGTTCGAAATGCCACGAACTGGTCACGACTTCGCCACCGATCAAGACCCAAGGCGAAAAGTAACAGGCACTTCCGGGAGCAGCCCCACCGGATGTTCAGGCTTCCTTGGATGCCTTCTCGCGATCCTCGATCAACTTGCGGGTAGCGAACAGCTCGTCCCTTAACTGTGCGGCGGCCATGAAGTCCAATTCCTTGGCGGCTTTCCGCATCTGCGTTTCCAAGAGTTCAGCGTTCTTCTCCAACTGGTCCGGGGTCATGTACTGCATCACCGGATCGGCCGCAATGCTGAGGAATTCAGGTTCCACATAGGCCTTGCCGCGTTCGTTGTCGTGCATATCGATCACGGCGGTCTGGCGCATCACATCTCCGCGATCACGTTTGATCTGGGTAGGGGTGATGCCGTGCTCCTCGTTGTAGGCCATCTGCTTCACCCGTCGGCGCTCCGTCTCGTCGATGGTCCGCCGCATGCTGTCCGTGATCTTGTCGGCATAGAAGATCACGAGGCCGTTGATGTTCCGTGCTGCACGGCCCGCCGTCTGGGTCAACGAACGGTTGCTCCGCAGGAAACCTTCCTTGTCAGCATCCAACACGGCCACCAAGCTCACTTCCGGCAGGTCCAAGCCCTCGCGCAGCAGGTTCACGCCCACGAGCACATCGAACATCCCAAGCCGCAATTGGCGCAGGATCTCGATGCGGTCAAGCGTGTCCACATCGCTGTGGATGTATTTGCAACGAACACCATTGCGACCCAGGAATTCGTTCAACTCCTCGGCCATCCTTTTGGTGAGCGTTGTTACGAGAACACGTTCTTCCTTCTTCGATCGTTGGCGGATCTCGTACAAGAGATCGTCGATCTGGTCCTTGCTGGGGCGCACTTCGATCGGCGGATCCAGCAGTCCAGTGGGCCGCACCACTTGCTCCACGATCACACCCTCACTCCGGTTCAATTCGTAGTCGGCCGGGGTAGCACTCACGAAAAGGGTCTGGCCGATCAACCCTTCGAACTCCTCGAACTTCAAGGGGCGATTGTCCATCGCGCTGGGCAGGCGAAAGCCGAATTCCACGAGGTTCTTCTTCCGGCTTCGGTCCCCGCCGTACATGGCAGAGACCTGACTCACCGTAACGTGGCTCTCATCGATCACCATCAGGAAATCGTCGGGGAAATAGTCCATCAAACAGAACGGTCGCTGTCCGGTCTGGCGTTGATCGAAATAGCGGCTGTAGTTCTCGATGCCTGAGCAATAGCCCAATTCACGCATCATCTCGAGGTCATACATCACCCGTTCTTCCAAGCGTTTCGCCTCCAAGTGCTTGCCGATCTCCTTGAAGAACTCCACCTGCTTCACCATGTCCTCCTGGATCGCATGGATCGCGGCCTTCATGGTATCGCGGCTCGTTACGAAAATGTTGGCCGGATAGATGGTCAATTGGTCCGGTGCTTCAACGACGTTGGCACTGAGCGTATCGAACCGCTCCAACCGCTCGATCTCGTCGCCCCAGAAATGGATGCGCACACCTTCATCCGCATTGGCGAGATAGACCTCGACCACGTCACCGCGCACGCGGAAATTCCCTCGCGTAGGCTCATCATCTTTCCGACTATAGAGCGCCTCCACCAAAAGAAGCAGCAACTTGTTCCGTGAGATCTTCTCACCGCGCTTGATGTGTACGATGGTCTTGTGGAACTCAGCCGGATTCCCGATGCCATAAATGCAACTCACACTGGCCACCACGATCACATTGCGCCGACCGCTGAGCAAAGCACTGGTGGTGCTCAAGCGCAACTTCTCGATCTCCTCATTGATGGAGAGATCCTTCTCGATGTAGGTGTTGGTCGTGGGCAGGTAGGCTTCCGGCTGGTAGTAGTCGTAATAGCTCACGAAGTACTCCACCTTATCATTCGGAAAGAAGTGCTTGAACTCGCCATACAACTGGGCGGCAAGTGTCTTGTTGTGGCTAAGGATCAAGGTGGGACGGTCCACTTGGGCGATCACATTCGCCACGGTGAAGGTCTTCCCGGAGCCCGTTACACCCAGCAAGGTCTGCGCCGGTATGCCCTCTTTCAAGCCTTCCACTAGCTGGCGAATGGCCTCAGGCTGGTCACCGGTCGGGGTGAATTCGGAGATGAGTTCGAAGGGCACTTCGTGGAAGGTTGTGGAGCGGGTACGAATTTACCGGTTCATGGTGACGATCCCTTTCGCAAATTCGCGGCTGAAATGATGCATTCCATGAAGCCTTCCTTCCTGTTGTCAACAATGGTGGTGGCCCTCGCTGTAGGTTGCGCTGAACCGAACATCAACAGCACGGGCACTGGACCGACGGATCCGGATCCCGCTGATACCATCTGGACGATCTCCCTGCGCGCTTCCACAGGCGATTATGTGACAGCCAAGCTCAACTCCGAGGGAGATGATAAGGAGATCCTCGTCGCGCAGAGTCCGTGGGTGGGTGAATGGGAGCAGTTCACCATGATCCAGCGTGCGGATAGCACGGTGAACTTTCGCGCGGCGAACGGCATGTTCGTTTGCAGTGATGGAGATCGAGGCAATTTGCTGGTGGCGAACAGGTCTGGCGTCAGCACATGGGAGGCCTTCCGCTTAGTTCCGTTGGATAGCGGCAAGGTGGCCCTTCAAGCCTGGAATGGTCAGTTCGTCACTGCGCATCAAGGCCTTGAAGGGGCCCGAAAAGGTCTCTTGATCGGCGATCGCAGCGAGGTGAAGGATTGGGAACGATTCCGGATCGATACCGTTCGGACTGCGGGTCGATGAGAACATGGATCTGAACAATGGTCGCTTTCACACGTTAACTTCCACACCATGTTCCTGAAACGCGTCCTCTACTACCTCGATCCTCGGACGCTGTTCCGCAAGCCGGATCCGAACATGAGCCTGCGTTTCATGCACGGCATCAACCGTATCAGTGTGTTCGTTTTCCTGTTCTGCATCGTGGTGATGGTGGTCAGGGCTTGCTACCGGTAGTGATCGGTGCGGGTAGATCCTATTCGCCCTATTTTCACCGCATGTCACGCCACGCAGCGCGCATCTTACTAGCGTGCCTCCCAGCCGTTCTCGCCGTTACCGTTCGGGCTCAAACCTCGAATTACAAGATCGCGCCACCCGGTAAATGGGTGATCCAGCATGATCTCGAAGGGCAGCGGATAACGGACACTGCGTGTTTGCAATGGGGGGAGGAGATCCTCCTTCTGGACCGACAATATGACCTCGCGGGGCAACAGGTCTACTGGCGATATGCCACCCATTTGATCTCCACCGAAGGGGTGCAGAACGGTTCCCGTTTCGAAGTAGCCTTCGACCCGACCTACCAGCAACTCACCATCCACCACTTACGGATCGTGCGCAATGGACAGGTCATCGATCAACTGAAGGACACCCCGTTACGTGTGCTTCACCGGGAAGAGGATCTGAGTTCCCACCTCTACGATGGATCATTGACCGTGGTAGGGGAGATGCATGACGTACGCGTTGGGGACGTCGTGGATTATGCTTTGAGCATACGCGGTTGGAACCCGGTCGATCGCGGTCGGTTCCACAAATACCTCCCTATGGGCTATAGGGTGCCTGTGGCGCGCTGTTATACGCGCATCATGATCCCTGCAGGGCGAACTCCGCTGATCATGTACCACGGCGCGGTCGAGAAGCCTATGGAAACCCTCCGTGCAGGCAGCCGCGAACTGAGTTGGGACCTGGGACCATTGGACTGCATAAGGGTGGACGATAATGTCCCGGGTTGGCACAGCACCTATCCCGGTATCGATATCAGCGAATTCGCCACCGTTGAGGAACTGCGCGATTGGGCCATGGAACAATACGATCTCGATCAGCCCATCAGTCGCGAACTCGCCGATCGCATCGCAGCGATACGGTCGATCGATGATGTGTATGAACGTCTGGACAGCGCAGTTGATCTGGTGCAGCGTGAAGTGCGCTACTTGGGGTTGGAGGATGGAATAAGTGCTTACCGTCCGCACGCACCTTCGCGTGTGTTCGAGCAGCGTTATGGCGATTGCAAGGACAAGTCGTTCCTCTTGGTCACGATACTGCGCGGTGCTGGTTTGGAGGCCTATCCGGCTTTGGTCGGCACCGGTATCGGCCGCTCCATGGATGCATGGTTGCCCCGACCGAGCCTTTTCGATCATTGCATCACGATGATCCCTATCGACGGAGATACGTTATGGGCAGATGCCACTTCACGACATAATGGTGGTCGTGGACTGAACAGATACACACCCAACTTCGGCAAGGCATTGGTAGTGGGCAAGGGGTTCGAGGGATATACCCCGATGACCGTGCGCGATACAGGATCCGTTGATGTACTTGAACGCTTTGTCTTGGATAGCGTGGGTGGTCCAAGCGAACTCCACGTAGAGGCCATTTATCGCGGACGGCGGGCTGACGGCATGCGCTCCGAACTGGCCTCTGGAAGCCTGCATGATCTGGCCAAAGGGTATAGGGACTTCTATGCTGGGATCTACGGTCCTTGCGAAGAACTCGAATCCCTTCGGTTCGATGATGACGTTCGCACGAACGTGCTTCACACCTATGAGAAATATCGGCTCGATCAGCCGTGGGATACGATCGACGATGGCCGGACCTTCAGCTTCAACGTCACCGCCTACCATATTCGGGACCACCAAACAAAGCCTGGCCGATCCGTAAGGACCGCTCCATACTATCTCGGCGAACCTTTGCAGATCCGCCACCGGATCACCGTGGAACTGCCGGAGCCATGGACCGTATCGACAGGAACGGTCGACCACATGGAGTATGGGATCGAATACTCCAAGAACATATCCGTGGAGGATGATCGTATCGTGACCCTGGATTATCGGTATTCCTCGGTGCTACCGGAGATCCCTGCGCAGGATGCGTTCGGCCTACAGGATCTTCAAGAACTCATCGCGGACGATCTCTACTTCGAATTCACTCGGCCTATCGACGGTACCCAGGTCGCGAACACGGATATCGGATGGGGCAAATGGTTCTTCATTCTCTTTTGCATCGCGGTGTGTGCGTTCGGTGCATTGCGCTTGTACCGATTTGATCCTCCGCCTCATCCAGAAGCTCTGGGAAAAGCGGATCGGTCGATCGGTTCCTTTCTCTTACTTCCCGCCATCGGGTTGTGTTTGACCCCGTTCCGGTTCCTCTATGACTTCTTCTCCGATGATGCATCCTTCTTCCATGCCACCGATTATGCGGAAGTAGCTTCCCCCGAGAACCCGCTCTTCGCGGATCTGACCATACACCTGGGCCAATTCATGGCCTTTGCTCAGTTCGCGCTCGTGCTCTTGTTGTTGGTGCTTTTCTTCGGACGGCGCACCAGTGCACCTCTGCTCATGAAGGTGATGTACGGTACCAGTTTCTTATGGCTGGTCATGGACTACATGATCTACCAGTCCTTGGACTTCGATACGATCATCGGGGAGCCCTACCCGTATCGCGATCTGTCACGTGCTTTCTTCGCCGCCTGCGTTTGGATCCCCGTTTTCCACTTCAGTGGCCGCGTCCATGCCACGTTCACGAAGCGATTGAATGGTCCCGATAAAGGGCTCGAACAGCTGTCCTACATGACCGGCCC
Source organism: uncultured Bacteroidota bacterium (assembly GCA_902826215.1). Classification (GTDB taxonomy): domain Bacteria; phylum Bacteroidota; class Bacteroidia; order Flavobacteriales_F; family PHOS-HE28; genus PHOS-HE28. The sequence goes on from CADEDY010000018.1 coordinate 54,381, forward strand.
GACCGCAGAGGTTCGTGTTCTGGACCAGAAACCACCGCTACCACCTACAGTGTAAGGTCATTCCAGATCGCCCAACTCGCCTCGGCTTGTGCATGAAGCATGGTAAGACCATTGCAAACCTGTGCACCGCGCTTTTCGGCCTCGCGCAATAACAGGGTCCTTTCCGGATTGTAGATCAGGTCGATGATGATGTGCCTTGGACCTATCGCATCGAGCGGAAGGGGCGGCATCCGATCGACCTCCGGGAACATGCCAACTGGCGTTGTATTGATGATCAAGGTGCAGACGCTCACGATCGCTGGATCGAGCAGATCCCAGATCATGTCTCCGCGCTCCAAACTGCGACTGACCACCCGGAACTTGATGCCCAATTCCCTTAGCACATAAGCAACAGCTCGACTTGAACCACCGCTTCCGAGCACCAGCGCCCGAGGCGTGAAGCCGTTCAAGAGCGGTGTGAGGGTCTTACGGAAGCCGATCACATCTGTATTGTACCCGGTGGCCCGGCCATCTCGGATCGCGATCGTATTCACCGCACCCACAGCTGCCGCTTCCGGATCGATCTCGTCCAACAAGGGCATCACGGTCTTCTTGTAGGGGATCGTCACATTCAATCCACGCAACCCTGCAGTGGAACTGAGCAGACCTGGCACTATATCGATGTCCGGCAGGTCGAAGAGTTCGTAGTGATGGTCCGAGCGGCCCTCGCGATGGAATTTCTCGGTGAACCAACGCTGGCTGAAGGAGTGGGAGAGTGGTGTGCCGATGAGTCCGTAACGCGTCATTTCCTATCGGGTGCGAACCGCTCCAAGAGCAGCAGCAGCGCCGCACCGAAAAGGGCACAAGCGATAGCACCCACCACTTGCGGATCCTTCGATGTTACACCCAGGAGCTTGTCCATTTCGGTGATGTAAGCGTGATCGAAGGGCAGGATATTGTGTTGAAGGAAAGGTTCGAGGTGAGCATCGGGCTTTCCCTCATGCACCATGCGTACACTGATCACTTCCTTCCAAGGCCATATGATGGTGAGCGAACCCAGGAGGAAACCGGTCAAGCTGGCCACCGTGAGATCATGATGCCGGGTGAACATCCAGTTCAACAACCGCGAAAAGGCCATCAGGCCGAAGAGACATCCCATGGCGAAGACAACGATGATCGGGAGATCAAGGGCCTTCAATGCCGTCATCACAGGTAGATAGGCGCCCAGCAGCAACAGAATGAACGAACCGCTGATACCGGGCAGGATCATGGCACAAATGGCCAACGCACCAGCAAAGAAGAAGAAGACCAAACTCGTTGAGCCGGATCCTGCATTGAGCATGCCGATGGCCACCGCGATCGCCGTACCCACGACAAGACCGACGAACGGTCCTGCACTCCACTGCTTCACCAGCTTGCCGCAAAGCCAAACGCTGGCTGCCACCAAGCCGAAGAAGAAGCTCCAGATGAGCACGGGATGATGATGCAATGCCCACGTGATGGGTCGGACCAGAAGGAGAATACTCGTGAAAATGCCGGCAAGCAATGTGGCCAGGAAGTCACCATTCACCTGCTTCCAAGCAGCGGCGATACCTTCCTTCCGCAAGGTCACCAAGGTCTGTGGTCCCACGGACTTGATTGACGACAAGAGCTCCTCATAGATCCCGGAGATGAAGGCGATCGTGCCACCCGATACACCAGGGACCACGTCAGCAGCACCCATGGCCATGCCCTTCAAGAAGAGCAGCACGCGTGATCGAAGCGCCATCATTGGCAATCCAAACTGGGATCCACGTCGCGGCCGTATGCCATGATGCCACCGGTGAGGTTGATCAAATTAGTGAACCCGTAACGTGCGCTCAACGCATTGATCACCGCATTGGATCGACTGCCGCTGCGGCAATGGATCACCACCGGAACATCCTTCCTCAATTCACCGATCCGGTCCACGATCTCACCCATGGGGATCAAGGTGCCGCCTATGTTGCAGGCCTCTGCTTCGTATGGCTCGCGCACATCGATCAATTGGAAAGCCTTCCCGGCTTTCTTCCATTCGGCCAATTCAGTACAAGAGATCTCGCTCATGGGTGATTCGAAAATTGATCAACGTCCGCAACTGATCCAGGCGGACTATACCTGCCGCAATTTCTCGGCAACTTCTTCTGGCAAGTATTGGAAGAACGTGTCACCGCGCAGACCCAATCGCAAGGTTTCCAAAGGGATCACCTCGTCGGGAGCGATATTGCCCAAGTTGACGTTGGCGCCGATCTGCTTGATGAACCAAGCTTGTTGCGACTTCTGCGGTGTCTCCCAAAGGATATCCTTGGCGGGCACCTTGCTCAGGATGCGGTTCACCAAGGCCGTGTGCGCGTGCCCACTAGGACGATAAATGCCCACAGTGCCGCTCTCGCGCGCTTCCGCGATCACCTTCCAACTGCCAGCATCGAGCTCCGTCTGCATCATGCTCACCCACTTCGCTGGACTGATGAGGATGCCGGATTCCTTGGAGCCCACCTCGCTCAGCACCGTGTAGTGCTTCGCCAGGTCGGTGATGTACTTGCACTTCTCCTTCGTCGGCATATTGATGGACCCATCGCTGACCTCCACCGTATCCAAGTTGAGGGAATCCACCAGCTTGCGATAGTCCTTGAACTTACCGCGTGCGACGAACGCTTCGAAGAGGGTACCACCGAGGTACACTTTCATCTGTGCCTTCTGGTACGCTTTGATCTTCTCCTTCAGGTTCGGGGTGATGAAGGACGTGCCGAAACCGAGCTTCAGCACATCGATCAAGTGCCCACTGGCACTGATTAGATCTTCGGTCTGGCGAAGGGAGAGCCCCTTGTCCATCACCATGGTCACGCCATCCTCACGCGGCTTTTCGGTCCGCGCTGGGATGTGGGAAAGGGAATAGTTCATGGACGGCGATAAAGCTCCAACAGGTGAATGACCTGTGGCAGCTGGGCAGCTTCAGGGTAGTGTTCGAGCAATTGGTCGTGGGCAGCGTGGTCGGCCATCAAGGCATCCTCCAATTGGATCAAGGCTTGCTGCATTTCACCCATCCGAAGCAGGTAGCTCACCATGCGGTACCGATATCGGCTCGTTAATCGATGCACTTGATCGCCTTCGCGCAGTTTGCGAGCGGCCACATCGGGACCTTTCATCTGGAGGAGCAGATCGGAGTGATCCAGCCACCCATCGATGTTCTCGGGCTCCAAGGTATTCAGTTTGGCATAGGCTGCGAAGGCCTCTTCGTATTTGCCGGAGCGGCCAAGTGCATTCGCCAGGTAGAACCAACCATCGCCATGCTCGGGAGCCAGTTTCACGGCATTCTCGAGATCGCGTACGGCTTCCGGCAACTTGCCTTGCACATCCTTCACCACACCACGACCGATCCACGCATCCACCCAGTTCGGATCCAAGGCAAGGGCTTGGTCATAATGGATGAGCGCCTGCTCGTAGCGTTCCATCTTCTCGTAGCACTCCCCGATGTAACTGAAGGTGATGGCTTGGGCTCCATCGAAGTTGATGGTCTCTTGATAGCAATCGATCGCTTCTTGGAAATTGCCTTGCACCAGTAGATTGCGGGCCTTGCTGAAATACGCGGAGGTGAAGCGTTCCTCGATCGCGAGACACAGATCCAAGGCCTCGATGCTCTCATCAAAGCGCTCCAAACGCGCGAGCGCATTGCCCAGATTGTACCACGATACGAACGAATAGGGGTGCTCGTTGGTGAACTGGCGGAAGAACGACACCGCCATCTGGTGAGCATCGGAGAGATCGTAGCAATAGGCCAATTCGTAGAGCACCGCTTCGTTCTCCGGGTTGATCTCCAACGCGCTCTTCAGGCTGGCGATGGCAAGATCATACGCCTCCAGGTTCTCGTATTCGAAAGCAAGGTCCAAATGGATGTCATCCAAACCCTCCTCCGCTAAGGTGAGGGCACGTTTGTAATGCTCCACGCTCCGACGGTGGTTCCGCAATTGGCTGTAGATCCCTGCTTTGTGCAAGTGGACATCCTCGTTGAACGGCTCTAATTTGCCGATCGCATCGAGCACTTCGAGCGCTCGATTCAACTTGCCGAGGTTCATCAGCACATGCGCCTCGCAGAACATCAGGTCCAACGAACCCGGATGCTGTTTGTGCGCATAGTCCAACACCTCGCGAGCACGGCGCGCATCGCTCTGCTCCAAGTAATGCTCGACGATGATCTCGAACTCCTCCACGTCGAAGAACAACGTGGCATTCTGTTCGCGCATCGACTCATATCGTTCCACACAATCATGGAACTCATCGTTGCGCTCCGGGTGGGGTAGGTGTCCTTCGTTCATGTGATGATCCCCTTGTGGATGGGGAGGCGTGGTATTCGCCGTTGCACAAAAATAGGGAACGTCGATCCGGGGCGCGGCGCAGGCCGATCGGTTATGAACAGGTCCGGGTGAACGTGCGTGGTCATAGTGGCCCGGTCGGCGAGCGGGAGTGGGTAGTTTTGCCGTCGTTGAACCAGGAAGAACCTTTCCCAAGAAACTTCGACCATGACCCTGATCCGCTCCATTTCCGGCATTCGTGGCACCATTGGTGGTGCTCCGGGTGAAGGCCTTACACCCTTGGATACCGTTCGCTACGTTGCCGCCTTCGGTGCCTTGTTGAAAAAGAGATCGGGCAAGCGTGCTCCCCGGGTCGTTCTTGGTCGAGATGCGCGGATCAGTGGCCCCATGGTGCGTGATCTGGTCGTAGGTACCTTGGTAGGCTCCGGCTTCGAAGTGATCGATCTCGGACTGGCCACGACACCGACCGTGGAATTGGCCGTTCCCGGCGAACGAGCCGACGGTGGTATCATACTAACAGCCAGCCACAACCCCAAACAGTGGAATGCCCTTAAGTTGCTCAATGAGAGCGGGGAGTTCATATCGGCGGAAGATGGTGAGCAAGTGCTTCAAATGGCCGAGACCGATGCGTTCGATTTTGTTGAAGTGGACGAATTGGGCAGTGTCAAGGAGCAAGGTGGTTGGACGCGCAAGCACATTGATGCCATTCTCGCCTTGGATCTCGTGGATACGACCGCCATCAAGAATGCCAAATTCCGGGTCGTGGTCGATGCCGTGAATTCAGTGGGAGGCACCGTTGTTCCAGCATTGCTCACAGCGCTCGGGGTCGGCGAGGTAGTGGAGATCCATTGCACACCGAACGGAGAATTCCCCCATAACCCGGAGCCCTTGCCCGAGCATCTGAAGGACCTGACCACAGCTGTTGTGAAGCATAAGGCGCACCTCGGTATAGCGGTTGATCCCGACGTGGACCGGCTTGCGTTGGTGAATGAGGACGGCACGCTCTTCGGCGAAGAGTACACGCTGGTGGCCTGCGCGGATCACGTTCTAGCGCATCGTCCCGGAGATACCGTGAGCAACCTCAGCAGCACGCGGGCCCTCAATGACATTGCCGAAAGACACGGTCGCAAGCGCCACGCGAGCGCTGTTGGCGAAGTGAATGTCGTGACCTTGATGAAAGAGGTGAAGGCCCCCATCGGTGGGGAAGGGAACGGTGGCGTTATCCTGAGTGAACTGCACTACGGCCGTGATGCGCTGGTGGGGATCGCCATCTTCCTGACCTTGTTGGCGAAGAGCGGCAAGACCTGTTCGGAATTGCGCCGGACCTACCCGGACTACTTCATCAGCAAGAACAAGATCGAGTTGAGACCGGAGATGGATGTGCAAGGCATCGTGGATGGTATGCAGGAGAAGTACCGCACACAACCACACAGCACGGTGGACGGACTTCGTATCGAATTCGACAATACGTGGGTACACCTACGGAAGAGCAACACCGAGCCCATTATCCGGGTGTATGCAGAAGCACCCACCATGGAACAAGCGGATTCCCTGGCCCGCAGGATCCTGAGCGAAATGGCCCAAATGGCGGGCATTCCTGCCTAGGTCCGGTACCTTTGCCAGCCGCATTCCATTGATAGCAGTCGCACACCCGCATGAAACGCATCTATTTCGATAACGCCGCTACCACACCGATGGCCCCGGAGGTCGTGGACGCCATGTTGCCATTCATGCGCGAGCACTTCGGTAACCCTTCAGCCATTCATGCCTTCGGCCGTACCACCCGCGCTGCGGTAGAGAAAGCTCGCCGATCCGTTGCCGCTTTGCTCAACTGTGCACCGGGCGAGATCATCTTCACCAGTGGTGGCACCGAAGCGGACAACATGGTGCTCAATTGCGCGGTTCGTGACCTGGGTATCAAGCACATCATTAGTAGCCCGATCGAGCATCATGCTGTCGAACTCACGGCAGAAGAGTTGGGCAAACACGGCACCGCAACGATCCATTGGGTGCGTTTGGAAGCGGATGGCAAACCGGACCAAGTGCACTTGGAAGAGTTGCTGAAGGCGACGAAAGGCGAAGGTGTTCTGGTCTCCTTGATGCACGCGAACAACGAGATCGGCACATGCATCGACCTGACCGCGATCGGCAACCTATGCCGCAAATACGGTGCGTTGTTCCACAGCGATACCGTGCAGACCATGGGCCACTACCGCTTCGATCTGCAAGCCCTGCCCGTTGATTTCATCACCTGTGCGGCTCACAAGTTCCATGGTCCGAAAGGCATTGGTTTCTTGTACATGCGCACCGGTGCCGGCTTGAAGCCCTTGATCCTGGGAGGGGCGCAGGAACGCAACATGCGGGCGGGCACCGAGAACATCTACGGTATCGTTGGTCTGGCCAAAGCCATGGAGTTGGCGTACGAGGACCTCGAAGCGCATCACATCCACGTGCAAGGGTTGAAGGACCTTATGAAAAGCAAGCTTCAGGAGGCGATCCCCGAGGTCACCTTCAATGGGGATCCGAGCAGCAACAGCCTGTATACGGTCCTCAGCGTGTGTTTTCCCGACGACGGAAAAGGGGAGATGCTGATCTACAACATGGACATCGAAGGCATCGCGTGTAGCGGTGGAAGTGCCTGTAGCAGTGGCAGCAACAAAGGCAGCCACGTGCTTGCCGCATTGTACCCGGAGCGTCCCGGGGCGAACATCCGGTTCTCGTTCAGTCGGTACAACACCACGGAAGAAGTGGAGCATGTGGTCGACGTGCTGAAGCGTGTCTTCCAGATCGTTCCGGCCAAAGCGTAGAACCGCTATGCCTCCATCCTGCGCCGTGCCTCGATCGCCCAGCCCAGATCGTTGAGGAAGACATCGGTACGGCGTTTCCAGCCTTCTTGATCCACAAGCACGGATCCATCCTCGCCGAAAGCTTCCTGAACTTTCGGCACTTGCATCGATGAAGGTACGACCCACGCCTTGATCTTCCACAGCGGGAAGAGCAGTTCAACCATGACCTGCGTGCCCGCGAACATGCCGCCGGATGCCGTGCAGATCGAAACGGGCTTGCCCTTCCAATCCTCGGTCAGCAGGTCGATCACGTTCTTCAGGCTCGCTGGGAAACTGCCGTTGTATTCGGGCGATACGATGATCACTCCGTCGGCTTTCCGCAGGCGTTCTGCGAAGTCGAGCACCTTGGCAGAAGGCTCCTTCATGAACTTCAAGCGTTCATCGAACAAGGGGAAATCGAACTCCTTCAGGTCCAACAGATCCACGGTATTGTCCGTGGCTTCGATGCTACGCTTCAGGTGAAGGGCCACGTGGTGGCTTTTGCGGCCGGTGCGTACACTGGCAGAGAGGATGGCGAGATGGGGCATGTTCAAGATCGGGGCGCAAAGGTCCTGAACTTCTGGAGACCTTCGTGTGAAGGAGGAACAACTTACCCCCAAGGTATCTTATCCCACGGGCCGCGCAGCTTCAACGGCGTCAAGGATCCCGTCAACTGTCGAGGCGGATAGGATCCGTGTCGGTCCATGCAGGAAACCATCCTGTTCCATGCGCGCCACCTGATCCAACAGCGGCGAATAGAAACCGTTCACGTTGAGCAGGCCGATGGGTTTCTGATGCAGCCCGAGCTGACGCCAAGTGAGCAGTTCGAAGACCTCATCCATGGTGCCGAAGCCACCGGGCAAGGCGATCACGGCTTGGCTCAACTCGTGCATGCGCATCTTCCGCTCATGCATGTCCTTCACGATCAGGAGTTCGGTCAATCCTTGGTGCGCCAATTCCTTCTCCACCATGAAACCGGGGATCACACCGATGACCTTTCCACCGGCCTCCAATGCAGCGTCAGCCACCGCGCCCATCAAGCCCACATGACCGCCACCGTAGACCACACCCATGCCACGTTGCGCTACGATCCGGCCCATGGCTTGCGCCGCTTGAAGAATGGCGGGATCGTTACCGGTATTGGCTCCGCAGAAGACGGCTATGTTCATGAACTGAGATCTTGTTGAGCTACGGCCCCATGCCATCGCGGAAGCAAATTGCGATGGAGGAAACGAACAGAAAGGCCGCAATGGAGCTCCCGAATAGAACACCCAGAACGATCCTCGAAACCCGGGACAGGTAACGCATCCTCCATACGACGTACATGCCGACCGGAATGCCCAACCAGCTCAAACCGTAAAGAACCTGCCCAAAGAGGTCCAACCACATTCACCTTGTTCCAGTGAATATGACGAAGTTCATTTTCTAGAAACTCGCCACCGTTTCACCCTTGAACGCACCAGCAGCAAGCTTTTCGCGCACCATGGCGAAATTCTTCACCGTGTAGTTCACGTCCTCCATGGAGTGTGCTGCGGTCGGGATCAAGCGGAGCAGGATCATATCCTTCGGGATCACCGGATAGACCACGATGCTGCAGAAGATCGCGTTGTTCTCCCGCAGGTCCATGATCACATTGGTCGCTTCAGGTACGCCTCCCTTCATGTAGACGGGTGTCACGCAACTGTTCGTTTCGCCAAGATCCATACCTGCTTCGCGCAAGCCGCTTTGCAAGGCGTTGGTGATCGTCCATAGCTTCTCGCTCAACTCCGGCATGGTGCGGATCATCTCCAATCGCTTCAACGCGCCTATCACGATCGGCATGGGCAGGCTCTTGGCGAAGGTCTGGCTGCGCATGTTGTAGCGCATGTACAACATGATGTCCTCCGGGCCGCTGATGAAAGCGCCGATGCTGGCCATGGCCTTGGCGAAGGTGCCGAAGTAGATGTCCACCTTGTCCTGCACGCCTTGTGCATCGGCCGTGCCACGACCTTGATTGCCGAGCATACCGAAACCGTGAGCATCATCCACGAACAGGCGGAAGTTGTACTTCTCCTTGTAGCTGGCGATCTCCTTCAGCTTGCCTTGGTCGCCGGCCATGCCGAAGACCCCTTCGGTCATCACCAGGATCCCACCGCCGGTGGTTTCGGTGATCCGGCGCGCATGTTCGAGCTGCTTCTCGAAGCTCTCCATGTCGTTGTGCTTGAAAACGAAACGCTTGCCGTGGTGCAATCGGGCACCATCGATCATGCACGCATGGCACTCGCTATCATACACCAGCACATCGTGGCGGGAGAGGAGTGCTTCGATAGCGCTCATGCATCCCTGATAGCCGAAGTTCAGCAGGAAACTATCCTCCTTGCCCATGAAATCGCTGAGGGCATCCTCCAACTGCTCGTGGTACTTGGTCTGTCCGCTCATCATGCGGGCACCCATGGGATAGGCCATGCCCCATTGAGCAGCGGCCTCGGCATCGGCCGCGCGGACTTCGGGGTGGTTCGCCAAGCCCAAGTAGTTGTTCAAGCTCCACACCAACACTTCCTTACCGCGGAAGGTCATGTGGGCACCGAGTTCGCCTTCCAGTTTCGGAAAGCTGAAATAACCGTGGCTCTGTTTGGCGTGGCGCCCGATGGGGCCCATGTCCTTGCGGATCTTGTCGAAGACGTCGTTCATGTGTGGAACGGATGAGGCTTTGGTAGGGGTGATGGACCGAAATCCGGCAGCAAATGTAACCGACGCATCATACTGGGGTTAACATAGCCCCGTTGATACCCTTTGGAACGTCATCTGCCATGGGATCCTATCTTTGCCGCCCCTTGTCCGCCTGAGCATGCGACGTATGCGACGGCGGACTCTTCGTGAAATGCGCAAACTCCTGACCCTGCTAGTCCTTGCCACGCTGCTAAGTGCGTGCAGCGAGTTCAACAAGGCCTTGAAGAGCACGGATGTGCCCTATAAGCTGGAGGTGGCCGAGAAGTACCTGGCCAACGAGAGCTATGACCGGGCCATTCCGCTACTGGAGGAACTGATCGTGCTGACGCGCGGTGGCGACCTGAGCGAAAAGGTGAACTACCTACATGCCAAGGCGACCTATGGAATGAAGGACTACACTTTGGCCGCGTACTACCTGGCCAATTTCGTGCGCACCTTCCCCCGCAGCCAGTATGCTGAGGAATGCGCGTTCCTCAGTGCCTATTGCCAATTCCAGAATTCGCCTACCTACGAGTTGGATCAGACCGACACGCGCAATGCCATGGACCAGATGCAGCTTTTCCTGGTGCGTTACCCGAACAGTGCGCTGAAGGACAGTTGCACGGCCTTGATCGATGGCATGCGGACCAAGTTGGAGGTAAAATCCTACCATGGCGCTGCGCAGTACTTCAAGATGCGCAATTATCAAGCGGCCAGCGTGTCCTTCAAGAACTTCAATCGGGAGTGGCCCAACTCCAAGTTCAGGGAGGACGCCATGTACACCATCCTCAAAAGCGACTACGAATTGGCCATCAACAGCGTGGAATCCAAGAAGTTGGAGCGATTGAAGGAAGCGATCAACTCCTATCATAACTTTGCCGACGCTTTTCCGCAGAGCGTTCTCTTGCCGGACGCCGGAAAACTGCACAAGAACATCGAGGCCGCTTTGGCCCAGGAGATCCCAACGAGCACACCATGAACAACAAAGTAACCAACGCCGCCAAGACCACCGTGACACGTGATGTGTCCGTTCTGGACAAGGAGATCGGCAACGTCTATGAGACCGTCGCTCTCTTGGGAAAGCGCGCCAACCAGATCAGCGTAGCGATCAAGGAGGAACTCAGTGCCAAGTTGGAAGAGTTCGCTGTGAACGGGGAGAACCTCGAAGAAGTCTATGAGAACCGCGAGCAGATCGAGGTGAGCAAGCACTATGAGCGCATGCCGAAGCCCGGCGCCCTGGCCATTCAGGAACTGCTTGAGGGCAAGATGTACATCCGTCGTCCTGAACCCGCCGAGCCCAAGGCTTCGGACAAGGCCTGATCCAACCCATCGGAACGATCCCCAACACGGTGGAACGGTTCCTACATCGCAAGGTGCTGCTCGGTGTTTCGGGCAGCATCGCTGCTTATAAGGCGGCCGCTTTGGTGCGCGAACTGGTGAAGGCCGGTGCTGATGTCCAGGTTGTGATGACCAGGGCCGCACATGATTTCGTTACCCCGCTAACGTTGGCGACATTGAGCGGAAAGCCGGTGCTCACCGACCTGATCTCCGGCGATAGCACGTGGAACGACCATGTTCACCTCGCGCGATGGGCAGATGTCCTCTTGGTAGCTCCGCTGAGCGCGAACACCTTGAGCAAGATGGTAAACGGCCAATGCGACAACCTCTTGCTGGCCTGCTTCCTCAGTGCAACCTGCCCGGTGTACGTGGCACCCGCCATGGACCTCGAGATGTACCGTGACCCAAGCACCCATGCCAATCTCGAAAAGCTTCGGGATCGCAGCGTGCGCACCATTGGTCCTGCAAGTGGCGAGTTGGCCAGCGGGTTAAGTGGAGAAGGGCGGATGACCGAGCCGGAGGACATCGTGCATCGCCTCCATGCCGATCTAGTTGGCAACAGCAAATTGAACGGAAAGCGGATACTGATCACCGCAGGACCGACCCAAGAAGCCATCGATCCCGTGCGCTACATCGGCAATCGATCCAGTGGAAAGATGGGATTCGCCTTGGCCGAAGAAGCCGCTGCGCGCGGGGCACACGTTGAACTTGTCACCGGCCCAACGAACATCGCCACCTCGATGACCGGCGTCTCACGCACCGACGTGGTGAGTGCTGCGGATATGGCCGAAGCCTGCAAAACAAGAGCATTGAACAGCGATATCGTGATCATGAGCGCTGCGGTCGCGGACTTCCGACCTGCGTCACCGGCCACTGGCAAGATCAAGAAGAAAGAGGCTGCCATGACGGTTGAGTTGGAGCCTACCGAGGACATTCTTGCCTGGATGGGAAAGAACAAACCAGCCGAGCAGATCCTCGTCGGGTTCGCATTGGAGACCAATGATGGCGAGGCGAATGCCCAAGGGAAACTGGTACGCAAGAACCTGGACCTCATCGTGCTGAACACACTGCAGGACGCCGGTGCAGGCTTCGGACACGACACCAATAAGGTGACGCTTTTGGGAAAGAACACGAAACCCCTGTCTTTCCCGTTGATGAGCAAGGCCGACACGGCTCGTGCTATCTTGGACCACATCGGAACATTGCTTTGACCATGCGTTTTCGGATCCCTGCGCTTCTACTTCTGTCGCTCTTGCTATCGCCTGTGCTCGTCGCGCAGGAATTCAACTGCCAGGTCAGTGTGATCGCGCCACAGGTGGCCACCGCGCAACCACGCGTGTTCCAATCATTGGAATTGGCGATCAAGGATTTCTTCCAAACGCGGCGGTTCACCAATTTGAATTACACCCCGGCTGAACGGATCGACATCAACCTACTGCTCACCATCAGCAGTCAGCCTGCTTCGGACCGCTTCGAGGGTTCCTTGCAGGTGATCTACGCCCGACCCGTGTATGGCACGGATTACAACACACCGATCCTCGATCTCGTGGATCAGAACGTCCAGTTCAACTTTCTGGAGAACGCACAAGTGGAGTTCACACCGGACCGGTTCATCAATAACCTGTCGTCCATTCTAGGCTTCTACGCCTACTTCATCTTGGGCACCGATGCGGACAGTTTCTCGCCCAACGGCGGATCACCTTACTACACGTTGGCGCAGCAAGTGGTGAACTTGGCACAGAACACCAGCGAATCGGGTTGGAAGGCCTATGAGGACCAACGGAACCGGTATTGGTTGTTGGACAATCAGGTACAGGCTGTCTTCCGGCCATACCGCGAAATGCTGTACAATTATCACCGGGTCGGCATGGACACCATGGCCGAAGATGCCGCGAACACCCGGCGCGTGATCGCAGCAGCGATCGAGAAGCTCAAGACCGTGCATCAAGCGAAACCGGCCAGCTACAACCTGCAGGTGTTCTTCAATGCCAAGTACAATGAGTTGGTGGAGATCTTCAAGCCTGCAGATGCAGCGGAGAAGACCAAGCTCTTCAATACTTTGCAGATCATCGACCCTGGGCACATCAGCCAGTACCAGAACATGATGCGCGGGTCCTGAACGAGTCGTCCGGTAGGCGACCGATCCTCCATTCCTACGACGTCAGCGAACGTCCTATTCTTCGTTCCTTCGTGGTCAAGATCCCGGCCGTATCGGCATGCTGAAAAGGCTATCCATTTCCAATTACCTGCTGATCGATCAACTTGAACTCGATCTCGATCCGGGTTTGACCATCATCACCGGTGAGACCGGCAGCGGTAAGAGCATCCTGATCGGCGCCTTGGCGTTGGCGATGGGGGAGCGCGCGGAGTCCGGCGGGCAATGGGACGCGACGAAACGCACCGTGATCGAATTGGAAGTGGACGTTGATCCACTCGGCCTTCAAGGTTGGTTCAATGCTGCCGAAATACCGTATGAGCGACGGACCATTCTTCGCCGGCAATTGGATCCTGGAGGCCGCTCACGCGCCTTCGTGAACGACTCGCCGGTGAAGCTGGAGCAACTGCGGGAGTTGGGCGAGTGGCTCGTTCACATCCACAGTCAGCACCACACACTGCTTCTCAACGACCCTCACTTCCAGTTAGGGTTGGTCGATCAGGTCGCCGGCACAGTGCCCGCTGTTGAAGCATACAACGCACAGTACCAACGCTGGCGGACCTTGGAAAAGGAGCTCATCGGTCTACGAGAAACCGAAGCGCGGTCACGCGCCGAACTGGACTACCTGCAATTCCAATTGACCGAATTGGATGAAGCCCAGCTGAAACCCGATGAGAGGGGTGAGATCGAACAGGAGTTGGGGCGGGCTGAACATGCCGAGGAACTCGTACAAGGATTGCGCGCCGTAGAAGGCTGTGTCACCGATGCATCCGGGATCGGTCCGTTGATGCAACGCGCCAAACAGGCTTTGGTGAAACCTGCCCGTTTCGATGCTGAGGTCGCCGTTCTGTTGGAACGATTGAACAGCAGTTGGATCGAGCTCAAGGACATCGGCGATGAAGCAGAACGATTGGCCGGCGCCATTTCCATCGACCCGGCGCGTGCTGCCTTGATGCGTGATCGATTGGATACCATCCTCCGCTTGGAGCAGAAGCATCGCGTGCGCTCAACAGAAGAGCTCATCCTTCTTCGAGAAGAATTGCGGACCAAGGTGGATGGCATTGGTTCATTGGGTGATCGGATCGCTGCTTTGGAGGTTGAGGTGAATGCGATCCAACAGGCGGTCAACGCTGCCGCGAAGGAACTTTCCAAGGTGCGCAAAGGAGCCATGGCATCCCTTGCAAAACGGATCGAGGACATCCTTCAGGATCTCGGGATGCCACATACCGTTTTCCGGTTCGAGCAGACCACGGTTGAACCCGGCCCGAAAGGCATAGATCAGATCCGAGCTCTCTTCAGTGCGAACAAGGACCGCAACCCAGCGCCATTGGACAAGGTAGCGTCAGGAG
>CADEDY010000019.1:0-53574 GCA_902826215.1 uncultured Bacteroidota bacterium
GAATGAGCAGGTGGGCTAGGAAACGCAGGGTCTCCGAAGACGGAAGACCCTGCGCCGGTTTCAATATATGACCAACGCGCCAACGGCGTTCCATAGTCTGCTAAAAAGGAAGAATCGCTCGCAGGGCTGTTCGCTGGTTCGGATCTGTGATCCGGTCCGTACCTAGAATCTGCGCTACCCTAACCCTTCGATCCGTGATCTTGCCCACCTGCTGGAACATGGACGGATCGTTCTCACAGATCCGCGCGAGCGGAGACTAGCCCGCCATCATTTGGTCTCTTTCAAATGCTTGAGAATAGGATCGCGGTACTGTCCACGAATAGTACGCATTGAACCATCCCTTAAGTACAGATCCGTCGTCTGCTCTAGCTCCCAACCACTCCGGATGTTCTGATACACATCGTAGTGCTTACCTATCGTGTTCACTACGATCGGCAGGTGGCACTCATTGAGGATCGAAAAGTCGTACGAATTGAAATAGTATCGCCCTTGAAAGGTGATCAACGTAACGTACCCATCAACAATGTGCACAATGAACATGCTCTTCCCTTTGTGAACGTATAGTGCGCCATTGAGAAGGCTGTCGTTTCCACCACTCCCGGGTGCCGGAACATATTCGACCAATGATCGCTTCGTTGTCGAGCCTAGATAGCCCTGAATGAGATCTTGGCCATTAACCTCCGATGAATACCAACATGAATTCACGCCAGCGTGTTGCTGACCACTATTCATGAATGGCCCGCATCTCTTCTTGGTCTGAACTGAAGTCAACAATGAGTCGACCCCTGGAATATCACATAAAGCCTGTCCAAGCGTAACTTGAACGCTGCAAATCAAGACCATTCCAGCTATACACAGCTTTGCGCCCATACGCGAGGTTCAAGTGTCAATGTGATCAACCATATGCATCTAACTGCTGGAGCCGTCAACTAGTTGACCAGAAGAACCTGCGAAGGGATAGTTGGGATTCATCTGGGCGAGCGTTCGATCGTGAAGTCTATGCTTTGGTAGGGTCACCATGCCACTCGAAGATAGGTGCTGGACCGTTGCAGGTGCTTTGCCGATCGCAGACCTTCAGGTAGATTCGAACATTCAACCACTGGCTGATCGATCACTATGGGAAAATGTATCTATTGCGGGGAGTCAGCAGGACTACTGAAGTCCAAACATTCCCAATGTGAGGCCAAGGAAAAGAATCGCCTCTCGCAGCTGAAGGATTTCTTAGTGAGCATAGAGGATAGCGTGGTAGCAGCAGTGCAGCACCCGGAAGAAGCGAGTAGACTTACCCAACTGATCAACGAGGGTGGGCAACTAAGCGGATCGACTCAAGAGGGAGTGCGCGAAGCCATAGTTTCAGGCTGGTGCCGCAGTGTGGACATATGCTTGGAAGATGGCATTATCGATGAAGCCGAGGAACTCCGGTTGATGGCTTTCAAGAATGGATTCAAGTTCACAGAAGAAGATCTTGACAGAACAGGCGCTCACACACGGTTCATCCAAGCACTTGTGATCAGGGACCTACTGAACGGCATACTACCGGAGCGATACCAGATATCCGAAACGCTACCGATAAACCTACAGAAAGGAGAAACGGTCGTATGGGTTTTCATGTCGTGCAGCTATTTCGAAGACAAGACCAAACGGCAATATGTTGGTGGAACCAGAGGAACAAGTGTTCGCGTGATGAAAGGCGTGTACTATAGAATTGGTGCCTTCAAAGGAACAACCGTGGAGAACACCGAACGTGTGCTGGTGGACAAGGGCTTAGTCGTCCTTACCAATAAGCACATCTACTTCGCGGGTCCGTCAAAGAGCCTTCGGATCCCGTATGAAAAGATCGTTTCATTCCTGCCTTTCGAGGATGGGGTTGGTGTGATCCGCGATGCCCAAACTGCGAAACCCCAGATCTTCAATACCGGTGAGGGTTGGTTCACGTATAATTTGGTGACGAATCTGGCGCAGTTGTCCCAGTAGCGCTCATCCACGGAGGTCTTGTACTCGCTTCGTGCCGAAATATGCATTCCAATGCACAAGTCATAGTTTCTATGCCACCGCACGGACTTCGCCTCTTTCCCTGCGAGCTTTTCGGCCCAATCGGGATCCGTGCAAGTATGCTGTGGTATGGCTTGAAGGCACAACGAATGCTTGGTTTCCGGGTTGACGCTCTCTAGGGCCGGTTCTTACTCGAACTCGATCATATTGTAATTCACCTTGGTCCTATCTATCGGTCCATTGCACAGTAAATGACCTGCATCGCTTATCCGACTCATTGTCCGTGAGAAGTGCATGTCATCAGGCCCATCGATCTTCACAGTAAGCGATGGTGCGCTTACCCCACCGTCCAATTGGAATCGGTAGTCGTGCTGGTTATTGGAATTGAAGATCCAATGCCGGAATTGGAAGTAGTAACGATCCGCATAGACGATAAGAAAATCATTCTCGCCATAGTCCGTGTCCAAGGGACCGATCTGCCTCCCGTCGTAAACAGTGCGGTCTCCCACGTTGTCTTGAAAGAGCTCGAGGTCGTTCGCCCGATCGATAGAGTAAAAGCCACGCACCACCTTCACCGAGTCGACGGACATGTCATCACCGACCCGGACATCCAGCGATGACAGATCGATCATCTTGTACCAGGTGTTCACCCAAAAAGCAAAAGCCAGGGCTCCGGTCCCAACGATGAGTAGAATGACCCAGCGCTTCATACGTTCTTCTTTGTGGAGCTCAAGGTAGCAGCATGTTCATGCATTTGTGGTGTCGGCACATTTCGTTCACCACCGGTTGTGTCCTTCTTTTCCGGCACAAGTCATGCTGCGAACTCCAGCACGAAATACCAACTTCGCCCCCGCGTTCCCCTACCACCCAACCAAATGAAACCCCTCCTCCGCTGGCTCCCGGCAATCGTGGTGGTGCCCCTGTTGCTGGCGGCCTTTTTGCCGGAGAGGCCCGAGGCGGTGGTGGTGCCGAGCGTGTTCCGCTGGCGCAACAGCTACTGGTTGGAGGGCGATGAGGAGCAGGCCACGCAGCGCAACGGCATCCAGCGGGTGTACCTGAAGCTGCTGGACATCGACTGGAACCCAGCCAACGGTGCCCACCCCACCAGCAGCGTGCGCGTGCCCTACCAATGGCGCGACTACAGCGGACGCGGCGGCATGTGGACCGGGCAGGTGGAGCTGGTGCCCTGCATCTACATCACCAACAACACGTTCCTGAAGATCAGCGATGCGGAGGTGGAGGAACTGGGGCACAACCTGCTGCGCAAGTTGCGGATGGAATGTCCGCACACGATACACGGGGTGATGTTGGATTGCGACTGGACGGCGAAGACCAAGGACCGGTTCTTCCGGCTGACGCGGATGCTGAACGATAGCTTGGATGTGCCGCTCACGGCCACCATCCGCCTGCACCAATATGCGCGACCGGGCAAGACCGGTGTGCCACCCGCCGACCGCGGCATGCTGATGCCCTACAACGTGGGGCGCATCACCGAGCCGGGCAACACCAATTCGATCTTCGACCGCGCGGCCGCCGAGCCCTACTTCGCCAACGCGAAGCCCTATCCGCTTCCGCTCGATATCGGATTGCCTGCTTTCTCGTGGGGCGTTCACTTCCGCAACGGTGTGTTCCAGGGGATCCTGCAGGACGGTGAGGTGCAGCTGGCCCATTCGTATGGCCTGTTGCAAGGCGAGATGCGCGGCACCCTGCAGGTGGTGAACGAGAACAACGCGCAACTGCCGCAACTGCACCTGGGCGATGAGATCCGCATGGAGCGCATGACGCCCGAGGCGATCGCCGAAGTGGCGCAGTTGGCCCGCAAGGCCGTGAACAGCGACACCCTCGCGGTGGCCTATTTCGAACTGGGCACCGGCACCTTTCAACGAATGGACAAGGCCGAAGTGCAAGCCGGATACGCGGCCTTCGGCAGGCTGTGCACATCGGCCTTCGCACCACCCGAGGTGGAGGAACAGGACGCGTGGGAAGGTCCGTACGAGGTCATGGACACCACGGTCTGGGAGGCGGTGGATACGGTGATGGCTGTTCCCGAGATCAACTACGACCGCAATCACAAACCCTGATGCGCGCCCTGTCCTTCTGTTTCGCGCTAGCGTATGCGCTGCTACCGGCCCGGCTGAACAGCTGCGGCTGGGACTGGAACGCGGAGGAATTCCGCTTCTGGTTGCTGCAACCGGAGATCGCCGACTCGCGCGCGTTGCATGCCTTCTACTTCACCACCGAAGTACTCTACGGTCCGGACTACGATGCGATCGTGAACCTGCCCTACGAGGCCAACCTCGCCGAGTGGCAGGCCGTGGTGGGCAACGATGTGTCGGCGGAAGACATCGCCATGATCCTCTATGGCACGGCACCGGAGGACTACTTCAAGCAGGAGGCGGAGCTGTTCCGCACGAACGCCTTCCTGCGTCGGTTGGCGCAGAAGAAGAAAGGCTGGCCGGCCTACATCAGCTTCGCGAAACGCTGCGAGCAATTGGTGAACAGCGATGACCCGTGGGGTTTCATCGCGCACGATGGGCAAGGCATCCGCAAGGCGTGGAAGGAAGGCGTGCACCAGCTGAAGGCGGCGAAGGATCCGCACCTGCGCGCGCGCTTGGCATTCCAACTGGTGCGCTTGGCCCACCACAGCCACGACCCCGGCAGGCCCGACCTGGGTGCACAGGCCCTGTACGAACAGCACCTCGCCCCGTTGCGCGGCACCACGTGGATGGAACCGGCGGCGGCCTTCTACCTCGCGGGCATGCTGAACAACCCGTCGCGCGACCTCGCCTTCGCGGCCTGCTTCGACCGTGCGACGGACAAGCAGTTCCGCATGGTGCAGCTGTTCGAGAGCGGCATGGCGGAGAGCTACCTGCCGCTGGCAACGAGCGATACCCACCGCACCACGCTGCTGGTGATGCGCGACCTGCAACACCCCGGCCGCGCGTTGGACGATCTGGAACGCATCGCGGCGTGGGATCCCGGCAATGCACACCTGCCCTTGCTGCTGACCCGCGAGGCCAACAAGTTGGAGGATTGGTTGCTCACCCCGGCCCTCACGGATTTCAACGCGGCCATCTACCAGTGGAACGAGCCCGACGATGGCGTTACGCAGGAAGACGTGTCCCGCGCAGACCGGCAATACTTGCACCAGGTACACGCCTTCATCGCACGCATCGCGCCGCATTACACCGGCGAACAGCAGGCCTTGCTCCAGTTGCTGAACGGTCACTTGAGCTTCATTGTCGGTGATCTCGATGCCTGTCGCGCCACCATGGCCCGTGTAGAAGAAGAACCCGCAGCCACCGCGATGATGCGCGCCCAAGCCCGCATCGACCGCATCCTCTGCGGCGTGTTGGCGAGCAAGCAACTGACCGATGCCACGCGCAGCGATGTGCTGGCCTTGGTGGAGCTGATGAACACCGAGCCGGAACTCTTCGGACACCGCGCTACCCTGCTCGGCCAGTTGCACCTCTACCTCGGTAAGGAACTGATCGAACGCGGCGAGATGGCCGAAGGGCTGTTCCTCTTGGCCCGCACGGAGCGCATGTTCGGCACCATGATCCCCTCGTGGTACAGCAAGAACGCGCGCCACGAAGCCTTCGAGCGCGCCGCCCCCGCCGATTACGACCGCATGATCGCGCTGCTGGACAAACCGAACAAGACCGCCTTCGAGCAGTACCTCACCGCCACCAACGAACGCCCCGCGGATTGGGAGAACACCGAGGCACACTTCAAGTACAACGAACTGAGCCGTGAGAAACTGCTGGACTACAAGGCCACCTGGTACGTGGTGCGCGACCGCTTGGAAGAAGCCGCTGCAGCCTTCAAGCAGATACCGGATGAATTCTGGACCGGTTACCCCTACGCCATCTTCGCCGACGACGATCCCTTCCAGTTGAACATCCACGACCCGCACAACTACGGCAAGACGGATGTGAACCGCTACACCAAGCGCACGATCGTGGAGCGCATGATCGCCCTGAAGAAGGAAGCCGACCGCAACCCCAGCAAACGCGCCCTCAACCACTACCTGCTCGGCAACGCGTACTACAACATGAGCTGGCACGGCAAGTACTGGATCATGAGCCGCATCGCCTGGAGCATCTGGGAAGATGGCAACTGGGACGAACCGAGCTACGTGGCCGGTCCCTTCGACGACGACTACTACGGCTGCGCCCGCGCCAAATCGCACTACCTCCAAGCCATCAAAGCCGCCAAGGACCCAGTGCTGAAAGCCCTGGCCGTGGACATGGCCGGCGCCTGCGAACGCAACTGGCTCGCCTACTCCAACGATACCGACCACGACTGGACGAACCCGTATCGCAGCGCGCTCACCGATGCCAAGAGCGAAGAGGCGTATCGCGATATCGAAGAGTGCCGTGGGTATGCGGAATTCGTGGGGCGGTATCGGTAGGGGGCGTTCGAAATAGGCCGTCACACCGGAAGGGTTTCATAGCGCTTTATTGCCCACGCCGTCACACCGGAAGAACGCGGTAGTGTTCTATCCGGTGAGTCACCAAGGCCTGCCAACGTAGCAGGCATTTGTGAGACGCCGGGTCCCATTCGCACCAGCCCACCCGTCGCCCGGCGTGACGGACCTAGTAAGTGGGCAACACCTTGCGGCGTACCAGCTACCCACCCGACGCCGTCACACCGGAAGAACGCGGTAGCGGTCTATCCGGTGACTCACAAATGCCGACCAACGCAGCAGGCATTTGTGAGACGCCGGGTCCCCATCGCACCAGCCCAACCCATCGCCCGGCGTGACGGACCTAGTAGGTAGGCACCGCCTTGCAACGTACCAGCGACCCACCCGACGCCGTCACACCGGAAGAACGCGGTAGCGGTCTATCCGGTGACTCACAAATGCCGACCAACGCAGCAGGCATTTGTGAGACGCCGGGTCCCCATCGCACCTCCCAACCCTCCGCCCGGCGTGACGGACCTGGTAGGTAGGCACCACCTTGCAACGTACCAGCGACCCACCAAGCGCCGTCACACCGGAAGAACGCGGTAGCGGTCTATCCGGTGACTCACCAAGGCAACACACTCGCAAACATCTGTGAGACGCCGTCCCGGCTCAGGGCCGGGATGACGGCTCTTTGTAGAACCCTCCACCCGGCGTGACGGACCTAGTAGGTAGGCACCACCTTGCAACGTACCAGCGACCCACCCGACGCCGTCACACCGGAAGAACGCGGTAGCGGTCTATCCGGTGTCTCACAAAAGCCTGCACCCACTAAGCCGACCAATCCCGAACTTCACTTAATGAAAGGTGGCTTCGTGTACATCATGACCAACAAGCACAACACCACACTGTACACCGGTGTCACATCGAATTTGACCAAACGCATCCTACAGCACAAGAAGGGCGAATACCCGGACTCTTTCACCGATCAATTCCTGTGTCACAAACTCGTCTGGTTCGAGGCGTACAGTTCCATCACCGAAGCGATCGACATGGAAAAGCGGATCAAGAAGTGGCGGCGTGTTTGGAAGGAAGATCTTATCCGTTCAAAGAACCCGGAGTGGATCGACCTGAGCGAAAGCTGGTATGATCGCCGAGATCTGGAGTGAACTGAACGTACTCTACCCCACCGCGTCACACTAGAAGAACACGGGAGTGTTCCATCCGGTGACTCACCAAGGCACCACCCTCGCAAACATCTGTGAGACGCCGGGTCCCTTTCGCACCAGCCCACCCTCCGCCCGGCGTGACGGACCTAGTAAGTGGGCACCACCTTGCAGCGTCGCAGCTACCTAACCAACGCCGTCACACCGGAAAGGCGCGGTAGCGACTTATCCGTTGACTCACACATGCCGACCAGCGCAGCAGGCATTGGTGAGACGCCGGGTCCCCATCGCACCAGCCCACCCGTCGCCCGGCGTGACGACCTAGTAGGTAGGCACCACCTTGCAACATACCAGCGACCCACCCAACGCCGTCACACCGGAAGAACGCGGTAGCGGTCTATCCGGTGACTCACAGATGCCGACCAGCATGGCTCGTATCTATTTGCGGTGCAGATCTGAAACGGCTGTCAACAACCGATCGTGAAGCGTCAGCGTTCGCGCCCCCTTGATCCCAGCGGGAACACCATTCACCTTTGTCGCGATTCCGGGTCAAGCCCGGAATGACGTGTCGTGTGACGCGGTCTGCCATGCGCCCCATCCGTATTCTTGCCCAACCCGACGACAGCACCTGCGGCCCTACGGCCCTGCATGCGGTCTACGCTTCATTCGGTTTGGACCTGCCATTGGAGCAGGTGATCGATGAGGTGCACTTCTTGGAGGACGGTGGCACCTTGGCGGTGTTCCTTGGGATCCATGCCTTACAGCGTGGTTTCCATGCCCGCATCCACAGCTACAACCTGCGCGTGTTCGACCCCACGTGGGAAGGCCTTCCACCGGAGCAGATGCGGAAGAAGTTGCTGGCCCAGACCAAACACAAGGAGGGCAAGAAGCTGCACGCGGCCTGCCTCGCCTATTCGAAGTTCCTGAAGGAAGGTGGCGAAGTGCGGTTGGACGACCCCTCACCTGCCCTGCTGCAACAGTACTTCGATCGCGACCTACCGGTGCTAACGGGCTTGAGCGCGACCTACCTCTACAAAAGCAAGCGCGAGTACGAAGGTTCCACCGGCGATAGCATCTACGACGACCTGCGTGGCAAACCGATGGGGCATTTCGTGGTGCTCTGCGGCATGGACAAGAAGACGGTGTTGGTCGCCGATCCATACCAGGACAATCCGTTCAGCAACGACCTCTACTACCACGTTCCTGTCGGCCGCTTGATCAATGCGATCATGCTGGGGATCGTGACGTACGATGCGAATCTCTTGATCATTTCGAAGGAACCATTATGAAGAAGATCATCGTCGTGCGCGAGCCCAAGGAATGGAACCTGGGTGTGAAGGGCCTGGAGGTCATCAGTTCCAAGGACTACCTCACCGATCCGAAGTTCGCGGGAACGAAGAACGTGCGCGTGTTCAACCTGGCGCGCAGCTACAGCTACCAGAGCCGTGGGTATTACGTGAGCCTGCTTGCTGAAGCCCGTGGCCAGAAGGTGATCCCGAGTGCGAAGACGATCCTCGACCTGAAGTCGCCGAGCATCGTGAAGGTGCTGTCGCGCGATCTCGATGACGTGATCCAGCAAAGCTTGGCGGAAAAGAACAAGCACGAGTTCATCTTCAGCATCTACTTCGGCCGCAACGTGAACCGCAAGTACGATCGGCTCGCGCACGAACTGTACAAGGTCTTCCAATCGCCGTTGCTGCGTGCCCGGTTCGTGAAGACCGAGGGTGGCAAGTGGGAACTGCGCTCGGTGCGCCCCATCCCGTTCAACGACATTCCGGACGAGCACCTCAACTACGTGAAGCGCTACGCAGCGGAGTACTTCGCCAAGAAGCGCTACGATGGTGCCCGTGCGGATCGCACGCAATACGACCTGGCGATCCTGATCAATCCGGAGGACAAGGCAGCGCCGTCGAATAAACGGGCCACCGTGAAATTCCGGCAGGCGGCGGAGCACATGGGCTTCGCCGTGGAGATCATCGGCCCGAACGACATCGATCGCATCGCGGAGTACGACGCACTGTTGATCCGCGAGAACACGCACGTGAACGACCACACCTACCGCTTTGCGCGGAAGGCACAGAGCGAAGGCCTGGCCGTGATCGATGCGCCCGATGCGATCCTGAAATGCAACAACAAGGTGTACCTCGCTGAGGTGATGAATGCCGCTGAGGTCCCTTCGCCCCGCACCATGATCGTGCATTCCGAGAACCGCGACCAAGTGAGCAAGCTCTTCGGCCTGCCCGTGGTGTTGAAGCTGCCCGATAGCACCTTCAGTCGCGGCGTGGTGAAGGCGAAGACGCCCGAGGAACTGGAGAAGCACTTGGATGACATCCTAGCGGAAAGCGACCTCGCCATTGCGCAGGAATACATGCCGAGCGACTTCGACTGGCGCATCGGTGTGCTGGATGGCAAGCCGCTGTATGCCTGCAAATACTTCATGGCGCGCGGCCATTGGCAGATCTACAACTGGGGCAGCGACACCAAGCGGCACCAGACGGGCGACTTCGAGACGATACCCGTGGAGCAGGCACCCGGCTTCATCGTGGAGGCGGCCGTGAAAGCCGTGTTGGCGATCGTCGGCGACAAGGGCCTCTTCGGTGTGGACGTGAAGGAATTCGAAGGCAAGCCCTACGTGATCGAGGTGAACGAATGCCCCAACATCGATCACGGTGTGGAGGATGTGGTGCTGGGTGATGAACTCTACCGCGCCATCATCGGATCATTGAAACAGTGCATTGAAGAACGGATCGGCATACGACCCCAATCAGCGTCCACAACGAAACGGACGACCCCAGCATGACCCCCAAGCAGAAGAAATACAAGCTCTTCGAAGTCACCGGTATCGAGCTCGAATACATGGTGGTGGATCGCGACACCTTGAAGGTACTGCCCATCGTGGACAAGCTCTTCGAGGATGTCACCGGCGCCATCACCAGCGATGTGGAGCGCGGCGATGTGGAATGGAGCAACGAGCTGGTGAGCCACGTGGTGGAACTGAAGACCGCCAAGCCGACGAAGAAGATCCCCACCTTCCGCAAGAAGTTCAGCGGCGAAGTGAAGGCGATCAATGCCGTGCTGGCCAAGCGCAACGCGATGTTGTTGCCCGGTGCGGCACACCCCTTCATGGATCCGTTCACGGAGACGGTGATCTGGCCACACGACTACAACGAGGTGTACGCGCTCTACAACCGCATCTTCGATTGCCGCGGACACGGCTGGAGCAATTTGCAGAGCACCCACCTGAACCTGCCCTTCGCCAACGACGAGGAGTTCGCGAAGCTGCACGCTGCGATCCGCCTGCTGCTGCCGATCATCCCAGCGTTGAGCGCCAGTTCGCCGATCCTCGATGGCAAGGTCACGGGCTTCCTCGATTCGCGCATGGAGGCCTACCTGCATCATCAAGAGCGTTTGCCGGAGTTGATGGGATCGTTGATCCCCGAAGCGGTGTTCTCGCAAGAGGACTACTACCGCACGATCTTCAGCCCGATCGCACAGGCCATGGCGCCCTTCGATACGGACCACGTCATGGATCACCACTTCGCGAACTCGCGTGGCGCCATCGCACGCTTCGATCGCGGAGCCATCGAGATCCGGGTGATCGATATCCAAGAGTGCCCCAGTGCCGACCTCGCCATCGCCGAGCTCATCGTCGCCGTGCTGAAGGCCTTGACCAGCGGCCGTTGGGTGAGTTCGTACCTGCAACGCGCATGGGACGAGAACGACCTGTTGCCGCTCTTCCTACAGGTGATCAAGGATGCCGGCCAAGCCATGATCGCGAACAAGGACTACCTGCTGATGTTCGGCCTGATGAAGCAGGATCAGATGACCGCACAGAAGTTGTGGCAGCACCTCTTCGTTGAACTCTACGGCGAACTGAGTGAAGGGTGCCGACAACAGATCGCGCACATCCTCGAGCACGGCACGCTGGCACGACGCATCGTGGAGCGCGTCGGCAAACACCCGAGCCACGAGGCTTTGTTGGGCGTGTACAAGGAACTGGCCGTCTGTTTGGAGCAGGATAAGCAGTTCGTATAGTCGGCCGTTCGGCGATGCGGGGCAAGCCCTCGTGCGCATTCATCTGCTTCCGGTCGAATGATCGTAACCTGAGGCAAGGACCTTGTCGTTCCCGTGATCGTAACCCGATCGCGAACCATGGAACGTAAAGTCGCCCTTCTACCGTGCCTCTTCCTGTTCCATTGGATGGAGGCGCAACCGATCCCGATCTTCCATTGGACCTTGGATGAGAGCAGCGGCCCCACGGCCCAGGAATGGAACAACCTGTCCAATGGCGTGCTGCAGAACGGCGCACAATGGGCACCCACCGGCGGACATCACAGCGGTGCGTGTCGGTTCGATGGCGTCGACGATCGCATCATCCTCGGTGCGTGCGACATCACCACGGGTGGCCCGGGCCTGAGCCTTTCGGTGTGGGTGAAACCGGACTTCGTGACGGCCATGGAACGGACCATCATCGCCAAGACCGTTGGTCCGCAAGCGCAGGATCACATCTGGTCCATCGCCTTCGTTCAAGCATCGGCCTTGCGGTTCCGCTTGCGCGCAGGCGCTTCGACGCTGGAACTGAGCACGGCACCATCCTCGGTGTTCTCCGGCACGTGGTACCACATTGTCGCGAGCTACGACGGAGCGGCCATGCGCATCTACCTGAACGGTTCGTTGATGGCCGAGACCGCTGCGACCGGAACGATGGGCTATCATCCCCAGGCACCGGCATCGCTCGGGGCACAAAGCACGGGCGCAGCACCCTTCTCCGGTTGGATCGACGATGTGCGCATCTATGATCAAGGGCTCACGCAGAGCGAGGTGATCGACGTTCTGCTTGGTACAGAACTGACCACCTCCATTCACGAAGCGGCCCCGGGAATGCGAGCCGATGGCCGGTTCACGCTACCCAATGGAGAGTGGCACCAACTGCAGTTGCTCGACGCCAGCGGCCGCACCGTGGAAACACAACGCCTCTCCGGCACCACCCGAGAGTTCGACCTCAACCATGTCCCTACCGGGTATTACCTGGTCTGCCTGCTGGGTGATCAGCGGCGGGGCGCATGGCCGGTGGTGGTGCCATGAACGGACAGGCCCCGGTCTCCTGGTGGAGCCGGGGCCTGTTGTTCGTTCGGTCCGTTAGCGGATCACACTGAAGCGGCGCTCCGTGGAACCATCGGCCCAACGCAAACGAAGCACGTATTCTCCTTCCGCCAATCCGGTGACATCGAGCTGTGAGATACCCACCGTGGAAGTAGAGGACGTTTGGATCACCACACGGCCGGTGAGGTCAACGACCTCGGTGCGCAGTGTGCCCTTCCCTCCTTCGCGCACGCTGATGTTCAGCGTACCATTCGC
The DNA here is from genome assembly GCA_902826215.1 of uncultured Bacteroidota bacterium. Taxonomy (GTDB): domain Bacteria; phylum Bacteroidota; class Bacteroidia; order Flavobacteriales_F; family PHOS-HE28; genus PHOS-HE28. The sequence continues at coordinate 12,925 of CADEDY010000019.1, forward strand.
AGGGATCGGCCACACGCCAGCAAGGCGCGCACTGGCGATCTCTGCTACACTGCTCGTGTTCGCTTCATCCCAAAGCTCCACATCATCCAAAGCGGCTTCGATCAGGCTGCCACCATCCAACTCTTGCCCAAGGCGCGTGCTGTCGCTGGCAATGAACTTCAAGCGAATGCTGTTCACATCACCGAGTACATCCTGCACGCGGAACACTTTACGACGCCAGTTGCGTTCGCCGCTCTTGGTGTCTTCCACGCGTACCCAGGTGTTGCCGTTGTTGCTGCTCGCATACACCTGCCACCAATCCGCGTTCGGGTTGGCACCGCTCGGTGGATTGTTGGTGTACCAGCGCCAGTAGCTCATCGCTGGGTTCGCGTAGTCCGTCAGATCGATGTTCGGTCCCAACAGCGTGGTGCTGCCGTCATCCACATCGTTCTCACCGATACCGGCAGAGAGGCTCGATGCATTACCCGTGAACCAGCACAGCTCGCCACCGGCGGTATGTTGGGTTCCCGTTTGGCAGATCGTCCCGATGTCCTGGATATCGGAGTACGAAGCCAAAGGCGCACCGAACTCCCAGCGTCCGGTCGTTGCGTTGTCCTCCGGTTGACCTTCCACCCAAGGGCCGAGCTCGCTGAGGTCGTCGGCGTTCTCGGTGGCAATAAGGTCATAGCCGACAAGCATGTAGAACGGCAGACCGGGATCCAAGCGGTTCGCGCCCACGGGGGTGATGGAACTGCTTTGTCCGAAGATGTCGCGAAGGCCCAAGTAATAGGCGACCACCGTGCCTGCTGGTTGCGCTGGGATGCTTGCATCATAGGAGCTCTGGTCGGTGCTGGTCATCGGAATGCTGGTCCAGTCGGCCGCACCGTTCACCTTGTAGAAGAGCGAAGCATCTTGCAGGTATTCCGTGGATGGGAAGGTGATCACCACATCGGCATTGATCGAAATGGGTGCATCAGCAGCTGCTGAACGCAGGTCATCGTGGATGAGCTGTGCATCGCTGATCAAGGTGATGCCATGGATCCCGAAAGCCTCCACGATCGCAGCACCGTTCGGTGTTCCGTTGGTGATGTCGCCGTCGTCGTCATCGGCCTGGAGTACGTCCAGCAGAACATCCCGGAAGGCTTGGCCCTCGTTGCCATTGAAGGTGTTCGCTTGTAAGCCGGGGAAGGCCAACGCGAAGAGCTCCAACGTCAGATCCATGTCGTTGCCGAGCAATACATACGTGTCCCACCAAGCGCCACAGATGATCTCGCCATCGGAGTGCACTTCGCCAACGATGTCGATCGGGTACACCTTCGGGTCCTGGTCGTAGCGCCGCACCGTGGAGTTGTCGTTGTCCAAGTTGATGCCCAAGCCGAGGACCGGGTTCTGCGTCAAGGTCAAAGCCCATACATCGGCATAGCCTTCGTTCATTCCACCGTTCGTGAAATCGCTGCTCAGGTTGCTGTAGAAACGACCGTTGATGCCGTGACCATATTCGTGGTAGACCACATCGTTGATCGTGGCCAACGAACGGCAGTTGTTCGCTTCCGCATAGAAGTTGATGCTGGATCCATCATAGAACGCGTTGCAGTTGTCCGTGGTCAGATCCATCCGCGTAGGCAACGGGAAGTCCATGCCGAGGAAATCCGGCAGCACGTTCTTCATGTGCGTGTGGATCTGGTTCACGTAGATGTAGGCCGATCGCTCGCGGATATTCGCACTGCCGTTGAAGCTGATAGTGTTCGCCCCTTCCTGCACCGTGCCAGAGAAGCTTGGTGTAACGCCGTTCGTGCTCACGTTGGCCCACCGACCGCGCAACTGATAGAACGCGGAAGCAGGGCCGGGAATACCGGAAGCAAGGAAGCCGTTCAGATCCGTTTGGAAGAGCGAACTGCCCACGGTGACATCGATCTCCGGCAGGTTCTGCACCTCCGGTGTTTCGAGCGGGCTGCCGTTGTATGCCAGCGCTGTCATCGTCACATCGGCACCGGCATCGTCCACATCGCCGTGCTCACAGGTCAGCACTTCGTTGGTGCGGTACCACAACTGTCCCGTGTGCGCATCCACCAAGCAGCGGTAACGCCCCGGTGTATCTCCGCGCTGCGTGTGCACCACCACTTCCCGTACCAAGCGCACATCGTTGGTGCGTCCATGGGGCACAGCGAGCAAACGAAGGCCGTTGTCCTCGGTGGATTGAATGTTCGAAAGGCCCTGCCCGGCAAGATCCGCGAAGGCGCTGGCCTGGATCGCCGGCGTAAGGTCGACCGTGATGTCCTTGATCAGATCGGCAGCGAAACCGATCACCCGACCTTGACCATCGAACTTCACCATGGCCTTGGCGCCGAGCACCGGAAGCCCTTCATGTTCTTGGGTGAAGTGGATGTAGGTGAGCTTGCCCGTCGGCGCAGTCGCGCTCGTCACGAGTTCGGCGATCGGTAGCTGGTAAGCCGCCAGCTCGGTGGTCAGGAATTGACGGGCCACTTCTTCGGAAGCACTCCCCATCGGGATCGGCGTTCCATAGGCCCTGCGTGGAAGTCCCGTGGCTTCATTGAACTCGGCTGACCAACGTGGATGCTGGGCCTTGAACTGCAGCCATCCATTCCGTTGGCGCAACTCGGCTTGCCATTCCGTATCGGGCAGACGGCGGTTATCCGTGATGAAGGTGACCTCCTCCGTCGTAGGCCTCTGTTGGGCGTTGACCTGAACGGTCGATGCGCCGATCAGGGCAGTGAGCGAAAAGACGAGTGAACGTTGTAGCATGATCCGAACCGTTTATCAGTTGGTACGAAGTTCGTTGACCGGAGCGGATCGACCAAGCGGAAGGAGCTTGCCCTCCAAGGATAGGGGCATTTCGATCCCGGAACGGCCGAGCGATCACAGCTCCACCACCTGCCCATCATAGGCCAGTTCCACACCCGGTGGAAGACCTTTCGAGACATCGGCATGTGCGCCCAGCAGATGACTGATGTGGGTGAAAAGTGCCCGACGTGGACGAACGATCTCCACGATCCGCAAGGCCTCCGCCAGATTCAGGTGGGACAAGTGCTCCTTCTGTCGAAGCGCATTGAGCACCAGCACCTCCACCCCTTCCAGCTTCGCCAATTCTTCCGGGGTGATCGTCTTGGCATCGGTGATGTACGCGAAGCTGCCCATCCGGAAACCGAGCACGGGCATCCGGTAGTGCATCACTTCGATCGGTTCGATCCGTGTTCCCAGCAATTCGAAGGGTTCCTTGTCGATGGTGCGCAATTCCAGTTCGGGCACTCCAGGGTAGCGTTCAGGCCCGAAGGCATAATGGTACATCCGGCGCACGGCGGTGAGCGTGGCCGCGTTCGCGACGATGTCCATCGACCGCTTCTGAGCGAAGTTGAACGCCCGCAGATCATCGATCCCCGCGATGTGGTCCATGTGCTCGTGGGTCAGCAGCACGGCATCCAAGGTGGTCATCCCACTGCGCAGCACCTGCTGCCGAAGATCGGGCCCCGCATCGATGAGCAAATTCTTCTCGCCGAGCTGCACCCGTACCGAACTGCGCAGCCGCTTATCGCGTGGGTCGGCACTCGTGCACACTGCACATTTACAGGCAATGACGGGCACCCCTTGACTGGTGCCCGTTCCGAGGAATTCAACACGGATGTTCATACGACCGTGCAAATATCGTTGGCCAGCCAAGTAACGCGTTACTTTCGCGCCGCCGCGCCGTGGATCACGGTACGAAGCACCTGGAGAGGTGGCAGAGCGGTCGAATGCGGCGGTCTTGAAAACCGCTTTACCCGCAAGGGTAACGGGGGTTCGAATCCCTCCCTCTCCGCCAAAGTGGAGACCGCCCCGGAGGCGGTCTTTTCGTTCACCCGAATGCCAAGCGCAGCTTGAGCTATTCGGGTGAACGAAAAGACCGGCGAGCAAAGCGAGTGGCGGTCTCCGATTTGAAGCCTCCCCCACAGGGATAGCGCGCCTCGCGCAATCCCTGATCCAAGCGCAGCTTGAGCTATTCGGGTGAACGAAAAGACCGGCGAGCAAAGCGAGTGGCGGTCTCCAATTTGAAGCCTCCCCCACAGGGATAGCGCGCCTCGCGCAATCCCGCAGCTTGAGCTATTCGGGTAAATGAAAAGACCGGCGAGCGAAGCGAGTAGCGGTCCTCCTCTTTGAAGCATCCCCCAAATGGGGATAGCGCGCCTCGCGCGATCCCGTTTACACCCGCAGCTTGAGCTATTCGGGTGAACGAAAAGACCGGCGAGCGAAGCGAGTGGCGTTGCTCCTCTTTGAAGCATCCCCAAAAGGGATAGCGCGCTTGGTCAAGTCTGCTGAGCAACTCTGGCCTTCCCCATCGCTGGATCTCGTTTTCAGCGCCATTCAACCCACGCACGGTGTCAACTGAGCAGCCAACGGTCGTGAATGGGCGGCGTGAGGTCTTAACTTTGTGAACATGAGAGTCTTGGCATTCCTTTCAGCGCTTGTTCTTGTTGCATGGCCCTATCGGCCGATCAAGGCGGCAGTGGAGACCGTGGTGGAAAGCCGCACGTTCTATGCGCCGGACGGCAGTCCATTGGTAGAGGTGAACATGGCTTTTCTAGCAGGCACCATGACGACCATGGCCAACGAGCGCGGCTTCATGCAAGCCCGCGTCGAGGTCATCACTGTGATCGAGCAGGACGGTGTGGTGAAAGCTTTTGGCAAGACCGAAGTGCTTGGCCCTGAGCGCTTGGACAGCCTACAGGTGGACCTTCTCCATCAGGAGTTCTTCCAGCTGTCACCCGGCAACTACGACCTCTTCGTAGAAGCTCGTGACCTAGTGAGCGGAGACACAGCCGTTTCACGCTACAATGCCCCTCTGGCCGTGGGCGAGTTGCCACCCGGCATCTCGGTTTCCGACGTCCTCTTTGCGGAGCGCATTATGCCCGCGCAAGAAGGAGAACGTTCCAAATACGGCTATGTTCCAGTGCCGCTGTTGTCGGACTATTTCCCGTCGGAATTGAAGACCTTGAACTTCTATGCAGAGGTATACCATACCGATAAGGTGATCGGTCCAGATAGCCTCTTCCTCTTGTCGTACCAGATCGAAAGCTTCGAATCGAAGACCGTCTTTGGCCCCTACAAGCGTAGCACCCGAGTAAAGGGAAAACCCGTTGAACCGGTGATCGCTGAATTCGATATCGCGCAACTTCCGTCGGGCAACTATGTGCTCGCGATCGAAGCCAAGGACCGCTCCGGCAACCTGCTCACCCGCAAGGAGCAGTTCTTCCAGCGGAACAACCCTGTGTCCTACAACTACGACCTGCAGTCGATGGATCAATTGGATCTGGAGGGAAAATTCTCCGGCGCCTTCACCAATGTTGATTCCTTGGCCGAGCACATCGCCAGCCTTCGACCCATTGCCGATCCGTTGGAAGCCAAGATCATCGACGATCGGTACAAGGACCGTGACCTGGATCTGATGAAACGGTTCTTCTACAGTTTCTGGGGCAACCGTAGCACGGACCCCGAGAAAGCTTGGGCCGATTACCATGCCGAGGTGATCAAGGTGAACAAGCTCTACGGCTGCCGGGTGCTGAAGGGGTATGAGAGCGATCGCGGTCGAGTGTACTTGAAATACGGGCCACCGAACACCATGATGGACCGCCTGAATGAGATGGATACCTACCCGTATACCATCTGGCATTACTACCGGGCGGGCAAGTTCACCAACCGGCGCTTTGTCTTCTATCAGCCGGATATGGTCTCGAACTGCTTCCAGCTCCTGAACAGCGAAGTGCCAGGTGAGCAGCAGAATCCGCAGTGGAACCAGATCCTGCATTCGCGCAATACCCCGATGAACAATGTGCAGGCGGCACCGGTGAATACCCTAGGAGGTGAACGCGCTTTAGAATTCTATAACGATCCGCGCTGATCCCGCATCGGTCGAAGGTGCATCTTTGCCGCGCCCGGCCCCATGCGCACTGCCATCGTCATTCTCAACTGGAACGGAAGATCCTGGTTGGAACGCTTTCTACCGGGCGTGATCCAACACCGTGATGGTGCGGATGTCATCGTTGCCGACAATCGTTCGACCGACGATTCATTGGTCTGGCTGGAGCACAACCATCCTTCGGTACAACGGATAGCGCTTCCCGTCAATTTGGGATTTGCAGGAGGCTATAACGCTGCGCTGGCCGAGGTGAACGCCGATCGATACGTATTGCTCAACTCCGATGTGGAAGTTACCTCGGGATGGCTGAACGCCATGAACGATTACCTGGATCGGAACCCCGACATGGCTGCGTGCCAGCCCAAGGTCCTCAGCCATGGCGATCCGAAGAAGTTCGAGCATGCTGGGGCTGCTGGTGGTTTCATCGATCGCAACGGCTATCCCTTCTGCCGCGGGCGGATCTTTGAACGTACCGAAGAGGACCTGGGGCAGTACGACGATGAAATGGAGATCTTCTGGGCCACCGGTGCGTGTTTGCTCATTCGCGCGGATGCCTTCCATGAAGCAGGTGGCTTCGATGCGGACCTCTTCGCCCACATGGAAGAGATCGACCTGTGCTGGCGCTTGCGTCGCATGGGCTGGCGCATCGGCTACACCAGTCATGCCAAGGTGTTGCATGTGGGAGGTGGCTCATTGGGCTACGGTTCGCCGCGCAAGACCTACCTCAATTTCCGCAACAGCCTGATCGTGCTCACGAAGAACCTGCACAACGGCTGGTCGTGGTGGTGGCTTTTCCGCCGGCTTGTCCTCGATGCATTCGCTGCCGGGAAATTCCTCGTAGAGGGCCATGCCGCGCATACTTGGGAAGTGGGCCGCGCCCATCGCGCGTTCTTCCGCCGGCTGCCGCATGTGATACGTCAACGACGCGAACTGATGCATACCGAACGTTCGCCGAACCTCAACGGGATGTATCACCGGAGCATTGCGTACGACCGCTTCATCCTCGGATGGAAGCGGTTCGTGCAACTGGACAGGGACGCTTTCCGTTAGTTGCGTTCAAGAAGGTGGAGGACGGCGAGCCGGTATCCTTCCAGACCGAAACCGGTGATGACCCCGGCACATGCGGCACCGGTCAGCGTATTGTGGCGGAACTCCTCCCGGCCATGGATGTTGCTGATGTGGACCTCCACGACCGGCTTTTCCAACACCGTGATCGCATCACGTAAGGCAACACTGGTATGAGAATACCCGGCGGCGTTCAAGATGATGCCGTCCTGCTCCGTCCCCGCCGACCGAAGCCAAGCCACCAACTCTCCTTCCACGTTGGTCTGCTTGTAAGCAAGATCGACCTCGGGGAACAAGGCGCGCAATTCCGTGAGGTAGTCCTCGAACGTACGGCTGCCATAAACGTGTGGCTCGCGCGTGCCGAGCAGATCCAAGTTCGGTCCGTTGAGGAGGAGGATGCGCATGGCGCGAAGTTGCGGACTATGTGCCATTCACCGTGCATGAACATCGCATCGTTGGCAGTTGTGGGCTGCTCCACGGAGCATTCACCACTTGTCCATCGGATCTTCGTGTTGTGACCTGGGACAACGCATTGACCGATCTGCGCATGCACCTGAAGCTGGAGCGCTCCTTGAGCGACCGCACGGTGGAAGCGTATGTACGGGACGTTGGGAAGCTACGGGCGTATGCCGAAAGCCAGGCACCACCCATTGCTCCGGAGTCGATCGGGCTCGATGATCTGCAGGCGTTCATCACGAGCATTGCCAAGCAAGGGCTCCATTCCAGCAGCCAAGCGCGCTTACTGAGCGCAGTCCGCGGTTTCTATCGCAGTCTGCGACGGGACAAGGTGGTGGATACGGACCCCACCGAGCTGATCGAAAGCCCACGGATCGCGCGCAAGCTGCCGGTGTTCCTCAGCGTGGAAGAGATCGATGCCATGGTGAAGGTCATCGACATGAGCAAACCCCTCGCCCATCGCGATCGCGCGATGCTCGAAACACTGTACGGCTGTGGTTTGCGCGTGAGCGAACTCTGCGGTCTACGCCGCTCCTGGCTGCACTTCGGTGAAGGGTTCATCCGCGTGGTGGGCAAAGGCGACAAGGAGAGGTTGGTGCCGATCGGCCCCGAAGCCATGCGGCAGATCGGCACGTACATGGACGACGAACGCGTGCATCTTCCCGTGCGCCCGAAGGCGGAGGACATGGTGTTCCTCAATGCGCGTGGCGGGCCGTTATCGCGTATGTCGGTCTTCAACCTCGTGAAGAAATTGGCGGTGAAGGCCGGGATCCGGAAGACCATCAGTCCGCATACATTCCGCCATTCCTTCGCCACGCACTTGGTGGAAGGTGGCGCCGATCTGCGCGCGGTGCAGGAGATGCTGGGCCATGCGAGCATCACCACCACCGAGATCTACACCCACTTGGATCGCGAATACCTGCGTAGCAACATCCTGCAATTCCATCCGCGTTCAGGAAAGCAAAGAGGGAGTGCCGCTTGAGCGACACTCCCTCTTCGGAGATCGAACGGTCCTTTCGGAACTGTTGATCAATAGACCTGTACGCGCTTGCGAGCACCGACATACACTCCCGGTGCGGGCTGCCCCATCACCGGACGCCCCAGCACATCGACGTAGGTACCCGATTCCTGGAGGTTGCGTTGGAAGTTCTCGTCAATGCCGACCTGTGTAGCGCTGCACGGGCTGGTGACGATCCGCATGGCATCCAACTGCCAATTGTCCTCGCCGCCTTGGTAGGCTTGAAGTCTAAGCTGGAAGCCCTGGTAATCGCTGCCCGTAGGAGCCAAGCATCCGAGGTCGGTGAAAACGGTCTCTTGCCAAGCGGGTACGATGTCCACATCGCCAAGGGTAACGGGAACCTGTTGAGCATCGTTGGTGTACTTCACGAGCAACCGTTGAGGGCCGTTCTGTCCGCGACGGTGACGGATGATGATGCTATCCACTTGGACGTTCTCCAAGGTCACGACCGACAGCCCCACGTAGACCGCAGGATCCGGCTCGATCGGCCAACCCGTAGTGTAGACCGCATTGTCAGCGGGATTGATCGGATGCGGACAAACATCCATACCGTACCAAAGGACACTGGTGCCGAAGAAGTTGGCAGGTGCATCATCCGGCAGATTACACGAGGAACAACCGTTGCCGCAGTTGAGGTTATCGGCGCACGGGAAATTCAACCAACCGTAGGACAAGGTCTGGGCTTGGGCAGCACCATTCCATAGCAAGAGTGCGGTGGCGAGAACGGAGAGAGAACGGGCAAATGACATTCAGCGTGGTCGAACGGATATGATCGTTCGTGGCGCTGATACGCTTCTGGTAGGTCAAAGTTTCAATTTCGTCGAAACCGAGCTTCAATGGGAAGCAAGGAGCACCTCCATGTGACGCTCCAACAATTCACCCATGGACCGGCACTTGACAAGGGCAGGCTCCTTGTGGTAGGCCGCAAGGTCTTTGGCCAACTCTTCGATGAATTCGGGGGTGGAGATCGTATCGGCTCGCATCAACCCCAGCAGACGTTGCAACTGGTCCTTGGCCAAGCGCTGGCGCTTCCGAAGCAAGGTCCGCTCTTCGCTCCGGTATTGTTCGGCGGTCTCCATGGAAATGACCTGCTGTGCGAACTGGACGAAGGGCAGGTTCTCCTTATAGAACTGAGGCAGGTAGATCCGTGCCCTGCCCTCGTAGCTCTGCTGATCGAAATCGATGCTTCGGATCCGGTACTGCACCTGATCCAGATCGTGGATCACATCCACCACGAAATTGTACGCTCGCATGTCGCCCAGCAGCCTAGCGAAACAGCGCTCATTGAACTTGACGAATTCCTTGCTGAGGCGGACCGCGTTCACGGGCCCACCGTATTGGACCGGGTCATCGATGAAGGAATCACCCGGCACACCGATGATGTGTTCCTCTACGAGTGTCCCACCTTGACAGATGAAGTTGATGTTGTTGGGCGAGAGCAGTTGCTCCAGTTCCAACCCGTACACGCGGCTGGCATCGGTGCGCTTGACGTAGTAGTAATCGTGGTTATCGTTGATCTGATTCAGGATCTTGATGCGGAACGGCTGGGAGTTACCGTAGGCGCAGAAATCGATGCTGGCCACACGCAGGTGTTCGATCCTCCTACCATCCGCGACAAGCCGTTGATAGGTCTCCACCAACCGTTCGTGCAGGCCCTCCAGATCACTGGGCCTATACATCACGGTATTCCACAGCGTGGCCTTCCCTTTCACATCCAGCGTAGGCATCAGCCCGTCGTACCGTCGCAGGTCGTCGTACTCGATCGGCAGGTCACCCGTCCGGTTGTGATCAACGAGGTATTCGTGCAGCGCATCATTCACGGGGAAGAAGGGTTTCCGTAAACCCATCTCGTTGAATGGACCGATCTCCAAAGGACCAACTTCCATCGGCTATCGGACCACTTCGAAGCGGCGCTCCATCACGGTGGCTCCACGTGCTTCGGTCGCGCGAAGGACATAGCTCCCGACCGATAGGCTGGACACGTCGATCACGTGGCGATAGGCGCCGGAGGTGCTCGTTGTGGTACGCTGCACCAGACGGCCATCCATGCCGATCACATCCCACCAGAATGTCGCTTGCCCGTCGAAGGTTCCTGCTACAGTGAGCACATCGCTGGCGGGTACGGGCATCAGGTCGAGCGTGAAAGGTGCGTCCTCCGTTTCTTCCAGGCCGATGAAGAACTCGGTCTTCCCGAATGCGTACTGCCCCTTCTGCATGTTCTCGAAGGAGATGTAACCGTTCGCATTCGTGAGGTTCCCGGCAACAATGGTCTGGTCCGGGCAGATCATCCACGGATCGTTCGCCGTTGGCCGGTAGAGGACAGCCATGCCATACTCATCACCGTTGATGAGGTCGTGATCGAATTGCGTTACCTGAAGTCCGTTGTAGTAGACCCTGCCGCGGAGCACCGTGCCTTCCGGCCACAAGCCGTCGATGTTCCAATAATGCGTGTTGCTGATCTCCGAGATCCCTTCGGAAAGCGGTCCTTGATCCGGCGAGCACCAGATGTGATCCACACGCACTAGGGTAGAATCCACGAGTTCGGTCGCGTAGACGCGGAAGTCCACGTAGGAGATCAGGTTGGAGAAGGAGACACCGGGAACCAATGTGATCTCGTTGTCCATGCGGGCTTGGTTCAGCTCCATACCGCGGTTGAGCACCACCATCACCGGTTCGAACGGAACTTGTAGGTCAACGTTGGTCGTTGTACCGTCTGCCACGATGGACTGTTCATTCGTTGAACCATCTGCGGCAAGAAAGGTGACCGACAAGGGTACGTCCTCGTGCGGCACCGTGGCACCGCGCAACTTCTGGCCGATCTCCAGACCGACATCCCAAGTAGAACCGTTGCTCACTGCATCCATTTGCCGCACTTCGAACACCGAGTACCCCGGAGCGAATACCCAGGCATCGAAGAACGGATGCAGGTCCAGCCCACTTTCCTGCTCCAACGCATCCCGGAATTGTTCGGAGGTGATGGTGGTGTTGGCAAGATCCTGTTGGATACCTCGCAGCGCTTGTCGGAATAGCTCGTCGCCCATGTAACCGCGCAGGTTGTGCATCACCGAAGCACCTTTGTAATAGGTGTGTGTTCCGTAGATGTACGGATCCGGCATCGGCGATAAGGGCTGATAGCCACCATCATCCAGGTGGGCATTGAGCAAAACGCTGAAGTGATTGTCCTTCACGGTCTTGATGAACTCCTGGCGACCGTAGATCCACTCCTCGATCAAATGACCGCTGTATTCCGCAGGTCCTTCCTTTAACCACATTTCGTTGTGGACATAGGGTGTAACGATATCGCCCCACCAATGATGCCCGAGTTCATGGGTGAACAGGCCGCGATTGTCCAAAAGGCTTTGACCCGTCATGAACTGCGGATAGGCCACATTGGTCGGGATCTCCAGCGCGCCATCCGTCGTGAGCACGTAACCCACTCGATCGTACGCGTAAGGACCGTACCAGTATTCGCAAACGTCGATCGCATCGCCGAGCTGGGCGAACTTGCCGATCATGGCGGTGAGGTTCGATGCTTTCGCGCTCAAGCGGATGGGGATGTCACCGTTGGCGCCGCTGTGTACTTCGTCGTGGTCCTCGTAGGCCGCAACGGCCACAGCGCTCAAGTGGGTCGGAATGGCCTGCGGCAGGCTGTACGACCGGATCACCGTATCCCCTTCCAACTGGACCTCGCCCAGGAATTCCCCTTGGCCGTGCAGTCGGTACGTACCTGTGCTCTTCACATGGTAGGTGTAGGTAGCACGTTCCACGAAGCTGTCGAAGCAGGGGTACCACACCTTGCCGAAGTTCGGTGGGATGGTACTGAGACCGATCCCCAAATTGTACATGTAGCCACTTTCGAAATAGAAGCCCCCCCAATCCGGATCGCGATAGGGTGCTCCTCTGTAATGGACCGTAACACTTTTCTCCTCGCCGATCAGCGGAGGTGTATCGAAGGCAACGTCCAAGAAATCGCCATCGTAGGAAAAGCTCATTGGACCATTCGCATCCGTCACGGAATCCACTTCCAACTGATAGAGGTCGAACCGGATGTGATCCTGATCGGCCATCAGCGGAACGAAGGAGACCGTGGTCAATCCTCCTAAAGCACCGGAGCCGTAGCTGGTCAGGTCCAAGGAAATGTCGTAGTGCAGGATGTCGAAGGTGTCGCTGCGCGCGATGGTCTCGTCGATCTGCTCCCTTGCCGCGGCAGAATAGCTCAGCGGTCTAGGCGTATTCCGAAAGTAGTGGCATCCATACGGGTGGAATTGAGCCAGCAATGCACTGCTCGCAACTACTGCGCACAGTGCCAAGGTCGATCGATGGAGCTTCATGGGCGAATGGCCTAATCTACACCTTCACGCGTTCAACTTGCTCAAAGCAGAAGCCTTCCACGAGTCGTTCCGGCAACGGCTCGTGGAAGGCTGAGTGGCACTGTGACGATGGGTCAGAAGCGACCGACCTTGATGGTAAGGCCGGCGTTGAAGCCGCGTAAGGCGTCCTTCGGTGTCTCGGGAAGGGTGATGTCGGTGGTGTAGCGGTACGATGCACCAACGCCCAGTCGCACGAGCTTGATCAGGTTGAACTCCACCTCCATTCCAGCGTCAACAACGAAGAAGGCTTGGAAGTCCTCGCGGCTATGGATCGGGTCGAAGTCGACACGTTGCGGGCCATAGGTCTGGTAGCCACAGCCTCCCGCACCGATGATGATGGGCAAGCTCACATGGATCGGACTCGATGGTGCGATGATCGGTTCCAATAACAAACCGCCGTAGCCCATTCGGAATTGGCTCGGCTGCCGGATGCTATCGCCGATGCTCAGTCGGTAGCCATCGTAGTCGGTGTTTGCGACATCCGTGACCATGCCTTGGCCGGCAAGTCCTAGCGTGAAGCCGTGGTCGATGAGCCAACCTCCTCGAGCGCCAACGAGCAATGCATCCTTGCCCATCACTTGGGTGAAGTGGATGGAAGGCCCACCCCAACCACCATTGTCCAATTCCTGGCTCCCTCCGAAAAGGGTGCGGATATCGGGCTTGGGGCTTTCCTGTGCGACAAGTGCGTTGAATGGAAGGGAAAGTGCGAATGCAGCAGAAAGTGCGATGGTCTTCATTGGATCAGCTTGGTTTCTGACACTAGGACAACCGCCCTGCGAAATACCCCTACCCCGCACTTGAGAAATTCCTTTGGCTTCGACTTCAGCCGACCTTTGCGCACCGAATGCCGACCAATGCCCCGTTGGATGATCGCGTGAAGCGCGTGCTGCCTTGGCTCGTTGCCGTGGGCTTGTTCATGGAGAACCTGGACATCTCCATCCTCAACACCGCGGTCCCCACGATCGCTCAGGACCTTGGTACCAGTGCACTCAGCCTGAAGTCGGTGTTGACCACTTACACGTTGGCCCTAGCGATCTTCATTCCGATCAGTGGGTGGATGGCAGACCGCTTCGGGACCCGCCGTGTTTTCCGAGTGGCAGTGGCACTCTTCACGATCGGCTCGCTGCTCTGCGGTCTTTCCGTGAATCTGGAAATGCTCATCGCCTCGCGTTTCCTGCAGGGCGTGGGTGGTGCCATGATGACGCCCGTCGGTCGCATCGCGCTGATCCGCGCCTTCCCGCGCTCACAGATGATCACGATGATGAACTACGTGGTGATCCCCGCGCTGGTGGCACCGCTGCTAGGGCCGGTGGTGGGCGGTTTCATGGTCCATCTTCTTCCGTGGCAAAGCATCTTCTTCGTCAACCTCCCGATCGGCATTGCAGGCTGGTGGATGATCCGCCGTTACATGCCCAACTACGACGACCCCGAGGTGCCTCCCTTGGATACCTTGGGCGTGCTCCTGCTAGGCGCCGGTGTAGCACTCTTGTCCTACGTACTGGAGATCTTCGGCGAACACACCTGGCCACCGGTGGAGATCTCGCTGATGTTCTTGGCGAGTGCTGTGCTGCTGATCGGCTATGCCTTGCATGCCCGCAGGACGCCAACGCCCGTTATGGACATGCACCTCTTCCGCCTACGCACGTTCAGACTGTCGGTGGTCGGTGGGTTCATCACGCGACTAGGTGTTGGTGGCATGCCCTTCCTCCTGCCCTTGTTGTATCAGATCGGCATGGGCTTCTCCCCGCTCAAGGCTGGACTGCTGACCATGCCACTCGCCGTCGCAGCCATTGGCATGAAGATCATGAGCAAGCCCGTCCTCAGCCGGTTCGGTCACCGCAATGTGCTGGTGTGGAACACCGTGCTACTTGGCTGCAACATGTGCCTCTATTATTTCATCGGACCAGGCACACCGTTGATCTTCATCGTTCTTCTCGGCCTGTTGCAAGGACTCTTCATGTCGCTCCAGTTCACGGCCATGAATTCGCTCACCTATGCTGATGTAGCGGATGTTCGGGCAAGCAAGGCCACCAGTATCGCGAGCACTGGACAGCAAATGGCCATCAGCTTCGGGATCGCCATGGCCTCATTGGTCGCAGCGATGTTCCTGCAGGACATTCCGCAAACGGCCAAGCTGGAATACGTGAACGGCCTTCACAGTGCGTTCCTCATACTCGGCGCCTTCACGGTCCTGTCTTCGTTCACCTTCCGTGGATTGCGCCCCATGGATGGCAGCAACGTCAGCCAGTATGTGCTGAAGAAGGAGGCGGTGGTGTAGCGCACTAGAGTTTGCTGAACCGTGCTTCCAATGCGTCCGTCGTGCTCCGGATCCGCAGGACGTATTGCCCGGCTGCCAATGCACTGGCATCGATGCTGCCATCGATGAGCTGCTGTGTCAGAACCACTCTACCGGCCAGATCAAGCACGATCACAGCGCTGTTGCCGAGAACTGCACCAGCAATGGTCAACCGATCCTTCGTCGGGTTCGGAAAGAGCCGCAGGGATGTAGGCGCGCTTGTTTCGATCATTGCTGTGGACAAAGGCTCCACCACATCGATCACTTGATCCACGCTATCCACTGTGACTTCTTGCACGATACCGGATGGCCAACGAACGCTCAGCGACAACACTTCGGTGTCCGCACCGAGTCCGAAGTGGGCCATCAAACTGCTCATGTACTTGAAGCCATCGCCGGAGCGGATCTCCCGGACCTGGGTGCCCATGGCCGTGGTCAAGGTCAGGCGCGCGCCGATCCCGCTGCGATTGCTGACCGTGCCGATGGTGTTGATCCGTAGCCAATGGTTCCCATTTCCCACATTCATCTGCAACCCGGATTGTCCGATCACGTCCAAGAAGCCGTCGTTGTTCAGGTCGCCAACAGCACCACTTCCGGGAGGATAGGTATTCGCACCGAAGGTCATGTCGCCCTGGTTGATCAACAGCATGCCGCCACCGAGGATATCGAGCCACCCGTCGTTGTTGAAGTCGTGTGTGGTCCATTCGATGCTTTGGGAGGTGTAGACATCGAATCCCGAACCCACTGTGATGTTGGTGAAAGTTCCATCTCCGTTGTTCTCCATGAATTTGTGATAGCCGCTTGCACTGCCACCGATGAGCACATCCAGATCACCATCGTTGTCGTAGTCTCCCCACGCACTGCTCCAACTTTGGTGGTAGGTATCCGGTCCGAACACGTTCGCTACGTTGACGAAGGTGCCATCCCCCTCATTCCGCATCAGCAGATCCGCCGGGTCGCAGCCGCACTTGGCAACGAAACAATCCATGTCACCATCGTTGTCGTAGTCGATCCAGATGGAACCGTAATTCCCGCAGGAGTATCCAAGCCCACCTTGGTTGAACGTGAAGTTGCCGTTACCATCGTTGAGGTAAAAGACATTCGGCGCAACATCGTGACAGACGAACGCATCCAAGTTGCCATCGTTGTTGATGTCCACCATGTTGGTGCGTTGGCTGAACACGTATTCAGGCCCAGCCTGCTGTGTGAAACCTAGACCATCATCGGTTCGCAACATCAGTGAAACCCCATAACCATTGCCATAGAGCAGATCCTTGTATCCATTGCCGTTCAGGTCGCCAGCTGCCATGCTCCAGGTGGGCATGAAGGTCACATCCGGTGTAGGCAGGTTCACGGTTTCGAAACCGCCTTCAGGCAACTGCCTGCTCACGTTCACGAAGCTGGCCTGTGCCGCTACCACATCGTCCAAGTTGTCATTGTCCATGTCCACCACACAGATCGGAACACCTTGAGTGAGGATACTGCCACCTTGGAACAGGATGTAGGTCTCGGTGAGGGTCACGTTGTAGTAGATCTCGGTCACTTGGAAGCTGAACCCTTGGGCCGTCCAGCGATCATCGAAGGCGATCAGGTAGGTCACTCCTGCAGATGCATGGAAAGAAGCGCGCGATGTGTACTGTGATCCACCATCATCATTGCCCAGAAGACAGGTCAACGCATCACAGGTGCCCGAGTAGATGTGCATGCGCGTATTGACGTTCGGCTGACCAGTTACCTGTGTGCTGATGAGTACGATGGTGTCCACTGTGGCGGTGAAGCTGTACCACTCGGCATGTTGTGCGGGCACCTGACCGTTCGTCGTACAAAGCGTCTGGGGGGGCTCATCTCCATCCACAGCAGCTACAACGTGAGTCCCTACGCCGATCGGCAGCGCGTTTGCACAATTGTTCTGGGCCTGCACTAAGAAGGTCGATATCAGGAAAAGGAATAAGGTATGGGCGAACCGTGGTATCATGAAGCCGGATGGTTGGAGTGATAGGTTGACCAATGAAATCGATTTTCCGTTGCCCGGAAGCCCTCATTCCTTGAACTGATCATATCCCGAACGACAGATCCCATGAACCAAAGCTTAACTTTTGAGCCTGCTTCCCGTTCAACGGATCCTTTCACACCCAGCTCAAGAATGTCCCACCCGCCTTACCTCAAATGGCTACACGACGTTGAACTCAGCGATATCCCGACCGTGGGTGGCAAGAATGCCAGCCTCGGTGAGATGATCCAGAACCTCGGGAAGCTCGGGGTGCAGGTTCCTGGCGGATTCGTGGTCACGGTGGCCAGCTACGAAGCCTTCATCGCGCACAACGTGCTGGACCAGAAGATCCGGGACATCGTGGCCAAGTTGGATGTGGACGATGTCGAGAACATCCGCCGGACCGGCCTTGCGGTGCGCACCTTGATCAAGAACGGCAAGTTCCCCGAGGAGATCTGGAAAGGGATACTCCAGCGCTACGACGAAATGTCCAAGAAGTACGGACAAGAAGCGACCGACGTTGCTGTGCGATCCAGCGCAACCGCAGAAGACCTGCCAGATGCTTCATTCGCAGGACAGCAAGAGACCTTCCTCAACATCCGTGGGCATCAGGACCTGATCAGTGCCGTGCGGAACTGCTTTGCTTCGCTCTTCACGGATCGCGCCATCGTCTACCGCGAAAGCCTCGGTTATGACCACTTCCAAGTGGGTCTGTCTGTGGGCATCCAGAAGATGGTGCGATCCGATGTAGGGAGCTCCGGTGTGGCATTCTCACTGGATACCGAGAGCGGATTCAAGGATGTGGTGTTGATCAATGGCAGCTACGGCTTGGGTGAAATGGTGGTGCAAGGCGCCGTCAGCCCGGACGAGTTCCTGGTCTTCAAACCCACGCTGGCCGAAGGGTTCAGCAGCATCATCGAGAAGAAGCTCGGTAACAAGGACCGCAAAATGGTGTATGGGGGCGAACCCGGTAAGCCCACTTCCATCATCCCGATCGAGCGCGCACAACGTCACCGCTTCTGCATCAGCGATGATCAGGCCTTGGAGATCGCACGCAGTGTTGCCGCCATCGAGAAATACTACAGTGACAAGAAAGGCCATTGGTGCCCCATGGACGTGGAATGGGCCGTGGATGGATTGACCAAACAGCTCTTCATCGTGCAGGCGCGGCCAGAGACCATCCACAGCCGCAAGGCCACGGATCGTGTGGTCGAATACAAGTTGGACCATGGTTCGGATACCGACGACAGCATTCCGCCACCTAAGATCATCACCAAGGGTATTGCCATCGGTGACCGCGTAGGTGCCGGTAAGGTGCGTATCCTGTTCAGCCTGGATGGTCGTGGTGGCGATACCGACGGCAAGGATTTCCAGCAGGGCGATGTGCTCGTGACCGACATGACCGATCCTGATTGGGAGCCGATCATGAAGAAGGCCAGCGCCATCATCACCAACAAAGGAGGACGGACCTGTCATGCGGCGATCGTTGCGCGCGAAATGGGTGTACCCGCGATCGTGGGTTGCGGCAACGCCACCGACCTGCTCGATACCGGCATGGAAGTGACCGCCAGCTGTTGCGAAGGCGATACCGGCATCATCTACAATGGCATCCTTCCCTATCACAAGGAGGAAACGATGCTCGCCGATATGCCCGAGACCAGGACGCCTATCATGCTCAACGTAGCGAGCCCTGACCTGGCCTTCAAGTTCGCGGGTCTGCCCAACGCCGGTGTTGGTCTGGCACGCGAGGAGTTCATCATCAACAACTACATCCAAGCGCACCCGCTGGCTCTCCTGCAGCATAAGGAACTCGGGGATGTGGCCCTCAGCGGGAAGATCAGCTACCTCATCAACGGCTATGAGGACGAAGAGACCTTCTTCGTGAAGAAGCTCAGTTACGGTATCGCCAAGATCGCAGCGGCGTTCTACCCGAACAAGGTGATCGTGCGTTTCAGCGACTTTAAAAGCAACGAGTACAAGAACCTGCTGGGCGGCGAACACTTCGAGCCCGACGAGGAGAACCCGATGATCGGCTGGCGTGGTGCGAGCCGGTACTATAGCGATAGCTACAAGGAAGCCTTCGGGCTGGAGTGCAAGGCCATTCGCCGCGTTCGCGAGAAGATGGGCCTGAAGAACGTGGTGGTGATGGTGCCCTTCTGCCGTACGGTGGAAGAACTCCAGAAGGTGAAAGGCGTCATGGACGAGTACGGTCTGAAACGCGGCAAGGAAGGTCTCGAACTCTACCTCATGGCCGAGATCCCGAGCAACATCATCATGGCCGAAGAGTTCAGCGCGTACATCGATGGCTTCTCGATCGGCAGTAACGACCTCACACAACTCACCCTAGGTCTCGATCGCGACAGCGCGCTGGTGAGTCACCTCTACGACGAGCGCAACCCTGCTGTGAAGAAGATGCTGAAGATGCTCATCGAGACCGCCAAACACACCGGCACCAAAGTGGGCATCTGCGGCCAAGGCCCCAGTGACTTCCCGGACTTCGCACAATTCCTGGTGGAACTTGGGATTGATTCGATCAGCGTAACGCCGGATTCGTTGTTGAAGACGAAGCGGGCCATCGCGGCCGTCGAGAAGACCTTGGCGGGGAAGAACGGGGTGAAGGCGGAGGCTTGAGCGACGCGCTTCGATCCTGATGCCTTGGGATCATCGTGAACCTAGGTGCCGAGTTCTGCCACAAGTTGAACAGGTGGAGTGCTACTCCATCACCATCCCCGCTATCTTGCCCACATGGAAAGTGACAGCGTGCGCCCCATGGCCTTGGACATGCCCGGTACGGCCGTGAAGGAGCACTATGGTCGCCCCAGTTACAGCGTCAAGAAGAAGACCTACTTGACCATGTGGGAGAATGAGCAGCGCGCAGTATTGAAGTTGACGCCGGACCAACAGTCCACCTTCTGCGATGAGAACCCGGATGCGTTCGCTCCCGTCCAGCAGAAGCTCGGCAAGTACGGCTGGACCAGCGTTTACCTCGCCCATGTGAACGAGCGGTTCTTTCGGTATGCCATGGATCTTGCGTGGCGCAACGTAGCACCTAAGTGGTTGATCCAAACCCGGCCAAAACCGCCGAGAGGCTAGCGATCCAATGGAGATTCCAAGGGCGCGTCGATGCCCAATTGCGTTCGCATCCCATTCGAAATGATCAGGAAGACCCTTCGCATCCTGTGGCGATCTCTTCTTGTCCTTGTCCTGTTCATCGCGCTCTATGCGGTCTCCGCATGGTCGCTGTCGCACATCGGTATTGCCGAGGAGAATGATCCAGATAAGGAGATCACGGCCTACATCCTCAGCAATGGTGTACACACCGACATCGTCCTACCTGTTCGCACAGCGGACATGGACTGGTCGCGGGATATCCCTTTTGCGAACACGACCGGACGGGATAGTTCGACCACTTGGGTAGCCTTCGGCTGGGGCGACAAGGGCTTCTATTTGGAAACGCCCACTTGGGGTGACCTTACGCCCCGTGTTGCATTCAAGGCGATGTTCGGTCTTGGCAACTCCGCCGTTCACGCCACATTCCACCGCAACTTGGAAGAAGGCCCACTCTGCAAACGAATGATGCTGAGCCGGGCACAGTACCGGCGGCTCGTGACCTACATCCGGTACAGTTTCGCTTATGACCTTCAAGGTCGAACCCAAGTGATCCGGACGCATGCGATCTATGGCGATACGGATGCGTTCTACGAAGGCGTGGGCAGTTATAGCCTATTCCATACCTGCAACACCTGGGCGAACAACGCGCTCAAGGCTTGCGGACAGAAAGCCTGTTGGTGGACGCCCTTGGATACGGGGATCCTGAGGCAGTACGAGTGAGGGAGCCATGGACCCTCGCAGTTCGGGGCGGATGCGATCAGTTCAACCCGTGCCCACCCAATCCCGATAAGCCTGTACCTCCATCGGTACGTTGATGGATGGATGGTATCAACTGAGCGAAGAAGCGTGGGCCGAAGTCAATTGTATCGCCTTGTACCATTCCGTTGACGATCCGCGGTTCACCGGGGAAGCGGGCCAGGATCATGCTGACGTAGGCATCCGCCGGGATCGTATCCACATCCACATCGAGCTTCAAAAGGAAGAGCGACTCGTAGCCGTGACCGAGGTCCAGTTTACGCTCGGGATGGAACAGGTACCAATCGGGATCGTGGCCCACGACAACACGCCGTTCAAGCAATCCCATCACCGGCAGTGCGCGTCGTAGTTCAGGCAGGTTGATGCGTGCCCAATTGCGCGTTGGAATATCGATCCGGATACGCGCACCGCTCAGGTCCTCGCCGGCACCGGATATCGGAAGGAACCAACGAAAGGGATTCGAGGATACGCGCAGCCGAGCCACGTAACCCGGAATGATGCGGTAGCTCCCGAAGCTGATGGCGAGGATCAGCAGCATCACCAGCATAGTTGGACCTTGTCCGGCGAACAGGTTCCACGCCAACGGCGCACCGGACATGACGAATACCGCCACGAAAGCGAGCATGAACAGGGCAAGCATGGCGTTGACGATCCGGTACCGGAACATGGTGCTCCGCAACTTGCGATGCGGTTCGGCGAATGGCGACAGGTTGACGAGGTTGTTCTTCATGACCACCCACAGTTGAATGGTGCCCAGAAAGAAGATGGTGGTCAGGAAAGCTGGGCGCCCCGGTGCTAGCAACCAGATATCGTACAGGGCATGAGCGAAGCACGCCGCCAGATACATGAGCACTCCTATAACGATGGCATGCCTGCGGCCGCGGGGCAACGCCAAAGCAACGCCGTAGCCGATGAACGACGAGAAGCACATGTGCGCGACGGATGAATACAATGCACGACCGGCGATGGCCACCAGACCACTTCGCTCCAAATACATGATGTTCTCCACGAAGGCAAAACCAAGCGCGCTCAGCGAGAGGTACAGGAGGTGATCGTACGGTTCGTTGATCCGCTTGGTGAAGATCAGTATGAAGAGGTAAGGGATCAACTTCGCGAGTTCCTCCAAACCACCGATCACGGCGAAACTGTAGAAGAAGTCGTTCCACCATTCGCCGTTGAGGGACAACGAAGTGGCCCCTTCCACTAAACCGTATGCTGTGGGCACGAGGATCGTCACTCCAGCACTGAAGAAGACGGTGAGGAACATGCCCCAGCGCTGCTCGGGTTCGAACACATCGAGCCAACTGAGGTAGCGGTACCATGTATACGAAATGAGCCCGGAGAGCAGGATGCTCAGAGCGAGTAGCCAAGGATGCACCGGGATGCTTGCGCCCCATCCCGAATAGGTAACGAACAACGGTGGGACAGTAAGTAAAGCGATGAACACCCCCACGGAACGAAGGATCGGCAACTGGTACCATGGTGCAGCGCTGGCCAGCTTCCTTGCGGCCCGAATGTCCGCGCAATATTGTCCAACGTACAGGACAACAAGAGCCAACGCTACAGTGAGAAGGAGGAACATGCTTCGTCTATCGGGCCAAAGTAGATCGCTCAACTCAACATACGCTCCATCTTTGCGCCATGCCTGTCCTACCCATCCCCTCCCTCGCTGGCCTCACCACGGAACGCTTGATCTTTCGACATGCCACGTTGGACGATCGCTCGTGGTGGATGGAATACCACAACAGCGCGGAGGCCATTCGCTTCATGCCCTTCACCTTGAGAAGTGAGAAGGATTGCACCCAGTTCATCCAGTGGACCTTGGACCGGATCCCTCATGATGGTTCCTGCTTGAATGCGGTTTCGGAGCGTACCACCGGCACACCCGTTGGGATGATCGGTCTACTCACCCAAGAGGTGAGCGGCGTGGTGGAACTGGAAGTGGCGTATCACCTTCTGCCAAGTGCTTGGGGCAAGGGCTTTGCTTCGGAGGCTGCCCAGGCCTGCAAGGCGTTTGCGCAGAAACACGCGCTGGCCTCTTCGGTGGTTTCGCTCATCGACCCCGGGAACGAGAAGAGCGTGGCCGTCGCGGAACGCAATGGGATGCTGTTCGACAAGATGGGCGTCCATCGCGGAGACGAGGTGATGATCTATCGTGCCACTTTATAGGCTGGCAACTGCCGACGGACCTTGGGATGTGCCGCCTTGCACTCTTCCGCGATCGGCCCCTTTCATGCCCGTCCCCAATGCGTTCCATATGGCTATCTGACCACCTCGGTCGAGTTCAATCTCCGTCGAAGGTTCGTTACCAATTCACACCCATGCCATTCCTACCCATGGAGCGCCGCTCATGTATGGCCCCATTCAGGAGCAGCCATCACCGGTACCTTCGCACCTGACCCCATCCATTCGGTTTCAGGGGAGAACGCATGATCGACCTCAAAGGGATCCGCAAGGCCTACCGCACGGGCAACAATGTGCTGCAGGTGCTCAAAGGCATCGATCTGCACATCGCCAAGGGCGAATTGGTCAGCATCATGGGATCGTCGGGTTCCGGGAAGAGTACGCTGCTGAACATCATCGGCATCCTGGACAATAGCGACAGTGGCGAGTACATCTTGGATGGCATGCTGATCAAAGGCCAGAACGAGACCGAAAGCGCCGTACTCCGCAGCAAGTACATCGGGTTCGTGTTCCAGAGCTTCAACCTGATCACCTTCAAGAACGCTGCTGAGAACGTCGCCTTACCGCTCTACTATCAGGGTGTGAAGCGCGCCAAGCGGATGGAAGCCGCTGTGGACATGCTGGACCGCGTGGGATTGAAGGAATGGGCCCACCACATGCCGAACGAATTGAGCGGAGGGCAGAAACAGCGCGTGGCCATCGCCCGGGCGCTGATCGCCGACCCCAAGATCATCTTGGCCGACGAACCCACCGGTGCCTTGGACAGCACCACCAGCAGCGAAGTGATGGAGTTGTTGAAACAGGTGAACCGTGAGCTGGGCCTGACCGTGGTGATCGTGACGCACGAGAACGAGGTCGCCGCCCAGACCCAGCGTGTGATCCGCCTTCGCGATGGCCTGATCGAAAGCACGAACGCCGACCTTAGCACCCTTGTCGCGGATGTTCGATAGCGAGCAGTGGCGAGAGGTGTTCGAGAACATCGCGAAGAACAAGCTTCGTGCGATCCTTACCGGGGTCAGCGTGTTCACGGGCATCTTCATGCTCATCATCCTCTTGGGTGCGGGACGTGGGTTGCGGAATGGATTCGAGGACGGCTTCAAGGGCAATGCGATCAATGCGATCCATATCTGGGGCGGTACCACCAGCATGCCGTACAAAGGGCTGCCGACCAACCGCGATGTCCAACTGAACAACGAGGACATGAAGGCCCTGCGGCTGGGCGTGGCCGAATTGGACAAGAGCTCTGGAAAGTTCCGACTGTGGCGTGGCCGAAGCTTGCTCAACTTCAAGGACAAATACGGCAACTACTCCATCCAAGGCATCGAGCCGGAGTATATTTTCTTGGAGGATCAAGAGATCATCGAAGGGCGTTTCATCAATCCACTCGATATGGAAGATGGTCGAAAGGTGATCGTGCTTGCCGATGATTCCAAAGAGAAACTCTTCGGTGAAGCCGAAGCGTTGCACAACTGGATCATGGTGAACGGCATTCCGTTCGAGGTGGTGGGTGTGTACAAGTTCAAAAGCGGCCGTGGGCAGAATGACCGCAGCCAGGTGTTCATTCCCCTGACAACGGCCCAGCGCGTATTCGATGCGGACAATGACCTGAACCAGATCTCTTTCACCTTGCACACCACCTCGTTGGAAGGATCGTTCCGCGCTGCAGAACGAGCGCGCGCCATCCTTGCCAGTCGCCACCAGTTCGACCCGAAGGACCCGCGTGCAGTGTGGGTGGAGAACAGCTTGGAGAACTACGCCAATTTCACTGGGATCTTCGGCGCAATCAATGCCTTCATCTGGGTGATGGGCATCGGCACCATCATCGCTGGCATCATGGGCGTCAGCAACATCATGCTCATCGTGGTGAAGGATCGGACCAAGGAGATCGGCGTGCGCAAAGCACTCGGTGCCACGCCACGCAACGTCATCTCCCAAGTGATGATCGAATCGCTGGTGGTGACCGCCTTTGCGGGATATGGCGGCCTGTTGCTCGGTATCGCGACACTGGAGAGCATAAGCACCTTTCTGCCCGGTGGTCCGATGTTCAAGGACCCCGAGGTGAGCATGAGCATCGCTGTGCAAGCGTTGGTGCTGCTGATCGTCACCGGTACACTTGCTGGCTTGATCCCAGCGCGCAAGGCCGCTCGCATCCGTCCTATTGAAGCATTGCGCGACGAATGATGACCGTACAGGATACAGTTGGCAAGTGCAGGTGGCAAGACCCACTCACGCACGGTGTACACCTGCCACCTGTTCCTGCCATTTGCAACCCGATATCCTACCATGTTCGATAGCGATCGGTGGGGCGAGATCTGGCAGACGCTGAGCCGTAACAAGCTGCGCAGCGCACTCACCGCCTTCGGCGTGGGTTGGGGCATCTTCATGCTCATCATCATGCTGGGTGCAGGCAACGGACTTTCCAACGGCGTGAACGGCGCGTTCAGCGGCTGGGCAAGCAACAGTTGCTTCATCTGGACACAGACCACGTCCATCCCCTACCAAGGATTCCCGCGCGGCCGGGATTTCGATTTCGACAACAGCGATATCGAAGCGATCCGACGCAATGTTCCAGGTGTCGATGCACTCGCCCCACGTCTGCAGCTGGGTGGTTGGAATGGGGCCAACAACATCGTCTACAACGGCAAGACCGGCCCGTTCAATGTGAACGGTGACATGCCCGACATCATGCGGATCCAGGGAACCGGCATCACTGCCGGGCGATTCCTCAATGAGAAGGACCTGCGGGACAACCGCAAGGTCTGTGTGATCGGGCAGCGCGTAGTGGATGTACTGTACGCGGCGGATGAGGAACCGGTGGGCACCTTCATCAAGATCAATGGCGTGTTCTTCCGGGTCATTGGCACGCACAAGACCAAGGCCACGGCCGAGATGGACGAGAATCAGGATGCGACGATCTACATTCCCTTCACCACGTTCCAGCACGCCTTCAACGCCATGAACCAAGTGCACTGGTTCGCGATCACAGCGGACAAAGGCACCAAGGCGAGCGAGTTGGAGACGAACATCAAGAAGCTGATGGCCGAACGCCACAAGGTGCATCCGGATGATGAGCTCGCTTTCGGAAGCTTCAATGTGGAGGAGATGTTCGATATGACCAACAACCTCTTCCTTGCCATTACAGGCTTGGGCTGGTTCGTGGGGATCCTCACCCTCATCGCCGGTGTCGTGGGTGTGAGCAACATCATGCTCGTGATCGTGCGCGAACGCACGCAGGAGATCGGCATCCGTCGCAGCTTAGGTGCCACGCCTGCCACCATCACGCTCCAGATCGTCCTCGAAGCCCTCACCCTCACCTTCCTTGCAGGCTATGTCGGCTTGATCTCCGGCGTGTTCCTCTTGGAGGCTGTGGGGGGTGCGATCGAATCTCCCTTCTTCGCGCACCCCGAAGTGGACATCACCGTTGCCCTTGTTTCCCTGGTCGTACTTGTTGCCTGTGGTCTCTTCGCCGGTCTGGTCCCTGCCCGTCGGGCCTTGGCCATTCGCGCGGTGGAGGCGCTCCGGAGCGGTACTTGATGATCTGATACAACCACCACCATGAAACGTTTCCGTCGCATTCTCTTCATCACCATCGGTGCATTGCTCTTCGTCTGGACCCTTTGGTTCCTCTATCAAAAGAGCGTGGACAAGCCCGTCGAATTCAAACTGGAGAAACCCCGTGTTCAACAATTGGTGAAGAAGACCGTGGCCAATGGCAGTATCGTTCCCCGCAAGGAGATCCTGATCAAACCCGTGGTCAGCGGTATCATTCGTGAGTTGTATATCGAAGCCGGCCAGCTCGTGAAGAAGGGTGATCAACTCGCCAAGATCCAGATCGTGCCTGACATGCTTTCGTTGAGCCAAGGAGAGCAGCGCGTCCGTAGCGCCGAGATCAACGTGCAGAACGCGCAGATGACCTTTGATCGCAACAAGCCCCTCGCCGACAAAGGCGTGATCAGCGCCAGCGAAATGCAGGGATACGACATCGGACTGCGCAGTGCGAAGCAGGAGTTGGATGCGGCCAAGGAGGCGCTGCAAGTGGTGCGCGACGGAATCAGCCGGACCAGTGCAGGCAATACCGTTGTACGTAGCACCATCGACGGCATGGTGCTGGATGTTCCTGTGAAGGAAGGGAACAGCGTGATCGAACGGAACAACTTCAACGAAGGCACCACGATCGCTTCCATCGCTGATATGACGGACCTGATCTTCCAAGGGAAGGTGGACGAAAGCGAAGTGGGCAAAGTGAGACTCGGTATGCCCGTTGTACTCACCGTGGGTGCGGTGTCCGATGCGAAATGGGATGCCGAACTGGAGTATATCGCACCCAAAGGTGTAGAGGACCAGGGTGCCATCCAGTTCGAGATCCGCGCTGCCGTGGCGTTGAAGGAAGGTCAAACCCTACGTTCCGGGTACAGTGCCAATGCCGACATCGTGCTCGAGCAAAAGGACAGTGCCATGGTCGTACCGGAAGGCATCGTCACCTTCAACACCAAAGGCGATAGCGCCTTCGTGGACGTGCAGGACGGCGAGGGCTGGAAGAAGACCTACATCAAGACCGGCCTGAGCGATGGCCTCGATATCGAAGTACTCGATGGCATTTCAATGACCACCGTGCTGAAGGGCTTGAAGAAAATGGAAGAGGAAGAAGTGAAGCCTGGCGAGTGAGCAGGCCTAGATTCCTCCTGAACGGCGATCTTCGTACCACCATGATCCGCCGAACATCCCTCCTGCTTATTGTGGGGTTGCTGCTCCAAACCAGCAGCTCCGCACAGAAACAACCCGATCTCAAGAAACTCGATGCCTACATCGCTGATGCGGTAACGAAGTTCGATCAACCCGGACTCGCCGTTGGCATCGTGAAGGACGGAAAGCTGGTCTACGGCAAAGGTTTCGGGAAGCTCGATCTCGCAAAGCCGGACCCCGTTACGCCGAATAGCATCTTCTTCATCGCCAGCATGAGCAAGGCATTCACGGCGTGTGCCATCGGCTTGTTGGTGGATGAGGGCAAACTCGATTGGAACGACCCGGTGCGCAAGCACATGCCCTGGTTCAAGACACCGGATCCGTATGTCACGGAACACATGATGGTGAAGGATCTTCTTTGCCACCGAAGCGGCTGGATCACCTTTGATGGCGACCTGCTGTGGTATGGAACGGATCTCTCGCAACGTGAGATACTCGACCGTCATTCCAAGGAACCCTTCACCTACGAGTTCCGCGATGAGTTCGGGTACAGTAACCTCATGTTCATCGCCGCAGCCCAATTGATCGAGAAGGTGAGCGGGAAGACCTGGGATGAATTCGTGCGCGAGCGCATCCTGCAGCCCCTTGCGATGACCCGCACCACCGTGGAGACCGCAGACCTCGCTCAACTGACCGACGTGGCCCTTCCCCATGTGCGCAAAGGACAGGAACCAACTGCACCGCAGATGAGCATGCCGTACCAAGCCCTGCAAGGTGCCGATGGTGCATGCGGGATCAATAGCTGCATAAACGACCTCGCCAAGTGGGATGCGATGTGGGCGAATGAAGGCAAAGTGGGTGACAAGGCCTTCCTCTCCGAGGCAACATTCAACACCATCACCTCACCGCACCTCGCCATGGGTGGTGATGAAAGTGCCGGCCTCGGCTGGTTCCTTGAACAGAACCACGGCAACAAGGTGATCACGCACAGCGGCGGCATGCCGGGCTTCATTCTCAACCATGCCGTGGTACCCGAGAAAGACCTTGCCGTGATCTGCCTCGGAAACGGGGAGAGCTACAGCGTATTCGCCATCACCAACAAGATCATGGACCTCTACCTCGGCGATGGGAAGGCTGATCCGGTGTCAGACCTGCTGCCCCGGCTTGCCAAACGCACGGCGCGCGAGAACGCCCGCCGGACGGCACGTGCCGATGCCCGCGTGAAGGACACGCAACCTTCAGCCGGGCTGGAACAGATCGCTGGGACCTATGTGGACAAGGTGTATGGCGAAGCCTCGATCATGGATGTGTATGGTCAACCCATGTTGTCCTTATCCTCTGCTCGCGAATTGCTCAGTGGGAATTTGGAGCATTGGCACTACGACACCTGGAAGTGGAACCACGCCGACCCCTTCCTGGAACCGGGTTACATCACGTTCAACTTCGATGCGGACCACATGGTGATCGGCTTCAAGATCGACCTCCACAGCCCGGACTTCCACTTCTACAAACTGGACTTCAAGAAGCAATGATCGGATTCGGCCAAAGCGGCCTTCCCATCTTTGACCGATGTCGGAGCGCACCCGCAACCTTGTCTTCATCCTCTTGGTGCTCCTCTTGTCCAGCTGGCACTTGGATCAATCGAACAATGCAAACACCATCAGCAGAGCCGCAACGGTCGCAGCCGTCGTAGAACAGGGCACTTTTCAGATCGATCGTTTCGAGCACCTCACGGGTGATAAGGCTTTGGTGAACGGGCACTACTATTCCGAGAAGGCACCGCTACCTGCACTGATCGTAGTCCCATTCCATTGGATCCTGCACAACACGGGGCTGATCGCGACCAGTGCTCCAGATCATATCAACTTGGATCTGCTTCGACTTGGTGGGCTGATATGCGGAAGTGTGCCATTCGCCCTGATCGCCCTGTTGTGTTGGCGCCGCCTTCGGCAAGGTGAGACCCACGTCGAACCAACATTGTTGGTGTTGC
The DNA here is from genome assembly GCA_902826215.1 of uncultured Bacteroidota bacterium. Classification (GTDB taxonomy): domain Bacteria; phylum Bacteroidota; class Bacteroidia; order Flavobacteriales_F; family PHOS-HE28; genus PHOS-HE28. The sequence continues at coordinate 42,731 of CADEDY010000019.1, forward strand.
TCACCTTCTTCGGATCATTCCTGTTCGTATACAGCGGAAGTTTCTATGGTCACCTGCCAGGCGCGTTGTTCTTGCTGCTTGCGTTCATTGCACTCAGAGAGGAGCACTACTTGGCGACCGGTGCGTGGGCGGGATGTGCTGTACTCTGTGAATACACCATGGTGATCTTCCCGCTTTGCTGGGTCATCGGTTCGTCCTGGAACTCGATCCGCGAAAGGTCCGGTCATTGGCGACCTGTTCTCCGGATCATCTTTGGTGGCCTCCCCTTTGCGCTGGGCCTGCTCCTGTATGACCAGCTTCTTTTCGGAAGTGCTTTTGATCTGGGCTACGACCATGTCGTGGGATACCGTCCAGAGAATGGTAGCGTATCCAGCGCTGTGCAATGGGAGGCGCTTTGGGGCCTTTCCTTCAGCCCATACCGCGGCCTTTTTCCGCACATGCCCCTCCTTCTCCTGGCGGTCGTCGCTGCGCTTATCGGCGCTGGCCGCGCGCATTTCAGGCACACAGCACACATTTTGATCCCCGTAGTGGTGACCTTCCTCTTCATTTCTAGTGTTGGCATGTGGTGGGGCGGTTGGGCATTCGGGCCTCGGCACCTGACCGGTGTTGCGGTGCTCCTGGCCTACACGACGCTTCCGTACCTCGCCGGACAGCGCTGGTCGCGTGTTGCAGTGCTCATCGTTGGACCGATCGGAATCTCGTACGTGTTCGCGGCGAAATTCACGCTGTGGTACGCCTTGCCATCAGGAATAGCGGAACCGTTGCGAACGTTGATCATACCGGCCATCGAACGAGGGAATTGGACCCGCATGCAATGGCCCGTACTGCTTGGCCTTGCTCCTGGACCTTCTTCATTGTTCTTCGTCATCATCTTTGCGACCATCCTGTTCGTACTCGCTCGCTGGGATGCAAGAAGCTCATCTTCCGATGCACCTGTTCCATTGCCCTGATCTCGCTTCAGACCCGGTCGAACTTCCCGAGGAGGAAGCACACCACGCATGCTCCGTCCTGCGTTTGGGAAGTGGTGATCAAGTTGGTCTGCTCGATGGCAAGGGCACACTTGCTATTGCAGAATTGCAGACCGTGAGCAAACGAGGTTGTACAGCGCGTATCATCGAACGAACAGTGCACCCACCGGAACGAACAGCCCGTATTCACCTTGCGGTCGCGCCAACAAAGCAGATGGACCGCTTCGAGTGGTTCGTGGAAAAGGCCGTGGAGATCGGCGTGGATCGGATCACTCCGCTGCTTACCGAACGCACCGAGCGCGCCAAGCTGCGTATCGATCGACTGCAACGGGTTGCTATTTCAGCGATGAAGCAGAGCCAACGCTTTTGGCTTCCTCATCTCGATGACTTCACCCCATTGAAGAACTTGCTCGCCGAAGCGTTACCCAAGCAGCGCTACTTCGGGTGGTGCGAAGGAGAGCACGCTCAATCCATGCAGTCCTATTCGTCAACGCAAGATGCATTGGTCCTGATCGGACCCGAAGGTGATTTCACGGTTGGCGAAGCAGAGATCTTGCTCAGCGCGGACTTCGCCGCGATCGCACTCGGAGCTGCCCGTTTACGGACGGAAACCGCAGCTCTCGCGGCATGCATGTGGATGAGCCTTGCCCAACAGCGGTAACTTCGCACCATGCGCAGTCTGCTGACCTTTTTCACCTTCGGTGTTCTTACCCTCCACGCGTATGCCCAAGGCAGCTTCCAATTGGCCGTGTTGAAGTACAATGGCGGCGGCGATTGGTATGGCAACCCTACCAGCGTGCCCAACTTGGTGAAGTTCTGCAATGCCCAGCTCGGCATGGCGATCAACCCCGAGGTGCCGGTGGTGGAGGTCGTTGACCCGGAACTCTTCAGCTATCCGTTCGTGCACATGACCGGCCATGGCAACGTGGTATTCTCACAACAAGAAGCAGAGAACCTGCGCACCTACTTGATCGGCGGTGGCTTCCTCCACATCAGCGACAATTACGGCATGGATCCCTTCATCCGGCCCATGATGAAACGGGTGTTTCCCGAACTCGAGTTCCTGGAACTGCCTTTCGCTCACGGGATCTATCACCAGAAGTACGATTTCGCGCAAGGACTGCCGAAAGTGCATGAGCACGACAACAAGCCTGCACGCGGCTATGGTCTCTTCTGGGAAGGGCGACTGGTCTGCTTCTACGATGTGGAGTGCGACCTCGGTGACGGCTGGGAAGACCCCGGTGTACACGGCGACAGCGAGGCCAACCGCACCAAGGCCCTTCAAATGGGGGCTAACATCGTGCGCTTCGCCTTCAGCGGGGCCGAGAACTAGGCAAAATGCTGGTTTTCATGCGGTCGCGGGGATTGCACGTTGCTCCTTGGGCAAACCGTTTCTCGTAGGCGAAAGCCCATTTCCGCCTTGTTCTCATCCGTTCCCGGCTCGATCGAAGTTCTTCTTTCCCTTGCTGGGCAACCATTTCAGCGCGATGGCGTCTTGTAATTGAAAGTCACTTACCATGAACTCCCTCCTTCGTCGAACCCCTTCCTTCGCACTGGCCTTCTGCTTGTTCGTGCTGGTCATCATCTTCGCGGTGGTGGCGGTGAAGAACCCGATGTGACCATGCCCCACGCCGCGCTAGCGGTGGACAAGTGATCTACTTGCCCTGATTCTTGTCCTTTGTCATTTCCTTCAAGTCCTTCAAGCTGGCCGTGATAAGGGCCTTGAGCACCTTCATGTCCACATCGCTGACTCGTTTGATGTAAAGACAACCTTTGCCCAAGCTGTGTTTTCCCAGTTTGGCCAGCAGGTCCTTGTGCCCCTCCAAACCACCACATAGGTAGACCGTGAGGTTCGCCTTTCTCGGGCTGAACCCACACAACATCCAGTCCAGTTCACGGCCGGTGGCATACTTCAGTTGAACGTTGCCAAAGCCCACGATCGAGGTTCCCCACATCTTCGGAGGAGACTTCGTGGCTTTTGCCATCAAATCGGCAATGGCCCAGCAGTCTTCGCGCAGTTGCTCGTTCGCTTGTGCATCGATGAATGCATCCACGCTGGCTTCGGTCTTCTTGGTTTTCAGTTCTGCTTTGGCCATGTTTCGGAGCTGAAGAATAGGTGAAGTCAGATCAGTTCGGGATCAATGTGGACCGGAACGACGAACGCGCAGCTGACGCCAAGGGCGATCTCCAAAACTAAACGGACCGAAAGCACTATCCGAAACGTGGAAGCACGGCACGGCTCGAGGATCGACCTTTCCAACCTCCTTGGTCACCCACTATCCGCCCTCTCGTTCATCAGTCCTACCTTCGCGGAGCAGACGTTATACCCATGTCCCAGACCAAGAGCAACACCGCCGAGGAGAAGATGACCCTTGAGGAAGTCCGTGAGGAGATCCTTCGGGATTACGAACTGGTGCATCGCAGCCGCGAGGCCAGCCTATTGGGGCGAAAGGAAGTACTAACAGGCAAAGCCAAGTTCGGCATCTTCGGTGACGGCAAGGAACTCGCGCAGGTATGCATGGCCAAGCAGTTCCGCCTAGGCGATTGGCGCAGCGGATACTACCGGGACATGACGTTCATGTTCGCCATCGGGGAGCTCACCGTGCAACAGTGGTTCGCACAGCTCTATGCTCATGCGGACCTGGCCCACGAACCGGCTAGTGGCGGTCGCCAAATGAACGGCCACTTCGCTACACGCAGCCTCGACGAGCAAGGGAATTGGAAGGATCTCACCCAACAGTACAATTCAAGTCCGGACATCTCTCCGACCGCTGGACAGATGCCTCGCTTGCTGGGACTCGCTCAGGCGAGCAAGATGTTCCGCCAGAACAAAGCACTGCACAGCTACGCGCACTTGAGCGACCTAGGCAACGAAGTGGCTTTCGGCACGATCGGCGATGCCAGCACCAGCGAAGGACCTTTCTGGGAAACCATGAATGCTGCAGGCGTGCTGCAAGTGCCTTTGGCGATGAGCGTTTGGGACGACGGTTGGGGGATCAGCGTGAGCAAGGATCACCAGACCACCAAAGGCAGCATCAGCACTTTGCTGCAAGGGTTCCAAAAGGAGGAAGGCACCAACGGCATCCGGATACACAAGACCAAGGCCTGGGATTACGCCAGCCTGAATCGCGTGTACGAAGAGGCGATCGCGCAATGCCGCGAGGAGCACGTGCCCTGTCTGATCCACGTGGAAGAAGTAACACAACCTCAAGGCCACAGTACCAGCGGTAGCCACGAGCGATACAAGAGCAATGAGCTCCTCGAGTGGTACAAGGAGTTCGATTGCAATGCCAAGTTCCGTCAGTGGATCCTCAACTTTCGACCAGGTGGTGAGCCCATCGCCTCGGCTGAGGAATTGGATGCCATCGAGAAACAAGCGCGCGTGGATGTGCGCACCGCACAGAAAGCTGCTTGGGCTGCGTTCTGCGCACCGATCAAGTCCGAACTCGATGAGGTGGTCGACTTGATCGATAGCATCGGCGTTGACCAATGTGCCGCTATCGCAGTAGAATTGCGCAGCACCATGGACCCTGGCCGGAAGGATGTGATGAGTGCGGCGCGACGAGCGATCATCGCTGCGGGCCTGTCGGGTGCGGATAGCGCTGCTCTTCAGGCATGGGTCACTGCCAACAGTGCTCTCAGTGCCGACCGCTACGGCAGTCACCTTTACAGTCAAAGTGCGAGGAGTTGCCTCAACCTGACCGAGGTACCAGTAGCGTACGATTCCGACGAACAGGTGGATGGTCGTATCATCATCCGCGACAATTTCGCTGCGCTCTTCGACCGTGAACCGCTGATCCTCACCTTCGGGGAGGACACCGGCAAGATCGGCGACGTGAACCAAGGCATGGAAGGCATGCAGACTCGTTTCGGCGAGTTACGCGTCAGCGACGTAGGTATCCGTGAAGCCACGATCCTCGGGCAAGGGCTGGGTATGGCGCTTCGCGGATTGCGTCCCGTTGCGGAGATCCAATACTTGGACTACCTCCTCTATTGTATCCAAGGCATCAGCGATGACCTCGCTACGGTGCAATGGCGAACAAAGGGTGGACAGAAAGCGCCGCTCATTATTCGCACCCGCGGGCACCGGCTTGAAGGGGTTTGGCACAGCGGCAGCCCAATGGGTATGATCATCAATGCTGCTCGTGGTGTTGTGGTCTGTGTTCCGCGCAACATGCAGCAGGCCGCCGGTATGTACAACACGCTTATCCAAAGTGACGATGCAGCCTTGGTGATCGAATGCCTTAATGGGTATCGTAGCAAGGAGCGTCTGCCCAGCAACCTCGGTACCTTCACCGTGCCGATAGGGATCCCGGAAGTCGTTCGGGAAGGTTCCGACCTGACCTTGGTGAGCTACGGTAGCACCTTCAACCTGTGCATGAAGGCTGCAGAGCGCTTGGCCGAACTTGGGGTCGAAGTCGAGATGGTGGATGCGCGCACGCTGCTCCCATTCGACCGCGAACATCGTATCGTCCAAAGTCTTGAAAAGACCAACCGATTGCTGGTCGTGGACGAGGATGTGCCCGGTGGCGCCAGTGCTTACGTCCTGCAACAGATACTCGAAGTACAAGGCGGATACCGCTATTTGGATAGCACCCCTTCAACACTCACGGCCAGAGCACATCGGCCCGCCTACGGTACCGATGGCGACTACTTCAGCAAACCGAGTTTGGAGGATGTGGTCGAGAAGGTGTTGGCGATGATGGCGGAGTGACCGGACACGTCCTTCTCTTTTTCGAATTTCATTGGATCAAGGTCAGATCCGCGAAGTGTTCAGTGCCCTACCAATTCCACCACCACCCTCCGGTTCAGCGCCCGACCTTCCGGTGTTCCGTTGTCCGCGATCGGATCCAAGCTACCCGCGGACAAGGCCGTGATACGGTCCTCATCAACGCCGCGTTCGATCAATGCTCGACGCAGACGACCCGCTCGGTTCTGGGCCAATCGCTGGTTGTGTGCTCGTGTGCCCGAGTCATCGGTGTGCCCGGTGATCCGCACATATACCGTCGCATCCGAAGCCATCAGTTCGACCAATCGATCCAATGAGTCCGATACAGCATTCAACGGCTGATCACTGTCCGTATCGAATCGTAGGGTGATGCTCTCCGGCCATGACGCCTCTGATCCCGTATCGGTCGTTTCCGCTCGTTCAGCACCATCAACCGTCGCCGGACAGGGATCCTCGCAACCCTGTTCCCGAGCGATGGCATGTAGATGGACGTTGTCCACGAAGTAATACGCGAACGGGCCGTCCGTCTCGTCCCCAATGCGCACCAAGGTGCTCAGGCTATCCGGCGCGAAATTCCCGAGCAATAACTGCGTTGCGCACACCATGGGACGAAAGGTGCCACATAGCGTCATGGGTTGATGCGTGTCCAAGAGCAATCCGGGTGGCGAATGCCAGGCCCAAGGAAAGTCCATTTGCATACGATCGCGTCGGGTATGGAACGTATCGGTGACCACTACTCCGATCATGTCCGTTGCATACGCATACCCCGTATTTCGCCAAACATCGAAGCCGATACGGTAGGTGGTGCAAGGATCCAACGTATCGGCCAGCGGAGTGCGGATGTACTCGCGGTTGTCTCCGTACGCGGCCGAGAACAGGTACAACCCGGTATTGCCGTTGAAGAGGTCCGGTGTACCGTCCGAAGCGTTGCGCCAACTGTTCGGCTTGGGGTGAACGTTGTGCTCGAAACTTGGATCAGGGATCAGCTCAGGCCCTGCGGCCTCTGGCACGTCAGGCGGGCAGGCCAGATCCGCAGTGAGTGGGATGATGCGGTCCGGAGACGTATTGTCCGGCACCAGTGAAACACCATCCACGAAGGCATAGGCTGTTCGTCCCATCCACTCTTGCCAACTGCCTCGTCGTGGGATCGGATCAAGGCGGTGCGCGGTCTTCCTCTTCGCTGATGCCAACTTATCCGGATCCACACGTACCCGACTGCTGCTATTGCAAGGATGGAAATTACCGATGAGCACATAGCGCTCGCCACCTAACGCGTTGTACACCCCACTTACCGTGAGCCAGCCTGTGGTGTCGTTGATGAACCGTCCCAACGGATTCTCCATGTGCGCACGTTCGCGAAGCCCACCGGTCACCCCTTTCCGTGAGAGATCTTCGGTCGAGAATGTAGCTCCCACACGATCGGTGAAGTACCCGGAATTCCCGGCCGGACTAACGTGGAAGGTGATCCGGTAGCGCCGCCCATTCTCCAACGGCTGTGTCAGCGGGAATTGCAGGTACTCTCTCGATCCACATTCATTCGGCATGTCACTCGTCAGTACCAGGCCTGCGTACGCCTCTCCTTCCCAGGCTCCCTGATGATCGCTCCAGTTCTCCGGAACCCCGAAGGTGCTACTGCACGCGCTGTAGAGGTCCGGGTTACCCTGGGCGGCTTTCACTCTGCCATCCACCTTCAACTTCTTCGTCACCGGTCCATCCGGGCATTTGCCGATGCTCTCCAAGCCGCCATTCACCACGAGTTCTTGCGCTCCGGCGAAGGGTATCGTGCTGAAAAGGCCAGCTGAAAACAGGACGATCAGGAATCCTCTCATTCGTGTCACAAGGTGAACGATCCAGAACGAAGACCCGATATGCACCCGCCGACAAGGCTTGATCCGATATGCAATAAAGGCCCTCCTGCTAGAACATATCGATCGCATCCGGGCGTCCTGTCGCACAGCCGACCAAGATCCAACCTGACCATGCTTTTCTATCTTGGCGCGCTTTCATCCCTCAACCCCAAAGAACGACCGACCCATGAGTGCACCGGCAAGCACCGCCACCAGCGGCAAACACCCCAAAGGGCTATACCTGCTCTTCTTCACGGAGATGTGGGAGCGCTTCGGCTTCTACCTCATGCTGGGCATCCTGTTCCTCTACATGACCGACAGCCTGAAGGGCGGCCTCGGTTTCGGCGACGGACAAGCCAATGACATTTACGGGACCTATATCGCACTGGTCTATCTCACCCCTTTCATAGGTGGATTGTTGGCGGACCGCATTTTCGGGTACCGCAAGACGATCATCGCCGGTGGATTGCTGATGGCGGCCGGTTACCTCACCCTTGCAATGCCCGGCCCGACGGCCTTTGCCATTGCACTCTTGCTCATCATCATCGGTAACGGCCTCTTCAAACCGAACATCAGCACGCTGCTGGGCAACCTCTACAACAAGCCGGAGTTCATCAAGTTGAAGGACAAGGGCTACAACATCTTCTACATGGGCATCAACATCGGAGCCTTCGTTTGCAACTTCATTGCGGCATGGTTGCGCAACGAATACGGCTGGGGCTATGCCTTCGGAGCTGCTGGCGTCGGCATGTTGATCGGTGTGGGCATCTTCCTCACGGGAACCAAGGATCTGGCAGAGGCCGATCAGAAGAAAGCGGTGCAGAAGGAGGACATGCCGATGAGCCGCATCGTTGCCACCATCTTCATTCCAGCCATCATCTTCGCGATCATCGGCTTCTTCGCTGGCAGGATCCTGGGGGTGGCGAACATATTCGGTAGCACGAGCAACGACACGTTCCTGTTCGCCTGCATACCGGTGATCTGGTTCTACCTGAGCACCTACCTCAAGAGCAGCCCCGAGGACAAAAAGCCCTTGGGCTCATTGATGTACATCTATGTGGTCGTGATCGTTTTCTGGGCCATTTTCCACCAGAACGGTAATGTACTGACCAACTGGGCTGAGCGTAATACGTGGCGCCCGATACCAGAGAGCATGGAGGGCTTTGCAGAAGCCACAGGCATGATGCAGAAAGTGGATGACGTTCCGGCTGAAGTGAAGACAAAGACACATGCTGATAAGACCGAGTCCTACTACGTTCAATTCGAAGGACTTCACAAAGACCGGGCAGCAGAAGTAGCGCGTCTCGTAGGTGAAGCATCGGTCACTAAACTGGAACCCGCAGGAGCTGACACCGGGGCGGTGTTTGCAGTGGTCGCTCCGGTTGCATCGCGCGTTGCCGGTAAGAAGATGGCCGAGAAATTCGCCGATAAAGGACATGTGAAGCCGCTGACGTACAACAAGTACCTGGAAACCCTACCGAAGGAAAAATGGCCACCAGAGGAAAGGCCCGCCAAGCTTATCAGCACGGAACTTTTCCAATCCCTGAACCCCTTCTTCGTGGTGCTGCTCACCCCACTGGTGATCGGCTTATTCAGTTTCCTTGCGGCACGTGGTAAGGAACCCAGTACACCGGCCAAGATCGCCTACGGTCTCTTGATCACAGGCCTGAGCACCTTGGTGATGATCGCTGCGGTGAGCGCCAGTAACAACGCTGAAATGAAGGTGAGCGCCATGTGGCTCGTTGGAACCTACGCCGTGATCACATTCGGGGAGCTGTGTCTGAGCCCTATGGGCCTTTCACTTGTGAGCAAGCTCAGTCCAGCTCGTTTGACCGCCGTGATGATGGGCGGTTGGTTCTTGAGCACCTCCATCGGCAACAAACTAGCCGGCGTTCTCGGCCACATGGGGAGCGATAGTCCGAACAAGAGCTTGGTGTTCTACATCAACTTCGCTGGGGCCATGATCTGCGCCACTTTGCTCTTCATCGCCGTCAAACGCATCAGCGCTGTGCTGAAAGAGAAAACGGGGCACTACTGACCCCATACCACCCTATTGGAAAGGAACGGAACACCCGTTCCTTTCTTTTTTGGTGCCTGTGCCTCACCTTCACGCCCCCAAGTATCACCTGCACATGAACAATAGCGCATTGACGCTGGACCAGATCCGCGATTTCAAAGGCAAATACCCGCCGCAACTCTGGAGCTTGTTCTTCACCGAAATGTGGGAACGCTTCTGCTTCTACGGTATGCGCGGCATGCTCACAGTGTTCATGGTGACCCAGTTAGGTTCTCCGGAAAAAGCTGCGAACCTCCAGTATGGTGCCATTCAGGCATTCGTCTATGCCTTCACCTTCATTGGCGGCCTTTTCGCTGATAAGATCCTCGGTTTCCAGAAATCGCTGTTCTGGGGAGCTGCGATGATGATCCTAGGCGGTTTCATCATCGCCTTCTCGCCTGTGGATCTGTTCTACATCGGGATCTGCTTCTCCATCATCGGTACAGGCTTTTTCAAACCCAACATCAGTACCATGGTTGGGTCGCTCTATCATGAGAACGATGGTCGACGCGACGCTGGGTTCGGCCTTTTCTACGCCGGCATCAACTTCGGGGCATTGTTCGGTGGCGCTTTGATGGTGTGGGTGGGTAAGGAACACAGCTGGTCTATGGCCTTTGCCTTGGTCGGCATCGCCATGAGCATCAGCTTGGTCTGGTTCGCGTTCACGCGTAAGAACCTTGGACCTATCGGACTTTCGCCCTTGCACCCGGACACGCCTATAAGCAAAAGGCGCTTTTATGAGATCGCCGTTTACATAGGTTCTCTCCTGAGCATTCCCTTCATCATGACGATGGTGACCAATACTCAATACACCGACCTCTTCATGTACATCGTTGGTCCGGTAGCATTGGCCTATCTCCTACTCGAGATGCGTGGTTTCATGGATCCTGATGGTGCGAAAGGAGCACAAGGGTCGTTGCTCCTGCTTGCCGGCTTGGTATTACTGAACGGTACGCTTTTGGTGCTGAATGCCCTCGATCACGGTTCGGGCGACATGGTCTCCTACGCCGTTCTGGCGGTGACATTGGCGGTGTACATCCTAAGCATCACACAAAGTAATGGGGTTCAGAAGAAGCTCCATGCGGCCCTCATCTTCATTCTCTTCTCCATCCTATTCTGGGCCTTCTTCGAGCAGAGCGGCGGATCATTGAGCTTGTTCGCTTTGAACAACCTGCCCAAGGATCTGCTCCGACTTCCCCTCGATCCTAACACGGTGAACAATGCGGCGAACTCCCTCTTCGTGA
>CADEDY010000019.1:53584-67475 GCA_902826215.1 uncultured Bacteroidota bacterium
CGTGATCATCTTCAGTGCTCCTTTAGGACTACTCTGGCTATGGATGAACAAGCGGAAGCAGGAACCGAACTCCGTCGTGAAATTCGGATTGGGCTTTCTCTTGCTCGGAGCTGCATTCTATGTCTTCAAATCCACCATCGCCTTCGCTACGCCCGATGGCATGACGTCCTTGGAAGTCTTCACGCTCGCCTACTTGGTGATCACCTTCGGAGAACTTTGCCTCTCGCCCATCGGTCTATCGTTGATGACCAAACTCTCGCCTTTGAAGATCCAAGGATTGATGATGGGCATGTGGTTCCTTGCCAGCGCATACGGTCAGTATGTGGCCGGATTGCTTGGCGCGGACATGAGCTCGGACAACCCTTTGGCCACCAACTACGATAAAATGGTCCTCTACACCAGCGGCTACGGCGAACTCGGTCTGTATGCGCTCATCGCTGGTATCGTCCTCATAGTCATCTCGCCACTCGTGCGCAAATTGATGCGCGGCGTCCATTGATCCAGCACCAAGAACCCCGGCACGGTCATTGTAACTTGCGAGTGAACCGCTAAGCACATGCGCACCCTCCTCCTTTCCATAGCCTTCGCACCGGCCTTCCTGGTGGCCCAAAGCAACCTCAAGCCCGCCGCCGCACCTACCAAAGGCATCCAGTGGCTCACCATTGAAGAAGCCCAGGCCAAAGCGGCCAAAACACCGAAACCGTTGATGGTGGATGTTTACACCAGTTGGTGTGGTCCGTGCAAGATGTTGGATGCGAAGACCTTCAGCGACCCGCAATTGGCCGAATACGTGAACAAGCACTTCTACCCGGTGAAGTTCAATGCCGAAAGTGGCGCACCGGTAACCTTCAAGGGTCAGAAGTTGGAGAACCCGGAATTCAACCCGGGCAATACCGGTGGCCGCAATGGGACCCATCAACTGACCTACGCCATTGCCAACGTGCAAGGACGCATCGCTTACCCGACCGTGGTCTACATCGATAGTGACCTGAATGTGCTGGCACCTGTACAGGGATATCTTACACCGGATCAGATGGAACCCATCCTCAACTACTTCGGCGAGTCGCACTATAAGACCAAGGATTACCAGAGCTTCATCGCCACCTTCAAACCGAAGTGGATGCCCTAATAGAAGTGTCCACGATCTCTGAAAAGCCCCGCCAGAACGGGGCTTTTCTTCTTTCTCGAACAACCGGTTGGCGGGGTTCGTTCTTTGTTACCTTAGCAGCCGTTCCCAAAAAAGTTCCCCTTAGTCAATTGATGCGATGAGCGAGAAGGCGCAGATCATTCTGGATGGTAAGACGTACGAATTCCCGGTGGTAACGGGCAGTGAGGGTGAGAAAGCCATCGACATCGGCAAGCTGCGCGACGCGACGGGCTACATCACACTTGATTCCGGATACAAGAACACAGGTGCCACCAAGAGCGCCATCACCTTCCTGGACGGTGAGGAAGGCATCCTGCAATACCGGGGCTACCCGATCGATCAGTTGGCTGCCAAGGCTTCCTTCTTGGAAGTCTCTTACCTGTTGTTGTTCGGCGACCTTCCGAACAAGAAACAATTGGACGAGTTCGAGGGCAATATCCGCTACCACTCGTTGGTGCATGAGGATATGAAGCAGTTCTTCCAGCACTTCCCGAGCAATGCTCACCCCATGGGCATCCTCTCGGCGATGGTGACGTCGTTGAGCACCTTCTACCCGAAGAGCCAGGACCCGCACCGCCCGCAGCGTGATGTCGAGCGCACCATCTTCCGGTTGATCGCCAAGATGCCTACGCTGGCTGCGATCAGCTACAAGAACAACTTGGGCCACCCGTACATGTACCCCAACAACAAGTTGGGCTACGTGGAGAATTTCCTGCACATGATGTTCGGCCTACCCACCGAGGAGTACGAGGTGGACCCCGTCGTGGCCAACGCCTTGAACACCTTGCTGATCCTCCACGCTGACCACGAACAGAACTGTAGCACCAGCACGGTTCGCATGGTTGGTAGCAGCCAGAGTAATTTGTACAGCGCGGTAAGTGCTGGTATCGCAGCACTTTGGGGACCACTGCATGGTGGTGCCAATCAGGAAGTGATCGAGATGCTCGAGACCATCCGTAACGACGGTGGCGACATCCAGAAATGGGTGGACAAGGCCAAGGACAAGGATGATCCATTCCGCCTGTTCGGCTTCGGACACCGTGTTTACAAGAACTTCGACCCGCGTGCGACCATCATCAAGAAGGCCTGCGACGAGGTGCTGAAGAAGATGGGCGTGAAGGATCCTGTCCTCGACATCGCCAAGCAATTGGAGGAGATCGCGTTGAAGGACGAGTACTTCGTGGAGCGCAAACTGTACCCGAACGTGGACTTCTATAGCGGCATCATCTATCGCGCTATCGGCATCCCGACGCGAATGTTCACTGTGATGTTCGCATTGGGTCGCTTGCCGGGTTGGATCGCCCAGTGGAAGGAGATGATCGAGAACAAGGAGCCTATCGGTCGCCCTCGGCAGATCTACACCGGTGCCACCATGCGCGATTTCATCCCTCTCAAGGATCGGGGTTGATCCCCTGCTCGATCGTTGATCAACGACGGGCACTACCGAGCGTGCTTTGCGGCTAAAACGTACTTTCGTCGCACTGAACCAATCGACACTCCACCATGAAAAAGATGATCGGCCTTGGCCTTTGGTTGTTGGCCTTCGCACTTCCCTTCCGCCTTGCGATCCTGGACACCGAGGACCTGCAGAATGCAGATGGCACCACGGACAACATCACGGGCATGTTGAGCTTCGTGGCCATGTTGGCACTGCTCTTCATCGGTTATGCATTGGTCGACTCCGCCGGGTCCAAGAAGGGCAGCGAGTCGCACGGACATTGAACAATTGATATCGCGCCATGGCGCATGTACTGATCCCCACCGACCTCAGCGAGAACGCGCGGAATGCCGCCATCTTTGCTGTCCAATTGTTCGGCGCGGAAGGCAATACGTTCACGCTGTTGAACGCCTATGGGACGCCGCATGGGACGAGCGGCAATCTGGTGGATATCAGGCCCGAAATGGCACGCGCCTCCGCAGAAGGCTTGGAGCGCTTCGCCATGGATCTGGAAGAAGCGCTTCCTGATCACGCCATCAAATACAACGAACGTTGCGAACATGGCCAATTGCGGGCCGTGATCGTGCGTTTGGAAAAGGAGCCTGATGCCCCGGACGTGATCGTGATGGGGACCCAGGGCGCTACCGGTCTGAAACGCGTTATGCTGGGTAGCAATACCGCTGCGGTGATGCAAGGTGTGCATACGCCCGTGCTTGCGGTGCCCGAACAAGCCACCTACGCAGCTCCCAAGCGCATCGTATTGGCTGATGATGGCGGCAGGGTCGATAAGACCACCCTGCAACTGCTGGTCGAGATCGCTCGTTGGTCCCACGCCGAAGTGAAGATCGTGAACGTTGTACCCGAAGGACGGTCGGATATGGAAGAACCGGATGGATCCCGGTACGACCAGGTCCTTGGTGCGATCCCACATTCGTACCATCGCATCAGTGGCACCGAAGTGATGACCGCCTTGCACGATCTTGCCGACCAGAGCGAAGCAGGATTGGTGGTGGTGACGCACCGCGAACGAGGCGCTTTCGAATCGTTCTTCCATCGAAGCGTTTCGGCTCGTTTGGCCATGCACACGCACATCCCGATGCTGGTATTGCACCAGCGCGCATCGTGAGCGTGATGCGAGGCGCCCTGCCACTCTTTCGTTTCCGGGGCATCCAGTTGTTGGTACACTGGACCTTTCTATTGTTGCCGGCATACGTCCTTGTCACTGGTCTCATGGAGGGCACTGCGATCCGAGAGGTACTGATGGATATTGGCTTCGTTCTCATCGTTTTCGTCTGCGTCGTGCTGCACGAATTCGGACATGCCCTAACAGCTCAGCATTTCGGTGTAGGGACGCGGAACATCACACTTCTACCCATTGGTGGGATCGCCAGTTTGGAACGTATGCCCGAGGAACCGCGGCAGGAATTCTGGATAACGGTAGCTGGCCCCATGGTGAATCTGGTCATCGCGGGGTTGGCCTTAGCCGGCCTGTCCATCTTGGGGATAACCGACCTTTTTGCTGGTCTGAGCTTCAACCTAGGACGATGGAACGCGCTGTTCACATTCCTCATGTTCTCGAACGTCGGTTTGTTCCTCTTCAACTTGATCCCAGCCTTCCCCATGGACGGTGGCCGGATCCTGCGCTCTTCCCTGAGCATGTGGCTGCCACGGGAGAAGGCAACGCGGATCGCCACTTCCATCGGTCGGGTATTCGCCATTGGTTTTGTGCTCTACGGACTCATGGAAGGCCAGCCCTTCCTCGCCATCATAGGCCTTTTCATCTTCATGTCAGCAGGCGCCGAAGCGAAGGCCGTTACCCAACGCAGTCAGACGCGCTCACTTCCGGTAAGGCAACGCATGCGTACGGGTACGATCAGCATGACACCAACAACCACGGTCCAGAATGCATGGAACGCGATCGCCATGGTGGATCACCGGGTGTTGTTGGTGATGGATCACGGAGTGTTCTCCGGCATCATTCACCGCGAGCACCTGCGACAAGTGTTGGCAGAAGGTCGTGGCAGTGAAGCAGTTGGGGCCGGTGACCGAAGCGCGCCTCCAGCCCAAGCGGATGAACCGGCCTTCCCGTTGTACGAGCGCATGCTTGCCAGTGGCATTCAAGCATTGCCTGTGGTCGAAGGCGACCGCGTGGTAGGCACCGTGGAGCGGCGTGATCTGGAGGATGCCTTCGGTCCGCTTCCGAAAGTGTGATCACTCCACCGGCTTCTTCGGCGTGTGGACCGTGAACACACGCGAGATATTGAAGCCGAAGCTGATGTCACCGTTGGCCCAATCACCTGTTGTCTCTGTAATGAACCCCCGCTCGTACATGGCGAAACTGTTGGTGCAGTGCAGTTGGAACACGTGACCTCCGGTCTCGATGTCCAAACCCATGCTGAGGGAGTTGCGGTACTTGCCGTCGGCTACTCCCGGTGCTGGTCCCAATTGATCTGGAAATACGTAGTAGTACTCCGCATTAACGGCCAACCGCTTGCTCAATTTGTAACGGCCCGCACCACCAAGGTTGATCACATCGTTCCGCTCTTGGGTCGAGGCAACGAGGTTACGGTGCACCACCCCGGGCATCAATTGCAACGAAAAGCTCTCGTTGAACTTCCGGCCTGCGATCACCTGGAAGTAGTAGCCCATGCGATTGGTGAAGTAATCCGTTTCTCCCTCGGCATACCACGGTACTTGGTTCGCCGGAAGTGTTGTGATGGACGAGCCCGCTGCAAAGGAGAGCGTTATCGGCATGCTACAACCCGCATCGCATTGGCGCAGGATCTTGTACTTGGCAAATCCATCCACCGTCTTCTGGAAACTGCTGCGACCAAGACCCACCATCAGTCGATCGGTGATGCCGTAATCCAATCCGAGACGGATGAAAGCCTGATCCAAGCCCCAGAACTGCTCTCGACCAGCGCTGAGGTAGCCGAATCGGTGACTGATCCGGAAATCCAGCACCCCGTGGGCGGTGTTCTCCAAGCTGAGTCCATTGACCACCCGTGTGGCCTTGAAACTGGCCGTCGTGTACTCCGGACCGGTCTCCTCCTCACCCAGCAACCCGAGCAGATCGTCCTGTGCATGAAGTTGCGATGCACAAAGTGCAAGGAAGAAGAAGGATGATCTGATCATGCTTGGCAGTTGACTGTTCCTTTTGTTCGGATCACATACGATCCAGTGAAAGATCGACCGTCACCTTGATCGTTTCGGCGATCTGCTTGCGCACCATACCGGGGATCTTGATGTCGTAGTCCTCGGGCTTGACGATGAATTCACTCGTGGCCTTCACCACACCTGCTGCATCAACCACCACCTTACCAGGAAGTGAGACCGCTTTGGTGACGCCATGGATCGTAAGATCGCCTGCCACCGTCACCACGTACGTCCCTGCGGCATGGAGTTCGTCGGCGGTTACCCCGCTCAGCTTCCCTTTGAAGGTGGCCTTAGGATAGGTGTTGCTCTCCATGTAGTTCTCGTTGAAATGCTCCTGCATCAAGGCTTTCTCGAATTCGAAGGCCTTGATCAGTGCCGCGAACTCCATGGCGCCTGTGGTGGCATCCCACACGCAGGTCACCTTGCGGTTGTCCGCATCGATGTTCTCAATGGGCGTGGAGGAATGGAAGGCGATGTGGCCGTTGCGCGTAGCGAAGCGTTCCTGTGCGGAAAGTGCCAATGGAGCCAAGGCAAGCGCAAGTATGAAGAGGTTGGTCGGTTTCATGTTCGTTCAATTTCAAAGTTCTACTGCGGTGCACCGCACCATTACGACGTCCAAAAGCATGCCGGTGCAGAATCCATTGATGGTGACCGACGATCCAGAGCGCCAATCCGCACCCAGGTCGCTGTTGGCGAATTCGCACACCACGCCAGCCAGATCATTGCCCGTTTCCAGGATCACGTTCGTTCGATCGGCACCAACCGGATCCATGGATCGGATCGTGCCTTTCACTTGTACCACTTGTTCGCTGGCTCCAACATAGCGAGCCGTTGCGGAGGCCTCGTCATTGGTGAAAGCCTCCATAAGGGATTCGGCGGTCACGGTCGCAGCAACCGGCATTTCACTGGCCTTGGCTGCACCCCGGCTATACTCGCTCCAAGCGTACCCCCCGGCCAGGACCATAGCTGCTATCGCGAGCAGTAGAACCGTCTTTTTGTTCATGGCATCAATTGTTCAAAGCACCGTTGGCGATCCAGATCTCGATCTTCTGTACTTCGCAGAGTGGCAGCGGACCACTTTCAGGCATGGCACGCACACCGGCCTCTCGTCGCACGGAGGCAAGGAATCGTCCATCATTCACCTTGGCGATCACATTCGTGAAAACCGTGAAATCACCGTTACCACCACCACCGGCAACGTGGCAGCCAGGGATCGCACACTTGGTTCGGACGATGGGTTCAATGGTGACCGCGTAGGTCACATTGGTGGTGTCGCAGAAGCTATTCGGGTAGAGTTCTTCCTCGTTGTCGTAATAACAACCATTCAGCATGAGCATGCCTAAGGCAAAGAGCAGTAGAATGGCAGTTCGCATCGGTCAGTTGTTCGGGGCTCCGGAGTCGATCCAGATCAGGAATTGTGCGATGCGGCAGTCGGACAGTTGGTTTCCATTCAACGGCATCGCGGTGTAGGCAGGGTCATGCTGAATGGCACCCGTCAATCGTCCATCCGAAGCAACTGCGTTCAACACGGACCATTGGGTGAAGTCCAATCCGCCTTGTGGCTCGGCACCGCTGTGGCAACCTTGGCAACGGCCTTGGATCACCGGTCGGATCGTATTCGTGAACGTGACATTCAATGTGTCGCACGTAGTCGGCTCGCAGCTGTTGTTCGGCGCACCTTGGCTGATCCATTGACCGATCAGAGCGATCTGTTCGGCAGTCAGTGGGGTTTGTGGTGGACGCGGCATCAGTTTGTCAGGATCATCGTCGTTGATCGCTTCCCAAAGGTCGCCATCCTGCACCACACCACTCTCCATCAACGTGGAATAACTCGTCAAGTTGATCCAGTCATTGTCGTCCGTGGCCGACGAATGGCAGCCGTTCCCCATTGTGCAATTGGAGATGAGCAATGGTTGGATCTGTTGTTGGAACCACACCGTGTTCGGGTCACAGGTCACCACCTCCCCCGGGTCATCGCCACCTCCACCT
Source organism: uncultured Bacteroidota bacterium (assembly GCA_902826215.1). Taxonomy (GTDB): domain Bacteria; phylum Bacteroidota; class Bacteroidia; order Flavobacteriales_F; family PHOS-HE28; genus PHOS-HE28. The sequence goes on from CADEDY010000019.1 coordinate 61,315, forward strand.
CCGTTACCTCCACCGATCAATTCATCCAATGGGGAGATCTGTGGTTCGTGCTTGCAACCCGTTGAGGACAGCATAAGCCCACCGAGCAGCAGTGCTGAGCCAATGGCTTTGTACGAGGCACACTTCATCATCGATCTTCGGTCCGTGACGGTATGGTTCGCCGTCTCCAAGCTCATATCGAGCACAAACCTACCGGCATCTTGTAAGCCTCGGATCAACGATCCTGACGAAGCGGTAAAACCAAGGGACGGAGCGGACCTGAAGCCTCTTTGCGGTCCGATATGGCTTGATATCTCCCTTCCATGGTGGCTTTCATCTCGATCACCATGCCAGCAAGGAGCAAGGCGTTGAGACCGTTCCGATAGCGCTCGGTCCGATTCAGTTCGACGATGCGTCCGAGCACTTCGGTGGGTTCGCACTCCATCAATGTCTGTAGGTCCGAGGGATCCATCGAGCGCAGTAGGTCCATGCCGATAACTTTTGGAGTTACGAAGCTGTTCGTTCTGCGTACGTAATGCACAACCCAACTGGATGGAACGGGAAGTACGAACGATGAAAACGGAATGGTTCTTACTCACCGGCCAACCAACGCTTGAAATGCGCGGATCGTTCACTGCTCACCACGGCATCTTCCGTGTATGGCGGATCGAGCACCACTTTAACGCGGCTCTTACTGTAGGCCAAAAGTTCCTTGATGCTCCGCAGTTCCACGATCAGTTGGCGATTGAGGCGGATGAACCGTGCAGGATCCAACTGCTTCTCCAACTTGTCCAAGCTCTCGTCCAAGGGCAGGTCGCGACCTTCCTTGGTGCGTAGAAAGGTATTCTTCTGCAAGCTGTGGATGTAGGCGATCTGCGAGGGCTCGATCACCTTGAAGTGATCGCCATAACGGATCAGGAAACGCTTTACCGGTGCAATGGGGGCTTCGGGTTCCGCGCGCTCGGCCAAGGGCCCGAGGTCTCGAACAATGCTCAACTTTTTCAGACGAAGCAAAGCTTCTTGCAGATCCGCCTTCTTCAACGGCTTTAGCAGGTAGTCCACGGCATTCACTCGGAACGCCTTGATAGCGAACTCGTCAAAGGCGGTGACGAAGATCACCGGGAACTCCACCTCCACTTCGTTGAAGATCGCAAAGCTCTCGCCGTCGGCCAGCTGCACATCGAAGAGAGCGAGATCAGGTGCCGGATGATCCTTGATCCACTCCACAGCGCCGCGCACCGTAGGCCGATCGGCCACCACGTTGATCGTAGGATCGATCTCCACCAGCATCTTGCGCAGTCGATTCACGGCGGCTGCTTCGTCCTCTATGATCAGGATGTTCATGATGTGGCAGGCAACAAAGGTATGTACACTGCGAAACGGCCATCGCTGCGATCGATGCGTATGGTTCGGGTGGTCAGCGATGCATAGCGCTTCACGATGCTATCCAAGCCGAAACCAGTGCTGCGCGGCGGTGTGGTCCTCAATCGGATCGGATTGTGCACCACAAGCGTGTCACCTTCCAGGTCTATACCGATGGACAGCGGTTCATCAACAAGCCCAACGTTGTGCTTCAAGGCATTCTCCACCAAAAGCTGCAATGTGAGCGGGACGATGCGTGCATTCATCTTGTCGTCTGCCACTTCGATGTGCAGTTCGATCGCCTTTCCGAAGCGCCGCTGCTCCAATCCGAAATAGGTATGCAACAGGCCGAACTCTTCGCCCAAGGTGATCAGGTCCTTGTCGCGCACGAGCAAGATGTTGCGGAAGAAGGTGCTCAATTCATCCACATGCTCCACGGCTTTCCCGGCATCGGTCTCGATCAAGTCCACCAAGGTGTTGAAGCTATTGAAGAGGAAGTGCGGATCCACTTGGCTTTGCAATGCTTCGAGTTGAAAGCGAACCTTCTCCTGCTCCATTCGGTCCCGGTAACGGATCCGACGTTCGCGCGAACGCAAGACCAAGAAGAAGACGCCTACCAGAACGAACACTGCTCCACCGATCACCCACGGAGACTTCCACCAGGGCGGGGCTACTAGGATGGTGAGCACGTGCCACACATCGCCATGAGGCTGACCACCGGCAAATGCTCGGATGCGCAGCCGATGCGTGCCGGGCAAAAGACCGGACAAAGCCACCTCGCGATCGCGCGTCCTCTGGATCGGCCCATCGTTCACACGGTATTCGAACCGTACAGCGCCAGGATCGGAATAATGTAACGCTGTGAACCGAACCAATAGGTCGTTGTGGTCGTGAGTGGTGTTGATGGTTCCTTGGGCGGAGGTGGGCTCCCCTTCCACCAGCACATCGGTGATGATCACCGCCACTTGCGGATACAAGTGATGCTCTTCTGCTTTGATCCGTACCAAGCCCTTGTCACATCCATACCATATGGAACCGTCGCTACCCAATGTTATCGCGTTCAATTGCGCTTGTGCATCCTGAAGACCGAATCGCGAAGCGAGATCCGTCCACACCCCTGTGACCGGATCCATTGAAACCGTACCTGTGCTACCAAAGGCAATGATGCGGCCTAGGGCTGTGCCCAAGGCATACAGATCACCATCGAACGGCGCGCGGTCGGCACCTATACAACTCGGCTCATCCGGAATGACCTTGCACAGCCCTGTGCCTGGTCCAGCGGCCCACACGGTATTGTTCCCAAAACCCACAAGAGAATAGAACGTGCGCGGTCCGGCGGAGACTTCGGCTCTTGTCCCCGTGTGCAACACGCCTTGCCCATCCGTGGCCAACAATGCATCGTTCTCGCTCAAGGGCCACACATCGAATGTGAATCCTGCTTCACTTGCCACGGGCTCGAAACCTCTGACCGTCCACTTCGTCGCCCCTCGAAGTGTTGCGAACCATACGGCACTCCCATTGGTGCGAACAGCTAGGACATTGTCGTTACTCAGGCCATCGCTCGTTGTGTACTTATTCACTTTACCGCTGGGATCAACAGCGAATACACCATTTCCGAAAGTTGCCGCCCACACAGTGCCATCCGCCGCTGCGGCCAGCGAGACGATCGGCGCGCGAACATCCACTTCGATCGGAACACGCGTCAGCCGCAGTTCCTCCGAGAAGGCGGCGGCGTGGTGGAACAAACCTTCCGAGGTCGCGAACCAAATGCGACCGAGTGGATCGGCGCAGATCGCGGTGATGGTTCGAAGATCCACCCCCTCGTGCTCGGGAACAAAAAGGATCGCCGGATCCGCGCGATGGATGCGCTCTGAACCATCGCACCACCAAGCCGCACCATCGTGGTCCACGAAGAGACTTGTCGTCGATGCCTTCTGCCCGTCGATCAGCGGTTCTCGGTAACGTGTGTTGTGGGTCTTCAGGTCGAAGAGCACGGTCCCATGTCCTGCGGTCCCGACCCAGATCAGTTTGTCCTTGCATGCCACGCTGGACACCGGACCATAAGCCCAAGCGGTATCCAGTTCTGTCACCTTATCCTGGTCAGGCTTCCATGTGAAAACGCCACGTCTGTCGGTTCCCGCAACCACAGCGCCATCCTCAGCCACTGCCACCGACAACACAAGGTTGTCAGGTGCGCCGCGTGCTTCATCGAATACCTCGCTCACCTTGCCCGCGGAGCAGATCGCTAAGCCTTGGTCCGTGGCGACCACCAATCGATCTCCGGTCAGCAAGGCCATGCCGTTCACATGGTCATCGGGCAGTCCTTCCGCAGTGGTGATGCGGTTGACCCCACCTGGTTGAACGATCCACACCCCGGCTCCATAGGTCGCCAAACAGATCCGTCCATCGGTGTGAGGCACCATCGCACGAACGGGAAATTCTGAAAGTACTGGATCGAACAGGACCGTATCGCAGCGGGTGGAAGTACATCGTAGGATAACACCGTTGGCCAAGGCCGCGAGCACTGTTCTTCCAACCGGATGCAATGCCGTCACCGCCACCCCTTCGGTGCGCAATACCACGTCCACGAATTCGCCATCGGTGCGGTAGAGGCCCATGTCTGACCCGGCCCAAAGCAGACCCAAGCTATCCTGCACCAAGCAATTGATCGCCGGGCGTTGCTGGCCCGGCCGCACTTCCAACGAACGCATGAAGGGGAATTGCGCCAATAACGGTTGCATAAGGCATGCAACGAACAGGGCCGCAAGCCAACGATTCATGGGGCTGCAGATCCGGGTTCGAAGAGCAGATCGATCTTCGCGGCCACCACAGCGGCGATCTTCTGTTGAACTACACGTGGCACGCGGATGCCGTGTTCGTCCACCGCTATATCGAAGGCGCTGGTGACACGGATCCCATCCGCTGCCACCACCAACTTGCACGGGATGATGCGCTCGTGCTCAACACCACGGATGGTGAGTTTGCCCTTGGCCCGAACGGCGTAGGTGCCCGGCACCGTTAGGTCCACCGACTCGATGATGCGGCCCGTGAAGGTGGCGTTCGGGTAGGTCGCCGTCGCCATGTAGTTCTCGTTGAAGTGCTCCCGTTGTAAGGGGGCGTTGAAGCCCTCGAACTCCTTCATCGGGATCTGGATCGCGAAGGATCGTGTGCCCAATTCCAGGATACCCGATGTGCGAGTGTTCTGCGCCTCAATTCGTTCCATGGGGGCATCGCTCACGAAGGCCACCTGAGATCGCGATACCCTCCAACGCTCTTGGGCGTGCACGAGCTGAGATCCGAGCATTAGGAATAAGAGAAGTATTGTACGCATGCGCTGCAGGCTGCGAAGGCCGTGCCGAAAGTACGATCGCTAGCGCCGCATCACGGCAAACCGCTGCACCGATCGTGAGGTTCCAACCGACGTCTGAATGAAGTAGGCCCCGTTCGGCAAGCCCGAGACATCCAGCACATTCGTTGTCAACGGACGAAATGCCACCCTCTGGCCCTGTGTGTTGTAGACCATAATGCCGGCACCGTTAGGGACACCCTCCAAGCGCAGCAGATCATCCGCAGGGACCGGCCACACGCTCAACGTCGCTTCCTCTTGTTCCGCCACTACGGTCGTAAGGCAGGTGTGCTCGGCGATCACCCGGGTGCTAAGGAGCGTGCTGTCAAGAAAGGCGTTCAATGCGGAGGCATCGTCCTTCAGGAAATGATCCAGCCACAGCCCGGCGAAGTCGTTCATTACGGCGTGCTGTTCTTCCCTGTTGATGGTGAGGTCCGGACCGCAGGTGATCTCGCCGAACGAGCACGTGAAGCTGTTCGCACCGAAATAGCAGTGACCACCGCCTACCACGTTCACGAAGGCTTTGCACGCCACGGGCACCGCAGCGTACATCGGCGATTGGTTGGTGGCAGCAGGCGTCACACAATCTTCGGTGGCTGCGAAGGTGAGGGTAGGCACCAATACCTGTGCCGCGGCCGTAATGGCCGAGGGATCCGTTTCTGCCGACGCGAAGTTCACCAGTGCTTGGATGTCAGCATTGTTGGCCGCTGCCAAGTAGCTCGCTCCACCGCCCATGCTATGCCCCATGATAGCCGTCGCCGGTGCCACGTGCTGGTAGAACGGTGATCCAGCATCAGCCCCTTCGGCTTGCATGGCGCCCACAAGGAAGGCAAGGTCGAGTCCGAAGGCAGCATGGTCCGGTGATAGGCCACCCTCCGTGCTCGGCAATACGAGGATGTAGCCCCGAGGAACGAAGCCATCGCGCAAATTCGTGTAGGCATCCACACCCATGACGAATCCATGTCCATGCACCAGCACCGGGAACTCGCCCATCATTGTTGGCGTATTGTTCCCCGCTACCTCGGCCGGGTAGTGGATGGTGCAGGCAATGTCCCGGGAACGCGATGCATCGTTGAAGGTGATGGTGCGAGTACCGATGGCGAAGGGCTGGGCCTGCGCTGTGAGGATACCGAAAACGAAGAAGAAGATGGTGATGGAGCGTAGCATGTGATGGTGGTAGACTGCTGAACACCCAAGATAGTGCGCTGGTTCGCTGCTTCGGGGATCAACTATTTCCATTGATGGTGGACACGACCCTGACTTCCACAAAAATTCCTCAAGGGAGTCCTACGGTTCATTCTTTGAACTGCGCCCCACGGTGACCCATTGGCGGCCGATGCTCTTGGATTCCACCACTTTCAGAAGGTGATCCACACCTGTAACGAACAACAAAAGGGACCACTTTCGTGATCCCTTTCAGAGCCTCCCGCCGGATTTGAACCGGCGACCTGCTCATTACGAATGAGCTGCTCTA
>CADEDY010000020.1 GCA_902826215.1 uncultured Bacteroidota bacterium
ACGTTATCACCGGAGTTCGGCATGATCTCCACGATACCGCGCGGATTCGTCACGGGTGTCTTCCTGGCTTCCATGGCTGTGCTTCCGTTGTTCTCCCGGCGGGGCATTTTCCTTTTCCTATCTCCCTTCTTCGCTATTCTGGCGCTCTTCGCGAACCCGAATGCTGCACTTGTTCTGGTGCCTGCGGCGATCCTGATCCTGCTGAAGTATCCTTCCGAACGAAGGCTTTACCTGCTGGGCATTGCAGGTGCATTGCCTGCAGCGGCGCTGTCCTATTGGGGGCATCATTTCTATGATCTGCATCCCGCTTACGTGGTGCATAGGATCGGGGATCTGAGCTTCGACCTTTCTACGATCCGTTCGGCGGACATCAAGTACTTGGACCACCTGAGCCCTGTGGTTTGGGGCAAGGGCGTGGTCGTCCTCTTTTTCCTCTTGACGCTGGTTGTTGTTCTTGCGTGGCGCAAGCAATGGAAGCACGCGTTCGCTTTGGCAATGGGAGTGGTTCTTCTCGTGGCCTCGTTCGGTGTGAGCAAGGTGCATGATGGTACCTCGAGTGTTTACTATCCGTGGGCCAGGATGTTCCTTGCCATCCCCTTCCTGCTCGCTCTTTTCATGGCCCAGTTGAGGGTGCGGCCCCTGAGCTGGGTGATCCACCTTCTGCCTATCGTTGCCGCAGGTTTCTTCGGCTTCAAGTGCTTCGCTCAAGCGGATGCGGTGGCGCGTCAGATCGACCATCCGGAGCAGAGTTACATCGAAGTGGCGCAGGTCGAAGACCTCGAGCGACATTGCTTGGTCTTGGACCGACTTGCACGCGAGAATAAAGCCGATCTCCTGGTAGTGAGTTGGGGCGCTCTGAAGCACCTTACCAGCTACGGCTGTCCGTGCCTTTACCCTGCGTTCCCAACGACCTTCGAGCCAGCGCTGGATAGGCGGACGTGGTTGTTGCGTTCCGTAGCTGGGGAAGTGGCACCCAATGTGCTTTTCACTGGTTACGCCGAGAGCGACTTCGCCGGACCGCACGATCCGGTCATTCACGCGACCAAGGTGTCGGAGGAGCCATTGATCTTTTTGGTGAAAGGGAATATGCAACGCACGGATTCGCTCTTTTCGAATTTGGGTTTTTATCTGCGGCCGTATTGAGGGGGAAAACGCTCTTCCTTCATAGCCGCCCGCTGGGAGAACTCGATTTAGTCGATAGGGGCAAGAGGGCTGGGCGCGGGAGGACCTGGCGGGCGGTGGAATCAATACGGCCTTGTCCGGTCACTGCTTTTCGAGTGCCATGATCGCTTCCACGAAGAGCTTCTCATAACCATCCAATTGCAAGGTGGCTGCCGACATGTTCGGGTCGGGTATGTACCAATTGAACTGCTTGAAGAAGCGCGTGAGCTCGGGGTCTTTGAAGGGCACGCCGTGCTGGGCGTAGATCGTGTTCCGCATCAGGCGTAGCTCCAATGCGTTCAGCGGTGGGTCGATCAAGGACAAGGCATTGGGATCTGCATGGCACAAGGCCAACCACCAATCTTCGCGCATGGCCCCTTGGTGCGAGTAGTAACCGGAGAAGCAAAGGCTGCTCTGGACGTAGAAAGAGATGTTGTCGTCGGGCACGAGATCCTCTACCGAGATCCGCAACTTTCCGGAGAGGATGCGCACTTGCCGGGATGGGCTGCTATTGCCTGGGTCATCTATTCGCCCCGTACCGATCACGATCCAGTCCGCATCGGGTCCGAAGGAGTCATGCACCTCGAAGTTCCGATCCGGACCCATGTCGATATCAACGGTCAGTTCATGGATCTTGTGGTCTGCCCATTTTGATCCTGTACGCAGGATATAATCGTAACTCTCCTCTAGCATGGACCCACCGCTGGCTGGGAACGTGTAACTGTGTTGCACCGTGTTGATACCCGGTTGGAAGGTGATGTCGAAGAGGTAGACATAGACGCCGCCGAGGTCTGGTTCGAAGTGCAACGAAGCGGTATCCTGCAACGGGCAATCTTCGCACGTGGTAGCAAAGAGTCGATAGGGTAGCAGCGCGCCTTGATGCATGATGCGGAAATCACCGATCTGATCGGTTCGCGAAATCCAGTTCTCCGGGTTGTCGCCAGCTGGTGCCTGAAAGCCGACCAACAGCTTCTTCGGGACCGGGTCCGGATTGATGAACTCGAATCGGACATCGACCTGCGCTTCATGATCGCGGCAGGTGAAAGACAAGTGCTCCTTGGCCAGCACGATGGAAGTTTCCTGGACAGGGTAGATCACACCGCCGTTGGATCGGTAGACACCATCGTTGGCGGAGGTCAGGTGTGTTGCATGCAGCGATGCACACAGGAGCAGGGCGTGTAGTCGTTTCATTTGAAACGCTCAATGGTCCTCCTCCATCATCGCCGCCCGTTGCGTGAGCTCGTGGTAGCAGAGCACATCATCGGCGAAGCAGTGGATGACCATGCTCTTTCGACTGGCGTTGGGGGTGGTCATCTTCTTGCCGCCATGCAATAGGTTGGCGTGCCAGAAGAGGACGTCGCCGGGTTGGGCGAGGAGTTCTTTGTGTTCGAAGCGGCCATCGGCAATGGAGCGGTCGACGGCTTGTTCGTAGCGGAGGTAGGCATCTTCGCCGATGACGAATCGGTTGCCGCCGTGGTCGTATTGGCCGTTGAGGAGGTAGGGCAGTTTGTGGCTGCCGGGGTGGTAGACGAGGGGGCCGTTGTCTGGGGTGATGGCTTCGAGGGCGATCCACGCGGCGGTCATGTAGCCGAGGGGATGGGTGGTCATGTGGATGCTGTCGCTGTGCGCGGCCTGCTCGCTGCCGGTGAGGAAGTTGATGCTCTGGAACACCTGCATCTTCTTGCCGAGGAGGAAGTCCATGACATCGAGGATGCGGCGGTCGTGGACGTATTTGCGGAGGAGTTCGCTGTGGTGGAAGGCGAACATGATCTTGCGTCCGGTGAAGTTGAAGTCGACGACCTTGTCGCGGATGAGGCGGTCGATCTCGGCATTGATCTCGGCGACCTCGTTGGGCTGGAAGAGGCCGCGTAGGACCAGGTAGCCGTTGGCCGGCCAAGCGAGGATGGCTTCGCGGGTGGCGGGATCGAAGCGTTGCAGGCCCGGATGCGTAGGCAGTTTGGCGACACCTTCGGGGGTATCCAACCAAGGGAGTTCGGTGGCCGGTGAGGCGGGGAGATCGATGCTGCTGATGGGCAGGAGGACGCTGCGCTGGATGCCGTACTTCTTGTACATGCGTCGCGCGTGGGCCAGCTTCTTGAGGTTGAAGACGTTGAGCAGCACGTAGTTCGCCTTGATCTTCCGCAGGGTGCCGTAGTAGCGGTCGAGGAACTTGCGCATGGTTCGTGAGTGTTCGGCTAAGGTAGGTGGCAGGGGCAGGTTGCGGTTGCCGTTGCCTCCTGCAATTGCCGCCTGCCTACTTGTGCTCCGCTTCCTCTTCAAGCAACTTCCCGATATCCCCGATCAGGCGATCCACGTCTTTGGCGTTGGTGCCGTCGTAGAAACCGCGGATGCGGCGTTGGGGATCGACGAGGACGAAGTTCTCGGTGTGGACGAAGTCGTCGGGGCCGCCGTCGCCTTCGTCCATGGCGGCGAAGTAGCTCTTGCGGGCGAGGGCGTAGATCTGCTTACGGTCGCCGGTGAGGAAGCGCCAGCGGTCGGGGTCGGCGTTGTGCAGTTCGGCATAGGCCGCGAGGACCGGTACGGAATCCATTTCGGGGGTGACGGAGTGGGAGAGGAGGAGGACGCGCGGGTCTGCTTTGTAGGCTTCTTGCACGCGTTCCATCTGGTCGGTCATTTTGGGGCAGATGGTGGCGCAGGTGGTGAAGAAGAAGTCGGCCACGACGATGCGGTCGCCGACATCGTTGAGGGTGAAGTTGCCGCCGAACTGATCGACGAGGCGGAAGTCGGCGATGTGGTGTTCGCCCTGCACGCCTTTCAATTCGGGGTCGACCAGGCGCGGGTCGAGTTGGGCGGGGTGGTAGATGGGCAGCGCATCCGACGGTCGCATGATGAAGTAGCCCACGACGACGGCGATGCCGACGATGGCGAGGAAGAGGACGGTGCGGAGGAGGATCGAGCGTTCGCGGGTGGAGGACATGCTAGGCTTTGCGCAGGTTCAAGGTGTAGTCCACCGCGAGCATGAAGCGGTAGGTGGGTGCATACACGGCGCGTTCGCGGTCGTGCATGATGCCCAGCCCGAAGGTATGGCCCTTGGAGGGTGACCACTCGGTGCCGAGCTTGTAGCGCGTGCCGAAGTAGAGGAGGCCTTGGTAGCCGGCCCATTGGAAGAACTCGACGCTGAACTGCGGATCGAGCTTGAACTTGCGGATGTTGTAGCCTGCGCTGAACTTGTTGCGGAGGATCTCGCGGGCTTCGCCGATGGGGCGGAAGTTGTGCTGGTAATCAAAACGGTAGCCGAAGTCGAAGCGCTCCCATTTCGTTTGGTACTGCAAGAGGGCACAGGCGCGCTGGCGATCGCCGTTGTCGCTGCGGTAGGCGTAGCGCACTTCGCTGCCGACGGTGAAGTGGTCGCTCAACTCGTACTTGGCGCCGAGGTCGAGGTAGACCTGCTTGCCGGCGAAGAAGCTATCGGCCGAGCGGTAGCCCAGCTCGCCGGCGGTCTTGATGCGCTTGACGGTGCTTTTGTCGAGCAGGTCCTTGAGGAAGGATGGCCTGCCGGTGACGCCGACGCTCATCCAGAATTCCTGACGTAGTTCCGGACGTGCGCGTTCCTGCGCGAGCAGACCCGCTGGCGCGAACAGGACGAACAGCAGAAGCGACCGGACGGCGAGCATCAGAAGTTCTCCACCAAGAGGTCGCCGGTCTCCACCACTTCCTTGCGATCGCCGATCTCCACGCGGGCATAGGTGGGCCGGGCACCGCTGGCGCAGGTGTCGCACTCCGACATGGTGTAGATGGTGTAGTTGCCCTTGCGCAACCACTTGAAGCGGAAGGTGCCATCGGGTCCGGTGTCCACATTGTCGTCGGGGAAGGTGCCTTCGGTGGCGTCGCCGTAGATGATGTAGACGTTCTGCTCGGCCAGGGGGTAGGGCACACCGACGGCAACGCCGTTGCTGTTGTACCGTTGCTCGATCACGCGCCCGCGGATCTCTGCTTTGCCACCTTCGCCAGCATCCTTGCTGCATGCACCGAACAGGGCAACCAAGGGCAGGGCCCAGATCAATCGTTTCATCAACCTTGCGTTAAGGGATCGTAAAGGTAGCAGCCTGTGCTTAGGCGCTCAGGCGTAGATCCACTCGACCTGTTCGGCGTACTTGGCGAGGATCGGTTTGCGGCGCAGCTTCATGCTCGGGGTGAGCTCGCCGCCGTCGATGGTCCATTCGGCGGGCAGCAGGGCGATGCGCTTGACCTGTTCCCAATGTCCTTTGTCGGCGTTCATCTTCTGCACTTCGGCGAAGATGCGGTCGTTGATGCGCTTGTCGTGGATGATCTGCGCGGGGCTCTCGTAGGGAATGCCTTTGAGTTCGCAATAGTCCTTGAGGAACTTGAAGCTGGGCACGATGAGCGCCGCGGGGAACTTGCGGTTCTCGCCGATCACCATCACCTGTTCGATGAAGCGCGAGGCCTTCAGTTGGTTCTCGAGCACTTGCGGGGCCACGTACTTGCCGCCGCTGGTCTTGAACATCTCCTTCTTGCGATCGGTGATGCGGAGGAAGCCCTCGTTGGTGATCTCGCCGATGTCGCCGGTGTGGAACCAGCCGTCGGGTTCGAGTACCTCACGGGTCATCTCCAGCTCTTTGTAATAGCCCAACATCACGTTCGGCCCTTTCACGAGGATCTCGCCATCGGCTGCAATGCGGACCTGCACATCCTGGATCGGCTTGCCCACGCTGCCGAAGCGCAGGCCATCGTTGCGGGCGTCGTTCACGCTGACGACGGGGCTTGTTTCGGTGAGGCCGTAGCCTTCCATTAGCGGAATACCGGCCGCGTTGAAGATGCGGGCCAAGCGCGGTTGCAGTGCAGCGCTTCCGCTGGCGACACAGGTGACCTCACCGCCCAAAGCTTCGCGCCATTTGCTGAAGACGAGTTTCCGCGCCAGTGCCAGTTGCAGGTTGTACCACGCGCTGGTGCCGCTCACCTCGTAGCGTTCGCCGAGGTCCAGGGCCCAGAAGAAGAGTTTGCGTTTGACGCCGGTGAGCGCTTCTCCTTTGGCGAGGATGGCATCGTAGATCTTCTCCAACAAGCGGGGCACGGCGGTGAACACATGCGGCTTGGCTTCCTTGATCCGCGCGCCGAGCTCTTCCAAGCTCTCGTTGAAGCGTACGGACATGCCTGCGCGTTGGTACAGGTACATGAGCATGCGTTCGTAGATGTGGCACAGGGGCAGGAAGCTGATGGCGCGGGAGCCGCGTTCGACGGGCAGTCGAGGTGCGCTGGCCTGCACGTTGCTGAGGATGTTGTGGTGGCTCAGCATCACGCCCTTGGGCCGCCCGGTGGTACCGCTGGTGTAGACGATGGTCGCGAGGTCGTCGGGCTTCACGGCCTTTTTGTAGGCCTCCAGTTGTGAGCGCCGTTCCTCCCCGATGCCGAGGAGTTCCTTCCAATGCCGGGTGCCGGCGATACTATCGAAGGAGAAGAGGTGTTGCAGACCGGGCACCTTGGCCTTCGCCTCTTGGCCCTTGGCGAGCACATCGGAGTTGCTCACGAAGAAGACCTTGGTGGTGGAGTGCTCCAGGATGTAGGCGTAATCGTCGGCGCTGGTGGTCGGGTAGATGGGGATGACGATGGCGCCGATTCGCAGCACCGCTTGATCCACGAGGGCCCATTCGCACCGGTTGCCACTCGCCAAGGCCACTTTGTCGCCGGGGCCGATGCCGAGGTCCATCAATCCCAAGGCCAACGCGTCGGCCGTGCGAACGAAATCGGCCGAGCTGTAGCTGCGCAGGGTCCCCTCTTCCAAGGAAGCCATGCACACATCCATGGGGAACTCGGCCAACTGGAGGTCGGCGATGTCGAAAAGGCGCGTCACCTGCATGGGGACAAGATAAAGGGAGGTATTGGAAAATGGAACGGCCCCGAAAAGGAGCCGTTCGCAGGTTGGTCATCCGTGGTTCACTCCAGCGTACCGTCGAACTCGACCGTGATCACGCGCACTTTGTTCCCTTCCTTGAAAACGAACTTCTCCTTGAAGTGCGACCTGCGTTCCTGGTCCATGTAGTAGATCTTCTCCACGCGCCGGTTGTCCTTCTTGCCGTCCACACGCAGGTCGATCTCGAAGATGGCGTTCACCGCGCTGCTCTTGACACTGCTTCGCTTCACATTCTGGGTGGACACCTTGACGCGGCTTTCGAGGGTAACGTCCTGTCCGGCGAAGATCACTACGCGATCCGAACCTTCGGCCCCCTTGATCATGGCCGAAACGTCCATGCCCTTCTGGACCTGGTCCTTTTCGGTGATGGTGGCGTTGGAGATCCGGTAGACGGTTTGCGCATGGATGGAGATGGAGATCGTGGCGATCGCCAAGAGGGTGGTGTAACGGAGCATGGTTTGGCCTTTTATTTGTGTTACCGCCGACAAGATACGTGCCACACAACCCACAAATACCCACACTATGACGACCAATTTCCGTTCTCTGCTCCTCGGAGCCGCACTGCCTTTAGCCCTTTTCCTCGGGTACAGCTTCCGCCCCACGCCGGTTGCCGAGTCCTACACCTACCGACAATTCAGCACCATCGAGAGCGTGGTGCCGGGTGGTCTGGGCCGTTCACGGGTGATCATCAGCGATCAATCGGACCAGGAAGTGGGCAAGGACCTGTTGAACTTCTACAGCATGGTGGGGATCAACTTCAAGAACGTGGCCAGCAACGACCGCTTGATCGTGGACCAGATCAACGAGTTCAACAACGACGGTTGGGAACTGCACACGGTGACCACTGGCGTACAGAGCGGTGAGAAAGGCGGCGGGATCTTCATCACCCGCTACCTCTTCCGCAAGCCGGTGTAAGCGGATCCTCGTTCCGAGGAGTTATCCGCAATGCGGTGTTGCCGCTTTGCGCACTGTCAGGGAACTGCATCCGGCCCGGGTGCAGTTCCTTTGTAGGGATGCGCCGCACGAAAGCCCCCGATGCCTTAGCGCTCTTCGACACGCTCGTGTACACCTGCCAGTACCGGTTGGTGGTGGACCCCGCGAGCCATGTGTCGGCGCGGGTGATGGAGTGGCGGCAGGCGTTACGCGAACGCATCGGCACCTTCCGCGAGGCGTACCAGATGCCGGGCATTGCGCTCTTGGCCAGCGAGCTGCCGCCCGAATACGAAGGCCCCTTGGCCGATGCCATTGAACGCGGCGTGGAAGGGTTCTCACCCTTCGGGATGAGCATCGGCAGCCTGGCCCATACGGACGATAAGAAGACGATCTACTTGGATGTCGGGGAGAAGGGCATGGTGGCAGCCCTGCGCCAACGCATCGTGGACCACGTGCGTACGAACCGTCGGATCAAGAAACTGGGCGTGGAGGTGAACGACCGCGCCATGCTCACCATCGCCAGCGGACTCAAGGCCGAGCAGTTCAATGCCGCCTGGGCGCTGTTGGCGGTCCAGAATTTCACGGCGCAACAACGGGTGAGCGATGTGGTGCTGATCAAGCGCGAACTGGGCGACACCTCGTTGGACGAGCACGTGCGCACGTTCCCGCTGGTGCAAGCGGGTTGAACGGCACGAAGGATCAGGGAGCCAAAGCTTCCTTCACCTCCGCGTAGGTGATCCCGAAGTGTGAGGCAGTTGAGACGCAACGTCCATCGCGGATCACCAGCACTTGCGGCGACTCGTGTTCGATGGCGTAACGTTCGGCGATGGCATTGGAGAGGGCGCGGTACCGGAGCAGGTCGAGGTGGTAGGTGGTGTGCGCGTCGTTATCGGCCACGCTCCAAGCACGCTCCAAGCGGTGCAAGGCGGTGCGGCTGATGCTGCAGGTGGTGCTGTGCTTGAAGATCAGGATCGGGGTGGATCGTGAGGCCTCGTCGATCGCATCGAGTTGGGCGATGTCGGTGAGTGGGATCCAGTGCATGGGGCAAAGTTCGGCTTATCTTCTGGCCGTGCCGGTTGACGATCTTCTCGTCAGTGACGACCGGAGCCGTTCTGTTCAACCTTAACCCATGTATCGTGAAGTAGTAGGCAACACCACCGTATCAACACGCTCTTCAACACCTCGGGTTCCCGCGGTAAGCGCGATCTTTCCGCCGATGAACGGGGAGGTCTACGAGGAAACCGAAATGGCGACGATCGCCGCGCGCTTCGTCAACAGCACGAACCGCCACGTTTTCCTCACGGGCAAAGCCGGCACCGGCAAGACCACCTTCCTGCACAAGCTGGCGGCCAGCACACACAAGCGTTTCGTCATACTCGCCCCCACGGGCATCGCGGCGCTCAATGCGAAGGGCGTCACGATCCACTCGCAATTCCTGTTGCCGTTCGGGTCCTTCGTGCCGGAGAAGCAATTGCCGGCGGACATCACCCACGGCAGCTTCCACGATCAGGACACGCTCACGAGGCGGCACCCGCTCAATGCGGCACGGCGTCAGGTGCTGCGCGAAGTGGATCTGCTCATCATCGATGAAGTGAGCATGCTGCGCGCGGACCTGCTGGATGCGATCGACTTCCGCATGCGGGCCGTGAGGCAGAACCGGTACCAGAGCTTCGGCGGCGCGCAGGTGCTGCTGATCGGTGATCTGTACCAATTGCCACCGGTGGTGAAGGACGATGAATTGCGCGTGTTGCAGCGCTGGTATGCGAGCCCGCACTTCTTCGAGAGCAAGGTGATGCGCGAATTCGGTTACGCGCACATCGAACTCGACAAGATCTTCCGGCAGCAGGACGGCGGCTTCATCCACATCCTCAACAACCTTCGCAACAACACGGTGACGGCCGAGGATGTCGCTACGCTGAACAGCCACTATCAAGCCAATATCCCGGACTCCGAGAGCGATGGCGTGATCACGTTGACCACCCACAACTACAAAGCCGATGAACTGAACCAACGCGCGTTGGCGAAGTTGCCGGGCAAGGTATACACGTACGAAGCCGAGGTGGATGAGGACTATCCCACGAGCATGCAGCCCGTGTTGGACCGCATCGAACTGAAAGTGGGTGCGCAGATCATGTTCGTGAAGAACGACATGGAGAAGGCTTACTTCAATGGCAAGTTGGCCAAGGTGGTAGCGTTGGAGGAGGATGGCATCACCGTGCAGATGTTGGATGGGGTGGGTGAAGGAGGAGCGGAGTCGGGCGCCCCCTACAAACTGAAACGCGAGATCTGGGAGAACAAGCGGTACGTGGTGAATGCCAACACCAAGGAGCAGCAGGAAGAAGTGCTCGGCACTTTCGCGCAGTACCCGATCAAGCTCGCTTGGGCCATCACCGTGCACAAGAGCCAGGGCCTCACGTTCAACAAGGCCATCATCGATGTGGGCAACGCATTCGCCCCGGGTCAGGTGTACGTGGCGTTGTCGCGCTTGCGGTCCCTGGATGGATTGATCCTTCGCACCCGGATCGACACCAGCGTGGTGAGCAGCGATCGCGATGTGGTCGCCTTCACCCAACGCGGCGTGGAACAAGAGCCGCTCACGAACCAGTTGAAAGCGCACCAACGCGAGTACATGCGGTTGCTCTTAGCGGGCACCTTCGACTTCAGCGACCTGCTGCGGAAAGTGGAGTACACGCAGAAGGACCATCCGGAGACCGCCGAGTTCGAGGACGAGAGCATGAAGACCGCCTTGCAGATCCTTCGGGATCAGCTGCGGACAGAGGAGGAGAACACGCAGAAGTTCCGCAACCAGCTGATCCGGTTGATGCACGAGGAGAAGCGGGAGGAGCTGCTGGAGCGGATCGAGAAGGGCGGTGCCTATTACGACAAGCTGCTGCAAGCGAGCATGCGCGGCCTCTTCCAGCACATGGCCCAGGCCGAGTACTTGAGCCGCGTGAAGGAATACACCAACGCGTTGAAGGAGATCGATGGCATGTTGATGAAGAAGATCAGCGCCATTTCGAAGGTGGGCTACATCGCGACGTGCATCCTGAACGGAGAGGAGGTGAAGAAGCGGCCCGAGATCGAGAAAGGACTGACCGAGAAACGTGCGGCGATGGTGGGCGAAATGCGCGCCTGGGCCGAAGAGCACCGTCCGAAAGCCAGTGGAAAGACCGGTCGGAAACGCAAGACCGGCGAGAAGAAGGAGAAAGCGGAAAAGGGAAGCACGTATGCGATCACCTACGCGCTGCGGAAGGAAGGATTCACCGTTGAAGAGATCGCTGCGAAACGCTCCATGGCGAAGAGCACGATCGAAGGGCACTTCTCACGTGGCATCGCCGAAGGCACCATCGACATCGATGGTCTGATGCCGGAGGACGAACGCGACACCATCGCCAATTGGATGCGCGAGCACACCGACCAGAACCTGAACGACGCACAGAAACACTTCGATGGCCGCTTCGGATACGGCCAACTGCGGATGGTGCAGTCCTGGTTGAAGAAGGGGTAATCCCATGAACGGCGCACTAAGGGTCGGAGTTGCACTGCTGCATTGGCTCATCTTGCCTTCGTTGTTGGTGGGTTGTATTCGCACGCGCCCCTCGGATGCGCCGACCTCGGAGAGCGAATGGATCGGCCGTCGTCCTTTGGATACGGCGCAATTGCTCCAAGAACTGGACCTGCTCGAGATGGGACGCGCGGGCGATGTTGAAGGTGGAACTATCACGTGGCGTGAAGAAGTCGATACCATCCTGGTCCGGTATGTTGCCTTTGCGTGCACCTGCCCGGACCACGAGGTTGTTGATACCGCTGGCCATGAGGGCATAGCTGCGTTCTACGTTCAGCCGATGGGAAACTGTCCAGAGATACCGTGGCGGTCACAGGTGTCGGGGAATACCTTCGAGTTGATCGGTCAACGTTCGCGGATCAAGATGTGGCCCGATGACAGCATAGGGCCTCCTGAACTTGGATACCATTTCAGGTACTTCTCCTTTCGGATCATGCATCCGTATCGCGTCTGGGGCCCACACGTGCCCACCGAGGACCAGGATGGAGATGGATACTCGGATACGGAACCAACCCTTCTCGAGGTCAGATAGGCAAGCAACTGCGGATGGTGCAGTCGTGGTTGAAGAAGGGGTAGTTGTGGAGAGCAGCGTCGCGCCTGCAGGCTATTCCAACGGGATGATCCGTCCTTCCATCCATTTCGAAATGCCGTGCACATCCATTGCACCGGTTGCGACCTGGATCACCATGTCGAACTCTTCATCATCCGTCGCACGCAGATCCAGGTCATGTGTCATCAAGCTCAACCTAGCGAGCACATAACCTGCACGCTTGTTTCCGTCGACGAAAGGGTGGTTCATTATCACACTTTCCAACAAAGCGGCCGCTTGGTCTTCTGGTCGGGGATAGAGCAGGGCGCCATCGAAGCTCGCCAGCGGCCTAGCCAACGCCGCCTCCAGACCACCTCGGTCACGTAGGCCGTGTGAACCACCCGTGGCGTCAATGAGCGCCGTATGAATGGACAATGCCTCTTCGAAAGAGATCATTTGGCCAGTCGCAGCAGCAGGTCGCGCTTTTCGTCCAGGATCCGCTTCAATCCGACCACGCGCTTCTGTTCTTCGGCGCTCCTGCCTTGAAATCCCTGCAGATAGGCCAAGACCTCCTCAAGAATGGGATCGGGCACTTCGTCCAGTTTCTGCTGGATGGCCGCTTTCAGTTCTTTCGTGCTCATGGTCCGTCAAAGATAAGTTGATGGGGTCGGTACGGGTTGGTGCTGAGACATCCCTTCAATCCTCCGCCGCGCTCCCATCGCCGCACATGCGCACCACTTTGGGCGTGAACGATCCGATCACCTCCACCAGGTCGCGTTGGCTGTCCATCACGGTAC
Organism: uncultured Bacteroidota bacterium; assembly: GCA_902826215.1. Classification (GTDB taxonomy): domain Bacteria; phylum Bacteroidota; class Bacteroidia; order Flavobacteriales_F; family PHOS-HE28; genus PHOS-HE28. The sequence goes on from CADEDY010000020.1 coordinate 12,876, forward strand.
GGATGTCCTTGTAGGCCATGGGTGCTTCGTCCAAGCCACCGCCGACCAAGGTGATGCCGTGTTGATCGAGGTGGATCTTCACTTCGCTCGGTGAGATCGTTTCCTTGGCGCGGGTGCGGCTCATGGTACGACCTGCACCATGGCTGGCGCTGTTGATGCTCTCTGCCATTCCGGTGCCACGCACGATGTATCCGGGTGCCGTCATGCTACCGGGGATCACACCCAGCACGCCTTTGCCTGCGGGCGTTGCGCCTTTGCGATGTACGATCACTTCACGTCCATCATGCATTTCCTTCCACGCGAAGTTGTGGTGGTTCTCCACCATCGCGGCGGGCTTTTCACCGATCGCTTTCGCAATGCGCGCATGGATCTGGTGGTGACATGCGGACGCGAAGTCACCGGCCAAGTTCATGGCCAACCAGTACTCCATGCCTTCTGCGCTGTCCAGTGAAAGCCACGCGAGGTTCTGCGCATCGGCCGGCAACTTGCACAGCTCTTTCGCCACGCGTGTGTAGTGCGCAGCGATGCCCGCGCCCATGCCGCGCGAGCCGCTGTGCGAGAGCAGTGCCAAATAGGCGCCGACGGGAAGTTCGAATTCATTCTGTGCATCGGCGATCTCCACCACGCCGAATTCCACGAAGTGGTTGCCGGAGCCGCTGGAACCGATCTGCTGCCAAGCGCGGCTTTTCAAATGTTTCACGACAGGAATGGTATTGAACTCGGAACGCTCCAGTACTTCATGGTCCATGCGCTTCTCATGTACCGCGCGACCGAAACGGGTGTGCTCGGTAAGTAGGCGCTTGTGGTCCTCACGGTTCTTCTCCAATACGGATGGGTCGATGCGGAAGATGCTCAAGCACATGCGGCACCCGATGTCCATGCCCACGCCATACGGGATCACCGCGTTCTCCACGGCAAGCACGCCGCCGATGGGCAGGCCATAGCCTTGGTGCGCATCGGGCATGAGGGCACCGCCGACGGTCACGGGCAGTTTCATCGCCACCTCCATTTGGTGGATCGCACCTTGTTCGATGTGGTCCGCACCATACGTGCGGTAGTCCTTGCGGGCCACCAGTTCGTGTTGTGCTTCGTTCTTGCGGTCGCGACCGGTCAAGGCGTCCGCGATGGGCGCATAGTGTTCGTGTTCGCTGTACGAAGCCGGATCGGCAAGGATGGAGCAGAGCAGTTCAAGTGCCTTTTCTTCGCTCCACTTGCGGTGGTGTTTCAGCATCACGTTGATGGCCAGGCCGATCGCGCGTCCTTCGGGGTATCCGATGGCGATGAGGTCCTTGCCGTGTAGTTTCAAGCCTTTCATGGTTGTTGCAAAGTTGGTTCTCGGTCGGATGATGGGGATCGAACCCATGCTAACTGCGCCACAACCAGCCGTGCTACCAGTACACCACATCCAACGTGTTGTGGAAGAGGATGGGATCGAACCACCACCTACCGGGCTTCAACCGGTCGCTCTACCCTAGAGCTGCTCTTCCATATTCCTATCAATTCGTTGCCAGGGCTGGATTCGAACCAGCATAGGCGGACTCAAAACCCGCTGTCCTTCCGTTAGACGACCTGGCAATGTCAACCACGATAGTTCGGACCGCGGAGCTTTCGTTTTGGCTTGGTCTGCATGAGCACGCCACTCTTCGGATGCACGTAGAATTCAGGGATCCTGAACCAAGAGTTATCGGTGATATCCCTTGGCGCGTGTCCGTCATGTGTGATCAGGCGCTTGCCGTCCTTCACCACATTGGTATGGACCAAGTGCTTGAGGTGGTCCATCACGTGCTGACCGGTCACGGTGCTGGTATCCAGCGAGCGGCAGAGATCCGAATGCACCCGGTCCCAATGCTTACCAATGTGCGAGCGGAGGTAGCGGATCAAGGGTTGAAGGTTATCATCGAGAGATCGCGTTCCCCAGCCATGGCGGAACTTGATCCCTTCACGGCAAGCGAGATCCGGGAAGCAGGCTTGGTTGCGCTTCTCGTAGCCTTTGGCCTGTTTTGTACGCCATCCTTTTCGGTAGCACTCGATCACCTCCTCATCCATCCGCTTGTCGCGGCGTTTCTGTCGCTTTTGTAGCAATGGTTTCAATTCGTTCCTTTCCATTTCATTCTTCGTTCTAGTTGGCCCGGCTGGACTCGAACCAGCACCCCTCGGTTAAGAGCCGAGTAGTCTTCCATACGACCTCCAAGCCAATGTGTATTTCCTCGTTGTTCCATTTTATTGACCATCAGGAAGGACTCGAACCTTCATCCTCCGCCTTCGCAAAGCGGTGCTGGCATCCATTTCAGCTTCTGATGGATAGTTGAAGTGCAGCGCGCGTCCACGCCGCACTTCGTTTCATTCGTACTTCCCGAAGTCCCCTCTCCACTCGGAGAGGGGTTTTTGGGGTGAGGCCTAAGGACCCTTGCCCGGAGAGAAGATCTCCTTCAGCTGGTCAAGGACCTTGGCGTTGCCACTGATGGAGAGCGTGTTCACCTTTTCGGCGATCTTCTCCACGTACTCCATTTCCTTCAACTTGAAGAGCATGGCGTTGTCCTCCATCAGCTTCGCGGTGTTCAGCAAGCTGCGTGTGCTTGCCGTTTCCTCGCGGCGCATGATGGTGTTCGCTTCGGCCTTCTTCTGCGCGATCAGCACTTGGTTCATGATCTCCTTCATGTCACCAGGAAGGATGATGTCCTTGATACCGTTGTACTTGATCGCCACACCGATGGCTTCGGCCTTCTCCTTCACCGTTGCGTCCACATAGGCCGTTACTTCTTCCTTATTGCCAAGGATCTCGTCCAACGTCCTCGTACCGATGAATTCACGCAGTGCCAGCTGCACCGTCACATACAACTGCTTCTCGAAGTCCTTGGTCTCCAACAGGGCCTTGCGGATGTCGGTGACGCGGTACTGCGTGTTGAAGTTGATGCGCAATGCGGCCTTGTCCTTGGTGAGGATGTCCTGACCGTTCACTTCCAACTGGAGCAAACGCAGGTCGGCCTTCAGCAGGTGGATCACGGTGCTGTTCTTCGTGTAGAAGTACACACCTGGCTGCAGCAAGGCCTTGGCTTCACCGTCCACCATCAGGATGCCCTGCTCGTGTGGATCCACGCTGTACACGCGGACATAGGGCAGCAAAGCAGGCTTCATCAGGAGGTCGCGATCGATCGACTTCGTGATCTCGATCTCGCCCAGGTCCATGGTGATGAACTTGAGATCGATCAAGGTGTTGAAGAAGGCGTAGCGGCCAGGCTTCAGCACTTCCTTGAAGTTGCCGTTGCGGTACATCAGCACCAGCTGGTTGTCGCCCACCTCAACGATGGTGAGCATCGCTGCCAACTCAGGATCGCGCAGGAGCAATTCCAATGCGATCGGTGCCGTGAAGGACTGTGCCGTGTCGTAGACCTTCACCTCATCGAACAAGCCGATGAAATGGAAGCCGGGCTTCAGTACGCGCAGGTAGTTACCGTTGCGGAAGACGAGCGCGACCTTGCCTTCCTGGATACGTATGGTCATCATGGTACATCAGGTATTTGCCGCCGCATCGCAGTACCGCGCGAAACGTTGGTGGGTTATGGAGCCTTTGTTCCGGCAGGCACCTTGGCCGGTAATTTCGAGAGCGATACGATCGCTCGTGATCAGCAATAGAAAGCGACGTGGACCCACCACCCGAGCATGGCGGGGACAGCGGTACAGGGATTTGGCCGAACAGGAACGGAACACCGTAGTGCATCATCGTCGCAACAGATGGTGTTACGATCCCGATGCGTTCGGGTGAAGTGGTCCTGTTGGCTGCGACCGTGCAGAGCGTTGTCCGCAGGACAGGCGCAGGGTGTACTGCGCGCTCACTGGCAGCGCACAGGACCAGTGGGTCCAACATCTCTTTCAGGGAATGGGCATTTGATGGGAAGCGCCCGACTTCCTTCCTCTGGAACCGAAATCCAGTGCTCTAACCAACTGAGCTACCCGCGTTTGAGTCGGGGTGGGGATCGAACCCACGCTTTCGGAATTGGTGCTCTTCCTACTGAGCTACATCGTCCTAAGACGAAGGCAGGATTCGAACCTGCGACTTCCAATGTGGAGGAACAGAACGATCGTGCGGCGGCATACTGTAAGCTAGATGCCACAGTACCATGGGGCCTTTTTAAACCCGCATCTGGTCCGACACATTCGACCTTTCCTCGTGCTTGCTCTTTCGAGCAAGATGTTTTGTGCTGAAAGCACAGTATGTAAAGAACGTATTGGTACCGGGTGAAGGACTTGAACCTTCATGCTCCTCGTTATGGGCGAGGCGCGATGAACCATTCCGCCAACCCGGTATTGCCTTGTTCAGGGATCCCCGCCGCTCCGATGCATCGGAGTTCAGCGAATGGCGGAGATCCCTTTTCATATCGGGACCGCCATAACGCAGCGAACCCGGCCTTGCGGACCGGGTTCGTGAACGGAGTTGCGTGTGCAGCTCGTTACCTGATCCGGTCCTGTGTTGGGCAGGGCTTCTCATCGAAACCCTGGAAGCATAATTCCATGGTGCGATACTTCCGCTGGAGCGGTCGTATGGCGTTGTTGGCGCTATGCTCGATGTGATCCTTGTATGTCATTTTTCTTTCTCGTTGGGGTCGATGGTCATCGACCCTTACTTACCTCCTAGGTCGATCATGACCGACCCTTATTCGTTGTTCGTGTGTTCTAGAAATGCGAAACCCCGGCTTTCGTCGGGGCTTCCTTGTGCAATGATCGGTGTTGTTCACCGCTTTGTCCAAGGTCGCCCGTCCCTCTCGAAGAGGTCTTGTTGTCCGTTCACTGTTACGTGTAGCTTCCGCATTTCGAGGGTCAAGACGTGGGGCACTTCGTGATGGTTGCTTGCGTTGTGAAAATAATTTCTTCGAGCGGATCGGCGCATTCAGGTGTTCACGCGCGCACGAGACGGAAAGTGCCTTATCGCACCTTCATCATGCTCTTCACCTGCTGTTGCGACCCGTTCTGCACGCGGCAGAAGTAGGCACCTGCGGGCATGTCGCCGAGGTCGCAAGCAACCGTGTGTTGGCCCGGAGGGAGTTCGCTGTTCACCAGTTTGCGCACGACCTGACCAGCAGCATCGAAGACCTGCACCATCACGCGTCCGCCGTACGTTTCGAAGCGGATCGTGGTGCTTTCGGTGAAGGGGTTCGGGAACACTTCCAACAACGAAGTGCCTGCTCCTTGGTTCAGCGCATGTACGCCGGTGTCGATGCAGCCGGTCGGATCAACGAGCGAGAGCGGCTGGTAGGTATCGAGCAGCACTTGGTCCACCTCGGTCTGCTCCAAGCAGAACCAATCGCGCAGCACGCTCGCATACACGCTGCGGAAATCGTATTGCATCGGAATGTTCGTGTTCGTGTCCACGTTCGCAGGTATCTCGGGGTTGGTGCCGAGCATGCCTGGGATCAAATTGGTGCCGAAGAGGAAGAGAGGGGCCGCAGCGCCGTGATCCGTGCCCACGGAACCGTTGCTCTTGACGCGTCGACCGAATTCAGAGAAGGTCATGCCGATCACACGGTCATCCACCCCGAGCAGTTGCAGGTCATCCTGGAAGGCCCGCAGGCTGTCGGAAAGACCTTGGAGCAACGTAGCATGCGCGCCGGTGGCGGTGTCCCCAGCCACCACTTGTTGCGCGTGCGTATCGAAACCGTCCATGCTCACCCAGTAGATCCGTGTCTTCAATCCACCGCAGATCAATTGCGCGACGATCTTCAGTTGACCGGCCAACTCCGCGCCGGGCTGGATACCGGTCGGATAGAGCGTGCTGAGGTTGCAGCTGGGTAACGCCGCAGCCTCGATCACGTTGCCATAGAGATCGGCTTGGCGTTGCACCTGCCGCGCAAAGTCGAGCTTCGATCCTTTGCAGTCGGCGGTGATCGGATCGTTGAACATGTTGCCTGTCAGATCCAGGCCATCTTGTGTGTTGTAGATGGAAGCGCCCATCGCCACACCCAGGTGCTGCAAGCCAACGGTTACTGGACCACCGATGCGGATCGCGAGCGGATCAGGCATGGTGTCGTTCGGGAATCCAATCGGGTAGTTGGGATATTCCTGATGCAAGTAGCGTCCGGCCCAGCCGCTATCCAAAAGCTCATCGCTGTTGGCGCCGGTCTCCCAGATGTCGGTGCTGCGGAAGTGCGAGAAGTCCGGATCCGGATAGCCGACACCTTGCACCACGGAGAGCTTGCCTTCGTTCCACAGTTCACGCATACCGCCCATGGCCGGGTGGAGGCCGGTTGCGCCTCCGAGACCTTGTAGGGAAAGCACTTCGTTCTCGGGGATCAGCACATTCGCACGCGCGGTGGACAGGTTGCTGTACTGGTCCAACGGGATCACGGTATTGAGGCCATCGTTGCCACCGTAGAGCTGAACGATGACCAGCACACGGTCCTGTGCGGAGCGATCCAGCAAGGGACCGAGCATGGGGTTGCCGAAACCACGAACGGCGAATCCGCCGACGGAAGCGGCGGAGAGGGAGCGGAGGAACGAGCGACGACGCATGTGATCCTGTTTTCGAGGTTCAGAAAAGGTGACGTTCGGCGGCTTTCTGCATGTCTCCAACGAGCCAGCGCAAGATGTCGGGTACCAATTGAGCGGTCATGCTCGTCGTGTTGGGATCGGTGATGTAGAGCTCGTAGGCATCGCTCCAATAGATGTCGTTAGACTGACCGAAGAGGAGGTAACTCTGCTTCAATTGTTGCTTCACCGCTGCCGAGATCGGGTTCACATAGAGCAGTTCCACCAGTTGATCGATCAACTGGTTCGGATCCGACGGGTTCTGCAATTGCTGGGTGAAGGCAACGAGGTCCAAACGGAAGGTAAGGTCCGCGTTGGAAGGCAGCACCGTGTCCGAAGGCGTGTCGATGGTGCCGTACACCACGTTGACCAACACGTTGTTCCGCGCAGGATAGGTGGCCGTATCCAACCACAACTGATCATAGCTCGGATGGAGGTAATAGGCTGGCCAACCCGCCACGTTCGGTGGTTCGGCGAGGTTCTGTCCGGCGTAGTTCACCAAGAAGAAGATCTCGAGGTGCACCAAATGATCCGCTTCGGTGAGGCCTGGATCGGGTAACGGGAAGCCGAACATGCGGACGTCACCGATCAGCAGATCCGCAGGGCTCTTGATCATGCAGCCGCGCACATCGGCACTGAAGAAATGCTCGCTGGTGAGCAGGGCGCGCAATACAGTGAGCATCTGATCCGGCGCATCCACGTTCTGACGAAAGAGATCGGCGAGCGACTGGATCACATCGGTCTCCACTTCAGGCGCGATCTCACCATGGACGAAGAAGTGATAGAGTTCGCGGCAGATGTGGATTGCACATTGATCATTCGCGAGGATCATGTCCAGCAACGCATTCAACTCGGTTTCACCAGCGTTGGGGCCGCTTTGACCCGTGATCAGCGTGTTGTTGAAGAAGGCCGAAAATTGCTTGTCCGTGGTGGTGTGGAACAAGGGCCTGAAGATCGTGGTCGGCAGCGTTGGGTTTCCGCCGACTTCCTCTTGAATGCCCCACCCGGTGAGCACGCGCGCAGCCGCTTGCACATCGGCTTCGGTGTAGCCGCTGCCTTGGCCAAGTGTGAACAGCTCGAGCAGTTCGCGACCGTAGTTCTCATCCGGTGCAAAGGAGACGTTGAACTGTCCATTGAGGTAGATCAGCATCGCTGGCTCCAAGGTCACATCGTGGATCAGCGAGCGGAAGTTGCCGCCGCAGTTCGTGCGCAGCAATTGGTTCATGCGATAGAGCGCTTCGGAATTGAACACCACACTGAGCTGCGTCGGCATGTGGTTATGCCAGAAGAGCGTGAGCTTTTCCCTCATGTTCCGATCCTGTCTGGTCAGTTGTTGTGCCCACCAGGTTGCCCAACTTGCAATGCGCTCTTGGATCACATCCGGGTCGTCCGGTGGGTTGCGCGGTGTGTCCACCCACGTACTGCCGAAAAGAACGGCCGGATCGATCGCATTGGGGTCACCATTCACCGCATAGCTCTTCACCGGAGGTGTGGTGTTGTTGGTGAAGGTCAGCAGCTCGTCGATCACCTGTTCCAAGGACATTCCCGCGAAGTGCTCAAGGTCGGCAGGGCTTGCTCCGAAAAGTGATCGGCGCAACAGGTGCTGGAGTTCTGGTCTTCCGAAAGGCCCGGTGTAGGGTGTCAGTGGCATCGTGATCGGATAACGATGATAAAGCTAGAACGAACCAGAAGAAAGGATCCACAGCTGACCGGTCACTATTCAACAGGTCCTTGATCAACAAGTGCTGGCTCGGCATGGGCCAAGGGCCAACATCATGCCAAGACGATCACCACGGGCCGCGGAACACCCAGCATTGATTCAATTGAACAGGTACAAGGCAGCGCCGATCACCCAGGTGAGCAGGAAAGACATGTAGGCCAAGCGCAAAGGCAAATACTTTTTGCGGGAGATGTAGCGGCCATGGGCATGCAACTCCTCCATGATCGCATCATGGGTATGAGGCGGGGATCGAAGTACGAACTCCATATGCCGCTTGTATTCGGTGAGCGACAATGTGATGAAGTTGGTGAAGAAGAGGATGTTCTTCGGCACTTCCACCCGGCCATCATCCGGCCGTTCGCGGAATCGGAACGGTGCTTTCGGCAACGTGGAGTACGCGCTGAACAGGATCGTGATCAAGGAACCGATCGCGATCACCCAGAACAAGGTCTTCGATCCAACGAACTCGTGGTCCGACACTTTCACCAAAGCGAATTGCAACATCACGGCGCTCAGGGTGAGGATCAGGTTGGCCTTCAGATCGCTCATCTGGCTGATCGCCATCAGATTCATCCGGCTCTGCGTGAGCACGTAGTCGCGGTGATCCGCGGTGTACGGGTCCACGTCCTCGTACGTGCGCGTGGCCATCGCACGGTTCTGCACTTTCTTCTGGGCCAGCGAGGGCGGACGCTTGTCTTCCATGGTGGAGCGCTAAGGCCACCAAGATAGCGGAAGCAATATGCGCGAAGCGATCAGCGCACCTTCAACAGGTTGCGCACCTGCTGGTTGCTGCCGTTCTGCAAGCGTGCGTAGTACACGCCATGCGCATGCCCTCCGAGGTCCACATCCACCTTGTACGTGCCTGCTACCATCTCCTTGTTCAGCACGGTCTGCAACAAGCGGCCTTGCTCATCGAACACCTGGATCAATGTTGGGCCGCCGAGCGTGGTATACTCCAAGGTCGTGCGTTCGGTGAACGGGTTCGGGTAGGCGCTCAAGAGTTCATCGCCTGCATGTTGGTTCGCTTCACGGATGCTGGTGCTGATACAACCCGACGAGTTGATGAGGTTGAGCGGCTGGAAGGTCTGCAGCAACACGGTGTCGATGTCGCTTTGTGAAAGGCAGAACCAATCCTTCAGGATGGACGCATACACGCTGCGGAAGTCGTACTGCATGGCCAGGTTCGTGGCCGAGGTGGTGTTCGCAGGGATCACCGGATTGGTGCCGAGCATGCCGGAGTAAACGTTCGTGCCGAAAAGGAACATCGGTTGCGAACTGCCGTGGTCCGTACCCAACGAAGCGTTGCTCTTGATACGGCGACCGAACTCGCTGTACGTCATGCCGAGCACGCGGTCCTCCAAGCCCATCAATTGCATGTCGTGCTGGAACGCACGGATGTTGTCACTGAGCGCCTGCAGCAAGGTGGCGTGGTTACCCAGGTTGTGGTTGCTGCCCTGCACTTGAGCAGCATGGTTGTCGAAACCGCCCATGCTCACCCAATAGATCTTGGTCTTGAGACCGCCACAGATCAACTGGGATACGATCTTCAGGGCTTGCGCCAATCGCAGTGCCGCCGTGCCCGATGTCGGGTAGAGGGTGCTGTGCGTGCAGTTCATTCCTGCAGCAGCTTCGATCACGTTGCCGTAAAGGTCCGTCTGGCGTTGCACGGTGCGCACCAGGGCCAACTTGTCTCCTTTGCAATCGGCCGTCACCGGATCGATGTAGATGTTGCCTGTGAGGTTGAGTGGGTCGTTGGTGTTGTTGATGCTGATCCCCATGCTCACCCCCATGTTCTGGAGGCCGATGCCGACGCTGCCATCCACACGGATCGCCAAAGGGTCAGGCATGTCCACGTTGGGGAAGCCTGCGGGGTAATTGGGATATTCGAAGTTGAGGTAACGACCTGCCCAGCCGGAGGACAGTACTTGGTCCGAATCGGAGCCGGTCTCATAGATATCCGCAGCGCGGAAATGACTGTAGTTCGGGTCGGGATAACCTACACCTTGCACGATGGCAAGCTTGTCGTCGTTCCACAATTGCTGCATGCCACCCATGGACGGGTGCAGGCCCGTGCCGCTCAAACCGCTCAAAGGAAGCACGCTGCTCTGTTGGATCAGCACTTCTGGGCGCAACGAGGAAAGTTGACCGTATGCACTGATCGGGATCACGGTATTCAGACCGTCGTTGCCACCGACCAATTGAATGATCACCAGCACGCGGTCCTCGGCCACGGTGTTCAACAAGGGGGCCAACAACGGGCTGCTGAGGCCGCGCACGGCCATTCCACCAACGGTGACCGCCGATGCCGAACGGATGAAGTTCCTTCTGTTCATGGTTGTCTCGTGGAAGGGTTCAGAATACCTGTGTTTCGCCCGCCTTGGCCATATCGAGCAGCATGAAGGTGAGCAGGTTCGGCACCATCTGCGCGGTCTGGTTTGTGGTGTTGGGATCCGCTACATAGATCTCGTACGCGTCACTCCAGTACGTGTCGTTGGACTGACCTAGTAACAGTCGATTCGTTTTGATCGTGTCGAGAATGCCTTGCGAAACGGGTATCGCGTAGAGCATATCGGCGCAACCGGCCACCACCACGTTCGGGTCCGAAGCATCGCCCATTTCGGCAACAGCGGCCAACAGGTTCGGTTTGCGCAGGAGGTTCCTGCTCGCCGCTTGGTAGAACTCCGGTCCGGTGTTGAAGCCTTGGCCGATGATGCCTTGCACTGCAGAATTGCGTGCTGCATAGGCAGCGGAATCCAACCACAGTTCATCGAATTGCGGTGTCTGGAAATAAGCGGGCCAACCTGCGACGCTTGGCGGGTCGAAGAGGTTCTGGAAGCAGTTCACACAGATATAGAACAGGCTTTGGAACATCTTGTAGCGGCCTTCCACCTGGGTGGTCTCGCTCGGCCAATCGAATTTCATCTTCCGGGTGGTGCCGATGATGAGATCCGCAGGGCTCATCATCATACAGGTCCGTATGCCCGCGCTGAAGAAATGATCGCTCGTGAGCAGTGCCCTCATCACCGTCTCCATCTGGTCAGGTGCTCCAGCGTTCGCTCGGAACAGTTCGGCCAAAGGCACGATGAACTGCGATTCGGCTTGTGCGCTGATCTCGCCGTGTACGAAGAAGCGATAGAGTTCGCGACACATGAAGAGTGATACTTCCTGTTTCAGGAAGATCATGTTCAGCAAGGCATTCACTTCGGTGGTGCCGGCATTCGCTCCGGTCTGACCTGGGATCACCGTGTTGTTGAAGAAGCCGCTGAAGGTCTTGTTACCGCTGTCGTGGTTCTCCGGGCGGAAGTACGCTTCGGGTAGGATGGGCACGCTGTTCAGGACCTCGCGGATGTCCCAACCCGTGAGCACACGCGCTGCTGCCTGCACATCGGCTTCGGTGTAGCCGCTGCCTTCGCCCAAGGTGAAGAGTTCCATCAGCTCCCGCGCATAGTTCTCGTCGGGAGCGGAAGCCACGTTGGCACTGCCGTTCAAATAATCCAACATGCACGGGTTCACCGTCACGTCATACATCATCTCTCGGAAGTTCCCCAAGCAATGTTGGCGGAGCATCTGGTCGTATCCATAAAAGAGCAGCCCGTTGTACACCACACTCGTTTGAATGGGCATGTGGTTGGTCCAGAAAAGCACCATCTTCTCCAGGATCGTGCGTGGCTGCGTGACCATGAGCCCCACGCGCCACGAGAAGAAACTGGCCATGCGGTACACATTGGCATCCACGGTACCGATGATGTTGGGGGTGTTCACCCAGGTTGTGCCGAACGGGATCGCAGGATCCACCAAGCTGGGGTCAGGTGTGGTGCCATTGAGGCGCCAGTAGTTCTTCAGCGGTGGGGTCTGCACGATGTTCACGGCAAGTAGGGCATCCACCACCTGGCTCAGCGATTGCCCGCTGAAAGCGAGGAGGTCCTCGTTGGTGGCACCGAACATGGTGCGGCGCAACAGGTGCTTCAGCTCTTCGCGGCCGAAGGTGCCGGTGTAGGGAGTTACGGGCATACGGTGGGTCCGGGTTTGTGGAGAGTAGGACGCGGCTCGCGGCGAAAGTAGAGTCGTGACACCGGGGCCATGGGGCACTTTTTGCCCGATGTAGTACGTGCGCTGTTGAACAGGGGTTTCCGAACGATGAAAGCCGATTTATGATGATGCTCGGAAAGCCGCACTGGTCAAGGGTTATGAACAATTGGCTGTTCGCCGTAGGTGAAGCTGTTGGAATGCGTTCCGATGGTCCGTGACCCCATCTCCGCATAGGGATGCCCAGAAGAACGGTCCGCGCCGTACGTTCGCATTCCAGACCAATTGCACCCATGAAACTCGTTTCCTTCAACGTCAATGGCATTCGGGCCAGTGTCAATAAGGGCTTGCCGACCACCTTGAAACAGTTGGCGGCCGATGTCGTCTGTTTCCAAGAGACCAAGGCCACACCCGAGCAGGTGGCCGAGGCGCTGAAGGATGTGAAGGGCTATCACCTGCATGCGCACTCCGCAGATAAGGCCGGATACAGTGGCACCGCCATCCTCAGCAAGCAGGAACCTGTAAAGGTGCAGTATGGCATCGGCGTTGCCGAACACGATACCGAAGGCCGCGTGATCACCGCAACGTTCAAGGATCATGTGGTGGTGAATAGCTACGTGCCCAACAGTGGACAGGACCTGCGACGATTGGATTATCGTGCTACATGGGATGCGGCTTTGCGCGCACACTTGGTGAAACTGGCCAAGGGCAAGCTACCCGTCATCTTCACCGGTGACCTCAATGTCGCGCACCAACCGATCGACATTGCTCGGCCCAAGCCGAACTACAACAAGACAGCCGGCTACATGCAGAGTGAGATCGATGGGATCAGCGCGTTGCTCGGCGCCGGTTATGTGGACACCTTCCGCCACATGCATCCCGAGGTGGTGAAGTACAGCTGGTGGAGCCAGCGCTTCGGTGCTCGCGAGAAGAACGTGGGCTGGCGTATCGACTACGTGCTGGTGAGCAAAGGCTTCGAGAAGCAGGTGAAGGATGCCTTCATCCTGAACGATGTGATGGGCAGCGACCATTGCCCGGTGGGGATCATTTGGTGAATGTGATCACAAGCTATCCGTCCCGCCGGTAGGGATGTCCTTATCTCGTCTTCTTTCCTCGAACATCAACAGCGTGCACGCATGAAGTCCATCACCCTCGTTCCAACCTTCGTTCTGTTGGCATTGATAAGCTCAGCCCAACGGAAAGTCCTCATCATCGGTATCGATGGTTGCCGGGGCGATGCCCTCGTAGCCGCGAACGCGCCACGCTTGGACAGTTTGCGCAACAGTGGCTTCCAGTCATTGTTCGGCAACACGCATCCGCCGACTTGGAGCGGCACAGGTTGGAGTACCATGCTCTCCGGTGTTTGGGAACAGAAACACAAGGTGGTGGACAATACATTCGCCAACCAACAGTTCGCGACGTTCCCACACTTCTTCGCACACCTCCGCGCAAGCGCACCGAACTTGAACCTGGTAAGCGTCGCACACTGGTCACCGATCAACACCATCATCACCACGCAGGCGGATCTGGAGATCAACGTAGCGACGGATCAACTGGTGGCTGACAATGGCGTGGACCAATTGTTGAACAGCGACCCCGATGTGCTCTTCCTGGATTTCGACGATGTGGATCATGCCGGTCATTCGTACGGCTTCACACCGACCACAGCGTTGTACCTCGCCGCCATCGAGACGGTCGATGCGCAATTGGGTCCGGTCATGGCAGCTCTGGCAATGCGTCCGGCAAGCGAAGAGTGGTTGGTTTACGTGACCACGGACCATGGTGGAACGGCAAGTGGCCATGGCGGCATCACACCCATCGAGCAGCGCATCTTCACGTTCGTTAGCGCACCCGGTCTGCCCGCCTCTGTGCAGCCGGAGTCAACGAACAGTGTCACGATGCCCAGCACCGTGAGCTTCGCTGCCGACAACTACGTGCGCGTGAACGATGCGACGCCCTTTCGCTTCGGCGCATCGCAGGATTTCACCATCGAATGCCGTGTGAAGATGCCGACCACGTGGTCCGGTGATCCCGCTTTCGTTTCAGACAAGAACTGGAACAGCGGTGTGAACAAAGGCTATGTGTTGAGCACGCCAACGTCCGGTGTGAACTGGAAGTTCAACATCGGTGATGGCGTGGACCGTGTGGACTTGACCGGATTGCCGATCAACGACGATGCTTGGCACCACATCGCTGTCACGTGCGATCGCGATGGCGAGGCACGCATCTTCCAGGATGGTCTGCTCCTTCGCAGTGCCAGTATGGGCGTCATCGGCGATGTGGACACGGGCCTGCCTCTTTGTTTCGGACAGGATGGCACCACCATATATGGCTCCCCGCTCACGGGGTCTGTTGCCGAAGTGCGCATCTGGAATGAGGCCTTGCCGATCAATACCGTTTCCGAATGGTCGGGAAAGAGTTTGTCCGCCTCGCACCCTTTCACCGCATCGCTCATTGGGCACTGGCGCATGGATGAAGGAAGCGGTGGCGTGATCGCGAACAGCGTTGTGGGTGCACCTGCCGCGCAGCACTACACCAGCGCAGCACCGAGCAATGCCACGTGGACGACTGGTGGCGCATCACTCACGTGCAACGATCTTTCGAGCTGTTCCGCACAAGCGGATCTGGTGCCTACGGTGCTCGCTCACCTGTGCATCGCGAATGATCCGAACTGGCAGTTGGATGGTCGGTCCTTGATCCCGGTATGCGCACCCGTCACCGTGCAAGCGCGGACCTTCTTGGATGGACCATACGACGCCACGACCGGATCCATGTCGGACAGCCTGAGGTATTACGGTCTCCTTCCAGTGAATGAACCGTACACGGCACTTGGCTTCGACCGCGCAGGTGGAGGTGGTGAAACGATGACCGCTGATGCGTTGGATGCCGATGGCCCCGATGCCATTGTCGATTGGGTGCTCTTGGAGGCGCGTGCTACGGATGATCCTTCCCGCATCGAAAGCACACGGGCCTGTTTGCTGCAGCGGGATGGAGACATCGTGGATGTCGATGGCGTTTCCGATCCGCGATGGGCGCTTGTCCTGGGCGACCATCACCTCGCTGTGCGCCACCGCAACCACTTGGGGGTGATGACCTCCGCTCCATTGTCATTCGTGAGCAGCACGAGCACCATGATCGATCTTACAGGCATAGGGACCGATCTGTTCGGCACCGAGGCCATGCACACGGCGGGGGCTGCGCGCAGACAATGGAAAGGCAATGCTGTTAACGATGGCGCCGTGCTCTACACCGGAGATGGCAGTGATCGCGACCTCATCCTACAGGCTATTGGAGGTGTAGTGCCGACCTATACCATTTCTGGGTATCGTCAGGAGGACACGAACATGGACGGCACTGTCAAGTACACCGGTGCGAGGAACGATCGGGATGAGGTGCTTCAGACGATCGGTGGTGTGGTGCCCACGAATACCCGTGTTGAACAGTTGCCTTGACCATCAAGCACCATGAAGAACCTCCTCCGCCTCGAAGAGCTTGCGCAGTTCCTCTTGTGCCTTTTTCTCCTGATCAACAATGACGTTGTCTGGTGGGTCTATTTCCTATTGGTTATCGGTCCAGACATCAGCATGCTCGGTTATCTGATAAACACCCTTGTTGGGTCTGTTACCTACAATCTGTTCCATCATAAGGCTTTGGCCGTCGTTCTGATATGCTTTGGGTCCATCGCGATGATAGGCGGCCCTGCGATCGCGAGCCTGCTGAACGGAATTGAGCCAGTGGTTGATCCTATCTACGTTTTAGGGTTGATCCTCTATGGTCACGCAAGCCTCGACCGCATCTTCGGCTACGGCCTCAAATTCGGCGACAGCTTCCAGCACACGCACTTGGGTTGGATCGGGAAGGGACTTCATGAGCAGGAGGCAGGAGCAGGAGCAGGAGGCAGATCCCGCTAACCGACACCTGTCCTGCCCGAACACGATCCGAGAAACAGCGCATATCCTGAAGATCCGCGTCATCTGCGTTCCAATTGCTTTCAATGCGCATCCTCCTCTTCGATAACTACGACAGCTTCACGTGGAACCTGCACCACTTGTTGGAGTCGCACGCGGAGGTGGACGTGGTCCTCAACGACGCCATCACCGTGGCAGATGCAGTGCGTTACGATCGCATCGTGCTATCGCCAGGGCCGGGTCTGCCGATCGAAGCCGGGATCATGATGGAACTGCTCGCGAAGCTGATGCCGACGCACCCGATCCTGGGGGTCTGCCTCGGCATGCAAGGCCTGGTAGAAGCGTGCGGAGGCACCTTGTACAATCAAGCTCAGGTGAAGCATGGGGTTGCGGTGAACTGTGTGCCCGAGGAACCGCGCGATCCACTCTTTCAAGGACTGGAACTGCCTTTTGAGGTAGGTCTCTACCACAGCTGGGCGGCCGATGCATCGACGCTGCCCAGTACATTGCGCGTTACCGCCAAGAGCACCGAGGGCGTGATAATGGCGGTGCGCCATACCGCTTTGAATGTCTGCGGCGTGCAATTCCACCCAGAGAGCGTATTGACGCCGATGGGTGAACGGATCATTGCGAATTGGGTGGGAGGTAGTTGATGGTTGTTCAGGATGTGTCTAGTCCTGAACAGGTCGACCTGAACCCTCAACCCCAACTACACCGATCTTTGGACCCGATCCCTGTCCTTACTCACCGCGTGAAGCAACGAATGGATCACCACCGAACCACATGACGAATCCACTTTCCGCTCCCAGCACGTTGGTTTTCGAAGCACCGCCGTTCGACAAGCTTACCGATGCCGACTACAGTCCCGCGATCCTTGCGGGCATGGTCAAGCAGCTGATCGATGTGGAGACCATTGCGAACAGCACCGAGCCAGCGACCTTCGCGAACACGATTGTGGCACTGGAGGCGAGTGGTCAGGATCTGCAACGGGCCACCAGGGTCTTCTTCAACCTCACCAGCAGTGCGACCAACGATGCCTTGCAAGCGGTGAAGGCCGACCTCGCACCGAAGCTCACGGCGCATGACGACGCGATCACCCTGAACGAGAAGCTCTTCACTAGAGTGAAGGCCGTGCATGACGGTCGTGCGAATGCCACGCTCGATCCTATCCAGATGCGATTGGTGGAGCGTTACTACACCCGCTTCGTGCGTGCCGGAGCCTTGCTGCAAGGCGCTGCCAAGGACGAACTGAAGCGCTTGAACGAAGAGGAGAGCAACCTCAGCACCACCTTCGCGGACAACATCCTGAAAGCGCGCTCGGCTGCTGCGGTGTTCGTGGATCGCAAGGAGCAATTAGCGGGCTTGAGCGATGAGGACATGGCCGCGGCAGCTGAAGTGGCCAAAGCGAAAGGCCACGAGGGCAAGTGGCTCATCGACATCATGAACACCACGCAACAGCCTGTGTTGGCATCGTTGAAGGATCGTGGTTTGCGCGAACGTATCTACACCGCAAGCGTGACCCGCAACACCAGCGGTAGCGAGGACAATCGGCCCATCGTGGTCCGCCTTGCACAACTGCGTGCGCAGAAGGCCAGGCTCCTCGGTTTCCCGAACTGGGCATCGTACGTGACGGACGATCAAATGGCGAAGACACCCGAGGCCGCATTGAAGTTATTGGCCGGTCTGGCTCCTGCCGCTGCGCGGAATGCGCAAGCAGAAGCTGCGAAGTTGCAAGCCTTGATCGACAAGCAAGGCGGCGGTTTTCAGCTGGCTGCCTACGATTGGGACATCTACAGTGAGCAGGTACGCAAGGCCGAGTTCGATCTGGACGAAGCGGCGCTGAAGCCCTACCTCGAATTCGAGCGGGTACTGCGCGATGGCGTCTTCTTCGCTGCCGAGCGCATGTACGGACTCACCTTCAAGGAGCGCAACGACCTACCGGTGTACCACCCCGATGTGCGCGTGTTCGACATCATCGATACCGGCGGCGAGGTGATCGGTCTGTTCTACGGCGACTACTTCGCACGCGACAACAAGAGCGGTGGCGCTTGGATGAGCAGCTTCGTGGACCAGAGCGGCTTGCTGAAGCACCGACCGGTGATCACGCAGAACTGCAACTATGTGAAGCCGGCTGCTGGTCAGCCTTTGCTGTTGAGCTTCGATGATGTCATCACGCTCTTCCACGAGTTCGGACATGGTCTGCACGGCATGCTCAGTCGCCAGGAGTATCCGCTCTTCTCTGGCACCGCCACGGCCACCGACTTCGTGGAGTTCCCGAGCCAGATCAACGAAGCCTTGGCCGCCGACCCCGTGGTATTGGCCAACTACGCCAAGCACTACAGCACCGACGAGCCGATACCCGCCAGCCTGATCGCCAAGATGAAGAAGGCGCACACCTTCAACCAAGGCTACGCCACCAGCGAATACCTCGCAGGAGCGTTGCTCGATATCGAGTGGCACACGCTCAGCGCCGATGCACCCTTGGTGACCGATGTGGAGGCCTTTGAGAACGTCGCGCTTGCGAAGTACGGTCTGCTCGATGCCCGTGTACCGCCGCGTTACAAGACCTGTTACTTCAGTCACATCTGGGGCGGTGGATACAGCGCCAACTACTACGCCTACATGTGGAGCGAAGTGCTCGTCGCCGACGGCTGTGCATGGTTCGCGGAGAACGGAGGTTTCGACCGCACGACTGGCATGCATCTGCGCACTACCGTACTCTCAGAAGGCGGCAGCAAAGAGGGTACTCAACTCTACCGGGACTTCGCAGGCCGCGATGCACGCTTGGAGCCGTTGTTGAAGCGGAGAGGGTTGGAAGAGTAAGGGGCTGCATGCCTCACGACTGGTTGTAGGCAGCGCACCAACGGGGGTGGGGAGGAACGTTTTGGGATCGGCCTTGTCGAGCAGCCTTTGCCCCAGGTACATGCCATTTCCTTGGCCGAACGGTTCAGCAATCGTTCATCACCCCGCCAACTCCAACTGCAACGTATCCGGTGCATGTTGCCCGCGCCGCAGTTGGTCCCAGTAGCGATGGTGAATGCGCCTTGCCAATAAGAAGAGTTGCCGTGTGCTGATTCGTTCGGTATGCAACTGGATGGGCGCTCGTTCTTCGCGCACACGGCCTTGCTCATCAATGGTGTAGATGCCTGCATAAGTTGGCAATGCCAAGGGGCACGGCGCGCGGTAGATCGCGCACGGCATCGCGAAAGAGAAGAAGTTCGGGCGCCGGATCAGCTTGTTGGGCCGGGACTTCGTGTTCCCTTCATCATCGAGGTCGGTGCCCTTCACCAACAAGCCTTGCCCGTGCTTCGGCTTCTTCATGTCGTTCTTCAGATCGGCACGCGAAGTCTTGATCTCGATCTCGTGCACATGGCCCTGAGCCGAAACGGTGAGCAGGTCGCTCTCCCACGCATACAAGTACGCGTTCGGTGTGATCCATTCGTGGTGCAATTCCTGCGCACGGCAGCGCATGGTCCAAGCGATATCGGCAGCGGTAAGGGCAGGCATGGCAGGCGGGTGTGGGACCAGCTAAGGTAGGGGCCCAACATGCCTTTCTTACTTTTTCCAACATGAGCGATCGCCTGCGATCGGAACTTGATCCGAGTACCACCCACCAGCCAGATCCGGTGTTGTTCTAAGGCAACTGCTGCGTCACCGTATTCGTCGGGATCACGCCACCGATGGTGCTCAGGATCCGATCGCGGTCGTTCTCGGCACCGGTGTAGATCACCACACCATCCAAGTTGATGTCCGACAGGCTGTAGCCGGCCACCGTGTTGGTGGGTATCACGCCACCGATCGCGCCGAGCACCGCATCGCGGTCGTTGGCCTCACCGGTGTAGCGCACCGTGCCATCCATGATGGCGTTGCCGGGCCAGAGTGCACGAAGCGAACCGATGGGGCTACGCGCGTTGGTGCCCCATACGGGTGTGGCTGCGGCTGTGAGATCAACGGTCGTTGTGGTGGCGGTGAGGGCGATGGCATTCGCCGTCATGCAGCCCAAATGGTTGCGGTGGCGCACCACCACGTAGTATGGACCAGCACCTACAGCGAAGGACAATCCCGCGGTCCCGTTGGCGGCTACCACCTCGCCATCGCGTTGCAATAACCCATGGCGCACGGCCACCACCATATCCGGTCGCGCGGCGGAACGCAGTTCAACACGCACCCAATCGACGATGGCATTAGGGCCAGTGGTGTTGAGCACCGTACCACCAAGGGTCTCGTTGCCACCGGTGGCCACGCGTGGAAGTCCCATGGCGGTGTACGGCTCCACACTCGGGATCAGACCATCCGTGCGGAGGTCATCGCGCATGGTTCCTGCGAATTCATCGTATGGTCCGCCAAGGTATACGCGCGGCGAAACGCGCACTTGCACCGAGGTGTCGATCAGCCGCTGCACTGTGCCGTTGCTGGTGTTACAGAAATAGAGTTCGCCGTTCACATCCTCACCGATGGAAGCCATCCCCACCGATCCCGTTCCGATCAGGTTGGAATTGGTCCATCCTCCAACGCCGTTGGAGGTAAGTGCTTGCACGCGGCCGTGACAGAAATCGGTGTAGATGTACTTACCTTGGAAAGCGGGATATAGCGACCCGCGGTACACGCGCCCACCGATCACGGAACAGCCACCATCGCTCTGTGGCAAGGCTTGCACCGGAGCAACATAGGTGCCTTGCGCTGTACAGCCCGTGGTGTTGTAGGCTGCAGAACCTTCGTAACAACGCCATCCGAAATTGGGGCCGCTGTTGCTCCCTGCTGGCCAGAAGTTCACCTCCTCTTGCACATCCTGCCCAACGTCACCGATCCACAGATCGCCAGTGAGCTGGTCGAAACCGAAACGCCACGGGTTGCGCAAGCCTCTTGCCCAGATCTCGGGTAAGGCACCGGGCACTCCAACGAAGGGGTTATTGGCAGGCACGGTGTAGCCTGCACCATCCACGTTCAACCGCAGGATCTTGCCCAAGGGCTTGCTAAGGTCCTGTGCGCTGTTGGCAGGGTCGCCCACACCGCCACCGTCGCCGGGCGCGAGGTAGAGGAAACCGTCGGGACCGAAGTCGAGATCGCCGCCGTTGTGGTTCTGGAAGGGCTTCGCCGTGCTCCACAACACGGTCTCTTGGTTGGCATACGCGACATCCGGATCGGGGCTCACACCGAAACGTGACAAGCGCACCGAACCGTTGCCGGTGCCCACCGTGTAGTACACATAGAAGCGGCCGTTGCTGGCGTACTGTGGATGAAAGGCCAAGCCGAGCAACCCTTGCTCACCAGCATCGGAGAGCACGCGGTCCGTGATGTCCAAGAAGGGTACGGGGTCCAATGTGCCATCGGGATGAAGGAGGCGGATGCGCCCCACGCGCTCCACGATGAACAAACGCGCATCACCCGCATGCACCACATCGGTCGGCGACGTGAGGCCGGTGACAACGGTCTCTAATTGAGGTTGCGCGTTGGTGCAGATCGATGCCGAGAGTAGAGCGGCCGAGAGGAATGCTGTACGCATGGGGTGGGGTGTTGGTAGGAACGCAAAAGCAGATCACAAGCCGTGACATCACCAATTTCCATGAAGGAGATGCGGGCCGCGTCGAAGCCCGAGTTTGGCCGGTCGGATCCTTTCGAAGGGTGCGCGAATGCCCATCGAAAGTGATGGACTTCACCCCAGCTTGGGCAACATCCTACCCACTTAAGAACCTCTCGATCGACCCCGTCGACTTCACGGTCGAAGGGTCGTGACCAATGCGATCTTTTGGAACGAAATACGAACTTGCGACATGTGGCAACAACGCCTTGGGAATGCCTTGAGCCTTGGCCTTGGTTTCCTCTTCATGGGTGGGGGCATTAGCAAGCTGTTCGCCGAGCACGCCTTTCCCGGCATCATGGGCCCGGTTTGGCTGGAGGATGAACTCACCCAGTATGGTCTGGGGATCTTTGCTGCTTTCGTCGGATACAGCGAGGCGGTCATCGGTTACCTGCTCTTCACCTTGTTGTTGCGCACGTTGGGCGCGGTGATGTTGGTACCCATGTTGGTCAACATCCTCATGGTCACCATCAGCTTGCATTGGCGGGGAACCCCGTATGTCGTTTCCGCTTTCTTGCTGATGAACGGCGCACTGTTGGTGCTCGACCGTGAGCGTTTCCTTCCGTTGTTCGGAAGAGCCGTGGGCGTCACGCGACCGGTGCATGTGCGGCACCTGCTTATCTGGGGTCTTGGCTTGTTGATGTTCCTTGTCAGCGCGCGAGCATCGTTCGTCTCTCCAGCGTTAGGTTACGCGCTGGCCGCGGTCGGGGTCAGCCTAGGCCTCATGGCCTATTACTTCCATCGGCGGGATCATCACTAGCGTGAGAGCATGGGTCGAACGCTGAGGTTCGTACCGCACTCCAAAGGCCATGCAGATATGGCCTTGGATCAGATCCCCGACCAAGATCCGTGCGCACCTTGCTGAGCGCTGTTCAATTGCCAATGCAGCGGATCAATTCGAGTGATCAGTCGGGCACATCGCACTTCTTACTGTCCGCAGTCCTCGTCCACCTGCCCGTCGCAATCGTTGTCCAAACCGTCGCAGATGTCTTCGGCACCTGGCAAGGACGTGGGGTCGTTGTCGTTGCAATCAGCGGAAGCCGGCACGCCATCGCCATCTTGGTCCACCACGCCCGTGCACGCGGCGAAGGCGGCGTGCGCACCGCTGCTGATGGCGCAAAGGTTGCAATCCATGCTGCCAGCGACAACGCCGTTGCTCAGCAGCCAAGGGATGCATTCGGCCGAGCAGCTGTTGAGCACCGTGTACGCACGCTCAACGGCGCATTGCAGGCAAGTGGGTGCGATGGGTGCGAAGGGTTGCATGTTCGCACGCAGGCAATCCCACGCGGCTTGGCCGGTAAGCCCTTGGCAATCGCTCACCGCGGTGCCCGTGGTGTTCCACAGCAGGTGGTAGTTATCGTCCAACCATTGGCGGTCCGAAGGTGAGCACGAAGAGCAACCAACGCCCGGCCCTGCGAGCGGGAATACAGCGGGGTCCTGATCGTCGCAATCGGTTCCGAGGAACACGAAGCCGACCGGCTGTTCGCAGGCTTGCACGCTCACGGCCGGGTTCCCGAAACCATCGGCGTCCAGATCCTCGAACCAGGTGGTCGCGTTGTCCACGGTACCGTCGCAATCGTTGTCCGAGCCGTCGCCACAGATCTCCGCAGCGCCGGGGAAGACATCGCTGTTGGCATCGTCGCAATCGCCGTCGCACGTTGTGAAACCATCCAGATCGTTGTCCGTGCAAGGGGCGCAAACGCCATCCTCGTCCACTTGTCCATCGCAGTCGTTGTCGAGCGCGTCGCAGGCCGTTTCCGTTGGCTCATAGACCGGGGAGCCGATGAAGTAGTCACTGGTGGCGCAGGTGAGCCAAGTGCCACCCACGCATAGGTCGGCAGTCTTCATCGCACCATTGCACACCCCGTTCTGGTTCTCACAGAATACCAGCACCAGACTAGGGTCGGCCGCATCGGTGAGGCCATCGCCATCGTTGTCAATACCGTCGCAGATCTCCGCAGCGCAACCCTCGTCCACAAAGCCGTTGCAATTGTTGTCGATGCCGTCCGCGCAGATCTCGGCCGCGTTCAGATGGACCCCGGGATCGTTGGGTCCACAATCGGAACCATCAGCCCAACCGTCGCCGTCGCTATCGGCGACCCCCATGCATTGCAGGAATGTCGCATCGCAGCCGGCCGCGTCGATGCAGGCTTGGCAGGCGGCACTTCCGCTGATGCATTGCGCCAAGCAGTTCGCGGTGATGCAGTTGTAGCGGTCGGCGAGGCATTGCAGGCAATTGGCCCCCAAGGGCACAAGGCCGCTAACGGCCAATTGATCCGCTAAGCAAGCACCGGCATCGGGTGTGTTGAAGCAGTTGAACCAAAGTCCGTCCGCCTGCTGGTAGAGGAAAGCTTGGTTCTGGTCCACCCAAGCCGCTTCCGCCGGCGAACAGAATTGGCTGCACCCTTGGCCGGGGAAGACGTTCACGTCAGCATCGTCGCAATCCGTTCCATCCGCCACGTGGCCGGGGGGCGCCGAACAGGCACTGATCGTAATTGCACTATCTCCATAACCGTCCGCATCGGTGTCCGGGTGCCATTCCACAAAGGCCCCAAGGTCGGTGTTGTTGTCCGGCACGCCGTCGCAATCATCGTCCACTCCGTTGCCGCAGAGTTCCACGGCACCGGGGTTGGTGCTCGCCACCGCATCATCGCAATCGACTTCGCCGCAACCGGGGCGATCGTAGAAACCATCGCTGTCCAGATCCAAGCACCCGCCGTTAGCCGCACTCATTCCGGGTTGGATCAGGTAGCACCCATTGCCGTAGTGTACTGTATCTCCCAACAGCGATACCGTTGGGCAGGCCATGCTACCCGCGTGCAGCGCGTAGGGCACGCTCAGCATCTGGCTGGTCCCGATGTCCGTGTAGCTGGTGCCGCCCGTGGCGTCCAGTTCCACTTGCAGAAAGTGTGCGGCGCTGCCCCAAGGCACACCGGCGAAGCTGCCTTGCACGGCGCTCCCTTGCCCCACCGACAAGGTGAAAAGGCCAAGGGCATTGGTGCTTGTGGTGTGCACCTCCTGATAGGCCACAGGCCCATTGGCCGTGCCACTGTGCAGGGTAAACCGCACACCGATGGCCTGGCCGGCCAAGGCATCGCCGCTGGCATTGCGCGCCACCGCTTGGTAGTTGAAAGCCTGTGGCACCTGGGCGGCGAGGGCGCCACAGAACAGGACCACGGAGAACAAGAAAGGAATGCGCATGGCGGAAGGGGGGTAAATTACCGACCGCAAATTGGCGGGGCGCCGCTGGTAATGCAATAGAACCTTTGTTACACTACGCGGATCGCGGGCAGCTGAACGAAGACCACGATCGGGCCGGTATTGATCACATCGAATCGGTGAAGTTGAAGGAGGCCATTGCCCTTTCAGTGTAGCGTTTCTACAGCGTGTTGAGCTGATCGGTATCACCACCAAGCGCAGCTTCAACGTGGACAACTTGGACTCTGGCAAGAATTACTGGTTCGCTGTTACGGCCGTTGGCGCCGCCGGCACCACCAGCAAGTGCGAGCCCCTGTTGGCCCGCGCTGCCTGAGCACGCCTTCGTCCGTATTTCTGATCACCGCCTTCTGTGCCGCCGCACGGGGGGCGGTGTCGTTTTGGGGAATGCCTGTCCGAATATCTTCGCTTGCTCAACCACCCCTCATGTCGCACCGCTTGCTCGCTTACTTGGCCACGTTCTATTTTCTTGCTTGCAGTAGCGCCCCGGCACCGGTGGATAGCGATGGCGACGGCGTGATCAGCGCCGAGGAGCAGGCCGCGGTGGCGGCGCAGCAACCCACCAAGAAGTTCGTGGAGGGCAAGGACTACTTGGTGCTGCAGCGCTTGCGCGTGATGGACCCTACGGGTTTCGAGCGGCCGATGGAGGCGTATTCGATCCTGATCCCCAAGAGTTGGAAGAGCCAAGGCGGTATCACGTGGCAAGTGGGCCATCCGTGCATGGTCGAAGCGATCCGTAACCGGGTAACGGCCAGCAGTGCCGACGGGCGTTACGCATTGGAGATCTACCCCGTGCAACAATGGGAGTGGTGGGACGATCAACTGATGTTGCAGACGATGGTGCAGCAGCAGCAGAACCCGGTGTTCCGCCGTTGCCCCATTCAACAACCGATGGATGCCGCGCAATTCCTGCAAGGGCCCATGGCGCAGGAGATGGGTGCGCAAGTGGTGAAGGTGGAACCCAACGAAGAGGTGGGCGCAGTGCTACGCCAACAAGCGCAAGCGGCGAACCAACAGTTCCAACAAGCAGGCGTGAATTTGGAGCAACGCCCGAGCGCCGCGCTCGCCACCTTGCGCTTTCCCGATGGCAGCGGCGGCATCGCCTTGTGCAGCGTAAGCATGCAAGTGGCGTGGATGCCGAACTATGTGAGCGGTGGGCAATTCGCCAGCTATACCTGCCAAGCCGTGCAGAAGGTCGCGGTGAGATGTCCGGCGGGCGAAGAGGCCGAAGCACGCAAGTTGTTGAGTTCGGTGTTGGCCAGTCTTCGCATCAACCCAGAATGGGCGACGGGCATACAACGCATGATGAACAATGTGGCCGCCGTGGAGCGCACCGAGACCGCCAAGCGATCGGCGATCCAGCGCGATGCACAGAACTACACTGCCGAACTGCAGAAACGCACGTGGGAAGAAGGCCAGGCGAGCCGCGATCGCATCTCCGAAGGATGGAGCCAGACCCTGCGCGGCGTGGAGACCTGGAGCGATCCCGGCGGCGGAAGCATTGAATTGAGCAGCGGCTACAACGAAGCGTGGGCGCGCCCCGATGGTTCGTACATCCTCAGCAACGATCCGCTCTTCGACCCGAACGTGGTGTTGCAGGAGAGCTGGAACAAGTTGGAGAAGGGGAGGTAAAGGGTGTGAGGGTGGAAGAGTGAAAGGGTTTAGGAGTGAGAGAGTGAAAGGGTGAGAGAGTTAGAGGGTGGAGGAGTGAGGACCGGCGCGCCTATTCTCACTCGTTCGTCGTTACGAGGTTCTTTCTGCAGACGACATGCGCGTGGATCTTCTTTATCGGCTCAGCACATCTAGCCTCATCACCACTTTGGCGATGCACGAGCTGGAGCGGCACGGCCACTAGTGCACCACGAATGCGAGTGCCGCATGCCCCGCCCACGACACTACGTACATGCCGGGTTCCAAATCCAGTGCAGTGCGGGTGCGTTGGAGCAGGATGCGCGCGTGCACCTGACCGTTGATACCGTGGATGGTCACGAGTGCATTCTTGGAAGCATCGGCATCGGGGACCACCAGCTCGCCGTGCTCCATGTCGAAACGCCAACCAGGCGGTGCGGCGATCGCGGTGCCGATGGCAACGGTCTGGTCCGATTCGTAGCAGCCGATGTCCACCACGCCGCCTTGCAGCCGAGGGGCACCTGCGAGGTCCAGATCGGCGCCGACAGGCACATCACCGTTGCTGCCCGCATTGATGCCCGGTGAGGAGGCATCGAGGCGATAGTCGTACACAGTACAATCGAAGTTGGCCGGCACTCCGGTGTACGGGTCGAGGAACACGGGGTCGGTGTCGAGGATGGAAGTGCCGCTGGGGTACCCCCCTTCGATGATCGAATTGGAAACCGCTGCCACGCTGTTCACTTGGCTGCCATCGTGAATGGTATTGCCATAGATGATGCAATTGGCCATTTGATGGTCGTTGTCCTCGAAGCGGACGATATCGTCCTGGATGGTGTTGGCGTAGAGGTTGAAGTTGTGCGCAATAGTGCAATTGATCAAGCTGAAGAACTCGCCGGTGGTGGTCGAATTCACGTACAGCACATTGCCACTGAAGTCGTTGACGGTGTTGCCGACGATGAGCGAATTGGACAGCACCGCCGAAACGAGATCACCCACGTGGATGATGCTGTTCGGAGAGCTGTTGTTGGTGAAGATGCACCGGTCGATGTCCAAGAGTTGGTACTGCAAGGAGTTGTAGAGGCAGGCTCCTTGGCGGGCCACATTGCTCTTGAAGATGCAGTCGCGCAGGATCAAGGTGGCAGCGCCGCCATTGTTGTTGCCGTTGTAGATCGCACCGCCATTGCCACCGGACCCTGTGGAATTGCCGAAGAAGGTGCAGTTCTCGATCCGCAAGCGCACCGCCGCTAGGTAGATGGCTCCACCATAATTCGATGCGTAATTGTTGAAGAGCGAACAGTTCCGGAGCACGATCTCGCCGCTGAGGGAATTGGTGAGATTGAGGGCACCGCCATTGAAGCTACCGGTGCTTCGCCCGTTGATGATGCTGAAACCATCGACGACGATCGTGGTGGCGATGTTGTTGGCTGTGATGATGTTATGCGTGTTGTCGCTGCCATCGCCCAACTGCCCGATGTCGCCGTTGAGCGTGGTGGGGTTCAGTGCGATGTCCCGTTGGCTCAGGTCGGTCTCCGTGCCGGCGAAACCACCGTAGAGGTTCACGCTGTTGCGCAACATGAATGAGACAGTACGGTCAGTGGATGTTGTGGTCTTGTATTGACCGGCGGCGACCCAGATCTCATCGCCGGGGATCACGATGCTCAGGGCGGCTTGCACGTCGGTGAAGGCGTTCGCCCAGGTCAGGCCCGTGGCACTCCCGGTCGCCGATGCATTCACGTGATAGCGGGTGGCCAGCATCGGGTTGCTCACCATCAGGCAAAGGACCACGAGGAAGTGTTGTGTGCGCATGGGTACGAATGTACAGGGGGGAGTGGATCAGGCTCACCTGCACGCACGTCATTCCGGGCTTGACCCGGAATCTTGTAAGTGGGTGACGGGATTCCGGGTCGAGCCCAGAATGACGTTGATGGCCGGAATGACGTTGACGCCCGGAATGACGTCGATGGCCGGAATGACGTTGAGCTTGGAACGATGCCTGTCTTCAGAACAACAAGTTATTCGTATTGCCATACGGCCTGCGCTGCTCGAACTTCAGATCGCGCAGGATACTGGCCTTCACGTTGATGCGCACGCTGAAACTCTTGCGGATCCCGAGGGGGATCACATTCAGGTTGAACTCCCAGCAATGGAGGTCCCAGTAAAGGTTGAGGCTCGTTGGTGTCCACTCTTCCGCTTTCAGGTCGTAGCCACTGCTGAAGCCGAGCTTCCAGTATTTGAACACATTGAGGTCGCCGTTGAAGAGCACGCTCTGGCGTTGCGTTTCGGTGAAGTCGTTGCCCGCGTAGCTGCGGCTGATGTCGTAGCTGTAGCTCACGCCCAAGCGCCACGGTAGGCTGAAGTTGATGCGCGCGCCCTTGCTCGGGTCGCTCTCTTCCACCACTTGCTGATCGTTCGAAGGTGTGGAGGTACTGAGCGCTTGGCCATACTTGCGGCTCTTCAGATCGAAGCCGGCAGCGACGTTGGTGTAGGTCATGCGGGCAAGCTTCCCGCTCACGGAACGCTCGCTGCGGTCGATGCGCTGGCCCAGTTCGTTCACCGCATACGGGTCCCAAAGGCTGTTGAAGTTCACATTCAACTTGTTGAAGAACGCTGTACGTGCGGAGATGCTCACCGGTGACCAACGCACGCTGTCTTTGAGGAAATCGTAGTTGGTAGTGACCCCGACGAAGTCGAAGAGCTTGATCTTCTTCAGTTGCAGCGCGTCGGACACGCCAGCACTGTCGGCCATGGCCTTGCCATCGCGCACCTTGGCCTCGAGGTTCTGGATCAGGCCGAGGTTGAGGGTGCCACTTTCGCTGGTGGTGGGCTGGCCGTAAATGCCGAGATCGAATGGCGAGTACCCACTTGTTGCCCCGTTTATGCCGAAGGGACCTTCGATCCGGGTGCTGCGATCGGGTTGGTAGTTGATGCCCGCGCTCGGCGTGATCACGTGGCGGATGGCCCGGATGCGCTTGCCCCGGAAGGTGTACATGCCGTAGATCTTGGTGGTGAGTGTGGCACCCATGCTCCAATCGAAGGGCGCGGCGAATTTGGCGATGGTGTCGGTGACGGTGTAGGTGGTATCGGCATCGCTGATCACTGTCTTTCGCAGTTGATCGAAGTACATGCGATCGGTGATGCGCACTTCGGGGTTGAGCGAGAAGAACCGGTTCTTGATGGTGGTGGTGACGGCGGCGGTGTGGCGCAGGCCGTTGCGCATGTTGCCAGCGAGGGTGCCGAGGTTGCTGAAGGAAAGTTGATCCTCGGTGGTGCTCAACCGGTTGTCAAAATTGGTGGTCCAATTCACCCCGATCTGGTCGTAGAAACGCGGGGTTGCGCCCACAGGCCGCAGCTCTTGGAAAGGGAAGATCCGCTGCACGTTGAAAGTGACGGAAGGCAGGGTGATGTCGAAGGTGCGGTTGATGGTATTCTGGCTGTGGCGCATGTTCACCGCGAGGGTGTACGGCTTGCCCGGCCACAGGTGCGTCCACGCGATATTGCTCTGGAAGGTGTTGCTGAGGTAGTCGACGGTGGTGCTGTTGAAGTTGTTGGTGAAGTTCTGGCTGGTGCCCACGTTCACACTGGCGCTGAAGCGATCGGTGAGGCTGGCCTTGGGGTCAACGAGGTGGTTCCAACGGATGAAGAAGTTGCGCTGTCGGCTGAAGTCGGGGAACTCCGGATCGCTGTTGAGCAGGGTGCTGTAGCTCAGGTCCAGGTTGCCGCCGAAGCGGTAACGGCTCTTGTAGCGGGTGCCCGCCCGCAAGGCCCAGCTGCCCCGGCTGTAGATGTCGCCGGTGAGCTGCAGATCCATGTGATCGCTGATGGGCATGTACCAACCGCCGTTCAGCAGGTAGTACCCCCGGCTTTGGTCATTGCCCCAGGTGGGGATGAGCACACCGCTGCTGCCGCCCTTGGCGTTGGGGAAGAGGCCGAAGGGCAGGGCGAGCGGGGTGGGCACCTTGCCGATCTTCATGTAGGCGGGCCCGGCCACGATCTTCTTGTCGGGGATCACGATCATGCGGCTCACCTTGAAATGGTAGTGCGGCTTAGGCCGGTCGCAGGTGGTGAGCATGCCGCCCATGCTGTGCACTTCGCCGTTGGAATGCCGTTTGCTCAGGTTGGCGCTCACCCAGCTCTCCTGTTCCTGGGTGCGCACCTGGCGGATCAGCCCCTGCTTGGTCTTGAAGTTGTACCGGATGCTGTCGGCCTCGATGGTGGTGCCGTCCTGTACGAATTGCGGTTTGCCGGCCACCACCCCGGCGCTGTCCAACGCACCAAAGGCCTGTGCTTCTTCGTTCTTGAAGCTGAAGACGATGCGGTCGGCGGTGAGTTGCACGGAGCCATAGTCCACTGTTGCACCACCAAAGAGGTACACGGTTTGCTCGGCGACATCGTACCGCATGCTGTCGCGGGCACCATAGGTCACTTCACCCTGTAAGGTCTGCGCAATACCCCCTGACCACAGGCACATCAACAGGAACGTGATGAAAACTGCACCGATCGTGGGTTTCCTGCACCTGCACCACCCCCTAGTTTCGCACCGTATGGGCGTGGAGCAGTGCATTTCCGTCATGGACAAGGAGGATCGCCGGTCGGCGGGGCCGAAAAGTAACCAACGGCCGTGGGGTGCCATGGTCCGCAGGGCAATGGGTTGGAAACTCGTGGTCGTTGCCAGCCTGTTATGGGTTGGAATGGGCCTCGCGCAAGCGCAAACACCGGGCCGCGATCCCAACCGCATCCGCACAGTGGTGCTCGACGCCGGGCACGGTGGTAAGGACCCCGGCAACTTGGGCACCGGCCGGTACAAGACCACCGAGAAGCACATCTCGCTGAACGTGGCCAAGCTGGTGGGCAAATACATCACCGAGACCTACCCGGACGTGAAGGTGATCTACACCCGCGACGACGACACCTTCATCGAGCTGAAGGAACGATGCAACATCGCCAACAAGGCCAAGGCCGATGTCTTCATCAGCATCCACTGCAACGCCAACGACAACAAGGACCCGCACGGCTGCGAGACGTACGTGATGGGGCTGCACAAGACCGAGGCGAACATGAAGGTGGCACAGAAGGAGAACGCATCCATCCTCTTGGAAGATGGTCACGAGCTGAGGTACGATGGCTACGACCCGAAGGACCCGGAGAGCATCATCGCCTTGAGCTTGCGCCAGAACACGCACCTGGACCTGAGCCTGCTCCTGAGTTCCCTCATCCAGAAACAGTTCAAAGAGCGCGTCGGTCGCCCGGATCGTGGGGTGAAGCAGGCGGGCTTCCTCGTGATCAGCTACAACACCATGCCCAGCGTGCTCGTGGAGCTCGGTTTCCTCACCAACGCGAACGAAGAGGACTACCTGCAGAAGGCCGAAGGGCAGGACTTTATGGCCAGCGCCATCTACCGGGCATTCAAGGAGTACAAG
This sequence comes from uncultured Bacteroidota bacterium, assembly GCA_902826215.1. Classification (GTDB taxonomy): domain Bacteria; phylum Bacteroidota; class Bacteroidia; order Flavobacteriales_F; family PHOS-HE28; genus PHOS-HE28. The sequence goes on from CADEDY010000020.1 coordinate 44,889, forward strand.
GCCACTGTGGAAGGGGCAGGTTCCAAAGAGCCGGTGTACCAAGCACCGGATCCGGTGAAAGAGCCGGTGGTGGTGAAGGAGGATCCCAAGCCCGTGAAAGAAGACCCGAAGCCGGTGAAGGAGAACAATGCGTCGTCGGTCGTGTTCAAAGTACAGATCGCCACCAGCAGCAAACGCATCGCCACGACACCGAAGAACTTCAATGGCATGGAAGGCGTGGAGGAGCACCAAGGGGCGGGCTTGTACAAGTACACGGTGGGTGCCGAACGCACCTTGGCCGGTGCACGTGGCTTGCAAGAGACCTGTAGGGCCAAGGGCTACGACGGTTGTTTCATTGTCGCCTTCAAGGATGGAACCCGGATCGGCTTGCAGGAAGCCCTTACTTTAGCCGAAGCCCCATAGGTTGCTTTTATGAAGATCAAGAAGGAGTACACCATTGTCGCACTGGTCCTAGGGGGCCTTGGACTCCTCATCTTCGGGGTCAACTTCCTCAAAGGGTTGGACCTCTTCCAGAAGCGCAACGTCTACCACGTCGTCTACAACGATGTATCGGGTGTAACGGGTGCCAGCCCGGTCTACTACAACGGTTATAAGGTCGGTCAGGTCATCGGTACCAAGTTGGCGCTCGATGGTAGGGGCCGCATCGTGGTCAGCTTCCAGGTCAACGAAGACCGCTTGAAGATCCCGAAGGATACCAAGGTGCAGATCTACAGCGCCGACCTCTTCACCCGGGCGATCCAGTTGCAGATGGGTACAAGTACAGAACTCGCGCAGGCTGGAGATACCCTGATCGGTGATGCACAGCTCAGCCTCACCGATGCCGTGGGCCAGCAGATCGATCCGCTCAAGGCGAAGGCCGAGAACATGATCGCCTCCATCGATTCGGTCCTCAATTCATTCCAGGATCTGCTGAATCCTCAGGCAGTAAGCGACATCGACAGCAGCTTCACCAGCGTGCGCGATGCCCTCGCTAGCCTGAGCCGCACGGCCGAGCGCTTGGATCGCTTGGTCGCCGTGGAAAGTGTCACGCTCACCGCCACGCTCAACAACATGGAGACCGTGAGCGCCACCCTCGCCCGCAACAGCGACGAGATGGACCACATCTTCAACAACCTGGATACGCTCACCAAGGAACTCGCTCAAGGCCGCTTGCGTCAGGTGATGGACGAACTCGCGCTCACCAGTGCCGAGTTGAAGAAAGCAGCGGTGAGCCTCAACAGCGGTGAAGGCACCATGGGCAAGATGCTGCACGACGACAGCCTCTACACCAATTTGAACCAAGCGAGCCGGGATCTGGACCTCCTGTTGGAAGACCTGCGCTTGAATCCGAACCGCTACCTCTCCATATTCGGCAAGAAGGACCGTCTGCCCAAGTTGAGCAATGCGGACATCGAACGTATCGGCAAGGTGATCGACGAGAAGAAGTGACCATGGGCATCGCCAACATCGTCTTCCTTGTGGTGCTCGCGGCTGCGGTGCTGGTCTTCGCGAGCAACATCCGGAAGCTGGTGCGCAACATCAACCTGGGCAAGGACGAACAGCGCAACGACCGGAAGGGCGAACGTTGGGCCACCATGGCTCGGGTAGCCTTGGGGCAGAGCAAGATGGTGGTGCGCCCGGTGCCCGGCATTCTGCACGTATTGGTCTATGCGGGCTTCGTCATCATCAACATCGAAGTGCTGGAGATCGTCATCGATGGTGTCTTCGGCACGCACCGCGTCTTCGCCTTCCTCGGTGGCTTCTACGACCTCCTCATCGCCAGCTTCGAAGTGCTCGCGTTGTTGGTGCTCGTGGCCTGCGTCATCTTCCTCATCCGTCGCGAAGGGCTCCGCCTCCAACGGTTCTGGGGAAAGGAAATGGCGGGCTGGCCGCGGAGCGACGCGAGCATCATCCTTGTCATGGAGATCCTCTTGATGGGGGCCTTCCTCAAGCTGAACGCCACCGATCAAGTGTTGGCAGCGCGTGGCGTGGGGCACTACATCGTCGCGGGTAGTTACCCGGTGAGCACATGGTTGCGCCCCTTCTTCGAAGGCATGAGCGACGGGACCCTGATCGCCTTCGAGCGGACCTATTGGTGGTTCCACATCGTCGGCATCCTCGCCTTCCTCAACTACCTACCGTACAGCAAGCACCTGCATATTCTGCTCGCCTTCCCGAATACGTGGTACAGCAAGCTGAAGCCCAAGACCGAGATCGCGAACATGGAACGCGTCACCGGTGAAGTGCGCAGCATGATGGATCTGAGCATCGCGCCACCCGAGCCTTCACCTGCCCGTATCGTTGCCGGGGTCGAGGTACCCGAACGCTTCGGTGCCAAGGACATCTTCGACCTCAGTTGGAAGAGCTTGATGGACGCATTCAGCTGTACCGAATGTGGCCGTTGCACGAGCGAATGTCCGGCGAACCTCACCGGCAAATTGCTGAGCCCGCGCAAGATCATGATGGACACCCGCGATCGCGCTGCGGAGATCGGCAAGGCCATCGACAAGAACGGCAAGTGGGAGGACGATGGCAACAGCCTCCACAGCCGCATCACCGAAGAAGAATTGTGGGCCTGCACCACCTGCAACGCCTGCACCCAGGCTTGCCCGGTCAACATCGACCCGGTCAACATCATCATGGAAATGCGCCGCTACCTGGTGATGGAGGAAAGCAAGACCCGCCCCGCACTGACCGGCATGTTCAACAACGTGGAGAACAACGGCGCGCCATGGGCGTTCGGTTCGGACAAACGGATGGAATGGACGGAGTCATGATGGTCGCAACCAGGAACGACGTAGCGTCGACCCACCGGGTCGACATGATCTGATCACCATGGAACCATTGAACATCCGCACCATGGCCGAATTCGCCGCCGCAGGCGAAGTACCGGAAGTCCTGTTCTGGGTGGGCTGCGCAGGATCGTTCGATGATCGTGCGAAGAAGATCACGAAAGCGTTCGTGCGCATCCTTAACGCGGCCAACGTCAAGTTCGCGATCCTCGGTCAAGAGGAAAGCTGCACAGGTGATCCGGCCCGTCGCGCAGGCAACGAGTTCCTGTTCCAGATGCAGGCCTTGCAGAATGTCACCGTGCTGAACGGCTATGGCGTGAAGCGCATCGTGACGGCTTGTCCACATTGCTTCAACACCTTGAAGAACGAATACCCGGCGCTCGGTGGTAGCTACGAAGTGCTGCACCACACGCAGTTCATCAACGCACTCTTGAAGGAAGGGCGCATCAAGATCGAAGGCGGCAGTTTCGCCGGCAAACGCATCACCTTCCACGACCCGTGCTACCTCGGTCGTGGCAACGGCGAGTACGAAGCCCCGCGTGAAGTCCTGCTGAAATTGGATGCTGCACTCGTGGAACTGAAACGCAGCAAGCAGAACGGCCTCTGCTGCGGAGCCGGTGGTGCGCAGATGTTCAAGGAAGCCGAGCCCGGCAACAAGGAAGTGAACATTGAACGCAGCGAAGAAGCCCTCGCCGCCGAGCCGCAGGTCATCGCTGCCGGCTGTCCCTTCTGCAACACCATGCTCACCGACGGCGTCAAGCACTTCAACAAGGAAGGCCAAGTCGTGGTGAAGGATATCGCGGAGCTGGTGGCGGAGGCGGGGGAGTTGTGATACCTACGCCTTGGTCAAGAAGCGACCAATTCGTACCGTTCTGGTTGTGGTCAAGCCTGCATTTCTGCTTCAGAGCGCATCACGCTGTCAACTTGAACCAACTTCCGATGTTCAACACCATCCTTGCACACCCACCATTTAACGGACGGAATGGCATGATCCAACGATCGGCCCTTTCTTTGCGTTATACAGGTGAACGAATCGGAACGCCATGACTGCCACAGCCCCTTCCCCCATCAAGCGTCTCGCGGATCTACCAGCACATGCCCGTGTGTGGTTGTACAAGACCGCGCGCGACCTTAGCAACGCGGAACAGAACCTGGTACGCGATCGCGGTTTCCACTTCACCAGCAACTGGGCAGCACACGGTGCCGCGCTTGATGCTTCGGTGGATGTGTTGCATGATCGCTTCGTTGTCGTTGCCGTGGACGAGGAACAAGCCAAAGCTTCGGGCTGCAGCATCGACAAGAGCGTAGGCTTCATCAAGCAACTGGAGCACGACCTCAACCTGATGCTCACCGACCGCATGATCGTGATCTACGAACACGACGACAAGGTCACCAGCTGTCGCTTGCAGGATCTGCCGGAGCTGTTGGCACAAGGTCACCTCACGGCCGACACCATCGTCTTCGATGATCAAGTGAGCACCGTGGGTGATCTGCGTACACGTTTCCGGGTTCCGCTGCGGAGCACCTGGTTGGAGCGGTACCTGTAGGGTTGTTTTGCCGGCCGTCCAACCAGCCACCCCACTGCACTGGATGGACTCATGCCCATTCCCCTCTTGAAAACTCCTGACAGCTCTGGGGCGGGACCGCACCATTAGCCCCCACCTTCGGCATTCGAAGCCATGCGCAGCGAAGCCGAACGTTGGACAGGTGCTCTTTTGCACGGGTGGGTGGAGATGCTCACCCTCTTCGGCATGTTGCTGGTGGCGATGGTGCTCATCGGTTGGTGCTGGAACCGCGGACTGCGCTCTGCGGATCGAGGAGGTCTGGTGCCTTGGCAATTGCTCGTCACCGCCTATGCACTGGTCTTGATATTGCGGCACTTTCACGGAGACCTCTGGTCATCGATCATCATCGCGGTCGGTGTAGCGTTGGCCGGACTGCTGGGGCGAACCGGCTCGCACGGAAGCTTGTGGGTGCCGGTGATCCTGCTCGCGGCCTTGCTCGGCTTGGGCCTCAACCTCAGTTTCCTGGTGCTCACGTTACTGATCATGCTGGTCCTGCTGTTCAGCGCAGGACGTGGACGATGAGGCGCAAGGAGCGCGGCATCGGCTTGGGTTGGTGGGTGCTCTTGGGCGGTGTGTGCGTATCTCTCCTCGTCTTCGTAATTCTCTTAGGACCCGGCCGTGCGGTGCGCATCGCAGCAGCATCGTTCCTCAGCACCACCGTCGATGGTCTCGCAGAGGATCCAGGCCCACATCGGTTACGTGTGCTCGATGTGCATGTCGATCCATCGTTGTTGGACACGCTGGAAAGTGACCTGCCTTGGAGCGGCGGACAGAACGTGCCAGCAACAGTCGTTGAGGATGGCGTGGAGTTTCCGGCGAAGTTCCGCTACCGGGGCATGTATTCGGCGTCGCACTACTTGGGTGGAAAGAAGTCCTTCCGGCTTTCGCTGAAGAAGAAGAACCCTTTCGCGCCGTATCGCAAGTTGAATGTGATCAACCCCAAGTCGTTCAACATGGCGAACAACCATCTGGGCAACTGGATCGCAGCGCGGATGGGGGTGCCTGTGCCTTGGAACGAACTCGTGTATGTGCGCTTGAACGGACAGGACAACGGGGTGATGGAATTATACGAGCAGCCTAGCGGCGACTTCGAGCGCATTCGCGATCTGGCCAAGAGCGACGTTCCTGTGTACAAGGGCGAGTTCCCGCCGATAGTCGGTCGTGAGCTTCCGGCGAAACGAACGCTCTGGCGCTGCGCCGAATTCTGGGAGTACGAGAGCGATGCCGACAGTGTGCTTTCCAATGCCCGGTTGCGAGCACTGGTGAACGTGATCTACGACAGCACGCTCACCATTCCGCAGCGACGCGATACCATGGCCCAGCTCATTGAGGTGGATGCCTACGCCCGCTACCTCGCGGCGATGTTGGTGGTGAACACCAAGCACATGGACCAGTACCACAACCAGTGGCTGGTGATGAGTGCGCGCACCAGCAGGTTCTACCCGATCTTCTGGGATGCCTTGCTCATGTTCCCGCCGGAAGGGGAGCCACTGTACTTCATCAACGATGCACTCGCGCACTGGTTCTTGCGCATTCCGGAATGGCGCCTACTGCGCGATCGATATGCATACGAGGCCATGCGCGACCTGCACGCGTCCGGTGCCTTTCTGCGCGAGTACGACCGCACCATCGAGGAACTGCAGCCTTCCATACTCGCAGATCAGAACAAGTTCGGTCATGTCTCGCTCGTGCCTTCCGATGTGCATCGCTCCTCGGTCGTGCATACCATCAGTTCCTTCGCCGGTATGCGCGCCACGGTGAATTCGTATTGGGATCGACTTACGACGCGGTTGGCAGCGAATGCCGTGACGCTGGAACGTGGCGCGAACATCCATGTGACCTCAACATCCGAGGCACCGCTTCGGATGAGATGGCAAGCGATCGACGGAACCGCACCGCTCGTCATCGCGGGATCCGACACCCTGGTCCCGCAACGCTCGGACAACGAATGGTCTGTATTGCTTCATCGCAATGTGGCAATAGGGCCAGGTAGCTGGGACAGACCCTTCGCGAATTGGCAGCACTACGAGATCCTTCCGATGGACCTCTCGATCCACTTCCCCGGCGGTGTGCCAGCAGGGGTCACGTTCACCAATGCCATCACCGATGAGGCGATCCGCTAAGCCGCGCCCGGTAGGCTTTTGGGCCTGGGTCTTCGGTCTGGTCATCGTTGGTGGAGGACTGGTGGCCTTGTTCTCGTTGACCGCTACCGATCGTATTGCACGCGATCTGCCGCTCGGCATCGATCCGAAGGAAGTGCGCACCTACGCAGCCTTGTTCAACCGACGTCCGGTGGAGGTGGGGAACACCCTACCCGACATCCTCCGCTTTGGTGGATCGAGGGGAAAGGACGATTGCATCGATCAGCAACAGGGTGGGAGATGGTACACACGGTGGTTCGAGGCCGAGGGCTACGGTGATTCCGTGGAAGTGCGTCAACTGCGCGACCGTGCCGGATATGTGCTGCGGTTCAAGAAGGATGCTCCGTTGAACGGTCAGCGCCGCATGTTGCTGGTTCCCGCTACCGTTCAGGATATCCGATCCGAGTACCTGGAACTCATAGCGAGTGAATTAGGGCTCCTTACACCGAGCATCGGTTATGTGCGTGTGATCGGTTGCGGGAAGGAACTGGGGCTTTTCCGTCGCGAGGAACGTGTCGATCAGGATTTCATCGAACGACGTGGCTTGCGCAATGCAAGTCTGTTGAAGGTGGGTATGGATCCGGAACGACCGGAGGAGCAGTTCGCCGTCGTCGCCGGGGATAGCGCCGAGTGTGTCTTCCTGCGCGGTTCCTTGGAGCGCGCTTACGCGGAAGCTCAACGGGGGAACACGGATGCACTCGCAGAGTTGGTCGACGAAGAGGCAGCCACCGCCTGGTTGCTGATGGCTTGGATCGATGGTCGTGATAGACGAAGCGAACCGGTCGTTCTCGCACATCAATGGACAACAGGGCGCATGATCCCGCTTTACCGATCGCCTCGAGGCGCCATGGTGGACAGCTCTGATGCACCGCTGGCCTTCAACCCGATCACACCGCTCCTTGCTCGTCCGGACTTCCGAGCGCGCTTGGTTGAACGTGCCAAGAACCTAGCGAATGACCTGCCCGTACTGAAGGATCGTTTAGAAGGGGCACGCAGATCGTGGTTGCCTGTTCTTTCGGATGACGCATCCATGCCCTTCGCGCTCACGGTAGCGGAGCGCGAAGAAAAGCGGATCGTGGATCGCATCAGCATTTCTCCGGATGTGGATCATTGGCCGCGCGAACATGTGTTCGGTCCGGGTCATGCCACGTTCCTGAGTGGAATGCCGGTGCCTCCAAAGACCATCGCAAGCCGATCCCATCCGGACCAATTGGCCATACTGGTCCAACGTTACAAGGTGCAGGTCTTCGGCGATACGGTGTTCTTCGCCCGTGGCAAGTATTCCATTGATGAGGACCTGATCTTCCCTTCGGGTACATCGGTGGTACTGAACGAAGGGGCACGGCTCTTTCTCGCACCGAAGGTGAATGTTCGCTGCTCCGGTGATCTACACGTCCGAGGAACGCTAAGGAATCCCGTGTTCATCCGTCCGCAGATCGAAGCATCTCCGTTCGGAACGATCGCCGTTCTGGGAAGTGGGTCACGAAAGTGTAGCATCAGTGGTCTATTCATCTCCGGTGGGTCGGGGGCGCTGATCGATGGTGTTCGGCACGATGGCATGATCTCGGTACAAGGCATGGCACACACCGAATTGCGCAATTCGGTGATCGAGGAGCACGCCGCCGAATCGGGTATTGCAGTGTTCGGTGGCCAGGTCGGGATCGAAGGAGTGCGAAGCAGTGATGCCCGAAAAGCAGCCATACAGTTGTCCTTTGCCCAAGGGACGATCCGTTCATGCCAGTTCAAGCCCGGTCCATCCCAGCGCGGGTCAGGCGTTCACCTCGAGGCTTCGCGTGTCGCCATCGCCAGCTGTTCGTTCGATCTGCCGAATGGAACCGGTGTGAAAGCCGATGCGGCAAGCCAAGTGTTGGTCCGCGGTTGCACGTTCACCGAATGCGCCAAGGCGATCGAAAGCACCGAAGGCGCGCTGATCCATTTGGCTGACAATACGTTCGCGAACAACCGCGTTGCACTTTCGGGAAGCGGTTCCACCTCCGGTGCTGGCGCACATTTCATTCTTTACACCAATACCTTCACGGACAACACGACGGATCGGGCATTGGATGCGAACTCGAGGGTGGAACTGAAGGTCGTTCTGGAAGGAACGACACTTCGAGCTTTCGGACTTCCTGAGACCGAGGAGCCGGTCGTCAACACCGCGCGACGCAGGCGTTCACGGAACTGATCGAACGACGTCGAAGATCTCGTTGCGGTCCATCGGTCGCTCGGTGCCGCGCCAATCCGAGCCTTTCATGCGCAACTCTTCAGGTGGCACTTTCTCCAAGGGGTAGAGTACGGCATCGGGTCGATCGAGAAAGGTCACGGTGCTCACCTTTCCCTCGACCAGTCGAACATTGATGCGGCTACAGTCCGCGCGGTTCACGCCCATGATGGACTCCACGCCGTTCTTCATTTCGGTGGCGAAGTAGACGGTACGGCTGTTGCCTTCCACGAGCAGGTTACGCAATCCATCCTCGCCGAATCGACCGGTCATTGTGGTGCCTGTTACCTGGTCGTAGTGGATGCTGTCCACTTCGGAGATGAGGAAGGCATCCTCTTCCACGTACAAGGTGTCGGCCTTGCTCTCCCGTAGCTTGATCCGGATGCGAGCGCCAGTGATCTGATCGGTACCGCTCCAGAGCACCGGTTCGTGGAAGAGCGAGATCAGGCTATCGACCTCGCTGTAGACCAGTGTGTCACAGGCCCCTTGAAGATCGCTGCGGTAGAACCGCACGTTCCGATGGGCTTGGATCCGTTTTCCGCTGCTATCCGGTGTGGTGAAAAGCGTGTCGCCGTGCAGGAAGAGGGTGTCCCTGCCCATGAGCAGTTCCAATTCCGCATGACCCGTGATCACGGCCTTGTCGCTTTGTTCGTTGTACCGTCCGAGGTCTCCCCGAACGATCATGTCACTTGCGGTATCGGTCACCTGCACGCGCCCCCACGCGAGTCCTTCACCACTCTTGCGATCGTAATGCAGGCTGTCCCCTTCCAACGTGCGCCCTTTGCTGAGGATGCTGGATCGCTTGGTGAACCGGGCCTTCTCGTTGCGGGTATCGTACTGACCGCGCGTGGTGGTGATCACGGTCCCGGCCTGCGTGATCGTGGTTGGTCCGAAGAATTCCGCGATGCCGGTGGAGGTAACGTAGTGCATGGTGTCCGCCACGATCCTCCGCTCGGGATGGACCAATTCCACATGGCGACTGAAGATGAAACGTCGTGCATCGGTGAGGTAGGTGCCGACATCGCTGGTGAGCGTGTTGTTGCCGCTCTTGCTCACGATCCGTCCGCCAGCGGTGTACACGGCGCGACGATTCTTCAGGTCGTAGTCCAACGAAGGGGTGCTGAGCTCCATGTCGCTGTTGCGCAGGATGACATTGCCTTCCAGCCGCGCCGTGCGATCAGCGCCGTTGTACGTGGAACGATCGGCTTGAACGTGGAGCGTGTCTCCTTGGTCGATGGAGACATGCCCGAAGGCCTGCACCCGCTGATCCTGATAGAGATAGGCACTGTCACAACGCATGACGGCATCCTTGTGCTTGAAACGCACATTGCCCTTCAAGCGCTGGGCACCGGGAGCGATCTTGTTGTCGAACTCGCCCCGGTCCGCATTGAGGATCTCGATCCGTCCTTCCGGTGAACCAACCTGGGATTGGGCGAAGCCCGCAAGAGGCAGGAACAAGAAAATGGTGACCAAGCAGCGCATCCGTAGCGCGAGTGGCAAATGGCGTACCACCCGTTGGACCATCAGTTCATGGATACGCCGGGCAGCTTGCGCATCTGCTTGTAATGGATGCTGAGGTACTCCAACAATTTGCGCATGAGGCCTTCAGCTTCCAAGGTGCTCGCGCTGATCTCCTTGCCTTGCGCACGCAGCACCATCACGCCATAGATCGCGGTGAAGCAGGTGGTGATCGGTCCATCGGCGCTTTCATCGGCTTGCGCTTGAAGCGCTACGATGCCCGGGCCCGCCGCAGCGTACAGCGCATCGTACGTTTCGTCGTTGAGCACTTCGCTCAGGGTCGTGTGCAGGAATTCCAGCTCATTGAGTACCTCTTCCACTTCACTCAGGTGGCCGCGTTTCTCAAGGCCCTCTTCCTTCATACGGTCGATGACATCCATGTACCACGCCCGCACTTCGGCTTTGGCCTCGTCGTCGGCATCCATGCCTTCGATCAACTGCTCATCGAGCACACGCAGGTCGAATCGATTGGCGCGCATGAGGTCTTCGATGTGCCACATGCTGATCACATAGCTCGCGATGTTCTCCTGCTTCTTGTGGTCCAACAAGCCCATGGTCACTTCTTCTTTCCTTTTGCTGCGAGATAGCGTTCGTTGAGGCCGTTGATGATATCATCACTGATATCGAGTCCCTTGTTGCCCACCCACACCTGCCCACCATTCTGCACACTGAAGATGTAGTCGAACCCTGCTTTGGTATTGTAGGATTCCAGGTAGTCCTTGAGCTCTTTGGTGATCTCCGTGAGGATCTCCGCTTCCAACCGGGCGAGTTGTTGTTCGCTATTCGCCTGCTGGCCTTGGATGCGGGCCATTAGTCCTTGTAGCTCCTGTTCGTCCTTGGCCACCTCGGCCTGTGTGCTGTACGTGTGGTCCTTCTGCATCAACTCCTCGTACCGAGCTTGGGCCTTCGCCATCTCATTCTTCAAGTTGTTCTCCAACTGCTGGCCTTTGCTTCGGAAACTCTTATCCCTATCACTGATCATTTTGTACTTCTTCTGCACGCTATCCATGTAGAAGAAGGCGATCTTGGCATCGGTGAGTGCCCCCGGATCCCGCGGCACAACGGAAGTGGGAAGAACCTGTTCGATCTCGGATGGGATGTCGTCTACAGCAACAGCAGTAGTTGTTGTCGAGGGCGTCCGGAGAAGCCCCCACGCTATCAAAGCGCTCAGCAGTACATTCCAGATGATCAGGAGCAACACGGTGTTCTTGGGCATGGTCGGGTAATAGAGCGCCCCTTCACATGGAAGGGGCGCACAAAGGTAGCGGCTTCGTTGACGTGGCCTCAATGCTGCACGAGTACGCGGGCACTGTAGGTCGTTCCGCCCTGTCGGATGCGCAATTGATAGAGGCCTACGTTCAGGTCGCCGACTGGAACGGCAAGTCGTTCCGTGCTGGAGGTGATGGCCCTTTGGCGCACAAGCCGACCGTGCAGATCCAGCACTTCCACCGAAACAGGACCTGCTCCGGGTAGCTCAACGAAAACGTTCTGATCAGCAGGATTGGGCCAAGTGCGGACAGCGATGGTCTCCAGTTCTTTCACACCCACGAAGACATTCACGCTCACGCAATTCGTGTCGTTGGTCAGTTCAATATCCAGGTCCCAATTGCTCCACGCGCAGAGGTCACCCGTGCCGGTGATGTTCGGGTCGAATGGCTGCGTGAAACTGAAGAGCGTTTGCTGCAAAGGCGCAATGGGTGCTCCGGTGTAGTTCTGCGTAACAGGCGCATCATTGCCGAAGCGGTAGCTCACGCTGAAACCGGACGCTGGTTGGTTACCGTAGTTCGTGACCCACGTTCGCACGGTGATCGGCTCCACGATGTCCTGACCGGGCGCTGTTCCGAAGAAACCGCTCACACCAACGTCATTGATCGGCGCTTGCGTCAAACGCAATCCGATGTGGAAGTCCACGTTCTCGCGGTCGCGGTATTCCGCCCAGGTATCACCCAAGACCTCATAGGTCTGCAAGGAGAACGGAGCAACGATATCCTGTGCGATGTTGACGTTCGGTCCGTTCATGTACCACAGCACATACACACCACCGCTGGGTATGGTGAGCAGTGCGCTCAACGGGATCACCTGATCCCCGGTCGTTGCATCAAGCGGTGCCACATCCACCTGATCCAAGAGTGTACCCGCTGTTCCGTTCGGACCATCATCATCGTACACCTTCATGCTGAAGCCCGAACCACCGGTATTGCTCGCGATCCGCACTGTGGTCGCAGCTGCATAAGCAGGATAGTAGGGCGGTTCCAGGTACATGGCCACACCGCCGTTGCCACCATCCCAGCCTAATCCGACACCATCGTCGGTGGTTCCGGTGAATTTCAGATCACGGATCGCGAGGGTGGTATCCACGACCACCAGCTCTTGGGTCAAAGTGTTGTTGATGCTCACCAATTCACCGGGGATCCCGCTCAAGGTCGTGGTATACCGGTAGGTTCCAGCTGTTGTCGGATCGAAGCTTGTTCCGAAGCTCACATCCGCATCCTGTGAAGCCAGAACGAATGGGACCGTACTGCTCCCGCTCACCTGCACTTGGTTGGCTGCGTTACGCACCTCACCACTCACTTGTATGTCGCTCAGGTCCACGTTGCCTGTATTCTCCACATTGGACACGAGTGCCAACGGCGTTCCATTGCGCACGAGGAAGCGTCCACCATTTCCGGGCTGAGTGTTCCAGCTCATCGCCGCGTCCGCTATCACCAGGTTCGTTTGCACCGGTGGATAGAAGCGCACCGCGAAGCCCGCAGTAGGATACACATCCGCCGAGTGTTGCAGACCGATGCTTCCCGCCACGCTTTCGATCCCAACGAGCACGTCGTTGTTCTGCGTCAAGCCGAACTGTTGCTGGTATTGAATGGTGATCGTACTGTCCACCTTGTTGAGGATCACTTGGAATGTGTTGCTGCCGGTGGAGCCAGGTGCAGCACTGGTCCAGAAAGGGACGTTCTCGTAAGAGATGATCGTAATGTCACTGTTGTCGTAGAAGTAGCAGCGGGCCACGTTCCCGTCCCCTGCGAAGGTGAGGTCCGAGGCCATCAGAGCGATGTAGTCATTCACGCCTCCCGCTTGAGGTATGATGGGGAATGGCGAAGCGATGTTGCCGTTGTTGAAGGCGATGTAGCCATTGCTGCCGATCCACACGTTCTTACGTCCGTACCAATAGAACGGGTGATCGGTATCCATCGTGAACGGCCCGACCACATTGTCATCGCCCAAGCCCGTCACCTCGATGCCCGTCGTTGTTATATCGACCCAATCATACACGGGTCCGTCGGGCTCGTTGATGTCCTTCCAAGTGTAGCCATAAGAGTCCGGGCCACCGTTGGCCGCGAAGAGCGAGGCGCCGAGCATCATGAAGGACATTAGGGTAAGGTTGCGGTTCATGGGCGTAGGGTTGTACGACCAAGGTACGGGACGGATGGTTCGGTTGTATACGGACGGTGCGCCGCAGTGACCGCAGCCGAGCGCGTTTGTAACCCCGTGGACTTATGCGCAAGAGGAGTTCCTTGGAAGAGCTGGTCTGCGCCTCTTCACCGAATGCATGGAGGCAAGAACGAGAGGATACGGTCGAACTACGAAGCCCGCCGCAGATCCTGCGCGCGCTCGTCGGGCTCCACCACTTCGAGCAGGTAGCTGCCGTGATCGGCCATGGAAAGGCCGAAGATGTCCTGCTCCAACCATGTGAAGAGGAGGGTGTCGGTGCTGATCATCACGCTGCGGCCGCGCACCACGCCGAGGGATAGCTCCACTTGTCCATCAACGGTGGCTCCGGGGACTTCCACGGTGAGTTCCACCAGCAGGTCCACACCGCCGAGTCGTTGCGTAAGCCAGTTGGTCGCCAACTCAGGCAATTGATCCGGGCCTTCGCGCAAGGTCTGCAGATCCTGTCGCACGTCGGAGAGCCAATCGAACAACTCGTGCAAGGTCGCCTGCCCCAATTCATCCACGCTCCAGATACCGAGCAACAGGGCGGTGCCTTCAGGTCCCGAGATGCGGTACCGTCGCAATTCCAGACCGTCCATGGTATTCTCCACCAAGGATTCCACAGCGCCATGGAAATAGCGCGCTGCGGCATGGGATTGCTTGCGACCCGGCTTGAAGGTGATGTGCAGTGGCATGGTACCGATATTGATCGTTCGCGTGGTTCATTCCTGTGTACGAGCACGATCCCAAAAAGTGACACTCCGGATGCGGCACGGATGCAGGTTCGGGAAGGGCCGGATGCAGAACGACCTCGCACCGAAAGGCACGAGGTCGTAGAACATGAAGACGGTTGAACGGACCGATGCCTTCACAACTGGTTCAAGGAATGTTCACGGGCGATACACCAGTCGGCGCGCACTCACCGATTTCCCGGCGAATACCCGTACGGTGTAGATCCCCGGGCGCATGGTGCGCATGTCGATATCGAGGATGGGGCTGGGTTGGAATTGGCGCATCATGTGGCCTTGGGCATCGAGCAGGTGTACCATCGTGGCTTCTGCGGGAAGTTCCAAGCGCACGCGTTCGGTTGTTGGGTTGGGCGACATGTTCCAGGTTTCATCCAATGCTACCGGAGCGGCCTGTTCATCGATGTGGTCGCGCTGTGGGTCAGGCGAAGTATTCATCTGCTGGGCCGAAATGCCGCAGATGCAAAGAAGAACGAATGTTGAAGTAAGTGTGTAACGCATGTGCATTTGGTTCGGCCCCTTGGGAGCAAGGGGGCATGGATCGGTTCATACGCAAGTTGGTCTGGTGTGGTTTCAGTTCATTCCTACAAGTCATGCCCTTTCCTGCATGGCCCAGGGTGAAGGCCTTGCACGCGCGTGATATCTTGCGCGCCATGACCCCTGAACAGCTTGTGCGGCAACTGCGCCGGTTGAAACGAATTTTGGAACAACTGGAGTCGGAGTTCGCCCAGCACCACATCGATGCGGAACTGCTTGCGGACATCGATCGTATGGTGGAGAACGGTTTGGCGCACGAACCCCTGATCGCCGAGCTCTGTGCGCAACTCGAACGCTTGCGCGAGACCACCTTGACACCGCGCCCTGAGCTCTACACCGATGGGATCCGCTATTGCCGTCTTTCAAAAGCGAGCATTGAGGAATTGATGGCCGAGGTGGGGTAGCATTGGGTGGGTGAGGAAGTGGAATGGCTGTCCGGTTCTGGGGCGAACTTTCCCCGGTACAGTCGTTTCTTGCCAGCATAGGGCCTTGGTCAATAGGTCGTTACACTTTCGGCCTTGCTCTTGCCTTCAGGCATCCAACCCTATGTCCGTCCCATGCGATCACCCATCCTTGCTGCACTTGTTCTATCGTTCCTGACGTCAAGTGTCTCTGCCCAGAGTTGGGGCTTGGGACTTCGCTTGGGCGATCCCAGTGGTATCACCGTGAAGAAGTACGGTCAAGGCCATGCGTGGGAGTTCAGTCTCGGACGCACGCACTTGTTCAATGGCGATCGGTATTACTACGACCGCTACGCGTACTGGTACGATCACCAGAACTTCGGTCATAAGGATCATCAATTGATCGGGTATCGCAGCTCTGTGCCACTGGGTCTGCAAGTGCACTACCTCATACAAAAGCCGGTGAAGGATGCTGGTGGCTTGAACTGGTACTACGGCTTCGGTGGTCAATTGCGCACACAGCGGTATTCCTATGATTATCGCTATAAAGTGCAAGGCGGTCCCGACTGGATCGTGGTCAACAACACGGTGGTTCGTGAAACGGATCTGGGCATCGACGGGGTCATCGGGTTTGAGTATCGTTTCCAAGATGCTCCGGTCGCCGTTTTCCTCGATGCCACGCTCTTCATGGAAGTGATCAATGAACCTTTCGTCTTCGATGGGCAAGGGGGACTTGGTATCCGCTATACGTTCTAGACGGTGCATGTCGGGACGCCTGTGAGCTGACATTCTCGGTCGCCTGAATTCATTCGCTCCTCGGCTTTCCATGTCAACGTGGGTAAGCCCATGTCTTGCTATCGTGCTGGAACAGGTGAAGTACGTGGGGTATCGATTGCCCAACCAAGAGGTGTGCACTCCTCGTAGCCAACGGATCCGCATGCACCAGATGCCTTGAAACCCCTGTAATTGCAGGTGTTCAATGGAGCGGCACGCGATCAGGGTAAGTAGTTGAACAACCACAAAACACAGGAACATGCATTTTCCCAAGTCCATCCATTTCACAAGTATCGCATTGGCACTTATCCTTTTCGGTTGCAATGCGTCGCGCACATTGAAGGGCGGTGCGATCGGCGCTGGAGCCGGCGCAGGTGCTGGAGCCGTTATCGGCAACCAGATCGACAATAAGAACGGTACCGTGATCGGGGCCTTGATAGGAGCGGCTGTGGGCGGTGCCACCGGTGCTGCGATCGGCAACCACATGGACAAGCAGGCTGCCGAATTGCGCGATGACCTGAAAGGAGCCACCGTGACCCGCGTCGGCGAAGGCATCCAGATCACCTTCGATAGCGGGCTCCTCTTCGCTGTCGATCAGAGCGACTTGAACACCGCCGCGGAGAACAACCTCGTACAGTTGGCCGCCACGTTGAACAAGTACGATGATACCGACGTGCTCATCGAAGGGCATACGGATTCCGACGGTGCCGATGCGTACAACGAGAGCCTCTCCGATCGTCGTGCCCGCGCTGTGGCCAATGCGTTGCAGGGGCAGGGGGTGCAGGCCTCCCGCATCACCAAGAAGGGCTATGGCGAAACGCAACCCGTAGCGGACAATGCCACCGCCGAAGGCAAGGCACAGAACCGCCGGGTGGAAGTGGCCATCTACGCCAACAAGCGTATGAAGAAGGCAGCCGAGCGCGGCGAGTTGTAGTATGATCGTGATGAACAAGAGGTTCGCTACAACGGACCTCTTGTTCATTGCTGAAAGGACGCGGAAGATGTCGGAGGGCTCCTCGAAGAGGCAAGTCCTTTTGACGCTCTGTCCTCGCAATGGACCGATCGCGTTCCGTCCGATCCGGTCAGTGGTCCAGCATCGTGTTCGATCGTTCGTGTCCCAGCATGCATTCGATGGGGTGCAAGAGATAGCGTCGAAGATGAACGGTCCGGCGCTAGGTGACGATCATCACCCGCTGGGCCGATGGCTCGGCAGAACTTTGTTCAACGAAAACTTCACAGCGATGACCATCAAACAGATCTACACCGGCTGCATCGCGCATGCGGCCTATTACTTGGAGAGCAACGGTGAAGCCGCCATCTTCGATCCCCTGCGCGAAGTGCAACCCTACATCGACCGCGCCACGGCCGACGGGGCCACCATCAAGTACGTCTTCGAGACCCACTTCCACGCCGACTTCGTGAGCGGCCACTTGGACCTCGCCGCCAAGACCGGTGCCACCATCGTTTATGGCCCGACCGCGAAACCGGGTTTCGAAGCACACGTCGCCACCGACGGCGAAGTGTTCAACGTGGGCAAGGCGAAAGTGAAGGTGATCCACACCCCCGGCCACACCATGGAGAGCTCCACCTACCTGCTGATCGATGAGCAAGGCGAAGAGCACGGCATCATCACCGGCGACACCCTCTTCATCGGCGATGTGGGCCGCCCCGATCTGGCCCAGCACGTGATCGCGGACCTCACCGAGGACAAGCTCGCAGGCCATCTTTTCGATTCGCTCCGCAACAAGATCATGCCCTTGAG
The DNA here is from genome assembly GCA_902826215.1 of uncultured Bacteroidota bacterium. Lineage (GTDB taxonomy): Bacteria > Bacteroidota > Bacteroidia > Flavobacteriales_F > PHOS-HE28 > PHOS-HE28. The sequence goes on from CADEDY010000020.1 coordinate 62,754, forward strand.
CGATGACCTGATCGTATACCCCAACCACGGTGCTGGCAGCGCTTGTGGCAAGAACATGAGCAAGGAGACCACCGACACGCTGGGCCACCAGAAGCAGGTGAATTATGCGCTCGACCCGAAGCTCACCAAAGAGGAATTCAAGAAGGTGCTGCTGGCCGGGCTCGTTCCGCCGCCCGGCTACTTCCCGAAGAACGTGCTCATGAACATCCAGGGCTACGAGTCCTTGGACAAGGTGCTGGAGCGCGGCAAGCGGGCACTGAACGCGAACGAATTCGAAGTGGTGGCCAACGAGGAGCGACCGCTCGTGTTGGACACGCGCCCCGCTGGGGAATTCGCGCAGGGCTTCATTCCCAACAGCGTGAGCATCGGGCTCGATAGCAACTTCGCCATGTGGGTGGGCGAGCTCATCCCGGACATCAAGCAGACCATCCTCCTCGTCACCGAACCGGGCAAGGAAGAGGAGAGCATCGTGCGGCTCAGCCGCGTGGGCTACGACAATGCCATCGGTTACCTCGATGGAGGATTCGCTGCTTGGAAAGCCGCAGGCAAGGAAGTGGATACCGTGCAGCGCATCAACGCGGCGGAGTTCGCCCAGCGCTATGCGAGCAAACCGCTCATCTTCGATGTGCGCAAACAAAGCGAGTTCGACAGCGAGCATGTGGTGGATGCCATCAACGTGCCGCTGAACCGGATCAACGAACACCTGGCCCAATTCCCCAAGGACAAGCCTTTCATCCTGCACTGTGCCGGTGGGTACCGCAGCATGATCGCGGCCAGCATCCTCAAGCAACGGGGTTGGGACAACTTCGTGGATGTGGAAGGCGGGTTCAATGCCATCAAGGAAACGCCCGCGGCCCGCACCGAATACGTTTGCCCGAGCACCATGCTGTAGATGTCCTGGTGTGGTGGTTGCAGCGCCCTGGCCGTAAGGCTGGGGCGCTGTGCGTTATGCCCAACGAATGAAGCCGGGCCGAGAATGCATCTCGGCCCGGCTCCATTTCAAAGGGTATGGTATCACTCGATCTCCAATGCACCCGCCAGGTTGTCCATCAACTGTGCGTTCACGGCTTCGTTGCCGTGGCCCATCGGCGTGGTGAGCATATCCACACCAGTAACGAGCTGGTTCACGCGCACATGGATGTGCTGGATGTAGCTGCCGCCAGCGGCGATGGAACCGAGCATGGGAATGGATGCCGTGCGCATGCACGCGTCGGTGGCACAGTGGTATTCGAACGCAGGATCGGTATCGTCGATCATGTTATCGCCATTGCCATCCACGCGGCCTTCGAGCACCAAGAACTTGTAGCCCGCAGCGGGGTTCCAGGACCAGTGCATGCTGGGATCGTTGAGTGGTGCAACGGCCAAGGTGGGGTCGGCGTGGTTCACCTCGCTATCCAAACCAACGGTGATCGCCAAGTTGTCAAAGGATCCGGCGGTCAAATTCCCCACGGTATACACCTGTTCGTTGGATGCATCGCCGAGGATGAAGCTGTTGTGGAAGTCGCCCACGATGCTGCCGGCGTTCTCCACATGCGTTTCGCTGAGGTAGAACTTGACGGCGCTGAATTTGATCGTATGGCCTGCACCATCGGTGTACGTGTCGTCGAGGTTGAAGTCCGGCTCACCCCAGTGGAAGCCGAGGCTGATCTTGAATACGCCTGTGGTGGGCGCAGGGGTAGGAGTCGGTTCTTCGTCCTTGTCCTTTTTGCAACCCACGGCCACAAGGGCGAGGGCAGCGAGCATCAGTAGGTTCTTGTTCATGTGCTGTGTTGTTCAGTTGTTGATGAAGTACGAAAGCCCGGTGATCAGGCGGAAGTCGGTGGCGGTCATGTCGTCGCCGATGTTCCAAG
>CADEDY010000021.1 GCA_902826215.1 uncultured Bacteroidota bacterium
GTGATCATCCTAGGCATCGGCGTATGGATGTTCGCCATGGACCGAAGATTGACCAAGTTGGAACGCGACACGAGGAAGCGGCACGTTTGATGACCGACCGAACACGATTAGACCAGACGCCATGAAACGCTCCCACATCATCGCCATCGTCATCATCGCCGTCGCCATCGGGGCATTGGTGGGATCACTTTACGACAGCAGTACCTACGCCGACCTGGGACAGGCCCTCTCCAATCCGGGCAAGGAATACCACGTGGTCGGCACGTTGGATCGTTCGCAGGAGATCGTCTACGAGCCGAGTATGAACGCCAGCCTCACGAGTTTCAGCATGCGTGATCTACAGGGTCGCACGTGCCGTGTGCATCTAGCGAAAGCGAAGCCACAGGATCTCGAGCGCAGTGAGCGGTTGGTTCTGATCGGCGAAGCCAATGCGAACGGTGATTTCGAAGCGCGGGACATGTTGATGAAGTGCCCGAGCAAATACAACGAAGAGAACAAGGTCGAGGGTTGAGGCGTGGTGGTTGTCGATTTGATCGTTGAACCGGAGCATGGTTGAATACATCGGAGAACATCTTTGGGCCGGGCAGCTGGGCCATGCCTTGGCGATCATCTCGCTCGTGGGTGCAGGGCTCGGAACCTTGGGTTTCTTTCTAGGCACGGCGCGCAATTCCATTGAATGGGCACGTCTTGGACGCATCGGATTCCGACTGCATTCAGTAGCCGTGGTCGGCATCGTGGTGACGTTGTTCACCATGCTGTTCAACCATTGGTTCGAGTACGATTACGTCTGGAAGCACAGCAACTTGCAGATGCCGCTCAAGTTCATCGCGAGCTGCTTCTGGGAAGGACAGGAAGGCTCCTTTCTGCTGTGGACCTTCTGGCACATGGTATTGGGGAATGTTTTTATCTGGCGTTCGCGGAACGGCCAGGCATTGGCACCGTGGGAAAGTCCGGTGATGACGGTGATCTCCAGCGTGCAAGTATTCTTGGCAACCATGCTGTTGGGCATCTATGTCGGTGACATCCGTGTTGGAAGTAGCCCATTCCTGTTGATCCGTGAGTTACCGGAGAATATCGGCTTGCCATGGACCGGCATGGCCAACTACCTCCGTGCGATCCCTCAATTCTCCGATGGTCGCGGTTTGAATCCGTTGTTGCAGAACTACTGGATGGTGATCCACCCACCGACCTTGTTCCTTGGTTTCGCCTCTACGCTCATACCCTTCGCATTCGCGATCGCTGGTCTCTGGAAGGGTGACAAGCGCGGATGGATCGCTCCTGCCCTGCCCTGGACCTACTTCGGCATCATGATCCTCGGCACCGGTATTTTGATGGGCGGTGCTTGGGCGTATGAAGCATTGAGCTTTGGTGGATTCTGGGCCTGGGACCCAGTGGAGAACGCTTCATTGGTGCCTTGGCTCACCCTTGTTGGGGCAGGCCATTTGATGTTGGTGAACAAGCGCAAACCCACCGCGCTCTTCAGCCTGTTCCTCCTCACGTTGATCACCTTCATTCTCATCCTCTACTCCACCTTCCTCACACGTAGCGGGGTGCTAGGCGATACAAGCGTCCACAGCTTCACCGGCGATGGCATGTTGCCCGGGCTGTTGTTCTTCCTCTTGTTCTTCACCACGCTCAGCGTGATGATGTTGCTGAATGACCGTTCGGATCGTCGGTTCTTCCTGCTCCTATCCCTGGTGCTATTGGTCATCGGTATTGGCTTCCGAATTCAGGTACAAGCCATTCTGCTTTTCGGGGCCATCTGCATCGGCATGTTGGTGAACGCCTATCGCAACGGTTTTGCCAGCAAGGAACCGGAGGAGTCCCTATGGTCGCGTGAATTCTGGCTGTTCATCGGTTCACTGGTGCTGTTGTTGAGCGCCGTGCAGATCACCTTCAGCACATCGGTACCTGTGTGGAACCTCTTGCTCGAACCCTTGAGCCCGATGTTCTGGTGGCTCGCCGACCACACGGACCTCGCCTTCTTCCGCGAACTCGCTGATGCGCGCATGGCCCCACCAAGCGAGGCGATCCAACACTACAACAAGTGGCAGATCCCGTTTGCCTTCATCGTCACCTTGCTCGTCGCTTTCACCCAATACCTGCGTTGGAAGGACAGCGATCTGAAGAGGTTCCGACAGCAGATCGGCATTTCACTCGCGCTCTCATTGGTGCTCGCGATCCTTGGTGTGTACTTCCTCGAGTACAGCCTGATGGAGTGGCAACTCGTCCTGCTCTTGTTCTCGGCCATTTTCGCCATTGTCGCTAACGCACTGTACATCCCACGGGTACTCAAAGGTCGATTGAAGAACGCCGGTGCCTCCGTGGCTCACGTCGGTTTCGCGCTCGTCCTCCTGGGCGCGCTCATCAGTACCAGTCGACAGAACGAGGTGAGCCGCAACACCCGCAACATGGATCTCCGTTTCTTGAGCGATGGTTTCGACAACAGCGAGGATATCCTGCTTTACCGTGGCGATACACTTCGCATGGGCGACCACTTCGTTCACTATCGCGAAAAGCGGCAGGAAGGCGTGAACCTCTTCTACGAGATGGATTACTTCTCGGTGGAACCGCGGCACTATTCCAAAGGTGATACGGTGCGCGTTGGGGATATGCTCTTCACTGCGCTTGATGCGCACCAAGCAGGAATGTACTTCTTGGAGGATCAGCCTACTCACTGGGATCCTATGGAGAATTTCACGCGTCGGGATCTTTGGTATGCCTCGGAATGGACCTCCGCGAAACCCGGGTCACGCGATTTCGAATTGGCACCCTTCATCCAGATCAATCCACGCTTCGGAAATGTCGCCGAACCAAGCACCAAGCATTGGCTCGATCGCGACCTGTACACCCATGTGCGGTATGCCGACATGACCATGGCCAGCGATACCGCCGATGACTCGTGGATGCCGGATCGCCTGTTCGAGAAGCACGTTGGTGACACCATCATCACGCCATCGGCGATGGCGATCATCGATAGCGTGTACATGGTGAAGGACAGTGTGACCAGGGAGATGCTCGGTGAGCGGTACACCGTGTATGCAGCTCGTTTGCGGGTGCGCGATCTCTACCAGCGCGACCGCTGGTTCGAAGCCAAGCCCTTGGTGATCTATGCCGATGGGCAACCCGTAATGGGCAAGGCGGCGGAGTTGGAGTCGTTGCGGATCCGATACAGCTTGGCCACGGTGCAGATGGATCAGCCCCCGGTCATAGGTCACAGTGGCCCGATACCCGGTTCTGGAGGGAATACGACCATCGGCCTGAACATTGCCGAATCGGAATTCCTCGTGCTCCAGGCGATCGTCTTCCCCGGTATCAATATCCTGTGGATCGGCTGCGTGCTGCTCTTCTTGGGAACCGGGATGGCGGTTTCCCAGCGGGTTGCCGGAAGATCCGCCTCCGCTGGCGACCAATAGCACTTGGGAACTTGGACGGAAGGCCGTAACATTGCACCGTAGTCTTCAGGACCCGAGCAACCGTCACAGGACGGAACTTGACCCTTGGTCCAACACGATCTTCCTTCACACCGCGTTCGATCAACATAGGCCCAACGGGCTTTTCCATCCGATCCGCCATTCGGCCTAAAGGCCAAAACCTACACCACTCGTCCATGTATGACCAGACCGCACTGAGCGGAATGAAGCTCTCCGAGTTGAAGGAGATCGCCCGCCAGTTGAATCTGAAGAAGGCGGAAACGCTGAAGAAGCAGGACCTGATCGCCAAGATCCTCGATAACCAACCGGCGGCCAAGGGCGAAAAGACCAAGCCCATTGGACCGAAGTTCGTTGGTGACGACAATGACATCATCGCGATGGCGACGGCGGATGAGATCGTGCAGGAAGTGGATCCTGATCCCCCACCGGTTCCAGAAGGTGACGAGGACCATGACGACGACGACGACGACGATGAGGATGGCGGTGACAGTGAGGATGATGAAGAGGAGAATTCAACGGATGAAGAAGCTACCGCAACCGCTCCAGCAATTGAAGCTCCGGTAGTCGCAGAGCGGCCGCAGGAGCGTCAGCGCAACGACCGACGCGAGCGCCAATATCGCGACGAGCCGAACAAGGACGACCGTCAACAACCGAATGGTCGGGCCGATGACGGGAACGACCGACGTGATCAACAACGCAACGACCGACGCGATCAACCCCAACGTGGTGATCGTGATCAACGCAACCCACAGGATCGTCAGCAAGGCGAAGGCAGCCGCGATCAACAACAACGTGGTGACCGCAACCAACAGCGCGGACCTGATCGTGATCAACAACGCGGAGATCGAGACCAACAGCAACGTGGAGACCGCGATCAACAGCCACGCGGAGACCGTGATCAACAGCAGCGCGGCGATCGTGATCCACGCAACCAACAGGACCGACAGCCGCAGCGCGAGCAGTTCAACTTCGATGCTTTCGTGGAGACCGAAGGGGTACTGGAAGTGATGCCCGAAGGCTACGGTTTCCTGCGCAGTAGCGACTACAACTACTTGGCCTCGCCGGATGATGTCTACGTGAACCAGCAGCAGATCAAGCAGTACGGTTTGAAGCTGGGCGATACCGTGCACGGCTATGTGCGCCCCCCACGTGAAGGCGACAAATACTTCCCGCTCGTCAAGGTGGATACCATCAACGGCCGTGATCCGGAATGGGTGCGCGACCGTGTACCGTTCAAGTTCCTCACCCCGCTCTTCCCGGATGAGAAGTTCAACCTTGCGGATAAGGCGACGAACATCAGCATGCGCGTTCTGGACCTCTTCGCCCCGATCGGCAAGGGCCAACGTGGCTTGATCGTAGCGCAACCAAAGACCGGCAAAACGGTACTGTTGAAGGATGTCGCGAATGCGATCGCGGCCAATCATCCCGAAGCGTACCTGATCGTTCTACTGATCGATGAACGTCCAGAGGAGGTGACCGACATGGCCCGCAGTGTGAACGCGGAAGTGATCGCGAGCACTTTCGATGAGCCTGCATCACGCCACGTACAGGTCGCAGGCATTGTGCTGGAGAAAGCAAAAGCCCTCACCGAGTGCGGCCACGATGTGGTGATCCTTCTCGACTCCATTACCCGCCTAGCACGCGCTTACAATACCGTACAACCGGCCAGTGGCAAGATCCTGAGCGGTGGTGTGGATGCGAATGCCTTGCAGAAGCCCAAACGTTTCTTCGGTGCTGCGCGGAAGATCGAGAACGGCGGCAGCCTGACGATCCTCGCTACAGCCCTCGTGGATACCGGAAGTAAGATGGATGAAGTGATCTTCGAAGAGTTCAAAGGCACCGGCAACATGGAACTCGTGCTCGACCGGAAGATCAGCAACCGACGCATCTTCCCGGCCATCGATATCATGAGCAGCGGTACACGTCGCGATGACCTCCTTCACCACAAGGATGTGCTGCAACGCACGTGGATCCTCCGCAAGCACCTCGCCGATATGAACCCGGTCGAAGCCATGGAATTCGTGAAGAAGCACATGGAAGGAACAAAGAGCAACGAGGAGTTCCTGGTCTCCATGAACGGTTGATAAGGCTTGATCCACCGCTCGTAGTAAGAAGTTGAGATGACGGGACCCCTCGCACCTCTTGTGAATCGAACCAAGGCTCGATGAAATTGACCTTGATCACTGCAGGAGCGGTCATCGGTCTGCGTCTACTGCTCTTCAAGATGGGCCGTCCACCAGAGGGCACGGATTTCATGATCGTGCATTTCTTGGCGATCGTCACATTGGTCTTCTTCACCGGTCAACGGATGCTATCGGAAGATGCTCGACGTCCGTTCCCGGATCTGCTGCGTGACGGTTTCCGGAATGCGGCGCTCTATGCCCTTTTGCTGGGTGCCTTCCTCCTGCTCTACTACAAGGTGATCGAGCCGCACTATTTCGCGGATAAGATCAACGACCTGGTGAGCCGCGGCGTTGCTGAAGGCCAACCCGAGGACGTGATACGGCCACGAATGGAGCAGTTCTTCACGCCGTTCAACTATGCGAGCATGACCTTCTTCTCGCTCTTGGCCGTCGGCGTATTCAATGCCTTGGTGATCGGTCTCCTGCACCACAAAGTGCTGCGTCGGCTCAGGCCATGAAGCTCTCGCTCACGGCTTGAAGATCCAAGCCACCGAAGTTGCCGCTGCTCATCAACAGCAGCACGGCCTCCTCCTTCCGCTCTTCGCGAATGGCACCTAGCACGGCGATCGGGTCGTTCAGGACCAATAGATCCGGTCGGGCGAATGCGCGCTGAATGCGTTCAGGTGGAATGGGCGGCAGTCGCTTCAACTGCACGGCATGTGGATCGTAGAACACGATCGCACGGTCCGCCGCATCCATGCAGCCAGCATACTGATCCAGGAAATTCTCGCTGAGGCTGCTGAAGGTGTGCAGTTCCATGCAGGCAACAAGTTGTCGATCCGGGAACTGCTCGCGCACCGCTTGTGTCGTCGCTTTCAACTTGCTCGGAGAATGCGCGAAATCCTTGAAGATGGTGTGTTGCTCGTTGCCGCCGATCCGCTCCAAGCGTTTCGCGGCACCAGTGAAGCTCGCGATCGCCGCATTGAACTCGGCGTCGCCTATACCGAGCAAGTGACAGACATGCCTCGCGCCTTCGAGATTCTGGAGGTTGTGCTGGCCGAAGACCTTCAATGGTCGATCGCCAGTTTCCGTCTCCAGGATGGTCACACCGTTCTCGATCCGGTGCTTGGGTAGACCGTACGGGATCCTCTTCGACGTCACCTCCGGATCCTCCGATAGTCGCTTCACCTCCGGATCCTCCTTGCAATAGACCAGCTTACCCCCCGGTTCAATGGCTTCGATGAACAAGCGGAACTGTTCCACATAGCTCTCGAAGGTCTTGAAGACATTGATGTGATCCCATGCGATCCCACTGATCAGTGCGATGTCCGGTTTGTACAAATGGAACTTGGGGACGGGATCCAACGCGGAGGCCAAGTATTCATCCCCTTCAACGATCGCCACTTGACTGTTGGCACTCAACTTCACCATGCAATCAAAGCCTTCCAATTGCGCGCCGACGAGGTAGTCGAAATCCACCCCAGCATGACGAAGCACATGCACGATCATGCTGGTGATCGTGGTCTTTCCGTGGGATCCACCGATCACGACACGCGTCTTGTTCTTGGTGCGCTCGTAGAAGTATGAAGGATAGCTGAACACCGGTACTCCCAATTCCTGCGCACGTTTGAGCTCAGGATTGTCCAGTCGTGCATGCATGCCAAGAATGACGGCCGAAAGGTCCTTGTGGATCCGGAACGGTTCCCAGCCCAGTTTGTCCGGGAGCAGCCCTAGTCGGTCCAGACGGCTACGGCTCGGCTCGAAGATCTCGTCGTCACTGCCGGTCACTTCGAATCCTTGCTGGTGCAGCGCGATCGCCAGATTATGCATGGCGCTTCCGCCGATCGCGATGAAATGGACGTTCTTGGACATGTGCAAATGTGCTCATGTCGGCTGCTGCTGGCGTGACGATCGTGATCCAACTGCCAACGATGGCCTGTCAATTCCGAACTTCGTACCATGACCCTTCACCCGATCGATACCGGTTTCTTCAAGTTGGACGGCGGCGCCATGTTCGGTGTTGTGCCCAAGACGTTATGGAGCAAACAGCATCCACCCGATGCGAACAACCTGTGCACCTGGGCCATGCGCTGCCTGTTGATCGAAGAAGGTGATCGGCTGATCCTGGTCGACAACGGTATCGGCGACAAACAGGACGCGAAATTCTTCGGGCATTATGACCTGCATGGCGATGCCACGTTGAATGGTTCCTTGCAGAAGGCCGGATTTTCGAGAGATGATATCACGGATGTCTTCCTCACGCACCTGCACTTCGATCATTGTGGCGGAAGCATCGTGCGGAACGGCGATGGTTTTGCGTCAGCCTTCCGGAATGCCATGTATTGGAGCAACGAGTATCACTGGCGTTGGGCGACCGAACCCAATCCGCGCGAGAAGGCGTCCTTCCTCAAGGAGAATATCCTTCCGATCCAAGAAAGCGGGCAATTGAAGTTCGTTCATCTCGGTCGAGGTAACGCTGAGGAGAACGTGCACCTCGAAGCCGTGATGCCGAACATGGATGTATTCGTCGTGAATGGCCACACCGACGCGATGATGATCCCCTTGATCCACTACAAAGGCCGCGTGGTGGCCTTCATGGCCGATCTGCTACCGAGCATCCATCACATTCCTCTGCCATGGGTAATGGCCTACGACACGCGTCCATTGCTCACCTTGAACGAGAAGAAGGAACTCCTCGAACTCGCTGCAGACAAGGACTTCGTGCTCTTCTTCGAGCACGACCCGGTCATCCAATGCTGCACGGTTAAACGCACGGAGAAAGGCATTCGACTGAAGGAGGTGTTCCCATTGAGCGCTCTGTGAACGGATCCATCAGGCAGCTCGGCGTTCGACAATGAAAGCCCCTTGATCGCGAACATCGTGACAAGGAATATTGCGTTCGCTGCACCAACGGCGAACGAATTCGCGCATACGCCACTTCAACCCACCTGCGAGGACCACCTGTTGAGCCTGTGAGGCCGATCCGTCCAGATCCTCCTTGGTGATGAAGTGCACGCCTTGGATGACCAGAACATCGCACGCCGGATCCTTGGATGTGGTGTGCTCCGTTCGAGGATCCAGGAACCGAACGACCAGATGAGGAGCAACCCAACGTCCTGCGCCGAGCAAGGTGTTTCCTTCACGCGAGACCACAGACCCGAACAAGACCTCATCGTTCGAAAAGGCAGAGCGCTTGAATCCTGCGTAGCGCTGGTGCCGATCCACCTTCTCATCGAGCCAGGCATTCGATGTATCCGCCGCTGCGCCCAATACCACATGTTCTCGTCCAACGCTCATCGAAGCCTGAAGTGCTTGCCGATCATCGTAGACCGTGAATGTGACGAGGTCCTCTTTCTGATGCACATGAAGCGCCCAGCTGATCAATAGCACAGCCACCGTGGACAGGGAAAGCAGTTTGGCTGGACGCCACTTCAGCATCAACCATATCGACATGAAGGCTACGAGCAGATACAGGAGGATCATCTCCACGGTATTGATCCGAAGAGCCGGGTATGCACCAGGAAGTCCAGCGAAGAATGTCGTGACCCGATCGACGCACATGAGCAGGAATGCAAGGAGGGATACGACCAGTGGTCCGAGTATCGGGATGCGGTAGAGCAACAACAAACCGAAAGCCCCATACACCGCAAATGCGGCAGCAGTAACGACGAACAGATTGGCTGGTAGGAACCAGATCGGAAAAGCCCTGAACAAGTAGACGGAAAGCGGGGTGGTCAGCAGTTGTGCCGAAATGGACATCGCGGTCAAGGTCCAGATATGACCGATCCATTTGTTGTTGGGCACCCACAAGCGTTCGATGGGGCCAAGGAAGAGGATGATGCCCAACACCGCAAGGAAGGACAACTGGAACCCGATCTCGATGAGCATGTGCGGATCCCAAAGCAGCAGAACAAGCGCTGCAGCGAACAAACTGTTGAGCGGCTCGGCACGACGCGAACTCATGCCGGCAACGGTGAAGAGTGAGAACATGATCGTTGCTCGCAGGACGCTGGGATGAGCGCCGGTCAACCCCGCATAGCCCCATAAGGCAAGCAGTATGAAAAGGCCTCGGCCGAAGCGCGCCTTCCAACCACCACCCCACCAGCGAAAAATGAAAAGGAGCATCGCGTAGATGAATCCGACGTGCGTGCCCGAGACAGCGAGCACATGGATCGTTCCGCTGCGCACGAAGGCGTTGCGCTGATCACCGTCCAACTCGTCGCGCAAGCCGAGGACCAAGGCTTTCACCAATGCTCGTTCACGCACCGGCAATCCACTTTCCACCAACCATCCGGAAACGCGTTGGCGAACTCCTTCGAACAGGTCCGTCCATTCGGTGTGATGGTCCAGAACGATCCATCCATCCTGTCCAACGAAGGTCTCATGGTACATCCCGCGCGACGCTGCCCAGGATCGTCGGTCGAATCCACCGGGATCGGGTATACGCGTAATGGGCTCGAGCCTTGACCGGATCAGAAGTCGATCTCCTTTGACCGGATCGGACCGGTCGGATCGGCGCATAAGGGTGACCATCACTTCGCCTAAGCGTGGGTTGGATCCACTGTCCGTTCGCGCGGCAAGCACATCCGCATCAGCACGGATCACCTTGTCCGTGATGCCATTGATCGCCGTGACGCGCACGGTCCGGAAGATCATTCCGGCACCGTCCACTTGAGCGTGCATTGGTCTCGAAAGTGGATCGCGAACCTGTTGCCAGAGCATGCCGAACAACGCACACCAGAGTATGACGAACGGTGTACTTCGCCAGCGGCGCATCCGGGGACTTCGCCATTCCGTCACCAACACCCATACAACGGTGATGATCGCGATCCCAGCAACAAGCACCTTCTTGTCGATCGGCCACCACATGCTTGCTGCAATACCAACTATGAATGGCAGTGCCAAACGCATGAACGGTGCACGCATCACCGCACCCAATGCCATGGATGTTTGGATCGAAGCCATCGGACCTTCGGAAAAGGTAATCCATCGAAAGTGATCGAAGGCCGGTCTACTTTATGTCGGGATGGTATCTTCTTGAGGATAGCTTCACACCAACTTCACGCTCCATGCTGATCATCTCCCTGATCCTCCTTACGGCTTTCGTTCTTGCTCCGGTCACGGCATTCTTGGCCGGACAGCGGGGATACGACATGAGTTCATGGTATCTGGCCGGGCTTTTCCTCGGCCCGCTTGGGTTGCTGGCCGGGCTATTGCCCAAGCGCAACCACGAGCCGGAAGCGCTGTTCGGGCTGGGTGGCCAATAGTTGGGCAAGACGTTTTGCTTCGGCCCTGAATCAAGGAAGCAGGGACTACAGCACTTCCAACATGAAGCACTTCAAGTAGTGCGTTTCCGGCACTCCCCATAGCACCGGGTGATCAGGCGGCTGCCCTCCGATGTACACCTCCCGCAGTCGACGGCCAGCATCACGCGCTGCTTCAGCGATCATCTTCCGGAACAGGTCCGTTGTCATGTGCTGTGAACAGGAACAGGTCACGAGGAACCCACCGCTGGGAATGCACTTCAAGGCACGCAGGTTGATCTCCTTGTAGCCCCGGTAGGCGTTGTCGATGGCGCCACGGCTCTTCGCGAATGCCGGCGGGTCCAGGACGATCACATCCCATTGTTGGCCTTTGCGGCTCATCTCCGTCAGGTGGTCGAATACGTTCGCCACTTGGAACCGGCAATTCTTCAACTCGTTGGTGGCAGCGTTCCGCGTCGCTTGGGCAACTGCATCGCTACTGATATCAAGCCCCAGGACCTCGGCCGCACCATACTTGGCAGCATGCAGGCCAAAGCCGCCCGTGTGGGTGAAGCAATCGAGAACACTCTGTCCTGCACTGATCCGGGCCATTTGCGCATGGTTCTGCACTTGATCCAAAAAGTGGCCGGTCTTCTGCCCCTCTCCTACGTCCACATGCAGCTTCAATCCGTTCTCGTCGATCAGCAGGTCTGTTGGAAAAGGTTTACCGTGAAAGCCCTTGTACAGTTCCAAGCCTTCTTTCTCGCGGATCGGCACGTCGTTGCGGATATAGATCCCTGTTGGCTTCACCACCTCCATCAAAGCCTCCAGGATCACCTCCTTCCAGCGCTCCATTCCAAGCGTCAGGAATTGCACGGATAGCACCTCGTTGAACTTATCCACGATGAGCCCCGGCAATTGGTCCGCTTCGCTGAATATCATTCTGCACGAACCGGTATAGCCCATGCGCTGCCGGTACTTCCACGCACGCTCGACCCGGGCGGCAATGAATGCGGAATTGATCCGCTCCTCGACATGCGGGGTCAGCATACGCACCCGTATCAGCGACGCAGGGTTGATGTAGCCTTGGCCCAGTGGTCGGCCTTTCGCATCGAACACCTGCACGATATCGCCTGGCTCGTACGGTCCTTCCTCCTTGGTGATCTGATTGCCGAACACCCACGGATGTCCGCGCAGAATGCGGTCGTGGGTGTCGTTCACCGAGATCCTTGCCTGTGCCATGGCCGCGAAGGTAGCTGTGGGGTCGAAGCTGAGCCGGGCATCGTACCGCTACTTTCGCACCATGATCCCGGCCGCCATCCATTCCACAACCGAGCGAAAGGCCTTGCTTCGCTTCCTCGGTAAGTTGGGGCAGGCGGAACTCAACGCGGGAAATGCCGTCCCTTTGGTGGAGCGTGACCTAGCGGCCATTGCGAAAGCGAACGGAGAACCGGGCTTGCAGGTATTCGTCCTCCCCACCGTGCTCTTTCTGAAGTGGGAAAGTGGTGACGAATTCCAAGTGGACATGGCACATGGTGCTTATCGTGTAGCTCCTTTGCGCTTCGATCAGATCGAAGAGGTGTTGACCATCGCGCGATCAGCCCGCAAAGGGGAATTAACACCGACAGAAGGCCTGGTCCAGTTGGAAGCGATGTGGCGCACGCCGCATTTCTATGGCGACCTTGGCTACATCTGCGGATACCTTCTTGCCACCATCGGCGTGGCGTTGATGCTGCGCCCATCCATGAACGGATTGCTGATCACCGGCGTGCTTTCCCTGATCTGTGCACTGGTGCTGGTCGCGGCGCGCAGGCGTCCCTCCTGGTCCGCTGTTCTGCCGGTGGTCGTTGCATTCTTCCTGAGTTCGGCGGTTGCGTTCGGCTATCGACATGGATTGAAGGAACCTGCTCTGACCTTGCTGATACCGCCGTTGATCACCTTCCTCCCCGGCATGATGCTCACCGTTTCGGTGATCGAGTTGGCATACAACAGCATCGTTTCAGGAGCAAGCCGCATGGTGGCCGGTTTCACACGATTGGTCCTACTAGCGTTCGGACTGATCGGCGGATTCAAGGCGTTGAACAGCGATGCTGGGCCTTCGAGCATCGAGGTAGGCACTCGCCTGGCAGCATACTGGCCGTGGGTCGGGGTCGTCCTCTTTACCCTCGGCTTGCACATCTACCAAAGCAGTAAGCGTCGTTCTTTCGGCTGGATGCTCCTGACAGCAGCCATGGCCTACATCGGACAAACCTTCTCCGGCCTGTTCATCCAAGGAGCTTCCACGGCCTTCTTCGGCGCAGCTCTCATGACCATCACCGCCTTGGTGATCGAATTCCGGTTCAAGGGGCCTCCGGCGATCGTGACCTTCCTGCCGGGATTCTGGTTGCTGGCTCCGGGTTCCTTCGGTCTCATGAGCATCACGAGCATGGCGGCCGGTCACGATGCCGGGGGCAACATATTCACCTTGCTGTTCTCCCTCACAGGAATTGCAACCGGGTGCCTCATCGGCACGTTCGCATACAGCGCTCTGCTGCATCCACGCACGGCCATGTGGTGGCGCATGCAGGATCCGTGATCAAAAGCGTGCTATCAGCGCCTTGGTCCTGCAATGGCAGGCACGGGCTCCTCTTCCCGGAAGAAATCAAGGGTATTCACGTCCACCATGTGCACGTAAGTGTAGTAGTGATGCAGGATGTCGATGTAGCTCTTGCCTTCCACCGCCATGCGCATGGCACCTTCCTGACAAAGGCCGACACCATGCCCGAAGCCTCGGCCCTCTAGAACAACCTGCTCGCCGGTTGTGGTCACCGTGAAATAGGTCGAATTCAGTTTCAGGTCCTCTCGAATGTGCTTGAGCGGCACCAACGGCAGTGAATTCCCCAAGTAGATATCACGGCATCCCGGTGTGTAGTTCAGGTAGGGCTTCAACGCTGCCCCGCGCACCCCGAAACGGCGATCGAGGTAGGCGGTCCACTCTTTGCGTGAAAGGGTGCGCTTCCAGTTCGCGTGCGGCGCATTCCGACAATAGGTATCGACGGTGGACCTTAAGTACGGTTCCCGTTTGGTCCAGAGATCCTCCGCGTTCATCGTTTCTCCTCCACAATTGCTGTGGAACAAGGCATGGATCAACTTGATCTCCGGATCCACCAGCACCAATCCGCGCGTCGCATCCACGGCCTTGGTGATGCTATCCTGCTTGCACTGCCCATGGTACACTTGGCAATGGACGGCATCGCACAATTCAAAGCCCTCGGCTGCGTGCTTCCGATGATTGCACAAGGCGTATGTGCGGCAACTCACGCTCTGCAACTTGTAGTATTCGCCATTGTGGTCCTTGCCTGCTTCGGCTTGCACTACGCCCGCTGTGTATGCTTCCAGTGGAACGGCATTCGTCAGATCGATGGCGCCTCCTTTCAGATCAACGACCAGTGATCCGGGATAGGTGCGTTCCGATAGTTTGCTCTCCAACAACCGCAATCGAAGCCCACTGGTCTCCATCCGTGGCACCAACTCGATGCGTTGCTTCGCTGTTATGGCCAATCCCAAGGACTTGGCCGAGAGCGCGCGTCCCACCACATCGATGCGTAGGCCGTCGTTCACGCGGATCTCGCCCATGCGCTCGCCATCCGCGAAAACGGTGCACGTTCCTTTGGCACTCATCACAAGAATGCTTCGGATCGTGCGCTCCCGCATGATACCGATACGGAGCACGCGCTCTTGACCAACAAGCGAGAACGCGAACAAGAAAGGGAGCAACAACGCGGTAAGGCGCATTTCGGCCCCGAAGGTACCGGGGTGCTTTGCTGGGCTTATGCCCTTCCTGACAGACTTATCCACACCGCATTGGCGACGTGTGCCGAAGCCCCCGGCCCACCTAGCTTATCGCGCAACGTGGTCAGATCGACGAGCATGTTCTTCCGGTACGGTCCATCCGCCATCAAGCAACTTAGTTCGTCAGCTAGTGCGTCCGCTGTCAGATCCGACTGGATGAGTTCATGCACCACCTCGCGATCCATGATCAGGTTCACCAAACTGATGAAGCGAATATCGACCAAGCGCTTCGCGATCCATACGTTCAGCGCACTTCCACTGTAGCACACCACTTCGGGGATCCCGAACAGGGCAGTTTCCAACGTGGCGGTGCCGCTGGTAACGAGCGCCGCCCGTGCGTGCCTCAAGACGTCGTAGGTGCGACCATTGACCAGTGTGATCGGTGCAGTGCCGATACCCTCCTGATACACCGCGTCCGGTACCGACGGCGCCGCCGCCATGACGAATCGATATTCAGAAAAGCGTTCTGCGACCTGGACCATCAGCGGCAACATGCGCGCGATCTCCTGCCTGCGACTGCCCGGCAAAAGCGCCACGACGGGCCGTCCATCGTCGCCGGGCAAAGGCTTTAGATCCGTTCGACCTTCTTGCTCAATGGCATCCAGCAAAGGATGGCCCACGAACTCCACTTCCATGCCGCACTTGGCATACCAATCCTTCTCGAAGGGCAAGATCACATACATCCGGTCCACCACCTTCTTGATGGTACGCACCCTGCCCTTCTTCCAAGCCCAGACTTGCGGACTGATGTAATAATGCACCGGAATTCCCTTGGCATGTGCCCACTCGGCAATGCGCAGGTTGAAGCCCGGGTAATCGATCAGGATCAAGGCATCCGGCTTGAAGTTCTCGATGTCGGCTTTGCAGGTATCGATGTTGCGCAGGATGGTGCGCAGGTTCATGATCACTTGCGTGAAGCCCATGAAGGCGAGTTCGCGGTAGTGCTTCACCACCTCGGCACCGGCTGCCGCCATACGATCACCACCCCAAGCGCGAATGGACAATTCGCCGGGCAATGCCACTTTGAAAAGCTCCTTCACCAGATTCCCCCCATGCAGATCACCGCTCGCCTCGCCGGCTATAATGTAGACGCGCTTCCCCATCAAAGCCAACCCAACTTGGACAGTTCATCCATGATGATGACCGGTACGATGTAGAGGCCGTATAAGAGCATCGCCAGTATGACGCCTCGCATCGCTCGTTGCTTGCCGAAACGGTCCAAGAGGAAGAACAGCGCAGCATCAGCGATGAGGCTGATGCTCATGATCCGTGTGCGGAATTCGGTGGTCCCGAGGAAGAGGTCGTTCACGAACCACTGGATGTCGTGCCATGGACGGATCGCCGTAACGTACATACCACCGTAGGCGAAGAATCCGAGCACCGGTGCGAAGAAGCCGAGCAAGAAGCCCGTGGACACACTATTCCAGCGCATGGTCCCACGTGTTCAAATTGGCAATGGCATGGTGCGCCGTCATGTCGAACTGGGTAGGGACGATGCTCACATACCGGTTGTTCACGGCATACACATCGGTATCATGGCCTTGGTCCTCGCTCTTGAATTCGCCTCGCAGCCAGTAATACTCCTTGTTCCCAGGATCGAGGCGCGTTTCGAACTCGTCCTCCCAGTTGGCCTTTGCTTGACGACACACGCGCATGCCGTTCAATGGAGAGCCGTCGTTGAGCGGCACATTCACATTCAGGCAGGTCCCGCTGTCCATGCCGTGTTTGAGCGCGTTATCGACAACACTGCGAATAACCGGGCGCACTTGGCTGAAATCAGCGTCCGTAGCATGGTCCATCAAGCTGAAACCGATACTGGGAATGCCTTCCATCGCCCCTTCCACCGCAGCGCTCATGGTGCCGCTGTACAACACGTTGATGCTGATGTTCGCACCGTGGTTCACCCCGCTCACCAGTAGATCGGGCTTGGATCCACCAAGAAGTTTGTAGATGGCCAACTTCACGCAATCCACCGGCGTGCCGCTGCAACTCCAAGCTTCAACTCCATCCATGTATGGGACGGTTTGCAAACGCAGAAAACTGTGGATGGTGATCGCATGGCCCATGGCACTTTGTGGCTTGTCGGGTGCCACCACCATCACCCTTCCGAAGGCTTTCATCTCCTCGGCCAAAGTGCGGATGCCCGGTGCGAAGATGCCGTCGTCGTTGGTGACCAGAATGAGGGGACGTTTATCCATGGGAGCGCAAAAGTACCTTGTTGATGAGGTTGGAAGTTGTTGGAGTTGAGGTTTGACGGGTTGCAGGTTGTGCCGAGTGAGGTGACCTTTGTGCGCACCAACACCTAACGCGCAACCGGTCAACTCGTAACGTATCCGTATGAAGAAAGCCATCTTCCCTCCCAACGCCGCCAAGCCGCTAGCACCATATACACCAGCCATACAAGCTGGCGGTTTCGTTTTCCTCAGCGGTCAGATCGCGCTGGACGAGCAAGGAACTTTGCACACGGCCGACATCGCAACGGAAACGCGAAAGGTGATGGAGAACATCGGCAACCTCTTGAAGACGGCAGGACTGGACCACTCCCACCTCGTGAAGGTGACGATCTTCTTGAGCGACATGGCCCATTACGCGGCTGTGAACGAAGTCTATGGTAGCTATTTCAGCGATGTGCCACCTGCTCGTGAAGCTGTCGCAGTAAAGGGATTGCCGAGGGGCGTGAATGTGGAGATCAGCGGGATCGCATATCGACCATGAACCCCTTGGTACTGATCGGCACATCGAAGAAGACCGCTGTCGATGGGATCAGCGAAGACATTTCAATGAAATCTGTATCATTGTTGAAAGTGGATATGCATACCACATCGGATCCAACACCGATCAAAAGTTGGGGCGATCACCGAAAAGCCATACGAGTAGGCCAATAATACCGAATCTGAAATGAACTGGTATCTGCAAGCGCTCAAGAACTACGTGGGTTTCACAGGGCGGTCTCGTCGGAAGGAGTATTGGATGTATACACTCTTCAACATCATCTTCATGATCGCGGCCATGGTCTTGGACAATGTTCTGGGAATTGCCGATCCGATGACCAATTACGGCCCCATATATGGGCTATATGCGTTGGGAACCCTTCTCCCAAGTTTGGCCGTTGCGGTTCGCCGTTTGCACGATGCTGGCAAGAGCGGCTGGTTCTTGCTGATCGCTCTTATCCCTCTTATTGGTGGAATCTGGCTCATCGTGTTGTTGGCCAAGGACGGAGAACCCGGCACAAATAAATGGGGGCCGAACCCCAAGGAGGGAGTTCCTGCATAACGTTCCGTTCGAAAAGAGAAAGGCCGCTTCGCGATACGTGAAGCGGCCTTTCTCCTTTCTGGTTCAACTTCAATTGAGCCCAAACAGGCAACGCAGGGTCCGGATCAGAACGATCAACCCAACTTCCAAAACCGCTCTTTCAACGAACTCAACGCGAACGCACCAGCCGATGCGGTGAACACCGAATAGTCGAAAGCGCCCTTGACCCCAGTGCAGAATGTCATGGCCAACGCGAATGCGAGCAAAAATATCCCGCTCGCTTTTGCAACGAGCTCCGTTCGGTATCCGACGAACAATAGCAAAGCGAGGGCAGCAACTGCGATTGTGGCTAACCAACCTGCTACCGGAACCACCGAGGCCGGCAACCATGGATTGATCATGCCCGTGTATTCCAGGAACGCGGACCAATTCCCTCAATCGGAGATCTCGGGACTCCACCAACCGAACCGATCCGCCACGGCAGAAAGGAAACCAGCGGCGAGTGCGAGCCGAAGGAACAATTCGATGATGCGTGCAGAATCCTTCATGGTGGAACCTCGTTGTGAACGACCCTTCTTCTCGATGCTCGAACTTATCGGCAGAAGCGATTACTTCTCCCCCATCCACCTGAACCCCTCCATCACCGCTCGATGTAAAGGGTTCGCATGATCGAACTCCGGCAGGTATTTGTAGCCAACTCGTATCCCCGGTTGCTTCCGGACCAAAGCAGCCAACTGCTTTGCCGGGCCTACCATGCCTTTGCCTTCCTTGCCCACGGCGATGAAAACAGACTGCGGCACACTGGCTCTGTCCGCAGCGAATGCAGGCGCCAGCTTCAACAAGGAACCATCATCCCACCAAAGGCTCGGGCTTACGATAAGGTAGCGCGTGAAGAGCTCCGGTCGTTCGAAAAGTACCTCTGTGGCAAAGAGTCCACCTAAGGACTGACCGATCAACATGCGGTCCGGACCTGTGCGGTAATTGCCGTCGATGAACGGGATCAATTCGTCACCAATGAACCGCATGAAGGCCGCGGAACCACCGGTCGTCGGGAATTGCTCCTTGTCCTTGGCGACCGAAGTTGGAAAGGTCAAGTCGCGCTTGCGGTCCACATTGGCAATGCCCACCACGATACTGGGTTGCACCCAAGTGATCCAAGGATACGAGGCGAATTGCACCGCACCGGATACATGAATGAAGTCCTCATCTGCCGAACCATCAAGCAGGTAGATGACCGGATAAGCTCCTGCCGTATCCGCGGCATACCCTAGGGGCAAATAGACATTAAGGACACGCTCTTCGTTTAGTGCGTATGACTGGATCCGTTCAGAGACACCGAGAACGAAGGGAACCGGTTCCTTAGTGCGCTGCCCGTTGGCCGAACCGAAGCACAGCGCGCTAGCCAAAAGCGCGAATGCTGCTCGGAACCGGACGCTCATGACATCCGCTTCAACTGGCTGCCATAAAGTGCGGTGATACCCACGGTCATCAATGGCCCGAAAACACCCAGCATGGACCAAGGCAGGATAACGTGCGGCGCGAACAGACCGACAAGTTGCGCTGCTGCATAGATGTAGAAGCCCATCTTTCGTCCACGCCACATGCCCACGGCACCAACAAGTCGCGCTACCGTTCGCACCACGTAGATCAACATCAGCGGAACACCACTGGCATGGAAAAGGACGGCCATTTGTTCCATTGCATCGGTTTGCTCCGAGGGCAGTGGGTAACTGCTCATCGCATCACGGATCAACTGGACGAATTCATCCACAGGCATCTTGCTCACGGCCATCATGCCGAAAAGCGCGAAGAGGTACAGAAGCCCGAACAGTCCTGTATTGATGAAGGTGAAGATCCCCACCACGGAGACCAGATCGGGTCGTTTAGTGCTTCCAGTAGCGTCAGCAAGGAATTTCGTCTCGGCCATGATGGCGAATATAGGCCCGGTGAACGAACAGGTTGTCGAGGAGTTGAAGGACGGTCGATTTGGCCGAACGGACCATGGTTCCCTTCGGATGGGTAGTTTTGCGGCCCAAACTGAACCTGAAATCATCCCGATGAGCTACGATGTCATCGTTCTCGGCAGCGGCCCCGGCGGCTATGTGGCTGCCATCCGCGCCAGCCAACTCGGTCTCAAGACCGCCATCGTTGAAAAGGAAGCCCTCGGCGGCATCTGCCTCAACTGGGGCTGCATTCCTACCAAAGCCCTTCTGAAGAGCGCGCAGGTGTTCGAGTACATCAACCACGCAAAGGACTACGGCATCACCGTAGGTGCGAGTTCGCCGGACATGAAGGCCATTGTGCAGCGCAGCCGCGACGTGGCCAAGGGCATGAGCAACGGTGTCCAGTTCTTGATGAAGAAGAACAAGATCGATGTGATCATGGGCACCGGCATGTTGCAACCCGGAAAGAAGATCGAAGTGACCGGGGCCGACGGCAAGAAGCAAGTTTTGGAAGGCAAGAACATCATCATCGCCACCGGCGCGCGCAGCCGCGAGTTGCCTGCATTGAAGCAGGACGGCAAGAAGATCATCGGGTATCGCGAGGCCATGGTCCTCGCGGAGCAACCGAAGAGCATGGTCGTGGTCGGCAGCGGTGCGATCGGCAGTGAGTTCGCCTATTTCTACAACGCCATCGGGACGAAAGTGACCTTGGTGGAGTTCATGCCGAACATCGTTCCCGTGGAAGATGAGGATGTGAGCAAGCAATTGCAGAAGAGCTTCACGAAGCAAGGCATTGAGGTCCTACTTAGCAGCGAGGTCACGAAAGTGGACACCAGCGGCAAGGGATGCAAGGTCACCATCAAAAGCGCCAGTGGCGATAAGGTGGTGGAATGTGACGTTGTGCTTAGTGCCGTGGGCATTGCCGCCAACATCGAAGGCATCGGCCTCGAAGCGGTTGGCATCGTTACCGATAAGGGCAAGATCAAGGTGGATGGCTACTACGCCACGAACATTCCCGGGTACTACGCCATTGGAGATGCGACCCCTGGCCAAGCGTTGGCGCACGTCGCTTCCGCCGAAGGGATCATTTGCGTGGAGAAGATCGCCGGACAGAACCCGCACACCTTGGATTACGGGAACATTCCCGGTTGCACCTATTGCAGCCCGGAAGTCGCCAGTGTGGGCATGACCGAAAAGCAGTGCAAGGAGAAGGGCTTGGAGATCAAGGTCGGCAAGTTCCCCTTCACCGCCAGTGGAAAGGCCAGCGCGGCAGGAGCCAAGGACGGTTTCGTGAAACTGATCTTCGACGCCAAATACGGTGAGCTGTTGGGCGCACACATGATCGGCATGAACGTGACCGAGATGATCGCCGAGTGCGTGAGCATCCGGAAGTTGGAGACCACCGGCCACGAGATCATCAAGACCGTTCACCCACACCCGACCATGAGCGAAGCGATCATGGAGGCGGCAGCGGCAGCGTACGGCGAGGTTATCCACCTATAGGGCGGAAGATCGTTAACCAGTGGGTGGTGTGGCGATCACCGCACTGCCCGAAAGGTGGATGTAACCCAAGAACATGTGCGGCATAGCCGGAACCTTCCAGATCGACCATGCCCAGTCTGTCACCGGCGACCGGATCAAGGCGGCCTTGCAATGCATCGCCCACCGTGGTCCCGATGACGAAGGCATACATCGTAACGGCAGCGCGGTACTGGGCCACCGGCGTTTGAGCATCATCGATACCAGTGATGCGGGGCACCAACCTTTCACGGACAATGGTGGCCGGTTCACGATCGTCTTCAACGGTGAGGTCTTCAACTTCCAAAGCCTGCGCGCCGAACTCGAAGCACAAGGCCACACCTTCCGCAGCCACAGCGATACAGAGGTGCTCCTGCGGCTTTTCAGCGTGAATGGACCTGCATTCCTCAACGACCTGAACGGCTTCTTCGCTCTGGCGATCCATGATGCCGAGACGGATTCGCTTTTCTTGGCCCGTGACCGGTTCGGTGTGAAACCCCTTCTATGGAGCACGACCGGAGGGCGTTTCCTTTTTGCCAGTGAGCTACGTGCATTATTGGCGTTGGGAGCCGAGCGGGATCAGGACCTGCTCTCCGCACAGCAGTACTTCGCTTACCACTACATCCCCGCACCGAATTGCGTTTTCCGAGGGAGTCAGAAATTATTGCCCGGCCATTCCATCAACATCTCCGATGGCAAGGTGAAGGTGGAACGATGGTACGATGTCGTGGCAGCGAGCAAGAAAGTACCCCTTACCACCGATCCGAAGAAACGGCTCTACGAGTTGATGGACGACGCGGTCCGCCTGCGCTTGATCGCCGATGTTCCTGTAGGCGCCTTTCTCAGCGGTGGTGTGGACAGCAGCATCGTGAGCGCATTGGCGGCCCGGCACCACAAGCACCTGCATACGTTCAGCATCGGGTACGCCGATGATCCCTTCTTCGACGAATCCCGCTACGCAGAGGAAGTCGCGCGCCACATCAAAAGCGACCACAGCACCTTCAAATTGACGCGGGAGGAACTGGCCGAGAACTATCCGCGACTGCTTGCGGCTACCGATGAGCCATTTGCCGATAGCTCTGCCCTGCCCGCTTTCATGCTTTGCGAACGAACCCGCAGGAAGGTCACCGTGGCGGTAAGTGGCGATGGCGCTGATGAGGTCTTCGGAGGATACACCAAGCACCAAGCCGAGTTGCGCTGGCGATCACCCGGAGTTCAGGAGCAGGCGGTACAGGCCTTGGCCCCGTTGTGGCGTGCGTTGCCTCGTTCGCGCAATGGAAAATGGCAGAACCGTTTCCGGCAGTACGACAGGTTCGCTCGTTTGTCACGGACTGCTGAAGCCGACCGTTTCCGCGAACTAGCTGCTTTCACCACCCACGAAGAAGCCGCTTCGCTCATCGGTGAGCCGATCGACCTCACCGCCTTGGCCGAGCGGGAGGCCCGTTTTTCCGATGCCTTCAGCCGCCTGCCGGGCATGAACGGAGCATTGCTCGCCGACGTGCTTTCGACCCTACCGAACGACATGCTGCACAAGGTGGATCTGACCAGCATGGCCCATGCCCTGGAAGTGCGCACCCCATTCCTGGACCTGCGCATTGTTGAATTCGCATTCAGCCTGGCCGCAGAAAAGAAGTTGGTTCGTGGATCGGGCAAACACATCCTGCGCGAAACCTTCGGCCATCTTCTACCGCCCACGGTGATGACGCGCAGCAAGAAGGGTTTCGAAGTGCCTTTGCTGGAACTTTTGCGCGGTCCCCTTGCTGGTCTGGTGGATGCCACGGTGCGCAAGGATCTGGTGGAGAGTTCGGGGCTGGATTGGTCAGCAGCGCAAGCGGTCGTGAAGCAATTGCGGTCCTCCTTGCCAGGGACTTCGCAGGCAACCGTACACGCTTTGCTCGTCTATTTGACGTGGTGGGAAACCCACGCCGCGAAGTAGAACACGGCTTTCCCGGAACGCGGTACCTTCACCGACCCAATATGCCCCGTATCCTTCGCATCATCAACCGCTTCAACCTCGGCGGGCCTACCCACAATGCGGCCTATTTGACCCGGTACCTATCCAGTGATTTCGAGACCCTACTTGTCGGTGGAAGTCAGGAGGCAACGGAAGAAGGCAGTCACCACATTCTGCGTGATCTGGGGGTTGAACCAGTAATTCTCCCCGAATTGCAGCGCGAAGTGGCTCCTTGGCGAGATCGAGGCGCATACCGACGGATCAAGGAACTGATCAAGGAGTTCAAACCGGACATTGTGCATACCCACGCCGCCAAAGCCGGTGCTGTTGGACGAATGGCGGCTGCTGACCTGGGCGTGAAGGCCATCGTACACACCTTCCACGGACACGTATTCCACAGCTATTTCGGCCCAGTTCGGACGGCTTTGTACAAGAACATCGAGCGTTTCCTCGCCAAACGCTCCTCACGTATCGTAGCGATCAGCGAAAAGCAGAAAAGTGAATTGGTCGATGAACACCGGATCACCGACGCAGCCAAGGTTTCGGTGATCCCCTTGGGCTTCGACCTTAGCCGCTTCCAAGAGGATCAGGTTACAAAGCGAGTGCTTTTCCGCAAGGTCTATGGTGTCGCGGAAGATGAGGTCGCCATTGGGATCATCGGACGATTGGTGCCGATCAAGAACCACGACCTCTTCTTGGACGTGATCGCTCGTGTCAGCGCGCGGAGCGGGAAGCGTATCCGGGCTTTCATCGTGGGCGATGGGGAAGCACGCGAACATTTGCAGCAGCGCGTGAATGAGCTGGGAATGAGCCAAGTGCAAGGTCCCTATTTCAATGGTCATGGCTTCGGATACGGCGTGAACGGTAAGCCGATGGTGGCCAATGCGACGATCACCTTCACCTCCTGGATCAAAGAAGTGGATATCGTGAATGCAGGGGTCGATATCGTCATGCTCACCAGTTTGAACGAAGGCACACCAGTAAGCCTCATCGAAGCCCAAGCAGCCAACCGACCTGTGGTCAGCACACGGGTCGGTGGTATAGAGAATGTGGTTCTGCCCGGTAAGACCGCTTTCTTGAGCGAAAGTGGTGATACCAAAGGGTTGGAGGACCAGCTATTCAGGTTGGTCGAGGACGAAGGACTTCGCCGTGATCTCGGACGATATGGCTGGGATCACGTCAGGGACAGGTATCATTTCACCCGCTTGGTCCAGGACACCGAGGCGATGTACCGCTCCCTGCTGAACTGATGCCGCGCTTGGATCGCTACTTTTGCGCGCACATGACGCGGACCCCAACCCGGTATGGAGCCCTTTACCTGCTCCTCGCCCTCTTGATATCCGGTTGCACGATCAACCGCGATATCATGTTCAAGACCCCTCGGGATTACCAATTCGCCGAGTTCACCGACACCATACGGACGAACCTGAAGCTTCAAGCGAATGACGCCCTCCAGTTCCGGCTGTTCGCCAACGACGGCTTCAAGATGATCGATCTGGTCTCCGAGGGTGGTACGCGAGAGGCATCGTTCATACAAAGGAGCGTGTTCACCTATAATATCGATAACTCCGGCTTGGTCAAATTACCTGTTATCGGGCGAGTGAAACTGGCGGGTTTGACCTTGCGCGAAGCCGAAACATTCTTGGAGGACCAGTTCACCAAATATTACAATCGTCCATTCGTGCAGTTGATGGTGAACAACCGAAGGGTCGTTGTATTCCCCGGAGGTGGTGGAGATGCGAAGACCATTCCGTTGGAGAACAACAACACCACCTTGTTGGAGGTCATCGGTCAAGCTGGGGGGCTCAGCAGTCGTGGCAATGCCCACAAGGTGAAAGTATTCCGGCTCAATGGAAACGAACCACGCTTGGTTTACCAGTTCGACCTGAGCGACATTGAGGGTCTGAAGTATGCGGACATGGTGATGCAAGGCGATGACGTGGTCTACGTTCAACCGAATGCCGATCTGGCAAGAGAAGCGATCCAGGACCTTGCCCCGATCATCACCTTGCTTTCCAGCGTGCTCCTCGTCATCGCTGTGGGACGTAACCTGCAGTAGACGCGCATGCTCAACGAGGACATCAATAGCCGGAGCGTCAATTTCGAGAGCTACAAGGAGCGGATCACGAATTTCAGTCAGGAGTTCGAACTCGGGCTGTTCCTGTTCATTCTCAAGCGCAGCCTGATCTGGATCACGCTTTGCGTTTTGACGGCGCTTGCATCAGCCTTCATCTATTTGAGATATACCGCGCCTTTATACGAGGCCAAGGCACTGCTGCAGTTGCGTGAAAGCAATACAGCGAAGAAGGTGTTGAGCATGAACACTTTCACCGATGAAGCGAACAATCTGCAAGCCGACGTGGAATTGATGCGTTCGAAGTATTTCCTCGCTCGGGTGATCAGCAAATTGCCTCTCGAGGTGAGCTACTTCAACCGGGGTCAGATCCTCACCGAGGAGTACTACAAGTATTCATTCTTCAAGGTCCGGGATCTTCAACTGATCGACAGCACATTCCTCGATGTTCCGGTGAACCTCGACATCTCGAAGCGGGATGTTGTGAAGGTCCAATATGTTTTCGGCGGTGTTCCTTTCGAAGGCAGTTTCAAACGGAACGAACTGGTACGAACCCCTCACTTCAGCTGCCATATCGTCCTGGAGGACCACCCTGCGGTGAACAATCCGGAAGTGAACCAGAGTCTATTCTTCCGGATCAATTCGCAGCAACAGCTCATCAGTCGCTATGCGAGCCGATTGAACGTGGCTATTGCGGATGGGATAGCCAAAACGGTGGACATTTCCTTCCGGGACGAGAATGCGACGTTGGCGCGTGACTTTGCCCAATCGATGGCCGAATCCTTCATCGCCTACGATGTGGAACGCCAGAGCGAAAGTGCCGAGAGCGTGATCAACTTCATCCGAACACAAAAGGACACTGTATTCGGTCAACTTCGGGAATCGGAGTTCAGGCTCCAGAGTTTCCGCATGGACAACCGTGTGGCAGATCTGGCACAGATGACACCGCTCTTCCTGGAACGATCGGAAAAGTATGAGGACCAGCGTGTTCAGCTTACAATGGAGATCGAGCTCCTGAAGGCCATGGACAAGGCGACAGACAAGCCGATGCCAGACATCAACTCGTACGACCTGCTTCCCATGCTTACAGGAACGGACTATGAAACCGTTCTGGCCAAGACGATCAACACCTTGCTGGACCTTCTGCGCGAGCGCGAGGAGATGTACATGGAGGCGACCGCAGAGAACATGACCGTGCGTTCGTTGGAGCACCAGATCGATGTACAGAAGAAGGTCGTGCTCGAGAGCATTCGCAGTTTGCTTTCCCGCGCCCTGGAAGAGCGGAACGTATTGGACGCAGGGCACTCTGAATTCGAGGGTCGGTATCGCTCGCTCCCTGAAAAGGAACTGGAATATGCCCGTATTGAACGGGTTTTCGAGATCAACGAAAAGTACTACACGCTCTTGCTCGAGAAAGATATCGAATACCGCATCAGCAAGGCTGGATTCGTTCCCGAGAACCGCATCCTGGGCAACTCCGAACTGCCCCGTGAACCGATCTCCCCGAAGCGCAATCTCGTCCTGAGCTACTACTTGGCCACTGGCCTGGTGTTGAGCTTTCTCATCGTGCTGATCCGCTACATTCTCCACGACAACATCACCTCGCTGCACGATATCGCCAAACTGTCCAATGCAAGCATCTCCATCCTCGGCATGGTGCCGAAGTACAAGAAGGAGATCCCGATATCGCAATTGCTGATCGACAAGAACCCCAAGTCGTTGATCGCAGAATCGTTCCGGACGATCCGGACCAATCTCCAGTTCGTGGACAATACCTCTGGACCGAAGACGATCGCCATCACAAGTACGATCTCCGGGGAAGGAAAGACCTTCGTGGCGATCAACCTCGCGGGGATCATCTCCTTCGGCGGAAAGCGGGTGATCATTCTCGACCTGGATATGCGAAAACCGAAGATCCACTTGGGTTTTGGCGTAGAGAACATCCGTGGAATGAGCACCTTGTTGATCGGCAAGGATCCCGTCCAGGCGTGCATCCAGCACAGTTCGTTGCCCGGCCTGGATTTCATCACTGCAGGCCCCATTCCGCCCAACCCTTCAGAGCTCATCATCAGCCAACGGATGAGTTCACTCATCGAAGAACTGAAGGAGTCATACGATATCGTGCTCATCGACAACCCTCCGGTGGGCCTCGTTACGGATGGTATCCCCATGATCCAACGGGCTGATTTCCCTATCTACATATTCAGATCGGACTACAGCAAGAAGCAATTCGTGCAGAACGTGGACCGGTTGATCAACGAGAACAACATCACACGCCTCAGCGCTATCCTCAACGGCATAGACATCGAACGGAACAAATACGGCTACAACTACGGTTATGGCTACGGTTACGGCTATGGCTATGGTCAGGGCTACGGTGGTGGGTATTACGAGGAGCGCGGTGCGAAACCCTCCGGGCTGCTCGGCTGGTTGTTCGGTCGCTCATGATGGAATACGAGAACACCTCTTTACAGGGTCTCCTGCTGCTGCGTCCGCGCATCTTCGCAGATGAGCGTGGACACTTTCTGGAGATCTTCAACCTGCGCGACTTCGAAAGTGCGGTCGGTGCGCACGTTGAATTCGTTCAGGACAATGAAAGCGCTTCCAACAAGGGCGTTCTGCGCGGCCTGCACTTTCAAGTGGATCCGCACGCTCAAGGAAAATTGGTGCGTGTGATCCAGGGTTCGGTCCTTGACGTTTGTGTTGATATTCGGCCGAACAGTCCCACCTATGGGGAGCATTACAAAGTGCATCTGAACGGCAGCTCGAAGGAGATGCTTTGGATCCCACCCGGGTTCGCGCATGGATTCGTCGCCTTGGAGGAGCACACCGTCTTCGCTTACAAGTGCACAGCGTACTACCACCCCGCTTCGGAGCGTACACTCCTTTGGGATGATGGTCAGCTCGGGATCGATTGGGGGGTGAAGGACCCGATCATCAGTGCCAAGGACAAAGTAGGAATGACCTTCGAAGCGCTGACCACACTTCGCTCCTGACCATGTACAGTCCGACTCAACTGTTCCTGATCTACTCCGGACTGTTCTTCGCAGCGCTGGTGTTCAGCCTCGTCATCAATTCGGTCTTCATGCGCTTTGCACGCACCCTGGGTATGCGCGATGAAGAGCAGACATTGGTCCGATGGAGCAGCACAGCCAAGCCCTCATTGGGCGGGATCGGATTCTACATCCTCTTCTTGGCCTCGTTCTCACTCTATGGCGTCATTTTCCCGGGCCTAAGTGCAGAAGCGTTAAGACCCGACCTATTGGGACTATTGGCGGCTACTTCGTTGGGCTTCCTGATGGGGTTGGCCGATGACGCGTACAACACCCAGCCGTTACTGAAATTCACCGTGCAGATCGCGTGCGGCGTGATCCTTATCGCATCCGGTTCGTGTATCGAGATATTCGACTCCCAATGGGCCAATGTGGCCCTTACGCTCTTCTGGGTAGTGGGTATGATGAATTCCATCAACATGCTCGACAACATGGATGGTATCACTACACTGGTTTCCATCGCGGTAGTGGTCGCTGGCCTCATGGCGATGATCGTGATCGGTCCTGTGGACCCTGTGTACATGGTGCTTCTCGTTGGCTCCATGGCCTCGCTCACCGGTTTCCTCTTCTTCAACTGGAATCCCTCGCGCATGTTCATGGGCGATACAGGGAGCCAGTTCCTTGGGGTTTTCCTGGCCTTTGTCGGCATTCGCTTCTTCTGGAATGCACCTAGCATCGAAGGGCACTGGGAGCCTGCACGTCAAGTGATCAGCGCGGTCACCGTTTTTCTGCTACCCATCGTGGACACTTCTGTGGTCACGATCAACCGCATTGGACGGGGGAGATCGCCTTTCGTTGGCGGAAGGGACCATACCACACACCATTTGAACTACGCCGGCTTCAGCGATGGCCAAGTGGCCTTGATCTTCATCGGCCTTTCCCTCCTGCATGTGTTCCTTACCTTCGTCATGGCCCGCTACATCCCGGTCTGGAAGAACATTCACACCTTCCTCTTCGTTTCATACGCTTTGGTATTGTTCTTGACGCTCTTCGTTCTCACGAAACGGACGCAACCCCCGAAAATATGAACACCCTCCCCAAGCCGCTACGCATCGCGCTTCGTACCTCGCTGTGGGCCATGTTGTTGCTGGGTGGGTCCTTGGCATTGCACCTTTTCACCTACTCCACGTTCGTCGCGGACAATGACCTGGACCACCAGCGCGACTTCAACGACAACTACAAGGTCTTCTCCCTCACCCTTCCCAATGAGCTTTCCTTCTGTGAGGAGAAGGTTCCGTTGGAAAGACTCGATGTGCGCGAGCGCTTGGATCGTGAGTTGTTGGTGAACACCTACTGGCAGAGCAATACGCTACTTGCCCATAAACGTGCTGCACGTTGGTTCCCGATGATCGAACCGATTCTGAAAGCGGAAGGTGTTCCGGACGACATGAAGTACATCGCGGTGATCGAGAGCGGTCTGACCAACGTGGTTTCTCCTGCCGGAGCAACGGGTTACTGGCAATTCATGAAAGAAACCGCCGGTATCCACGGTCTTGAGGTGAACGGCGAAGTGGACGAGCGGTACCACGTGGAAAAGAGCACCCGTGCGGCGTGCAAGTACCTCAAGAACGCGCACACGAAATATGGCGATTGGGCACTTGCTGCGGCCTCCTACAACTTAGGGCAAGGTGGGGTGGACAAGCAACTCGGCAGGCAGAAGAGTGACAATTACTTCGACCTGCTCCTGAACGAAGAAACCGCACGTTACGTGTACCGGATCCTTGCCATGAAGGAGATCCTTCGTGATCCGGAACGCTATGGCTTCCACCTGCGGAAGAAGGACCTCTATGCGCCCTATCGCACACGCAACGTCGAGGTGAAGGGTCCTGTTGCCGACTTGGCCGATTACGCCATTGCCCAAGGCACCGATTACAAGACCTTGAAGCTGTTGAACCCTTGGTTGCGCGATAATCACTTGACCAACCGAGAAGGCCGGACCTACACGTTACTTTTGCCGGCTGAAGGTTTCGATGCCGTGCGCGAAGCACAGGATTGAGCCGGACACATCGATCACTTGAAGACGGACCTGAAGGCGAAGGAAAGCGCACCGGCTGATCCGGTTGCGGAGGAGGACTTCATCGAAGTGCTCGGTGCCCGCGTGCACAACCTGAAGAACATAGACGTCCGGATACCGCGTGACAAACTGGTGGTGATCACGGGGTTGAGCGGAAGCGGCAAGAGTTCGCTCGCTTTCGATACCATCCATGCAGAAGGCCAGCGGAGGTACATCGAGACCTTCAACGCATACGCTCGACAATTCCTCGGGGGGATCGAAAGACCAGACGTGGATCTGATCACCGGCCTTAGCCCCGTGATCGCAATCGAGCAGAAGACGATCAGCCGCAACCCACGCAGCACTGTCGGCACCATTACCGAGGTGTATGATCTGTTGCGTTTGCTCTTCGCGCGTGTAGCCGATGCGTTCAGCTATGTCACCGGTGAGCCCATGGTGCGCTACACGGATCGGCGTATCGTGGAGCTGATCCAGACCGAATATGACGGAAAAGAAGTTCTGATCCTCGCTCCCATCATTCGCGGTCGCAAAGGGCACTACCGCGAACTGTTCGAGCAATTCCTGCGACAAGGCTTCCTGCGTGCCCGGGTGGATGGAAAGGTGATCGACCTGACGACCCGTCCACGCTTGGATCGTTACAAGGTGCATGACATCGAGTTGGTGATCGACCGGATGAAGGTGAAGTCC
The DNA here is from genome assembly GCA_902826215.1 of uncultured Bacteroidota bacterium. Classification (GTDB taxonomy): domain Bacteria; phylum Bacteroidota; class Bacteroidia; order Flavobacteriales_F; family PHOS-HE28; genus PHOS-HE28. Next base: position 31,127 of record CADEDY010000021.1, read on the forward strand.
GCGGACCAGAAGCGTTTGACAGAAACCTGTGCCACCGCCATGAAGTATGGCAAGGGAAACCTGATGGTGGTTACCGTTAAGGACGACCAAGCCCGTTACTTGAGCCGGCACCTGATGTGCCCAACCAGTGGGATAGCCTACGAAGAGCCCGAGCCGAACCTTTTCAGTTTCAACTCGCCCTATGGTGCGTGCCCAACGTGCAGCGGGTTAGGGCAAGTGACCGAGGTGGCCATGGATAAGATCGTGCCGGATCGCAAGAAGAGCGTGAAGAAGGGGGCATTGGTTCCGCTCGGCGCCTACAAGAACACTTGGGTCTTCAAACAGATCGAAGCGGTGCTCCTCTCCTTCGGGCATGACCTGAACACTCCTCTGGAGGAAATGGAGGACACCGTGCTGGTGGCCCTGCTCAACGGCATGGACGAACCGCTCAAGGTGAGCAGCGCGGTCGGCCTTAGCGATCGCCAGGTGCAGTTCGATGGCATCATACCCTTCATTCTGGAGCAAGCCGAAGGGGGGCCGAAGACCGCGCAGAAATGGGCCGCCGGTTTCACGCACATGGTCACCTGCCCCGAATGCAACGGGAGCCGATTGAAGAAGACCGCGATGCATTTCCGCCTCGATGGGAAGAACATCTTCGAACTCGCCAGCCTAAGCATCGCTGATCTGCACATGTTCATGAGCGGTCTCGTGGATCGGCTCGATGAGAAGAAAGCCGTGATAGCGCGCGAAGCCGTGAAGGAGATCACCGTGCGAAGCCGGTTCCTTTTGGATGTCGGGCTGGACTACCTCATGCTCGATCGCAGTGCACGCACCCTTAGCGGAGGCGAAGCACAACGCATCCGACTCGCCACGCAGATCGGGAGTCAACTGACCGGTGTACTGTATATCCTTGACGAACCGAGCATCGGCCTGCACCAGCGCGATGATCAACGTTTGATCGGCAGCCTGCGGAAGTTGCGCGATGGCGGCAACAGCGTATTGGTGGTGGAGCACGACAAGGAAATGATGATGAGCGCCGACCACCTCATCGACATAGGACCAGGCGCCGGCGAGCACGGTGGACGGATCGTGGCACAAGGCCATCCGCATGACCTGGCGCTGGGCGAAAGCACCACAGCGAAGTACTTGCGCAACGAACTTCGCATAGCCATACCGAAGGAACGTAGGAAGGGCAAAGGGGAACGAATCGTTCTACGCGGGGCCTCAGGTAATAATTTGAAGAATGTGGACGTGGACTTCCCACTGGGCAAGTTCATCTGCGTGACCGGTGTGAGCGGCAGCGGGAAGAGCACCTTGATCGGCGACACCCTCTACCCCATCCTCAACAAACACTTCTACAGGAGTGATGCCCACCCACTGGCGTACACCGCGATCGAAGGCTTGCAGCACATCGATAAGGTGATCGAGGTGGACCAAAGTCCCATCGGACGGACGCCCCGCAGTAATCCGGCGACCTACACCGGCATGTTCGACCACATCCGCGAACTGTACGCCCATTTGCCGAGTGCCAAGATCCGCGGGTACAAGGCAGGTCGGTTCAGCTTCAACACCCCGGGTGGTCGGTGTGAAACGTGCAAGGGTGCTGGAGTGCGCGTGATCGAGATGAATTTCCTGCCCGACGTGAGTGTGCCTTGCGAGACGTGCCGTGGAAAGCGGTTCGACCGGGAAACACTGGAGGTCCGCTATAAAGGCAAGAGCATCGCCGATGTGCTGGCCATGCCTGTGGAGGAGGCGGTCGAGCATTTCGCGGACATCCCGCAGATCAACCTGAAATTGCGCACGCTCATGGATGTCGGCCTAGGCTACGTGACCTTGGGCCAAAGCAGTACGACCTTGAGCGGTGGTGAAGCACAGCGCATCAAACTGGCCACCGAGCTGAGCAAGCGGGATACCGGCAACACGTTCTACATCCTTGACGAACCCACCACGGGACTGCACTTCGAAGACGTGAAACAACTGATCCATGTTCTGGATCGCTTGGTCGACCACGGGAACACGGTTCTTGTGATCGAGCACAACATGGACATCATCAAGGTGGCCGACCACGTGATCGATATCGGCCCCGAGGGCGGTGCTGCCGGAGGCCAAGTCGTGGCGCGTGGAACTCCTGAAGAAGTCGTTCTTATGGCACGCGGCCATACCTATTCCTTCCTACAAGCCGAACTCGACTGAATCGCGAACGCCCGGTCAACATCCGGTAAGCCCCATCCACAATAGAACCTTTCAATGGCCAAGAACACGAATACCACCGAAAGCGAGCGCCGGATCAAACGAGCCTTCAAGCGTAAAGGCTGGAGCGAGGTGAAGGCCAACGACAGCTGGGCCATCTTCAAGATCATGAGCGAATTCGTTGAAGGCTTCGAGGCCATGCAACGGATCCGACCATGTGTCAGCATTTTCGGCAGCGCGCGCACGAAACCCGATGCGCAGGCATACAAACTGGCCGAAGAGATCGCTTTCCAGCTCACAGGCAATGGCTACGGCGTCATTACCGGAGGCGGACCAGGTATCATGGAGGCTGCCAACAAAGGGGCACAACGTGGTGGCGGCACGAGTGTAGGCTTGAACATCGACCTGCCCTTCGAGCAAGAGCCGAACCCATACATCGACAAGGAGAAGAGCATCAACTTCGATTACTTCTTCGTTCGTAAGGTCATGTTCATCAAATACAGCCAAGGTTTCATTGTCCTCCCCGGTGGGTTCGGAACGCTGGATGAGCTCTTCGAGGCCCTGACGTTGATCCAGACCCAGAAGATCGGTCGTTTCCCGATCATTCTCGTCGGGAAAAAGTACTGGCAAGGGCTGTATGAGTGGATCAAGACCACCATGGGCGAGCAATACAAGAACATCAACGCCGCGGATCTCGAGCTTTTCAGCCTGGTGGACAAGCCTGAGGAGGCGGTTGCCGCCATCAACAGCTTCTATAGCAAGTACATGCTGAAGCCGAACTTCTAGGAGTTTCCGGCCTGAATTTGGGCCACTTCGTGCCTTTGGGCCGGTTTCGCGTTAGGCTCCCCCCATTTTGGCGGGCTGATCGTCAACACATTCCTGTTGGTATCGCTATGTTCGCAGTCGCTACACTCCTTGCTGTGTCCGATACTTTTGGACGCATCGCGGGGGTACGGCACCCTAGCGAACAGCACCCATGGCGAATCATCTCCTGCTTTTGATCAATTTCATTGGCCTTCTACTCGTCGATCCTTTCTTCTTGGCCGATATCAGCATCACCCAGAACGTCCCGACGACGATGGTTCCTGGAAGCGAGGTGAGGGTGACGGTCACCGTGAATAAAGCGGAACTGGGTGGCTTCGCGAAACTTCAACTTGATCTTCCTCCTGGTCTGACAGCGACGGCCATCGAGACCAAAGGCGCCTCGTTCACCTTCGCTGACCAAAAAGCCAAGTTCATCTGGATGGCGCTTCCGAGCACACCATCCTTCAAAGTGAGCTACACCTTGAGCGCTGATGCCAACGTTTCAGGAAATCTCGCCGTGCAAGGTCGCCTCTCCTACATCGAGGACAACGAACGGAAGACCTTCGATATGCCCACCGCGACGATCGACTTCGGTCAGGGCGGGGCAGTACAAGTAGCACAAAGCACCTCCACAACGGAACCCGATGCGCAGGATCTGGTTTCGGCTGGAGCAGGTGCCCCGTCTGGATCCTCGATGATGGCCGTGATCGACAATGCCAGTGGAATTGCACCGATACAAGGCATGGGTGGCGTTACAGGTACGCGCACGATCACCCCGGTGAACGAAAAAGAAATGTTGGTGGAGGTGACCATCAAGAAAGGAGACATCCGCGGTTTCGGCAAACTGCAGGAGACCATCCCGCAGGGATTCACGGCACTTGAGAAGACGAGCAGTGAGGCCATCTTCACGGCGCAGGACCGCATCGCCAAGTTCGTATGGCTCAATCTGCCGGCCAGTTCGGAGGTCAAGATCGTGTACAAGCTGCGCGCGAATGAGCGCCCAGAGGGTGAGTACAGCATTGATGGTGAATTCGGATACTTGCTGAACGACGAGACCCAGAAAGCGGTGCTCGGCACTTCCAAGTTCTTCATCGGACCAAAGGCCTTGGAAGCCATGGCCAACGAAGCAACCGTGCTGGATCCTATGGTGAACGGAGACACGGAACTTGCGAAGCGCCAAGCGGAAGAGGCTGCAGCACAAGCTGCTGAGCTAGCGAAAAAGGAAACTGCAGCGCGCGAAGCGGAGGCTAGGAAGCGTGCACAGGAGCAAGAAACTGCGGCCCGCCAGACCAAGCCCGTAGTGGAGCCGAAGAAAACGACGTCCATCCCCACGCCAGAGAACGGGATCGTTTACAAAGTACAGATCTCTGCTGGCCACCGCGAAGTGGGCAAGAATTATTTCAGCCTGCGCCACAAATTCAATGGAACGTTCAGTGTAGAGCGGCACCAGGGATGGATCAAATACACCACGGGGCGCTTCGGTTCGTATTCCGAAGCACGGGATCAACGGGTGTCGTATGTATCGGCGGGGTACAATTTCCCGGGACCATTCGTCACAGCCTATAACAACGGCGATCGTATCACCGTACAAGAGGCGCTTCTCTTGAGCAATCAGAAGTGGGTGCAATAGTGCACCCCTGAACCGGAACGGACCGAATGCCCATACAACCAGGCTGCTTCTCTCCATTGTTCCGTTCCATCTTCGGCCTTGCCTTAGCCATCTTTCTGTCCCCTTTCGCCTCGTTCGGCCAAGTCGATAGCACAGCCCTTCCCGCAGGGATCGTTGTACCGGTCGATGCTGATGCTCCGATCAAATTGAAGCCCTCCTTCGGGATCGGGCCGGGCATGTTCGCTTTCTTCGGCGATGTGGGGAACAACCACAAGGGCTATAGCCCGCTCGTCTCGCGCGTGGGCTACGAACTGCGCGCTACAACGCCGATAACACCTTGGTTGGAAGGAGGTATCTATGCGCTTCATGGTCGTCTTGGTGTGAATGAACGCAGCCTCGCTCGCAACCTGAATTTCGAATCGCGCATCACCACTGGTGGATTGCAGTTCAGGTATAACTTCCTTCAATTCCTGAACCCCAAGCGGGTGGTGGAACCGTACGTGACGGTAGGCTTCGAAAGTGTGGAATACCTTTCCAAGACCGACTTGCGTGATGCCAGCGGACGGACCTATAACTATTGGAGCGACGGCACGATACGCGACATCGATGAGAATGCTGCCAACGCCGGGGAAGCTGTCCTACTTCAACGCGACTACACGTATGAGAGCGACGTGCGCGAATCAAACCTTGATGGTTTCGGGAAATATTTGGAGCGCACTTGGGCTGTTCCGGTTGGTGTTGGTGCGCGCATGGACATCGGAAATGGTTTCGACTTCCGCATGGGCGCCACCATGCACTTCACCCTTACCGACCTCGTCGATGGTGTAACGGACCAGAGCGTGGAGAACCGAAAGGGTACAGTTGGTAACGACCGGTTCTTGTTCACCTCCTTCTCCATAGGCTATACCATTCCCATGGAGCGCGGAGCGAAGAAGACGAAGAAAACGCCGCTCTCCAGCGAACAGGTGGATGAACTCGCTTGGCTGGGTGATGAGGATGGCGATGGCGTGCAGGATATCAACGATAAGTGTCCGTATACACCGGCCGGTGTCAAGGTGGATGCCTTCGGCTGTCCGCTCGATGGCGATGGCGATGGCGTGCCGGACCATGACGATGACGAGTTGAACTCCGCTCCAGGAGCCGTTGTGGATGCACGTGGTGTCACGATCAGCGACGAGGATCACCTGAATGCTTGGCTCGCCTACAAAGACTCTGGCAATGTGAACATGTTGGCCTCCCGGGTCGAATCCTTCGGGCCTATGAAGCCGAAGGTGGTTCCTGTGAAGCGCGTTTACGTCGTGAAGGTGGGTTCGCAGTTCGAGAAGATCGACGAAGCCGTGATCCACAAACTCCTGAGCTTGCCTGATATACGCACCGTGGAGAACGGGGATACCACTTTCTTTGTCGTGGGTAGCTACGATAAGATCCCTGAAGCACTTCGCCGCGAGCTGGAGTTGCGCGGCATGGGCGTTGAAGGTGTGGTGATGGCCGAAGAGAACGGTCGCTTGATCGACGTGAGCAATGAAACGGAAGCGGCGCGCGCTGGTCTGCTGCCGAGCAATACGCCGCCGCCAACGGGCGAGGTGATCGTACGGGTCCAACTCGGTGCTTTCCGCTACCCCTTGTCACGGAATATCTTCGACGGCATCGACGACCTGGTGATCATCAAAGGCGATGATGGCCTCACGCGCTACTACACCGGATCCTTCAAAGAGGTGAACCCTGCTGCCGCACACAAGGTGCAGATGTTGTTGCGTGGCTTCAACGGTGCGTTCCTCGTTGCCTTCCGTGATGGCAAACGTATCGGTATGAAGGAAGCCGGTGCCAAACTCACTGGTCCGGAAGACCTGCGTGACCTGCCGAGCGGCGGTATCGACAAGACCAAGTTGCGGTATCGTGTACAGATCGGCACCTTCGTGGGCAATGTGCCCATCGAGACCATGGGGCGTATGATCGAGATGGGGGATGTGAAACCCGTGACCAGCTCAGACGCTGTGCGGTACTACTACGGCCAATTCAAGGACCGCAAGGGCGCTGAAGATGCCAAGATCGCGATCCAGAAGAGAGGGTTCGAGGATGCCTTCGTCGTTGGCGATATGAACGGCTACATCATTCCTGCTGATGAAGCGGATGCCTTGATGAAGCAGCCGTAGATCCATTCCTATTCCACTGTCGAATTGTTAGGTGCTCGTGTGCAATAGTGCAGGTACGCTGGTCGTTCAACTTCCGGTCTGCTACCTTTCCGCTCCTACTATTCCACTACCATGTCCAGTGAACCGATCCGGTCGCGCTTTGCTGCGCTCGCAGCTGTTGTCATCCTCTTGCTTTCAGGATGCCGAACGCAGGAAGCTCCGATCGTGCCGGATACAGCCTTCACGCCCTACATAGCGGCGTTCACGGCTGGGCATATCAGTGCAACGGCGCCGATCCTGGTTCGAATAACGGAAGGTCAACAATGGCGAGACAGTTCCGCTTCGGCGATCCAAGAGCTTTTCGAGTTCGATCCGAAGGTGAACGGTACCGTGCGATGGAAGGATCAGTCCACGCTAGCCTTCGAGCCGAGTGAACGGTTGGAACAAGAACAGACCTACACGATCACCTTCCACCTTGGTGATCTCATTCAATTGCCGGAGGGCATGTCCGACTTCGAATGGCAGGTGAACACGGTTCGCCAAAGCCTCGATGTTCGTGTGAGTGACTTGCAATCCCTCTCCCCTGCGGACCTGACCTGGCAGCGTTTGATCGTGGCGGTGCACACGGGCGACATCGCGATCGGCAAGGAATTGAACACGTGTTTCAGTGCCAAGCAGAGCGGACGCACCCTCACCATGACCTGGGAGCACGAGCCGAACGGCCTGTACCACACCTTCACCGTGGATAGTGTCTTGCGCGATGAAACCTCGAGCACGGTAGAGATCATTTGGAACGGGAAAGGGATCGGTGCTGCGGACGAAGGCAGCTTGCCATTCATCGTTCCAGCGATCGGCGATCTCGCACTGATCTCCGCCACGACGGATTCCGAAGGGGAACAAAGTGCCACCCTCCTATTCTCCGACCCATTGGACGCTTCCCAGAACATGAACGGGTTGGTCGGCATCGCCGGCGCGGAGGGCGTCAGGATCTCCGTTGAGGGAAATAAACTGGTGCTCTACCCGACGGATCGTTTGAGCGGTGACAAGCAGGGCTACGTGGCTTCAGCGGTGCGCAATGTGAATCGACGTCCTCTGGGAAAGGACTTGACCGTGGAACTCACCTTCGAAGAACTGAAACCAGCGATCCGCATGGTCGGAAAAGGTGTGATCCTGCCGTCAAGCGACGGCTTGGTGATGCCCTTCGAAGCAGTGAACCTGAAGGCTGTGGATGTGCGCGTCGTGAAGGTCTACGAAAGCAACATCGCCCAATTCCTGCAGTTGAATGGTTTGGATGGTGACCGTGAACTGGCTCGCGTTGGGCGCTTGATCACCCGTAAGACCATTCCCTTGAAGACCGCTGACTCGCCGGATCTCGGACGTTGGAACCGGTACTACCTCGATCTTGCTGAACACGTGCAAGCCGAACCTGGCGCGATCTATCGCGTGGAGCTTTCCTTCACCCGTAAACATTCGGTCTACCCCTGCACCAATGTCGACGAAAAAGAACTGGAACCCGAGCGAACCTGGGAATCGGAACAAACCGCGTACGATCGCCTCCAGGACTATTGGTACTACGATGATTACTACTACGAAGAGGACTACGACTACAATGAGCGGGAGGATCCGTGTACCTCGTCCTACTTCGCCCGGAGCCACAGCGTGGCGCGCAACATCCTAGCCTCCGATCTCGGGTTGATCGCCAAGGGAGGGAACGATGGATCCCTGCTGATCGCGGTCAGTGACCTGCGCACGACACAGCCCATGTCCGGGGTGAAATTGGATGTGCTCGACTTGCAGCAGAAGAGCCTCGGACAGGTGGTCACCGATGGCGAAGGATTGGCCACCTTGCCTACGAGCAAGTACAAACCTTTCCTGCTGGTGGCCAGCAAAGGAGGACAACGCGGGTACCTGAAATTGGACGACGGATCATCGTTGTCCGTTAGTGAGTTCGATGTGCAAGGCGAAGCCATCGACCGGGGGCTCAAAGGATTCCTCTACGGTGAACGAGGAGTATGGCGCCCCGGCGATTCGCTGTACCTCGCCTTCATGCTCCAAGATGTGCAGAACAAGTTACCGAAGGATCACCCGGTGGTGCTCGAATTGACCGATCCTCGTGGTCGATTGGACCAGAAACACGTGCGCACCTCATCCGTGAACGGGATGTATTCATTCCGCTGCGCCACATCGCCGGATGCTCCCACAGGCTTTTGGAATGCACGCGTCGTTGTTGGTGGCACGACCTTCCACAAGAGCATCCGTATCGAAACCGTGAAACCGAATCGACTCAAGATCCTGCTCGATGTGGGTGACCGATTGACCGCTTCCGACGACCGACCCATTACCCTCCGCTCGAACTGGCTGCACGGTTCACCAGCAAAGGGTCTGAAAGCCCGTGTGACAGTGAACATGACCACCGGAACGCCGGTGTTCAAAGGCTCGGAGAAGTTCACCTTCAACGATCTGCGTACATCGGTGCCGGAAGAAGAGCAAGTCGCTTTCGACGGCCTTTTGAACGATCAAGGTGAAACGCGGTTCGAACTGGAATTGAACTCCGGTCGGAGTGCACCCGCCATGGTGAATACCAACATCGTCACGCGCGTGTTCGAAGCCGGAGGTGACGCGAGCATGGATCGCACCTCCGTGCCGTACTACCCGTACACGAGCTACGCGGGCATCAAAGCACCCGACTCGTTCAACGCATGGGGAGGACTGGTCACGGATACCACCTACCAATTCGCGATCGCATCGGTGGATGCCAATGGCAAGCCGATCGCCGGCCACAAGTTGAAGGCACAGGTGTATAAGATGAAAGGCAATTGGTGGTGGGATGGCGACCTCGATGGCGATGCCAACTACATCAGCTCACCAAGCGTTGAATTGCGTCAAGAATTCGATCTCGTGAGCGACGCCAAAGGACGTACCACGTTAAAGTTCCGCGTTGATCGTCCAGAATGGGGACGTTTCACCGTGCGTGTGACCGATCCGACGAGCGGACACTCCAGTGCCATGCAGTTGTATCTCGATTGGCCGGGTTGGGAAGGTCGCTCACGACGCGATGAACCCGACCAAGCCGCGATGCTCAGCTTCAATAGTGACAAGGAGAAGTACAACGTGGGTGAAGAGGCGACGATCATCATCCCGTCCAGCGGAAGCGGTCGTGCATTGGTGAGTTTGGAGACCGGTAGCCGTTGTCTCGATGCCGTGTGGGTGGATCTGAAGGAAAAAGAAACGCGGTACACCTTCCCCATCACGGCGGATATGTCCCCGAACGTGTATGCCCATGTCACGGTGGTGCAACCGCACGCAAAGACCTTGAATGATCTGCCCATCCGGCTCTATGGTGTCATACCGATCCTGGTTGAGGACGCCGCGACCCACATCGCACCGGTGATCACCATGGCCAAGGAAGTGAAGACGGATGTGCCTTTTTCTGTGGAAGTGAGCGAGAAGAACGGCGATCCGATGACCTACACGCTCGCGATCGTGGATGAAGGTCTGCTCGATCTGACGCGCTTCAAGACACCTGACCCATGGAACCACTTCTACGCGCGTGAAGCACTTGGTGTGCGCACTTGGGATGTATACGACCATGTGATCGGCGCTTTCGGAAGACAGATCGCACGTGTTCTTGCCCTCGGCGGCAGTGATGATGCTGGCCCTGCGGAGAACGCCAAGGCCAAACGTTTCAAACCGGTCGTGAAATACGTTGGTCCGTTCACCCTGCAACGGGGAAAGAAAGTGAACCACACGTTCACCATCGCCAATTACGTTGGATCGGTTCGCGTGATGGTGGTTGCCACGGATGGGGACAAGGCATACGGCAACGCGGAGCAAGCCGTACCTGTGCGCAAGCCCTTGATGGTGCTCGCAACGCTTCCCCGTGTGCTGGCCCCGGGCGAACGTGCTGACCTACCAGTGACGGTCTTCGCGATGGATGCCAAAGTGAAGGATGTCCGTGTGAAACTTGAGCCGAACGCATTGCTGATACCAGAAGGCCCCTTGGAGAAGACCATTCACTTCAACTCCACAGGCGACCAGGTGGTGCGGTTCAGCGTGCGCGTGAAGGAAGGCATCGGTGTGGCCAAGGTGAAAGTGAGCGTATCAGGGGCTGGCGAAAGTGCGACAGAGCAGATCGAACTGCAGGTACGTTTGCCGAACCTACCTTCCACCGAGGTCACCGAAGCCCTGCTGGAACCCGGAAAGAGCTGGCGCGATGCACCAAGGCCATTGGGCGTCGATGGAACCAACAGTGCTTACCTCGAAGTAAGTACCATTCCCCCCGTGGATCTGGGCAGACGCTTGCAATACCTGATCGACTATCCGCATGGCTGCTTGGAACAGACCACGTCCAAGGCATTCCCGCAACTCTATATCGCGAAGGTGATGGAACTCCCTGCCCGTACCCAACAGAGCATGCGGGCCAATGTGGAGGCGGCGCTGCGACGCATGGGTCAATTCCAACGCAGCGATGGCAGCTTCAATTACTGGCCGGGAGGTGATCACTACGACAACTGGACCTCGATCTACGCCGGTCACTTCATGGTGGAGGCGGAACGCGAAGGATTCAAACCAGTGGGCAGCACCTTGAGCAATTGGCTCTCCTTCCAACGCAATGCCGCACGGAATTGGCAGGGTGTGCAACCGACAGGTTGGTCCCGTGAAGCGACCCAACTTACCCAAGCCTATCGCCTGTATACGTTGGCACTGGCGAAGCATCCCGAACTCGCGGCGATGAACCGGTTGCGCGAACGGAATGACCTGTCGCAACAAGCGCGTTGGATGCTGGCCGCGGCCTACGCACAGATCGGACAGAAGGATGCCGCGCGGAACCTCACTGTGGCCAGCGAGCTCTCCGTACCTCAGTACACGGAGCAATCGTACACGTACGGAAGCGTGCTCCGCGACGAAGCCTTGATCGCCATGGCACTGCTGAACATGGACGAGACAACGAAGGCCGCTGGTGTGGTCCAACGCATCTCGAAGAACCTGAGCAGTGGCGGCTGGTATAGCACACAGAGCACTGCTTTCGGCATGATGGCCGTTGCTCGCTTCGCGGAAAAGGGCCAACTCGACAAAGGCCTCTCCTTCAAGCTCGACCTCAACGGTACGGCATCGGACAAGTTCTCCGAGAAGTCGATCAGTCATGTGGATCTTGCCACACCGAATGGCAAAGCCTATGCAGATGTGACCAATACCGGGAAGAACCTGCTCTACGTTCGCTTGGTGCGCACAGGCACTCCAGTAGCTGGTCAAGAACAACCCAGCAACACTGGCTTGGGTCTGCGCGTGGACTACACGTTGGTGAATGGCACACCGATCGATCCGGCCCGCATTGAACAAGGCACCGACTTCATGGCCGTGGTGTATGTTACCCACCCGGGTGTCGCTGCGGGTTACCAACAACTCGCCCTCACCAGCGTATTCCCTTCGGGCTGGGAGATCCGAAACACCCGCATGGAGGGAACGGAAAGCGCCGTGGATGCATCGTCCTTCACCTACCAGGATGTTCGTGATGACCGTGTGATGACCTACTTCGATCTCTGGCGCGGAAAGACCGTGACCTATCGCGTGATGTTGAATGCGGCGTACACCGGACGCTACTATCTGCCAGGGGCGCATTGCGAGGCCATGTATGACCACACGGTGAATGCTCGCAGCATGGGCCAATGGATCGAGGTGGTGCCATCGGGTGACCAAGCGGCGTCACAACGTTGAGGCCTGTTGAATGAAGCCATGAAGCGCTGGCGTCGTCGCCTCCTTGTAGCGTGGATCGTTCTGGTCGTGTTATTCGGCTGGGCGCGATGGGCTCCCATGGATCCCTTGTTCCAACAGCAGCGAAGTACCGTGTTGTTGGATCGAGAAGGTGGCCTGCTCGCGGCAACTGTTGCGGCCGATGGGCAGTGGCGCATGCCACCGGGTGATTCCATTCCTTATCGCTTCGAGACCTGTTTGATCGCCTTCGAAGACCGCCGATTCCGGTCACATTCCGGGATCCACTTTCCCTCGCTGGTGCGCGCGGCGATCCAGAACTGGAAGGCTGGCCGCGTTGTCAGCGGCGGCAGTACGTTGACAATGCAGATGGCTCGGATGGCCCGTGGTGATCGGACACGGACGGTGTGGAACAAGCTTTTGGAGATGGGCCTCGCGCTTCGCTCCGAAGCACGTTTCAGCAAGGATGAGATCCTGGCCTTGTATGCGGCGAATGCACCCTTCGGCGGCAATGTGGTTGGCTTGGAAGCGGCATCCTGGCGGTGGTTCGGACGCGCACCGCACGAGCTTGGTTGGGCGGAATGTGCCACACTTGCCGTGCTCCCGAACGCACCTGCACAGATCCATCCCGGTCGGCAGCGCGAGGCGTTGCGTAGGAAGCGTGACCGGCTTTTGGATCATCTGCTCAGTGCTGGCATTCTGGATGGTCTCTCTTGCGAATTGGCGAAGATCGAACCCCTACCCGACCGACCGCAAGCTCTGCCACGATCGGCCCCACACTTACTCGCCACACTGGACCAACAGGGTTTTCGTGGGCATCGGATCCACAGCACCCTCGATCCGGAATTGCAACAACGGGTCAGTTCCATTGCACAGCGACATGCGCAGGCGCTGCATGCGAACGAGGTGCACAATGCGGCGATATTGGTGCTGGACACGCGAAGCGGGGAAGTACTCGCCTACCTCGGCAACCTACCCGATGTGGCCGCCGAACACGCAGGCTCCGTGGATATCATTCGCGCCCGAAGAAGTACCGGCAGCCTGCTGAAACCGTTCCTCTATGCGGACATGCTGCAGAGCGGAGAGTTGATGCCGGATCAACTGGTGGCCGATCTTCCTACCTACTATCAGGGCTTCGCACCGAAGAACTACGACGCACGATTCGATGGCGCTGTACATGCTTCCGATGCTCTGTCACGATCGCTGAACGTACCTGCCGTTCGTGCCTTGCAAGCACATGGCATCGAACGTACCCTACGCTTGCTGCGCGCCATGGGCCTTTCACATATCGATCGCAACGCAACAAATTATGGTCTTTCGTTGATCGTAGGCGGCGCCGAAAGCACATTGTGGGAACTTACCGGTGCGTATGCCTCGATGGCACGTATCCTCAACGGAAGTGCTGCTCCTGTCAGACCACCGACCGTTCTTCTGAATGGAATCGACGATGAGGGATCAGCATTACGAACACCGCTTTCTCCAGCCGCCGTTCATCATACCCTACAGGCTCTTCAGAACATCCATCGCCCTGAAGAGGAATCCGGTTGGCAGTATTTCGCCGATGCAAAGAAGATCGCTTGGAAGACCGGGACGAGCTTCGGCCATCGCGATGCATGGGCCATCGGAACAACGGATCGTTTCACGGTCGGCGTTTGGACGGGGAATGCCGATGGCGAAGGCCGGCCCGGATTGACCGGCACACTCGCTGCTGCGCCGATGCTCTTCGAGGTCTTCGGTGCATTGCCCGATGGTGATGGATTCGATATCCCTTTCGATGATCTGGTGCCGACTTCCGTCTGTCGTTCCAGCGGACATCGCGCAGGTGCCGATTGCACACCTGTGGATACGCTACTGATCATTCGTGAGGCGGACCGCACCCCACCCTGCCCCTATCACCGGCGGATCTTCGTCAATGCACAGGAAGATCGGATCGTGGCTCCAGGAGCGGATGGCCATTGGGTAGGGCGTTTTGTACTTCCGCCGGGCATGGAACATTTCTACAGGGTGCGCCATCCCCAATATCGCCCACTTCCACCGAATTCCAATGGAGCTTTCGATGGCCCAATGGAAGTGATCTATCCAGAGGCTGAGGCGCGTTTGCTGATCCCCATGCAGTTGGATGGCTCATTCACGAAGGTGGTTCTTCAAGCGGCACATCGCGATACGCAAGCCACAGTGAACTGGGACCTGGATGGGGAATTCATCGGCCGTACGATGGGCGTTCACCAATTGGCCGTGGATGTGAGGCAGGGCGCACACCTCTTAACTTTGACCGACGGCAACGGGTCTTCGCTGGTGACACTTTTCCATGTGCTTCGCCGAACGCCCGATCCCCCCAACGAATGAAGTGGACGATCCTCGCGCTCCTGCTCAACTTTTCCGTTGCCCTGTCTGCCCAGCCCGATACCCTATGGGTCCGAACGAAAGGAATACTGGTTCCGTACGCGGTCTCCTATGAACCTGTGAGTGCCGAGCCTGCTTCGAAGCGCATCGGGCGTTTCGCTTCCGATACGAGCCGTGTGGCTGTGGAGATGGACTACAAGCGCGGGTTCCCTTCCGGAGTCTATCGAGCCTACTACCCCGATGGTCGCCCCTTGATCTTTGCGGTGTATGGTTGGAAGACCCTCCACGGCGACTGGACCGAATACGCCGAGGATGGATCCGTTTCGCTGAAAGGTCAATACCGGCAAGGGAAGCGTGAAGGCCCTTGGTCCTTCCGTCAGGAAGGTATCCGCGGCCATTACAAGGACGGAGAGAAGCACGGTAAATGGAAGTACTTTGAGGATGGGAGGCCCTTGCGCAGCGAGAAGTACAAAAAGGGCGAATTGAAACGACAGCGCAACTACAACTCGCGTTGACAACCTTTCACGATCTTTCCATCCCTGAGGGGCAACCCGGCACGCCTTTGGTGCGTTCTACAGCACATTCGATCATGCACATCCTGTTCCAACTCGCGCGCCGAAGCGCTTTTCTCTTCTTGCTGGGTCTACCGGTATTCGCTATTGCGCAGCAGGATGACCCACTTACAACGGGCAAGTTGAGTTCTCTGCTCTACCACATCGATCGCATGTATGTGGATGATGTGGACAAGGACAAGTTGGTGGACGCTGCGATCGTCAGCATGCTGGAGGAATTGGATCCACACTCCATCTACATTCCTAAAGAAGACCTGGAAGAGGTGAACGAGCCGTTGAAAGGCAATTTCGAAGGTGTCGGGATCCAGTTCAACATCGTGAAGGACACGATCTATGTGGTCGATGCCATTTCAAGTGGCCCTTCGGAACGCATCGGGATCCGGTCTGGTGATCGCATCGTGGAGATCGATGCAGAGAACGTCGCTGGTGTGAATTTCAAGAACAGCGATGTGATGAAGCGCCTTCGTGGCAAGAAAGGCACCAAGGTGAACGTGACCATTCTTCGGAAAGGTGTTGCATCCCCGTTGGATTTCACCATCACACGTGACAAGATACCCATCTATAGTGTTGAAGCGAGCTACATGGCTGAACCCGGTGTGGGCTACATCAAGGTGAGCCGTTTCAGTGCCACCACCATGAAGGAGTTCCGCGAAAAACTCACCGAATTGAAGGCCGAAGGCATGAAGGATCTGATCCTCGATCTGCAAGGCAATGGCGGTGGTTATCTGCGCACAGCGATCGAAATGGCGGATGAATTCCTGAGCGACCGGAAGTTGATCGTGTACACTGAAGGGAGAACATCGCCTCGCGAGGACACCTATTCCACCAAGGAAGGACTTTTCGAGAAAGGACGCCTTGTTCTGCTGGTGGATGAAGGCAGCGCCAGTGCCAGCGAGATCGTAAGCGGGGCCATCCAGGATTGGGACCGGGGCCTTATCATCGGGCGGCGCAGTTTCGGCAAGGGTCTTGTGCAGCGTCCGGTGATGCTGTCCGATGGTTCCGCCGTGCGCCTCACCGTTTCCCGTTATTACACCCCATCGGGCCGCTCCATCCAGAAATCGTACGAGGATGGTGTGGAAGCCTACCAACGGGAGAAGATCGAGCGGTTGTCCAAGGGTGAACTCACTTCCGCCGATAGCATCCACGCAGCGGATACCGTGAAATACTTCACCATGAACAAGCGGGTGGTCTATGGCGGTGGAGGCATCATGCCCGACGTCTTTGTACCCATCGATACTACGCAGAGTTCGGAGTACTTCGGCCAGCTCGTGCGCAAAGGGATCCTGAACACGTTCGCGCTGGGGTACGTTGACGAGAACCGTGCATCGCTCTTGGCCAAGTACCCTTCGGCGGACTCCTTCCGCAGGCAATTCCAAGTGAGCCCGGAGCTTGCGCAAGCCCTGCAGAAAGCCGCAACCGATGACGGTGTGGAACCCGATGCGGACGGTATGGCCCGATCCAAGGAACTGATCGACCTGCGCCTGAAGGCCCTGATCGCCCGCGATCTCTGGAACACAGCTGCCTATTGGCAGGTGATCAATGCCACAAATCCCGTGGATCGAAGCTTCCAGAAGGCTTTGGAGTCCTTCTCCGATGATTCGTTCCAACGGTATGGCATGGCTCGTCCCTGATCCCTTTGAAGGCGTTCTGGCATGTTTCGGCCTGTTAATGGGCTGTTAAGGGCTTAGCTGAGGTGGAGCATTGTGCTATTTTCGCACCCTCAACAACGACCTATTCCGAAGAAACCGTACTCCGATGAAAGACAAGATCCAGATCGCATTGCTCAGTGTCATCGCCGTAGCCTTGGTGGTTCTCGCCATCGGCCAATTCAGTGGGGATAAGGGTTCCTCCAGCAGCATCGTTGCAGCCGGCCCCGGCAAATTGGTGGCCAACGACCCAGCGAAGCCAGCTGACCCCACTTTCGACCCGTTGACCAATACCACGCCCCCGGTCGACAATACCCCGAAGACGACCATCAACTTCGCGAACTACGAGCACGACTTCGGGAACGTGAAGCAGGACAGCGAGAACACCTACGTGTTCAAGTTCACCAACACCGGTTCCGAGCCGTTGATCATCGAGACCGCCAACGGCTCCTGTGGTTGCACCGTACCGAACTACCCGAAGGCACCGGTTCCTCCAGGAGCGACCGCCGATATCGAGGTGGTGTACAAGCCCGGCAAACAGGAGAATGCACAAACCAAGACCGTCACCGTTATCGCCAACACCGAGCCCAAGGAGACCACCTTGCGGATCAAGGCGAACGTGCAGAAAGTCGGCTGATCAGAAGCCTTTTCAACGAAGAAAGCCGCTCCAAGGAGCGGCTTTCTTCGTTCTACCCGGTTCCCTCAAGGCATGATCCTGCTGATCGCGTCGGCCAACTTGTGGTCCTTATCCGTGATGGTACCATCCGCGTCGTGCGTGCTGAGTTCGATCCGGACCGTGTTGTAGACGTTGGTCCACTCGGGATGATGGTTCTGCTTCTCCGCAATGAAAGCAACGCGGGTCATGAAGGCGAAGGCTTCGGTGAAGTCCGCGAACGTGAATGAGCGACACAGCTTCCCATTCTTTTCGATCCAACCTGGAGTATTCATCGGTGTATGGGCAAGTTGATCATCGGTAAGCCTTGGTGATGGGCGATGTTCATCTCCTTCAACAGGTGACCTGCACCTGCGAACTTGTCGATCAGGAAGAGGATGTACCGTGCATCCACGCATATGTTGCGACACTTCTCCGGATCGAACTGGATATCGCTCATGGTACTCTCCCAGGTCCTATCGAAGTTGAGCCCGATCAATTCGCCACGTGCGTTCAACACCGGGCTGCCGCTATTCCCGCCTGTGGTGTGCAAGGAGGAAGTGAAGCATACCGGCATCGTACCATGGACACCGTACGTACCGTAATCCTTCTTCGCATGCAGATCCAATAGCCGTTGCGGCACATCGAATTCCACATCACCAGGTACGTACTTCTCAACGACACCATCCAAGGTGCTGAATGCTTCGTAAACAACGGCATCGCGCGGCTCGCTTCCCTCCACCTTCCCGTAGGACAGGCGCAAGGTGCTATTGGCGTCAGGCCACCACGCCTTGTTCGGCTCCAACTCCATGCGCCCTTTTACATAGGCGCGCATATTCGTTTCGATCCCTTCGCCCAGGATCACGTGCTGCGGACGTATCACTTGCAGGAAGTTGGTGAAGAAGCTACGCGAAGCCCGGTAACCCGGATCCTGCTTCATCACCTTCAAGAACTTCTTCGGTGACCCTTTCAGCAAGTTCTCCAACTTGGCACGGTCCACGAGAACGCTTTTCTCATAAAGCGCGTCGACCCATGCGTCGGCATTGCCTTTGTATTTCACGTCGATCTCCTTCAGCACCTCGGGGCGGAAGGCTTCGGGAACATTGGCGCGGTAGATCGGCAACAAGGCCTTGAAAACACGTTTGTCCACCTCCACATCATAGTCCTTGAAGTAGCCCGTTAGTGTGGCCAAGCGCCCCTCGATCGCTTCAGAGCGCTTGTTGTCCTTCGTCAATTGCGCTTCGTCCTCTACCAAGCTTCGATACCCATCGGCGAAACGCAGTACCTCCGGACCGTAGTATACCATCTCTACCCAAAGATCGCGCGCCGTTGCGTACGGAACGTATTGCGCATACAGCGTTTCCAGTTCGGGCAGCACCTTCAATAGGTCTTCACGGTTCCTCATGCGGGCCAGATCGTTGAAGGCCGCCTCTTCTTCCCGCTTCTTCTCCACGGTCCGCATTTCCTTCAGTCCCCGGACCTCGCCGATCCATTTCTTATAGGCGTTGCTGATGCTCGATTGCTTATCGGCATATTGGATCCGTGTGCGATCACTGCTGCGCATGGCCGCATCGATCACACCCAAACTCGCGGCACGCATGCGGATCCGAAGTGGATCGGAGGTGTTCATCACATAGTCCACAGCATAGGAGCTCAGGTATCGCTGCGTGCTTCCCGGGAAGCCGAAGATCATCGCGAAGTCGCCCTCTTGCACCCCATCGGTGCTAACGGGCAGCACGTGGCGCGGTGCAAAAGGAACATTGGTCGAAGCAGGCTCCGCCGGTTTGTTATCCGTTCCCGCGTAGATCCGGAACAGGCTGAAATCGGCATTGTGTCGCGGCCACATCCAGTTGTCCGTATCACCACCGAACTTACCGATCGAGCTGGGCGGTGCGCCTACCAAACGCACATCGCGGAAGGTCTCGGTGACAATGAGGAAGTAGGAATTCCCATAGTTGAACGGGCGCACTGCGGCTTGGTAATGCGTTCCCTCGACCGCCTGTTTGGCCAGAACCTCGGCAATGGTTCCGACGGCTTCCCGACGCTTTGACTCGATACCCGGTTCCAGACCCGTGAGCGCCGCAAGGACCTGTTCGGTCACATCCTCCATCCGGATCACGAATGTGGCGGATAGGCCCGGGTTCATTTTCTCCGCAGCACGGTCCATGGCCCAGAAGCCGTCCTTTAGGTAGTCGTGCTCCATGCTGCTGTGCTCCTGAATGGAACTGAATCCACAGTGATGGTTCGTGAGAATAAGCCCGTCCTTACCGATCACTTCCGCGGTACATCCGCCACCGAAGAGCACGATCGCATCCTTGATGCTGCTATGGTTGATGCTGTAAATGTCCTCAGCGGTGAGCTTCAGTCCGAATGCTTGCATATCACCCTCGATGCTCTTGAGCACGGTCGGAAGCCACATGCCTTCGTGCGCATGCAATGGGATCTGCAATAAACAGATGGAGGAAAAGAGCGCAATACGACGATACGAACACATGGGACAGATCTCTTAAGTGCTCGCAAAGTACATAACCTCAGGTGTCGAGCGATTGCACCTATTGGGTTCGTAGGGATCCGTCAAGTGGTCGCTGTCGATCGGTCTTTAGATTCGGATAGCGCTTCTAGTGGCACCCTGAGTTGATCCGCGATCAAAGCACTTCCAGCCGAATTGTACGAAATGGGTTGAGTGAGGTAAGGATCTCTCCTGGGAACCTGAGCGGATCCTCCGAATGCGACTGAAGGCTTCTCATGCGATCGGCGTTGTAGTTGACCTGACCGGTCAGACGGCATTCTATGCAGATACGGAGCAGCCGATCGCGCCGCAATTCAAGAAAACCGATCTGGACCCCACCGTTCCGCTTGTCCCGGTGAATGCTCGGTAATTCTTGTATACCGCGTGTCCTGATCTTTCCAGGCCCTATGGCCGTCAGGCACTGTAGAGCTTACAGAAGCTCCTTGACCATGCTCACCTGCTCCCTCTCTCTTACCTGAGGCAAACACACACTCGGATCGACAACTCACGGCCCGAATATCAACACCCGATCATCGATAACTTTTCGGAAGTGACTACATTGTAATCACATTGGTGAACCGACCTCCACGAAATAGCCCTTTCGTCAGAACCTGAAATTGCTGAAAGATGCTCAAGCTCACTTTGGGACGACTCCACATCATCGGTTTGCTCCTATTGTTCATTGTTGGAACAACCCGGGCTCAGATCGGTGCGTTGGACCTGACGTTCGACCCATCCATAGGCCCGAATGACCGTGTGAATTCCTGTCTCGCACAGAGCGATGGGAAAGTGGTCATCGCTGGTGAGTTCAACTCAGTGAGCGGTCTTAGTGCAGGTCGGATTGCACGATTGGAGGAAAATGGGGCACTTGACGCCACCTTCTCGTCCGGTTCCGGTTTCAATAACGCTGTGCGCCAAGCCGTGCGTCAAAGTGATGGTCGCATTATTTGCGGCGGAACGTTCACCTCGTACAATGGAACAAGCTGCTCCAAGCTCGTGAGACTGACAGCTTCGGGCGTACTGGATCCGTCATTCAATGCTTCGACGAGCTTCAATGCCGAATTCGTTCAGGTCCTTTCGAACGGCCAAGTAGTTGCAGTTGGCTTTACCGAGATCGCTCGATATGATCCCGATGGAACATTGGACAATACATTCAATGCAGGTACTGGTCTGAATGGCACTGTGCAAAGCATTCTGGTCGATCAATTGGGGCGCATCCTCCTCAGTGGCACTTTCACAGAATACAATGGTCAACCCGTTCCTCGTTTGATCCGACTCTTGCCCGATGGAACCTTGGACTCTGGGTTCTCTGTAGGAACCGGACCTAACGCTGATGTCATGGCCTTGGTCGAAAAGACAGGTGGGGGCTATTACATCGGTGGTCTATTCACCACTTACGATGGGATCGATCGGCCCAAATTGTGCGCTATCGAAGAGAACGGCTCGCTTGACCTGAGCTATACCGGCCATCCGGACTTCGTCTTTCTAATGCAACAGCTGCCATCCGGGAAAATGATGGTAGCTCACCCTGTTGGTATGGCCAGATTGCAGCAGAACGGAGTGCTGGATCCGACTTTCCCATCGTACGGTCAATTCTTCGGTTTGCCAAAGGATTTCGAATATGCCTATGATGGTAAGCTATACGTGTGTGGGAACTTCACAAGCTACAACGGTGTTGCACGATCCAGAATTGCACGTGTGTTCTTGTGTGGTACAGCCTTCTACGCCGACGCAGATGGTGATACTTTCGGTGATCCTAACACGGCGCAAGTCGCTTGTACGGCACCGATCGGTTTCGTTCTCAACAACACGGACTGCAACGACTCTGACCCGAGCGTCCATGAGGTGACCACATGGTACGCCGACACGGATAACGACAGCTTCGGAGATCTGAACGCGCAGACCAGTGCCTGTAACCAGCCTCTCGGCTTCGTAAAGGACAACACGGATTGCGATGATACGGACCCTTTCGTATGGGCCGGAGCGACCTGGTTCCTTGATGCGGATGAAGATGGTTACGGAGACCCGAACAACTTCATAGGTGCCTGTGAACAACCGCCTGGAACAAGTGAATTCGGCACCGATTGCGATGACAATGATCCGAACTGGTACCCGTTGGCTAGTTGCGACGATGGGGACGAGTTGACCTATTACGATGAAGTCTGGGATGATTGCATCTGTAGAGGATATGGGATACAAGTGCAACCGGTGGTCTGGCTCCAAGGCGCCGATACCGGGGAAGATCTGATGAGCGGTACACTGTATGATACCGGCCTGATCCCCTTGCTGGAACCGTATACGGCGCTTGGCTATACTTACGTGAACGGTGGTGGGGAGGTGACCACCCCCGAGATGTTGAACCCGTACCCCGGGAATGAGGAACTCATGGCGGTGGATTGGGTGGTGGTGGAGTTGAGGAATTCGGTGAACCCCGGTGAGGTAGTCGACTCCCGCGCATGCCTTCTCACCAGAAACGGGAACATTCATCAGGCAACGAGCATGAATGCTCCGGAATTCCACTTGGAGCAAGGACCCTATTTCGTGGCGGTCCGTCATCGCAACCATTTGGGAGTTATGTCAGCCAGTCCGGTATCGCTGACGCAACCAACGCCGCCATATTTGGACTTCGTTTCCTTTGAAGGAATGCCAACTTTCGGCACAGATGCCATGAAACCCGCTGTAGACAAGCGGGTAATGTGGTCCGGTGATGCGGTGTTCGACGGTGACCTCAAATACACTGGCAACAACAGTGATCGGGACCGGATACTCATGCGCATCGGTGGGATCGTTCCCACTGCTACCGCGAATGGGTACTTGAACGAAGACCTGAACATGGATGGGCAAGTGAAGTATACGGGAGAGAGTAACGACCGGGACATCATCCTGCAGAATATAGGTGGCGTAATTCCCACTGCCGTACGCGCTGACCAATTGCCGGATCAATGATCTTCGCCCTTGGCTGCGCGGATACCGAACCTTCCTGAGATCGGGTCGTAGAACGGCCCATGACCTTTCTACGGATACGGCTGGTCTTCTTGGCTTCATTGGTGTTGGGATCCTCCCGAGCGCAGTCCTTCCAACTTGACACCAGCTTTGGTATCAATGGCACCATTTACCAACGCATCGATTCCACGGATGCAGCACCAATTCGATTGGTTACCCTCCCCAATGGGAAATTTCTCAGCTTGAATTGGATCGCGGCCCACACTCCCTTGGTACAACAGTTCCTTTCAAATGGGGAGTTGGATCCATCGTTCGGGGTCGAAGGGATCCATATCATGGACCTTCCGGGAGTTACCCTCTTCCCCTCTGGTCTTCTGATCACCGCAGATCACAAGATCATCGTTACCTGTACCGGGACATCGGCCGGGGCCGCACCAGAGGCCGTGTTGTACAGATTGACGACCGATGGCCAATTGGATACCAGCTTCGGCACCAACGGTATTGCCCGGAGCGCCACCACGGGCTCCTTTCGATCAAATCACGCGGCCTTGCAAAGCACCGGCAGGATCCTGATGACAGGGGGCTCGAGCGGCTCCATCCTCGTGTTCGCATTTACACCCGACGGACAGATCGATCACTCCTTTGCAAATAACGGGGTTGGCTCGTACACGCTCGCTGACATTTCAGTTGGTGCTCGTTGCATTGCCATAGGAACCGATGATGCCATATACATAGGCGGTTACAGGTCTTCGAATTTCGATGCTATTTCATGGGTGGTGGCCAAACTCACACCAAATGGAACCCTTGATCAGACTTTCGCGAATGCCGGCTTCTTCGTTCTGGACCATATTTCGAACCAAAGCGGGTTCAATCGTTCAGAGACGGTTTACGCGCTCCACATCCAGCCGAGTGGAGCCGTGATGGTAGCTGGATATGTAGCCCCGCCGGATTCATGGGAACGATTTGCAGCTGTCCGCCTTCATCCGAATGGAGTTCTGGATGGGGATTTCGGGGATAACGGATACCTCTATTTCGGAACCGATCCGAATGATCGGAATCTCGCTCGGGATCTCATCTTCGACCCTATCGGACAATACCTCATCATCGGCTATACAATGGTCCAGCACAGTTGGCCGGTATTACCAACGGTTGCTCGTTTTGATGGTACTGGCCAGCCTATCGATCCGGACGGAACCGGAGGCATCTTCACCTACACACCGCCGATCTTCATGCAATTGGCTGCAACCGCCACCTTGGACCAACAAGGCCGCTTGATATTCGGCACCGGGTACTTCAACAAACCAGAAGGAACCTCGGCCTTGACCGCCTTCACCTACAGCGCCATTCCAACTGCAATTGGCGCAGCGCATTCAAGTGCACGTGAGGTAGCGCATGTTTGGCCCAATCCCGCCAGCCACGAGATCAATGTGAGCTATACCATGGATGTATCGGGACAGCTTCAGTTCGATCTCTTCGATGCCCAAGGACGAAGGACGGCGACTTTTGCTCGCGGATACCGGCCTGTAGGTGCACACCAGGACCTTTTCGCATTGCCCGTCGGCTTGGCCGCTGGTCGGTACCAACTGGTCATTCGTAAGGGCGACGCGTTCGAGCATCGGCCTGTGGATGTGGTCCGGTGAAGATTCAATCGCTTTCGTCCAGCTTCTCTATGTTCGGCACGTCTACCTTCTTCTCCACAAATTCAGTGATGAAGAATGCAAGTAGCACGATCAAGAGCAGAACAAGAAAAGCCTTCGGATCCCGGTAGATCGGTCTACGTGGTTTCCGCACCGCGCGCTCGTAGTTGAATAACAAGCGCTTGGGGTCCCTGTACCGAGCGACTTCGCTATCGGTCGGTTGTTGCGACCGGCCTTCGGGTGTTATTCGGTAACGACGGCTCATGATGGCGAAGTAAGGTAGGTCCGTAGAACGCCCAGAACCCGATGGGTGCGCATTTTCGCCGCATCCTCACCGATCCCCAGCACTTGTCCCAGTTCCGCGAAGCTCATTCCATCCATGTATCTCAGCTCGATCAATTGTGCTTTGGCGCTATCCAACTTGCCGAGCGCCGTGGCGAGCCGCTTCATATCCTCCTCAACCGCTGATAGACCGATCTCTTCGGAGAGACCTTTGACCTCTGAAAAGCTCATGTCGATCAGCACTTCCTTCTTCTTGCGCCAGTGCATGCGCACCTCGTTGAGCGCGATACGGTAGAGCCAAGCCCTGAACGGCAGCCCCCGTGGTTCGTATGTGGCCAGTGCCAGCATGGCTTTGAGGAAGGTCTGTTGGGTCAGATCGGCCGTGAGTTCGCGGTGTTGCACACGGCGCAGGACGAACCGGAAGATGTCCGCGAAATAGCGCTCGTAGAGCGGGGCGAACCGGGCGGGGTCGGCTTTCGCCTCCCGCAGCTGGTGCAGTTCATCCGGGTTCTCCATGCGCTGGACTGGTCAATGCAATGCGGGGCTCCACAATGGGTAACGCCCGTTCGACGGACAAGGTATTCCGTTCGACGAAACCCCGAACCGAGGCTATCCGTACAACGAAGCACTCTTTTCATCATCGGCGACCACAAACCGAACCAGTTGGACATGGCCCTCTTCGGATCACTGCAGTTCCACAGTACGCTTACACGAGCCACGCGAGCTGGGTTCTGGGCGCTCATGTACCTGGTCTCATCAAGTGCGGCTTTCGCACAGACGCCCACCTGGAACTGGGCCCGCACCCAAGATGCCGGCAGCACCGAATTCGTGCGCGACATCGCTGTTGAGGCGAGTACCGGGAACATCTATGTGGTAGGTGCCTACCAGAGTTCCACAGCCACTGTTGTGCCGTACGGCTTGCCGGCAACGAACAATGGAACCGTGGATGCCTTCCTAGCCAAACTGGACCCCAGTGGCAACCTGCTCTGGAGCCGAAGCATCGGAAGTAATCAGGAAGATGGCGGTGCAGGTGTGGCCGTTGGCCCCACAGGACTGGTGGTGATCACCGGCTACTACGGTGGACCGATATCCGCCATGAGCCTCACGAATACGGGGACCGCGGATGCCTTCGTTGCCGCGTACGATGCGAATGGCTCTTACCAGTGGTCCCACAGGGTAAGTGGGCCAGGCTACGACGAAGGCACTGGGGTGGTGATCGCCGACAACAAAGTGGTGGCCTATGGAAGCTTCTTGTACAATGCCGCCATCACAGGTGTTTCATCTGCCACGGGGCTTACCAATGGCAGGTACTATGCCTACCTGAACGCCTACTCTCTTACCGGCACGCCCGACTGGTCGCTTACCGGGGTATCCGGCAACGATGTCCTTTCGGAGCGGATCGCCGCCGACGCGTCGAACGTGTACGTGGTGGGTAGTACCGTCGGTAACACGATGGCTTGGCGCAACAGCTTGGGCAACTCGCTCACGAGTGCCAACACAGCCAGCAGTAACGCGCTTTTCTGCTCGGCTGTGAGCCTCTCGGGAACACCGGCCTGGTTGCGCATGATCAACAACCCAGGATCGGACGATGCCGAATGCAATGGAGTGGCGGTGGACTGTGGTGCTGTGTTCATCACCGGCCACACACATAATTCATCGCTCTTTCCCGGTGGCATCACACCGACCAGCCCCGGTTCGCACGACTATTGGTTCCTCGCTTCGCTGAGTCTTTCCACCGGCAGCACCAATTGGGTGCGCACCGCCGCCAGCAGTTCGGACCATGGCGTTACGGGCTATGACGTATCCGTGGGCCGGGGTGGGCAGATCCATGTGGCGGGCAGCATACGCGGCAACGTGACCACGGACGGTGGTGCCACCATCGCCGGTTCAAGCAACGAGGATATCCTGATCTCGCGCTTCAACCGCGATGGAACGGCCGTGTGGTATCGGCGCGAAGCATCTTCGGATGATGAATGGCCCTTGGCCATAACAGCCGCAGGTGGCGGGAATGTGCTCGTTGGTGGATCGTCCGAGAACGGACTTACCCTAGGCTCGAACACCTACCCTGGCACAGATGGTACGGATCTCTTCACCGCCAGCTTCACCGATCCGGTATGGAGCAGTGTTAGCAACAACCCGGCACGTTTCAAACAGCCAGGACCGTTCTGCACCAACTCGGCTGCAGTGAACCTCAGCAGCTTCGTGCAAGCCTATGCGGCTGCTGTGGCCTCCAGCACCAACGTTCAAAACCCACAAGATGCCCTTGGCGCACCGAACGGTACGGGGGCCTACTTCAATACGGTGAGCGGCTGGGAGGTGCTCGACATGGGAGATACCCTTTACACCGGTGAAGCGGCAGCCTTGACCTGGCGCAGCCAGACGGCCGGTTCACAGGCTCGTATGCTGGTCTCCTCTTCCTTGGACGGCGTGACCTGGAGCGCGGCCACGACCTATTCCACCACGAGCGCAACCTATGGAGCAACGAACCATGGGTTGACCGCCAATGCCCGCTTCATTCGCGTACAACGTAACAGCTCAACGAGTTATACCGGTTTCTACTTGGATGCCGTTCATTCGTTCCTCGGGACTTCGGCAGGCGGCACCTTCAGCGGTCCGGGAGTAAGCGGCTCAACCTTCGATCCAGCGGTGGCCGGAGCGGGTACGCATACGATCTCTTACGAAGTGGTCTCGGGCCAATGCACCTTCACTTCGAGCAGATCCGTAGTGGTGGGTCCGCCGGCCAGCGGCACACTCAATGGCCCTGCCAACATCTGCCCAGGCAGCTCTGCCACGCTGACCTTGAGCAGCACCGGAACCACCGGAAACACCTGGGAACGCAGCACGAACGGCGGTGCATTATGGACCACGTTCGCCACGAACGTGAACACGGTTACCGGCGTCGTAACCCAACCCATCCAGGTGCGGGTCAACCTGACCAATGCGCTGTGCGGCAATGTCACCACGAATACGATCACCATCACACCTGGCGATGTTACCCCGCCGGTACTGCCAACGTTGGTCGATCCTCCACCGGTGGTTGCGACCAGCGGATGCGCTGCGAACGTAACGTTCAACACACCCGTGGCAACGGACGATTGTGGGACCTGTGATCCAGGAAGTGTAAGCGGCTACACCCGCTTGGGCGTGTTCAACGGTCATGCGTACTACATCAGTAATGGCACTTCCAACTGGACTGCTGCAAATACGGCCGCCAGCGCAACATCCGGACATCTCGTTACCATCACAAGCGCACCAGAGAACGCTTGGCTGACAACAGCGACGAGCGGTTCCCCGGTTTTCATCGGATTGAACGATATCGCCGTTGAGGACCAATGGGTCTGGGTGAACGGGGAACCAGTGAGCTATACGAACTGGTGGTCACTTTATGCACTCGACTTAAGTGATGAGGATGGTGTTGCCCTGAATGACCCTAGCCCCGGCCTTTGGAACGACCTCGTTCTGACCAGTTCAACGCTTCGCCGCCACATCCTCGAATTCGACTGTGCGGTCTGGCAGATCGCCGGACCGACATCTGGTCAGTCTTTTCCAGTGGGTAGTACCACCGTGACCTTCCGCGCGCAGGATAAGGCGGGCAACTATGATGTTCAGAGCCTTAACATCGTGGTTCAGGACAACGAGGATCCGAATTTCACGGTATGTCCTTCACCGCAAACGCTCGCGCGTAACGGATCCTGCCAAGCGGTGGTACCGAACTTGGTGGCCCTTGCCACCGCTACGGACAACTGCCCAACGGGACTGGTGATGTCCCAGTTCCCTGCGGCCAACACACCTATCAGCACCAACACACTGGCGTATTTGGTGGCGAAGGATGCAAGCAGCAATACGGATACGTGCTGGGTGCAGCTCAACCTACAAGACCAGACCAACCCCACGCTGCTTTCCTGTCCGTCCAACATAACCGTGCAGGCTCCGCTCTTGCAACCGGACATGGTGGTGAACTACGTGCTCCCGACTGCACAGGACAATTGCGGCATCGTTTGGTCCGGCCAAACGGACGGAACCGGTCTCACCAGCGGTTCATCCTTCCTTACTGGAACCACTACACCGCAAGTGTGGCGCTTCGCTGACGCCGCTGGGCGTGCCGTGGAATGCGCCTTCACGGTGACAGTGCTCAGCAACGCTGCGCCGCAGATCGACTGCCCATCCAACCAGACCATCAATGCTGCAATGGGCCAGTGCAATGCGCCGTACACGTATGCGATTCCCGTTGTAAACGACCAACAGGACGTGATCGATCCCGCTCCGGTGCAGGTCGGTGGCATTCCAGCGCCAGGCCCATACCCCGTCGGCGTGCATGTTCAGGAATGGAGTGCAACCGATGTGGACGGCAATACCTCCACGTGCAGTTTCAACATCACCGTTATCGATGCGCAAGTGCCGAGCATTGTTTGCCCGAACGATACGGTGGTGGATGCCAACGGCGCTACCTGCCTGGCCACGGTGAATTACAGTGTACCGGTGCTGGCCGATAACTGCTCAAGCTGTGGTGCACAAGCGAACATTCCGCAATACACTTACATCGGAACCTTCAATGGACACACCTATCTGCGCTCTTGGAACAGCGGATCAATAGGCACTGCACAAGCCGCGGTGGCCGATGTCCCGGGTGCGCACTTGCTCAGCATCACCAGTACTGCTGAGCAGAATTGGATCGTAGGGCGCATCCAGAGCGACCTTGGCTGGTATGCCCCGTTCTGGATGGGGTTCAGCGATGAGGCAGTTGAAGGTACCTGGCAATGGAGCACTGGTGAGCCATACCTGAGTACCAGCACCTACTGGCAGAGCGGCCAACCCGACAACGTAGGGGAAGCTGATCACGCGTACCTGTGTGCAGGCAACACCCCGCGCTGGGATGACACACCGGCTGCCACGGAACTGCCCTGGATCATCGAGTTGGATTGTCTCCCTCCTCCGGCACTTACACTGATCAATGGATCACCGAGTGGTAACACCTTCCCTATCGGCACCCACCCGATCACTTTTCAGGTTACGGACCAAGGAGGCACTTCCAGTACATGCTCGTTCAACGTTGTGGTAAAGGACTCGACGGCTCCAATGCTCACCTGCCCGCCGGACACCACTTTGTACACCACGACGGGATCCTGCACCGCGAACGCCACTGCACTGCTGCCCTTGCTTGTGGCCAATGACGCATGCTCGAATCCCACCTTGATCCAGCAACTCAGCGGTCCGCAACTCTCCTTGCCCGTGGATACCGGCTGGTACTCCATCGCATATAGTGCGACGGATACGGCCCTGAACCAGAACACGTGCTCTTTCGCACTGCATGTGATCGACAATGTGCCACCCGTCATCCTGGGTTGCCCGCTGGATACCGTGCGCATTTACGCTGACAGTTCTTGCACCGCGATCCTACCTGACCTGACCACAGGCATGACCGTAGAGGAGAACTGCTCTTCGACGAACACTTTGGTCCAGTCCCCTGCTGCGTGGAGTACCCTTGTCCTAGGTCACACCGCTGCAACCATACAAACCACTGACGGGAATGGCCTCATCGGTAGCTGCCTTGTGAACATCCTCCTGATCGACACGATCGCTCCGGTATTGGATTGCTTGATCGCAGCTGATGATACCCTGTACACTACCAATGCCAGTTGTGAGGTCTTGATGCCACCTGTAACGCCAAGCGTATGGGACAACTGCTCCACACCGAACGTCGTGCAGCATAGTCCCTGGCCGCTACCCGGCGACCCACTACCAGTGGGCAACTACTCCATCAAATTCAAGGCTCTCGATCCCTCGGGCAATGAGGGCAGCTGCTCGTTCGAGTTCGCAGTATTGGACAGCGTTCCCCCAACGATCACCGCTCTACCTGATACGGTGATCGAACTCGGACCCACGGAGTGTATCCATCCGTTCACCTTCCCTTCGATCACCGCCCACGATGGCGCTTGTGGTCCCGCTACGTTCGTACTGGGCACCATCACTTTGGGTTATACCACGGCCACACCCGCCGGACCGATCGATGTGACCGCCCAGCCGACCTACGACCTAGCGGCAGGCCAGCACTTGGTGAAAGAATACTGGAGCGATGCTTCGGGCAACCTTGACAGTACGGACTATCAAGTCACCGTCGAGGACACCACTGATCCGGTGGTGATCTGCCCGGATACCGTGCAGGTGCCCAGTGATGCCCTCTGCCACTATTTCGCACCCGACCTGGTGGCACTTGCGAGCATCAGTGACAATTGCCCGGTGGACACCGTCGCAACTTATCCATTGGGTGCACCGCTCTTCGCAAGTGGCTTCGCATCCGTACAAGTGATGGACATCACAGGGAACACTGGCACCTGCGCCATGTGGCTCGATCTGATCGACACCATTCCGCCAACGATCACCTGCGCGGATACAGTGACCTTCCTGCCAACGGCCAATTGCCTTGCGACAGTTTCGCTCACAGGCCCAGTTGCCGTTTCGGACAATTGCTCGAACACGTCCTGGACCGTTGATGCGAACAGTGGCAACTGGCCGGTGGGTGATTCGACGGTGACCTACACTGTGACCGACGGATACTTGACAGCCACTTGCCAAACCGTGATCCGAGTACAAGACAATGTCCCTGCACAACCCATCATAACCATGAGCGGCCCCACCACCATTTGTTCCGGTGGCAGCGTGACCCTGACCAGCAGCAGTGCGACGGGCAATGTGTGGAGCACTGGTGCTACCACTCAGTCCATCACAGTGAACACGGCAGCAACCTACACGGTGACGGTGACCAACGGCAACGGCTGCAGCGCGACCAGTGCAGGCACCACCGTAACGGTGAACCCGAACCCCGCTACGCCAACGATCAGCGCGGGTGGTTCTTTGGCCTTCTGCGCCGGTGGCAGTGTGACCTTGAACAGCAGCAGCGCCACGGGCAACACCTGGAGCACGGGTGCGACCACACAGAGCATCACGGTGAACGCATCGGGTTCCTACACGGTGACGGTGACCAACGGCAACGGCTGCAGCGCGACGAGCGCAGGTACGAGCGTGACGGTGAACCCCAACCCAGCCACGCCCACGATCAGCGCCGGCGGTCCATTGACCTTCTGCGCAGGGGGCAGCGTAACGCTGACCAGCAGCAGTGCTACGGGCAATGTGTGGAGCACAGGCGCCACGACCCAAGCGATCACGGTGAGCACCTCGGGCACCTACAGCGTGACGGTGACCAATGGCAATGGATGCAGCGCGACGAGCGCGGGTACGACCGTAACGGTGAACACCAACCCATCCACGCCGATGATCAGTGCCGGCGGTCCGTTGACCTTCTGCGCCGCTGGCAGCGTGACCTTGACCAGCAGCAGCGCCACGGGCAATGTGTGGAGCACAGGTGCGACCACGCAGTCCATCACTCTGAGCACTGCAGGTACCTACACGGTGACAGTGACCAACGGCAACGGCTGCAATGCAACCAGTGCAGGCACCACCGTATCGGTGAACCCCACCCCCGCTGCACCGACGATCAGTGCCAGTGGTCCGCTGACCTTCTGTGCCGGTGGC
>CADEDY010000022.1:0-20160 GCA_902826215.1 uncultured Bacteroidota bacterium
AGTACATCTCCATCTCCCCCTTGCCCTTCGCCTGCACTTTGCCGCGCGGGGTGAAGGTGAAGGCTTTGCACGTTGCGGGTTGCGGGTTGGGCGCACCGTCTTCGGGAACCACTGTATCCTTCACAAGCGCATAAGTCGCTTCGCTGATATTCACCTGCCCCACCTCGCCGCTGCTCTCCATACGGCTGGCCGTGTTCACCGTATCGCCCCAGATGTCGTACTGGAATTTCTTCACACCCACGATGCCGGCGACGACGGGGCCGCTGTGGATGCCCACGCGCATTTCGAAGTAAGGTTTGCCGGCGGCTTCGCGTTCGGCCTTGTGGCGCTTCATGAAGTCCTGCATCTCCAAGGCTGCCCGCACCACATCCGCCGCTGAACCGTGCCTGGGGTCCGGCAGACCACCTGCGGCCATGTAGGCATCTCCGATGGTCTTGATCTTCTCGATGTGGTAGGTGCCCATGATTCCGTCGAAGGCCTTGAAGCACGTGTTCAGTTCAGCGACCAGTTCCGCTGGGGAAACCTGCTCGCTCAACTGTGTGAAGCCCTTGAAGTCGGTGAAGAGGATGGTGACGTTGTCGAAGTGTTTGGCATCGGCGTGACCCTTCTGCTTCAGCTCGTCGGCCACCTCCTCCGGCAGGATATTCAACAGCAGTTCATCGCTGCGTTTGCGCGCCTTGCTGATGCGGTTCCGTTGGGTGAAGAAGACACCGGCAAGGAGGACCATGAGCCCGAAACCACCGATGAAGGCGTTGCGCTCCACGTTCTTGCGCCGCAAGGCCTCTGCGGCCACGGCATCCTTCTTCTCCTGTTCCGCCTTCGCAGCGGCCTCCACCTTGTCGAAGTCGTATTGCATCCGTAGCCGCGTGGTCTCCTCGGTGTTCGAGGCGTTGTAGATGCTGTCGCGGTACAGCACATGCATGCGGTGGTTCAGGTAAGCGCCGTTCCAATCGCCGTTGATGCTGTCCAGCCGTTCCAGCTCGCGGTAAGCGGTCGCCAGCATCTCCCGGCTCCCCACGGTGCGCGCCACGGGGATCGCATTGTCCAGGTACCTGCGGGCCACCGCATAGCGCCCGGTCTTCGTGAGCAGGGCCACGGACATGAGTGATAGTTCGGCCTCGTCACTGCGGTCGTCGATGGACTCCGCCAACGCACGTCCTGCCGCATAGGCGCCAAGGGCTTCGTCAGTCCTCCCCAATCCCTCGTAAGCCTGCCCGGCATAGGCCTGGGCAGCGATCAGGGTGTACTTGGCGCCGATCCCCTCGGAGATCCGGATGGCCTCCTGGGCCTGCTTCAGCGCTTCCGCGTGCTGGCCGGAGGTATTCAGGATGTTCGCGATGTTCACGTATGAGATGGCATGCCGTTCGGATCATCCAGCTCCTGGCGGGTCTTCAACGCGGCCTGGGTGTAACGCAAGGCTTCGTTCAGGTTCGACTGCTGCTGGTAGAAGATCCCGAGGTTACTGAACGACACCGCGATGCCTTGCTTGTCCCCGATCTGTTCGCGCAGGGCGAGCGCTTGCAGCATGTACTTCAACGCTTCGGGATGATCGCCCAATTGAAGGTAGATGGTGCCGATGTTGTCGTAGTTCTTTCCCAGCCAATCCTCGTTTCCGGAACGCCGGTTGATATCCACAGCGGCCAAGTAGTCGCTCAGTGCGCCGGCAAGGTCTCCTTCCTTACGCTTCACGTTCGCCATGTTGTTCAGAGCGCCAGCCACGTTGCGCTCCCTGCCGATCTTGCGGTTCAGACGTAGGCATTCGGCGATGCAACGCCTCGCTTCCGGGTAGTCATCCAGGCGCTGCGCGATCTCACCGAGGATGTTGTAGGCGTTCGCCTGCGCGTGCTCTGACCCGACGCGGGTCGCGAGGGCCATCATGCTGTCCGCATGCTCCTTGGCTTCCACATAGGATCCCGCATCCGCCAGTTCCCAACTTAGGTCGTATAACACCATGGTCCGCGTCGTGTCTGGCAGTGGGCCGTCCAACACACCGCGCAAGGAGTCGATCAAGGCCTTGTTCTGCGCTTGCACCCCGTTGCAGAACACAAGTGCACCGCATATGATGAAGACAACGAGCTTTCTCATGGGCCATCGATGTTCGGTTTCATGCGCTTTCCTTGGCGCCCAGTTGAACAAAGTACATCTCCATCTCCCCCTTCCCCTTCGCCTGCACTTTCCCGCGCGGGGTGAAGGTGAAGGCTTTGCACGTTGCGGGTTGACGAGTTGCGGGTTGCGGGTTGGGCGCACCGTCTTCGGGAACCACTGCATCCTTCACAAGCGCATAAGTCGCTTCGCTGATGTTCACCTGACCGACTTCGCCGCTGCTCTCCATGCGGCTGGCGGTGTTCACGGTATCGCCCCAGATGTCGTAGGCGAACTTCTTCACGCCCACGATGCCAGCAACGACAGGGCCGGTGTGGATGCCTACACGCATCTCGAAGGCAGGCCTGCCCTGCGCATCGCGTTCCTTCTTCCGGGCGATCATGAAGGCCTGCATCTCCAGTGCCGCACGAACGACACCCGCTGGTGTGGATGAGGACGGAACAGGCAAGCCACCCGCGCACATGTACGCATCGCCGATGGTCTTGATCTTCTCGATGCCGCGTGCGGTGATGATGCCATCGAAGGCCTTGAAGCAGGTGTTCAGCTCCTCCACCAACTCCTGTGGCGAGAGTTTCTCACTTGCTTCGGTGAAGCCTTTGAAGTCCGTGAAGAGGATGGTGACCTGGTCGAAGTGTTTCGCATCGGCGTGGCCTTTCGCCTTCAGTTCGTTCGCGACCTCGGCGGGAAGGATATTGAGCAGCAGGGCGTCCGACCGCTTCTTTCCTCGGTACACCGAAAAGGCCAAAGCGATCAGCAGGAGCAACCCGCCTGCGATCGAGAACGAGATGATGCGTTGTTGCCGCAAGCGGGCTTCCTGCTGCTGGAGCGCCAGCACATTCTCGCGCTCCCTCACCTGTCCCTCGTACGCCGCCGTGTTCGACCTGTTGGACCGCGTCTGCAACGAGTCGTTCAACCTAATGTACGCCCTGGCCTGTAGCGCCGCGTTCAGCGCATCGCCGCGTTCGAGGTAGCGCTCGCCCAACTCCTTGCGGTACTTCAGGACCAAGGGCAGGTAGTTGGCCTGCAACGCTTCGTTCAATGCGCTTTCGAGGTAGCCATCCGCCTCCGCGTGTTCTCCGATGGCCTTCTGGAAGAGGTAGCTCGTGTAGTCCATTTCGCATTCACCCGCGGTGGTCCAGAGCGGCAGCGTACCGGGTGCATGCTGCGTCCTCAAAGCGTGCATCTCCACTTGTGCACTGTCCAACTCACCGATCGCGATGAAGGCCATCACCAGCTTGGTCCGGAGCATGGCCACCCGAAGTGGCGAGATGATGTTCCAATATGGCCGTGTGCCACGGAAATGCTCGAGCGCCTTCAGGGTATCCCCACGGATGCACTCGATCTCCCCGAGGTCCAGGGCGACGGGGATAGCCTGGTCCATTTCATTCTCCCGCAGGAAGACGGCGATCGCCTCGCGCAGGAAGGGCTCCGCCCGTTCCGGGTTGCCCCACAGCATATAGCACTGTCCGATCACCGAGGTCTCGTTCGCTGCATCGGTCGCATCCACGGAGAGCAGCCCTTCACGCGCTTTCATGTAGTGCTCGATGGCCTGCCCGTATTGCCGGATCCCCAGGTATTAGCCGCCGAGACCGTGCTCGCAGATGGCGGCGTTCAAGGCGGGACCGGTGCGCCGGTAGCGGTCCAGGGCCGTGCGGTAAAAGACGTAGCGCTCATCCTGCAGACCGGCCGCGGTGTACACCCGACGAATATCCGCCAAGGGGGACGTCAAGCCTTGTTCCACGCCGGCCGCATCCAGCAGGGCGATGCACTCCTTGTAGGCCGGAATGGCCTCCGCATAACGCTTCGCAGCCACATCGCGGAAGGCCTGGGCCATGGGTGCATAGGCCAACCCGGCCGGGTGATCAAGTTCCGTGGCGAGCGCGTTCGCCTCCTCCAGAAGGGCCACGATCTCCGTGTATTCCGTGGTGTAATCCGCATCGCTGATCGCGAAGGCGAGACCGATGAGGTGATCGACCCGCGCCGTGGTGCGGCCTTCGGCCCTCAACAGTGCCCGGAGCGAATCGACGCGGAAGGCTTGGGCGTTCAACAGGCCCGGGCAGCACATGCCCAGAAGCAACAGGAACACGGGGATGGACCCTGCGCGGGGAAAGGACCGATGGAAGCTCAGCGGAAGGACGTTCATGTGTTCATCCCGGCGGGGACCGCCGCAAGGTGGGACGTCTGTTGGGACTGGCACCTCGTAGTTCTAACAGTTCCATGAAAAAGCAGTCACCGGGAAGTGACAAAGTACATCTCCATCTCCCCCTTGCCCTTCGCCTGCACTTTGCCGCGTGGGGTGAAGGTGAAAGTCGGGCGCGTTGCGGGTTGATGGGTTGAGGGTTGCGGGTTGGGCGCGCCACCGTCCATGCCAACAACCGCGTCCTTCACCAACGCATACGTCGCTTCGCTGATGTTCACCTGCCCCACCTCCCCGCTGCTCTCCATGCGGCTCGCCGTGTTCACCGTATCGCCCCAGATGTCGTAGGCGAACTTCTTCACGCCAACGATGCCCGCAACGACCGGACCCGTGTGCACACCGATGCGGATCTCGAAATAGGGCTTCCCTTCGCTGATCTTGCGTGCCTTGCCTTCTTCGATGAAATCGCGGATTTCCAACGCGGCTCGCACCACATCCACCGCATGCGTGGTGTTCGGCGTGGGTATGCCACCGGCCGCCATGTACGCATCGCCGATGGTCTTGATCTTCTCGATGCCGTGCTTCTCGCATATGCGATCGAAGGCACTGAAGCACTCGTGGATGTCCTTCACGAGTTGCTTCGGCGTGAGCCGTTCGCTCATGGCCGTGAAGCCCTTGAAGTCGGTGAAGAGCACCGTGACGTGGTCGATCTGTTTGGCTTCGGCCTCGCCCTTCTCCTTCAATTCTTCGGCGACCTCTTCCGGCAGGATGTTGAGCAGCAGCTCATCACTGCGCACCAAGGCTTTCTGCGTGCGCCGACGTTGGCGGTAGCTCACGGCTCCGAAGGCGATGGCGACCAACCCGGCCACCATCAATAGGTTCCGTCGGTCGCGTTCTTTCTGCAGCAATTCTGCCGATGCACGTTGGCGTTGCACGCTCACCAAACTATCCGCGAGGGCCTGCTTCTCGTAGTTGTACTTGAATTCCTGGCGCAGCACAGCGCGTTGGTTCTCGTCGCGGTCGATGCTGTCCTTCATCTGCACGTGCAGTTCGTACAGGGCCAAGGAGCGTTCCGGTTCGTGCAAGGCGCGATAGATGTGCGAGAGGTCCAATGCGACATCGCGTACCTCGGGCGCGTTGCCAGCCTCGCGCGCCAATTCCAGCGCTTCTTCGCTGTAGGGCTTCGCTTCGCGGTAGCGTCCGGCGCGGATGAGGACCGTGCCGATGTTCGCCAACGAGTTGGAGACGCCCTTCGTGAAACCGACCTCGCGCTTCAATGCCAAGCCACGTTGGCAATGGTCCAAGGCTTTGTCCACTTCGCCGAGTTCGCTGTACACCGTGCACAGGTTGTTGAGGATGATGGCCTCGGTCTTCTTGTCGCCGATGCTGCGTGCGAGGTCCAAGCTGCGGTTGAAATAGGCGATGGCCTGCTCGTTCTCGTGCAGGTCCGAGGAGGCGTTACCCAGGTTCATCAGCGACTGCATGGCGCCTTCCTTATCGCTGGATCCTTCGGCATGCACCAAGGCGCGCTCGTAGTATTCGCGGGCTTTGGCATGGTCGCCTTGTCGCGCGTGCAGGTTGCCGATGTTGTCCAGGCAGCTGCCCACGCTCACGGCATCCTGTTTCGCTTCGGCGAGGGTGAGCGCTTCGCCCAGGGTGGCGATGGCCCGCTCGTAATCGCCGCGCGACTTGTGCACCACGCCGATGCTGATGAGCGCCCCGATGACACCACGGTCGTCGGCATTGGCGCGGAAGGTCTCCAAGCTCTTGGTGTAGTAGCGCAAGGCTTCGTCGTATTCGCCGCGCTGTTCGTGGTAACGACCGATGCCGTGGTAGCAACGCGTCATGCTGCGCACGTTGCCGGTCTCTTCGCTGATGCGCAAGGTGCGTTGCATGTAGTCCAAGCCTTTCTCGGGCTCGCCCCTGCGCATGTAGAAGTTGCCGATGTTGTACAGCGCACTCGCCATGCCGGAGCGATCACCACCGTCCTCGAACACCTTCAGCGAGCGCTCGAAATGTGCCAGCGCATCATCCATCTTGCCGCGCATGGCCAACGCGATGCCTTGCGTGTTGAGCGCTTCGCCAGCATAGCTGACGTTGCCCACGCGCTGCGCTTCATTCAATTGCACTTGCGCCAAGGCAAAAGCACTGTCCGGATCGCTGTAGAGGAAGACCTCCTTCGATAGCGCGTGTATGGCGCTCAAGCGGCTCGTGTCCGGTGCGGTGGTGTTCTTCCACACCGTCCACAGCGAATCCACCGGCTGTTGGGCGTGTGCCCAAAAGGGCAACAATAGCAGGAGGCTCGCGAGCCGGACGTTCCGCATGGCCCCTGCAAGATCGTACGAAGTGCGCAATGTGCAAGGCCTCATGTGCCAGTGGTCGCCACAATGAACGAACAAGGCCCCGGACTTCTCCGGGGCCTTGTCGCTTCTTCTTCCTCCTCCTCGTTCCCTCCGTGCTCCTATTCCGGTTCCGACAGATGGAGCCGACACCCTTGCGGGGTCATTCGTGACAGCGCCTTACCTCGCCGCCACGGTTGCTTAACGTGGATCCCGCCGAAGTGTTGCACTTACACTATACAACATGCCGGTATCCATGCGCTTCTTCAATGGGCGATCAGCGATCGTTGGCGTGCGAGCAGGGTGCCTCGTGCATCGCGGAACTCCACCACATACAGGCCAGCGTTCAAGGTGCTCACATCCACTGTACGGGTGGTGTTCAAGGCGCGTTGCAGAACAGTGCGACCTGCCGCATCGGTGAACCGGACCGTGAAGGGATCGCTGCTCGGCGTCATGATCGAGACCACGTCGCTGGCAGGATTCGGTGCCAAGAGGTATTGGTCCTGCGCGGTGGCTTCCTCGATACCGTTGCCACCCATCACGTTGATCACGCCTTTCATGCCCATGCCTGCATGGAACGTGCACACGTACCACACACTGTTCAGCGGGGTGATGGTGAAGTCGGTGCCTGGGCTCGGCGTGCCCACTCCCAATTGGTAACCACCGGCCAAGGGTGCCGTGCCGTTCACGTTCCACGTGGCCTGCTCCACTTCCGTTACGTTGTGGTCGTTCACCACGCTGTTGTCCCAGAAGATGTGCACATGGTCGCCTGCGTTGATGGTGAGCGACGGAGGGTTGAATTCATCGTCCTCCACTTGAAGCTCGTGCGTTACCTGTGCTTGTGTTGCAACAGCAAGCAGAGCAAAGAAGAAAGCGTAGGTCTGTTTCATCGTGATCGGTGTTGGTGAATGTTCGATGGGTCGAAGGTGCAGCACACCGCAGCGCTTCACAGCGAGCAATGCACCGAGCGCGTCCTCTTTGCCGATGGACCGGGCAATTGTGGTGACGGACCGGCGGATCGGCGATCGCCCTGTGCCTTCCAACACTTTCCACCTTAGGGCACCTTCAACCTTTCATCACAAAGCACCCACCCTCCCCATCGCCGAACGATCGGTCGGGTTGCGATCCGTGAACAAGATGGTCACCTTTGATGCAAAGCTCCCCACCATGCGCCGAACCCTACTCCCTGTCGCACTCGTCCTTACCACCGCCATCAGTGCACAGTGGACCACGCCGGATGTGAATACACCCATGAGCGCCACCACCGGTGTGGGTGCAGCCACACCGCTCAGCGCTGCTGGGCCCGATGGCAGCACCTATGCGTGTTGGTTCGAGAACAGCTCGGGTGGCTATGTGCTGAAGATGCAACGCCTCGATGCCGATGGCAATGCAATGTGGGCAGCGGGTGGTATCGTCGTCAGTACCGAGGAACAGAACACGGCGCTCTTCCGCTACGACTTCAAGAGCGACAACAGCGGCAATGCCATCGTGGTGTTCCAGGATGAACGCAGCGGTGTGCTGGATGTGGTGGCCTACAAGATCGCACCCGATGGTACCTCGCAATGGCCGGGCGGACTGCCGCTGATGACACCCGGAGCCACCGGCATCGGACCCGTTCTAGGTGCACTGGCCGACGACCGCATCGTGTTCGCGTGGAACACCGACCGCTCCCCCGCCACCGTGGCCTACCAGATCGTGGAGCCCAATGGCATCTTTTCCGGCGTGCCGTGGGAAGTGGGTGGTACCGACCTCACCGGTAGGCCCAAGGTGGTGCCCACCAGCGATGGCGGTTTCTGGTTGCAGTACGTGAAACAGACGGGCAACTTCCTGAGCCCCGGCACCATGTACACCGTGCGGTGCGATGCAACAGGCTCACCCGGCCCCGAGCTCAATGTCTCCGCCAGTACCATCGCCGGCTTCTACTTCCCGGAGCCCGTCAGTGATGGGCACGATGGGTTCTACGTGGCCTTCAACACCGGCAACGTGGCGAACGGCAACCTCACCGATGTCAACGTTCAACGCATGCGTGGCAACGGCATCAACTGGAGCACGAGTGGCGTGGCCGTGGAAGATGGCACCCTTACCCAACGCTACACCAGCACCGCTACACCTGCCTTGGTGAGCGACGATGCTGGGCTGCTGATGGCCTACAGCGTCACCAACCTCAACCAGAGCGAAGGCGGCATCGCCGTGCAGAAATTCGATACCACCGGTGTGGTCGCATTCGGTGCCACGGGCTCCATCGTGGTGGCCAGTTCCGCTGCCCTGCCACAGCCCTTCGGCAATGCTGCCATCGGGGGTAGCACCGTGGTGACCTACACCACCGGCGGCTTCGGCACCGAGACCGCCCATGCCCTGCGCGTGGACATCAACGGTGCGGTGATGACGCCGCCGGGCCTCATCGCACTTGGCACCACAGCAAGTAGCATGGACGATGCGACCCTTACTCCTTTCCAGAACGGACAGGCCGTGGCCGTATGGCAGGATGATCGCAACGGCAGCACCATCTACGCGCAACCGATCCAATTGGAGAATACCACCGGCATCGCCGAACGAACGGTATCCCGCAACACCCTGCTCGGTGGCGTAGCACCTGCGCTGCTTTTCGGACAGGCCACTGCACCGGGCACGCTGCGCATCACCAACATGAGCGGGCAACTCGTGCACGAACAACGTTTGGCTGCTCAAATGGAAGGTGCACGCCTGGTGTTGCCCCTGCCCGATGTGGCCGGTGTGTTCATGGTGGTGGTGGAGAACGCCACGGGCCGCGATGTGTTCCGGGTGGTACGTTAGGCGATCCCAGCGACCAAGATTCACGGACTGGATCAACTTGCAGGAAGCGTGAGTTCGTAAGCGGGTTCGCGTGCGGAAGCAGCACTGTGGCGCGGAACAACGTCCAAGGGTAGTACAAGAACTCGACTCCTCTTCAATTGACCTGCTATGCGAACAACCCTACTCCCCCTTGCAATCCTCCTGCTCACCGCGCCCGTGCGCGCTCAACTCACCGCTGGCGAAGTGCCCGAAGGGAGCGTTGCCTATGACGCGAACATCGACCTGATCCTGGACGGGCTGTTCGTTTCCGACTCCGCGGATGTCGAATTGGATTGCGACGACTTCGTTGATGTGCGCGCCTTGCTCTACCGTGGTGCACCCGAGGTGGATGTGCCACACGTGGCCTCCTTGCATTTCGTGGATGACAACATCGAAGTGTGCATGGACATGGCCACCGGATCACAACAGCGCCCGATGTACTACGCCTTCGGAGAGCCCATGGTGTGCAGCGGCGACTTCGACTGGCAACTCGCGGATGAGCTGGTGCTCGGCGACATCGGCGGTTTCTTGGCCCTCGGCCCGTGGAGCGTCGATAGCATGTACATCGCTTATCGCCAAGGGACCTCGGTAGGTTGGATCCTCCTCTCCTTCGACCTGGGCGAAGGCGACGATACGCGCTTGCAGATCCATCAGGTCCTATCTGTTTGTCAAGATCCCACATCCGTCGCGGATCACGAAGGGTCGACCGGACCTGTCCTCTTTCCCAACCCCAGCGATGGCGGAACCATCCGCGTGGAGAGCCCAACGGAGCTGCGCTATCTGGAAGTGCTCGATGCCACCGGCAGGCTTGTCGCACAGTACAACGGCAACGTACGCACCATCGCAGCTCCGCCGGTCGCAGGCAGCTATTTCGTGCGCGCGACCTATGCCGACGGACGGCGAAACGTTGCGCGCTTCGTGCGGCAGTGATCACGGTTCAACGCCACCCCAACAACGAACAAGGCCCCGGAAATTCCGGGGCCTTGTCCTTTTACCTGTTGCCCGCTCGTGGCAACGCGCGGTGCGTGTTAGGCAGCGGCGCGCACTACGGCGGGGTCGCTGAAACCACTTACACCAGCGGCACAGATCACGTTCACCTTGAACCAGTAGTACTTCTCCGGATCGAGGTTGGTGGCCAAGAAGGAGCGCTTCGTGGTCACACCCACCAACTGCCAGCCGCCCTCTTCCTTCGGATCTCCGGTGGTGGCGAAGATCTGTTTGGTGCGGCTACCGTGGTGCGTGCGGTAGCGCACCACCGCTTGACCCGCTTTCGTGGTAGGCTCTGCCGTTACATTGAACGGCGGATCCACCAACGGGATCGGATCCGGCGTTTTGGCTGGCAGGAAACCGCTGGTGAGTGCCACATCACGGTCGCCGTTGCTAGCACTGTTCACATAACGGCACAGGTCCACCAACTTCTTCGAGAGCACCAAGCGGGCCGAGTTGCGCTTGGCCACCATGACACGGTCGCCATAGGCAGCGGCCGGGATCGCCGCCGCCAAGGCCACTCGTGCATCACTTACTTCCGCCAAGCTCGGGGTTGGATCCGCGAACTTGAGGTTACCTGTCATTGCGGCTTCAACAACGGTGCTGTATTGCACCATTTCATCCGCCTTCATCGTCCCGGTGTCTGCTTTTACATATGCCATTCGTATTGGGTATTTGTGTGTGCGGTGCGTTACGCCGCGTTTACGCTTGGTCCGCCGCGCCATCACGGTTGGGCTTTCCGAACCCTTAAGCGACTGACAAGGGGTATTTCGTTTCGCCACTTTTTCAACACGGGGGGTGGGCCGCACCTGTTGATCTCCAGCATCCACGGGCCTTTGCGCTGTTGATATCCACATCGGAACGCACCTTCATTTTCCCCACGCCCCCGCTCTGTTCCACCATCGGATCTGCCGATCTGTCGTGTTCTCGAGCCGTTCACCCTCCAGAACATGCGCATGACTTTGCTTTTGGTGCGCAGGACTTCGCAACTCGTGCGCACTACTTTGCTTCTGGTGCGCAGGACTTCGCATCTCATGCGCACTACTTTGCTTTTGGTGCGCAGGACTTCGCATCTCATGCGCACTACTTTGCTTCTGGTGCGCACTACTTCGCATCTCGTGCGCACTACTTTGCTTTTGGTGCGCAGGACTTCGCAACTCATGCGCACTATTTTGCTTTTGGTGCGCAGGACTTCGCAACTCGTGCGAACAACTTTGCTTTTGGTGCGCAGGACTTCGCAACTCGTGCGCACTACCTCGCATCTCGTGCCGCACAGCTCCCTATCCTTATATACAGAGTAGCACGCACCGCACTGCCCAGCGCATCGGTTGGCGGGTAGGGCGTACACGAGTTCCACGACCTCGCGGGGGCAATCCTACAGGGTTCGGCAGTAGCTCAACAGCACGTTCCGCAGGGCGCGTATACACATTCCGCCACACCCCGC
Source organism: uncultured Bacteroidota bacterium (assembly GCA_902826215.1). Classification (GTDB taxonomy): domain Bacteria; phylum Bacteroidota; class Bacteroidia; order Flavobacteriales_F; family PHOS-HE28; genus PHOS-HE28. The sequence goes on from CADEDY010000022.1 coordinate 11,822, forward strand.
CAAGCGCGAAGGGGGGGTCATTTACACGGGAACGGGGGGGTTATTTACACGGGTCCCGATGCTTTCGGGGGTCGTGGCCGGCCGCAACATTTGTACACCATGTGGTTGCATGGTGTGGGGTGGTTCCTTCCCCTGAAAATGGACAACGCGTGGATCACCGTACACCGCGATGCGGCCTTCCATACCGCCGGTTTCCTGGAGCCTTGTCGCACGCCGCCCTTGTACTTGGGTGACGATCGCTGTTTCCGCCAACTGCTGCTGGTGCACGATGCGCTGCCCCACGGCCCGCCGCCCACCACCAACCAATTGGCGCGGCGCCAACTGCCGCCCACCGGCCTCGCCCTGTGGCCCGGCCACTGCCTGCACCTTACGCTGCGCGTACCCTGGCCTGCAGCCCTGCCGCCCACCACCAGCCACTGGCCATTGGACCGCTGGACCCCTTACCTCAGTACCTGGCACATGCACGCCTGCCCCACCCATACCTTCTTGTGGAAACGCAGCCCTTGGCTGCCCAGCAGCCCCATCGCCTTCTACCCCACCAAGGTGCACTACCACCCCGTGAGCGGTCAGGCCGAATGGAGTTTCTGCCTCCAGGAAAGGTGAGCGGAACGGCCACTGGCTTTGGGCTGCGGCAGGCACTGGCCTGTTGGCCCTTGGCCAGTGGTGGGCTTTGGGTTATGGGCTTTGGGCCGCCGGAGGCGGAGGGGTTGGTGGTTCGGGGCTGACCAGAAAGGTGTGCGACCCCTACTTTCGGAATTCCCATTCCCTATGCCAAGCGAGGTAATCGAGGTTCGGTCCCTCAAAGCCTTCCGGCACGTGCAATGGTTTGCCTTCGTAGACCTTGAAGTTGCGGGCCACCTCCGTTTCGTTGAAACGCCCGCGGAGTTCCTTGCAGCACACCATCCGCAGTTTCTTATCGAAGGTGATGAAGCCCCTGTCGAAGGCTCTATCATGCAGCCCGTTCAAGGCGATGCCATTGCGCACATCCAAGCGGTGGGCATGGATCGTTGGAGGAACCATGCGGACCATTATTTCCTTCATTCGCGGAAGCAGATCAGGGTTCACTGCCCAAGGCACAATGTGCGAGGCTACCAGTAGCTCCCGAACAGCCAAGCCCGTTACTGCGCAGCGGCCTCCATAGGCGTTCAACACCACTTGCCGGAAATAGGCTTGCCCTCTGCGCACTTTCAAAAGGGCTTCACTCTCCGTTGGCCCTTCTGTATGGTCTGGCCGAATGCCTCTTTCCGGCACCACGTCCACATCCAGTGAACCCATGCCCATCAGTTCCGATAATAAGTGCTCGCTCTCCACCGCATGGGCATCCGGCTCCAATTGGAAATCTTCCCAAACCGCACGGTCCAAGGCACTTGCGCCCGTGAGCCCTTTTATGCCCCGGGCCTGCAACACCGGATCCAAACTGGCCAAGTTGCTCAGCTTCATGGCCACACTCCCCGGCGTGCGCCCCATGCGATCGGCGATATCCATCAACACCGGGTTGCTCTGGTCGAACTGCCCGAAGGGGATCTTCGCATACAGGTTCATCAGAACCAAGAGTTCGGAGCGGGTCCATGGTTTGCGGGGGGTGACACCTTTGACATGCACATATCCGGGAATGGAGCGAATGCCCATTGGAACGTGAACATTCTGCGCGATCTGGAGAAATGGGGACGACAGAAATTCCTCTTCGGACTGGAACAGCACGTAGCCCTCGGCATCAAAGTAAGCCCCCGGAAAACGGAGTAATCGATGATACCAATCGCCAGAAGTGCGAAAGAGGGCATGCTTACATGGTACCTCCCATATCTTACTCAGTTGTGCACCAGTCATTCCACCTTGCTTCGTTATCTGTTACATTCGACACGGGGCTAAATTCCAAGATTCCCGTAAACATCAAACGTATGCCCAATAGCTGGGACTTCCGTGATTCCGACACCCTGAGTATGACTCATGGGTTTCATACATATCCTGCCAAGATGATCCCACAAGTAGCTACCAAAGCACTTGAGGACTTCGCACCTAAGGCGAAGGTGATGTTCGATCCGTATTGCGGAACAGGAACAACACTTGTAGAAGCGAATCTTCGTGGAGTCAACGCTATCGGTTGCGACTTGAACCCATTGGCTCGGCTTATCTCGAAGGTCAAGACGACACCTATCGAGCTTCAGACTTTGGAGCTTCACATACATGAGTTCTACGACTACCTATTCCAGTACCGCTTCAACAAGATTGTGTACAACACCATCGCGCAGCCAACTTTCAGCAGAATCGACTTCTGGTTCTCCAAGCCGGTTAAGGAACGGCTATCAGTCATAAAGGAGTTCGTCGACCGGATTGAGAACCAAGCGATAGCCGACTTCTTCCGCGTGGCATTGAGCCAAGCCATTCGAGAATGCTCCTGGACCAGGAACAACGAGTTTAAGTTGTACAAGATGTCGACAGAACAGATCAAGCGATTCAAACCAGACGCCTTTGCCGTGTTTGAACAGGTTCTGGGCCGGAACTACGAAGGTTTGAAGGAGTACATGCTGGCCAAGAGGAGTTCTGCAAAGACGCGAGTCCTCGACATGAACTCTACTGTTGGCATTCCAAAAACGAAAGTGCATCCTTTGTCCGTCGACATTGTCCTTACATCACCGCCGTACGGTGACTCATCCACTACCGTAGCCTATGGTCAGTTCTCGGCATTGTCTAATCAATGGCTCGGCTTCTTGGAGAATGGTCGTGCCTTGGATAGTCAATTGATGGGTGGAAGGCCAAGTCAGTCACGGGTCGCCTTCACCAGTGACGCGCTGAATGACAATATCGCAAGCGTTCGCGCAAAGGATCCGAAGCGCGCTATGGATGTAGTTGCGTTCTATGCGGACTACCATGCGTCAATCCGGAATGTATCCAAGCTTGTTCGGCGAAAGGGGTTGGTGTGCTATGTGGTGAGCAATCGGCGGGTGCGCGACGTAACCATGGACACCGATGTAATCACTCGGGACTTTTTTGAAGCTGAGAGTTTCAATCACGTAGCCACGCTTTCGCGGAACATATCGAGCAAGCGCATGCCGCGCTCGAACAGCCCGAATGGCCGACCGCATGGCAAGGCTCCTCTCATGAACACAGAATCCATTGTGGTTCTACAGAAGCGATGAAGTACACTCCATCACAACTCGAGGCCACACAAACCCTCGACGAGAATCTACAGATTGTCGCCTGCGCGGGGTCCGGTAAGACGCAGGTCGTGGCTCAGCGCATAGTGAACATCCTAAAACGGTCAGGCCCCAATGCTGTCGATCCGAAGAGCATCGTGGCTTTCACTTTCACTGAGAAGGCTGCTGCTGAATTGAAGAGCCGGGTACTGAGCCTATGCCGCCAAGAACTTGGCAACATCAATGGACTTGCGGAGATGTATGTCGGCACAATTCACTCTTGGTGTTTTAGTGTCCTTCAAGAGTACAAGTTCGGATATCAGAAGTACTCCGTGCTGGATGAGATCAAGCTGAAGCTGTTTGTTGACCGCCAATACAAGAAGTGCGGAATGACGGAGCTGCTGAAGCTCGGTAGCGATGTAGAGGCGCCCCTAAAGCGATATGTGCATACAGGCCTGTACTTAGGAATTTTGGCCACCATCAGAGAGTCGCAGTTGGTTGTAGGGAGTGAGCATTCCGAGAAACTGACCAAGGCGCTTTCGATGTACGAGAATACGCTGCGGGAAAGTGGCTACTTGGACTTTACCATGCTCATGACCGACGCAGTTGCGGAGATAAAGTCAGGCAAGGAAGTCTACTCTCATCTCAAGAGTACTCTCAAGTACTTGGTCGTTGACGAGTATCAAGACGTTAACCCTATTCAAGAGGCGCTCATTCGAGAGTTGAGCGACATGGGGTGCAACCTGTGTGTAGTTGGCGATGATGATCAGAACATCTTTCAATGGAGAGGAAGTGACATTGACTACATCCTTAACTTCCAACAGCGCTATGGGAATGTGAAACGCATCACGCTCGAGGACAATTTCCGCAGCACGGATGGGATTATTGGGTTATCGACAGACGTCATAGCCCGGAATACTAATCGTCTTGCGAAGCAGATGCGAGTGCCTGATGGCGGCGCACACGACGGTCAAGTCTATGAGCGGAACGACATTCTCCTGAATGAATACGACACGGAGGAGGAGGAGATGACCTTCATAGTCGAAACGATTAAGAAGCTGCATGGTCAGCCGTTCAAAGACAAGAACGGATATCGGAAGATTGAATACTCGGACTTCGCCATCCTGCTTAGAAAGTGGTACAAAGCCGAGGTAGTCACCGAGAAGCTGAAGGCCGCAGGTATTCCGTACATCACAGGGGGCGTGGCGAAGCTGTTCGAAAGCATTGAAGTCGTTGCCGCGCTTGGGATATTCGAGTATTTGTCGAATCGTATTGAGGCGGATGAGCTTTCCAGTCGTTGGGTTGGTGTATCTGCCGCGATAGACGTGAACCGCCTAGCAAGGGCCATATCCGCACTCGATGCGAAGCGACCGACACCGGACACATTCTACCATGACTTCTCTCTACAGGAGATCCTGTGGCAGTTCATGGAGGACGCCGGCATTGTGGAAGAGGCATTCGTGGGGGGTACGGGCGTCTTTGACTATGCGCCTGAGGAAATAGTGTTCTACAACCTGGGCAAGTTCAGTCAGGTCATCAATGACTTCGAGACAATCAACTTCAAGTCGAGTGACTCCGTTTACAACCTGCAGGCTTTCCTCAGTTTCATCGAGTATGCAGCCGACGGCTACTATCCCGAAGGGTGGACTGAGAACACTCATCTTACGCCCAAGGCGGTGCAAGTCATGACGGTGTACCAAGCCAAGGGTTTGGAATTCCCAGCTGTCTTCGTTCCCGGCCTGAATAGGAATTACTTCCCGGCATCTGGTGTTGGAGGTCTGAACACATGGCACTTTGTCGACCAGACTGTGGTTGAAAATGCGCAGAGGTATCGAGGTGGTATTGAGGATGAGCGTAGGCTGCTCTATGTTGCTTGCACGCGCTCCCAGAAGTATCTGTTCGTTTCCAGAGCACCTGAGAATCATCCGTGGTACAAGAAGCCCTCCGCGTTCCGTAATGAGATTGCGGGATCGGAGTTTGTCATTTCCGCCAAGGACCCTCAGTTCGGCTTCCCAACGGGGGTGGTCCTTGTCGAGCAAGACAACCGATCCCCGGTCGTGCTGAACTTTAGTGTTCTCAAGAATTTCTATGAGTGTCCTTACCGATTCAAACTGGTGTCCGTCTTTGGCTTTTGCTATCCATTGAACATCCGGATGGGCTATGGTCAAAGCCTCCACAACATCCTCATGGAATTGCATGTCAGAGGGCAGCGTGGAGATGAACTCAGTCCAGCAGTGCTTGAAGAGACCATAGAACGTCACATCCATTTCCCGTATGCCTCAAAGAAGATCATGGAGGAGATGGGCGAAAAGGTGAGTGTCGTAGTGGCTAAGTACGTTGAACAGAATAGAGACCTGTTCAAAGACATTGAGTATGTCGAGAAGAGCATTGAAATCGACCTGGATGACAGGGTTCTGGTCAATGGTAGGATGGATCTTATCGTCAAGAGAACGACAACCGGTACCCAGGAAACCACCATCATCGATTTCAAATCGAAGGAAGACGTGCAGTCCCAGTCAATCTCGATGGAGCAGCTTTCGCTTTACGGCTTGGGCTACAAGGAGCTCACCGGCACCAACGCCGACTTCGTCCAGATATATGATCTAGATGCGAACAAGGGCCTCCGTCACAGCCTCTCAGAAGCGATGCTTGAGGAGACGAAGAACAAAATCAAGGGAGTTGCGACTCAGATCCGTGCAAATGACTTTCCACGCGTTCATGTGAAGAAGACTTGCAACGCATGCATGCAACGTCAGGTATGTTCAGGTGCGCGGTTGAAATAGTGCGGCTGCGCATCGCATGTTGTATCTAGATCATGGCAGGGCCTCCCGCCTTCGAGGACCCTGCCCCCCCACATCCCATTCACCGGTGAATACCTGCGCTCAAGTTTGCGCATTACCACCACCCTTCTCCGCCGCCTCCTTCATCCTGCGCAGCAAAGCCCGTTTGCCATCCCCCGGGTCAAGCCCGAGGTAACAGCCCTCGATCGGTAGCAGGCGATCGAACTCGATGCGTTCTTCGGCATGAACGTCCACCGCTTCGCGCAAGCGTAAGGTCATACAGTTACGAGCGAGGGAGGCCGACCCGCTCACGGATCCCGCTCGATCAGCAGACCCGCGCTGTGGTTCATGGTGGAACGCATCACCAGGCGATGCTTTTTCCCTTTCGTGCGCACCAGCATGGCCGCGGTGTTCGGGGCCTCACCGCCTTCGTTCTCGGCGTGCATCACGAGGTGGTTGGTGCCGGGCTGCAGGTGCACCCGGAGCGCGCGCGGTTGTTTCCGGTGGGGCACCTCGATCCGGTGCGCCACGCACTGGCCGTTCACGAATACCGATACCGTGTCGCCGTCATAGCGCAGGTCATCGTACAGCCAGATGAGCACGCTTTCTTCCCGCACCTTCATGGTGCCCGCCCAATGCACTTTGCGGCCTTCCACACGCTCGGGGTTCAGCACCGTCGCCGGGGGCTCATCGGGCTTTGTGTGTTCCTCGGGTCGTTGCCGGAAGAGCACCACTTGGCCGGGTTCGCAGCCCGGTGGGCCCCATTCGCCGTAGAGGCGCCAGTGTACGCCGTTGGTATCCAGCCGCAGCGCGCCGCCCTGCGCCACCCAACGGTAGCCGGTACCACCCTGCGCCATGATCCGTGCCTCTTGCAGGACGTGTCGACCGCCGTGTGACTCCCCCTCGATGGCCATGTCGGCGTAGTGCTCCGCTTGGAATGGGAAGGTGATGTGGCTGGTGCCACTGATGCGGCCCGCCCGGACCACCAGCTCCATGTCGATGACGAAACGCTCGTTCATGCCGCGCACCAACTCCCCCTGCCAGCGGCCGCTCAGGTCCTGCGCGGCGAGGGGGCTGGCCGGGTGCAGTGCAAGGAGCATTGTTAGCAGGCCGAGGGTACAGAGGGGTTGGCGGTTCAGCAGCATCCGGGCATCCGTACACGCGGGGTGCGGATGCGTTCAGAACAGGCGGCCGGTAAACGGGTCTGTACCGCAGCGTTCGGAAGATCCAGGGGTCCCAACTGCGCCTCGGCTAAAGCTTCAGCGACACGCGCACGGAGCGAGGAGGAACGACGAGTGCGGACATGGAGCGGAGAGCTGGCCCCCGCCTGAATTTGAGGCGGGCCACGCCCAACCAATGCACTCACCGGTTTCCACCTCCTCCCCCAATAATCAAAGTGGGCCTCCTTACGAAGGCCCACTTTGGAGCACGAGCTGCTTGAAGACTCTTCTAGCGCTGTACCATGATGCGGCTGATGCGTTGTTCGCCTTGGCTGGAGGCCACGAGGTAGTACGCGCCCGGGGCGGCGGTGCTGAGGTCGAGGGTGGTAGCGCGTTTGCCAGCGGCTACGAAGGGGGCGTGTACGGTGCGGCCCACGGCATCGTAGACGGTGATGGTGAGCGGCGCCACATCGGCGGCGGGGATCAGTTGGAAGATCCCGTTCGAAGGGTTCGGTTGTACGGTGAACCATTCATCGCTGCTCGCACTTGTAGTCGTGATGCCCGTGTTGATGTCCACGGTCACCGTGATGCAGCTGGTGAGTTCGCAATCGCCGACCATGGCCGTGACACAGAGTTCAACGGGGCCAGCGGTATTGTTCACACCTGCGACCAACGCGAAGGCTCCGTTGTCGCTCGTGGTCCAGCCGTTCGGCAGGGCCCAGCTGTAGCTGGTCGCATTGGCCACGGGCGTTACCAGGTATACGTTGGAGGTATTCCCGTTCACCAGGGTGGAACCTGAAATGGCCCCGATGGTGATGGTGGTTCCGCTGCAGGCGCAATCCGTGCCGCGCACATCGTTCGTGGTGCAGTTATCGCCATCATCGCAAGGCGATCCGGGAAGCACAGTACCACCGGCAGTGCCTTCGCAATCGATCAACTCACCGGCGCATTCGCAGTTGGCGCCATACACGTCGTTACCCGTGTTCGCATCGCCATCATCGCAGGTCGTCCCCGGCTGCGAGGCACCCCCGGCTACTCCTTCGCAATCCAGTGCAAGTGTTCCAGCGCAGATGCAGTTGGCCGTGTACACATCATCGCTGGTGTTGGCATCGCCGTCATCGCAAGGCGTTCCGACCACGTCCTCACCACCGGGCACGCCCAGGCAGTCGAGCAATTGGCCCGCGCACTGGCAATTGGCGTCGATCACATCGCCGCCGGTGGCCGCGTTGCCATCATCGCAGGGGAAGCCGGGCTGGGTGGGGCCA
>CADEDY010000022.1:20170-61820 GCA_902826215.1 uncultured Bacteroidota bacterium
GTGGGGCCACCGACCACGCCATTGCAGTCGATCGGTTCACCAGCGCAGGTGCAGGATGCGTTGTACACATCGTTGCCGGTATCGGCGTTACCATCATTGCATGGCGTTCCAGGCAGTGCGGTACCACCCGGTACTCCGGCGCAGTCGTCTGCGAATTCGCCTATGCATCCGCATCCTGCGGTGAAAGTGTCGTTCGTACTGGCGCTATTACCGTCATCGCATGGCGTTCCCGGCAACTGTGTTCCACCCACTGTTCCGGCGCAGTCGTACAGTTCACCGGCGCAGACGCAGTTCGCGCTGTAGGTGTCGTTGCCCGTGGCGATATTGTTATCGTCGCAGGCGGTGCCTGGTTGGGCGGTTCCACCGGCAACACCGGCGCAATCATTAGCGAAAGCGCCAACGCAATCGCAGTTAGCATTGTAGGCATCACCGCCGCTCAGCGGGTTGCCATCATCGCAGGGGGTACCCACGGTCGTTGTCCCGCCGGTCACGCCCATGCAATCGATCAGTTGACCTGCGCACTGGCAGCTCGCGTTGTACACATCGTTACCGGTAGCGGCATCTCCATCATCGCAGGCTGTGCCTTGCACGGTGGTTCCACCTGGAACACCCAGACAATCCAAGGGCAGGCCAGCGCACTGGCAATTCGCGTCATAGACATCACCGGCGGTGTTGGCGTTGCCATCGTTGCAGGCTATGCCCGGCAGGGTCTGGCCGTTCGGCACACCCACGCAATCCAACGGCTGGCCGAGGCATGTGCAGTTGGCGTTCCAGGTATCATTCCCGGTGTTCGCATTGCCATCGTTGCAGGCGGTACCGGGCAACGCCGGGCCATTGTTCACGCCCGCGCAATCCTGCGGGGTGTTCGCATCGATCACCACGGCGTAGTCTTCCGTTTCACCAGTCTGGTAGCTGTAGCACGGGTCCACAGGTGCGGGTTCGCCGATACCCAGGTGTATGCCACGCACACGCATGATCGTGGAACCTACTTGCGCGCTCATCGGTACGGTGAATGCAATGTTCTGGGTCTCGCTAGAAGCGCTGTTCTCGAACTCACCGAGTTTCTCCGAAGCTTCAAACATGCCATCCCGGTCGTAGTCGATCCACGCCGCGAACCGGACACCCGCGTTCGCTCCCGAAGTGATGGTGATGATCTTCTGCGCGTTGCGCGAAAGCGGTGTGCTGTACTGTGCCGCGTAATTGGTGTAGCTGGGGCCCGTGATGCCTCCAGTGCCTGTGTTGTTGATGGAGCCGATCTGCACCCCATCGATCCAATCGCCGTCCGTCGTGCCGTTCGCGCTGCTGGGGATGCAGTAGCCGCCGAAATTCCCTGTGCCGAAGTAAGCGGAAAGCGTGATGCTGGAGGATATCTCCTGATCCCCACAGGCATCGGAGAGGATGATCTCCAAGTCGGCCACGCTGTCCGTACCGATCGGTGGACCAACGACTATGTTCCCGGTGAACGTGGTATTCGCGGCGATCGTAAGAGATACCGGGGTAATGGGGTTGATCCCGCCATAACCGGAGAGTGTGACACCGGGGTTCGTGGTGCCGTTCACGAAGAAGGAATACGTCCGTGCGGAATTGCTGTTGTTGGTCACGGTGATCGGGAAGGTCGCCTGCGGGGTAAGTACTTCGTTGAGCAGCATGTGCGAACCTCCGCCTACGAGCAACAGGGGTTGGTCCAATTGGTAACCGCCTTCATATGGGCAACTGGTCCTTGAAGTCGAGCGCAGGCGATACACGTTGCCGCCGAGCACCTTGTCCTGCATGATCTCTACGTCGAAGTTGTCGCCATTGCCTACGTCCTCCAGATGGTAATCCAACCTGTTGATACTGTCGTTCGAAGAGGTCACGGTGTTCCCGTATTCCTGCCGAAAGGTGACCTCGCCACCGACAGTAACACTATTGCCGGCGAAGCCGACGCCGAACTCAGCGCTCAAACCGTTTGAGAGGGATACGTTGTAATCGATCGACCTTGTTTGTGAGCTTGTGGTCTCCACATACCAGTCTCGAAATCCCCCGCTATTGAATTGCTCGAGGGTACCAGTATAGTTCGCATTCGCCTTGATGGAATCGTTCATGGCAAGGGTCTGTCGCCACACGTTGAGTTGATTGTTGGCGACCTTCCAACCATCCGTACCCACCACGAGCGAGGCGACATCGGCCTCCAGCTCGGGCACTTTCTGGCTCCTGATATAGCTCTCGGTCCAACGGAAGCTGTTGAGGATCCGAATGGGTACGATCATGAACTCAGCAGAATCGGTCGGCATATTGCAACCAATGCGCCGCGTGGTATTGGCCACACCGTAGGCGTAGCGCATCGAATTGCCGAAGAACAGATCATCTGGTGCACCAGACGTCGGGGTGGAGATCGTTTGTCCCGCGGTCACGCAAGTCAGGTAATCTCCCGTCGACGTTCGGGTGCGACTGGCCGATGCGTTGAAACCTACTTCGCCGTAGATCTCGAAGTTCGTACTGACGATGAGGCCAGCTTCACCAGCTATCCCGATCCGCACCTTGGCAAAGGCGGAGCCACCTTGCTCGGTGGCCCCGGAGATGGTTTCGCCTCTGCACATCGTGTTGGATGACGTGAGGCTGGTGGAGCTGGCATCGCCAGGGGGATCGCGAAGGATCTGGACCGCGGCATCGGGCGTATCGAACGTCCCGAGCGAGTCCGTGAAACTCGTTCCCACCATCACGGCCTTGAAACGGAACTCTTCACTCGCAATACTCGTAGCCGGGATGCCGTTGAGGGCATAATTGATCTTGGGCCTCAGCGCGAATTCACGCACGTTGTTGGGCAGGCCATAGGCAGAGCCTGGGGTGTACGTGACCTTCCAGACACCTTTGACGAACAAATATGGATGCCCGTCGTACGTATTAAAACCCGGGTACGCCCATTCCTGTGTTCCTGGCACGATCTCGACCGTGCCGCTCTGCACGCCATCCACGAAGAGATCCCAGCTAAGGGCCCGTTGCGCTCCCGACCAGTAGATGTTGATGTCGTTCGGGAACCGGGAGAGGACGAGCCAATCTTTTTCCGTCCAAGTGGTCGTCTGGCGACCGAACGTGATGTAGAACGTATGCGGTTCAGCACCACCGCGCATGGTGGGGTACTTGCTCACATCCGTTCCCGAGGCGTTGCCCAGCGGAGCGTCATGCAAGGACCACGAGAAATTGAACGGCGCCCTGCACGTATCCGTGTATTCGGGCGTCTCCGTGTACAAGGTCGTATCGGTCAGCGACAGGGTTGTGGTGATGCCCCCCGGGTAAGGATAGAAGTAGATCTGTCCACATGTATTAAAATTAAACGCATTTACGCCGCAAGGTTGTGTTAAGGGATCCGTGTCGCACAGGCCTTTATGAGCGAAAGGATTCTGGGCAGCGCTGGACAGCGGTGTCAGATATGCCGCGAACAGCACTAGGGCTAGAGCGCCAGTGGCCAACTTGGCGCACAGGCTTCGGCGGGGTTTGGGATGTGTACCGTGTTCCATGGGTTTTGCGCCGTAGCCCGGCGAAGGCGTTTGTGGAAGGGGTTGGTTGGGTCGTGCCAAAGGTGCAGGGCATGGTTGGCCCCACACCTCGTAGAAATACCGGTTTTGTGATCAGTCGGCGGATCCTCCCTTCCTGGCGGGCAACACTTGGCGTATTGCCTCCAAGAGTTCCTCCTGCTTGAACGGCTTGGGCACGAAGCCGTCCATGCCAGCATCCAGACATTGTTGCACTTCGGCTTGCATCACGTTGGCGGTCATCGCGATGATGGGGATGTGTGACCTTCCGTTCGGCAATGCACGGATCGCGCGTGTGGCTTCATAGCCATCCATCACGGGCATCTGCACATCCATGAGGATCAGGTCGTAGTTGTTCTGCTGCAACAGGTCCAGTGCGAGCTTTCCGTTCACGGCCACATCGACGACGACTCCGGCGATGGCATCGGACAATTCCTCCTTCGCGACAAGCACGTTCAACTTGTTGTCCTCAGCGAGGAGGATACGCAGACCAGAGAGCTCAGTTACGTGTTGAGGGGTTGCGTGTTGCGTGTTCGCGCCATCCCCACCCTTCACGCTATCTGTTTGATCAAGGGCAAACGGAATGGTGAACGCGAACGTGCTTCCCTTGCCCACTTCACTTTCGGCGCTGATCGTTCCGCCCTGCATCTCGACCAGTCGTTTGCAGATGGTGAGGCCGAGCCCCGTTCCACCGAAGCGTCGCGTGTGGTCGCTCTCGGCCTGCGTGAACTCGTCGAAGACGCGCAGCAACCGTTCCGGAGCGATACCGATGCCGGTGTCCGTGACGGTGCAGCGGAGCATCAACGCGTCGGTCAGTCGCTCCTGCACATCGAGCGCGATGCTGACCGATCCGCGCTCGGTGAACTTGATGGAATTGCCAACGAGGTTCATGAGCACCTGTTGCAAGCGCGTGGGATCGCCCAGCACGATGGCGGGTACATCGTTAGCGATGGTCGAATCCAAGATCAGCCCTTTCTCTTCGGCCCGGTAGCGCATCACTTCCTTCACGCCATGGAGCACGTTGCGCGGGTCCATGCGCACTTTCTCCAGGTGGAGCTTTCCCGCTTCGATCTTGCTCAGGTCGAGGATCTCGTTCACGATGCCCAGCAGGGCCTCACTGCTGGTCGCGATGGCGTCCAGGTGTTCTTGTTGCGAGGGCAAGTGCTCTTTCCGTCGCAGCACGGTGCTCATGCCGGAAATGGCGTTCACCGGCGTGCGGATCTCGTGGCTCATGTTGGCGAGGAATTGCTGCTTCACCCGTTCGCTTTGTTCCGCGCGTTCCTTGGCCTTGCTCAACTCCGCCGTACGCGCAGCAACGGTGCGCTCCAGATGCTTCTTCTGCTGGGTAAGCGAGCGGATATACAGCAGGATGCCGCCTCCGACTGCCAGCACGCACAGCGCATAGAACCACCACGCGCGATACCACGGCGGCAGCACGATCAGTTGGAACGCGGTGCCCTTCGTATCCCAGAGGCCATCGCGGTTGTCACCCCGAACGTGGAACGTGTAGGTGCCGGGATCGAGGTTCGTGTACACCGCAGTCCGATCGGTGCCACCCATGATCCAATCGGTGTCGAAGCCGTCCAGCTTGTATTGGTACCGGTGCTCCTCGGGTTCACTGAACTCCATGGTGGCGAACTCGAAGGTGATCATGGCCGCCTCGCGGTAGGCGAGCACGAGCTCACGCGTGAGGTGCGTGGGGTTCGTCAGCGGTGAACCCTCCGCACCGAAGGCGATGGACCTGTTGGTCAGTTTGATGTCCGTTAGATGCACTACCGCAGGCAGCGAATCGGGGCGCAGTTCCTCCGGGCGGAAGTAGTTGAAGCCGTTGACGCCGCCGAAGTAGAGCGTGCCGTCCGCAGCTTTGCAGTAGGCATATCGGTTGAATTCATCGCCTTGCAGGCCATCGCTCGCATCGAAGCTGCGCACTTCATGTGTGAGCGGATCGAACTGCGCGAGGCCCTTGTTGGTGCTCATCCAGAGCTGGCCGTCGTCATCGACGAGCAGACCGTAGATCACGTTGTTCGGCAGGCCTTCCGCGGTGCCGAACCGTGCACACTGCCCCGTCCGCTTGTCGAAGCGGTTGAGGCCGCCGCCGTTGGTGCCCACCCACAGGATGTTCGCGTCCCGCGGATCGTTGAGCAGGCAGAAGATCACATCGGTGGAGAGTGAACGTGGATCATCCGGGTCATTGGCGTGATGGGTCCAATCGCTGGTCGCCGCGTCAAGGCGCAGCAGGCCCTGCATGGTACCGAGCCAGAAGATCCCCTGCGCGTCCTGCACAATGGCCTGCACGAATTCATAGGAGCCGCCTTGCGCCGGGATGGGATAGGGGATGCTGCTGAACTTCTTCGTGCGCGTGTTGAACTGGCCGAAGGCCTTCTTGCTGCCGAAGCGGATGAGGCTGTCATGCCCGATGTGGAGCGGAAAGCGGACCGGCAGGTCCGGGTCGCCAAAGCGCGGACCGCTGCCGTCCCGTCCGCCTTTCCGGTGGGCAGGTTCCTCGTAGCGTGTGAGCGCATCCCCCAGGTTCGTCCAGAACACCCCGCTGCCTTCCTCCACCACGCAGGGTTCGTAGGCATCCAGGTCCCAGCCCTCTTTGCGGGTGTCGATGGGGTACGGCGTAATGTCCTGGTCTTGGAAGATATAGTACAGCGGTCCCCAAGTGAACGCGAGCATCCGGCCGTCGCGCAAGGGCACCATCGTCCTCAAGCTGGGTAGGCGTTGCTTGTGGAAGCGTTCCCCGCGTGGGTCGTACAGAAGCACACCGAAGCCGTTCGTGCCCATCCACATCACCCCGCTGCGGTCGCGGTACAGGCAGACCACTGCTGGCGACCCGATCCTCAGTTCGGGGGATGCCGGTATCAGGCGGGTCACGCGGCCGGTCCGGGGGTCGCAGTGCCATAAGCGGTGATCCGAAGCCCACAGCGCTCCATGGGCATCGGTGGTCGCGCAGATCACGTTCATCCAGCCCGCGTCGGAGAGCGCTGTGGTGGAACTGATTTTGTTCACGTCATTGTTGGCCTCCAGAACCGCTTCACCGAAGCTGTAGCTGCTATGCCGGGTGCTATCGGTGGCAAAGACGGCCCACTCCTCCTCCCCCTGCCCGGCGACAATGGGGCTCCAAGCCAGCAGTTGCGGATGCGTGATCATGGCCGCAATGCGCGCTTCATCACGCGTATCCAGGGTGAAGGTGCGCATGTCCAGGTCAGCGATGTTCAACGTCCACGCCCCGCGCAACAGGCCCGATCCATCCACGGCCATCCAATGCATCTTCACGCCCGGGCACACCCCGACCAGTTCAACGCGTCTGCCGGGTCCCGCGGGGGATGATCCACTTCGGTCCGGATCGATGCGATACAGCCGCTGGCCCGACGACACCCACAGATGCCCGGAGGGGTCTTCCGCGATGACGTTCGTCGCGCATTGGGTGCCATCATCGTGTGCACGCGGTCCATGCGTTCCGGCGGCCTGGCCGGAGGCCCCGTCCGTACAAGCGTAATGGTGGAAGATCTCCGTTGCGGGATCGAACACATCCAGCCCACTGTTCGTGCCTACCCACAGCAGCCCTGTGCGATCCTCATGGATCG
Source organism: uncultured Bacteroidota bacterium (assembly GCA_902826215.1). Lineage (GTDB taxonomy): Bacteria > Bacteroidota > Bacteroidia > Flavobacteriales_F > PHOS-HE28 > PHOS-HE28. The sequence goes on from CADEDY010000022.1 coordinate 27,273, forward strand.
CCTGGATGAAGTTGTCGCGCACGGTGGTGCTGTCCGCCGGATCGTGGCGGAACACCCGGAAGGAATAGCCATCGTAGCGGTTCAGGCCGTCCTTGGTGGCGAACCACATGAAACCCGCCCGGTCCTGAATGATGCTGCTCACCATGCCCTGCGAAAGGCCATCCTCGATGGTGATCGCACGCAACGGCAGGAACAGGGTATCCTCCTGCGCCTGCGCCGGAAGCACGCACAGGCACAAGAGCACCTGGACCACGTGGCGCACAAGGATCCTCACGGTGCGAAGTGGCCTTTGGTGATGGCGTACACGACGAGTCCGGCCGCGTTCTTCGCACCGGTCTTCAGCAAGAGGTTGTTGCGGTGGAAATCCACCGTGCGCGGACTGACGAAGAGCTTCGCCGCGATCTCCGCCGTGGTGAGTTCCTGGCAGATGCCGCGCAACACGTCGAGTTCGCGTTCGCTTAGCGGATCCACTTCGTTGAAGACGGGCTTCACCTGTTTCTTCTTCACCAGGCCGTGCAGCATCACGCGGCTCACCAGCTCGCTGAAGTAGAAGCCGTTCGCCGCCACGGAGCGGATCGCGGTATCGATCTCGTCGGGTTCGGCGGTCTTCAGCATGTAGCCGTTCGCCCCAAGCTCCATGAGGTGTGCGATGAACTTGTCCTCGTCGTGCGTGCTGAGGATGATCACCTTCACCTGCGGGAAGTCCTGCTTGATACGCTTGGTGGTCTCGATGCCGTCGAGCACGGGCATCTGCAGGTCCAGCAGCACGATGTCCACCGGCGTTCGCGCCAGCTCGGTCAGTAGTTCCGCTCCGTTCGCGCACTCCAACACCACTTGTGCATCGGCCATGTCCTGCAAGAGCATGGCCAGTCCTTTCCGGAAGAGGACCTGGTCATCGGCGAGGGCGAGGCGGATCATGGCGAAAGGTCGTGCTGTCTTTGGCGCTGGCACCCGGTATTTCCACCAGTTCTGCTACGAACTCAATTCCGCTTGGAAGTGATGCTGCAATTCCAACGACACCGACCGGGCTTCCTCCATCAGTTCCAGAAGGACCAGTCCACAAGCTGCAACGCCTGCTGTTCGGGCTTCTTGCGCCAACCGCACCAGTAGGTCCTGCATCCGTTGGCCCCCCAGGTAGTGCATGGTGGGTTTCAGGTCGTGTACGATGGCCAACAGCCCTTCCAGATCCGTTCGCTCCACGCAGCCCGCCAGCCGCTGCAACTGGCTGGGGGTCTCTTCCAAGTAGATGCCCACCCAGCGGGCCATGCGCGTGCGGTCGCCTTTGTAGAGGCGGTCGAGTTGGGAGAGGTCGGTATGGGGGGGCATGGGGCGCGGTGGCGTGCCAGCTGACCCATGTTCCAGCCCATGATGTCGATGGCGCTCGAAGGTATCCGTTCAACCAGCGCGGTGCAACCGGCTGCCGGATCCATGGCGATCCGAATGTTCCTTCCTGTTCTACACAAGCACACACCGAACCGCATTTACAAAGACTTGACATGCGGTCATGAAAAAGGCAAGGGTGGGCCTCCTCACGGAAGTCCACCCTTGAGTGCGAGCAACGAGAGTGAACGTTAGCGCTCCACTATGATACGGCTGATATGGCGTTCCCCGTTGCCGGTGGCCACGAGGTAGTAGGCGCCAGGTGCGGCGGAGCTGAGGTCCAGTGTCGCCGTGCTTTTCCCTGCGACCAAGAAGGGTGCGTGTACGGTGCGGCCGACGGCATCGAAGACCGTGATCGTGAGCGGCGACAGGTCACCAGCTGGGATGAGCTGGAAGAGGCCGGTGGAGGGGTTCGGCTGCACGGTGTACCAAGCACCACTCGCCGTGGCTTCGGGATCCAAACCGGTGTTGAAGTCCACGGTCACGGTGATGCAGCTGGTGAGTTCGCAGCCGCCCACGGTGGCGGTGACGCAGAGCTGCACGGGGCCCGCAGTGTTGGCGGCTTCGGCCACGAGGGCAAAGGCGCTGTTGTCGTTGGTGGTCCATCCGTTGGGCAGGGCCCAGGTGTAGCTGGTGGCGTTGGCCATGGGCGTTACGATGTAGGCGTTGCTGCTGAGGCCCACCACCGCGCTGGGGCCGGTGACGGTGCCGATGGTGAGCATGGTGCCACTGCAGGCGCAGTCGGTGCCGCGCACGTCGTTCACGGTGCAGGCCAGTCCATCATCGCAAGTGGTGCCAGGCAATACAGAGCCGCCGATCGTGCCTTCGCAGTCGATGAGTTGTCCGGCGCAGGTGCAGGTGGCCGTGTACACATCGTTGCCGGTGTTGGCATCGCCATCATCGCACGCCGTACCGGGTTGTGCAGGACCACCCACCGTGCCTTCGCAATCGCTCACGAGCGTTCCGGCACAGGTACAATCGGCATTGTAGGTATCGTCGCTGGTGTCGGGGTTACCATCGTCGCACGCGGTACCCACGGTGTTCGTTCCGCCGGGCTCGCCTTCACAATCGATGAGCAGGCCCGCGCACTGGCAGTTGTTGTCCCATGTATCGCCACCCGTGCTGGCATTGGCATCATCGCAAGGGAAACCGGGCAACGCCAAGCCACCGGTCACACCGTCGCAGTCGATCAATTGACCAGCGCAGGTGCAGAACGCGTTGTACACGTCATTGCCCGTATTGGCATCGCCGTCATCGCAAGCCGTGCCGGGTTGGGCAGTGCCGCCTGGCACACCCGCGCAGTCGTTCGGCAGCACGCCGATGCAACCGCAATTGGCGGTAAAGGTGTCGTTGACGCTGGCGGGGTTGCCGTCATCGCACGGTGTACCTGGCAACTGGTTCCCACCGGGGGTGCCAGCACAATCATAGGGCAGACCGGCGCAAGCGCAATTGAGCCCGTAGATATCGTTGCCTGTCGCAGCGTTCCCATCGTCACACGGTGTGCCGGGTTGTGCGGTTCCGCCGGGAATTCCGGCGCAGTCCGTGGCGAAGGCGCCTACGCACTGGCAGTTGCTATTGTAGGCATCGCCGCCGCTCAAGGGGTTGCCATCGTTGCAGGGTGTCCCGGGCAAGGTGCTGCCGCCGATCACGCCCAGGCAATCGATGAGTTGACCCACGCAGGTGCAGTTCGCATCGTACACATCGTTGCCGGTGGCCACGTCGCCATCGTCGCACGGTGTGCCTTGCACGGCTGTTCCGCCGGCTACGCCCAAGCAGTCGAAGGATAGTCCAGCGCATTCGCAGTCCGCGCCGTACACATCGCCTCCGGTGTTGGGATCATTGTCATCGCAAGAGCTACCGGGTAGCGCCGTACCGAGCGCGACCCCTTCACAATCGGTGGGAATGCCTGCGCACGTGCAGTTCGATTGGTAGATGTCGAGCACCGTGGATGGATTTCCGTCATTGCAGGAGTTCCCCGGGTTGGCCGGACCGTTGGGCGTGCCGGTGCAATCCAAGGGCGTGTTGCCGTCGATGGTGATGCCGTACTCCTCGATCTCGCTGTACTGGTAGCTGTAGCAGGGATCCATGGGCGTGGGCTCACCGGGCGCCACATACACCGCGCGCACACGCATGCGGGTGTTCCCGAGCGAGGCCGTGGCAGGCACCTGGAAGAAGTACGGGACACGGCGATCACCGAAGGGGAAGAAGGTGCCCTCGCTGATCTTCTCGTCGATATCGTACGTGCCGCTCTGGTCGTAGTCGATCCACGCGGTCAGGAGGATGAGGTCGCTCGGCCCAGCCGTCACCATGAGCAGTTGCTGGCTGTTGCGCGACAGGGTGGTGAAGTGTTCATCACTGTAGTCCACGTAGCCGGTAGGCGGCGGTATCCCCCCGGTGTTCAGGTTCTCGATGTCAGCGAGCTGCACACCATCCACGTAGTTCCCGTAGATGATATCGCCCAGGCTCGGTGGTTGGCAGTAGGGATCGGGCGCCACGTTGCCCGTACCGAAGTACGCGGAGATGGTGACGCTGGAACTGATCCCGCCATCGCACAAGGAGTAGAGGTACACGAGGATGTTCTCGTAGTCCACGACCCCACCGTTCTCTACCAGGATGAGGTTGGTGACATTGAGGCAATCGCCGGCCGGAACATCCAGCTCGATACCGTCGTCGTTCCCGTTCAACTGGTTACCGAAGGCGGTGAGGATCGCGCCCTCGGTGTTGGTGGCGGAACTGAATTTCAAGTGGTAGGTGCGGTCCTCGGTGCTGTTGTTGCACACGTACAAGGGGAAGTTCACCTGCGAGCCGAGCGGTGCTTCGTTCACCACCATGGTGGTATTCCCTGGAACGCCTACGGAGAGCGAAGGTTTGTCGAGTTGCTCGCCGCCTTCGTAAGGGCAGCTGGACTGGGAACTGTTGGGTTCCAGTTTGAAGACGAAGGTGCCGAAAACAGGGTCCTTAGCGATGTTCACCGTGAACTGGTCCGAGCCGTCGTCGTCCTCCAGGTGATACGCCATCGTGTTCGTCACGGCATTGCTGGAGTTCTGGCCGGAACCGTATCCCTGCTGGAAGTTCATGCCCCCGCCTGCGGTGATGCCGGTGCCACCGATGTTCACGCCGAATTCGCCCGAGAACCCGTTGTCCATGGTGGATTCGTAGCTGATGCTCCGCGCCTCCGTGGTGGTGGTGGTGAAGGTGTGATCATCGGAAAGGCCGCCACTGAAGCTCTGTACGTCTTCCACCACTGCTGCTGCCTTGATCGACTCGTTCATGGCCAATGTCTGTATCCACACGCCGCGCTGGCTCACGGCATCGCGGTAGGAAGTCGTACCCGGTTCCAAACCGGCGATCAAGGTTTCCAAGGCGGGCAGGACCGTATTGCGGATCTGGCTTTCGGTGTACACGTACCGGCTGTTCACATTGACCGGTCCGTTGGCGAAGTAGGCGTCCTTTTCGATGGTGCCACAATCGGTGCGGGTGATCACCTTGCCGAAGCCGTATGCGTAGCGGATGGCGCTGCCGATGAACACATCATCGGGTGGCCCTGTGGTGCCTGTGGAGATCACCTCGGTGTTCTCGAAGCAGGTGGTGATGTCGAAATTCGCTTGCTCGGTCTGTGTAGCGTGGTAGTCCCCGCCGATCTCCCCATAGATGTCGTATTCGAGGCCGATGAAGGGGACCGTACCGGCCACACCGACCCGAGCCTTGTAGAAGGTGTTCTGGGTGGAACCGGTGGTCACCGAAGTGGTGGTGCCCACACAGGCGCCATTGGTGATGGTGATGGTGCTGTAGCTGCCGTCGCCGGGTGGGTCGCGCAGGATGTAGAGAGGCAACGCCGGCGCATCGTATTCACCGAGCACTTCGGTGAAGGTGGTGCCGAACATCACCGCCTTGAAACGCGCTTCGCAATTCGGTTGGCCGTAGAGGTTCACCCGCAAGCCGAACTCGCGGACCCCGTTGTTGGGCTCTTTCCAAGCGTCCCCGTATTGGTGCGTGATCGTGAGCACATCCGTGTAGATGCTGATGTTGGGATCGATGGAGAAGCCCGGAACGTGTGCGTTCAACTGCACGATGCAACCGGAGCAGAACTCACCGTCGATCCAGAACTGGTAGGTCGGGGCTGGCGCGACGGACGAGATCTCGTAGTGGAACTGAAGTTGGAGTTGCTGCTGACCCGAGCCGGCTTGCACATTGAAATAGCTGGGTACTGCCCCATAGTTGGTGCCCCATGCCGCGCCCGGGACCACCATGGTGAACGCATACGGCCCGCAGGTGTTCGGTCCTCCCACGGCGAGATCGAGGGCGTTGAGGTTGCCCGCCAAGCCGTTCGCGGGGTATCCGGTTTGGTATTGCGCAAGGCCAACGAGCGATGTCGCGCCGAGCAGAAGCGAAAGACCGAGGGAGAGAAGCGTACGGTGTTCCATGGGTGTGGTAAGGTTGGTTGTACAGGGAATTCGTATCAGGGTGGAAAGGTGGCCGCACGAACGCGACGGGTCAATTGCTAGATCTAGCAGTATCCAGCAACGACGGGCCTTTCCGGCGTTCTCCACACCCGACTTTCATTTGGCTGGATACGCGTTCAGGCGCATCGCGCGCGAAAGCCGCTGCACGAGATCGACCCTGTTCAGGAGATCCAATGCACGAATGATCGGGCTTCAGGCCAAGCCTTTCCGAACGGCCAAGGCCACGGCTTCGCCCACGCTGTTCACGCGCAGCTTGGCGTACACATGGCCCACGTGCTTGTTCACGGTGGAAAAGGTGACGCCGAGTTCCATACCGATGCGCTTGTAGGTCCAGCCTTTCACCAGCAGTGCGAGTATCTCTTGCTCGCGCGGGGTGAGCTCGAATTGTTCGGTCTTCTTCTCCTGCTTCGGGCCGTTCACCATCCCGAGCACCTTGCGCGCCACGCTGGGACTCATCGGTGCACCACCCTCCATCACTTCCTTGATGCCATCGACGAGCTTCATGGGGGCGGTCTGCTTCAGGAAGTAGCCGTCGGCACCTGCGCGGATAGCCGCGAAGATCCGGTCATCATCCTCCAATACGGTGAGCATGATGATGCGCAGCCCGGGATACGCCAGGCGAAGTTTCGCGGTGCCCTCGATCCCGTCGGTGCCGGGCATGTCGATGTCCATGAGCACCACATCGGGTCCGCAGGCCCCAGCGTGCTCGAGGGCTGAATTGGCATCGGCGAAGCAACCCACGCAGCTCATTTCCGGCACACTTTCGAGCAAGGCGGCCATGGCGTCGCGTTGTTGGCGGTTGTCATCGAAAAGCGCGACGCGGATCATGCGGTCAAAGGAAAGGCTGATCGGAGGTGGTATCCATGGGTAGATCTAACAAGTCTAAGAGTTCGGTGATGTGTCCGGCTATTCTCGGTGCGGGGTGAAGCGCAGGGTGATGACCGTTCCGCCCTGCTCTGCCTGCTCGACCAAAAGGCTGCCACCGATGGCTTCGGCCCGTTCCTTCATACTGCGCAGGCCATTGCCACCGAGCCCGTTGCGGCCCTGCGCTTCCCCGGATACGCCCGCGCCATTGTCCCCGATGATGAGTTCGAGTCCTTGGCCCTGCTTCCGCACCTGCACACGCACTCGATCGCACCGGGCATGCTTGGCCGCATTGTTCACCGCTTCCTTGAAGACCAGGTAGAGGTTCTTGCGTTCGTTCATGCTCAGGCGCAGATCCTCCAAGCCCTCCTCCACGTGGACCTCCAATTCCCACGCGCAGGTCTCGGCCAACGGCCCGGCATAGGCCAGCATGCGGTCCTTCACATCGGACAGTTTCTCGTAGCGCGTGTTCACGCTCCATACGATGTCGTTCATGCTTTCCATGGCCTGCGCACTGTTCTCGGCGATGCGGTCCAGCATGTTGGACTCTTTCTCCGAGTGTGTGCGGTTGGTATTGCGCAAGGCCGTGCTGAACAACGCCACGCTGCTCAAGGTGCTGCCCACTTCATCGTGCAGGTCCAAAGCGATCCGGTCGCGCATGGCCATCACAGCGCGTAAGCGTGCCAAGCGGATCCGGAAAAGCAGATATACCCCGCCGATGATCGCCGTGGCGAACAGCACTACGGCCCACCAACGCAGATACCAGGGCCTGATCACGTTGATGGTCAATGCGAGTTCCTGTTCGTTCCACTCCCCGCTGCCGCCCTTTGCGCGTATGTGCAATCGGTGCGAACCATAAGGAAGCGAAACCAATCGCAATTCGGGATCACGCTGATTGTTCCAATCGTTATCGACGCCATCGATGCGCCAACCGTACAGGACATTGCTGGGCTTCTCATAACTCAACAAGGCCATACGCAAGGTGAAGAAGCGGTCGCTCGGGCGCATGGTGATGGTCCGGGTACGGGTGATCTCGGCGGTGCGATCCATCAGTTCCCCTGTCCCACCATCCAATTGTTCCGCATGGGCGATGACCAAGGGAGAATCGTAATGCTGATCGACCAGGTCGTCAGGATGGAACGCCGTTACGCCGTTCATGCCACCGAAGTACAACCGACCATCGGGACCTTGCGTGTGGGACGTACAATTGAACTCGTTGTCCGTGATCCCATCCGCGACCGTGTACGTGAAGACCTGTCCGGTCAACGTGTCGTAGCGAACGATACCGTAGTCCGTTGGCATCCAGAACCTCCCTCGCTGATCGGGGTACACCGCATAGATGCCATTGCTGGGCAAGCCATCGCGCATGGTGATGGAACGCACCTCGCCCGTGGACCGGTCCCAGCGGATCAATCCGCTGGTTCCGGTACTGAGCCAGAAAATGCCGTGCGGATCCTCATAGATGTGCTGGAAATCGTCCCCCGGCAGGTAGTGTGTACTGTCCTCTTGGGACCAAATGGCCCGGACCGTGCCGTCCACATCCAATTCGCACAACCCCCTGGTGGTACCCGCCCAAATGGTGCCCGCACGATCCCGGTGGAACGCGAAAACCATGGCATTGGACGCCTTGCCTTGTTCGGCATCCGTGAACGGCACGTAGCGGGTCAAGCTGGTATCCGCCCATGCCAGGCCCACGTTCGTGCCCAAGAGCAAGCGTTCGTCGCCCATCGGAAAGATGCTGTGCACCATGCGCTCGGTGGTGAACATGGGGACGACCAAACGCCCGTTGCGCCAATGCATCAATCGGAATGAACAGTTGGCGAAAAGGCCACCATGGCCATCCGGCGCCATGGCACAGCGCATGTCCCAATGCCCGTCATCCTTGCGGCGTATGTTCCCGGAACGGGTGTCCACGCCCCACCAACCATCCTCATCCGTGTTCACGTACAGCGTATCCCCGATCACATGCATGGCACGCGTCGTCCTGCCGAGCCCTGTTGCCGTATCGGTCCGTTGTAACCACCGGTGGAACACGTTCCGCCGGATGGTCAATTGCCACAGGCCGAAGTTGCTGCACAGCCAGATGTTCCCGGCACGGTCGACCAGTGTGGAGTTGAGGTCAAGGGACAATTTCGGATACTCCTTGGAAAGGTCGAGAAGGACTTTGCCGTTGCGTGGTGCGCTGCGGCCGCTCAATTCGTGGATCTTCGGCCCTACGAGAACACGTCCCCCACCGAGGTCCTGGTACACGGCGCCTGTCCCTTTGAAAAGGTCGCCTGGCCGGAGGGCTTCCGGCATGCGCTCGAATTCCCCCTTCGGCGTGATCCGGAACTCATGGGTGGCAACGTGCTGCTGCTCCGCCAGGAAATAGAATGATCGATCACCGGATCGCAGGTCGCAGCCATCTACGATACCGAAGTCCCCAAGACGAAAACGGCGATCATCCACCGGTGTCACCCGCCCTGTCGGTTGCACCTTCACCAATTGGGAGAATTCCTCCATCGGCTCTGTTCGAACACACCAGACCACTCCCCCTTGTGTCATGACCAACGGCCTGAGCACGTGGTCCGTGGACATCTTGATCACCATGCTGCCCTTTGCTGCAGAATGGTAGATGACCAGTCTTGCATGACCCGCAAGCAAAAGGCTACCGTCGTTCAGCGCGATCGCCTTGTCCACCAGTTCCTCCAAGGGCACGGGTGGTGCGTTGCCGAAGTGTTTCGCATACGGAAGGATCTTTCCGGTACGCGGATCGAGGATGTCGATGGCAGAGATGTGACCTTCGGAAAAGTCGGCCGTGGAGACCACCCAGAGCAAGCCATCGGGGTCCGGCCAGATCATCGAGACCGCATTGGTGGTCAACCCGTCCTCCGTGGTGTAGTTGGTGAAGGAATACCCATCGAACCGCTGCACGCCGGCAGGGGTGGCCAACCAGATGAAGCCTTGTTCATCTTGCACCGCTTGCAACACGCGCCGGTGGATCAAGCCTTCCTCCATGCCGAACTGGCGAACGGAAAAAGTCAGCTCGGCATCGGACTGCCCCATGCACCGGAACAGGATCCCGAAGAGAAGAAGAATGTGGAAGAGCCTCATATCAGCCGGTGCTGGGGGAGCCGTTGACGGTTATGCGGAAGATCATCATGGACAAGGTAGTACGAGATGGCATACTTGATAAGCAGCCGCTGCGTGGGCGTGCCCGTCTCCAAGTACTCCTCGATCACCTTGCGCTTGAACGCTTCACTGTATCCTGACTCGAACTTGCCGTTCTTGTTGTGCTTGAACTTGTCCTCCATGGGTCGCTGTTTTGCGTAAACCCATTTCAGGATGAGTCAGCCGCTCAGGTCCTGCGCGGCGAGCGGGGTTGGCCGGGTGCAGTGCAATGAGCACGGCAAGCAGGCCGAGGGTACAGAGGGGTTGGCGGTACAGCAGCATCCGGGCATCCGTACACGCGGGGTGTGGACGCGTTCAGCGCAGGCCGCCGGAAAGCGGGATGGGTTCCGTTCCTTAGCCTGTAGCTGGGTCTTCGGGGGGCGTCTTCCCCTATCGAACCCCAAGGCTACCTTTCCATCACCCTTCCGTCTAAGCACTAGAACCCACCCCCATGATCCGGACCTCGACCCTCTTCTTCGTGTTAATTTGCGCTGTACTACCTGCACACGCTCTTGTGGTGAGCGGGTCTTCCTTTCCGGAGACCTGCGGCAACCAGAATGGTTCGGCGTGGGCCCAGGCATCGGGCGGGCAGGGTCCCTACACGTTTGCATGGACCGGCCCGAACAGTTTTGCGGCCAGCACGGATAGCATCTTCGGTCTGGTGGCCGGCACGTACACGGTGACGGCGACCGACAATCTGGGGGCCATGGCCAGCGCAGATGTGACGGTGGATGGTCTGCAGCAACTGCCCCCGGGCTTCGGGCCTACGTGGGCAGGCGCATATAGCCTGACCGGTTATTGGGGCGGTGCTTGCGAGGGCATGTGCAATGGGGCCGGTGCCTTCGTGGAGTTCATGGGTTACGACAACGGGCCGTACAGCTACAACTTCGATGTGCCCACCACTTTCTTGGGCCTGAATACACAAGGCGACCCCGTGTACAGTGGCTTCTGTTTGAACGATCAGGTGAACTACAGCTACACCGATGCCTTGGGGTGCGGTGGCAACGGTTCCTTCATCGTGTACGGCGTGGACTATTCCTGGTACCCTGTGGTCACGGAGGTGCAGGGTGCGTGTAGCGGTGGCACCAATGGCAGCATCACGTTGGAGAGCAGCGGCCCCTTTGCCGGAAACCTGAGCTTGGTGTTGGACGGCAGCTGGGTGGCCACAGGTACGAGCGGCAACGGAACTACGAATGTGGTATTCGAGGACCTCGCCGCTGGCACCTACGACCTCTCCATAGGGTGGAGCCAGACCCAGTGCATGCACCAGCAGCAGATCGTGGTGCCGGACCTAGGGCCGAACTGCGGCGCGTTGAGCGGCACCAGTTGGTACGATGTGAACGGCGATTGTGTGCGCGACATCGGCGAGGTGGGTGTGCCGAACAGTGTGTTGGCAATAGAACCGGGTGGCTATTTCGCCCTTACCCACGGAGATGGCAGCTATGCCTTCAACCTACCCGCGGGCAATTACAGCTTGACCCAGACCAATGCAACGTTGATCCCCATTTGCCCGGTGACCCAGCCTGTGCCCTTCGCGATCAACGGTGCCGATGTGGTGGTGGATCTCGCCAACGGGAGCACCACGGAATTGGACTTGCGTATGCATGCAAGCGGCACGGCGGCGCGACCGGGCTTTGCGTACACACTGTTTGGTCATGTGAGCAACCTATCGCCACAGGTGAGCGGGCCTGTAACGGTTTCGTGTACGTACGATCCGGCGTTGCTTTTCGACAGTGCGAATCCAACACCAAGTAGCGTAGTAGGCAACACCATCACATGGGACTTTCCGGCGTTCGGCTCCTTTGGTGGCCAAGCGGTGAGCGTGTTGCTCACCGTGCCAGTAAGCACTCCGCTCGGGTCCTTCGTCAACTCTACGTTCGCGGTGACCAATACCCTCACCGAATCGTCGCTGGCCAACAACAGTGCAACCGTGCAGCGCGAAGTAACGGGCAGCTACGACCCCAACGTGAAAGAGGTACGTACCAGCAGCCAAGAGAGCAGCACACAGTACTTCATCGGCACCGACAACTACCTGGATTACACCATTCAATTCCAGAACACCGGAACCGATACGGCCTTCACTGTGGTGGTGACCGATACACTCGATGCCACACTGGACATGGCGCGCTTTGAGCAAGGTGTTAGCTCCCACCCTTGCACGGTGGATTTCCTGCCCGGCCGGGTGGTGCGCTGGACTTTTGACAATATCCTGCTCGTGGACAGCACCACGAACGAAGCCGGCAGCCACGGCCTCACGAGCTTCCGCATTCGTTTGCACGAGCCGGTGCTTCCGGGCACGGTCGTCACCAACAACGCGGACATCTTCTTCGACTTCAACGAGCCGATCCGCACACCTGATGTAACTGTAGTAACAGAGACGAGCACCGGTGTGAACACATCAACTCGCAATGATCTACTAGTGCACCCGAACCCGAGCAGCGGGACCATCAGCATCACGGGTCTCGCGTTGGTGAGCGTGAACGTGGTGGACCTGAGCGGGCGCGAGGTGTATGCGGTGCAGATGCATCCGACGGAGGTGGTGCGTTGCGATCTGAGCGCGTTGCCTGCGGGGGTGTATGCGGTGCGGGTGCGTGCGAGCGATGGTGTGGTGAACACTGTGCGATTGGTGATGCAGTAAGTGAAATGGTTCTATCGCGCATGGGCAATTCCACCCGCCTCTACCAGGTCTTCGACACCACGTGGGGGTATGCAGCGAAGTTCATCGGCACCCTCTTCCTGGTGAAGATCCTGTTACTGACCAGTTTCTTCGAACTGCTGGCACCCGAGCAAGCGCACCGCAGCGTGCAACGCCTGTACCAGCGCCCGAGCGAACGGGTGTGAAGCCCGGATACGGACCGCTGGACCGGTAAGGACCGATCACAATTCGCCCTCTGGGAACGGAAGCGCCGCTGCGCCTTTGCGATCGTGCAACTTCCCGAAACGGGTGCGCAACAGGTTCGCCAAGCTTTGGACGGCACCTTCAACAGCAGCGTGGCTGGTAGCAGCCTTATGCGTAGCGGCCACGGGCTCCATGCCCTTGGGCCGGGCTTCCATGGTGCAGCTGTGGTCCTGTGGTCCTTTCTTGTCGGCGTTCACATCGCCCAGGTGTACTTCCACGCGGCTCAGGTGCTCTGCAAAGTGGTTCAGGTTCTTCTCCACCACGGCGCGTACATGCGCGGCAAAGGCTTCGGTGCCTTCGATGTTATTATCGGTATTGATCTGGATCTGCATGTGTTGAAGGTACGGATAATGCGCTGGGGCCTCGCCTCCAGCCCTGTGCTGGTCGATCAACGCTGCTCCTTGATGAAGCGTTGCCGGTGCGACAAGAAGCAGCTACTTTCACACTACCATGGACCACGCCCTCGATCCGCTCTTCCAGTTCTTCGGAAAGCTCACAGAGGAAGAGCGCGCGTTGGTGGAGAGCTCGGTACAGACCATGCACGTGACCAAGGGCACGGTGCTCTTGGATGCTGGCGATGTGGGCGACCGCATGTATCTGGTAGCCGTGGGCGGCATGCGCACGCTATTCCACGACCGCAACGGCAACGAAGTGACGCGCTACATCGCACTGCCCTGCCGCGTGTGCGTGGTGCTGGATTCGTTCATCACCGGCAAGCCCAGTCGCGAGGCCATCGAAGCTTTTGCGGACAGCGAGGTGATCACCTGGGATCGCGCGACGCACGATATGTTGATGGCGAAGGTGCCGGCATGGACACGCGCATACATCACCCTATTGGAACAAGCGCAAGTGATCAACGCGTGGCGCTTGACGAGCCTGCTCGGCATGGATGCCGCGCAACGCTACATCGCACTGATGCGCGATTGGCCCGAGCTGGTGCAGGACGTGCCGGACCGCATCGTGGCGAGCTACATCGGCATTGCGCCGGAATACCTGAGCCGCTTGAAGAGCCGGATACTGCGCAGTGGAACTTGACAAAGTTCAAGTGCCTTTGCTTGACTCATGCCCGACCTTTGCGGCATGAAGATCAGCGTAGAGAACCCGACCGCAGAAGTGTGCTTGGGCCCCAACGGTGAAGTACAGATCCGTTTCAAGGAAGATGCTCAATTGACGGCCGATAGCATCGCCGAAGTGCTGGCGTTGCGCAAGGCGCATTTCGGGAAGGAGCCGCACCACCTGTTGATGGTGTTGCCCGCCGACATCAATTTCGATGTGCGTGTGATGTATCAGGACCATTGCGCACAAGCCCAAGTGGAGCGCTTGGCGAAGACGATCTCGTGGGTGGCGAATTCGGACACGAACATGAGCTTGGTCCGCCTGTACTACGCCTACTACCCCACGGACGTGCCCGTGCAGATCTTCCACCGCGAAGCCGAAGCCAGGGAGTGGTTGTCGAAAGGCACCGTGGATGGTTCGCTGAATTGAGGACGGCCTCGGCATACCGTTCAACATTCCATTCCGGATAGCACGTTCTTGCCAAGTGCGAGAACAGTGTTGAGTTCAACACTCCGACCGTCGTTTTCAGCTTCCGTCTTTCCCGTTTCGTCCGGTCCGTTGTCGGTTGGGATGAGGGTTGTTCGACTTTCACCGGCCCAAGGGAGTTGGGGGTAACCCCCTACCCGTAACGGGCAACGCATGCGTGCTACAGTGAATGAGCTTTGGGCCAGTGTACTCGCGATCGCTCTAGGCGGATCGACCGGAGTGGTTGCACAGAACACCTTGCAGTATCAGTGGGACAACAGTCTCAGTGGCCTTAGCAACGAGTTCGTGAGCAAGCTGATCGCGACGGCTGACGGTGGTTTCCTGATCGCAGGATCAAGCAATTCGGATAGCGGCGTGGATGTCACCCAGCCGAACTTCGATCAGTCAGGTCCGTTCCCGACCAGCGATATCTGGCTGGTGAAATGCGACGCCGATGGCAACGTACAATGGGATGGACGCTACGGCACGAGTGACGATGATAACTTCGGTGATGTGGTGCAGACCACTGATGGTGGCTACCTGCTCCATATCGGCGTACGGGAACTCGCGGACGGCAATCTGACCGAACCGGGCTTCGGCAGCAGCGATCTGTACGTGTTGAAATTGAACGCTACAGGTGGCATCGTATGGCACCGCCGCCTGGGTGGCAGCGAGGCGGATGCACCAGGGGATATTCTACAAACGGACGATGGTGGCTATCTGATCGGTGGCTACACCTCATCGAGTGGTACAGGCACGATCACCGAAATCAACCAGGGTGAATGGGATTACTTCATCACGAAGTTGACCAACAGCGGTGTGCAGGAATGGAGTCGCCTGATCGGCGGGCCTGGCGGCGACTACCTCGTGGGGATCACCGCCACCGATGGAGGCTATATACTTGCCGGGAGCAGCCTATCGAACGCCGGTGGCGACAAGACCGTACCCAACCATGAAGCAGGCGAACTCGACATGTGGATCGTGAAGGTCGATGACCTCGGCAACGTCGTTGATCAGCGGATCGTTGGTTCGTTGGAGGCCGACATGATGACCGGATACACAGGCTTCACCGATGGTGGGATCATTCTAGCAACGAGTATCTGGGCCGGTATCGGGGGCGATAAGACGGAGGGCACATGGGGCGCGATCGACGGTTGGATCATACGGCTGGATGCGGACCTCAACATCGTGTGGGATCACTCCGTGGGTGGCGATGTGCACGAGGACGACTTCGGCAACCTGTCGCTTTCCAACGACGGGAACATCATCGCCAGCGGCACCTCCTACTCCACCATAAACACCGGTTGGAAGGGCGAGGACAACATCGGTCCTGAGAACACCTGGGTGGTCCTCATCGACCCTGAGGGCAACAAGATCTGGGACAAGACGGTGTTGACCGGCTACGCACACAGCGAAACTGGGCATGCCGTTCAATTGCTCGATGGCTGCTATGTGGTTGCGGACAATGGAGATGCCTTGTTGGGGAATGAAAAGACGGAACAATCGCTGAGCTTCGATTACTGGACCGTGAAGTATTGCGAGCTCGCTTCGGCGCCAGTGGCCGATTTCAATGTGGAGATCGCAACCGGCTGCACCAGTGCCTTGGTCGACTTCGTGAACCGATCGACCAATGCGTCATCCTGGACCTGGCTGATCGAAGGGGCCACCGTTGCCGACCCGGATCAACAGTTCCTTACCGATGTGGTCTTCGATCAAGAAGGTACCTATGCGGTGATGTTGATCGCATGCAGCTCGGAGCTTTGCGATACGACCACACAGAGCATCACGATCACCTTCGGCAACACGCTCTTGGTGGATATCGGCGACCTCGTGGTCCTCTGTTCCGACGATGATTTCGTGATCGACACGGAGATCGTTGGAGCCACCTACGCATGGTCGTTGAACGGATCACCATTGCCGCAAGCAACTTCTGCCATCGTTGCGGATGAGCCCGGCCTGTACAGCGTGATCGTGACGAATGCCATGGGCTGTGTGGGAACCGATAGTGTACAATTGGTGAACGTCGTCGAATCCGTGGATCTAGGGCCGGATACCGCTTTGTGTGCAGGTGCGGAGATCGTGATCCAAAGCAACGTGGATACCGGTGCATTCCAATGGTTCTTGAATGAGCAAGCCGTCGGTGGGAACACGCCTGAGCTTCTTGCCGATCAACCCGGAACCTATGTGCTGGTGCATACCTATGCGTGCGGAACCAATGCAGACACCCTCGTGATCCGTGAAGAAACCGCGCTTGTTGCACCCCTTTTATCGGATACCGTGAGCCTCTGCGACGTTGACCCCTACATCGTTGTGGTCGACGATGCGGGCGCCATACTGTGGAGCACTGGTCACACCGGATCGACATTGAGCATCACCGCGGCGGGCAACTATTCGGTCTCGATCACCAACGCCTGCGGATCGGTCTCTGCATCCTTCGTTGTGGACCCGTGTGGTAGTCCGAACAGGTGCACCTTGAGCATGCCGAACGTTTTCACGCCCAACGGCGACGGTCTGAATGAGGTCGCCACACCGGACCCTGATCGGACCTGTACTTCGCCCATCGAACTGGTCGTCTTCGATCGTTGGGGTTTGCAGTTGTTCCAACAACGCTCCTTGCATCCGGTCTGGGATGGTCGATCACAGCGCACCGGAACCATCACCTCCGATCTGGCACCAGCAGGTGTGTATTACTACATCTGTCAAGCGAACGATGGCGAAGTGCTGAAAGGACACCTCACCCTGCTTCGTTGAAAGTATGACCGCCGAACCCGATAACTGCCCAACTCGAACCATGCTGAAACGCTACACCGCACTACTCCTCTTGGTCGCTCTCCTTCCACTCCACCTCGTCGCACAGGACTGGACCGGCGCCATGGACAGCAATTGGAACAACCAAGCCAATTGGACCGATTGGCCACTGAACGGAGAGAATGTCACGATCGACCCGCTGAACTACGGAGGTGCACAGGCGTCACCGATCATCAGTTCGAACTCGGTGTTCACTCCGGATCGTTTGTTCGTGCAGAACGGTGCGCAAGTGGAGATCGGTGCGAACCTGACGGTGAGCGACCGCTTGATCGCGAGCGATAATGCCGAGATCGTGCAGAACGGCGGGGTGCTTACCACAGGTCGGTTGGTGATGGAACTTGGCGCCGGTTACTACTTGATGGACGGCACATTGAATACACTGAACGTGCTGGCTCTTGGCGACGATGATGTGCAGCCAAGTCGCTTCGTGCAGGATGGTGGCGTTGTGCTCGCGAGTGGCGAATTCGGTTTCGATTGCGCGGCCGGCGCATCCTCCCCTTTGGTGCAATTGAACAGTGGCGCTTTCACTCTTACAGGCACAGCAGCGTGGTTGGGCGTAGCCCCAGCGACCGGTCGCGGCAGTTTGATCGTCAATGGGGCCACCGTAGCGATGACCGGCGGCTTCGGCAATTCAGTCGGCAGCACCATCGACCTGTACGTAGAAGTGAACAGCGGCCAACTTTCGGTCACGGCCTCGTCCTTCGATCTGGCCCATGCTACGGACAGCGTGCTGCAGAACGGCGGCACCATCCGGTTGATCGACCTGGTAGTGCAGAACGACGGTGTTTGGCACACCACCGACGGACTCGTGCAGGTACTGGACCAATCGGAACTGCGCGGCATCGGCACATACCTGTTCAACGATATGGCCATCTTCCCCGCAGCGATATTGCGCCACACTGCACCCAACACCATCACGGTGATGGGCGATTGGGTGAATTCGGGCACCCTGAACCCCGAGCAGAACACGGTGTTCTTCGCGGGAAGTACTGCCCAGTCGGTGGATGCCAGCACCTTCTTCGGTCTTCATGTGGACAACAGCGGCGAAGGCATAAGCCTGAACGGGAACTCGAGCGTGGCCGGTGCGTTCACCTTGGAGAATGGCCTTGTACACACCACCACGACGGATCTGCTGATCGTATTGGACAACGGAACGTCCACCAGCGGTTCGGACAACAGCCACGTGGATGGTCCGATGCGCAAAGTGGGCAATGATGCATTCGCATTCCCGATCGGGAAGAATGGCCAATGGCGCCGGATCGGGATCAGCGGCATCAACGATCAGGACACGGAGTACACAGCGGAGTTCATTGATGAAGCCTACACCAACACCTCTTCTGTAAGTTTTCCGTTGATCAGCGTGAGCACTACCGAACACTGGACCTTGACGCGCGCAGTGACCACCGATGATGCCCGTGTTGAACTCTTCTGGGAGGATGCGAGCGCAAGCAACCTCACCGATTGCAGCAACTTGGTCGCAGCCGCTTGGGTTGGAAATGCATGGACCGCAATTCCTTCTACTACTACCGGAAGTTGCACAGGCAATGCCGCTGGCAGCGCAGCGAGTGATGTTGCCGCCACGTCCTTCATCGCATTCACCTTCGGCACGATCGATGGAACGATCGGCTTGATGGAGATCGATCGGATCGAAGAACTCCTCCCCTTCCCGCAGCCATGCGATACCTGGACCTTGATCCCCACTCGAACGCAGGCAAGCAGCGTGCAAGTGACCGATCACACCGGACGCCGTGTAGCTGTTGATGCGATCAGGACCGAAGCCGGCTATCGGATCCCAACAGCGGACCTGCCTGCTGGCATGTACACCGTATTGCTCTCAACAAAGGACCGCAGCTTGGCGCGCGCACGGTTGGTCGTGGTGCATTGAACTTCGATCGTGTCGCTTCGGGATGACCGGAATATGCACGTCCTTTAGTGAGCGCATTACTTCGAAGAACGCTTGTTCATCGCTTCCCAAAGGGTTGGCATGAAGGCACCTGAATGCATGGCACGTAGCGCTTCGCGCGGTGTATCCACCAACAAGGCCACATCGGCGAAACGACGATAGTCCGAACCCGACGCTTCGAAACGCTGCCGCACTTTGGCCATGGTGTTGTCGAAGGTCGGGCCGACCGCATGCAGCCATTCCTCGAAGTCCACATCGCTCATGGTGGCGTTGCCCGTTGACGGTGTGCCTGGTGCAGGTGGTGTCGAAGCTTGTTTCGAAAGAGGCTGGACTGTTCTCTGCATCGTTCCCCCTTGCACCATGCGCTTGAGTGCATCGAGGTCGCTGCGGAGCGATGTCAATTCATTCTCCAAAGCGGATACCCGACCCGCCAAGGTCTGCTGCCCCATGCCCACGGCCACGTTCACCAAGCCTGCTCCGCCAGCGCGATCCTCCCAGGCCACACCGATCACTTCGGCATGGCGCGCAGCGGGCAACTTGTCCGGTGCGAAGGCAACCGCAAAACCATCGTCGGCACCGCTCGGCACGATGAGATCGCCCACGTGCACTGCACCCACCACTTTCACCAGCACTTGGCCCAGGAAACCGACACGCTCATAGAGGTGCTCCTGCCCTTCTGCCGGCATGTTCCCCAACACGATGGGTCGCGATGAAATGGCAAGCACCTGTTGCGCTCCCTTCGTGCGTTTGCTGATGCGACCGCCGTGTATGCCCACCACATCGCCCGGACTGAAATGCTCCAACGGATCGATGCGTTCCAACCACTCGGCATAGTCAGCGCCACCGGAGAGGAAGGATACCCCGACGTTTGCCTCCAAGTTGTAGGTAAGCTCGACCCATTGTGCACCAGCCACGGTAGCATTGGCCACCATCACACCGGCTTCTCCGAGATCCAATTGCGCACTACACGCTACACCTTCCGCCACCACGAAAGCCTCAGCGAACCCACCCATGGTCACATCCCAGATGAAGCGGAAGCTGTTGTGCAGCTCGCTCAAGGTCTGCCCTTCGATGCGGCCTTGCGCGGTGCCACCACCATCGAAGAAGGTGATGAAGTTGCGCGACTCGGTCACACCACCGTTCAACTTCACAGCCACGCCTTGCTGCGTTCCCTGCACGCGCAGCGCATATGCATCGTAGGTCGATTGACCGCCGGTGGTGCCCGCATCGATGGTGACCTGACCCCGCAGGTTGCTGGGGCTGAGCACAGTGACAGGCCCGTCCACATCAAGGGAATTGTTGAGATAGGTGCCGCCGTCCACGAAGAGCAGCCCGTTCAGGTCGGTGGTACCATCGATCGTGACGTTGCTGTGCAAGGCCGTGGGTCCATCGACGATCAGGGATCCCGTTGCCGTGATGTTGCGGTGGAACGCATACGGCACGAAAAGCAACGGTTGATCGCTGAAGGCATTGAACTCACCCCCGTTGGTGGCCACTTCCACCACGAGGTCCTTCGGCGTTCCGTTCCAATCGATCCGATCGAAGGCCATGGCACTTTCACCGGTGGGTTCGCCTTGGCCGATCGTCACGTTCACCATACCGAAAGCGTCCGTGGTGGTGGCCTGTGTTTCCTGATAGGTCGTCGCGCCTTCGGCATCGGTGATGGTGAATCGCAGGGTGAGATCGGTTCCTGCGAGGTACGCGTTGGTGATGTCGACACCGGGGATCTCGGTGGCCTCTTGGCTCACGATCACGGCTTGGTAACTGATGCCATCGGTCTGTGCCGAAGCGATGCACGGCGCGAGGATCAAGGCGAGGAGAAAGTGCTTCTTCATGATCGAAGGGTTGTTCAGCGGAGACGCATGTTGCGGCAATAGCTACAGCGGCCGAGGTTCCACAGCAGGCCGATGGAGAAGGTGTTGGTGATGAGCTGCAACGATTCGCCATCGCTGGTGGCGCCCATCGGCAGGCCACGGCCATACATGTAGCGCAGGGTGATCACCGTGCGTTCGTCGGCGCAGTAATTCATCCCAGCACCGCCGCGCACGAACAGAAAGGGTTTGTTGAACTCTTCCACACCGCGCAGGTCGTAGAGCCGCTCGTTGATGGTCTGCGTACCGCGGAGCAACACTTGCGGCTCGGCCGCTGCCCGCAGCAACAGGATGATGCCCTTCTTGCGATACAGTTCGCCATCCAAAGCAACGCCGAGACCGAGGTACTCCATGTTCCAGAGCAGGCGCGCGTTCAGCCCATCGATGGAAGCTTCGCTGCCGTACTCGTTGAAGAGCAGTTGCCCGGTGATGTGGAAGCGCTCCCCCAAGTTCTTGCGGTAACCCAAGGCGAACGAGAGGTGCGCCTTGGGGAAGAGGTTGTCCAAGGCGTTGCCCTTGGAGTCGCGGTAGTCGAAACTGGTGGATACACGACCCACCTCGGCCACGATCTGCTGGCAGGTTGCGCCCAATGGCAGCAGGAGCATGGCTAGAAGAAGCGTTCGCATGATCAGGGTTGATGTTGGAGGTGAAGGGTGGCGGAACGAGCACCGGATCGGATGCGCAGCAGGTAGGATCCAGCGGCGAGTTGCGGTGGTTGAATGAACAGTTCCAGTGCAGCGGCATACGAGGACGACCAGATGTGTCGGCCGGTGAGATCCACAAGCTCCAACGTGACGGGCCCTTCCGGCAGGGCATCGAAACGCAGCATGAAACTGGAGACGAAGGGATCCGGGAAGGCGATGGCCTGCAGGGTACGATCCTTAATTTGCTGAGCATGCCCACCCAAGGGCTGCAAGAATCCTTGCCGAACAGTGGTGCCCGTGTTGCGGTAGCTGCCGATGACACTGGCTTGACCCACGCTCTGTTGTACGAACAGCGGATGACCATCCACCTGCATCGCAGCAGAGGCACCGGAAGCTCCAGTGCTCTGTCGCAACATCACCGGCGATTGGCCCATGCTCGCGGTGAGCATGCAGCCAAGAACGATGGAGCAGAAGTCTCGCGAAATCATGTCGCAAGTAGGCTCCTTTCAAAAGCAGCTCCTAACATTCCGTGCGGACAACCGGTGCCAAGGCTGGTGGACGATCGGTGGACAAGTGCTTAACCGACTGGGATCCAGCACTTCCTTTTGGAGCAACAACCAGCGGAACCAAAGAGCTGTCCACCCCACCGGGGCTATCTTGGCAGCGATGCGATCCACTCGACCGCTTCTTGGCTGGCTCCTGTTGGTGAGCTCGATACTTCCGTTGCGGAGCATCGCCCAAGCCCGGTCATTCGAGGACCGCGTCGAGTCCCTTTGGGATCGCGCCTACGCCGAACCCGACAGCGTGCAACAGGCAGCAAGGGCACTGCTGATCGATGCACGCCGCGCCGATTCCTTCCATGGGACGGTCAATGCCTTGGAGCTGATCGGCGAGTGCCACTACTACCAGCTGGCCATGGACAGCAGCGACCACTATTACCAGCTGGCGTTGAAGGAGGCACAACGCAAGAACGAACTGCGCGAAGAGGCGCACATCCACACCTCGTTGGGGAGCATCGCCTCTGAACTGGGCAAACGCGACACGGCCCTGACCGAGTTCGATACAGCTCTCCGCATATGGGAAGAACTGAAGGACACCGCCATGCTTTGCGGCCACGAGATCCGCTTGGCCGGTACGTATGATCGCTTCGACCTGGACGATCTGGCCATGCGGCACTTCGTCGATGGGATGCGCTATTGTGCCGCCAAGCACGACAGCCTGTTCATCGCGCATGCGCTCAACGGCATCGGTATCCTCCATAAGAAACAGCGTAACTACACCAAGGCCCTGGCCGTGTTGGACAGCGCACGCGTGATGTACGTGCGCTTGGGCGAACGCTTTGGATCGGCCGGTGCGTTGAACAACCTGGGGGTGGTATACAAGAGCCTGCACCGCTACGACGATGCACGGCGTTGTTATCTGGATGGTCTCGCCATCTTCGAGGAGGACGACTATCAGCGTGGGATCATGTCGTTCTCGCAGAACCTCGGTATCCTGGAGAATCTGGAAGGACGACCGGAGAAGGGACTGGCCTACTGCACCCGATCGCTCACCATCGCCAACGAGATCGGCTTGGCCGCCACCCGTAGCGAAGCACTGAACGAGATCGCCAAAAGCCTGCTGATGTTGGACCGCAGCACGGCCGCACTCGACAGCGTGGACAAGTCGATACGCATCGCGCAAGAAGCGCACCTGCCGGACAAGGAACAACAAGCATGGGCCACGCGCAGCGACATCCTCTTGCAACTGGGACGCCCAGTGGATGCCATCGCAGCATTGGAACGGCATCAAGCCTTGAAGGACTCCGTCTTCACGATGGAGAAGAGCGCCGAGATCGATCGCTTGCAGACGGTGTACGAGACCGAGGAACGTGAAACCACCATCGCCCACTTGAAGGAACAGGCCCTGCTCGAACAAGCGAGAAAGCGTTGGTTATGGGTCGGCATTGCGGCCATTGGACTCGCAGCATTCGTGGTGGTGATGGCCAACCTGCAACGGCTGCGCAAGGATCGCCAACTGCACCAAGCTCAGTTGCGCATGCAGGAACTGGAGAACACACGCCTGCAGGAACAGCTCGACCACAAACGGCGCGAACTCACCGAGAAGGCGCTGCACTTGGCGCAGAAGAACGAACTGCTGCGTGGCTTGGAACTGGACATCGAGCAGTTGCGCGACGGACGCACGGATGCTAATGTGGCCGCCCTGGCGGGCAAGCTCCGCTTCGACCAACAGATCGACCAGAACTGGGAGCAGTTCACACTGGCCTTCACCGAGACCCGCGGCGACTTCTTCAAACAACTCACGGCCCGCCACCCGGACCTTACCCGCAACGAACTTCGCTTGGCCGCACTCCTGAGCATGAACCTCGGCAACAAGGAGGTGGGCACCATCCTCAACGTTTCTGACGAAGGCGTGAAGAAGGCGCGCTATCGCCTTCGGAAGAAGATCGACATGCGGACGGAGGACAGCTTGGAGCAGTACCTGGCCGGCATCTGATCCATTGAATTCGTAGTGTCCACCGATCGTCCACACCCTTTTCTTGGTCGTGGTCCAGTGTTCTGGTAGGTTGCGCCTCTTGCTGAAAACGCGCTTCCTTTTTCAACGAACCACTATCATCATGCGTCTCGCACTCCTTCCCTTGCTCTTCATCGCCACGCTCACGGTGGCACAAACCACCACGGTGACCTACCAGCCGGATGCAACGGACTTCGCCAATCCGGAACGTGGCATGTACCATCAGGCCGAAACGCATCCCGCGGTCTATACCGCATTGGATGCAGGCACGCTCGCCACTTGGTACAGCACGGATCAACACAGCTTGATCCTACGCCTTTTCTACTTGGAGGAGTTCGTGAATGCTCCCATCAGTGGAACGTACTTGATGCAGATGCAGAACGACATGGATGTGCTGCGCGCCTCGGGCATGAAGGCCGTGCTGCGTTTCGCCTATACCTCGAATTCGACAGCGCCGTATGGTGATGCGGACAAGAACCGCGTATTGCAACACATCGCGCAGTTGGAACCCCTTCTGCGTGCGAATGCCGACGTGATCGCCTTCGTGCAAGCAGGCTTCATAGGCACATGGGGCGAGTGGTACTACACCGATCACTTCGGCCTACCGCCTTCTCCTGCGCAGATGCAGGATCGGCAGGAGGTGTTGGAAGCCTTGCTCGATGCGCTGCCGGAAGGCATCATGGTGCAGTTGCGCACACCCGGCTACAAGATGCTGTTCTACGGGAATGCGCCCCTGGATCCCAACGACGCATTCACCAATACCTATGCCGCACGTGTGGGCCATCACAACGATTGCTTCCTGGCCAGTTCCACGGACATCGGCACGTACGCGGATACCACCGTTGAGTATCCATACCTGCATGCGGAAACCGAGTTCACACCCATGGGCGGTGAAACCTGCGCACCGAACGCGCCACGCAGCGATTGCCCCACGGCCTTGGAAGAGATGGCCCTATTCCATTGGAGCTACCTGCACACCGATTGGAATCCGGATGTGATCGCGGGCTTTGAGAATGGTGGTTGCTTACCGGAGATCAAACGTAGACTCGGCTACCGCTTTGCGTTGGAAGAAGCCACGCTGCCCAACACGGCCCTCGCTGGCGGCACGCTGGATATCGACCTGCAGCTGACCAACTCAGGCTTCACCGTACCGTACAAATTCAGACCTGTGCAACTCGTGCTCCGCCATGTCGGAACGAACGAAGAAACCATTCTTCCCTTGGACATGGACGTGCGCGAATGGGACGCCGACGTGACCAACAACCTCGTAGCCAGCGCTGACCTGCCGAATTCGATGCCGATGGGCGAACACGCGCTTTTCCTGTGGCTTCCTGACAGCGCCGGTTCACTCACATCCGATCCGCGCTATACGATCCGCTTGGCGAACCAAGGTACCTGGGAGGCCAGCACCGGCTACAACGACCTGCTGCACACCGTGAACGTTTCAGGATCAGTGGGTGTGAACGAACCTGCGAACAGCGAGCGCTGGCGCGTGGTGCCCGAGCGCGCACAAGAGCAATTGCGCTTCCCGGGTGGCCTTGCCGCAGCTGGCGATCTCCTGCTCTGCGACGCACAAGGTCGGCTGATGGTTCAAGCCCATCTGCCGATCGCAACGACGACCATGCCGGTGAATGCGCTCGCCCCGGGTGTGTACACCTTGGTGCTGCGCTCTAGCAACGGTGCACAACGCACCACTCGTTTCGTCTGGTGATCGATCGGAGCAACGTCCCTGGAAAGGCCACGCAACGGGAACGTAAAGGCTGGATCATTGCGCGTTTCTTGGTCGTACGGATCGTGACGATCCGCAGGCACTCACGCCAGCGGATCGGCCAACAGCAATTCAGGATACTCGAAAGTATCGCTAGCATTGGGTGCATTGCCCGTTCCGTTCTTGCCCAACAACGGGCGCACGGCGTGGGCCAACAAGGCATCTGCTGAATAGGGTTTGATCAGCGCCTTGATCGCCGTTTCGTCCGCAGGTGAATGGATCGGGGCCAACCATTGTTCCTCTTCGGCCTCGGTGAGGATCAGTGGCATGCGGGCACCATCGGCCTTCGGGTTGTTGTGGATGCGCTGCATCACCTCGTTCGCCTCGGTGGTGACGATGGCGAAGGTGCGTAAGACCTCGCCGGTCTCCTTGTCCTTCCACTCTTCCCACAGCCCGGCGAGCGCGAACTCGGTGCGATCCTTCAGGTGGATGAAGTAGGGATAGGTCTTCTTGCCGAAGTGGTGATGCTCGAAGAAGCCTTCGACATGAACGATGGCGCGTTTGCTCTTCGCGGAGGTCCGGAAAGCGGGTTTGTCGAACAGCGTTTCGCCGCGTGCCAACAAGGTCTGGTTCCACAACTGCTTGCGTTGTTCATCGTCCTTCACCCACGCCGGTACAAGGCCCCAGAGCAGCAGTTGCGGGTCGTGCGGTGCCGCATCGGTGTATACCACCATGGCCGGATGCGCGAAGCCGTTCGCGAAGTGCAGATCGAATTCCGGAAAGGGGTTGAGCAGTTGCGCCAGCCGCTCCGCTGCACCGGCGTTGCCGCGGCTCTTCGCGATGCGCAGTGCCATTTCCGTGCGTGCCTTCACCCCGTAACACATGGTGCGAAGTTCGTGATCCGATTCACTCGATCCGGAATGGGGTGGTTGTTACGCGTTGCATGTTTCCACCTTGGAAGAGCAAGCGATACATGCCGGGCGCCATTTCGTTCTCGCCAATGCGTGTGCTCACACGTACCCAATAGCGCAACGGCAGCACAAGGTTGTGATCGGTCCAATCGCCCCAGGGCATGCCGCAATCCATCTGGGTGAGGTCAAAGGGAAAGCGTTCCACCCAACCGGTGTCGGTTTGCATTTCCATCCCGAGTAGCGGCATGCTGCTCGCGCAGTCTCCTGTGAGCATGATTCGGCCTGTGATACTGAGTTCAACGGTATCCGCACGCAGATCAACGATGCGAACTTCCTGGAGCGCTGGTTGCTGGGCCCAGTAGGCTGCCAAGTCTTCTTCGGTCATCGGCGGCGGTGGCACGTAGGGTCCTGACGGAGGAACCGGCGGCGGTAGGTTGCGGAAGTACTCTTCCAGGTCCGCGAGTTCCTTCTTGTAGGCCGCGTCATCTTCAGCGATCAGCTCTTTCGCAAGTTGGTTCGCGGCTTTGATCGACCACGGATCGGCAACAAGTTCCTCCACGCTGAAGCGTCCTTTGCGAAAACGGATCACTTCCGGCGTGTCGCGATCACCGCGTCGCCATGCCCGATCGATCAGCGGCTTCATATCCTCGGGGAGATCGATGCGCATGGTGTCCGAACCGCTGATCATCAGTACGTGCGACTCTGCGACACCCACGACCGGTGAATAGCCTATCCAGTGTTTGGTACTGTCCCGGAACAAGGGTCCGCCCTGCAGCGGCAATTCCTTCTCCGGCGTAAGAAAACTGCCCACCATACCATGGTATGGAATACGCTCCTTGTACTGCTGGACCAAGGCCACGCTCCTCTGCAAAGGCCGCAATGCTTGCCGGTCCTCGGCCATTGAGAAGCAGAACGAAGGCTGTGCACGTGCGCCGATCTGGACAAGAAGGAAGAAGAAGGTCAAGAGTCGATCACCCCTCATCGCAGCTTCAAGATGAATGTGCCACCGTTCATGCAACTCATCAGGCTCACTTGATGATCGCCCACTGGCCAGTCACTGATATCCAGCCAATAGTTCACATCATCGCGTGAGTCCGTATGGAGCGTGACCGGTTCCTTCTGCTGATCCGACTGATGGGGATCGAACGTGATGGTATAGGCCGTCTGGGCACCCCACAGCGGAAAATGGACGAAGTGCGTGCCGCAATATGGTGAGCGCATCAACCATACATCGCGGTACTTTGTTTCCGGTAGGTCCAGGTCGGCAGGTACCTGAACCTGTTGATGGCAGGTATCCGTGTTCCGTTGCGTGATCACTTGGTCGTTCTTCATCGCCTTCGCCCACAGTACATCGAATTGTTCCGTCAGTTCAGTCGTTCGCGCATCAACGGTCTTGATTCCTTCTTCAACGGAATAGTAGTCCTTGTCACACCGGCTTCCCGTGGGCAGAAAACGGCCCGAGCGGAACGGGATCACCACGGGCGGCCGTCGTTCCCCTTCGCGGATCGTGGGCCGCTCGTACGCCGGCATTGGCGCGTGGATCGCCGAGAGTTCCACCACCATGGTATCCAAACGGCGCACCACAACCACCTTCACATCCGGAGCATCCTTGCCTCGCGCCGGTGTGGCACTGAACGGTGGTAACGTCGCATCGAACAAAGGCCTCTTGCGCACCTCATCTTCGGCCGAAAGAATCACCGGATAGTGCAATGGCACGTAGTTCCACCAGTACCCGCGTTGCACGTAATACACGCTGTATTCGCCCGATAGAGGCACCAACGAACTGCTGTCTTCAACGAAGGTGTAGCGCGTCCAGTAGGGATTCTGGTCTGGATCCATACGCTGGGCACGAACCTCGAACAAAGCGAGCAGCACGGTGATCAGCAGGAAATGGCGCATGTGTACAAAGCTGTTCAGCTATTCATGCACCCGCAGGTACACATGCCGGTAGTCGTAGGCGGTGAAGAAGAGCGTATCGCCTTTCAGTTCCATGGTCCAGTCGGTATCGACCAAGCTCAGTGTGTTGCCTTTCCGGGTGTATGCCAACGTGCCGATGATGTCGGATCCGGGCAGTGTGAAGTCGGCACGCCTACCCTCTTCGAAGGACACGTGGCCCGGATTCCCACAACCCTCACAGCCCTCTTGATGCGTGGCCTCGGAAGTGCCTCGGTATTCCAGGCCGTTGAGCGTGGTGGGCGTTTGGGCGTGCGCAGTAGCAAGGGCCAAAAGGACCAGCGCCGATGCGATGGCGCGGGAGGTATTCGAGTGGTTCATTGTCCAGTACGCTCAAAGGTCGGGCCAAGGCATATTGGTTGACTGTACACTTCGTCCTGATCCGGGTTCAAAATGAATTTCATGGGCAAAGCGTAGCACGAATGGATGAAAAAGAGGCTTGATCGCCGCCCATTCTTCCATTCCCGGCACCGATCCTCGGATAGGGACCTACCTTGTGCCCAAGCTTGGCACATCGGCCAAGAATAGGAAGACCGAAAGCGGTCTTCGACGGAAGGCAGGATCCTTCTCGAGTCACTCACCACGTAGCTACAAGACCCGCGTTCCATTGCATCATGCAAGCGAACGCACGACCATGTCCGATCATACCCCTACCCCTGCGCGCACCCGTGCCATCCATCGCCATCTCGCAGAGAACGCTGCGAACTGCGCCAAGCACGGCATTCACATCCATGTGGATTCCATCAACGCTGGAGCGAGCTACGCCTTGTGTACCGTGGAACAACGTGGTCGACGGTTCTTCCGGCGCCACTATTCCGAGATGGAATTGCTCTGGCGGGCCGAACAAGCGTTGGTGCCGCTGATCGGTCTCGGCATCAGCCCCTTGATCACCGTGCGCAACAACGAACGGCTGAAGACCAGCGCAACGCATCCCATTTCAATGACCCGTGCAAGCATGGATGGTCTCGCAGCGATCGCGACCTGGCTCGGCCTCACCCGATCCAACGAGGGCTTCTCTCCGTTGATGAACAAACGCGATCCCTTCGGCTGGAAAGGGGCACTCGCCGTTTCGAACGCTGTTTGACCGAACGCAACGAACAATGCTCTCTACGGGCAGCGTCGCGGTTGTGTTCGCACGTTGGATCCATTCACGCATCAGACCACCTTCCAACCGTTCCTCGTTCTGCGCACCGATCGTCCCAGCGCAAGCAACACTTCGAGCGTTGATGACATCTTCTCGGTGTGATGCATCGTCTCTCCATAGCACTTTGCCTGTTCACGGGTGTTGCTGAAGCGCAGAACCTGGTACCCAATGGCGACTTCGAATCCTATACGCAGTGCCCGGACTACGTGAGCCAGATCGATCGCGCCGAGGGATGGTCGCGCCCCACCGAGGGCACGAGCGACTACTTCAATGCGTGCCTCGGCGTTCCATTCAGCGAAAGTGTACCGGACAACGAGTTCGGTTACGAACCTGCACATAGCGGCAATGGATATGCGGGCTTCTATTCCTTCTTTGCCAATTCACTCGACCAAGTGCCCGGTAGTGATTACCGGGAGTACGTCACACACGCTCTGTCTGCCCCGCTCGTTCCCGGCGAGAGCTATACCGTGGAGTTCTATGTGAGCCTCTCCGATGTCTCCAAGTATGCCGTGAACGACATCGGTGCTTTGTTGAGTGTACAACCTCCCACCCGCAATGATGATCTCACCATCACCGCTACACCACAGGTGATGAACACCTCGCTTGCGATGCTGAGCAACAAGAACGGATGGACACGGATCAGTGGTTGCATCGTGGCTGATTCGGCGTTCGCATACGTCACGGTGGGCAACTTCCACGTGGGCACGGCGACGGTCTACGAAGAGGTATCCACCTCTTATCCGCTCATCTTCTACAGCTATTACTACGTGGATGATGTGAGCGTGCGGCACCTGAGTGCTCCGGATCTTGGGCCCGACCTCACCACCTGCGAGTCCGTCGTGATCGCTGTGCAGGAGCCGGAACCCGATGCGACCTATACGTGGAGCACGGGCGAGATGGGATACTCCATCGTTGCAGACACCGCTGGCATCTACACCGTGATGCGAGAGACGGATGGCTGCCTGCTCTCCGATACGATCGTGGTCACCATCGCCGAACCATTCGTGCTTTCGATGCCTAGCGATACCGCCGTGAACTTCTGCGAGACGACGCACGTGAACATCGGTCCGACCAACTTGCCGGCCGATGCGAATGTGATCTGGAACACGGGCGAGACGACACCCGAGATCACCATATCCGCAATCGGCCTGTACACCGTCACCGCATCTGGCCCTACAACCTGCGGAACGAGCGCCACTGTGCATGTCCGTGATCTTTGCAGTTCACCGGTCTTTGCACCGAACGCCTTCTCCCCGAACGGCGATGGCATCAACGATCACTGGCGACCGGTGTGGATCGCGAACGAGAACGTGGAACTGGAACTGACCATCTTCGATCGTTGGGGCCGCGCGCTCTTCGCAGGCGTGGATGACGATGTAACGTGGGACGGCACAGCGGATGGCGAACCTGTTCCCGTTGGTGTGTACACGTGGCGAGGCCGAGCGCGTGATCCGGCAACGGACAAGGATGTGCTGTTGCATGGGCGTATCGACCTGCTCCGGTGATCCATCCACTTCGACGTCTTCGACGCATCGCATGCATCTTTACCGCATGAACCCGATCCAGTTCCTGCGTTCGTTTTTCAAAGGACCCACGCCGCAGCAGTTGGCAGCGCAATTGCGGCAGCCGCATGGCCGCATGGCACCCAAGCTGGGCGAACACATGAACGTTGCGAACCGCACGATGTACGACGGCGCATGGAAGGCCCTCGACCTGCGCGATGGCATGCACGTGTTGGAGATCGGCTTCGGCAACGGCAACTACTTCGGTGAGCTATCGTGCTTGGCCAAGGACCTGAAGTTGTTTGGATCGGACTTCAGTCAAGCGATGGTGCTCGAAGCGACCGCCCGGAACCAGGAACTCCTTTCCACCGGCGATCTGCAATTGGTCCACAGCCCAAGTGATCGCATGCCGTTCCCTGCTACCTCGTTCGATCGCATCTTCTGTATCAATGTGATCTACTTCTGGGATGACCCGGCCGACCACTTACGCGAGGTGCGACGCGTGTTGAAACCCGGCGGCACCTTCACCGCTGTGTTCCGCAGGCGCAGCGCCATGAAGGATCTGCCGTTCGCGCCGTTCGGCTTCACCATGTACGAGCAGGCGGATTGGGAGGCGGTACTGCGCGCCAACGGTTTCGAGCCGACCAGTGCCGTGACCCTGCGCGAGGGTGTGCTCGAATTCGAAGGCTCGACCTTCTCTGCGGAAAGCGTGGTGGTCACGGCTGTGTCAGCCAAGTGAGCTGTTCCTCGAACTTTGTGTGATGGACCGCAAGCGTTTCCTCCTTTCACTCGCCGCTTTGCCCCTCGCCACACGTGCCATGCAACTGAACGACCTCAAGGCCGTCACCGATCACTTCAAGCCTTCCGAACGTATGCCGGTGCTCTTCCTCGGCCACGGTTCGCCGATGAATGCGATCGAAGAGAACGAATTCGTTGTGCAGTTCCGAAAGTTGGGCAACGAGCTGCCCAAGCCGCAAGCGATCCTCTGTGTTTCGGCGCACTGGGAAACGAAAGGCACGCGCGTCACCGCAATGGCCAAGCCGCGCACGATCCACGACTTCGGTGGCTTCCCGCCGGAACTCTTCGCCATGCAATACCCCGCACCCGGTAGTCCGGAGTTGGCCGTGGAGACACAGCAGTTGATCACCAGCACCCCCATTGAATTGGACCAACAATGGGGCCTCGACCATGGCGCTTGGAGCGTGGTGAAGCACCTCTACCCCAACGCCGATGTGCCCATCATCCAAATGAGCTTGGACCGCAACCTGAGCCCGGAGCAACACTATCGCTTGGCGCAGGAGTTGTCATCGCTGCGCGACAAGGGCGTGTTGATCATCGGCAGCGGCAACATGGTACACAACCTCGGCATGGTGGCGTGGGACAAACTGAATGAACCTTCCTACGGCTACCACTGGGCGCTGGAAGCGCGTGAGAAGATGGCGCGCCACATCCTCAACGGCGACTTCGCACCACTGATCGACTTCCGCGCACAAGGCCGCGCTTTCGATCTGGCGATCCCCACGCCCGAGCATTACCTGCCACTGTTATACACACTTGCTTTGAAGAAGAAGGAGGAGCAAGCGTCGCTCTTCAACGATACCGCGTTGGGTGGTTCGCTGACGATGACGAGCGTGCGGATCGGGAAACAGTGATCGTACCAATTGACCCCGATCAGCAAGGGGTGCCATCAGTTTGTATTAAGACCTTCAATACCTTCGAGAAGGTATTGTGCGTCAATACACGTGCGTTCTTCAAAGCGACCTTACTGCACAACCAGAGTTTGCCCGTAGATCAACCGATCATGGGACGAGATCGCCAAGTGATAGACTCCGGCATCCACCTTTGAGAGGTCGAGAACTCGTGCCCCGGTCAATAGGAATTTCTGAAGCACAACACGCCCGGCGGCATCAAAGAGACGGATCTGCACAGCACCCACCTCGTCCGGAAATTGCAGTGTGATGTGGTTGCTGGCCGGATTCGGGAACATCCTGAACGAACGTGCAGGATCCGCATTTCCGAGCAGCCCAGTAGAAGGATCCACTTCCAACGCTAGGACGAATGCATCATACCCACCCATGGCGGAAAGCGTGCTGACACCCGGTCCGGGATCAAGATCGACGTTCGTGCTCACGAAGCTCCCGGTCACTCGAACGTTACCGATCGCATCCACGGCGACAGCGCGCCCGGTGTTGTAGTTCAGCGTCCCATCGCCGACCTGACCAGCCCACAGGAATGCGCCATTCGAGTCCACCTGTTCAACGAAGATGTTCGTGTTGCTACCCGAATTCAACACGAAGCTTCCGGGACCGGGATCAAAGTCCACGCTACCCAGGAAATTGCCGGTGGTCGTCACGGTACCGTTCGCGCCGACCGCTACGCCGAAGCCCACATTGCTGTTGCCGGACCACGGACCACTAACACTGTAGGCCCAAGCAAAGGCACCATTCCCATCGTACTTCGCCGTGAATGCCGCGAAGTTGTTCGTCGAACTCAAGGTGTAATCGCTGACACCGGGATCGAAATTGCACGAACTCAGGAACGAGCCGGAGAGGTGCACGTTGCCCACGTCATCCACGGCCAATGCGTTCACTTGATCCTGCTGCGCACCGCCGAGCTGGCGGGCCCAAACGAAATTCCCGTTCTCATCCAACTTGGTGATGAAGACATCCAGATCGCCGCCAGCTGCGGTGAGCGGGAAGGATGCAGGACCGGGATCCATGTCGCTGGTGCCGAAGAAGGTTCCACTGGTGTAGACGTTGGAACTCGCGTCCACATCCACCGCATACCCTTCACCCGTCTCCGCCAAGTTGCGGGCCCAGATGAACTGGCCATCGCTATCCACCTTCAGCAGAAAGGCAGCCGGTGCGAGCAGGAACTCGTTCGGCCCCGGATCCATATCCGTGGCGTTGACCAAGGACCCGGTCACGTATAGATCACCTGCCGGATCAACGGCTATTGCCCGGCCGACCTCTGGAGCTGCCGTGCCGATCCGGAATGCCCACACGAACGCGCCATCCGCATCCAATTTCAAAACAAACGCTTCGTTCCCACCAGCCGCTGTCAAAGGATAACTATCCGGCCCGGGATCGAAGTCCACCGTGCCTGTAAAGTGCCCTGTGATGTACATGGCGCCAGATGCATCCACGGCTATGGCAGCACCGTTGTCGTTCCCCGTACCCCCGATGCGTCCGCCCCATACATAAGCGCCGTTCACATCCAGTTTACTGATGAGAACATCGGCGTCACCTGCGCTCGTTACGCTCGCAACATTGCCATCTGGATCGAGATTGACGGTCCCTTCGAACACTCCAAC
>CADEDY010000023.1 GCA_902826215.1 uncultured Bacteroidota bacterium
GGCCCTGCTCGGCCTCGGGCGTGGCGTTGCCCACGATCACATCCTCGATGCGGTTCACATCCAGGTTGGGCACGCTCTTCACGAGGTGTTGCACCACGTTGGCGGCCAGGTCGTCCGGGCGCGTGAAACGGAACTTGCCGCGCGGGGCTTTGCCCACGGCGCTGCGGAAACCGGCGATGATGTATGCGTTCATGGCAAATGCGTCTTTGGTCGTTGGTCTATGGTCGCTGGCCGATCAAGCTCCTTGACGTCGCTTGCTCGGGACAAGTGTTTGTTGAAGTTTGTTCACACGGTTGGCCAGGCTATCGATCTGCAAGGACAACTCCTTCACTGTGTCTGCTTTGAAGTAGCCGAGTTCCACACCGATGGTCATCTGGGTATCCACCTCGAACGCTGAGCCGATGGCGATGCCAAGGAATTGGTTGAATTCGCCGTTGTTGTTGCGTCCAGCTCCTTCGGCAATGTTGCTGGCGATCGAAACAGCCGCTCTTCGCATCTGACTCTTCAGGCCATAGGTCTCTTCCTTGGGCAACGAATCCGTTAGGACATGTACAGCCTTCGCGAGCTTGATGGCGTCCTTCCAGATCTCGAGGTTCTTATATCGGTTCATTGTGAATGCGGTCGCTGGTATTTGGTCTATGGTCTATGGCCAGACAACACATATATCTCCCCGCCATAGACCAACGACCAGCGACCATAGACTGCGCACGGGGCTTTGCCCACGGCGCTGCGGAAACCGGCGATGATGTATGCGTTCATGGGTGTCGAGCGGTCATTTCTTGTTGCTTGAGTTCTTCTTCGCCACCTTAAGGCCGGAACCGCTCTTGCCTTTGGCTTTGAGCTTTCCTTGGAGCTTGAAGATGCTGTTCATGATGTGTTCCGCTTTGTCCACGAGGGTATCGCGTTCCGCGCTATTGATGAAGCCCAGGCGCTTGGCTAGAACCACTTGGGTGATCAGTTCTGCTGCAGAACCAGCAGCGTCCCCGAGGAGGAGGTGGAACTCCGCGTCGTTGTTCCTCTGTGCTCCCTCCGCGATCTTGCTCGGTATCGAAACGCAACAGCGGCGTGACTCCGACTGAAGTCCATAGGTCTCGTTCTTTGGGAACTCCTTGGTGACCTTGTACACTTCGACAGCGAGGTCCATTCCAAGGTTCCAGATGTCAAGGTTCATGAAGCGATGCATGGTGCTCAGGTTTTGGTGGTTGGTTGCAGTTCAGATATTGTTCTGATGTTGAAGTTGGAGGTGCTTTCGGAAGCTGTCTTCGAATTGCGCGAGGTGTTCCATGACCGCATCGAATGCTGGTACGTCTCCATAGAACATGTCGCTCTGCATGCCATCGTAGTCTTGTCGCCATGCATCCCGAGCTGCTCCGTGTGGAATGATGGAGAAGCCTTCTTTCAATAGTGCATCGTAATCCACACCGGGATAGCGGTAGTAGATGCTGCGCTGTTGAACGACGGCAGGATACAAGTCAGTTCGGGCCACGGCCTTTGCTGTCGCACCAGAGCGGTGGAGGAAGTACAGGTCGAAGTAGTGCCGTGCCAATCGACGGCGTGGGCCATCTGGACGTTGCACCAATACTTCGTGAAGCAGCAGTGCTTTCTCGATCAAGGTGCGTTCCGCTTCAAGCGTCCGCACTTCAAAGGATCCGGCACCAAGTTCGTCGGCGAACAGTTCATGCACGTACGCGCGAACAGGGATCATGGCGCTTGGCCAAGCATCGGCTTTAGCCACCAGATCCACCTTTACATGATCGAGTATGTACTCGCCGTCCGGTGCGAACAACTTGGGATAGCCGAACGAGATCACCGTCTCGTGGTTATCGCTGTCGGCATTCAGTTCGAGGCTCCATGTACCGTCGCGTAGTTCAGTAGCGAGGGAAGTGCGCAATGCGGGAATGAGGATGTCCGCAGCCCATGCTCGACAAGCCTTCGCGATCTTCTTTGCACGCTCTTTCTGCTGTCGCGGTGAATGCTGAGGACCCGGGATGCCATCTTCAGCAAGGCTGAGCGCATGGCGGTCGACCACCAGATCCACATCCTCCGAGAAGCGCTCAGTGATCTTGTGCGCCTTCGAAAGCGATGTGCCCCCTTTGAACGTGATGTGCTGTCCGATCTCTGGAAGCGCCATCAGCTTCTCCAAGAAGAGGCAGACGTAGACATCCTTCTCGATACTTGGTATCGCGAGGGGGAAACGTCTATTGGCCTGAACGAGCAATGCACGTTGCCGCGCTTCCGGAAAATGGAGGAATGGATGCGCGCTCATGGTGCTTCAGCGATCAACCGACGCATGATGTCCGCGATCCAGACCGGGGCGATGTCCAGGTCCTTTTTCAGATCCTCCTTTCCCGACGGGGGCAACCTTCTGAGCAACTCGGCATATTCCTCTTTACCGATGTGTTTTCGGCCGTAGTCACGCAAGCCTTGGATCACCAGATAGCCCACCTCGGTGCGCGCTCGCATGTAGCGCGAACTGGTGCGACGGAGAATGATCTCAGGTGCACGGCCGCCAGGTTCATGAGGCCGTAGGCGGATCTTCCGTGAGCGACCATCGGTTTGAAATGCGACGCGTGTAGGCACTTGGGTGCTTATGCCTGTGATGTTGGCCGCGTAAGCATGTGTTTGGCGTATCGTGATGCCATCGCGCTTGGCAATAGCCGCCACGATTTCGTAGGTCCCGGCTACCGTCTCCCCGAACATCTCGTCGGGCTCCGGGAAGAAGTACAACCCATTGCCGATGTTCCGCAACACCTCCTTCTTCACCAGCCGGTGCAGCGCCAATGCCACCGCCCCACGGCTGCCCAGATCACGGAAGTCGCGAGGCGTAAGCACGCTGCCCCGGCCACGCTCTTCAATGCGCGCCAGTACCAGCTTTTCCACGGATGGGCGTTTCATCTTGATCGGTTTTGTAACACAAAGGTATACGAAAGTGTTACAAATGTTGTTTCGTGCTCAGGGTTAGGGTGTTGGGCGCGTGAAACGGAACTTGCCACGTGGGGCTTTGCCCACGGCGCTGCGGAAACCGGCGATGATGTATGCGTTCATTTCAGTTCGTTGTTGTCACACTGAGCTTGTCGATTGCCTGCCCTGAGCGGAGTCGAAGGGTGGGCGTGCCGGCGTTCAAATGCAACGCCGTCGGGCTATCCGCTACAAGTCCTCGGCCTGAAGACAGGCCTGCGGGCTTTCCGCTTCTATCCCTCACGCGGAATGCGAGGATCAGTGTTGAGTAGCTGCTGTTGTTCATGTTCGCTTGATCTGACCAGCTTTCCTTCTCGCGAACTGCGCGTCGAATGCCTTCACGCGAACCTCATCACCCGTGCCTTTTCGCAGATCCATTTGGTCAAGGTCATTAAGATTTCCCCAAACCACGTTGATGGGCATGTACTCGACGTTCGGAAGTCCGATGCCAACAAATGGATATGGGTGCTCTGTATGTTCAGTCCGCATCGCCCACAGCCCATTGATCCGTTGCCTAATGATCTCACCGACATAGGCGACCAGATGATCATAACACGAATTCATGACCTTGTCCATTCCAAGTCGCTCACATGCGCTTGAGACTTTGTCAAGGCTCGGATAGCTTAAGTCCAAAGCGGTCGCATCGACGCCTAGCAGTTCCGGCAGTTCTACTAGGAGCCTAGGAACGCTGTCAACGAATGTCTCGCGGCGCTTTGAATAGAACCACCAATGTGAACCCGAGTTGCCCCGGCCGTTGGCGGCGTCCTCGTTGACGCGCTTATTCCATCGCACGAATCGTTCAAAGTAATTCCTGTCATAGAGGTCCCCTTTCCCTCGTATTGGGCCTTCATTGAAGACCAACAGGAACCGATCGCTTGGAAGTTCATATATCAGGTACGGTTCGACCGTGCCGGTTTTGAGCTCTTCGCGGAATTCGGCTGTGTATTCCTTGTGTAGGCTTCCTTTTGGGATAAGTTCCTGCACCTCTTTTTTGGTCAGGCGTTTCTCGTTCAAGGTCTTACGCTTAGCCATGGGCGGGGCGTCTTTGCGTGAGCGATTGCAGCGGAAAGCCCACAGCGCGGTAATCCGCGCGAGGACTTGAAGCGGAAAGCGCGACGGCGAGTCTTCGAGCCGGCACGCCCCAACAACCACTATGCTTCACTGCGTTCATTTCCAAAGATCCAGTCTCTTGATCTCGTTCAGTGTGCCGCCAAACATCCCCATGTGCCCGGTCGAATTCATGTCGAAGCACCCTGACATGATTACATAGTGTTTGCTGTACTCCGATAGGGCGAGCTTTGTCTTCAGGTCCTTTGGAATGTTGACCCAGATTCCGTTCTTGAGATTTCCGGTTTCATAGTCTTCACGATGCAGATAGATCGCGTTCCCTTCGAATTCGAGATTCAGGTAGCCGACGACCTGAACCCATTTGCCGTGGTATTTCTCCGGAGTTGCAACTAGCCGTACGAGTGACACGCTGAAGTCCCTGCTGCTGATGACCGAATCCTGACAAGTTGAGGTTGGTGACTGAGCACGGGTCAAAACCGCCATCAGCAGAAAGGTGATCGCAACGAGGATGGTTCTCATGTGCTGGTTGAGCTTTAGTTCCGCAACACTTTCCCACTCGTAATGATCGACTGCAAGCGCTCCAGCGTTTTGCGCTGCATGCAGAGTTCGAGGAAGGTCTTCCGCTCCAGGTCCAGCAGGTATTGCTCGCTGACTTCCGTGGGTTCGCTGAGGTCGCCGCCGCAGAGCACATGGCCCAGCTTCTGCGAGATCAGTGTATCGTGCTCGCTGATGTAGTTGCCGCTCTGCATGGTGTTGGCGCCGATGTACACGATGCCCAGGCCTTCGCGGCCGAGCACCTTGATGTCGGTGCGCATGGGCGGCTTGGTGTAGCCCTTCTGCCAGAGGTCGAGCGCGCATTCCTTGGCGTAGGCCAGCTGGTGCGCGCGGCTCACGATCACCTCGTCCGTGCCGCGGCGCAGGTAGCCGAGGGCGAAGGCCTCTTCGCCGCTGGTGCTCACCTTGGCCTGGCCGATGGTGAGGAAGCGCTCGCGCAGCGCGTTGATGCGGATGTCGCCTTCCTTCAGTTCATCGCTGAGGCGCAGCGCGAACTCCTTGCTGCCACCGCCGCCGGGGATCACGCCTACGCCGAATTCCACGAGGCCCATGTAGGTCTCGGCATGCGCCACCACCTTGTCCGCGTGAAGGCAGAGCTCGGTGCCGCCGCCGAGGCAGAGCTGGTGCGGCGCAGCCACCACGGGGATGGATGAATGCCGCATGCGCATGATCGTGTTCTGGAAGGTGCGGATGGCCATGTCCAGGTCGTCGTACTCCTGCTCCACGGCCATCATGAAGATCATGCCCACGTTGGCGCCCGCGCTGAAGAGAGCGCCGTCGTTGTAGACCACGAGGCCTTTGTAACCGGCTTCCGCGAGATCGATCGCCTTG
Organism: uncultured Bacteroidota bacterium; assembly: GCA_902826215.1. Lineage (GTDB taxonomy): Bacteria > Bacteroidota > Bacteroidia > Flavobacteriales_F > PHOS-HE28 > PHOS-HE28. The sequence goes on from CADEDY010000023.1 coordinate 5,413, forward strand.
TTCAGACCCTGGATCACCTCCGCACCGATCACGTTCATTTTGCCGCCCCAGCTCACCGCGAGGATGCCGTCGCCGATGTCGCACACGCGGGCCAGACTGTTCTTCCACACGATGCTGCTTTCGGGCAATTCGCTCAGCACGATGGTGCCTTCCGCGCGCGGCACGGGCTTGTAGCTCTTGCTCGGGATGTCGTAGTAGAGCCGCTTGCCACCTTCCATTTTGTAGAAGCTGGTGTTGCCAGCTGCGATCATGTCGTTCACCCACGGAGCGACTTTCACGCCCGCAGCGTTCATCGCATCGAGCGCGGTCTTCGCACCGATCGCATCCCACGTTTCAAAGGGCCCCAACTCCCAGCCGAAGCCCGCGCGCATGGCGTCGTCGATCTTGTAGAGTTGGTCGGTGATCTCGGGAATGCGGTGGCTCACGTAGGCGAACAGCCCGTGGAAGCTCTTGCGATAGAACTCACCGGCCTTGTCGGTGCCCGCGTAGAGGATCGCGGTGCGCTTCACGAGGTTGTCCTCTTTCTTGGCCGCATCCAGCGTGGCGAATTTGGGCTTCACCTGCGGACGGTATTCCAGCGTCTTCAGGTCCAGCGCGAGGATGTCGCCCTTCGGCGTTGAGCGGTCCTTGAAGAAGAAGCCCTTGCCGGTCTTGCTGCCGAGCATGTTCTTCTCCACCATCTGCTTCAGGTAGCCGGGCAGCGCGAACGTGGCGTTCTGCTCGTCCTTCGGACAGTTCTCCTGAACGCCTTTCGCAACGTGTACGAGCGTATCGAGGCCTACGACATCCGCCGTGCGGAAAGTCGCGCTCTTCGGACGGCCCAGCGCGGGACCGGTGAGGCGATCCACTTCCTCCACGGTGAGGCCCATCTCTTCCACCAAGTGGAACAGGCCCATGATGCCGAACACGCCGATGCGGTTGGCAATGAAGGCCGGCGTGTCCTTGCACAGCACGGTGACCTTGCCGAGGATGCGCTGGCCGTAGTCCTCCAGGAAGCTCAGCACCGATGGATCCGTGTCCGGACCGGGGATGATCTCCAGCAGTGGCAGGTAGCGCGGCGGGTTGAAGAAGTGCGTGCCGCAGAAGTGCTTGCGGAAATCCTCACTACGTCCTTCGGCGATGGCGTGGATCGGAATGCCGCTCGTGTTCGTGGTGATCAGCGTACCGGGCTTGCGGTGCTTTTCCACGTTCGTCAGCACCTGCTGCTTGATGTCCAGCCGCTCGATCACCACTTCGATGATCCAGTCGCAATCTTTGATCTTCGGCAGGTCGTCGTCGAAGTTGCCGGTGCTGATGCGGCTCGCGAAGCGCTTGTCGTAGATCGGTGAGGGGTTGCTCTTCAGCGCGAAGGCAAGCGCGTCGTTGACGATCTTGTGGCGGTCGGTGCCCTCTTTCGGGACGATGTCCAGCAGCAGCACCTCGCAACCCACATTGGCAAAGTGGCAGGCGATGCGCGATCCCATGACGCCGCTACCGAGGATGGCTACTTTCTTGATGTTCCTGTTGGCCATTAGGCGAAAAGTTGTTCGTGTTCGAGTATGCGATCGAGTTCCGACATCACTAGGCGGAAGCTCTCGAGTTGTTTCTGTGTGAAGCGGCTTTGCACTGCTTCGTTGAATTGGATCACCGTGTTGCGGCTCACGTCGCGCATCTGCTTGCCTTTGGCGGTGAGGTGGATATGCACAACGCGTTTGTCGTCCGTGCAGGGTACGCGCTTGATCAAGCCTTCGTCCTGCATTGTTTGCAGGGTACGCACGAGGCTGCGACTTTCCATGCCCATTTTCGGACCGAGCTTGGTGCTTGGTGTGCCCTGCGGGTCGATACTCAAGAGGATCTGCCCGATCGCCATGGTGCCACCGTACTTGCTGGCCTCGCTGTTGTAGAGCCGGGATATGCGGCTCCACACCTTGCGTATGGGGAAGTCGATGGTTTCTTCGGGCTTCATTATCGGCTGCCTTCGGCCACCAATGTAATCACATTAGTTATGCGTGCATACTATTAACGAAAATTTCATCCATGATGTTCCAAGGCATGGTCCTTGTACATTCGTGGAACCAACTTTCTACCATGCGCACATTCAAACTCGGCTACATCGTCCTTGCATTGTTGATGCTCTTTGGTTCCTGTACGAAGGATGATGACGAGTCCGCAACCCCAGCTCCCGGGGACAGTGGCCCACGGCTGATCTTGAAGTTCCGATTCGATAGTACGCAGGTGCGGCTGGACAACATCGGCCAGCCATCAACGATCCCCGTGGGACATGGCGCACAAAGTCCGGTATTCAACAAGATGAGCGCGCACTACGTGGAGTTCGCACCTACGGCTTTGACCCAACTTGGAGCGGGACAAGTGGTGTATCGCGCGCCGGAGACGACCATGGGTGGCGCACTTGCCATCGACCATGATCTCGGTCTCGCTGTAGGGGATGGCGAAGCCTTTCTCGACATTCCACTCACCGACTTGGATCCGGGAACGTATGACTGGTTGCGTGTTTCGCTGTCCTATCAGAACTACACCATCCGGTTCAATTCCGTGGGACTGCCACTCACCGGTACGATCGCTTCTTTCATCGGGTACAACACCTATATCGGTTCCTATTTGGTAGCCGACAGCACGGTGAACGTGAATGCGAACAAGCTACAGGGCTATTGGGCTTTCGAAGTCAACGACCCGCCTATCGCTGTGCCTGTAACGGAGGGACAAGCTCCGGGAACCACGGTGGTGAATCCGCTTTTCAATGTCTCCCCGATCCCTGCGGGGTCATGTGTCGTTACCGGAAATTTCAGTGTACCGTTGGTCGTCACCGGCAATGAGACCGAGGACAAGGTCATCGTGGTCTCACTCAGCACGAACAAGAGCTTCGAGTGGATCGAAACGGACGGGGACAATGTCTTCGAACCGATCGATGGGGAATCCGTCGTGGACATGGGTATCCGTGGGATGATCCCAACGGTCCAATAGGTCTACGCGGGCTGCTTCACGGCACGGCGCTGCCCGTTGATCCGGATCTCCAACCCGGTATTCGGGTGGTACGTGAACTGCACAGCGCTTGCCGGTAGAACGATGTCGTTGTGCCCGGCTTGGTCATCGTACAGGTAGACACTGTCGCAGGCGTAGTTGAAGATCAAGGTGTCCCCAAGTTCGGCCATCCGTGTTAAAGGGCCGATGTTGCGTCGCTTCAACCGAAGGGAACCATCTTCCTCGACGCGTTCCGGTAAGGCGATGTCCATGAAGCCGAGGTCATGGAACGAACCATCCAACTTGAACAACTTCTGTCCCCAGCTTTCGCGCTCGCCGAAGTTGGCCGTGATGATGTGCGTATTCGGATCGTTGGCCAAAGAGAAGAAGGAGGGAAGCATGGTCCAACTGTCATATCCCGGGCTCGATGCAGCGATGATCCGCGCCGCACTATCCGGCAACAACGTGTACCGATAGAGCCGAATGCCTTCGAAGGTGGGTTCGACATTCCCGGCCACCATCACGAAGGTGCTGTCGCCCAGATCGAAGGTGGTCTGGATCAGCAGCGTGTCGTGCTTGATGTTGTCCTCCAGTGCCAAGTAGGCCTTCGGAGCATCTCCCAAGGTAACCATGGTGACCTCCCCATTGTTGACTTCCGGTTCTTCGGTCCCACATGCTGAGAACATGAGGAACAATGACGCAGTCAGGTAGAATGGGAGGATCCGAATTTGCATGGGCACGGTGGATCGGCCTTGTGGTTCGCCGTTCGAGCCGATCAGCGCACCAAGGTAACAGTGCCGTTGATCGTGCCTGTACCCCACGTGAACACGTAGAAATAGACGCCCGCTGAGGCTGTTTCGCCTGCGAAGGATCGTCCGTCCCAGCGCAGGTTGTTGCCCAAGCTCTCGAAGATCCGTTGGCCATAGCGGTTGTACACCGAAAGCTGCGCGCAAGGCCCCAAGAACCGTTCATTCAAGGGCGTGAAGTCGTCGTTCAGGCCATCGCCGTTCGGGGTGAAGACGTTCGGGAACTCGATCTCCGAGAAGTCCAATTGATCCTGCGTGAGGAATTGTTCGGTACTGGTCGCCGTTTCGCCGTTGATGTCCACAACGGTGAGGTTGATCGTGATCGCGGTTCCGAAGGGAAAGGCGTGTACAGGGGTGGCCAGGGTGCTGGTGCCGCCATCGCCGAAATCCCATGCGTAGCTGACCACATTGCTGTAGTTCGAAATGAAATAGCCCTTCACTAGATCACAGCCGGGTTCGAAACGAACTTGGATCGGAGGGGCTTGGGCTTGGGTTGTCCCGCTCAGTAAAGCCCCCATGAAGAAGAGGGACAACGAGAAACTCGCCGTGCATAAGGAAGCGGTGACGGTGCGGATGGACATGGGTGTTGGGAAAGACGTGCGGTTCTCACCAAGCCTCCACCAAAGGTGTGCCCATCCGAGTTCAGCTGGAATGGCTCCAGGACCTTTCTTCAAAGACCCGGTTGTGGATAGCGGTCCGAAGGGTGAATGCAACTTTGCGAACGACTGACGCGTATATCGGCGGAATCGTTCAATTGGTCGTTCTTTTTCGGCCATACGACACGAAGGAACTCTCCGATACATGCGCGAAGGCGCGAGCATATCACTCTTTGGGCATTGGGCCAACGAATTGGCCTTGCGTCTTACCGCCACACCCGGGGTGCGTGTGGTATTCGAGCATACCGGCCCGGTGGATCATACCCGGTTGGAGGCGCTCATCGCCCAAGCCGAAGCGCACAGCTTGTTGGTGAAGGATGGGGTTTCGCTACGGAAGCGACTTTTCAATGTTCTCGTCGAAGGCCTGGAGAACGTGCATCACCATACGCCCGCGGACCTGGCGGCCACCGGTTTCGCACTGTTGGTGCAGGATCCGGAGGGGTATCGTGTGATGTTCGGGAATGCGGTACCAGCTGTATCAGCGGAGCTCCTTGCTCAGCGCGTGGAGATCCTGAACCAAATGGACGAGGCCGATCTCCGGGAATACTATTTGAAGCTCCTCGCGAACCAAGGCCGTACCGAACGTGGAGGCGCCGGGTTGGGCCTGCTCACCATGGCTCGGAAAAGTTCCGGCCCCATCTTTCTACACAAAGGCAGTAGCGACGGTAGCACGATCCATGTCGCGCTCGAGCTTTCTTTGGCCGCCAACTAGGCTGGCCTAACCCTTGGCGTAGTCCGCAAGCTTCTTCCACGCAGGCGACAATTCTCCCGCTTCAGCGATCGTGGCCCGTTCGATCATGGCTTCGCTATCGCTCACCAACATGCTGGGCAGCACACGTTCCAGAAGATCCCGACCGAACGCCTCGGAGGCATCGCGCGGCAATTCGCAGGGCAGGTTATCGACGGACATCACGGTGATGGATCCTTTCGACCCGGCGGGAACCTCTTTGCCTGTACTCCGATCATAGCCGAAGAACGGATCGGCGATGGTGGTTGCTCGCAACGTGCTGTCTATCGGCCCGCCGATATCGCAACTGATGTCCGCTACGACCTCCAAGGTCAGTTGCGGATCGCGAAGGTCCTCGGCCGTGAGGATCTTCGGGCCCCGAGGGTCCCAGAAATGGCAAGCGGTGTGGATGTGTGCCTTTCTGACATAAGGAAGGAATTTCGCGTGATGCCCGCTCGGGTCGAGGTGGAAGGCCTCCTTGTCGAATGGTCCTCCATCATTCCGCGCGTACAGGTCCGCGGATCCGAGCACCGTATAGATCGGTGAACTGTTCTGGGCTTGGAGGAATTCATCCGGCTTGATGCGTTCGACGCCCGCTCGCTCCAGCACGCCCATCGCTCCTTTGCCGACCCGGCCACCACCGGTCATAACAATGCGCAGGTCATTGGGCAAAGGGTATGCGTGGAGGTAACGCTCCAATTCCTCCAGATCGTGGCATTGGTTCGCCGGTTTCAGCTCCGGTCCACCGTGCACGAGCTGCCACGCGCGGATGGCGTTGTATGCACCGACCACACCTGCCCAATACCCGAAGGCCAGCACCCGTTCCCCATGTGGGTTCGTCAGCAGCTCGTGATCGATCAAGCGGATCTTCCGCTCCAATGCGGTCTTCAGTAGTTTCTTGTTGTGCGGTTGTTCCTTGATCGTATGGCTGAAGAACAAGTAGCTCTTGTCGGGCAACAGCATGTCCAAGGGAACTTCCTTCACCCCAAGGATCAGGTCACGATCACCGAGGTCGTCCACCAACGGGATCTCAAAGGCTTCGTATTCCGCATCCGTGAAGGCGCGCACAGAGCTGCGCTGCACCACAAGGTCCACCTCGGGGTAGCGTTGCATGACCTCCTTGCATTGCGCCGGAGTGAGGGGAACACGTCGGTCTGCGGGCTGCTTGCCTTCGCGTATGATGCCGACCTTTCGGTAAGGAACTGCCATTTTGAACGGCGGCAAATGTAGGCTTCACGAAAAGGGTGAAGGGCAAACGATCCGCAGGGCTTGGGTTCCGCTACCTTTGCAGTTCGTTCTTTGGATCTTCACTTGGGGCCGACCTGGATTCGACAGCGGCTTCGTAGTGTGTGTAAGCATGCCGAGCGTGAGGTGCGGCTCGTTACCCCAGTGCCTCGACGCCATAACTGGCGAAGTAGACTACGCTCTCGCAGCTTAACAGCCCAAGGCTGTTCGGCTTAATTCGCGTGAATAACAGTAACGCGAACGAGTACCTCTCGGGGAGGCCCGTTCCCCTCCTTTCCGAACCCGAGGTGTCATCATGGGGATCTGGCTTGTGCGGTGGTCCGTAGCACAAGTGAGACACAGGACCTAAGTCGTTGGTGGGGTGCCCTTTCCCAGCCAGCGATCGAAAACCAATGAAGTGGCTACGCATGTAGAAAGCTCATGTTGCGGTCGTTTGGACGAGGGTTCGATCCCCTCCGGCTCCACAGAAGACAGACCCCGGTGCGAAAGCATCGGGGTTCTTTGTTCCAATGAACTTTTCTGCATGCTTGGAGCAAGGTTGGGCGCAACAAGAAAAAGGCTGCCCTGGAGTAGGGCAGCCTTTCTGTAGTTGATCCAGCGCGATGAACCGTGCGGAAGCACTGGTCCATCACTGCTTGGTACCGGTGTAGGTGCAGGTGTTTCCGCTCAAGTTCAGGTTCAGCGTTAGGATCAAACCGGATAGTTGGCCCGACCCACTTATAGTGGTGCCCCCGCTGATCGTTTGTGTTGCAATGTTGACACTGGAGCCGCTCACCGTTCCGACCCAGGTGTCCACCCCGTCACTGAATACGATGCTGCTGACACCGGCAGCGCTGGAAGTGACCGTCATCAGGACCGTCCCGTTCGTTCCGGGGCAGGAAAGTGTTCCGTTGTACGAGCCGATGAACTTCGCGCGCACTTCGGTCCCACAGGTGCTGCCTTCATAACCGCCCGGACATGCGCAGGTCCCATCGTTGCAAGTGCCTCCATTCAAGCAGGTAACGTCGTCGCACGGATCATCCTTCTTACAGCCGGTCATGGCCAAGCTGGCGGTGAGACCGGTGATCATCAACAGGTGGAACAGTTTCATGGGTTAGATGGTTAGGGTTGTTTCGCTACCATCGAGAAGTTCGAGAAATGTGAACAGCGCAAGTCGTATTGCCTCGCGGGCAACGACAGCACGAGCGTCGGATCAAGTCCGGCCGCAATACCCTGATCGGTCAGAAGCCCACCCCGATCCCACCGCTCAATATGGGCTGTGCGCCGTACACGCTGTTCGGGTCCTGCAGAACATCAAAGAGCACCTGCAAATAGATGCTGCTGCGACCGCCCATGGATTGAACGTAGCCACCGCCAAGCAGGATGTGCGGGATCCAAATGCGCTGGTAGGTATCGGTCAGGAAACTGTAGCGCTCGGCGTTCAGGTGAAAGAACTCCGCGTGCACGTACAACGGCTGGATGGGACGGTAGCGCGTGAACAGCCGATACCCCCAACCGTCGTTGGTGATCTTCGGGATGTAGCGGTTGTCGCTGTAGTACCAGTAGCTCACCCCCGTTCCGACAGAAAGCTTGTTCTCCTTGTCAATGAAGTAGCCTACCAGTGGCTCGATCTGAATGGAGGTCACCGTTCCGAATCCCAAGCCCAATCCACCGCCGAACCAGATGCGGTCACCGAGCGGGCGGGTATCCTTCTTCGGCGTCGGAGAAGTCGATTGACCGCATGCCAGCACTGGACCGCTCAACAGAGCGATGAACAAGGCGTGCTTGAATGGAAAGGACGAGAACCATGCATGCATGTGGACATTCCTTTGGTGCATGCCGACGAAGATAATGTCCTTCGCACGCTCACGTGTGTGCGACACGTCCTAGGCGAATGGCGCGCGGACCGTAGTTCTTCATGAAATGCAGCGCCAATAGAAGTCCACGAGCGAACATCCACACCAGGAATGCCGTCCAGATCGCATGCAGCTGCCAGCCCATGGCATCGGTCCCGAGGATGACGGGAATGAAGGCGCCGATGGTCGAGATCATGAGCACATTCCGTAGGATCTTGCCTAGGCCAAGGCCCTTGTACACGCCGTCGAAAGCGAAGGCCACAGCGTTGATGGGTTGCGTGATGACAACCAACCAGAACACCCCTTGGAACAAGCCGAGCACGGCCGCATCTTCGGTGAACAATCCTCCAATGGTCGTGTAGCTGATGCCGAAGATCACCGCTAATCCCAAGCCGATAAGCACGCTCATGCGCACGACCTGCCAGCTCATTCGGTACAGGTCGCTCCAGTTGCGTTCGCCGTAAAGCCGACCTACAAGCACACTGCCAGCCGCGGCGTAGCCATCGATGAAGAAGGCGGTGAACAGCCACAATTGCATGGCGATGCTGTGCGCGCCGATATAGGCTTCACCGTAGCCGGTTGCGAATCGGTTGCCGAGGTAATAGCACGTGTTCAGGGCGATGGTGCGCGCAAACAGGTTGCCGCTCAGGAGCCACAGTCCGAGCAATTCGGGATGGCGCCAAGAGCGGGGGAAGAAAGGGAAAGGGGTTCGTTTGAGCATGATCGCCACAGCCAAACCGAACATGACCATTTGTGCGATCAAACTGGCCCATGCACTGCCTGCTATCCCCATGCCTGCGATGGTGCCGAAACCGAAGATGAGCACAGGATTCAGTGCCAGATTCACCACGGCACCAAGAATACTGATCCACATGCCCCAGTTCATGTTCTGGATGCCACGGAACGCACCGGTGATCACGAAGGTGGCCAACACGATCGGGTAACCATAGCTGCGGATATGGTAGTATTCCACGGCTTTGCGCAGGATCTCTCCATCGGCGTTGTACAGCTTGAAGATCGGCTCAGCAAAGACGTTGGTCAGGACGAAGAACCCGATGCCGAGGAGGACGTTCATCCAGATCGCGATGGGGACGAGCCCGCTGATGGCGTCGACGCGTTGTGCACCATAGTACCGCGCAACCACCGCGAGCACGGCGCTTCGCGTTTGTGCCAAGACCCAAACAACAAGCAGGAAAAAGCTGCTGGAAATGCCAACGGCTGCGAGGTCCGTTGTGCCAAGCCGACCTACGAATGCGGTATCCACCAACGAGATCACCGGCTCCGCGATACCACTGATGATGGCCGGGATGGCCAAACGGTCCAGATCGCGACGGGTTACAACTCGAGGAACTTGATGGGCCATCACACGCTGAATAGCGCGTGCAAAGATGCATCCTCACTCAACGTTCAGCAGAGGATACCTTATACAAATACCACGGAGCTTCACCCTCATTCCATGTATACCAACGCATCAACGGTTCTGTGAATTCGGGCGCAGCACCAGTGATCCGATCGATCGTCAATCCGTTCCTATCGGCGAAGTGATATCCATCCTCTCGATGCGCGATCAGGAGGTCAAGAGGGCCGCTCCAAGGTCGCTCTTCATTCGCGTCGATCAACACTTCATCGACTCCCTCTTGCTTATAGAATGCGGGCAACTCGATCCGCCACGCTTTCTCCAGTGGGACGATATAGCCCAAGTGCATCGGCCTTTCCATTGAACGAGCCGACAGTGCCTTTGCAAGCGTCACTCGCCCTTCGCCAGCTGGTGAAGTCATCAGCACAAGAAGCCCGATCACATTCAGAACGACCAGTGCAACTGCCCCGATCCGCAGGAGTGAAAGTATCCACTTCGCGCGGAGAACTGGAACCAATTCAGCGAGACCAAGAACAAGGATCAACGGCACGAGATCGGCCAAAGGGTAGAGGAAGCGCAATTCCTTGTGTGGGATCAGGCTATGGATCAATACAAAGGGCACCACGCACCACACAGCCCAGTGACGCGGTCGCTTGATGCACAGGGCCGTGAACGCCAACAGGATCAATGCACCAATGGGAGGTATCCCGTATTTGATGATCCACGGTGGGTAGTAGTACCAGGGCAACTCATCGAACCGATGGTCCGGATCACCGGCGAATCCCATGTGGAGATACTTCCAGGTGCTGGACGTCCATTGTCCATAGAAGGCGGTGTCCATCAACGCACCAAGGACCAGCACAACGAAGATCCCAAGGCACACGATGAACATCGCGCGGATGTTCTCCTTGCGCACGAACACCAACCAAGCGATCAATGAAATCACGATCAACCCGACCGGTGGACGACACAGGATCGCTGAACCAGCGAACAGACCTGCTCGTAAGGCCCAGGATCGGCTCTTCTCCGAACTCAAAATGGCGGAAATGCTCAACAATAGAAATATCCCGGACCAGCCTTCGCTACTGAACCTCACATGCAGAAAGGGCAGGAACCACAGGAAGTAGGAGAGGAGGATAAAGGGTTTGCGGGCGTTCTCTGCTACCGTTGGCAGTATGACCCGGATGAAACCGGCAATGGCCACCAACGCCAATGCAGCAGTCAAGAAGCGAAGGAAGAAGGTGCGGGAGAACGGGTCATGGATCCCCAAGACATCTGCAGTCTTGAATACAGCAACAGCGATCCAGGGTTGCAACGAGGAGCGGATCCCGGTGGCATACTCCCACGGCAGATGATGGATCGGCAACTCACCCAACTTGGCTTGCGCGAAAGCGACGATCTGGAAGTGCTCGTCCGCACTGTGATACCCCGTGCTGAACCATGAAGTGATCGCATACACCGCAGCTGCTACGACCAGCGCATAACGCTGAAAGTTCTTCAAAGGATCGTTCGTGCCGGCTTCCATGGATGCGACCCACGAAGGTGCATCAAAAGCAAGAAGTGAAGTTGTAGGTAGCCAGCGTTCTGGAGGAACGAAGGCTATTCCACGACAACTGCCGTTGGCACGGTCCCGCCAATTGCTTGCAGGATAACGTCCCGGTCGTTGTTCGCACCCGCGTACTTCACCACACCATCCATGTTCAGGTCTTCGTTGTAGTACCCGCTAACGATGGCAGTGGGGACAATGCCACCGATGCGTTGGAGAATGGCGTCGCGGTCGTTGTCGAGGCCAGCGTAGGAAATCCTCTGTGGGCCTTCGTCGAGGAGGGCGTTGCCTGGTCGAAGCGCCAGATTACTTGAACCAGGGACTGGCATGCGGGTATCGATGCCGAAAACAGGAACGCTCTGATAATTCGTGTATAGGTAGAACGAATACGGGAGCAACAGGACCTTTTCGGTAACAATAGGTAGGTGATTTCGATGGCGCACCGCAACATGGTAGAAGCCGGGCGGTACATCGAACACAAGACCGTGGTCGTCCGCATCGGTCACAACTGCATTTTTGTGGATCAGTCCGTTGATCGCATGGACCACCTCGTTCGGGTTCTCAACTGATCGTAGTTCTACCCGAACCCAATCGACTACTGGTTGGGTATTTGTGGAGTCCAACATCGACCCAGTGATCGATTCGCCTCCAGAAGTTGGATCTGTCCATCCCATGAAGGTGAACGGCTCTGTAAGCGGGAAGTCTTCGGTCAACCGCAACTGGGTCCGCATGGTTGAATTTGGACCATTTATGGCTGCACCTCCAAGCAGTGCCCGTAATTCCAACTTGCAATGTGGGGTGATCTCCGATGCATCGGTCACGACAATGGTCCAATGTCTATCACATATGTACCACTCAGTGCCTGCGCACAGGTCGTAGATCCCCGGGCCTGTGATCGGGTTTATGGTCCCTAAAAGCCAATCATGGTTCATAGGACCTGAGGCAACCAAAACATCATTCTTAGAGAATTGATAGTGATAGGAGCAATCATAATCTTGAAAAGCGCTGATCCAGATCTCGCCTTCCGTCAACCACGGTAAGGAAATCGTGTCAGGAACACTTGGCCACAATGGATACCATGTGGAACTTCCGCTCGGATCCGCGTAGAATAGGCCAATCTCTGGACCGGAACTGCATTTCGCAACTGCGCGAATCGAAATGAGGCACATCAGCGCAACAAGTGCTATTGACCAAACGGTTCGGTTCATCTTGGTTCCGGTCCTTATGAATACAAGATAGACGCAAGCCCCGCTGACCGGTTGCGGCACAATGCCAAACTACCGAACAGCAAGTTGTTCAGCGCAAAAAAAGCAGCAGAACGTCCGCCGCTGGAAAAGGTGGGAACCGAAAGGATCAGAAAATGAAGACCTACGCCATCCCCCGCTCAATTCCCTCACGCAATGCCGCCATGAAGCCTTCCGTGGTGAGGTAATTGTCCTTCGTCACCTTGTCGCCATGGATGCAGACCGCGAGGTCCTTGGTCATCTTGCCGCTTTCCACGGTCTGGATGCAGACGGCTTCCAATTTGTTCGCGAAGTCGATCAAGGCTTGGTTGCCGTCCAATTTGCCACGGAAGGCCAAGCCACGGGTCCACGCAAAGATGCTCGCGATGGGGTTGGTGCTGGTGGGTTTGCCATCTTGGTGCTGGCGATAGTGGCGGGTAACGGTGCCGTGCGCTGCTTCGGCCTCCATGGTCTTGCCATCGGGGGTGATCAGCACGCTCGTCATCAGGCCCAACGATCCGAAGCCTTGCGCTACGGTATCGCTCTGCACATCGCCGTCGTAGTTCTTGCAGGCCCACACGTAGCCGCCGCTCCACTTCATGGCGCTCGCCACCATGTCATCGATCAAGCGGTGTTCGTAGACTATGCCGGCCTTGTCGAAATCGGTCTTGTAGTGCTTCTGATAGGTGTCTTCGAAGATGTCCTTGAAACGACCGTCGTATTTCTTCAGGATCGTGTTCTTGGTGCTGAGGTAGAGCGGCCATTTCTTCTGCAGGGCCAGGTTGAAGCAGCTGTGCGCGAAGCCTTCGATGCTCTCATCGGTGTTGTACATGCTCATGGCCACACCGCCGCCTTCGAAGTCGTAGACATTCCAGGTCTGCGGTGCGCTACCATCCTCTGGCGTGAAGGTCATGGTGAGCTTGCCCTTGCCCTTGATCACCGCATCCGTAGCGCGGTATTGATCACCGAAAGCGTGACGGCCGATGACGATGGGCTTGGTCCAGCCCGGCACCAAACGCGGGATATTGCTGATCACGATGGGTTCGCGGAACACCGTTCCACCCAGGATGTTGCGGATGGTGCCGTTCGGGCTCTTCCACATCTGCTTCAGACCGAATTCCTCGACTCGCGCTTCATCGGGTGTGATGGTCGCGCACTTGATCCCCACGCTGTGTTTCTTGATCGCGTTGGCGGCTTCCACGGTGATCTTGTCGTCGGTCTTGTCGCGGCTTTCCATACCGAGGTCGTAGTACTCGATGGGAACATCCACATACGGAAGGATCAATTGGTCCTTGATCCATTTCCAGATGATGCGGGTCATCTCATCGCCATCCAGTTCCACGACGGGCTTCGCCACTTTGATCTTCGACATTTCTTGCAGGTAGGTGTCTGTTGTTCGTTGTCAGGTTGCGGCGACCAAGTATTGCCGCAGGGAGGACGCGAATTTACCGCTCTTCTGGAAGCGGTGGTTCGTATTGTTCAGGCGTGTGCGCACCATTCTTACCCCGTTGCGTGCTCCGTACGAACTTCCCCTTTTCATAGTACTCCTTCCTCCAGATATTCCCATCCGGCAAGAAGAAGATGAACTCGCCATCCGGGTGTCCATCCACATAATTACCGGTGAAGGCCACTTGTCCACCTTTCAACTTCGCCACCACCTTTCCTTGTGGTCTTCCATTGACACAGGTCACTGTGTACTGTCCTCTGTCGAAGGGGTACAATGAAACGTATTCACCATTCACCAATGCTCCCGTTGGGTCGCGAAGGGTCCGTTCACCGTGCAGCCTTCCATCACGGTAGCTCTTCGTCCATTCCACCCGGCCATTCGGGTGATACGTGATGCTTTGGCCGTGCACGTTGCCGTTTCGGTTGGTCTGCGAGATCATGACCGTGCCATCCGGGTAGAAGTAGACTTCTCGCCCATTCCTCTGCCCCTTCTTGTATTGCTGGGTCCACGTCTTCCGACCAAGACTGTCGTAGTGCACCACAGGTCCTTCCAGCAGACCGTGCTTGTAACTGATGTGTCGCAAAAGCCTACCGGTCGTGTCATGCACGGCCATCGGGTTCAATGCCCGGCCTCGTTCATCCACTTTGTACACCCCGTACATACCGTTCTTCACCTCGGTGGTATCCGTTCGCTGGGCGCACAACTGCGACGAAGCGATGGTGAGGAAGAGGAACAGGGCCACTTTCATTTTCGGACCGCCCTATGTCCTCTTCACCGGACAACTAAAAATTGACAACCGGCAACCATTTCGTTCATCCAAGGTCCAGATCCAGTTCCCCCCGCAACTGAAGCAGCGCCGGGTTCTTCTCGGCCATCAATTTGAATTTATCCAAGGCCGTATAGCGTGGTTTCACCACGGCCTCCAATTTCGTCACCACGAGGTCCAAGCCGGGATCCCCGAGTTGCCGTCTGAGGTGTCCGAGGAGCTCAGGCTTCTCCTCGCGCAGGTAGTTCTCCTGAACCGTATTCACGATGGTGAAGCTGATCTGTCCGGGACCGCTAACGGTGGGCTCCTTGGCCATCAACGTGGCGTGAAGGCTGTCACGTCCGTTCTTCTTCTGTAATAGGGCATAGTCCCGCCACACTTTCAGCAAAAGTGCCGCATTCACATCCTTGGAGGAAGCAGGTCCGTGGCCTTCTTCATCGGAGAGCGCCGCTGGTGTTGCTTCTCCTACAGTTGAAACGGACGCGGTTTCCTTGATGCTCACTTGTCCAGCGAAACGACGCTTCGGTACATAGTCATTCACCGTGGACACTGGACCCGTTGTTGCCAATGGAGCAGTCCCGCTAACAGGGCGGTTCGGCGTGCTAGCAGCAGGGGCATGAACCGGCTGAATGGGTTCTCGTGGCGCAGGTTGCTGCGCCAAGGTCACGTCAGGACTTTTTTTTTCCGGGGAAGTGGCACCACCTCCCACAGCCTGCTGACCGACCTGGTTGATGCGGCACAGTTGGATCAGCATCAATTCCACCAGCAGTCGAGGCTCCTTGCTCGCCTTGTATTGACTGTCGCATTGCGCAAGGCGCTCGAGCCCTTTCACCAAGAGCTCACGATCGACCTTCTGTGCTTGTTCACCGTACCGCGCAGTGAGGTCTTCGCCCACTTCCAGCAGCGGTAAGGTGCTCGGGTCCTGGCTTACCAACAGATCGCGGAAATGGCGACCGAGTCCGGAAACGAACAGGTGCCCGTCGAAGCCCTGTTGAAGGATCGCGTTGTATTCCACCAGAACCGCAGGGATATCGCCCCGCATGATGCTGTCCGTCAAACTGAAGTAATGCTCGTGGTCGAGCACGTTCAAATTCTTCACTACGTCAGCGTAAGTGAGCTTGTTGCCACTGAAGCTCACGAGCTGGTCGAAGATGCTGAGGGCGTCGCGCAAGCCACCATCCGCCTTCTGGGCGATCACATGCAAGGCTTGTGGCTCGGCTTCGATGCCTTCCTTCTCGGCAATGGAAGCCAAATGGCGGCTGATGTCCGAGATCATGATCCGCCGGAAGTCGAATACCTGACAACGGCTCAGGATCGTGGGCAGGATCTTGTGCTTTTCGGTGGTCGCGAGGATGAAGATCGCGTAGGAGGGGGGCTCTTCCAGCGTTTTCAGGAACGCGTTGAACGCCGCCGAACTGAGCATATGTACCTCGTCGATGATGTACACCTTCTTGGTGCCCACCTGCGGTGCGATCGTGACCTGAAGGATAAGGTTGCGGATATCCTCCACACTGTTGTTGCTGGCTGCATCCAATTCGAAGATGTTGAGGCTGTGGCCCTCTTCGAATGTCTTGCAAGGCGCACATTGCCCGCAGGCAACCAGGTCGTCCCCGAGATTCTCGCAGTTGATCGTACGCGCAAGGATCCTGGCACAAGTGGTCTTCCCGACGCCCCGCGGACCGGTGAACAGGAACGCTGAAGCCAGATGCTTGCTCCGGATCGCGTTCTTCAGGGTTTCGGTCACCGCTTCCTGGCCGACCACCGTATCGAAGGTGGCGGGGCGGTACTTTCGGGCGCTTACAACGAATGGCTCCATTTCGCAGCGGCGAAGATAACCGCGCCAACGGAGGTGCAGGGCGATCGGGCACGATGGTTCAAAAGTCTTGACCGCCAGTGGAGTTGGGCAGTTCCTAAGCGGGGAGCAGTTCAGGTGAGAAGGCCGCCAAGTCGCTGGACCTCAACGCCCGACCCTCCCGCGATGCGATTTATCAACAGGATCCGTTACCTTCGCGCCCCAAATCAACCGAAAGGCCAATGACCAACCGGTACGAAACCGTCTTCATTCTTACTCCCGTTTTGTCTGAGGACCAGACAAAGGAGACGGTTAAAAAGTTCAAAGACCTGTTGAAGGCAGGCAGTGGTAAGGTCCACCACGAAGAGAGCTGGGGAATGCGCAAGCTTGCGTATCCCATCCAGAAGAAGTCCACGGGCTTCTACCACCTGATCGAGTTCGAAAGCGAGCCTGCGCTCGTGGCCAAGCTCGAGACCGAATACCGCCGCGATGAGCGGGTGATCCGGTTCCTCACGATCGTGATGGACAAGCACCACCTCGCATTCGCGGAGAAGCGTCGCACCAAGCGGAGCGCGAAGAAGGAATCCGTAGAACCAACGAACGCGTAAGCCATGGCAGCAGACAACAGCGAGATCCGGTATCTCACGCCGATCGCCATCGAGACGAAGAAGGACAAGTACTGTCGCTTCAAGAAGATGGGGATCACCTACATCGATTACAAGGATGAGGACTTCCTGATGCGTTTCGTGAACGAGCAAGGCAAGATCCTGCCACGCCGCCTCACAGGCACCAGCCTCAAGTACCAGCGCAAGGTGGGTCAGGCCATCAAGCGTAGCCGCCACCTGGCTTTGATGCCATATGTGGCCGATATGCTCAAGTAACCCTCAACGCCACACGACCATGGAAGTCATCCTGAAACAAGACGTTGAGCATCTCGGCTTTGCCGATGATGTGGTGAAAGTGAAAGACGGTTATGCCCGCAACTTCCTCCTGCCACGTGGCTTGGCCGTTAGCGCCACCACGAGCGAGAAGAAGCAGTTGACCGAAACACTGAAGCAGCGTGCGCACAAGATCGCCAAGATCAAGGCCGAGGCCGAGAAAATGGCAGAAGGCTTGGGCGACACGATCCTGAAGATCGGCGCCAAGGCCGGTGAGCAAGGTAAGATCTTCGGTAGTGTCAACACCATCCAGATCGCCGATGCCATCCGGGCCCTCGGCTTCGAGGTGGATCGCAAGCACATCAAACTGAAAGGGGAAGCCATCAAGAACCTCGGCAAGTACGAGGCGGAGGTGACCTTCCACCGCGACGTGGTCCGCACCATCCCTTTCGAGGTGGTGCAAGAGTGATCGTCGATCAGTAGAATAGAAGAAGGGGCCTCGCGGCCCCTTCTTTCGTTTCATCACTGCCTCGAACAATTCGAGCAGAGGTCACATCAGGATATTGTTCTGAGGCTTCAACGGTTCGGGTATGTTCTTCTCATCCAACATCTCCCGCAGGTCGATCTCGATGGTCCGGGTGAGCGCTGTGATGGGCACGTCGTTGGCACCGCCTTCAAAGGGATTCTCCGTGCTTTCGCCGATCTTCTCCATCATGTTGAACACCCATGCCACCAAAGCACTGAAAGGAATGGTGAGCCACACGAACTCGCCACCCATCTTGGCGAATTCGCCGAGCATGCCGAATGGTACCAAGGAGATGAACAGCCGAACGAACATCAAGTTGAGCGTGGCGAATTGACGCGGGTAGGGAAAGTTCTTGATCCGTTCGCACTTGCCTTGCAGTGCATAGCATTCCACCAACATCTTTTCCAACTCCATGTGGCGGAAGTCCTCTATCAAACCCAACTCCAACAGTTTCTCCAACTCCTTGCTCTGTTGGGCGATCAACTGCGTTGCTGGGTTGGTCTTACCGAGAACCAAGGCTTTCTCTTCCGGCGGAACCAGACCTGTAAGTGCGTCCCCGACACTATTCTCCGTCTCATCCACGGTGTACCATCTTCGGTATTCCTTGTTGTAGCTCTTGATCATGTGCTCCCATGCTCGTGGTGCGCGTAGTTGGAAGCGCAAGGCATGCAGCCACGCGATATGACGATGGATCAGCGCTGTATGGATCTTGTGAAGGACCTCCTGCGGAACGGGTTCACGAGCATGCTTGTTGGTGATGAAGTCCTTGACCATGATGCCCCATGCACGGCTGGTGTTCACGATGCCACCATAGATGGTGCGCGCCTCCCATAACCTGTCGTAGGTGGCGTTGTTCTTGAATCCGGTGATGAAGGCGACGGCCGTGCCCACCAGTGCGATCGGTACCCAAGGGATGGTCAACCACGTCCAACCCAGCATTTGGTAGAGCAACGTGGGAATGGATGCCAGAACCAAGTAGAACAGGATGTCCCTGCGGGTCCACATGATGACCTCCCGGAAAGTGAATCGACGTCCTGCGTGCATGGTTTACGTAAAGGGTTGCGCCAAAGATGAGGATCATAACGCCGAGCGTTGATCGCATCGATGGGGCACACTGTACTTCGAACGAACTGTGCTCCCGTCGACCGCGCTGCACCTTGGCATCATGGAAACCGGGCTTGGAGTTGCTTTTCGTCCCAACGGATGCAACCGTACCTTTGCGGCCCGAAACCACCCGATACGGAATGAGCAAGATCTTCGACCTGGACATGATCAGAGCGGTGTACGGCCGCTTCCCCAACCGTGTAGCTGCTGCCCGCAAGGCCGTGGGTAAACCGCTCACCCTCACGGAGAAGATCCTGTACACGCACCTGTGGGACGGTGACGCCACGACCGCCTTCGGTCGCGGTCAGGACTACGTTGATTTCGCTCCCGATCGCGTGGCCATGCAGGATGCCACCGCGCAAATGGCACTGCTCCAGTTCAGCACAACGGGACGTCCTCAAGTGGCCGTGCCGAGCACGGTGCATTGCGACCACTTGATCCAAGCACGCGTGGGCGCGAAGCAGGATCTGCAAGAAGCATTGTTGAAGAGCAATGAGGTCTTCAATTTCCTGGAGAGTATCAGCAACAAATACGGTATCGGTTTCTGGAAACCAGGTGCTGGTATCATTCACCAAGTGGTACTGGAGCAATATGCGTTCCCAGGTGGATTGATGATCGGAACGGACAGCCATACCGTGAACGCTGGCGGTTTGGGCATGGTCGCGATCGGTGTCGGTGGCGCCGATGCGTGCGACGTGATGAGCGGGCTTGCTTGGGAGTTGAAATGGCCGAAGATCATCGGAGTGAAGTTGACCGGCAAGCTCAGTGGTTGGGCCAGCCCGAAGGATGTGATCCTGAAAGTGGCAGGGATCCTCACAGTGAAAGGCGGTACAGGCGCGATCGTGGAATACTTCGGACCGGGTGCGGAGAGCATGAGCTGTACCGGCAAAGGCACCATCTGCAACATGGGTGCGGAGATCGGTGCGACCACCAGCACATTCTGCTACGACGATTCCATGAGCCGCTACCTGAAAGGAACCGGTCGGGCCGAAGTAGCCGCACTGGCCGACGGCATCAAGGAGCATCTTCAAGGTGATCCTGAAGTCTATGCCGACCCGAGCAAGTACTTCGATCAAGTGATCGAGATCGACCTGAGCACCTTGGAGCCTTATGTGAATGGTCCGTTCACGCCGGATCTGGCGTGGCCGATAAGCAAGTTCGCTGCGGCCGTGAAGGAGAACAACTGGCCTGCGAAGCTGGAGGTCGGCTTGATCGGCTCGTGCACCAACAGCAGCTACGAAGACCTTACCCGCAGTGCATCGCTCGCTCAACAAGCCATCGATAAGAACCTGAAGGCGAAGAGCGAGTTCACGATCACACCGGGTAGCGAGGTGGTGCGTTTCACTGCGGAACGCGACGGCCTGTTGAAGACCTTCGATGCCATGGGTGGCGTGGTCTTGGCCAATGCATGCGGACCGTGTATCGGCCAATGGGCGCGGCATACCGAAGACCCGAACCGGAAGAACTCGATCATCACCTCGTTCAACCGCAACTTCGCCAAGCGCAACGACGGCAACGCGAACACGCACGCTTTCGTCGCGTCACCAGAGATCGTAACGGCCCTTGCCATTGCAGGAGACCTCACCTTCAACCCACTGACGGATGAACTGGTGAACGAGGATGGCAAGAAGGTGAAGCTCGACGAGCCCAAGGGCATTGAACTTCCGCCGAACGGATTCGATGTGGAGGATGCCGGCTACAAAGCACCTGCTGCCGATGGTAGCAAAGTGGAAGTCGTGGTCAAGCCGGATAGCGAACGCCTTCAATTGCTCGAGCCCTTCCCAGCGTGGAACGGCAAGAACATCACCGATGCCCTGGTACTGATCAAAGCGAAGGGGAAATGCACCACTGATCATATCAGCATGGCGGGACCTTGGTTGCGCTATCGTGGGCACTTGGACAACATCAGCAACAACACCTTGATCGGTGCCATCAATGCCTTCAACGGTGAAGCCGACAAGGTGAAGAACCAGTTGACCGGTGAGTATGGTCCTGTGCCTGCCACGCAACGTGCATACAAGGCCGCTGGTGTGGCCAGCATCGTTGTTGGAGACCAGAACTATGGAGAGGGATCAAGCCGCGAACACGCTGCCATGCAACCTCGTCACCTCGGTGTGAGTGCTGTGCTGGTGAAGAGCTTCGCACGCATCCACGAGACGAACCTGAAGAAGCAGGGCATGCTCGGCCTTACGTTCGCCAACGAGGCGGATTACGACAAGATCCAAGAGGATGATCGCGTGGACTTCGCCGACCTCACCTCCTTTGCGCCCGGTAAGCCGTTGACCCTTGTTTTCAAACACAAGGATGGCTCAAGCGACACGATCATCTGCAACCACACGTACAATGCACCGCAGGTGGAATGGTTCAAGGCAGGTGGGGCGTTGAACATCATCCGGGCGCAGCAGCGGGCATAACGTATCGCGTCTCCAAGTTCGTTCGGCGCTTTCCATCTCCAATGGCTGCTCTTGGATCTGGCCTGGATCTTGCCAAGGCCACTTGCCAGTTCAACTGACAACCGTAGTTTTGACATTACACCAACCAAATCAATGAAGATGAAGAAGATCGTACTAAGCCTTGCAGCTGTTGCCTTCACACTTGGCGCAATGGCGCAATCGAACCAACTTTCACTCGGTGTTGACCTCGCCCTTCCAATGGGTGATTTCGGTGACGCGTACAGCCTTGGAGTTGGACCAGCCGTCGGATTCGAAGTGCCGGTAGGTGATAACTTGGGTGTTACTGTGCAGGTGGCTTATGACATTCTCATGGTGAAGAGCGACCTGAGTGATTTCATCAAGAGTGCATCCATGATCCCTGCTCAAGTGGGATTGAAGTACTACTTCATGGACCAGCAAGAAGGGTTTTATGGCCATGGTCAGTTGGGCATTCATGCAAGTAGCGTGAAGTCGGAAGAGATCACGATCAGCATCCCTGGTCTTGCGACGATCACTACACCAAGCGAAACTACTTCAAGTACCAACTTCAGCTGGGCGATCGGTGCGGGCTACCAGATGGAGAAGCTGGATATCGGTATCCGGTACAACAGCATCTCACCAGACAGCGATATCGATGGCGCGAAGGCTTCCAGTTACATCGGCCTTCGTGTGGCTTACCTCCTGCCGATCGGCGGATAGTTCCTTTCGATCAGATCAACAAGAAGGGCGGCAGTTTGCCGCCCTTCTTGTTCCTTCTGGCATAGTCTTGGCTTGAACCACAGCGGGCACTACAGCGACTTGGATCCCTCTTACTAACTTGGCCCGTCAACCCTGCATTCCAACCCACTAGTTCACAAAGCACATGCGGTTCGCTTCATTGCCTCTTCTTGCGTGTCTCTTTTCTACTGCCCTCTCTGCACAGGACAAATTCGACCTTGACCGTAACTGGGTGCCCAACGGCGACTTTGAGGCGGTCGAAGGCAAGAAGTTGAAACGGGCCGGGGGCATCATCTATGCGACCGGTTGGGATTCTCCGACCAAGAAGAACGCCGATCTCTTCAGCGAGAGCGCCACGGTAGAGAGTTCGGTTTCCACACCGAAGAACTTTGCGGGTGAGCAAACGGCGCTGAGCGGCGCCAACTACGCAGGGATCCGAATGTGGAGCTACCAGAACAAGGAGGCGCGCTCCTACCTGCAAACGAAGTTGGTGAAGCAGTTGAAGAAGGACTCGCTCTATTGTGTGCGCTACTACACCACGCTCGGCGATCTCAGTAAGTATGCCACAGGTGAGCTCGGGGCTTATCTGAGCAAACAGAAGATCGAGAAGGACGATGAAAGCAGCCTGACCTACGAAGTGAAGGTGCCGAACCTCCGTACCAAGATCTACGACGACATGTTCAGCTGGCAAGGTGTGTGCGGCGTTTACCAGGCAGATGGGTTCGAGCAATTCCTCATCCTCGGGAACTTCGCCGCGAACGAGAAGACGCCGAACGCCAAGACCAAGCGTCCGCGTGGCGAGACCCGTCCGCAGGTCTTCAGTGCATACTACTACATCGATAACGTGGAGGTATACCCCATCAAGAACCGTGGCGAGTGTACCTGCGAACAATTGGACAAGGCCGAGAGCGAGTACATCTTCAGTCAGAAAGGCGCCATGAACCCGAGCTGGAAACCCGCGGACAAAGTGGATAACGAAGTGTTCTATTTCAAGCGTTTCCAGCGGAGCTTCGACACGAGCATGGAGACACGCCTTGCCGAAATGGTGGAAAGCATGAAGGCCGATGCCACGATCCATGTGAAGCTCGTCGGCCACATGGATGCCACGGAAATGGAGCGTACTCGTGTGCGTCCCGATCTGTTGATGCTGGCGAAGGAACGTGCCGAAGCGGTGAAGGATGCATTGCTTGATGCGGGTATAGATGCCGCTCGGATCACGGTCGATGCGAAAGCGGGCGATGTTCCCGTGGATAATTCAGGAACGGATCTCGGCATGAGCAAGAACCGCCGTGTGGAAGTGGAATTGGTGAAGTGAGTTCTATTCCAATGATGATCGGAATGCCCGGCTGCGGTCGGGCATTCTTCTTTTCGGACAGGTACCATGTGCCGCCAAGCGTTGGCAATCCTACCTTTCCCCAATGGTGAAAGGCGATCGACGGATCATACGTGCATGGACCATGTACGACTGGGCCAATTCGGCCTACTCGCTCACCATCACCAGTGCGGTCTTTCCAGCCTTCTATGTGGCGATCACCACAGGTGCCGCTGGCGCTGACGTTGTTCTCGAACGCTATGGAGTGCGAGCAGCGGCCGCCTATCCATGGGCCTTGTCCATTGGTTTCCTGGTGATCGCAGCGGTGGTGCCCATCCTTTCCGGTATCGCCGATCACCGGGGGAACAAGAAGAGATTCCTCGAGTTCTTCTGCTATTTGGGAGCGATCAGTTGTGCAGCGCTGGCCTTCTTCACGGTCGATCATCTTTGGCTGGGACTTGGTCTTGTGGCCATGGCGTGCATCGGCTTCAGCGGTAGCCTCATCTTCTACGATGCCTTTCTCCCGGAGATCGCCGAGAAGAAGGATCACGACCGGATCAGCGCGCGTGGTTATACCATGGGCTACATCGGCAGCGTGATCCTACTGGTCGTGAATCTTGCCATGGTACAAATGCCTGATCTATTCTTTCTTCCCAAAAGCGTTCACTTGTTCGGGCGCGAATGGGGCGGTATTCCAGCTCGCGTCACATTCATCACCGTCGCACTGTGGTGGGCCGGTTGGGCGCAGGTTGCTTTTCGAAGACTACCCACGGGTACGCCGAGCGACGATCATGGAGTGAACATCTTCACCAATGGTTACCTCGAACTTCGAAAGGTGTGGCGTGAACTCGGCGCTAACACACGGCTGAAGCGCTATCTCGCCGCTTACTTCGTCTTCAACGGAGGCATTCAAACCGTTATGTACCTCGCCGCGAATTTCGCGAAGCAGGAGGTGAAGGAGATCGACGCGAGTGGTGCTGTCGTGGCCATCAGCGATCAAGCCTTGATCACCAGTATTCTCCTGATCCAACTTGTCGCTATCGTTGGGGCCATGCTTTTCGTTCAGTTGAGCAAGTGGTTCGGGAACGTTCGGGCACTCATGGTGGGTGCAAGTATTTGGATCATCGCCTGCGCCTTTGCCTATGGATTGCACTGGGCCAGTGAATTCTATGTCCTTGCTTGCATCGTTGGCTTGGTCATGGGTGGTAGCCAATCCCTGAGCCGCAGCACCTACGCGAAGTTCCTGCCAGAGACCACCGATCACGCGAGCTACTTCAGCTTCTACGATGTGAGCTACTACCTGAGCACGGTGCTCGGTACAGCGATCTACGGCGCCATCTACGCACTTACCGGTGACCTTCGACATACGGTGATCGGCATCGGTCTTTTCTTCGTCGCTGGCCTATTCCTGCTGTGGCGAGTTCCTGGAAAGGGCAACGACGTGGTTATCGCCTCGCGTTGAGCGATCTTCGCGGACCGTTCGTATGAGCATGACACAGATCAGTTGGGATGCAGTGATCGTTGGTGGTGGTATCGTTGGTGCCGCCACCCTGTACAAATTGCAATCACGCTTCCCCTCGATGCGGATCCTGCTGTTGGAGAAGGAACAAGCCTTGGCCGATCACCAGACCGGCCATAACAGCGGTGTGATACACAGCGGCATCTACTATAAGCCCGGTAGTTTCAAAGCGAAGAACTGCGTTACCGGGAGGCGCGAGCTGGTCGCCTTTGCGAAGGAGCATGGGGTCAAGCATGATATCTGCGGTAAGCTGATCGTAGCCACGACGCAAGACGAGCTGCCTCGTCTGGAGAAGATCCACGCGACAGGCATTGCGAACGGGATAGAGGGCATGGAGCGAATCACCGCAGAGCAGATCAAGGAGATCGAACCATTCTGCGAAGGCATCGCTGGCGTGCGTGTCGGCTGCACCGGCATCATCGATTTCCGGGGAGCAACGGAGAAGATGGCTGCCATCGCAGTTTCCATACAGCCTCTGAGCAAAGTGAGTTTGAGCGAGGCGTATGTGAGCGGTGAACAACAAGGGGATACGACCACTGTTCACACGAGCAAGGGTACGTACACGGCTCGCTACGTCATCTTCTGTGGAGGTCTGCAAAGCGATCGCCTCGCGCGTGCCGATGGTGCCGTAGTGAAGGAACAGATCGTTGGTTTCCGGGGTGATTACTACGACCTCACGGAACAGGGAAAGCGCAAAGTGAAGCACCTCATCTACCCGGTTCCGGATCCGCGATTCCCCTTTCTGGGCGTGCACTTCACGCGGATGACCGATGGCAGCATCGAATGTGGCCCGAATGCGGTGTTCACCTTCAAGCGCGAAGGTTATGGCAAGACCGACTTCGACCTGAAGGACACCATGGATGCACTGGCCTATGGTGGCACTTGGAAGCTCTTCCTGAACAACATGAGCTACGGTATCAACGAGTATCGTAGAGCTTTCAGCAAGCGGCTTTTCCTTCGAACATTGCAACGTTTGATCCCATCCCTGACCATGGACGACATCCAACCCGGTAGAGCTGGGGTGCGCGCCATGCTGCTCGGCACCGATGGGAACATGGTCGACGATTTCCGGATCGAACGCCGCGGCAATCACATCCACGTGCTCAACGCCCCATCACCCGCGGCAACTGCTGCGCTCGCGATCGGCGAAGAGATCGTAACGATGGCCGTGGAGCAGATGAAGATCAGTGGCTGACGGGCTTCATCCTGCAGGAAACGTTCTGTGCCAAGCTGTTCTACTGAAAGCGCACCACCGGCGCATGAACGGTTTCTGTGCCGTTCCATCCGCGTCTTCCACGGATGATCCTCACACGATCCGGTACTGCTCGTTCAATTCCGTCCAATTCCAGAGGAAGTAGCCCATCAAGCCGTTCAGTCGTTTCAGGATGATCGGGTTCGGCACCCGGATCTCCCGGAAGTAGCTGTCTTGGAAACAGAACAGATCGTAGCTGTGGAAGAGCACCTTGCTCATGGCGTACACCGTGTTCTTGCTGGGGAAGTTCAACCGCTCCATCTGTCCTTGCAGTCGGCGGATCTCCTCCTCCAGGTCGGTGTTCGCTTCGCCCGTGGCTTGGGCGTACTTCGAAATGATCAACGAACACATGCGCTTGTCCACACCAGGGCCTAGCACCCGTTTCGCTTCGATCAGGTTCGCGGCGATCACCACCATGCCGAAAGCGCGGTCATCGGTCTCGAGCAGCGCAGGCTCCAATTCGAACTCGGGCGATTCATTGATCTCGGCCGCCACCGCAGGGAAGCCCTGTTCGGTCAGTTCGAGCGCCGCGTTCACGAACACGTTGGCCAACTTCTCCTCCGAGATCTTCTTCTTGCCGAACAGCGTTGCGATCATGGTCCTTATAGTTCCTGCGAAGTTCGACGGAACCATGAATGCGCCCGATGAACCAAGGCAACCTATTTTTAACAAGGTTATCCACCTTCCTGAAGTCGATGAAACTCCTGCTTGATCACTTCGCTGACTACGACCGTTGGTCGAACACCCGCTTCGTTGAACGTTTAGCACACGAAAGTGATGCGGTGCTCGACCGAACGGTGCCGAGTAGTTTCCCTTCCCTTCGCGCTACAGTGCTGCACATTCGTGATGCCGAAGCGATCTGGCTCGCACGATTGAACGGTACGTCAGGGCAATGGCCAGCAGAGCAGAGCGATTCGATCGAGACGTTGATACCGCATACCGAGCGCTTGGTGCATTGGGTGCACGCCACGGAGGAGGCCGATCTGAATGCACGGGTGACCTACCACGACCTTCGCGGAATCCCGCATACACAAGAACGTTGGCAGATGCTGCTGCACTGTTTCAACCACAGTACCCAACACCGTGGTCAACTGATCACCATGATGCGTGCGTTGGAGCTGGATCGGATACCGGCCAACGATCTGGTGGCCTACCAGCGCTCCGTCATCAGCTAAGGTCCTTCCGTTCAACCGCCGATGTATCGGCCTAAGAGATCGATGCCGACATAGTTGTGCGGCGTGATACCCTTCAACTGTGTTTTGATCTCTTCTGAAACTGCAAGGCCATCGATGAACGCAACGATGTCGGCTTGCGTCAGCCGTTCCTTACCGCGGGTCAAATGCTTCAGTTGCTCGTACGGTTGCGGATACCCGTAGCGTCGCAGGATCGTCTGTATCCCTTCAGCCACCACAGGCCACTGCGCATCCAAGTCGCGCTCCAAGGCCGGTTGGTTCAAGAGCAATTTGCCGAGTCCTTTCTGCACTGCATCCAGCGCGATCATGGTGTGTGCCATGGGCGTGCCGATGTTGCGCGTCACCGTGCTGTCCGTCAGGTCGCGTTGTAATCGACTGATCGGTAGTTTCTCGCTCAGGTGCATGAACACGGCATTCGCGAGACCGAGGTTCCCTTCTGCGTTCTCGAAATCGATCGGGTTCACTTTGTGCGGCATGGCGCTACTGCCGATCTCGCCGGCTTTGATCCGCTGGCGGAAGTAGTCCATGCTGATGTACTGCCACAGGTCGCGGCAGAGGTCGATCAGGATGGTGTTGATCCGGCGAAGGCCATCGAACAGGGCGGCGAGGTTGTCGTAGTGATCGATCTGCGTGGTGAAGTGCAATCGCTCCAACCCCAGATCCTCCAAAAGGAACCGGTCAGCGAGTTGCACCCAATCCAGCTCGGGGTAGGCGACATGGTGTGCGTTGAAATTCCCTGTAGCGCCGCCGAATTTCCCGGTGAAGGGGACATCGCGTAGCAGCTTCATTTGATGGTCGAGCCGCTCGACGAATACCTGCAGTTCCTTGCCCAAGCTCGTGGGCGACGCAGGCTGTCCGTGCGTGCGGGCCAACATCGGAATACGCGCCCAATCCAAAGCCAAGCCATGCAAGCGATCACGCACGGCCACGATGGCCGGCAGATAACCTTCGAACAGAAAGTCCTTGATCAAGAGCGGAAGTGCCGTGTTGTTGATGTCCTGGCTGGTGAGCGCGAAGTGGACGAATTCCTTCTGTTGTGCTAGACCGACCTCCTCCAAGCGTTCTTTCAGGAAGTACTCGATCGCCTTCACATCGTGGTTGGTCACTTTCTCGATGTCCTTGATCCGCTGTGCGTCACTGGTGCTGAGCGCCGCTATCCGCTTCTCCACGGGGGCAAGTTTCGCTACCGGTGTGCCTTCCAGTTCGGGTAGAGGCACGGTGCAGAGGAATTTGAAATAGGCCAATTCAACCTGCAGGCGGTAGCGCATCAGGGCTTGTTCGCTGAACCAGCGGGAAAGCGTGCGCGTGCGGTCGCGGTAACGGCCGTCGATGGGGGAGATGGCGGTGAGCGGGTCGAGTTCCATGCGTGCTCAAAGGTAGAACCTCGGCTTTCGTGGAGTGCGCATCTTTGCGGTATGCCGTTGCTGCGCGACTTCCGTCTTGGCCTCAGTGGGTTCTTCCGAGCCTTTCGCTTTGCATTGGGTAATGGCATGGGTTGGATGTTCTTGGTGCCTGTTCTCCTTTGGGCCGTGCTCACCTTCGCGTTGGTGGCTGTGTTGCGCGGACCGGTGGATGACCTGAGCCTTTGGCTTGCATCGCGGTTGGAGATCCCCGTGGAAGCCACTTCCACGAGCTGGTGGACGGAAGTGAAAGCCTTCGTGAACGGGGCGCGCGAGGTCGTTCTGGGCTTCATTCTCAAGCTCGCCGTGGCCTATCTGTTGTTCATCCTCAACAAGTACATCGTTCTCATCCTTCTTTCGCCACTGATGGCCTATGCCAGCGAACGCACCGAAGAACTCCTGACCGACCGGACCTTTCCTTTCAGCTGGCGACAATTGATGAAGGATGCCTTACGCGGTGCGCTGATCGCTGCGCGGAACGGGTTCCTAGAGCTTTCGATCACCGTCGCCCTTTGGGTCATCACGTTCTTCGTGCCGATCCTCGCGCCGGTTACATTCGTTGTGCTCTTTCTCGTTTCAGCGTATTTCTATGGTTTCAGTATGTTCGATTACGTGTTCGAACGCAAGCGCATGCGCATCGGTGAAAGCGTGAAGGCCGTGAATGACCGAAAGGGAGCCGTCATGGCCAATGGCTCACTTTTCGGCCTGCTCATGAACGTGCCGCTCCTCGGGGTGATGTTCGCGCCGGTGATGGCAGCGATCGGTGCCGCGATCACGAATGTGGAAATGGAACGATCGCCCTATGGCCGGATGGACACGACCGGAGAACCACTTATTCCTTCTTGATGCGCACCATCGGCCTCCTGTTCGGTTTCGTATGGTTTGCTCCAGCGCTGTGTGCACAGGACACCCTGCGTGTGCAGATCCACGGCAGCGTTGTGAATGCTGAAACCGATGTTCCTGTTCTGGAAGCTTTGGTGGAATGGTATGATGCCAATGGCAAACGCCAAGCGATCACCCAAACGAATTCCGAAGGAGCCTATGCCTTCTTTGTGAGGACCACCGGGGCTTTGGAGCTGCGTGTAGCCGAGAACGGTTTTCTGGAATACCGTGAAGTGCTCTCTGTGGAACCGGGAGAGAGCGCGCACGAGCACGTGATCCGTTTGGTACCCAAGTAGGTTCGAGCTTGCACTGCATTTCGATCGAAAAGCAGAACGGCGACCTGCTAGGGTCGCCGTTCTGGGTTCGGGATGGTTCGTTTCAACTCTTCTTCACTGGAGCGACCGGCTTGGCTGGCTTCACTGGTGTGGGCTCAACCACCGCAGGTACCTCCACCTTCATCTCTTCGGGTTGGCGTTCCACCAAGGTCATCTCCTTCACCAAGTGTCCAGCACCTGCGAAGGTGTCGATGGTCCAAAGTACGTATCGGATGTCGACACTGATGGTGCGTTGCAGTTCAGGCTCGAAGGCGATGTCGCCGCTCATGGCTTCCCAATTACCGTCGAAAGCAATACCGATGAGCTCGCCTTTGCCGTTGAATACGCCACTGCCGCTGTTGCCGCCGGTGATGTCATTGTTGCTCAGGAAGCAGGTGATCAATTGACCGTTCTCGTCGGCATAGCGGCCGTACTCCTTCTTCATCAACAGCTCGTGTTGACGCTTGGGCACGATGAATTCGTCGTTGGTATTGTCCTCCTTCTCCAGAATGCCATTGGCCGTGGTCTCGTACTTGTAGAACATGGCATCAGCGGGTACGTAGCTGCCCACCTGACCATAGGTGAGGCGCATGGTGCTGTTGGCGTTGGGGTACCAGCTGTTGTTCGGGTCCTTCTCGCGCATGGCAGCAACCATCAAGCGGTAGCCGCGGTCGAGATCGGCCTGACCGGCATCCAAGGCAGGAGCCAAGAAGTTGCGGTAGTGGGAGAGGCAGCTCTCTGAGGTCTGGAAGCCGAGGTCCTTGTCCAATACTTTCAACGATGGCTTCGCGAGAAAGGCGTTCATGCGAGCTTGGTTGGTGAGAACGCTTGTGCTGAAGAACGCTTTCGCCCATGCATCGAAGTTGCCCTTGTACTTCTTCTCGATGGTGCTCATCACGGAAGGCTGCATGTCGCGGGCCACATCGGCGTGCAACATCCGGAACATCGCGGCTGTGATCTTCTCGTCCGTGGCCGGGTTGTAATCCTTCCAGAATTCATCTGACGCTGCTTGGGCGCGAGCAACCGCAGCAGCCACTTTCGGTGCATCCTTCGGGTCGGTGGCCAATTGGTTCTTCAGACCCATCAATCGGAATCCAAGAACTACGGCTTCGCTGCCGAAAGCGGCTTCCTGCATGTACACGGAAGCCTTTTCGAATTTCCCCCGCTCGGTGTACCCGTTCTTCAGATCGGTGAGGAAGGTGCCGTATTTGGCTTTGCGCCCAGCATCTGCGTTCACCCAAGTCATCAACTCCTGCTCCTGCTTTTCCTTCTTGTCCTGCACGTGCAATCGCTTCAAACCGCGCGATTGGCCGATGAAGTACTTCCAGTAGTTGCTGATGCTGGCGTATTTGCTGGCATATTTGATCCGCACAGCGTTGCTGGCATCCATGTCCTGCTTCATCAGTTCCAGTTTCTTGCCGCGGATCTTCACACGGCTCGGGAACTCCTGCTCCAGACCCAGTTTAACGCCTTCGCTGCTCAGGAAGCGATCGGTGCTGCCGGGGTAGCCCATGATCATGGCGAAGTCGCCTTCCTTCACACCTTGCAGGCTGATCGGAAAATGCCACTTGGGGGCATAGGGAATGTTGGCGCTAGAGTAGTCAGCTGGCTCACCATCGGGACCGGTGTACACCCGGAACATGCTGAAGTCACCGGTGTGGCGGGGCCACATCCAGTTGTCGGTATCGCCACCGAACTTGCCGATGGCGCTGGGCGGGGTACCGACCAAACGCACATCGCGGTAGGTCTTGTAATGGAACAGGTAGAATTCGTTGCCTTCGAACATCACCTTGAAATCCACGCTGGCTCCGTTATCCTTGCTGCTTTCTTCGATGATGGCGCCGGCGATCTCCTGGATCTTCTCGTTGCGCTGTTCCTCGGTCATGTCGGCGGTCAATTCAGCGGTCACACGGGCAGTGACGTCCTCGATGTTCTGCAAGAAGCTGACGTTGAAGCCTGCGGGCTGCTCTTGGTCACGGGTCATGGCCCAGAAGCCGTCGGTGAGGTAGTCGTGCTCTTCGCTGCTCAATCCCTGAACGGCATCGTAGCCGCAGTGGTGGTTCGTCAGGAAGAGGCCTTCGGCGCTCACCATTTCACCGCTGCAGAAGCCACCGCCCAACCGGACGATCCCGTCCTTGAGGCTGCTCTTGTTGATGTCGTAGATGTCTTCGGCTGTGAGCTTGAAGCCGAGCTTCTGCATATCGGCCTCGTTCAACTGCTTGAGCTTGTTCAACAACCACATGCCTTCATGGGCTTGGCTGGCGATGAACAGGAGGGCTGCTGTAAGCAGCGAAAGGGTACGCTTCATTCTGTTTAGGGATCGTGTGAGGGGCTGCAAAGGTAAAGTCCTTGAGCGTGACGGATATGGATCGGGGGTATCCCGCCCAATGCGGGACGAACGGTTGGATTATTCCTGGGCGGGCAGCGGTCTCCAGGCGATGGGGAACAACAACCCTTCCGCCTTCTCGAAAAGAACTTTGAATGACGTCGGAGTGCCAACACGGGCCAGCACGCGTTTGTCCTTGCCAGCGCCTATGACCTGGATGATGGAACTGGGCAGGTCGGTGACGTTGCTGTCGTACGTGTCGTTCAGTTCGAAGAAGCCCGCATTCTCGGCTTCCTTCAGCAGTACTTCCATGGTGTCACGACCAACGCGGCCTTGATGCATCCCCTCCAGCTCCACATGGGCGCGACCTTCGAAGGTTGCATATCCGCTACGATAGACCTTGATCCGGTAGGCTTTGCACTGCCCGAAACAGGGGGTGCGTTCCATGCTGAAGAAAAGCGTGTCCGTTCTTCCCGGTCCTCCGAAACGAGGTCCTTTGTTCGTGCTCCGTTCTACGGGGGGGGCGGCCGGGGCATCCGTTGTGGAGACTACCGCTTTCTTGTCGGCGCAGCTGAACAAGAACAAACTGGCGAGCAAGGTGGCGGTGGTGATCTGCATCTTCATGGTCGATAGGTCTGTGCGTAAAAGAAGCCAACCGTGTGCCGAACTACTGATCAGCGCTTGCGCGCCGCTTGTTGTTGCTTCTGCATGTCCTCCAAACGCTGCTGCCACTTGCTCTTCTTCTTCGGTGTCTTCATGTTAGTGAGCAGTTGCGCGCGGATCTTATCCTCGTTCACGAACAAACTCTTGAATGCGGTCATTTGCAGAATGCTGATCACGTTGGCCAAGAGGTAGTAGTAGCTGAGTCCGGCAGGGAGGCTGTTCATGAAGAACAACATCATCACCGGGAACATGTACATCATCACCTTCATGTTCGGCATGCCCTGCTGTTGGGGCATCTGCTTACTGTTGATGGCGGTGTAGATCATCGTACTGGCCGCCATCAGGATGGTGAAGAGGCTCACGTGTGCTCCGTAGGCCGGAATGTTGAACGGCAATGCAAGGACGCTGTCGTAGGTGCTGAGGTCATCCGCCCAAAGAAAGCTCTGTTGACGCAGCTCGATGCTGCTGGGGAAGAAGCGGAACATGGCGAAGAGCACCGGCATCTGCACCACCATGGGTAAGCAGCCACTTGCTGGATTCACGCCAGCTTTGCGATACAGATCCATGGTGGCCTGCTGCTTCTTCAGCATGTCGCCGTCCTTGTGCTTCTCGTTGATGGCGTCGATCTCCGGTTTCAGTACGCGCATCTTCGCACTGCTCACGAAGTTCTTGTAGGTCAGCGGCATCAAGAGCAGCTTGATCACCAAGGTGAGCACCAGAATGATGATGCCGTAATTCCAGTTCCAGCCATCCAGGAAGTTGAAGATGGGGATCACCAACCAGCGGTTCATCCACCCGAAGATGTACGGACCGAGGTCGATGATGTTGTCGAACTCGGGGATCTCGGTGCGACGCAGGGTGCCGTAGTGGTTCGGGCCGAGGTACATGCGTAAGGGGATGTCCACCTTGGCACCGCGCTCCGACTCGAAGAAGAGCTTAGCGCTGTATCGCTTCGTGTGGGTTTCATCCTCCAACGGGGTGATGGCGATCTCCGAGCCGTTCCCCGCGAAACCGGCATCGCTGATGAGCCCTACGGTGAAGAAGTCCTGCTTGAAGGCCACCCAGTTCGTGCGCCCTTCGAGTTTCTTGTCGTCCTCGCTGCTTTCGCTCAGGTATTGGCGACTATCGCTGAAGTACTTGTAGTACACACCGCACTTCTGCATTTCGCCGGTGCGGTACTTCTCGTTCGCAAGCCCTGTGAGTTCCCAGTTGAAGACCGTGTTGCGGGCGTCCACTTCGGTTTCCAAGCCGATCAGTTCAACGCGGGTATTCAGGAAGTAGCTGGTGGTGTCCAGCTGATATGTGATCTGTACATACTTGGCCGGGTCGGTGGTAGGTGCTTTCAAACGAACACCGTCAGCGCCCAACTTCTCCGCCGAAAAGAACAGGACCTTCGTGCTGATGTCCAAGTTCCCCAGGAAGAAACGGAACTCGTAGTTGCCGCTGTCCGGGTCAGCGAGCAGGAGCGGGGTCTTGTTGTGTGTCTGGTATTCCTTCAACCGGATCACCGAAGGCGCAGCGCCGTGGGTGGAGATCGCGATCTGCAAGCGTTCGTTCTCGATCACCACCTCTTCCGGGGTTCCGGTGGAGGCTGGAGCGAATATTCCATAGCGAATGCGCTGTGCAACCTGGCGCACGCTGTCCGCATTCAAGGTGTCGCCGTCAACGATATAGGTCTGGGCAATGGTCGCCTGATCGCCTGCCGGGCTCACGGCTGCAGCACTCGAATCGGCGGTTTTCGCCTTCAGAGCGAGATCAGCCTCGTGTGCTTTTACGATCTCGGCGTTCGCAAGGCTATCCTGCACCTGGATCATGCGCGCCTGCTCTTCCGCAGAGGGCATGGAGTACCATGTATATCCGCCGAGAATGGCTGCAATGAGAAGAAAGCCGATGATTGAATTACGATCCATTCAGGAGCCGCCAAGCAGTTAAGGAACAGGCGGAAGGGCGGCAAAGATAGCCGGATGCCAAGAAGGGAAGCGGTCCATGCCCCGAGCTAGGCTTTCACCCCGGCCTTGGCCTCTTCCTCCGCCGGTATAGGCGTGCCACCCTCGGCCATGGCGGCCTGCACGAAATGCACGAACAGCGGGTGCGGTCGTGCAACGGTACTGCGGTATTCCGGGTGGAACTGAACGCCCATGAACCAGGGATGGTCTTTCACCTCCACGATCTCAGCCAACTTGCTCTGCGGATTGATGCCCGTTGCCACCATGCCGGCCTTTTTGTAGGCATCGAGATAGGTGTTGTTGAACTCGTAGCGGTGTCGATGCCGCTCCGTGATGTCCTTCTTCTTGTACACGCTGGCGGCCAAGCTGCCATCGCTGATCTTGCAGGCATAGGCCCCCAAACGCATCGTGCCGCCTTTGTCCGAGATGGCTTTCTGCTCCTCCATCATGGCGATGACCGGGTGCGTGGTGTCGGCGTTCATCTCGGTGCTGTTCGCATCGGCGTAGCCCAGTACATTACGACCGAATTCGATCACGGCGCACTGCATGCCCAAGCAGATCCCGAAGAAGGGGATCTTGTTCTCACGGGCGTACTTGATCGCCTCGATCTTGCCCTCGATACCCCGGTTCCCGAAGCCTGGCGCTACGAGAATTCCACTGAGGCCGCCGAGATGCTTCGCCACGTTCTTGGGTGTCAACTTCTCGCTGTGCACCCATTTGATGTGGACTTTGCACTCGTTGGCCGCGCCCGCATGGTCCAGCGCCTCTTTGATGCTCTTGTACGCGTCCTTCAACTCTACGTATTTGCCGACCAGACCGATATGGACCTCGCTTTTCGGGTGCTTGTACCGGCGCAGGAAGTCCTGCCATTGGGTAAGGTCCGCATCCGGATATCCCGTGATGCCGAGCTTTTGCAGCACCACCTCATCCAATCCTTCGGCCTGCATCAGAACAGGCACGTCGTAGATCGTTTCCGCATCACGGCTTTCGATCACTGCTTGCGCATCCACGTTGCAGAACAAAGCGATCTTCTCTTTCATGCCTTTCTGCATGGCATGCTCCGTGCGGCAAACGAGAATATCGGGTTGTACGCCAAGGCTCAAGAGTTCCTTCACGCTGTGCTGTGTGGGCTTGGTCTTCAATTCGCCGGTGGTGCCCAAGTAAGGAAGTAGGGTCAAGTGGATGGTCAAACAGTCCTTTCCCTTTTTCCACTTCAATTGGCGGATGGCCTCCACATACGGGAGGCTCTCGATATCGCCCACGGTGCCGCCTACTTCGGTGATCACGAAGTCGTAGATGCCCTTGCGTCCGAGTGTCTGGATATGCGCCTTGATCTCGTCGGTGATGTGGGGGATCACCTGCACGGTCTTGCCGAGGTATTCGCCCCGACGCTCCTTGCTGATCACGTTCTGATAGATGCGTCCCGTGGTGACGTTGTTCGCCTTGCTCGTGGGTACGTCCAAAAAGCGCTCATAGTGCCCGAGATCCAGATCGGTCTCCGCCCCATCTTCGGTTACGAAGCACTCGCCGTGTTCATACGGATTGAGCGTACCGGGGTCCACGTTGATGTACGGATCCAACTTCTGGATGGTGACGGTGAAGCCACGAGCCTGAAGCAGTTTCGCGAGACTGGCACTGATGATGCCCTTGCCCAACGAGGAGGTCACGCCTCCGGTAACGAAAATGTACTTGGTGGATCCCGTCATCGCTGGTGAATGGGGCTCATGAGGGAGCCGCGATCACGGGGTGTAAAGGTAGGCCAAGTCGCGCTGCCACCCGGCAAGAACTTGGCTTTGTGGATAACTGCCCGCAGGAAACCGAAGCTGATCCACCGACCCGACTTGAGGTCCGTTCGGTTCAGAACCGATAGCTCACACCCGCACTCGGAAGCAGTGGCAACTGGTTCACTCGCTCGTAGCGCACCCGATCGAAGTAGAAGATGTTCTGGCGATCGTACGTGTTCGTAAGGCTGAAGTCCAACTCGATCACTTGATTCTCATCCAAGCGCCAACGCTTCGTTACCCCGATGTCGAGGCGGTGATAGGTGGGGAGTCGGCCTTGGTTGAGCGGGCCGAACAGGGTGGTGAGGTCGGCATTGCTGGTGGTATAATCGGTGTTGACATCTCCATTGAACGGCACCGAACCATAGAACCCCTGGGTCTGTGTATATGGGAAACCTGAACCGAAGTTCCACCGGACACTGATCTTCCACGCATCGAAGCGACCGAATTCGTAGTTGCCCACGAGGTTGATGTTGTGGCGACGATCCCACACGGGATTGTAGGTCTGGAAGCCATCGAAGCGGTCCACGTACGTGTAGCTGTACACGGCCCATATATCGTAGTTGTTCTTCTTGTACTTCAGCTGGAAGTCAGCTCCGTAGGCCTTTCCGGTCTCGATGATGTAGTCCTTCTTCAAGGCATCCGGCTTGTCCGCGAATTCCGGTGTGTCATTGAAGATCTTGTTCCGATTCAGGTTCGTGATCTGGCGGAAGTCCTTCAGATACACTTCGAAGTTCGCAGTGAGGTCGTTCGACAGGTCATACTCGATACCCGCCACATAGTGGTTCGCGCGCTGTAGGGGGTCTTTGATATCGCGCACCTTGCCGTTCTCATCAGTGAAGGTCTTGGGCAGGTTGTCCGGAGCGGAAAGGAAGCCGTAAAAGAGGTTCACGACATCGCGATCACTGTTCGCGGCAACGAGGTTCTGACTGTAGCGACCACCGGCCAACTTGAAGCGTAGGTTGTCGTTGATGTTCCATTTGAAGCCCAAACGGGGCTCGATGTTGGCCACGGAGAGCGAGGCATAGTAGTGCAGGCGCAGGCCGGGTTCGATCAGGACTTTGTTCAACACCTT
Organism: uncultured Bacteroidota bacterium; assembly: GCA_902826215.1. GTDB lineage: Bacteria > Bacteroidota > Bacteroidia > Flavobacteriales_F > PHOS-HE28 > PHOS-HE28. The sequence goes on from CADEDY010000023.1 coordinate 43,091, forward strand.
CTTGTACGACATGTACCCCGCGATCTCCGAGGTGTTCTGCACCTGCTTGTATTCGCGCCCCAGGCTGTTGTAGAACTGGAAGTCGGTGCGGAAGCCCAACACTTCAACCCCGTAGCGGATCTCATCTTCCCGGTTGAAGACCTTGAAGTTCAACGATCCGTTGAAACCGCCGATCTCGCTCGTCCGCGGTTGGAGTTCGCCTTCCTTCAAGGAGATGTTATAGTTGCTCGCCGAGAATGTTCCATCAATGAGAACCGCCGAGCCGGAAGGCACAAGCACGAAGTTGGTGCCAGCTCCCCAGTTGTTCCAGCCAAGATCACTCACCCCTTGGTAGCGCACGCCATCGCTGAAGTTGAAGCCGAAAAGATTCACCTTGCTGCCATTCGCACCGTTGAAACTGACCTTGCCGAACAGATCGGTGAATTTGAAAGGCAGGCCGTCCTTCTTGATGTTCTCGTAGAAGATCTTGCTGCTTTTGTCCAAGTAACTGTGGCGCATGTTCAAGAGGAAAGAGGAGGAGCTGCCTCCTGGTTCCTTCTGCTTTTTCAAAGGGCCTTCCAGCATGACCTTGCCGGTGAAGGTGCTCGCTGCGACCTTGCCGCTCAATCGGGTCTTATTGCCATCGCGCGTGGTGATATCCATGATGGAACTGACACGACCTCCGAACTCCGCGTTGAAACCTGCTGTGTAGATGTCGGCATTCCGGATGATGTCGTTATCGAACACGCTGAACAGACCGATGCTGTGGAAAGGATTGTAGAGCACCATGCCGTCGAGCATGGTCTTGTTCATGATCGGCGAGCCACCACGGATATAGAGCTGGCCACCCTGATCACCGGTGAAGATGACACCCGGCACGACCTGCAGGTACTGCGCAAGATCAGCCTCGCCACCGATCGTGGGTACGAGTTCGATCTGGCGGGGTGTAAGCTTGGTGACACCCATTCCTACTTGCGTTTGCGCCTCTTGCTTATCGCCACGCACCTCGAATTCCTTCATTTGGATCGCACTCTTCGTGAGGAAGAGCTTTTCTGTGATGATCTGGTCCCGTGCTACGCTCACCGACTTTTGCACTGTATCGTAGCCCAGGTAGGTCACTTCCAAGGTGTAACGGCCGGGTTCAACTTTGCTGATCGAGTAGTAGCCGTTCACATCCGTGGCCGCACCGGTCGTGGTGCCTTTCAGGATCACGTTGGTGAAGATGATGGGCTCGCCGGTGACCTTGTCGTACACGAACCCACGGATAGTCCCGAACTGGGCCATGGCGAGCGTTGGCAGAAAGGCAAGAAGGAACGGAAGGAGTTTGAAAGCGCGATGCATGGATCTCGTGAAGGCTGTTTCTCTCCGATCGACGGATCAGGTAAGTACTGAACGAGGTGTTTTCGGAGGGCGGCTAAGGTAGGCGAACGGTAGCGTACACCATCGACCGTTCACTGATCCAAAGGAACCACTGTTGCAGGTGGGATGACGATCCTGAACGGATTCAGGCCATGATCTTCGCAAGTAGTTCACGGAGCAGTTCGCCGTGGTCTGAGCCATCGCCGCCCAAACCTTTGCTGCGCAGGTCGCATTGGCGCAGATGGCGTTGTACCTCCACGATCCGTCCCAATGGATAGTTCCTCGCTTGGGCCATGTAATCCTTCACGAAGTAGGGGTTGACTTTGAGCGCACTTGCCACTTCAGCCTGGCTTTTGCCCGCAACCGAGTGAACCTGGGCCAGTTTTCCGAAGTAGGTATTGAGGAAGCCCAAGGTCACCACCAATGGGTTCTCCTTCGGGTCCGAAGCGAAGTGGTTCGCGATCCGTTGGGCCTTCAACCCGTTCTTCGTCCCGATCGCATGCTGCAATTCGAACACGTTGTAGTCCTTACTGATCCCAACGAAGCGTTGGATGATATCACTTGTGATCGTGCCGCCTTCCTCTGTGACCAAGCAAAGCTTTTCCACCTCCTTCATGGCCTTGGCGAGGTCGCTGCCCAAGTGGTTCGCGAGCAAAGCGGCCTCAGGACCGCCTAGCCTCCGCTTCTGGTTCTTTGCAAAGCTGATCAAAAGGTCCGGCAGCTTGTCATCGCGCACCTTGTCGCTCAAGAATACCTGTCCGCCACCTTTCTGGACCGACTTCAAGATGGTCTTGCGGCCATCGATCTTCTTGTGCTTATAGCAAAGCACCAGCACTGTGGTCGGCGTAGGTTTCTGGAAGTAAGCTTCCAGCTTTTCCACCGCATCGATGCGCCAGTTCTGTAGCTCACGGACGATCACGAGCTGCCTTTCGGCCATCATCGGATAGCGTAGGCAGGTGTCCTTCACTTGGTCGGGATCGGCATCACGGCCGTACAGGATCGTTTGATTGAAGTCGCGCTCGTGATCCTCCAAGGCCAGCCGTTCGATCTCCAGTGCAATCCGATCGATGAAGAACCCTTCTTCCCCATGCAGCACATACACCGGTTTGAATTTGCCGCCCCGCAGGTCGGCCATGATCTTCTTGTAATCGTCCAGGGTGCTCATTCGAAGCGCAAGTGCTTCACCGACCGGCCTTCGTTGATGATCTCCCGCAATGCATCGATGCCCAAGCGTACATGACTTTGCACGAAAGCACTGGTGACCTTCGCATCGCTGGCGCTGGTCTTCACACCTTCCGACACCATCGGTTGGTCACTCACCAACAAAAGGGCTCCCGTGGGGATCTCGTTCGCGAAGCCGGTCATGAACAACGTGGCGGTTTCCATGTCGATGGCCATGGCCCGCAACGTCCGCAGTCGCTCCTTGAAGTCCTCGTCATGCTCCCAGACCCTGCGGTTCGTGGTGTACACCGTACCGGTCCAATAGTCCAGATCCCTATCACGCACGGCGCCGCTCAAGGCACGTTGGATCATGAAGCTCGGCAAGGCCGGCACTTCCGGTGGAAAATAGTCATCGCTCGTTCCTTCACCCCGGATGGCCGCGATCGGCAGCACGAGGTCGCCGAGTTCGTTCTTCTTCTTCAAACCACCACACTTGCCCAGAAAGAGCACGGCCTTGGGCGCAATGGCACTAAGAAGATCCATCATGGTAGCGGCGTTGGCGCTGCCCATGCCGAAGTTGATCATCACCATGTCCTCGGCCACAGCCACTTTCATGGCTTTATCCTTCACCGGAATGGTGGCTCCTGTCTGCTCGCAGAAGATATCCAAGTAGTTGTCGAAGTTGGTGAGCAGGATGTGTGAGCGGAAATCCTTCAAGGCCAAGCCGGTATACCGGGGCAGCCAATTCTCGACGATCTCTTGTTTGGTTCGCACTTTTGTGGGGTATAAATGGAACAGCAAGTTCTCGACCTGCCCGATCACGGTGTCAAAACTAAGCACGGTGAGCGAGGGCCACAGGTGTTCGATCCATTCCGGCGGCGCTGGTTGGCATTGACACCCGAAGAATGGGTGCGCCAGCATGTCCTGAACTTCTTGACCCACGACCTGAAATGCCCACCATCCATGGTGGGGGTCGAGGTGTCATTGACGCTGAACGGGCTTTCGAAAAGGGCCGATATCGTGGTCTATGGCGCGCAGGGCCGCCCAGTACTTTTGGTCGAATGCAAGGCACCCGGGGTGCCTGTGGATCAGCGGACCTTCGAACAAGCGGCGCGATACAACACCGTTTTCCACGTACCCTACTTGATGGTCACCAACGGGTTGACGCACTATTGCTGTCGGGTGGACCATGAACGTGGAGCCGTGGATTTCTTGTCGAGTTTGCCTGTCTATGAGGTGCTTCACCATTCGCGACCGACTTAACTTTGGATCCATGTGCAAACACTTCTCCCTATTGTTCGCCGTTGCGTTGCTGACAAGCTTTTCAGCCTTCGCGCAGGAACCGTACAAGCAGAAACTGGACCTTCGGTTGCAGGACTTCCTGAATGAAGAACACACCGAAGGCGAGGAGATGAACCTCTTCATTCATGGCGATGCGGACGCCGTTGGTGCTGCTGTGCGTGCACACGGTGGTCGAGTGAAAATGGCCCTGCCGAAATTGGTGAATGTCCGGGTGCCGATCAGCGAGGTGATAGCATTGGCCAACGACCCGGCTGTGCATCATTTCGAGTTCAACGCGGCAGAGGGAATGTTGATGAACGACTCCATGCGGGTGAAGAATCGCACGAACTGGGTGCAAGCCGGACATGCCCCGCTGCCGCAAGAGTATGACGGGACAGGAGTGGTGATCGGGATCATCGATACCGGACTGGATATGGCGCATCCCGATTTCCGGGACGAGAACGACGTGACCCGGGTATACCGGTATTGGGACCAAGTGCCTTCACAGAATCCGGGATCACCTGCGCCCTATGGCTACGGCACTGAATGGACCCGCGAAGAACTCGAAGCAGGCGGGGTGAATATTCCGCAGGACACGCTCCAAGGCCATGGTACGCCCGTGTCCGGCTCTGCGGTCGGCAATGGTTTGGCCAACGGAAGGCACAAAGGCGTGGCTCCGAAAGCGGAGATCATATTCGTGGCCAGTGATCTGGGCTCTGCCAACTGGGCATCATCGGTGGCGGATGGCGTGCAATACATCTTGGAACAGGCCGATGCGCTCGGTATGCCAGCCGTGATCAATATCAGCATGGGCTCGTATCTCGGATCGCACGATGGAAAAGATGCTGCTGCGCTCTTCATCGATGATCTCCTGCACCAGCGACCCGGTCGTGCAATGGCGGTCTCGGCCGGAAATTCCCACGGCACTTTTCCGTACCACGTACGCACCAATGTGGATCAGGACACCTCGTTCACTTGGTACACGACGAACCAGAACGGTCCGCAGTACAACGTCTTCAATTATCCGAATGTCTACTTCGAGATCTGGGCCGATGCCGTCGACTTCGAGAATGTGGAATTCGCCATTGGTGCTGACCGCCCCGTTCCGTCGTTGAACTACAGGGGGCGCACCCCTTTTCGCAGCGTGTCTGATGTGATCGGTCAGGTGGTTGTCGATCCGCTCGTGAGCACGAGCGGAAACACTTTGGGCACAGTGCAGTATTATGCACAGGAACGCGGCGAGCAGATCTTCATGCAGGTCCTGATCGCATCGCCGGACACATTGGATTGTCTGTGGCGCTTCATGTCCACCGGTAGCGGGGCTTTTGATGTGTGGACACTAACGACCTACACCCGCACTTCGAACGTGATCGGACCTGTCCTCGCTGCACCGCTCAACTTGCCATTCCCGACGGCATCGGAATATCCGGCCATGGCGAATTACGTGGAACCGGATTTCCTCGAGCACATCGTTGACTCTTGGGCCTGCATTCCCGATGTTCTGACCGTCGCGAATTACTGCAATGAGGTTTCATACTTGGACTACAACGGTGTGCTTCGAACAGTGCCCGGCGTCGAAGAGGACCTTTCTGGTTCCAGCAGTAGCGGGCCTACGCGTGATGGCCGCATGAAGCCCGATCTCGCCGCAACCGGCGATGTCACCTTTTCCGCTGGCGTATTGCTATTGATCCAGCGGGTGATCGAATTCCAAGTAGGTTTCAAGATCGACCCAGGTGGAATGCACGTGCGGGACGGAGGGACTTCCCAAGCTGCACCTGTGGTGGCTGGAGCCGCCGCGCTCTTCCTTCAGAAGTGTCCCGATGCCACCATTTCCGAAGTTGCCGCTGCCATCAGAGCGAGCGCACGATCCGATGCGTTCACTGGATCGACGCCAAGCAACCGCTGGGGCATGGGTAAGCTGGATGTATTCGGCATGATGTTGAATGAGACGGCACTTGTGACCACTGGTTCAAGTTTCTGCGAGGGCGAAGGAGTGGAGGTGACCGTCCCGGGAGAATTCGCTTCCGTGGAATGGAGCACGGGAGACACCGGTTCGCCTTACACCATGCAGCAAGGTGGTTCGCTGAGCGCGATCCTACAAAGCCCTACAGGCTGTCGATCGTACAGCGATACACTGCAATTCACGCTGTTGCCGTTGCCTGCTGAGCCCGTGATCAGTGTGGAAGGATCGACCTTGACGAGTTCACCTGCTGATGGTTATCAGTGGTATCTCGGTGGTGAGCCGATCGATGGTGCAACGGATCAAGTATGGGTCGCCGAGCAAGTAGGCTCGTATACCGTGGAAGCGATCGGTGCGAATGGCTGCAGTGTCCTCAGCAACCCGGAAATGATCCTGACCGTGGGTATCTCAGCGAACGGTTCCAATGCGTTCGAGCTATATCCAAGTCCGGTGCGTGATGAGTTGTTCGTGCAAATGAGCACATCCATGACCGGACCGGTTCAGATCACCGTGGTCTCAGCGGAAGGACGCGTGGTTCGCCGGAAAAAGGTCACCGCAAGTAGCGGTCCTTTTGTGATCGGGATGCATGGTCTTGCTGCTGGTTCCTACACTGTGCAGGCCGAGACCGATGGCCAACGTTGGTCCAAGCGATTCGTGAAGATCCCGTAGTCTGCGCGTCCATCGATCACCGAACATGGAACTCGTTCGAAGAACGATCGAACGGTACGTGCACTTGGCGGATGAGGAGTGGGCATTGGTCCTTCCGTGTTGGGAACGATTCAATTTCGAGCGGGGTTCCCTTGTCTCCACTTCTGGTGAGGTCGAGGATCGGTTCTACATCGTGGAGGAAGGCGTGCAGCGCTTGTTCGTGGAGCACGACGGCTCGGAGCATTGCCTTGGTTTCTCATACGGCCACAGCTGGTCCGGCGACTACGACTCCTTTGTTCGCCAAGCGCCGGGTCGTTTCGTGGTCCAAGCGCTTACACCCTCGGTGCTCCTCGGGATCCGACACCTGGATCTGATGCGTTTGTACGGGACCATTCCGGCCATGGAACGCTGGGGTCGCCTGATCCTGGAGGAGTTGCTCGTAGGGCGCGCCACGCGAGAGATCGAACAGATCGCGCTAACGGCCGAAGAGCGTTACAAACGATTGGTGGATCGCAGCCCACACTTGCTTCAACAGGTTTCGCAGAAGGACATCGCATCGTACCTGCGCATGACCCCGGAAACCTTCAGTCGCTTGCGGGCCAAAGTGGGTTGACCTACTTCTTGATCTGGATCAAGGGCGTGTCCTCGACAACGCAGGTAAGTTTGCGATCGATGACGTACGACACGCAACAAACCATGACCGAACTGCTGAACTCCATTACACAGCAGCGCGCACGAGCGGAAGAGTTGCGACAACTTCCGATAGAGAGCCTGCATCAACGTCCGGATCCCAAGCGCTGGAGCGTGGCCGAGGTGTTCGACCACATGAACCTGAGCAGCGGCCACTATTTGGATCGCCTTCAACGGATCTATGCCTCACCCTCCCGACGCACCACGCGCAACTCCACGTTCGAGCCCGGTCGTTGGGGCGAGATGGGGGTAAAGGCCATGCGGCCGGATGCAATTGGTCGGATCTCGTGGAGGATGAAGACGTTGTGGATGTTCGAGCCGAAGTCTGCTCGTACGCTCGGTTATGCCTCCTTGGACCGGTTCATTGAAATGCTCGATGGATTCACCCAGATCCTTCAAGAGGCAAAGGAAAAGGGTTGGGAAGGTCCTCGTGTTACCAGCACACTAGGCCCGCTACTTCGCTTCAAGGTCTGCGATGCCATTCGATTTCCGATCGCGCATCAAGAACGGCATATGCTACAGATCGACCACACATTGGAAAGGATCCGAGCAATGAAGAAGGTGAACTGATCAATTGACCTGTTCTCCGTTCACGAAAGTCGCCTTCACCCGAACTTTCCCGCTGATCTCTTGATCGAGCTTCAACAGGTCACCATCCAACACCACGAAGTCTGCACGTTTGCCCGCTTCGAGCGAGCCCACCTCATTCTCGGTGAAGCTGGCGATCGCATTCCAGATCGTCATGCCGCGCAGCGCATCCATGGCGGACATCGCGTTCTCCGGATGATAGCCTCCGGTGGGTTGGCCTTTGGTGTCCACGCGGTAAACCGCCGATCGGAAGGTCTGCAAGGGGTCGATCCCTTCGACGGGAAAATCCGTCCCAAGAGCCAACATGCCCATGGCCTTGCGCAGTTCCTCATATGCGTAGGCATACTCAATACGTTCGGCGCCCAAGCGTTCCTGCGCCCAGGGGCCATCGCTCGTGGCGTGCGTGGGTTGCACGCTCGGGATGATGCTGTACGCCGCGAACATCGGACGTTCTTCCGGCGCTAGGACCTGTGCATGCTCGATGCGCCAACGCTTGTCATTCGTGCCTTGGAGCACTTCCCCGTACACATCGAGCAGGAGCTTGTTCGCCGAGTCTCCGATGCAATGTGTGTTCATCTGGAAGCCATGGTCGTTGCACCAGTTCGCCACTTCGCGGAAATGCTCCACGGTGGCCAACTGCAAGCCGTGGTGCCCGGGTTGATCATTGTACGGTTGCTTCAACAGCGCGCCACGAGAGCCCAGTGCGCCGTCCGCATACACCTTGACACTGCGCACTTTCAGCCGCTCGTCATCGATCGGACCATTCTTGGCGAAATGATCGAGGTTCTCCGGTGCGTCCGCAACCATGGCGTAGACACGCATCTTCAGCGCACCTTCCTGCTGCATTGATCGGATGAGTTCGATGGTGCCCACATCCAGCCCCGCATCACACACCATGGTGAGCCCCACGTTGAAGCAATCGGTTTGCGCATCCAGTAGTGCTTTTCGCTTGGTTGCTTCGTCGGCTTGATCGAAGATCGTCTGGAATACGGCCACGGCATTGTCCATCAAGATCCCTGTGAATCGTCCGTCCCGCATGAGCATTTGCCCACCAGAGATCTGCAGGTTGACATCGAGCTTTGCCGCTCGTACCGCTGCATCGTTGACGAGCGCTGCATGCCCATCGACCCGTTGCAAGAGTACCGGCGTATCCGGAAAGAGTTCATTCAACCGCGTGTTGTCCGGATAGATCTTCATCGGCCAGAGGTTCTGATCCCAGCCTCGACCGATGATCCATTTCTTTTCGGGGTTGGCCTTCGCGTACGCCGAAACGCGATCGATCAACTCGTCCATCCAAGTGACCCCGCTCAGATCCAGTTTTTGGGTGTTCAACCCATATCCGAAGAAATGGCAATGCCCATCGATGAAACCCGGGAATATGGTCTGTCCGGCAGCGTCGAATGATCTCTTTCCGCTGTAGCGGTTCAATATCTGTCGCTCAGGTCCCAGTTCCACGATCCGTCCATCGCGCACCGCCATGGCTTGGTATGTGGCGCTGCCGCCATCCAGGCTGTGTATCACCGCATTGTGCACGACGAGGTCGGCTTCCTGCGAATGGTAACAACCGGTGGTCGCAAAGCAGATCGCCAGTAGCGGAATGAAGAGCTTCATGCACTGAATAGTTTACTGGTCCAAGGCCATTTGGCGACCATTTTCTGGCGATCCAAAAGCAACAGCCCTATGATCACCAAGAAGGGAAGCAGCGGAGTGCGGTAACGAACAACAGCGCCCATGACCGGGGTGGTCCAGCCGATCACCAAGGAAAGAACGACGATGTAGAGCAGGATCGAGATCAACAGGGAATTGTCCACGGTTCGCCAAGGACGACGGAACACCCAGCAAAGGACCAGGAACAAGAGAATGCCCGCGTTCTCCGCTGCCGACACAAGGCTCAATGCGCCCCCACCAGAGTGGGTCATCGGTCCGAGCAGCGTGATGTAAAGGGCATAGGGCGCTTGCTTCAGGAACAACCACACATCGGGTAGGAGCAAGGTGGGCATTACGAAGCTGCCCGAATTCATCTGTAGCGCAAGACCGACGAAGTCGCGCTGCTTCATCGTAAGGATGCCGAGTATGTCGAAACCCGGTATGATGTGCTGAAGGTTCAACCCGATTCCGAGGAAAACACCATGAACGATCAAGGCTTTCAGGATCAAGTTCGGCCTGACCGAGGAACGCGACCAAAGGAGAAGGATCAAGGCGGGTAATAGGCTCAGAAGCACATAGAACTTCAAGAAGAAGAGCATGATGATCGTTAGGGCGAGAAAGATCGGATCGGTCCGACGGATGCGTCGTTCACCCATCCTGGTGATCTGGTAGAGCATGATCCCGAGTCCGAAGAAGAGCAGACTTTCCTTGATGACGCCGCTGGCCCAGAAGAGCACTGATGGCAATAGGAAAACACCGAGGAACAGCGGGCGTTCTAGACCATGAAGGGTTCGGACCAAAGAACGATAAAGACCCACGAGTCCTGTTAGTGAAAGGAAGGCCGCGATCACCGTGTGAACATGGAATTCACCGAAGCTGATCAAACGGACCAAGGCATTGAACCGGATGATGGTGTGTGCATCGTTGTAAAGATTGCTCTCGTATTGCCGCACCCAATTGTTCATGTCCTTGTAGTACAGGTCCCGGAACTCGGGTGTATCGTTGCCGATGCCGAGTATCATCCGCAGAAAGTCGATCGGATGGTGCGGCAAGGCCTTGAACATGTGTGCGCTATCGTCGAAGTATTTGAAGATGTCGGCCGTGTTGCGGTCGGGGTAGATATAGGTGTACACGGCCCAGAGTGCCATGCCAGCCATGATCTTCAAGAGGAATATGCCCGTGATCCATGAGAAGGATAGACCCGGTACCTGCACGAAGAATCGCATCCGCCGCATCTGGAAAAGCAGGAGCGCGGTAACAGCAGTGGCCAGCAGAAGTCCGGTCATTCGGGCTGCAAGGTAGAAGTGGTGTGGGTTGTACGTCCTGATCTACGTTGGGCCCGATCACGCGGCTACCTTTGCGACCTTCATGAGCACCACGACGACCAATCCGGATACCGCACCTGCTGGTGTGGAAACCGCGAAGAAACTGGGCCTGCTGCCCGATGAGTACGAGAAGATCATCGGGATCCTGGGCCGCACGCCCAACTTCACGGAACTGAGCATCTTCAGTGCCATGTGGAGCGAGCACTGCTCCTACAAGAACTCTATCAAACAGCTGAAGACGCTTCCGAGAAGTGGCCCGAAGCTCTTGGCAGAAGCGGGTGAGGAGAACGCAGGTCTGGTGGATATCGGCGACGGTTGGGCGTGTGCCTTCAAGATCGAGAGCCACAATCATCCGAGTGCCATCGAACCGTACCAAGGTGCTGCAACCGGCGTGGGGGGCATCAACCGCGATATTTTCACGATGGGAGCCCGTCCCATTGCCCAACTCAATTCGCTGCGATTCGGGGATATCACCAAGGAGCAGAGCAGTCGTTGGCACATGCGCGGCGTGGTGAAGGGGATCGGTGACTACGGCAATGCATTCGGTGTTCCTGTGCTCGGCGGCGAGGTCTATTTCGATCCCTGCTACACCACCAATCCATTGGTCAATGCCATGAGCGTGGGCATCGTGCGCACCGACAAGGTCATCAGCGCCACCTCCCACGGTGTTGGCAATCCCGTCTTCATCGTTGGAAGTGCAACCGGTAAGGACGGCATCCATGGTGCTTCGTTCGCCAGCAAGGACATCACCGCTACGAGCATGGATGATCTTCCGGCCGTGCAGGTCGGCGATCCGTTCATGGAAAAACTCCTTCTCGAAGCTTCCTTGGAACTCGCCCGGACCGATGCCATCATCGGTATGCAGGACATGGGTGCGGCGGGCATCACCTGTAGCACCAGCGAAATGAGCGCCAAAGGCGGCGCCGGCATGGACATCGATCTGGACAAGGTGCCAACACGTCAGCAGGGAATGCGGGCCTGGGAGATCCTCCTGAGCGAATCGCAAGAACGCATGCTCGTGGTCGTGAAGAAGGGGCGCGAGAAGGAAGTGAAGGCCATCTTCGACAAGTGGGATCTGAATTGTGTGGAGATCGGTACGGTCACCAAAGGCGGAACCATCCGCTTCTTCCAGCAGAATGAGCTGGTGGCGGAGGTTCCTGCCGAAAGTTTGGTTCTTGGCGGTGGAGCACCTGTGTACGTGCGAGAATCGAAAGAGCCGACCTACATCAAGGAGAACGCGAAGTATGACGGTGCTCGGATCGATGAGCCGGATGATCTGCGACGTGTGGCGTATGATCTCCTCGCCAGCCCGAACATCGCCAGTAAACGCTGGGTGAGCGAGCAGTACGACACGATGGTGCGCACCAATAACATGAGCACCAACGCACCGAGTGATGCAGGCCTCGTGTTGATCAAGGAGACGGGGAAGGGATTGGCCGTTACCGTGGATTGCAACAGCCGATACGTGCATGCCGATCCGTACACAGGAGCCATGATCGCTGTAAGTGAAGCGGCCCGCAACATCGCCTGTACCGGTGGGGAGCCCTGTGGCGTGACCAATTGCTTGAACTTCGGCAACCCGTATGACCCCGAGGTCTATTGGCAGTTCGAACAGGCGATCAAAGGCATGGGCGATGCGTGCCGTGCATTCGAAACCCCAGTGACCGGGGGCAATGTGAGTTTCTACAACCACACGGTGACCGAGAAACGCAACATTCCGGTATTCCCTACACCGACCATCGGTATGGTCGGCTTGGTGCCCGATATCACGAAGCGCATGAGCCTCGACTTCAAGTTAAAAGGCGACTTGCTCTTCCTGCTGGGAAAAAGCACGGACGACATAGCCTGCAGCGAATATCTCGTCCGGCACCACAAGGTCGAGCGCAGCCCTGCACCGTATTTCGACCTGGATGAAGAGCGTCGATTGCACACCATGTTGCTCATCCTCATCCGCAAAGGATTGATCAATGCGGCCCATGATGTTAGTGAGGGAGGCTTGTGGACCACATTGGTGGAAATGGCGTTGCCACGCGGGTTGGGCTTCGATGTCATCACCGACAGCGAGATCCGTCCCGATGCCTTCCTTTTCGGTGAAGGACAAGGTCGTGCCGTGGTCGCCGTGAACGAAGATGAAGAAGTGGAGTTCCTCGATCTGATGCAGGCCAGCAGGGTTCCGTTCATCCTTCTCGGACACGTCACCAAAGGAAAGATCATGGTGGATGACCTGCCGTTCGGCTTCATCGACGACGTGCGCAAGGTGTACGAGGAGGCCATTCCGAAAGCCATGGCCGAACAGTAGGTTCTGACGGTTGTATGGTCAGTTCCGCAAGCGGTGTGTAGTTCGAGAAGATCACATTCCCACATTCGTTCCAATTCCCCGTTCCTTATTCCATGCCCCAACCTCCGTTCCATGGCCCAGTGCCCGCTGTTGGCACTGTAGCTCCCACACTTCGATATGTGAAAGCAGACCGCGCTGAAGGCCGTCTGGCCGATCACAAGGGCGAAGTGGTCGTCCTGATCGCTTTTCCCAGTGTGGATACACCTACCTGTGCCGCAGAGACGCGCACGTTCAACCAACGCGCCACGAACATGGGTGCAACAGTGATGTCGATCTCCATGGACCTGCCGCCGGCGCTGAAACGTTTCTGTGCCGCCGAAGGGATCGACAAGGTTCTGGCCGCTAGCGATTATCGCTACCATGATGCCGCGCACGTCTGGGGTGCCGCCCTCATGGAAGGGAATTTGGCAGGAACATTGGGCCGCATCACATGGGTGATCGACCGCGACGGCGTGATCCGTTACGTGGAAGTGGCTCCAGAACTCGGTGCCGAGCCGGATTACGAGAGTGCGCTGGCTGCTGTGAAAGGGCTGCTCTGATCGGTGCGTCAACGGCCCGAACGAATGCCCCGCAGCATGGCCGCATGGAGGGTTACCAAGGCGGTCAAGCAAAGCGTGCCCATGAACACCCATTTGGAGTGAAGTGTGGAAGCACTCATCCGATCGAGCAATATCGAAGAGAGTTGCGGTTCGGTCGCATCACTTATGGTGCCCATGGAGACGCACAAGGGGATAAAGAGAGCAAAGAGTAATGCGTACCACGCCCATTTGGGAAGCAGTGCCGAAGCCGGCCGAACAGCCTTCGGCAGTACCGCCAAGCGGTTGAGCACGCGTGCTTCCATCCCTTCTGGAGCCGATAGATGCCCAGCCTTTTGGAAGAGCCCGCGCAATGCACGGTCAGCACCTTCTTCGTTCAATCGAGGGTCAACGTCCATAGCTCGTCCTTCAATTGGTCTTTGAGCAATTCCAGCAAACGTTTGCGGCTGCGATACAACTTCACTTTCACATTCGACGCACCGATCCCCGTTATGGTTACGATTTCCTCTACGCTCAATTCTTCCAAGTAATATAGGCTCACCACCGTTGCATCTTCAACGGGCAATTCGCCCAAGGCTTTGGTCAGCGCCTTTGTTCTGTCCGTTGCTATGGCCAGATCGTTTTCCTCGGAAGCGGGAATTCGGGTGCTGAGGTCTTCGAGGTCTGTTGCCTCTGGGCGGCGTTTCCGCAAATGGGAGATCGCCGTGCGGTAGGCGATGCTGAACAGCCACGTGCTGAATTTGCTTCCGCCTTGGTAGTCCACCATCTTCTCGAAGACCTTCACAAAGGTGTCCTGCGTGGCTTCCTCGGCATCCAATGCATTGCGCAATACGCGATGCACCACCGTGTACACCATGTGCTTGTAGCGGCTCATGAGCCAAGTGAAGGCTTGGATGTCTCCCTGCTTCACTAACGCTATGGCTTGGTCTTCCTTCACGATCGGGTGATGGGACGCAACGAGTATCGCTCCGGTTACGAAGTTGGTATCCATCGCTCTGATCGGTGCGGATCTTTCCATGAGCGGGGTCTGTGATCGGCCGTATTCGAAAAGTGCGGCGGATGAGTGGTGTAACCGACTGGATCCTGATCGCGTCGAATTCAACTGAACAACAACTCGAACGAATATGAACGATGTGATCATCCCCGTTTCGCTTTTTGCCATGATCTTCGGTTGCGTGTATGTAGCGGTGACGGCGCTTCACCGCCAACGCATGGCCATGATCGAAAAAGGCCTTACCAGTGCTGATCTGGACAAGGGAGCGCAAGGGAGTTCCGCCTTGGCGATAGGTCTTACCAGTGTAGGGGTAGGCTTGGGTCTCGGTATCGGATGGTTCGTGGACAAGGTCATCAACGGTGAAGCTTGGGGTGAGAATCCTTTGCCATACTTCATCAGCGTGCTCATGTGCGGAGGAACAGCCCTGATCTTCTACCACAACCAGGTCCGCAGAAAGAAGTCGGTCTGAGTTCGCGACGGGATCGGAACGCATCGTTCATTTGCGGTCCCATGCGATCATTGCGCCTTGTCGCCCGTTGGGTATTGGCCATCTCGTTCTGGTTCGTGGTCGTATCCGTGCTTTGGGTCGGGTTGCTCGGTATCGTGGATCCGCCGGTCACATGGATCATGGTGGGCCAGTCGCACGAGCAAGGCACCATCGATCGAAGGCAGGTCGACCTTCGGGACGTTGCCCGGTCCATGCCGCTTAGCGTGATCGCCTCGGAGGATCAACGCTTCATGACGCACAGCGGTTTCTCATGGGAAGCCATGCGCAAGGCCTTGGAACGGAACAAGAAGGGCAAACGCATCAAAGGAGGAAGCACCATCAGTCAACAGACCGCGAAGAACGTTTTCCTCTGGCCCGGTCGCACCTATGTTCGCAAGGCCCTCGAAGCGTGGTTCACCGTACTCATCGAAGTGCTTTGGACCAAGGAACGGATCCTGGAGGTCTACCTCAATGTCGCCGAGATGGGGAAAGGAGTCTTCGGTGCTGAAGCAGCAGCACAAACGTGTTTTGGTAGGCCAGCAGCCAGGCTTTCGCGAGAACAAGCAGCCCTGATCACAGCCACCCTTCCAGCTCCACGGCGGTTCAGTTGCTCAAGACCTTCTGGCTATCTCCGTGGACGCCAGCAATGGGTACTCCGGCAAATGCGGAATGTGGGCGACGTTCTTGATCCTGAAGTCCTAGCGAAACGCAAAGCCTATCTTGAAAGAGAAGAGGAACGGGAAGCCGCTAGGAAGAAGAGGCGGACCAAGTAGTATTCGACCTTGATTCAGGTCTTCTTGGAATATTCCACCTGCGTAGGGTAGGCGAACTCCAACCCGGCAGCAGCGAAGCGTCGCATCAATTCCAAATGGATCCGGGTCTGCGTTGCGAAAATGTCCGCCTCCTTCCGGATGTAATAGATGAACTGGATCCCAAGGGAGAAATCCTTGAAAGCCGTGAAACTGACCAAACGGTCGTGCTCAAGGACCTCTTGATTATCGTCGATCAAGGCGTTCAGAATGCGCAAAGCCTCTTCCATCTTCTCCGGTGGTGTCTCATAGATCACCCCGAGCTCGTGGAAGACCCGACGCGACGGTTCCCTTGTGACATTCTCCACCACACTATCGGTGAACTTGAAGTTGGGCACGACCACGATGGGGCCTTGCAGGGTGCGAATGCGTGTGCTGCGAATTCCCACTTCGAGAACCACACCGTCGTGCCCCTCGATACGAATGCGATCACCTACACGGAAGGGCTTGTCCGCGAACACCGTTACCCCCCCGAAGATGTTCGCTACGGAATCCTTCGCGGCCATGGCCATCGCCAACCCACCAATGCCGATGCCAGCCAGCAAAGCACTTACGTTGTATCCGGCGTTGTTCAATGCAGCAACCACACCAAGCCCCCAGATCAGGATCTTCACGGCACTGCGCACCGCTGGGATCAATTGCCCATCATCCGCTTTACCTCCTTCCACCTTTCGCGAGCCGAGGAATGCGTGGATCATGGCATCTACCGAACGAGCAACGGCCCAGGTCACGGAAAGCGCCACTGCCACATGGAAGACACGCTGCATCCAAACATCCATGCGTTCCGGAAAGTCCAACTGTTGATAGCCTATTACGAAGGAGAGGACGGTGATCAGTACCACGATCGGCCTGCGCATAGCCTGCACCAGGGCATCATCGACCTTGTTCTCTGTGCGAGCAGCCAGCTTTCGGAATACGTTCGAACCCAACCAAGAGAATGCCTTACCCAATATCCAACCCAAGACGAGAATGAAGCCTGCGTGCAACCAATTCTCCAGTGTATTGCCCATGAAGACGCCTTTCATCACCGAGTAGGACATGCGTGTACTTTTGAACGGAACGTATGGATAGGTGCGTGCGCACCGTCGTCAAAACTAACCCCGTCACGAAGAACCTTATGGAGACCACACAAGACCGACTCGTCCTGGTGACCGGAGCAGGAAAGGGGATTGGTCGAGCAACAGCTGAAGCACTCTTGGCGACCAGCGGGGTGCGGGTGATCGCTGTTTCTCGCAACCTCAAGGACCTTGCTTCCATCCATGGCGATGTTGAGCGGTTGGAGCTGCTCCCTTTGGATCTGTTGGCTTCGGACTCAACAGAACGGTTGGTCGAAGCGGTCGGTGATCGTCGGCTGCATGGTCTTGTCCATAATGCGGGACTTTTGAGCAATACCGCCATGGGCCATCATCAGCGGGCCGATCTCGAACGACTGTATCGCACCAATGTGATCGTACCCTTGGAGCTATCGCAGGGCTTAGCGCTCCGCCTTGCAGGGGATCCACCTGGACATATCGTTCACATAGGTAGCATGGGAGGGTTCCAGGATGCGAGCAAGTTCCCCGGCCTTGTGGCTTACAGCAGCAGCAAGGCCGCATTGGCCTGTATGGCGCAATGTTTGGCAGAGGAATTCAAGGACCAAGGCATTCGTAGCAATTGCCTTGCACTTGGCGCTGTGGATACCGACATGTTACGGGGCGCTTTCCCCGGTTATGTCGCACAGACCAGTGCTAGGGCGATGGGACTATATATTTCTGAGTTCACATTGAACGGCCATAAACTGTTCAATGGCAAGGTCTTGCCCGTGTCTGCAAGCACGCCTTGACAGCCCTGTGTGAATTATTTCTTGCCCAAGTGTTGCATGTATGGAATAGCTCCCTACATTTGCAGCCGCTTTCGGAAAAACGTTCTTTGAAGCGCCCTTGAAAAAGGGGAGATGGTGAAGGAGTCAAGAGGGGGTTGAAAAAGAATTTTCAACAATCACTTGCAGGTATCTAGAAAGAACCTACTTTTGCCGTCCCTCTCGCGGAAATGTCCGCAACAAGAGAGACGCTGAACGACTGAACACGACCGGACGAGGGTCATACACCCTCACCCGATACAGTTCTTTGACTTATTGTCCAATCTGAGAACAGCAGATGTCCTGGTGATCGATATGATCAACATGAGAGACCTCGTCAAGAACCAGATCGAACGAACATTTACAATGGAGAGTTTGATCCTGGCTCAGGATGAACGCTAGCGGCAGGCTTAACA
>CADEDY010000024.1 GCA_902826215.1 uncultured Bacteroidota bacterium
TCGTTGCTGGATCGTAGCTACCACCCACCACCGGGCTTGGGCCGCTCCATGCTCCACCGGCTTGAGGGGCTCCGCCGAGTCCGGTTGATAGCGCTACTGCTGCGCCGTTGCTGCAAACCGTCAGCGTTCCGTTGGTGCCTGCGTTCGTTGCGGCGTTCTCGGTCACCGTCACCGTGGCACTCGAGTTCGTGCAGGGTGCTACGCCCGTCACCGTGTACGTGTACACACCGGCGGTCATCGTTGCTGGATCGTAGCTACCACCCACCACCGGGCTTGGGCCGCTCCATGCTCCACCGGCTTGAGGGGCTCCGCCGAGTCCGGTTGATAGCGCTACTGCTGCGCCGTTGCTGCAAACCGTCAGCGTTCCGTTGGTGCCTGCGTTCGGGGCAGCGGATTCCGTAATGACCACGGTGGCAGATGAGTTGGGACATGGCGCCACACCGAGCACAGTGTATACGTAGTTCCCAGGCAGCATGGTAACAGGGTTGTAGTTGCCCCCTACCACTGGACTGGGTCCTGCCCAAGTTCCACCGGCCTGCGGAGAGCCACCCAAGCCCGTGATCAACCCGACGGTCGCTCCATTTGCGCAGAGGTTGAGCGTGCCGTTCGTTCCTGGACTTGGACCGCCATTCGAGGTCACATTGACCGTGGCTTGATCCACTTGACATCCGTTTCCGACTGAATAGGTGTATAGCCCGAATGGGTCGTTCGAAGGGTTGAATGATCCGCTGTGTACACTTCCCATGGGATCGGTCCATGTTCCACCGACATCGGGTGCGCCACCAAGCAATGGGAAAAGCGCGATCGCAGGTCCACCGGAGCAACTAGCGATGGCACCGTTCGTGCCTGCATTCGGCGGAACCAACGGGGGCTGCACAACAGTGACCAAGATCGAAATGGAAGCAACGTTCGGAATGGGACACGCATTATCGGTTGCAGTCACCAGAATGTTGGCCGGAGAGAAAGCAGGATCCGGATTCCAACAGATCCGGCCTACCGCAGGATTCGTCCCGGTCACGGTGAATGTGGCGCCCGGGAGCAGTGCTACTGCGTTGGATACGAGGTTCACCGCCCCGCCGACATCCGCATCCGTGAATGGCACGTCGACACAGAACGGGAATCCATCACACACTTCAATGCTCCCTGTACCCGTGATCAAGCCGGAGGTGGAATTGGTCAATCCGTCCGTCACCGGCGGATCCCCAACACAATTCACGACCACGAATAGGAAGTCACGCATCACCGTCCCAATAGGAACACCCAAGGCGTTGTACGTGGTCACTTGCATCACGACAACGTAATTCCCCGTGACCGTCGGGGTAAAGCTCAATTGACCCGTTGCCGCGTCGAGTGCGATACCTGTGATCGGGTTACCTCCGGTGGATCCAGGCTGGTAATTCACATTCGTTGGAGCAGGTGCCGCATATCGACCGGAGATCAGTTGGAACGACATCGTATTTCCATCTGGATCCGTGAAACCCGGGTTGTACTGAACGGGGTCATTCACACAAACGAATGGTATGGAGTTGTCACCGACCTGGGGAGACTGGTCACATGCGCCACCCGCATTGTTCACCGTTGCTTCCAAGTACATACCCGGTGTACCCTGCACATTGGCCGTAGCAGAGCGACAGCAGATACTCCAAGAGATGCTCCAGTCGTTGCATGGTGAGAGGAAAAGCGTGGTCACGAACTGGTAATGCATGATCCCAGGCAACGTCCCCCCATTACAGGTGGTTGAGCCCAACGACACCGGACAGACCTGCGAAACCTCCTCGGTCAGTACCAATGGAAGACCAGCCACACTGAAGCTCACGCCGCAGTCGTTGCTCAACTGAAGACTTTGAGCGGTAAGCGGAGCCCCGGTACAATCCAAGTAGAGATCCAGCGTGATCTCGTAGAAATTCCCACCGATGCAATTGTAGGTGATGCTGCCTCCGGAATAGTGGTCGGCCAGAACATGTCCTGACCCCGCAGCAAGCAAAATTACCAGCAGCGAAATTCGAAGGAGAGCTCGTAAGCGGGGCATCAGCACAATTGCGACGAAAGCAGCCGGTGGATCGGTTGCCTGAAAAGTCGGTAAAGATAATCTCGGAAACTCCTGAAGTGCAAGGAGTAGCGTAGTTCCAAAAGGATCGACGAACCCGTCCATTCAGCCGTCCGATAAGCACACATTCATTTAACTCAAGGGGAACACCTTCCATAGGAAGCTGCCGCTTACTTTTGCAACCCTTTGGAAAGACGTTAAGAAGCACCATGATCACGGAGATGGACTGCCATCTTCAGGATCTTGAAAGGAAGGACGCTGTGCCTTTCACTTAGAAAAGCCCTCCTCCCCGCATGAGCAGATACATACTTGTTGCTGGCCTCCTTGTAGCCTCCGGTGCATTGGCGCAATCCGACACCACGCTTGCGCCGCTTGGAGCGGATACTACCCGTACTGTTCTGCAGAGGGATAGTGCGTCAAGCATGAACCCAAGAACGCCGGTGATCACGATCACGTCGGACGATCTGGATTCAGAACTCGGCTCTCAGGACGTTTCGGGCATCCTCCAATCGTCGCGCGACATTTTCACCTCCACGGCTGGCTTCAACTTCGGATCGGCCCGTTTCCGGATCCGCGGATATGATTCGGAGAATACGCTCGTCACCATCAATGGGGTGCTCGTGAACGACTTGGAAACCGGATGGGCATCCTGGTCCACTTGGGGCGGTTTGAATGATGTGACGCGCTACACGCAGGTCCGGACAGGTATAGGTGCCACCCGTTACAACTTCGGCAGCATCGGTGGAAGTTCGGACATCAACATCCGGCCCGGAGCGATTCGGAAGGGTCTGCGTGTATCCTACGCATCAGCGAACCGCGCCTACAATAACCGGGTAATGGTATCGGGCAGTACGGGTCTACTGAAGAACGGTTGGTCGTTCAGCTTTTCGGGTTCACGTCGTTGGGCGGAAGAAGGCTACGTTCCGGGCACATCGTTCAATGCGTACGCATACTACCTCGCGGCGGAACACAGGATCAACAGAAAGCACACGGTGAGCTTCGCCGGGTTCGGCGCACCGTTGGTGCAAGGCAGGCAGGGTGTTGCCATACAAGAGGCATACGACCTTTCGGGAACGAACTACTACAATCCGAACTGGGGTTGGCAGGACGGTAAGAAGCGGAATGCCCGCATGAATTTCGATCATAAACCCTTGATGATGGTCAGCCACATCTACACGCCTAATGACAGCGTGAACTGGACGACCTCGCTCTTCTACACCTTCGGCCGTGATGGGTCTTCTGGTTTGAACTGGTTCGATGCGAAGGACCCACGCCCGGATTACTACCGCTACCTGCCGAGTTACAACACCGTTGAGAACCCGACTTTGGCTGCACAACAAACCTCGTCATGGAGCTCTGACCCCAACGTCCAACAGATCAATTGGGAGCAACTGTATTTTGCCAACGGGAAGAACCTCTATACCGTTTCGAACGCGGATGGTGTGGTCGGGAATACGGTCACCGGCAACCGAAGCAAGTACATCGTTGAGGAGCAACGAGCGGACCCGAGCCGATTCGGATTGAACAGCGTTTACAGCAAGATCCTCAAGGGCGGACAACACCTGACGGTCGGAGGCAGCTTCAACCACCAGAAGACGCATTACTTCAAGGTGATCGACGACCTGCTAGGAGGTGATTTCTGGGTGGACATCGACCAATTCGCTGATCGCGATTTCAACGATACGATCATCTCGCAGAACGACCTGAGCCGCCCGAACAAGATCGTTCAGAAAGGTGATGTGTTCGGGTGGGACTATGACATCAATACCCGGCTGATCAACGCTTTTGGTCAATACGAGAAGAAGTGGAGGAATGTCGAGGCCTACGTTGGAGCCCAACTTTCACAGACTTCGTTCTGGCGCGTTGGGCATGTGCGCAACGGTCGCTTCCCGGATACCTCGGAAGGTAAAGGCCCAACGAACGACTTCTTCAACATCGGGATCAAAGCGGGCGGTATCTACAAGATCACCGGTCGTCAGTTCATCTCGGCGAATGCAGCCTACCTGAACCGTCCACCAACATCGAACAACGCCTTCATCTCCGCCCGTACCCGTCCGAATACCATCCCGGGCCTTCAGAGCGAAACGGTCATGTCCGGTGACATCGGCTATGTAGTGCGCTATGCCAAGTTGAAGGGACGTGCGACCTTCTATTACACCAAGTTGACGAACCAGGTGTGGTCACGCTACTACTACAACGACGAGGCCCTCACCATCGTGAATTACAGCATGAGCGGCGTGGATCAGATCAACCAAGGGGTGGAACTCGGCGTGGAGGCCAACCTGACCAGCACATGGCAAATGACGGCGGTCTACGCAGGAGGCGACTACCGCTACGCCTCGCGCCCGAAAGCGACGATCACCCAGAACAACAGCTCAGAGGTGTTTGCTAGCGAGCGCACCGTTTACTGGGAGAATTACAAAGTGGGCGGCATGCCGCAAACTGCCGCCTCACTAGGTTTCCGTTACAACTCTCCCAAGTTCTGGTTCGCGGGGGTCAATGGCAATTTCTTCGGTAACATCTACTTGGACCCGAACCCCGATCGTCGCACCGCAGAAGCCGTTGGCAACTACGTGGACTCGGACCCTCAAGTGGCTGAGTTGTTGGACCAGATACAGCTTGACGACAACTTTACGGTGGATGCCTTCGCAGGTAAGTCATGGATGCTGAAACGGAAATACCGGATCGCCGCGAACATCTCCGTGAGCAATATCCTCGACAACCAGGATTTCAAAGTGGGTGGCTTTGAGCAATTGCGATACGACCGCACCAACGTGAACAAATTCCCCCCCAAGTACTCCTACCTCTTTGGCCGAAACTATTTCGCCATGGTTACCTTCAGTTTCTGACCGGCACATGAAAAGCACGAAATCCCTTATGAACTTCCGGACCTTGGTCTATGCCTTGGCCGTTGCAACGGTATTGGTGGCATGCAAGAAGGAATTCGATACACCGCCGGTCAGGTCCATCCCCGTGGGCGATCAACTCACCGTTGCAGAACTTCGTGCTCTGTATACCGGCACCCCAAAACGGTTCGGCGGTGACAGTTCCGTCTATGCCGTCGTCACGGCTGATGAGCAGAGCGGGAACCTGTACAAGAACGTGTATGTGCAGGATCACACGGGTGCCATCATCATTCGATTGCTGAATAGCGGAGGCCTGTACCAAGGGGATAGTGTTCGCATCTACCTCCCCGGAACGGTCCTTAGTGCCTACCGAGGCATGTTACAGCTTGACAGTGTTGACGCGGATAACAACGTGGTGAAGCAAGCGACCCAAGTGTACAAGGCTCCACGGCTGGTCACACTGGCGCAGATCACCCCTGCCCTTCAAGGCGAGCTGGTGAAGATCGAAGGCGTGGAGTTCCCGGTGAGCGAGGTGGGCATGACCTACGCGGATGCCGTGAACCAGACCACCGTGAACAGGACGCTGACGGATTGCAACACCAATGTCATCGTTCGGAACAGTGGTTACGCGAATTTCGCTGGTGACCCGCTGCCTTCGGGCAACGGAAGTTTCATCGGCGTGATCGGTCAATTCGACACGGATATGCAGCTTTTCATTCGTGATGTAAGTGAGTTGCAGATGTTCAACGTCGCCGATAGGTGCGATCCGCTTCCGGTCCTGTGCGATCCCGTTGCGACTGTCAGCCAGAACTTCGCAACGCTCGTTAACAACGTGGATGCGTCCATCGAATGTTGGAACAATCAACCACAGGTCGGTACCCGGTATTGGAGGGGAACTTCGGTGAGCGGTGACCTTGCTGCACAGGCCACGGCTTTTGCCTCATCGAACGCAACGGACATCACATGGTTGATCTCACCTCCTGTGAATTACACCCCGGGCATGTCGCTCTCCTTCCGTTCACAACGAGGCTTCGGCGTATCGGGTCATGATCCATTCGGCCTCTTCGTTGCAACGAACTACGACCTGACCAACCTCGCCACTGCGAATTGGACACCATTGACAAGTGCCTATGCCACACCAACAACGGCCGATCAAGTGTGGGTTCCCTCCGGGAATGTGAACATCGGCGATGGATTGCCGGCCGGCTATTCCGGAAGCTTTGTGATCGGCTTCAAATACACCGGCAGCGGAGTGAACAGTCAAACAACGAATTTCAGGATCGACGACGTCTTGATCCAATGATCACTTGAACAAACACCTACAACCCTACGAGCATGAAACACATTACCCTGATGACCATGGCCGCTTTGATGAGCGTCACCATGCAAGCCCAGGTCTTCACCAGCGGTGTGGAGGACTGGACCGAAAGCGTGCCGAATGATTTCGTTGGATCGAAAACCAACATCGCGGCCAGTGCAGTGACCCAAGTGAGCGAAGATGTGCACAGTGGCAGCTTTGCCGTGCGTTTGGAGAACACCGGCACTAGTCACAAGCGTTTCACCACACAGCCCGTTGAAGTGGTCGCCGGAACGGCGTACGACGTGAACTTCTGGGTGCGTGGTGAAGGCAAGGTGCGCGTCGGCCTGTACGATGGTCGTGCGGACCTTTCCGGATATGCGGCATACAATCCGAATGCATTCGTGCAGATCACAGGCAATACGTGGCAGGAGGTCACACTCTCCATCGTGTGCACGCACGATACCACCGGTGGTGAGTTCATCATCAGTGTAGCAAGCACGGTCGCACCGGAGCATCTGGTGATCGACGATGTGAACATCACAGAAGGAACCGTTGAACCGCCGATGGAAGTGACCATCTTCGAGATCCAGAACAGCACTGCTCCGGATGGCGCTTCACCCTTGAGCGGTCAAACCGTGATCACCTCGGGTATCGTGACCGCCGTGTTCCCAGAGACGTCCACGAACCGTGGGTACTTCATCCAGGATGCGCCCGGTGCATGGAACGGTGTTTTCGTCTTCGACCAAGCCAACCTGCCTTCGATGGGCGATGAGGTGACATTCACATCCATTGTTTCAGAGTACTTCACTTTCACCGAATTGACGAGTGTGACGGGCTATTCGGTGGTGAGCTCCGGCAACCCACTGCCGGCTTCCGTTAGTGTTGGAACCTTGTCCGCAGCTGATGAGCAGTACGAGTCGGTACTGGTGACCGTGGTGAACAGTGGCTGCACCGATCCTTCTGCAGCCAACGGCCAGTGGATCATCGACGACGGCTCCGCTCCCTTGTTCGTGAGCCCGTTGATCTTCGACTTCACCGCAACACTCGGCACGAACTACGATGTGACCGGACCGATGTACTACAGCTTCGGTGAGTGGAAGGTCGTTCCCCGCATGCTGAACGATATCGTGATCGCGACCGGCATCGGTGAATTCGCAGGTGTGAAGGTGAGCGTGTTCCCGAACCCAGCCAGTGACATCATCACCCTCGACCTCGGCAGCTTGAACGGCCGCACCGAGATCAGCATGCACGATGCAACCGGGCGTTTGGTATTCGCTGATCTGGCGACTGCGGATCGCAGCAGCATCGATGTGAACGCATTGAACAATGGTGTTTACGTGATGACACTCCGCAATGCAGGCGCAAGCTGGAGCACGCGCATTGCTGTTCAGCACTGAGCAAGCACCTCTTCTCGAACGTCCCGCTCTGGTCGATCCAGGGCGGGACGTTCTTCATTCAAGGGGCAGTGTTCCCATGGGTTAGCTTTGGACAACACCGAACCACGCGATCCATGCGACCACTTGTACTTCTGCTCTGCACCGTCCTCGCAAGCGTCGAACTCGAAGCGCAGATCATTTTCCAATCCGACCTGGAGAGTTGGACCAACGGTCTGCCGAATGGGATGGTCGGAACGCAGACGGATCTTCCGACGGAGCTGATCGTGGAGGAGACCGAATTGGTCCACGGAGGAAGCAAGGCCATGCGCCTTTCCTTGGGACAGATCGACGAGAAGCGCTTGAGTACAGGCCCACTTTCCGTTGAGGCTGGCCGCTTGTACGACATCCGCTTCTGGCTCTTGGGCAAAGGGCGATTGCGCACCAGCGTCTTCGATGGTCGGGCCGAGGCGTCCGGTTTCTCGCCTTACAACACGGCTGTGATAGTGAACAGTAACATCGAATGGCAACAGGTGACCCAGACCGTGTACGTCACCAACACGACCAGCAGCGCCGAATTCATCTTTGCCGTGGAAGGCACCTCCAGCATTGCCTACCTCGTGATGGATGATATCACGATCAGTCGCAGCAGCTTGCCGGACCCCATCATCGCTACGATCGCCGAGATACAGACCACCACTTCACCCTTCGAATACTCACCGCTCAACTTCCAGTTCGTGCGAACGAACGGCATTGTCACTGGTGTCGCAACCAACAGCTATTTCATCCAGGACGGCAGTGGTCCATGGAACGGGATCCAAGTGTTCTACCCACCTCCCGCCACCTTGGCCATCGGTGATTCGGTCACGGTCATGGCGAACGTCACAGAGTTCGCAGGCTACGAACTGCCCTGGGAGCGTACGCTGACCCAGCTGATCGTGGTACAACAACTCCTCGTCCATTCAAGCGGTCATCCCGAACCTGCGCCCGTATCGCTAACGGCGGAACAAGCCACCGAGGAGCAATGGGAAGGCGTATTGGTCCGGATCCAGGACCTCGAATGCCTGAACGCTCCCGAACCCGACAATTACGAATGGGGAGCGGCGAATTGGCAAGGCAACACCTTGGTCGACGACCTGCTCTACTTGTACAGCCCAACCGTCGGGAACTACTACACCATCACCGGCATCGCCCACTACGATGGAGTGCGTAAGATCCTGCTACGCTCCGCAACGGATGTGGAAGTGGGCGTCGGGGTCGAAGAATTCGAAACACCGGACGTCCGGGTGTACCCGAATCCGACATCAGGTATTGTAACCATCGAGCTGAGCGATCGGCGTGAGGTGACAACATTCAGCCTCGTCGACCTGAACGGCCGCGAGGTCAGCCAGCAGGTGTTGCGCAATGGGAAACAAACCCTTGACCTGCGCGAATTGGCAACCGGGTTCTACACTGCGTTCATACGTAGTGACCACATTAACCGAAGCGTCCACTTAGTGCTCGCTCGGTGAACGAAGGACACTCACTTCACCTCCTTCACCAGGATCACGAACACCGGGAAGTGATCGCTGTAGCCGTTCTGGTAGTTGTCGCCTACGTAGGTCCGGAATGGATAGCCAGCAAAGGCGCCTTCGGTCTGGCGCAAGTACGGTTCGTTGAAGATGCGCACGCCGTAATACTTGTAGACGCCGCCCTCCCCGGAAACCAAGCCCGGGGACAGGATGATCTGATCGAATAGGTTCCAGGAATCGCGCCATGCAAGCGTGCCGATGCCTTTCTGGTAGGCCGAGTACATGGCGTTGAAGAAGACCGCACCCACTGCTTTGTTCTTGTCGCCAGTTGCATTCACGAAACGCGAAACGCTCACGTTAACAGGGTCGTCGTTCAGATCACCCATGAGCATGATCCTTGCGTTCGCATTCATGGTCAACAACGAATCGATGATGTGTCGAGCAAGTTCTGCGGCCGCTTTCCTATTGGGCTCCGAGCGCTTCTCACCCCCTCGGCGCGAAGGCCAGTGGCAAACGATCACATGGGTGGTATCGCCGTCGAGCACACCGCTTACGAGCAATTGGTCGCGCGTTCGGAAGGCGGTATCGGGCATCATAAGGCGATACGACTTGTGCGCATACACCTGATACATCTCTGGGTTGTACACGAGCGCCACATCAACGCCACGCCGATCGGGCGAATCCTCATGTACCACTTGGTAGTTGCGGTCCTTCAGGGCTTTAGTGTGCACAAGGTCCTCCACTACCGCCCGGTTCTCCACTTCGCACAGCCCGAGTATCGCAAGACCTTTGGGATGCAGGTCTTTGCCCATCGCCGCGATCACCCCTGCATTGTGATCCAATTTGCACCAATACCGCTCACCGGTCCAAAGTTTGGGCCCCCCTGGCAGGAACTCCTTATCGTCGGTATCCGGTGAATCGATGGTATCGTAGAGGTTCTCGATGTTGTAGAAGCCGACCAGCGCAGGCACGTACTGCGCCTTGGGGTCTTGCGCCGAAAGCAGTGTTGACAGAGTTCCGAGCAGGAAAACGAACACCGAACGAAGGGAACTCAACATACGCGGACCGGGGGTTGGATGATCAAAAGGCTGAAGAGCAAGAAAGCAACGGGTGCCGAAATTAGAAGAACTGGAGCACGAAGGCTGTTGCGGGAACATGATGTATTCGGTCCAGCCAATTTCCGTGCCGTGGTCCGAGCCTTCGGACTTTGCGGATCGAAGAGTGCTCGTAGCCGATCAGCAACTACGAACCACCAGCTTCGACGGACCGATCCTCGAATCCATTACTCCGGGAACACCAACGGATTGCGGTCGTTATACAGTCGCAGGAACCGGAATAGCACCTCGAAGCTGTTGCGTTGCTTTTTCGGCAGTCCCCGGAACTCCTCGGAGAGGACCGGATCATGGAGCAAGGCCTTGTCCATGCCCGATGCATTGAACGGGAGGTACTGGCCCGTGGTCATGTCCAGCAACTGTTGCACGAGTACGGTACGCGTGACACTGCCATAGGGATAGCCGTACATGTACGGGTTCCAATCCTGGTAGGTCTCCTCCACCACCAAGTGCGCAAGGCTGCCCATGAGACCGATCCGGTAGAACCCATTGCCGGTGCCGATATAGACCACATCGTTCTGGCAGAAGCCCCAGATCCGGTCGAGGTCCACTGTCTGTTGCGCACCGGTGTCGGGCTGCCACAGGAGCTTTCCGCTGGTACGGCGAATGTCGGAAACAGCCATGCCTTGTGCATCGCGCAACGCCTCCATCGGGATGGTCGGTCGGTTGTCCCTGAACGCTTGGAAATCGCGGTAGATCCCATCGTGCAGGTCCATGCCACCGAAGTAGTTCACGGCATCTTGACAGTTGGAAGCGAACGGAAGCAGGAGCGCGAAAAAGAGCCACCAGCGCATGGCGATCAAACGAGTCCACGGATGAGTGCCACCACTTCGTCCGGTGCTTGCGCGTGCACCCAATGGCCCGCGTAGGCGATCATCTCCACACGCGAATTCGGGAACTGCTCCTTGATCGCAGGCAGGTCCTCGCGCAGGATGTAATCGCTTTGGCCACCGCGGATAAAGAGCGTGGGAACGCGCACCACATCGGGCGCTATGGGCGCTAGGATCGCAGGCAACTCGCGCTCCAACAGCGCAACATTCACCCGCCAAGCCAACTGTTCTTCGGTTTTCCAGTACAGGTTCTTCATCAGGAACTGTACCACACCGGGTTCCTTCACCAAACTGCTGACGTGTGCTTCCACCTCCTTTCGGGTCCGGCCCGGCGAAAGATCAGCCGAGCGCATGGCTGCGACGATGTGAGCGTGATTGTTCTCGTGTTCGCGCGGGCTGATGTCCACCACCACCAACTGTTCCAAGCGATCAGGCCATTGTTGTGCGAACGACATGGCCGTCTTGCCGCCCATGGAATGACCCACAAGGATGATGTCCTTCAGGCCCAGCTTCTCGGTGAGTGCGTGCACATCGGCAGCCATGATCGGGTACGAGATCGCAGTGGTGTGCGGTGATCGGCCATGATCGCGCAGGTCAACGAGGAAGACGTCCAGAGCCGGCGCACCGGCGATCGTCGGCTCGGCCAATTCCTTGCCCACGCTGCCCCAGTTATCACTCGTTCCGAATAGACCATGCAGGATCACGACCGGTGTCGCGCCCTCGGTGCCCATGCGCCGGTAATACAGTTCAACGGTGTTCATCGCAATTCACGCAGGTACAATTGGACCGTGTTGTCCAACCCGAAGGTCAGCGCATCGCAGATCAAGGCGTGGCCGATGGAAACCTCCAACAAGCCGGGCACATTGGCCTTGAAGAAAGCAAGGTTGGCGCGATCCAGGTCGTGCCCCGCATTCAGACCAAGTTTGAAACGAGCGGCTTGTTCCGCAGCCACGTTGAAGGGGGCCACCGCCTTCGCACGATCAAGGTGATGAGTCGAAGCGTAGGGCTCTGTATACAGCTCGATGCGGTCCGTTCCGGTATCTGCCGCATGCGCGATCTGCTCCACCTCCGTGCCCATGAAGAGCGAGGTGCGGATACCCGATGCTTTGAAACGTGCCACTACCTCTTTCAACAGGGTTGCCTGGCCCTTAGCATCCCAGCCTGCATTGCTCGTGAGCACACCTGGCGGGTCCGGAACAAGCGTCACTTGTGCAGGCTGCACCTCGAGTACAAGATCGATGAAGTCGTTGTTCGGATAGCCCTCGATGTTGAATTCGGTGGTGAGCACCTGCTTCAATTCACGCACATCGCTCTGGCGGATGTGGCGCTCATCGGGACGTGGATGAACGGTGATGCCTTGCGCCCCGAACCGCTCGATGTCCAGCGCCATGCGCACCACATCGGGGTTGTTCCCACCCCGCGCATTGCGCAAGGTGGCGAGCTTATTGATGTTCACACTGAGCCGCGTCACTGCTGTTCGTTTACTTTGTTCCACCGCAAAGGGTGCTCAAAAGTAAGGGCCACCGTTGCGCAGGAGTTCGCGAACCATGCATGCCATCGACCTCATCACGCCGGACATTCCGCCGCTGCGCCCACAGGACGAAGTAGGCCGCGCCTTGGATTGGCTGGAGGAATTCAAGGTGAGCCACCTGCCCGTGGTGGACAATGGCCGGCTCATCGGACTCGTCAATGAGCGTGATCTGGTGGACCGCAACGATCCGCGGAGCACAGTGAGCGATGCGATGGAGCAGGTGGAAGTGCCTTTCATCCGCGGTAACCAGCACGTGTATGAAGTGATGAAGCTCTTCACGGAGCGTGGATTGACCGTGTTGCCCGTGTTGAACGAAATGGGGCAATACCTCGGCGCCATTACCGAGCACGAAGCCTTGAAGCGCCTTTCCGAGATCACCAATATCCATGAGCCCGGAAGCATCATGGTGCTGGAAATGAACCAGATCGACTACAGTTTGCAGAAGATCGCGCAGATCGTGGAGGGCAACGATGCCAAGATCATGAGCGCTTACAGCCATGTGTTGCCTGATACCATGCGGCTGGAGGTGACGTTGAAGATCAATCGCGAGGACATCAGTGATATCCTGCAGAGCTTCGAACGCTACGAGATCCAGGTGAAGACCACCTACCAAGGATCACGCTTCCACGACGACCTGCGCGGGCGGTATGATGAACTCATGCGCTTCATCAACTTGTGATCGGCGGACATGTTCCGCGGGCTGTTCCTTGTTTGCGCCACCTTGCTCCTGCTGCCAAGGCCGATCTTGTTTGCACAAGATACCACCGCAACTCCGCCAACGGCGCACATCATCGGTGTGAGCATCAGGGGTAACCGGATCACCAAAGAACGGATCATCGTGCGTGAACTGGTGTTCCATGAAGGCGACTCCATGGCCAGTGCCGTGTTCTACGAGAAGTTGGAACGCAGTCGGCAGAACCTGATGAATACCGGCCTCTTCAACACGGTGACCCTGCTGCCGGTGTACTTGGATCAGAACTCGGTGATGGTGGAGGTGGATGTGAATGAACGCTGGTACCTGTGGCCATCCATCATCTTCGATCTGGCGGACCCCAACTTCAACACGTGGTGGCTCACCAAGGACTTCGACCGCGTCAACTACGGCGCGTATCTGTACCGCTACAACCTGCGCGGTCGCAACGAAACGGGGTACATCAAAGCACAGTTCGGGTACACCCGCCAATTCGGCTTCCGTTACAAGGTGCCGAACCTCGATGCCAAGCAACGATGGGGCATCAGCGTGGGGGGCAGTTTCGAGGAACAAGCCGAGATCACGGCTGGTACCGAGGACAACAAGCGAAGGTTGATCCGGAACTTGGACGGCAGCAACCGCGATCAATGGAAGGCGGATGTGGAGGTCACGCTTCGACGAAGCCACGACGTGCGGCATATCGGTCGTTTGCGCTACAACCAAGCGGAGATCCAGGACACCATCACGCGGGTGACACCGGATTACTTCGATGGAGCTGCGTTGACCACACGGTTCTTCACGCTCGGCTATTCCTTCGTCTGGGATCAACGCGATTCGCGGGTATTCACACGCACCGGCCACTACGAAGAACTGCGCGTGGACCGATACGGCCTCGGCTTCTTGGATCGTTCCGCGCCGGACATCACCACGCTTTACGGCACCACGAAGCACTGGTGGCGACCGCATGAAAAATGGACGCTCGGCATTTCGTTGCGCGGCAAGTACACCATCGGCAAACCGCCCTACTACGTGCAGGAAGGCTTGGGTTATGGCAACAGTGTGCGCGGCTACGAGTACTACGTCATCGACGGGGAGCATTTCGCACTGGGGAAAGCCAACCTTATCTTCCAGTTGGTGAAGCCACGGACCCAACGTGTGGAAGCCATGCCCATGGAGGCTTTCCGGACCTTGTACTTCGCCGTTTACCTCGACCTCTACAGCGACCTCGGCCGAGTGTGGGATTCGCGATACGCAGCCGCCAACTTCCTTGCCAACCGATGGAACAGTGGCAATGGCATCGGCGTGGATGTGGTGACCAGCTACGATCAAGTGCTGCGTGCTGAATACTCCCTCAATGGCTTGGGCGAGCACGGTTTCTTCCTACATTTCACTCAACCCTTTTGAACGGATGCGTATCGGTGTGAACGGCAGGGCGATGGAGGCGGAGAATGCGCCGGTGGTGATCGATATCATCGGTCGCATGCTGGCGCATGGCCTGGATCCGGTGCTCACCGAAGGGATGGCGACCTGGCTGAAGATGCTGGGCCACGATGTGCCTTGGGCGGTAGCGACCGATGACGCTTTGCCGAAAGAAGAACTCGAACTCTTCGTGAGCCTCGGGGGTGATGGAACGCTCTTGGATACCGTGGCGCTGGTCGGCCGATCGGAAACACCGATACTCGGGATCAACTTGGGCAGGCTCGGCTTCCTCTCCAACGTGCGGTTGGATACCACGGAAACGGCCTTGGCAGCCATCAAGACCGGGCGATATGCGCTGCAGGACCGCAGTTTGGTGGAGGTCACCGATCAGCAGGAATTGCTCGGGACCAACAACTTCGCCATGAACGAGGTGAGCATCCACAAGCAGGACAGTGCGAGCATGATCGCCGTACACGTCCACTTGGGATCGGATTACCTGAATACCTATTGGGCCGACGGCCTCATCATCGCCACACCCACGGGATCCACAGCCTACTCCCTCAGCTGCGGCGGTCCGGTGGTCTACCCCACCAGCGACGCCTTGGTCATCAACCCGATCTGTCCGCACAACCTCAACGTGCGCCCCTTCGTAGTGCCGGACCACTACACCATCCGACTTCAGTTGGAAGCCCGTGCCGACCGCTGCCTGATGAACCTCGATTCGCGCAGCGCTTCCATCGATGGCCACAGCACCGTCACCATCCAACGTGCCAAGTTCACGGTGAAGATGGTCCAGTTCGAGGATTCGGACTTCTTGGACACCCTGCGCACCAAGCTCAGTTGGGGGTTGGACGTGCGTTCCAGCGCTCCGAAGGGCTGACTTACCTTCGCGCCTGTGGGTGAACCACGTACCAATTGCCGTTCCGCACCGTTCTCCAACCTATGTTCCGGGCTCTTCTGCTGACCCTTCCCTTGTTGATAGCCTCCGGCCTGCACGCCCAGGTGAGCGAATTGGGCATAACCGGTGGTGTCACCTATTACATCGGCGACTTGAACCCGTACCGGCACTATCCCAAAGACACCAAGATCGCCTACGGCATCGTGTACCGCTACAACTTCAGCGACCGGTATGCCATTCGTCTTCAAGGACTTACGGGAACCCTTCAGGCCTACGACAGCAACTCCTCCGATTCCCTGCAATTGCTTCGGAACTTGTCCTTCCGCGCCCGCTTGCTTGAATTCTCCGGCCTCTTCGAGGTGAACTTCAGGAAATACCGCTCCAAGGACAAGGACAGCAAGCGCTGGACACCCTTCATCTTTGCGGGGATCGCCTATTTCAGGGCCAATCCGCAAGCCCAATTGGACGATACGTGGTATGATCTGCAGCCCTTGGGCACCGAAGGCCAAGGCACCACGGCCCGCCCCGGTACCGATGCCTACGCCGTGGACCATGTCAGCATTCCCTTCGGCGTTGGGTTCAAAGTGAATGTGGGTCGTATCGACTTCCAGTTGGAATGGGGTCTTCGCCGCACCTATACCGATTACATCGATGATGTGAGCACCACCTACGTGGACCGCGATGTGCTGGCCTTCGAGAACGGTCCGCTTGCGGCCACCCTCGCCGACCCGAGCGTGCTGGGCACGTTGCCCGACTACCCGAACGAGGATCGCGCCCGAGGAGACGTTAACACCTTGGATTGGTATCAATACACGGGTTTGTCCGTCACATACATAATCAGCCGCTTTTCCGATTGTGACGAACAGTACAACTGGATGCGCAAGCGACGCTGATCCAAGGCTTTTGGCGATCTTTGCGACCTTTTGGAAAAGACAACGGACATAACCGAACAGCTGCTGAAGCGCATCGATGCACATCGGGTGCCGCAGCACATCGCCATCATCATGGATGGCAATGGGCGCTGGGCCGAACGCCAAGGCGAGCACCGCGTGATGGGCCATGCCAACGGTGTGCGTTCGGTGCGCGAGGCTTTGACCGGTGCCACGGAGATCGGGGTGAAGTACCTCACGCTCTATGCCTTCAGCACCGAGAATTGGAATCGACCGAAAGCGGAAGTAGAAGCCTTGATGGATCTGCTCGTGAGGACCGTGGTGGGCGAACTCGAGGAATTGAATGCGAACGGCGTGCGGCTCCATGCCATCGGCGATATCGCTTCGCTGCCCGATAGTTGCAGGAACACCTTGCAGGATGCCATTGCTGCAACGGCCAAGAACGACCGCATCACCATCACACTAGCACTCAGCTACAGTTCTCGTTGGGAACTGGTGCGGATGACACGCGAGATCGCAACGAAAGTGCGCGCTGGAGAACTCACGCCGGAACAGATCACCGAAGAGACCCTCGAGCAACACCTTTCGACCATCGGCATGCCCGACCCCGAACTGCTCATCCGAACGAGCGGCGAACAGCGCCTCAGCAACTTCCTTTTGTGGCAGATCGCCTATGCCGAGCTGTGGTTCACCCCGGTCTTGTGGCCCGATTTCCGCAAAGAGCACCTCTACCAAGCCGTGCTCGATTACCAGAACCGCGAACGACGCTTCGGCCTCGTGAGCGAACAAGTGACCCCTCGCTGAAATGCGCCACCTCCTGCTCCTGACCGCCTGGGTCCTCACCCTAGCAGCCGATGCACAAACCGGCAAGCCCGTTATGGACCCTGCCGTTCCGCAGGAGTACGAGATCGGCGGGATCACTGTGAGCGGCACGAAGACCACGGACCCGAATGCAGTGAAGCTCTTTACCGGTCTCGTCGTTGGCGAGAAGATCACCGTACCCGGCGAGCGCATCACCAAAGCGATCGAGAACCTGTGGGATCAGAAGCTCTTCAGCGACATCGCCATCGAAGCCGCCGAAATCCGCGGGCGTACCATCTTCCTGCATATCATCGTCGAGGAAAAGCCGCGCCTTTCGCGGTTCAAGTTCGAAGGAGTCAGCAAAAGTGAAGGCGATAAGCTGCGCGACGAGATCTCCCTCGTACGCGGACAGCAAGTGAGCGAAGCGCTCATTTCCAGCAGCAAGGCCAGTATCCGCAGCTTCTTCGTGGACAAGGGATATCTCAAGGCCAAAACCACGGTCATTGAGCGACCAGACACTTTGTTGGACAACAGTGTGCTCTTGATCCTCGAAGTGGATAAAGGTCCGAAGGTGAAGATCAAGCAGGTGAACTTCATCGGCAACGAAGAGTTGAGCGACAAGCGCTTGAAAAAGGCCATGAAGAAGACCCGCGCCAAGAAGTGGTGGAACGTCTTCGGCAGCTCCAAATTCCTGGCGAGCGAGTACAAGTCAGATAAGGGCAAGGTGCTCGATGTGTACAATGAGAAGGGCTTCCGCAACGCGGCGATCGTGCACGATACCATGTACTATGTGTCTGACGACCGGCTCCGCATAGACATCACACTGGATGAGGGGAACAAATTCCATTACCGGAATGTGACTTTCTCGGGCAATTCAAAGCACACCACCGGAAAACTCGATTCCATCCTGAATGTTCAGAAGGGTGACGTGTACAATCGCAAACTTTTGGACAGCCGCTTGTACATGAACCCGAGCGGTCGCGACATCAGTTCGTTGTACATGGATGATGGTTATTTGGCGTTCTATCCGGACCCGGTGGAATTGCTGGTGGAGGGCGACAGCATCGACCTTGACATCCGCATCCGCGAAGGCAAGCAGTACCGGATCCGCAACGTCATCATCAAGGGCAACACCAAGACCAATGAACACGTGGTGCGCCGGGAGATCTACACCAAGCCGGGGCAGCTCTTCAACCGCAGCGATGTGATCCGCACCCAGCGTGAATTGAGCACCTTGGGCTACTTCAACCCGGAGACCTTGGGTGTGAATCCGATCCAGGATCCGCGCACCGGGACTGTTGATCTGGAGTACACCGTGGAAGAGAAACCCAGCGATCGCTTGGAACTGAGCGGCGGCTGGGGAGCCGGCCGTTTAGTGCTTTCGCTCGGCCTCTCGTTCACCAACTTCTCGTTGCGTAACACCTTCAACAAGAATGCTTGGACGCCCTTGCCGGCCGGTGATGGCCAAACCTTGAACCTACGCGCGCAAACGAACGGCGCCTTCTTCCAGAGCTACAGCCTCTCGTTCGTTGAACCTTGGCTTGGTGGTCGCAAACCGAACGCTTTGAGCTTCTCCACATATTACTCGGTGCAGACCAACGGTGTGAACCGATACATCAACACGGTGGATGGCCGCATTGCTAATCCGTTGCGGCAGTCGCTGCTCATCTTCGGCACTACGCTCGGGTTGGGCAAGCGCTTGAAGTGGCCGGATAATTACTTCATCATGCGGCAAACACTCGGCTACCAGAACTACGATCTGCGTAATTACAGCAGCGGTGCAGTGGTATTCGACTTCACCAACGGAACGAGCAATGTGCTCTCCTACCAATTCTCGCTTTCCCGCAACTCCGTCGACCAGCCGTTCTTCGCGCGCTCGGGTTCCGATGTTACCTTCTCCGTGAAAGCGACACCGCCCTTCTCGGCCTTCCAACCCGGTCGTGATTGGGGCGATCTTCCAGCATCGGAGCGCTACCGTTGGGCCGAATTCCACAAGTGGAAGTTCACGACCCAATGGTTCAACAAGCTCACCAATCCGAAGTCGGGTCACAACTTGGTGTTGATGATGCGGGCAGGCTTCGGCTTCCTCGGTCGCTACAACAACAGCGTGGGCAACTCGCCTTTCGAGCGCTTCTACCTTGGTGGTGCGGCACTTACCGGTTTCCAGCTCGATGGTCGGGAGATCGTGGGCCTGCGGGGCTACGACGATTTCTCGCTGGCGCCCAACACGGGAAACTTCATCGTGGCCAAATACACCACGGAGTTGCGCTTCCCGGTCTCGCTTAACCCATCGGCCACCATCTACACCTTGGCCTTCGCACAAGCCGGTAATACGTGGAGCACCTTCGACACCTTCGACCCTCTTTCGTTGTACCGTTCTGCGGGCATCGGTCTGCGCCTGAACCTGCCCATGTTCGGCCCGATGGGCTTGGATTACGGCTGGCGATTGGACGACGTACCGAACCAACCGAACATGGCCCGCAGCCAGTTCCATTTCACGATCGGCATAGATCTTGGCGAACTCTGATCCGCTCAGCCTCGGATCACCTACTTTCGACGGCTTCCGCATGAAACGCACGACACTCCTGACAATTATGCTGGCGATCGCCCTGTTGACGGGCCTCTCCATGCAGGCGCAGCGCATCGCGTTCGTGAATACGCGCTACATCCTGGACCACATGCCCGAGTACGAATCGGCGCAGAAGGAACTGGATCGGTTCTCCAAACAATGGCAGGACGAGATCGACGAGCGCTACACGCAGATCAAGCGGATGCGCGACGCGTACAACGCCGAAGCGATCCTCTTGACCGAGGAGATGAAGCGCACCCGCTTGGATGAAGTGGATCGCCGCGAACGTGAGGCCCGCGACCTCCAGAAGAAGCGCTTCGGCCCGAACGGTGACCTTTTCAAGAAGAGACAGGAACTGGTGCAGCCCATCCAGGACCGTGTGTACAATGCGGTGAAAGAAGTTGCGGGTACCAGCTACGTGGCCGTGTTCGACCTCGGTGGCAGCGCGAGCAATCTGCTCTTCGCCAGTGAAAAGTACGACAAGAGCGATAGCGTTCTACGAAAACTGGGCATTCGCCCGGGCAAGGAGAACGACGGTGGTTCGAAGGATGAAGGATTCGGCGAAGACCCACCAGAAGACCCCTCCGATAACAAGGATGGAGGGACGCCACAGCGAACACCCCCGACCGACGATGGTGGTGGCAAAGACCAAATGCGATCCAAATGATGACCACACGAATGATGAAGAACCTCGTAGTTGCCTTCGCGCTCGCCCTTACCGGCATGCCCAGCGCGTTCGCACAGAACAACAAGCTCGGCCACATCGACCGTCAGAAATTGATGTTGATGCTGCCCGAGCGCAAGGATGCCGAAACCAAGATGCAAGCCTTCGCCAAGACCTTGGATGATCGCCTGAAAGCGATGGGTGCCGAGTACGAGGCGATGGTGACAAAGGCACAGGCCGAAGCCGACGCTATGACGCAGACAGCCAAGGAGATCGCCGTGCGCGAGATCGGCGAACTGGAGCAACGCATCCAAGCAGCACAGCAGAAAGCACAGGAAGACCTCGCCAAGCAGGAAGAGGAATTGTTGAAGCCCATGGTGGACCGTACCAACGCCGCCATCAGCACGGTGGCTGCAGCGAACAACTTCGCCTACATCTTCGACGTGAGCACAGGCATGGTGTTGTACTACGACAAAGGCGAGGACATCCTTCCCTTGGTGAAAGCCGAGCTCGCCATTCCGTAATAGCCCTCCAGACCGTGACCGCAGCCCAACGCCCGATCGGCATCTTCGATTCCGGCATCGGCGGACTCACGGTCACCGCAGCCATCAAGCAGGCGCTCCCCATGGAGTGCCTGCTCTATTTCGGCGATACGCTGCATGTGCCCTATGGACCTCGTTCGTTGGAGGAAGTACGGGCCTTCAGTTTCGCCATCACCGAAGCCTTGTTGGACCAAGGCGCCAAGGTGATCGTGATCGCATGCAACACCGCTTCCGCTGCGGCCTTACGGTCGCTCCGCGAAGCCTATCCCGATGTGCCCTTCGTGGGCATGGAGCCCGCCGTGAAACCCGCTGTGGAACACACCCGAAGCGGCGTGGTGGGTGTGATCGCCACGGTGGCCACCTTCCAAAGTGCCTTGTATGCCACCATCGTGGAACGCTTCGCCAAGGATGTGACCGTGCTGCGCCAACCGTGTCCCGGCTTGGTGAAGCAGATAGAGAACGGTGACTTCGACACGCCAGAGACAGAAACGATGCTGCGCGGCTGGCTGCAGCCGATGATGGATGCCAACATCGACGCACTCGTGCTCGGCTGCACCCACTACCCCATCGTACGCCCTGTGATCGAACGCATCCTCGGCCCGACCGTGCGCGTGATCGATCCCGCGCCCGCCATCGCACGGCAGTTGCAACGCATCCTCGACCGCGACGGCATCCGTAACTCGCAACTGACCAACGAACCGGATCTCTACTTCACAAGTGGCGACCCCACCTCGTTCCTCCGGATGATGGAGCGCTTGGGACTGGATGGGTTTGACGTTGCACAAGGCAAGTGGGAGAACGACGGAACGCTTACCCTTCCTTGAACCACCCGGCGTACAGGATGTAGTTCCGCGCGATGCGTTCGATCTCGCCTTCGCTCAAGTCCTTGCTCACCACACCGATGCGTTTCGCAGGCACCCCGGCCATAAGGCTGCCGGGTTCCACCACGGTGTTCTGTAGCACCACCGCTCCAGCGGCGATCACACTGCCTGCACCGATCACGGCTTGGTCCATCACGATCGCCCCCATGCCGATGAGCACCTTCTCATGCACGGTGCAGCCATGTACGATGGCGTTGTGTCCGATGCTGACATCGTTCCCGATGGTGAGTCCACACTTCTCGTAGGTGGAGTGCAGCACCGCCCCGTCCTGAATATTCACGCGGTCGCCGATGCGGATGGCATTGACATCGCCTCGCACCACGGCATTGTACCAAACGCTGCACTGCGCACCCGCGATCACATCGCCGATCACGACTGCGGTTTCGGCAAGGAAGACGTCGGGGCCGAATTGCGGCATGAAACCACGGACGGTGCGGAGGATGGGCATGGGGTGCTGTTCGCTTGTGTGGGTAGGGAGTTGAAAAGAGTCGGGGGGGCAGTTGTTGGAGTTGGGTGCCTTGGTCCGACGTGTGACTTGTCCGAGTCAACTCCCAACGCGTCAACACGCAACAATTCCAACTAATGCAACTACTCAGCTTTCTGCCCACACCCCTCTTTCTGGCAACACGCAGGCAGGTTCGTGAAGGCCTTCGGATCAGCGGCGAGATCGTCGGCGTAGTAGCCCAGTTTCGTTACCGCTAGGCGCAGTCCTTCTGGCGTGTTCTTCTTCGCGTCGTACTCCACGTGGATCATATTCGTCTCCAGGTCCACGCGCACGGCTTTCACGCCCTTCTCGTAGATCATGTTCTCTTCGATCGTCTTCACGCACATGTCGCAGACCGTGCTGGTGCGGATATCGAGTTCGGCAACTTTCTTCTTGTCCTGTGCGTGCAGGAATGTGGCGCTCATCATCAAGAGCGAAAGGACCAGGGTCTTCATGGGTTCGTCGGGGTTGAGGTCTTGCTTTGGGGCAAAGTGAATCGAAGTCCGCCATAGATCATGGCGCGGTTCGTCGGTCCCCAGATCAGGGACGCGTCAAAATACGGGCCGAAGGGGTCGAGCGGTGAAATGATCTGCTGTCGTTGCAAGGTGCTGGTGAGGTTCTCGCCACCCACATACACCTCCCAAGCGCCCAACGTGCGGGTCACCTGGGCGTGCAAGGTGACATAGGCCGGTGACGTGGATGCAACGCGATACGGCTCCGGGTTGGAAGCTGTACTGGGAACGCGTCCTTCACCGAAGAGGTTCAAGGAGACATCCATGCGCCAGTGCTCCTTCCGATCAGCGTAGGACAGATCGACCAACCCACGGTGCCGCGGCGTGAAGGGCCGTTCCAACGAACGACCATCGTAGGTGGTGCGTGTGTCGTACCAACGGTAGCTCAGTTTCAACTGAAGCTGCCGTGTGAGGTCCACTTGGACATCGGTGAGCACGCTGTTCGCGTAGGACGTGCCATCGAGCATGTAGAAAGCGACGGTACGCGGGTTGCGATCGAGATCGGTGACGATCTGCGAAACGAACTGGGTGCGATAAGCATCCACACCGAAGGCCCACTTGCGTTGCAGCCACTTGAACTTGTGCAGGAACGAAGCACCGACGTTCCACGAGCGTTCCATGCCGAGCGGCCCTTCCACCACCACACGGCGCGAGCTGGCCAGTACACT
This sequence comes from uncultured Bacteroidota bacterium, assembly GCA_902826215.1. Lineage (GTDB taxonomy): Bacteria > Bacteroidota > Bacteroidia > Flavobacteriales_F > PHOS-HE28 > PHOS-HE28. The sequence continues at coordinate 23,570 of CADEDY010000024.1, forward strand.
GCCACTTTCCACTAATGGATTTGCGGTCCGGAAACCCTGCCCAGCGCTCAATCGAATGTTCGTCAGCGGACCGAGATCATACTTCACGTGCAGCCGTGGGCTGTAGGCATTGCCGAAGTACGAGTTGAAGTCCGCACGCATACCAGCTACCACGGTTAAGTCCGCGCGTTGCAACGTGTACTCCGCGAAGACGCCCGGCATGCTTTCGATGCGAGCAAAAGCGCTGTCTTGGAATTGTTCGTGGTAGGCATCGTACTGGAAGCTCGTACCTGCTTTCAGCTGATCGGTGCCTTTGCCGAAGAGCATTTGGTAAACAGCACTTCCGTAAACGCTCTCTTGCAAGCCGGTGTAGTTGCGTCGCCCGAAACGGGAGGCCACATCGTGCCTCCGCGCAGCGAACAAGAAGCCGACGCTCTTGGTCGGATCATTCTTGAACACCACGCCTTGCTTTCCGAACACATCCACCAATTCATTCTTGATGTTCACCACGTATGGGTCACTTGCGTGGATCAGGTGTTCCGGTTGTGTGAGCGAATGAGCCGTTTGCCCGCCGATGCGTTCATCCGTCACGTAGCGCACTGCTAGTTGGGTCATACCAAGTTCCGTTCGGCGCATCCACCGATCCATCACATTGAAGCGTTTCGACCTCGGCATGTCGGTGAAGCCGTCGCTGTTCTGGTCCATGTCCTGCTGGAAGTAGTTGCCGTGCAGCAGCAGGATATTGGCACTGTTCTTCCCGGTGGGCTGCGCCGTGTGCAGGTTCGCTTCGGTACGGCCTTGCGAGTTGCCGTAGAGGTTCATGAAGAACGGCCCTTCGCCCAACGGATCCAAGAGACAGAGATCGATCTGGCCCGTCATGGCATTCGGTCCATTCACCGCCGTGCCGATGCCCTTACTCAGGTTGATGTCCTTGATCCACGTGCCTGGAATGAGCGTAAGGCCGTAGGAGGAGGACAATCCACGGATGAACGGCAGGTTCTCCAAGCTGATCTGGGCATAGCGGCCATCGAGCCCGAGCATCCGGATCGTTTTCGTGCCGGAAACCGCATCGCTGTAATTCACATCCACGGTGGCATTGGTCTCGAAGCTCTCGCTGAGGTCGCAGCAGGCGGCACGCTTCAGTTCCTTTTGCCCGATGATCTCCTGCGCGATGGTGCTACGCGTGTTGAGCTGTGTTCCGCTCACGCGTTCCACGATCTGCACTTCCTTCAGATCCCGGACATGCAACGTGATCTTCAGCGGTTTGGTCGGCATGCGTTCAAGCAGCAGGGTATCGCGCTCGGCACCGACGTAGGTCGCCACAAGTCTTGCAGGCCACGTCTCTGGTGCGCTCAAGGTGAATCGTCCGTCGAGATCCGTTACCGCACCAACGGTGGTGCCGGCCCAAAGCACATTGGCACCGAAGAGCGGCCCCGCATTCAACCCATCGCTCAACACTGTACCTGTGACCGACTGCGCAGAGGACGCGCTCGCTGCGATCACTGCGAGAACAAGAAAGAAAGTTCGAATTTGAGAAGGCATGCTGTTCGAGTTCCAGTAGTGTACGAGATGACACTGGAGCTAGGCTCCCTTCGCCCGAAGGCGGAAGACCAGAAAGAACTACACGCGCTGAATGCTGAACGCGACCAATCGTTCGGGCCCCGAAATGGGCGGTGGACGCGTATCGAGCCACGAAGAAATAGCACCGACCCGAGTAGGAACGGAAACGATGAACACTTGCTCCGTCAGCCATTCCGCCGGTGGCAATACCGTGGGTGGATGAACGAGGTAATCGTGCAGGTCGGCCCGCGCGATGGAGAAGGCGCAGCACGTTGCAGTGATCGTCGGTCCATCGGACACATCGCGGTCTGCCTTGCAATCCACAGCCAAACCCATGCTCAACTCGGAATGCCCGCCGAGCAGACAGGTCATGCGGCTCACGGTCATTCCGCTGCTGGCCAACAGAAATAGCACCACCATGGAAGCGGTGACCCATTTGTTGTGTTGGAGAAAGCGGCGCATCAGGCGTCAAAGGTACGGGAAGCGCAAAACGTTGGACCACACGATGACCCACCCCTTGGGAAGCCACCCTGCCCGTCACCCTACCTTTGCCGCTCGATGCGGTCCTGATGACCGTTGCGAGAACACATGTCCGAGCAAGTGAAGCGCCCTCCCATCTCCGTTTATGCCGAAAGCACGCCGAACCCGGCGACCATGCGCTTCGTGAGCAGCCGAATGCTGGTGAACGATGGTCGATTGTTGGAATTCCGCACGCCGGATGAACCGATCGGGGTTTCCCCTTTGGCGGAGAAGATCTTCAACCTGCCTTTCGTAACCGGGGTCTTTCTCTCGAGCAACTTCGTTACCGTCACCAAGAACAATGCGGTGACCTGGGATCTGGTGCAGCTGGAATTGCGGGAATATATCCAGGAATACCTGAACAACGATGGTCGCGTGGTGTACGAGGACTCCCCCGCGCAAGCCTTGGCCGACGCCAATGAACGCGCCAGCACCCACGCAGCAGCCACTTCACCGGACGACGAAAAGATCATCCGCGTGCTGGAGGAGTACATCCGCCCGGCGGTGGAAGGGGACGGTGGCCATATCGCCTTCAAGAGCTTCGAGGATGGCCTGGTCACCGTGTCGTTGCGAGGATCATGCAGTGGTTGCCCCAGCAGCATGGTAACGCTGAAGCAGGGCATTGAGAACCTGCTGAAGCACGAGGTGCCCGGAGTGCGGGAGGTGGTCGCGGAGGAGTTGTAGGCTCCATCCGTTCAGTTCCTGGCCTGCGTGAATGGTCCGGTTGGCCGACTTCAAGACCCGGCTTTCCACTTCCCCAGAAGAAATTCTTTCGATCCGATCATGCGATCGGAGGTAATGCCGCATCCAATTGAAAACACACGACGATGCGCTACACGACCTCCCTCCTCTTCATCGCGCTGTTGGGCACCTCCCTTCAAGCGCAGAATCTCGGCGAGATCCGCGGTCAGATCTTCGACCCGAAAGGCGAACCACTACCCATGGCCCACGTGTTCACGACCGTTGGTGGCGAAATGCTCGGCTGTGCAGCAGATATGGATGGGCGATTCGTCCTGAAGCCGCTACCTCCGGGCCTGTATGGTGTGAAGATCTCCTTCACCGGATTCCAACCCATTGAACTGGCGGCTGTGGAGGTCACTCCTGATCGCGCCACCTATGTCAAGGATGTTCGCATGAAGTTCGGAGAGCTGAAGGAAGTGGAGATCATCGGCTACGAACGCGAACTCATCACCGTTGATGATCCGAGCCGAATGAGCTTGCTCGCATCGGAATTCGAGAAGGATCCGACCCGTAGGGATCCTGTCCAGTTCATCGGCAAGAATTTCGCCGGTGTGACCCCCAATGCGAACGGTGACGGTCTCTACTTCCGAGGTGCACGCACCGAGAATACCGTTAGCTTCATCGACGGCATCAAAGTGAGCGGTGGTGTGCCACGCATTCCGCCCTCCGCGATCAGCAGTGTTTCCGTTTACACCGGCGGCCTGCCAGCGCGTTACGGCGATGTCACTGGAGGTGTGATCGTGATCGAGACCAAGACCTACGCCGAAATGTTCCAAGCGGCACGCAAACGCGAAGCACTTGCTGAACAAGCTAGCTACGACGAGTGAACATGTTCCTGCGCCGCCGGACCATAGCAACGCTGAATGACGAGGACCTGGCGCGTCTCCTGCGGGAGGGGCACCAGTCCGCGTTGGGCGACCTGTGGGACCGGTATGCGCAACTGCTTTACGGCGTGGGCATGAAATACCTGAAGGACCCCGAACACAGTAAGGATGAAGTGGTTGAACTGTTCGCTGGTTTGCGCGATCTGTTGATCAAACACGAGGTCGGTTCCTTCCGTCCCTGGGTGCATACCGTGATGCGGAACCGCTGCTTGCAAGCCCTGCGCAAGAGTCGTCCCACTGCTGCCCTTCCGGAACAAATGCTTCACAACACGGAAGCGAACGACCACAACGACGCTGTGCTGCACGAAGCCACTTTGCAGGCCTTGGAACAGGCCATTGATGAACTCGCACCGGACCAACGCATGTGCATTCGATCCTTCCACTTGGAACGCAAGAGCTATCAGGACGTCGCTGCACACACGGGCTTCTCCGTGGAGCAGGTACGCAGCCACTTGCAGAACGGTCGTCGCAACCTCCGCCTCATTCTACAACGCACCGGAGCTACCGGCCAAGCATCATGAAAGCCCCAGCGAACGATCGTTTCCCACCGCGCGGCGAATTGCCGCCTGAACAACTGAAGGCCTACGCCGAAGGGCGTTTGGATGCCGAGGCCCAGCATGAAGTGGAACTCCATCTGGAGCAGGATTCGCTGGCTCGTGAGGCGGCCGAAGGAATGGCAGTAGCAGGCGCATTGACCGGACTGCCCGCTTTGGAAGCGGCACGGCCGAAGGTGCCCGCATTCAGTATATGGCCTTGGCTGGCTGGCGGTGCGGTGGTACTCTTCGTCGGTGGTGGCATGTGGATGTCCAGTGGCACACCGAACAATGCCGCCCTCAGCGAGGTCGAGCGTTCATCGGCAGTAGCGCCTTTGGACGGGAGCTCCTCTGACAGCGCATACGTAGAGCTTGCGATAGCGGAGATCGAAGCAGCGGTGGAGATCCCGGAAACACTGCATATCGGTCACGCAAACACCGATCGTCATGCGATCACCATGCGCACTGAAGTAAGACCCACGGAGCGGGAAGTGATCCAGGTGGAACGGTTGGCCAGCCGTCCCCCGGATGTGGACACCTTCATCGAGCCCAGCACAGTGAAGCCCGTTCGCGTCAAACGGAACAACATTCAGCTGATGTACCTCTACGACCTGAAGCTGGTGGACCCGAAGGGCCTCTATGCGGTGGATCCGATGCTGCTCACCGACGAGCGCCATGTCACCCCGAACTTCAGTGACCGCAATGCACAACGCACGAACGAGGAGCCACAGCGCCGCATGCATTACACCCCGTTCATGGAGCGTGCCATGGGCAAGTTCGATCGTAACGATCATAAGGGTTGCTTGGAGGACCTTCGCTTTCTGCTGACCCAGTACCCGGACGACGTGAATGCCTTGTTCTACGCAGGCCTGTGCAGCTACAATCTTGGCATGAACGAACGTGCGCGTGACTTCCTGCATCGTGCGGCCATCCATTCGATCGCCGTGTTCGACGAAGAGGCGGTCTGGTACCACGCACTCACCCTGGCTCGATCGGGAGAGAATGCCGCCGCCAACGAAGCCTTCCAACGCATTGCCACCAATGGTGGGTTCTACGCGGATCGTGCAAAGTCGAAGTTGGAACGTAAGTAGGTCCTACATGTGTGCGGGAGACACATACCATGTCGATCATCATTGAACCTGATCCGCAAGGCGGTGTACCTTGCATGGACCATGCAGCTTCGCCCCTTCCTGTTCATTGCTCTACCATTGATGGTGAGCAGCACACAAGCCCAAAGTTGGAATTGGGCAACATCCCTCCTCGGCACTGGACAGATGCGCGTGGAAGCCGTTGCAGCTTTGGCTGACGGCGGCGCTTTCGTTTGCGGCGAATTCAACGACAGTCTCCGCACGCCTTTGGATACGCTCGTGACACATGGTGGTTGGGATGGATTCCTGCTCCGATTGGACAACAACGGGGACGTCGTTTGGAGCACCGCCATCGGAAGTGCGTTCGACGATGAGCTGAACGACATCGTGGTGGACGAAGAAGGCAACGGATACGCAGCGGCCACCTTTCGCGACACAGCAGATTGGAAAGGAGCAGCCATCACCGGCGTTGGAGCCGAAGCAACCTTGGTGAAATTCGATCCGGATGGTGACCTGCTCTGGTATCGACGCGCGGTAGGGTACTCCTTCGCGTACACGGTCTCCGTGAACAGTGGCGGCACTGCGTTCCTTGGCGGCGTGATCAACACGAGTGCTGTGTTCAGTGGAACTACGTTGACCAACTCGGGAAGTCTATTCAATGCGTTCGTGATACAGTACGATTCGAACACCGGCGCGCTGTTGGATGCCGACCGGGTGACCGGGAGCAGTGGTGAATCGGGAGCCTACGGAATGGACGTGGATAGCGACGGCAATGTCTACATTACTGGATACAACCGGCCACAACAGAACCCCTACGTGGGCACCTTCATGGCGAAGGTCGCATTCGGTAGTGGCACGAACTGGTCCGTAGTGGTCGCCTCGGCCTTCGGTGATCTATACGGCCGCGACGTGTCCGTGGCGAACGATGGACATGTGTATTTCACGGGCAACATCTACAACGATGTCCTGTGGATGGGTTCACCATTGGGTCAGTATGGGCGGTATAAGAATGCGTACTTGGCACGCTTCGCAACAGATGGCACCTTGGATCGGGTGCAGCAAGTAGGCGGCATCGGTCGCGATGAAGGCCTGGGCGTTGTGGCAGATGGTCTCGGGCATGCGTACTGGACCGGCGTGTTCACGGGGATAGTGGATTTCGATACCGTGCAAGTGAGCAGTGCCATCGGGATCACGGCCTCGCAGGATGTTTTCGTTGCGTACACCTCACCGGCAGGTGGTGCGGCTTTCGTTTCAACCGCTGGCGGAAGCAATGGTGAAGAGAGTGCCACGGCCATTGACAAGCACCTCAACGGACCTGTGATCGTTGGCGGCAGCTACATCTCCTTCCAAACGTACTTCGACGACATCATCCTACCGGTTCCGCAGGGTCAACGCTGTTTCGTGGCGTCACTGGCCGGGCCTGACGATGAACTGACGACCCCTGTTGCGGAACACGAGGCCACACCTGTTCTTCAGGTCTACCCCGTTCCTGCGAACAACTCGCTCTTCGTCGCAATGCAAGGTGCTCGCGGTCCATTGGTCGTTTCGGTATTCGACCAAGCCGGTCGGGAGGTGCTTGCGACACAGCTCGGCGCACCTTTCGGCACCGTGGATGTTTCGAACCTGTGCGAAGGCGTGTACATTGTGCGCTGTGCGAATGAGGAAGGAGTGCTGCGGACGACACGCTTGGTCGTAGCTCACTGAGCCTTATACAACGACCAACGGGCCAGAGCTCACGCCCTGACCCGCCAGTCTCCCTTGGTCCCTACCTACCTACTTCGAAAGCACCTTGAATTCCGTTCGACGATTACGTTGGTGTTCATCCTCGGAACACTTCTCGCATGCACACTTCTCGCTTGGCAGGCTTTCGCCATACCCCTTGCTTGTGATGTTCGCTTTCGGAATGCCTTTGCTGATGATGTACTCCACGGCACTCTTCGCGCGCTTCTCCGAAAGGCTCATGTTGTAAGCGTCCTTACCGCGGCAATCGGTGTGGGAGCTCAACTCGATCTTCACCGTCGGGTTGTCCTGCAAGGTGGCCACGAGCTTGTCCAACTCCACTGCCGCATCCGGACGGATATTCGATTTGTTATAGTCGTAGAAGATATTCTCCAAGCGCACCACCTGATCCACCACGAGCGGGAACAGTTTGAAATCGGTGCGGATGACCTGGCTCGGTTTGCCCTTGGTGCTGATGCGTGCACTCTGCTTGAAGAATCCTTCCTTCTCCACCTTGATCCGATAGTCCATCTCCGGCTTCAAAGGGAATGCATACTTACCGCTCGCGTCGGTCGTGATCGTCTGCAGCACGTTGTCCTGCGCATCAACAAGTATGACCGTTGACCCAGGCAATGGAGCACCTGTTTCGCCGTGGAAGACGAAGCCTTCAGCAGCATAGTCGTACTTCAACATCTCCACCACGATCTGTTCGAGTGGATCATTGTTGGTGTTGATCGTGAGTTCCTTCTGGAAGTATCCGTTCTTGTTGGCAATGAGCACGTACCTATCCTTGTAAGGCACATCGATGGTGAACTTGCCACCGGGCTCACTTTCCACATTGAACTTCTCGATGTAGCGCCCTGCATCATCCTTCATCACCAGTACTGCCCCGTCGATCGGCGCACGGGTCTCCTCGTCGACCACGATACCGGCAAGGAACACCATGGGCGGACGCACCGTGCATCCATACACATCGTCGCTTCCCTTGCCGCCGGGTCGATCGCTCACGAAGAATCCGGTGGTGTCGTTGAAGAACATGAGGCCGTGGTCGTTGTACCGCGTGCTCATGGGATAGCCCAAGTTGAAGACCTTGCCCGGCCCCGCGGCACTGAGCCGTGAATAGAAGAGGTCCAAGCCACCCAAGCCCGGGTGACCGTTGCTCGCGAAGTACAGGGTGCTATCGCGATGCAGATACGGGAACATTTCGTTACCGGAAGTATTCACCTGCGGTCCCATGTTCACGGGCGCTCCCCACTGACTGCCGAGCTTGTCGCAATACCAGATGTCCGTGCCCCCTTGACCTCCTGCACGATCGCTCACGAAGAAGAGCTTCGTCCCGTCAGCGGAAATGGAAGGGTGCCCGCAATTGTTGTCCGGATCGTTGTGATCGAATGGAACCAAGTTGCCCCATTCAGGCTGGCCGAATTCACCGGTGATCACATCGGTGTAGAAGATCCCGAGCTTGAGTTCGCCCTTCTTGTCCTTGTCCAATGTGCCGTAGTAGTAGTTGTTGCGCGTGAAGTACAACCGATTCGTGGTCGAGTCGAACGAACCAACTCCGTCGTGGTAACGACTGTTCACATCCTTGCGCATGACAAGCGGCTCTTCTGCCGTCTCCCCTTTCCAAAGTGCGCTGTACAAGTTGAGGTAGGGTTGATCATCCCAGGCATACAATCGCTTCCCTCCAACTCCTTCACCACGCGCGCTCGAGAAAAGCACGAGTTCCTCCATGATTGCAGGCCCGAGATCAGCCTCCGGGCTGTTGATGGGCAACGTACGGATGATGGCACTGGTACTATCGCGCATCAGACGTTCGAAGATCGCAGGATTGCTCAGGTAGGCTTGTGCTCGCGCATCCTCCGGACGGAGAGCAGCGTATGTGCCATACCATTCCAATGCTTCTGGATACTTCCCGTTCGCTCGGAGCTGTTCGGCATAGGCGAATACATCGTCCGGGGTCTGGGCTCCCGTTGACATCAGTTTCAAGTAGGTAGCCTCGGCCTTGGCTGGTTGCCCCATCTTGCGATAAGCAAGCGCAAGGCGGCGCATATCAGCTGCATCAGCCTTTCCGGAAGACACGAGATCCTCGTAGATGATCGCCATCTTCGGATAGTCGAATACTTCGGCATACTGATTCGCCATGCGCTCCTTGAGCTTCTGGGCAGGGAGAAGCGACGGAAGCAGGAACAGCGCCGAAAGGAACAGGCGGTGGACCATCGCCGAGCGAAGGCACCTGTGCAATGGGTTGGTGGTGGTCATGGTCAGAAGTAGCGCGGTGAACGAACGCCTTTCAACTTGTTGCCGAACGCGAAGCCGAGCATGATCTCGTGCGAACCACCGCTATAGTTCCGCAACGTACTCAACGGATAGTCGTATGCGTATCCCACAGTAAGATCGCCTGTGATGTGATACTGGGCGAGTGCACCTACCGCATCGGTGTGCCGGTACATGGCGCCCAACCAGAACTTATCGAAGAAGAGGAAGTTGGCCGTAAGGTCGAAACTGATCGGCGCGCCTTGCACGGCCTTCACCAGGAACGTAGGCTTGAACTTATGGTAGGTACCCAGATCGAATACATAGCCACCGGTAAGGAAGTAGTGTGGCCGTTGACCGGGCAAGGAGACGAAAGCGAGCGAATCGGTCTGAAAGAACTCCGTGCGTAACAACTTCGGTGTACTCAGGCCGATGAAGTAGCGATCACTGTAGTACATCACCCCGAAGCCGAACTGCGGATCGAGCTTCGTGCTCACGTTCTGCTGGAAGACCTGGTCGCCCGCAACCAGTGGATTCAGATCAGCGAACTGGCCTTGAAAGAGGTTGAGACCGCCTTTGAGACCGAAGGCCAACTTGGCATCACCCATGAAAATGCGGTAGGCCACATCCGCCATGAAGGTGTACTGCGTGATCGGCCCGTGGCTATCGCGCATCACCGTTCCCCCTAACGCAATGCTCTCGCGCCCGAGCGGAGTGTGCACGGTAAGGGTTTGCGTGGTGGGTGCACCGTCGAAGCCCACCCATTGATGGCGGCTCAGCGCTTTGAGGCTCACACGCTCTTCGCTACCGGCGTAGGCCGGATTGAGCGCGAGGAGGTTGAACATGTACTGGGTGAACTGCGGATCCTGCTGGGCCAGCAAGCTGGTGCATAGAAAGAGCGCGAGCGCTGTTCCCTGTATCCGTTTGGCGATGGTCTTCATCGGTTGCTTGTGTTGGGGACGATGCGTATCGGCCCGTACGAATTCTAGCGGCGCAAGTAGATGTAACCGGTGAAGGCCTCATCGCCAGTGCCGGGGTCAAGGACGTAGTAGTAGGTGCTCTCGGGCAACAATTCACCGAAGGCGGACCCGAATTGGCTCGTACCATCCCAGGTGTTGGTGTACGGTGTCGCTTCGAACACTTTGTTGCCCCAACGGTTGAAGACGATGAAGCTGTTCTCCGGATAGTACTCGATGTTGCGGATGGTGTAGATGTCGTTGGTTCCGTCACCGTTCGGTGAGAAGGCGTTCGGGATCTCCAGCAACAGACAATCCTTCAACACCACGTTCATCGTATCGGCCGTGATACCGCATGTTCCATTGTTCACCCTCCAGACGAAGAGGTTGTCACCCAAGGTCAAGCCGGTGACCGTTGTACTGGGATCGCTCGCGTTGGAAATGGTCGCTCCACCGCTGATCCGGCTCCACGAACCGACGCCTGTGCTCAATGTTGGCACAGCGTTCAACGTAGCCGTGGTGGTCTGATGCTGACAGAGGTCCTGATCATCGCCGGCGTCCGCATCGGGCACCGTGCTGTCGTAGACATCCACCTTCATCACATCGGTGGTTGAGCCACATGGGCCGTTGCTCACACTCCATTGGAACACATTCTCACCCAACCCGAGGTTGGTGACCGCGCTGAACGGGTCGCTCGGATCAACGAAGGTGCCTTGACCACCTACCACGCTCCACGTACCGGTCGCAGGTGGGGTCGGAGAACTGGCGAACATGGTCACTGGACCAGTGATCGGGGTACAGTAATCCTGATCGGGACCAGCTGCTGCAGGGGCAGAGCTGTTGTCGAACAAGGTGATGGTCACTTCGTCCGAGGTGGTACCGTTGGCGCACGGGCCGTTATCCACCACCCACTGCAACACTACTGCACCAACTGTGAGGTTGGAGATCGTGGTAGTCGGTGAGTTCGGGTCGCTCAAGGTCGCTGAGCCTTGGACGAAGACCCATGTACCTGTTGCAGGGAAGGTAACTGCACTGCCTGCGAGGGTGGTGCTGTTGGTCGGCGTACAGAGTTCCTGATCAGCACCAGCGTTCGCGCTTGGTTGCTGATCGTTGTACACGGTCACGTTCACATCATCCTGAGTGCTTCCGCACGGTCCATTGCTGATGTTCCAGCGGAAGGTGTTGGTACCGATCGTGAGTCCGGTCACACTGGTGTTCGGGTCCGTGGCGTCCGCGAAAACGCCTGTGCCTGCGATCACCTGCCACACACCTACGGCCGGGAATACCACGGCATTGCCTTCGAGGTCGCTGCTCGTGGTCGGTGTACACAGTTCCTGGTCAGGACCTGCGTTCGCGTCAGGTGCTTGATCGTCGTAGATGAAGACGCTCTGTTGTGCACTGCTCGATCCACAGGCTCCATTGTCAATGGTCCACGTGAAGTCATGCTGACCTACAGTTAGGTCATCTACAGCCGTCGTGGGGTCATTGGGATCCACGATGGTCCCGGTCGCGCCGGTCCAAGTACCCACAGCTGGGAACACCGGGATGCTGCCTTGAAGTACTACACTACTTGTTGGAGTGCAGGCGCTGATGCTCTCGCCGGTTGTGGCCGGTGGTGCTTCGCCATCATAAACAGAGATCGTGAGCGTATCGGTGCTAGGCGGTCCGAAGCCGCACATGCCGTTATAGATCTGGTAAACTAGCACGTGCACGCCGATCTCCAAGTTGGTGACCGTAGAGGTCGGGTTACCTGGGTCAGTTATGACCGCCGTACCGCTCACAACGCTCCATGTTCCCACCCCTGGGATTGCTGGCGTATTGCCTGTGAGCACGCTGGCATTGTCGGGTGAGCACAGTTGCTGGTCAGGACCTGCATCGGCCAATGGCGCCGATGGGTCGTAGACATACACGCTCATTGTATCCGTGAGCAGACCGTTGTTCGGGCACGGATCCCATTCGAGCCGCCACACGAAGGTGTTGATGCCTTGGGATAGACCCGTGATCAACGTCGTTGGGTTATTGGGCTCATCGATCACACCTGTACCGGCGATCAGGGTCCAAGTACCTTCTGCAGGTGCAGGTGGTTGAACACCTTGCAGGTTGATCTCCGTGAGCGGCAAGCACTGCTCCAGATCCGGACCTGCGTTGGCTGCAGCAGTAGTGTCGTCGTAGAGGGTCACATCCACCACATCGAATGTGAGTGAATTCGCGCATGGCCCGTTGTATACCTCCCATTGGAAGGTGTTGAGTCCGATGCTCAAGTTGGTGATCAACGTGCCTGGGTTGCCTGGAGCTACCGGGGTGCCACCTCCCACCAACGTAGTCCATGTTCCGGTTGCTGGGATGATCAGGCTGCTGCCTGCCATCAAGACACTGTCCTGTGGCATGCACAACTCCTGATCAAGTCCGGCGTTCGCATCCGGATTTGTCGGGTCGAAGACCTTCAAGCTCACCGAATCGACCGTGGTCACACAAATGCCTCCTTGGAGTGTCCAGGTGAAGATGTTCTCACCGACCGTGAGGCCGGTCACTGTTGTGGTCGGCGATGATGGATCGGTGATCACACCCGTACCAGCTACTACCGCCCATGTTCCGATGGCCGCGCCAACAGGGGGATTCCCGACCAGAGTTGCTTGATCGTCAGGCGCACAGAATTCCTGATCAGCACCCGCATCAGCAGGTGGCGCAGAGGCATCGAACAAGGTGATCTCCACTTGGTCGTTGGTCAGTTGGTTCGCACAACCACCGTTGTACACCTCCCATTCAAAGACATTGACACCAAGCCCAAGATCCGTGATGATGGTATTCGGGTCGTTCACATCGGTAATGGTGCCTTGACCGCTCACAAGGCTCCATGCGCCTGTTGCAGGGAAGGTGAAGGAACTACCGGTCATGTTCGCTTGCGTAAGCGGCGTACATACCTGCTGATCAGGACCAGCGTTGGCATCGGGGTTGTTCTCGTCGAACACGAAGATGCTTACGACGTCTTCGGTCAACGGATTCGTGCACGGTCCATTGGCCACGGTCCACAGGAAGATGTTCTCACCGATCGCGAGATCGCTCACCGACGTGGTCGGATCCGTTGGATCGGTGATCGTGCCTTGGCCGCTCACCAATTGCCAGAACCCATTGGCTGGAGCGATGATGTTGCTACCCTGCATGTTCGTCACCGGGTTGCTGGAGCAGAGTTCCTGATCCGGCCCCGCATCCGCGATCGGATTGTTCTCATCGAACAGTTGGATCACCAACTGATCACTGGTGATACCACTGGAGCACGGACCATTGTCCACGGTCCAGGCGCATACGATGGTTCCAACTCCGAGGCCGGTGATCGTGGTATTGGGGTTCGTCGGATCGGTGATCGTACCTGTACCGCTCACCACGGTCCAGAGGCCTACCGCTGGGAAGACCAATGCGCTACCCTGCAACGTCGCCGTGGTATTCGGCGTGCAGAGGTCCTGATCCGCTCCAGCGTTCGCTTCGATGTTGTTCTCATCGAAAACGAACAGGCTGACGCGATCGGTGGTGATGCCCGATGCACATGGTCCGTTGTCCACTGTCCATTCGAAGATGTTCTCACCGATGCTCAGGTCGAATACGGTGGTGTTCGGATCATTGGGATCGGCAATGGATCCGGTACCGCTCACCAAGGTCCACGCACCGATCGCTGGGAAGATCACCGAGCTACCTGCCAATTGCGACGTGGCGATGTTGATGGTGCACAGCTCTTGATCCGGACCCGCATTCGCGATCGGGTTCGCATCGTCGAATACGAAGATGCTCACCTGGTCGAACTCACCGTCCGTATCGCAAGGCCCGTTGGCCAAGGTCCATTGGAAGATGTTCTCACCAACAGGCAATTGGCTCACACTGGTATTGGGGTCGTTCGCATTCGTGATCAAACCACCGCCACTCACCAATGTCCATGTACCGACCGCTGGGAAGATCACTGAACTACCCGCCAGATTCGTGGTGGTGTTCGGTGTGCAGAGTTCCTGGTCCGGTCCGGCACCCACCGTCGGGTTGTTGAGATCGAAGAGGAAGATGCTCACCTCATCTGAAGTGTTCCCATTCGCACACGGGCCATTGTACACGCTCCAAGCGAAGACATTCTCCCCGACCCCAAGGTCTGTCACAGTGGTAGCGGGATCGTTCACGTCGGTGATGGTGCCCGTACCGCTCACCAAGGTCCACGTACCAACCGCTGGGAAGGTCACTGCGCTGCCTTGCAGCGTAGTGATCGTATTGGGGGTGCACAATTCTTGATCGGCACCGGCATCGGCATCCGCGTTTCCATCATCGAAGAGGAAAATGCTGACGCGATCACTTGTCGCCCCGTTCGCACAAGGACCATTGCTGACGCGCCATTCCAGTACGGTTTCACCCACGACCAGGCCGCTAACGGCACTGTTCGGGTCGCTCACATCCAGAATGTCGGCCACCCCGCTGATCACGATCCATTCACCGGTGGCCGGTGTGGTATAGGAGCTACCAGCAAGAACGGTGACATTGTTCGGAGTACAGAGCTCCTGATCCGGACCCGCATCAGCAACAGGATTGTTCTCGTCGAATACAAGAATGCGCACCTCATCGACCGTGACCCCGGCTGTGCAGGGTCCATTGTCCACTGACCACGAGAATACGTTCACACCGACGGCGAGGTCCGTGATGGCCGTGTTCGGGTCGCTCGGATCAGCGATGGTTCCTGACCCTTGGGTAAGGATCCATGTTCCTGTAGCGGGGAAGATGTATGAGCTTCCCGCCATGGTGGTTGATGTGCTCGGAGTACACAGTTCCTGATCAGGACCTGCGTCGGCAACCGGGTTGTTCTCGTCGAATACGAAGATGCTCACCTGATCACTCGTGATGGGGTTTGCGCAGGGTCCGTTCAGAACGGTCCATTCGAAGATGTTCTCCCCGACCGCAAGACCTGTGACTCCGCTGTTCGGGCTGGAAGGGTTGGTAACCGTAGCACCGCCAGTGATCACGGTCCATGTTCCAGAAGCGGGGAAGATCACGCTGCTGCCGGCCAGCGTCGCTGTTGAGGCAGGCGTGCATATCTCCTGATCCGGGCCTGCATCAGCGACCGGATTCGTCGCATCGAAGACATAGATGCCCACTTGATCCGTGGTCGTACCACAAGGTCCGTTGTTGATCGACCACTCGAAGACATTCAGTCCAACACCGAGGGCATTCACGGTCGTGTTCGGGTTGTTCGGGGAAACGATAGTACCCGTACCCGAGATGCGTGTCCAAGTTCCGATGGAGGAACCTACGGTGGCATTGCCGACCAAGGTGACACTGGCCACCGGCGTGCAGATCTCCTGATCCGGACCTGCATTGGCAACAGCCGCAGCATCGTCGTAGATGAAAATGCTCACCACATCCTGGGTGATCGGGTTGGTACATGCGCCATTGTTCACTTGCCAGCGGAACACGTTCTCGCCAACAGCCAACCCGCTCACTGCGGTGGACGGTGAACCGGGGTTAGCGATGGTGCCAGCACCACTCACCAAGGTCCATTGACCGACAGCCGGAATGATGAGGCTGCTTCCGGAAAGCGTGGTACTGGTGTTCGGCGTGCACAACTGCTGATCGCCTCCTGCATTGGCGACCGGATTGTTGGGGTCGTAAACAAGGATGGTCACCTGATCCGTTGTTATTCCGCACGCGCCGTTGTCAATGCTCCAGCGTAGGATGTTCACCCCGATACTGAGGCCATTGACCGTAGCGTTCGGTGCACTCGCGCTGCTGAAATTCGCCGTGCCTTGGACGACGCTCCATTGTGCGGTAGCCACACCGGAAGGCGCGTTGGCGGCCATGACCAAGGAAGATCCTGTACCACAGGCACTCTGATCCGGACCGGCATTCGCTGCTTGAGCGTTACCATTGAAAAGAACGATGCTCACCAGGTCGCTCGTGACCGGGTTCGGGCAATTGCCATTGGTCACGGTCCATGCGAACTGGTTCGTACCAAGGCCGATGTTATCGACGGTGGTCAACGGATCATTCGCGTTGACGATATCGCCCGAGCCGCTCACCAAGGACCAAGTACCGGTCGCTGGGAAGGTCACTGGACTGCCTTCCAAGGTGGTGCTGCTCAAAGGCGTGCAGAAGTTCTGATCAGGACCCGCGTTCGCAGGTGCATTGTTCGGATCATAGATGAAGATGCTCATCTGGTCCGTGGTGATCCCGTTCGCACAAGGGCCGTTGTCCACGGTCCATTGGAAGATGTTCTGACCGACCCCGAGTCCGGAAACAGATGCTGTTGGGCTGTTGGGGGTGGCGATGGTTCCTGTGCCGCTCACCAAGGTCCAAGTGCCGATCGCTGGCGTGGTGACGGCGCTACCGGCCATCGTGGTCGTTCCATTGGTCGTACAGATCGACTGATCCGCTCCTGCATCGGCATTCGGGTTCCCGGCGTCGAATACAAGGATGCGTACATCATCCGTGGTGATCCCGTTCGGGCAGGGTCCATTGCTCACTGTCCAACGGAAGATGTTGATGCCTACCGGAAGACCCGTGATCTGGGTCGTTGGGCTGTTCGCGTTCGTTATTGAACCGCCGCCGCTCACCAAGGTCCATGTGCCGGATGCCGGAGCGGTGAGGGAACTACCCGCCATGGTCACGATGTTCGGCGCAACCGGCACACAGATGCTCTGATCCGGCCCTGCATTCGCGACCGGGTTCGCAGGATCGAAACGACGGATGCTCACCTCATCCGATGAGTTCCCGCACGGTCCATTGTTCACCGTCCAACGCAATACCGTCGTTCCTATCGGCAAGCCGGATACGGAGGTTCCAGCAGCATTGGCATTGGCGAACGTAGCTGCTCCGCTGACCACGGTCCATGTACCAACGGCTGGAGCAGTGACGCTATTCCCACTAAGTGTGGCGGTCGATGCACCGCAGAGATCCTGATCAGGACCTGCAGTCGCAGGTGCGGTTGCAGGATCGAAAAGGGTGATGGTGACATTGCTTGATGTGACCGCACCGGGGCAAGGACCGTTGTTGATGGTCCATCGGTAAACATTGACACCAAGTGCGGTTCCTGTAACGGTCGTCGTTGGACTGTTCGCGTTCGCGAATACTCCCGCTCCACTTACCACTGTCCATGTGCCAGCTGCTGGAGCGATAGCCGCGTTGGCTGCCAAGGTGATGCTTGCGACCGGTGCGCACAGGCTCTGCGCTGGTCCTGCATTCGCTACGGCGGCATTGCGATCGAATACGCGGATGACCACATCGTCACCGCTGGTGCTCGGCACGCACGGACCATTGTTCACGGTCCAGCGCAGGGTCGTAGTACCGACCGGGATATTGGAAACCGCCGTTGTCGGAGACGCGGCATTGGCGAAGGTCGCCGCACCGCTCACCACCGTCCATGTCCCTGTACCCGGCGCCGAAGCCGGGCTAGCTGCAAGCGAGGTGCTAGCGAAGCCTGTTGCCCCGATAGAGCAAAGGTCTTGGTCCGGGCCTGCGTTCGCCGGTGGAACGGCTCCATCGAAGCGGGTGATGGTGACCTGTGAGGTGGTCACGCCGTTGGCACATGGACCGTTGTTCAAGGTCCATTGGAATACGTTGTTACCGATCGCGAGGCCAGAGACCGCAGAGGTCGGGCTCGTGGGCGAGGCGAATGTGCCCGTTCCGCTAACGACGGTCCAAATACCAGTGGCAGGGGCCAACGGAGCGTTGCCTGCAAGAGTTGCCGTGCTGGCACACACTTGCTGGTTCGGGCCTGCATCCGCGTTCGGGCTGGCCGGGTTGAAGACCAAGATATCCACGTCATCACTGGTAGTAGGTGGAGTGCAAGGGCCGTTGCTGATGGTCCAACGCAAGCGGTTCACGCCGATGCTCAATCCACTCACGGTCGTGTTCCGTTGAGCCGCGTTCGCGAATGTTCCTGTTCCACTGACAACGGTCCATTGCCCGGTCGCCGGAGCGATCAGCGCATTCCCAGCGAGTGTGGTGGAGAGGTTCGGTGAGCACAACTGCTGGTCGGGACCCGCGTTGGCAGCAGGTTGTGAACTGCTGAATACACGTATCGAAACCTGCGAACTCGTTGGTGGCGTGCAAGCTCCATTATCGATGGTCCATCGGAAAACATTCGTTCCTTGACCAAGACCCGTAACACCTGAAGTGGGGCTGTTCGGACTTGTAATGGTACCCACACCGCTCACCAGTGTCCAGGTGCCAATTGCTGGTGAAGTGGCATTATTCCCTGCCAGAGTAGTGGCCGACGTGGGTTGGCAAAGATCCTGGTTCGGACCAGCAGCAGCGACCGGGTGTCCGGGGTCATAGGCACGGACGACGACATCATCCGTCGTCGTTCCACAGGTGGCATAGTTCACGGTCCACCGGAATACATTGTCTCCCGTGCTCAATCCGCTGACGGTTGTGGTAGGGCTTCCTGCATTCGCGAAGGTCCCCGAACCACTTATCACGGACCATGTACCCGGCGCGGTCGCATAGGGTTGTTGGCCAGCGAGGGTCGCCGTGAAACCACAAACACTTTGATCGGGCCCGGCAACAGCAGGAGTCAAAGGTGGCGTGATGTTGATGAGGTAACCGACCGTGGCCCGACCGTTCAAGACGCACGCATCATCTTCAACCGTGACCGTGAAGATCTGCTGCCCCAAGTTGGCCAATGTCGGCGTCCAGCAAAATGTTCCTACCGGTCGTGGACCAGCCGTTGTTGTGAAAGTGGCACCCGGAATAGCGTTGTTCCAGGTCATCGTCACGTTCTGAGTGGCATCCGCGTCCTCAGAATTCACGGTGAAACAGAAGTTCGTACCCGCGCACACGTCGAACACATAACTGCTTGTGCCGTTGATGCCGCTTGCACTCGGGTTGTTGTTGTTGCAGTTGATGATCGCGAACTGCAGGTCACGGGTGTACTGGCCGACCTGTACCCCGTTCCTGTACTCCACCACCAGCACTGTGACCACCGCGAATTGCGCGATGCTCGGTGTGAAGCGGATCGTTCCGGTCTGCGGATCGATGGTAACAGCATTGGCACCACCTGATGTGATGACGGGCTGCTGGAACGTGTAGCCAGCATTGTATGGTATCGTATTGCCACCCGCACCGCGGGCCGGAGCCAATGAGAACACAAGCGAATCACCCGCGAGATCGGACACGCCGTGGTTGTAGACGATAGGTTGACCGACGCAGCCGAAAGGCACAGGGTCGTTGAGGAAACGGGGCGAGCTGTTGCACGGAGTGACCGTGTTGTTCAAGCGTGCGCTCAGATACAGATCCCGGCCGCCCGGATTGTTCAGCGAGGTGATCGCGTTGTTTCGGCAACAGAGGCTCCAGTCGATGATCCAATCATTGCCGCAATTCGCCCATTGGGTCAGGTTGATCACGGCGCTGTATCGGTAGCGCTCCACGCCATACGTCCCGGAGGAACTTGTGCAACGATCCACAGCACCATCACAGATGGGCGTGACGATCTCCACGTTCTGAAGAACGAAACATGCGTTGAAGTTGGCACCGCATTGGCTGGAACGCACGTTGAAACGGAGATCGCCGTTATTGCAGCTGGTCGGCGCACTCACGCCGTTGCAATCCCGGAAGAAGCTCATGTTCACCCGGTACTGGTTGTTGCCCAAGCACTCGTAGGTGATGTCACCACCCATGGCGTGCGTAGCGCGAGCCTCACTCTGCCAAAGCAACAAAGCAGCAGCAGCTGGGATCAAGGTGCGAAGGGTGGACCGTGTAGCGGAAGCCATTCGGCCTACCGCATTCAAAAGGCGTCGTTGTTCAGCCATGTACCGACCTATATGGTGGCACCATTCCTTGGGTCCATTCAACTCCTTCAAGAGCGAATGTGGCCTGCTGGCCTTCACGGTTCGTGTCCGTTACCGGTCGCCGGCGGGAGTTGCCGAAGCACCGGATGAAAGCGTGAACACGAACCGCACGACTTCAGGATAGGTGCTGGGCAAACGTAGACCCGCACCCCGCGGGGATCGACCGTCGATACTTCACACTTGCTAACAGTGCCGTGTGTGACGATCCAATTGAAAGTTCATCTACTGTCTCCTTTCCGACGATCGAAATCAGGGGAAACGCCCTCCTCTAACAAGGCGATAATGACACACGTCGAACAACGCACGATGCGCAATACGAAAGGTGTCCGTCCGAGAACACACTAGTTACCGAACACCTTTCTCAGGAGGTCACTGGTACGCGCCGTAGGGTCTTGGCGGATCTTCGCTTCCTCCTGCCCGATCAGCGTGAACAAGCCATCAATGGCCTTCTGTGTCACATAGGCATCGAGGTCGGGGTCCACGGCTTTCGCTCCGGTGAATTTCCCAGCCTTATTGTAGCTCGAAGCCAAAGGGGTCCAATAGCTGGTCAGTGCCACCTTCTTGGTGCTGTTGGCAACGATGGGGGCGAATTTCTCCCGCAGCAATGTTGTTGTCTTCTCTGACAAATACTTCGTTGCCGCACTCTCGCCACCTTTCAATATCGCGAAACCGTCACCGACGCTCATTCCCAGAACAGCCTCACGCAAGATCGGCAAGGCCTCTTTGGCCGCATCCTCCGCAGCACGGTTCATGGTCAGCTCGAATTCATCCACCTGCTTGGACATGCCGATGCTGTTCAGCGTGCTCTTCATCTTCTCTGCTTCGGGCGGAAATGGAATGCGGATCAGGTCGTTCTTCCAGAACCCGTCAAGGGCAGAACTTTTCAGCACCGATCGCTCAGCACCTTTTCCCAAGGCCTCTTTCAGACCGGCGATCACTTCATCGTTACTAAGACCTGATGCTCCTGATCCTCCGAGTTTGCCCGCAGCGTCCTTCAGACTTTTCGGGAATTGGGCATGCACGGTGAACGAGGCCGTCAACACGACCAACAGAGCGAGGAGGTTCTTCATGGGGCAAAAGTTAGGCGCCACGTGTTGTTCAAGGACCATGCCAGTTTCAACGCCGATCCAGACGCGAGGACGCCCTCCGTTATGTCACACGAAACTCCCTGTGCACGACCATGTGCATCGGGAAGGCTATCCATTGCGATGCTCCGTATGAAATGGCACAACAGGTCGGTTCACTCCTGGATACCACAAGTCCCATCAACAGGCCGTGGGACGATCCTAGGTACTGAGCCACAAGTCGAATGCCACGAACATCGCGGTGAACATCGAGCAGGCACCTGAATATCCGGCAACGCGGAAGAGCAACCAGGATACGAACTAGTCCTTCACCTTCTCGAACACCATCCGGTAGTGCTCGAAGATCTCCCGCTCGAACACCTGGAGGTTCGGAGCGATCTGGTAGCGACGCACCCATTTGCGGAAATCACTGCTGAAAAGCTTCGGCAGGAGGGTTGCATAAAGACCGTACTTCTCCAAGTTGAACTTGTTGAATGCAGCGGTCCAACGCGCGATGGTCTCGATGTAATCCAAGCGTCCGCTGTCGGATGATATCAATTTGAAATGATCCTTCGCAGGTTCCACCATGCCCTCTTGTCCATACGGCAACCACGAACCGGGGAACACGTCACAGACCAGGTCCATGAGTTCTTCACCGGAATAATCCTTACGGTTCTTCCACACGTTCGTTTGACCGAACTTGATGTCCTCGAACTTCACCATGTTGGGCCCGAAGACCATGGTCTGGCAATAGAAGCGCCCCCCGACCGGTAACAGGTCGCTCACCTGCTTGAAGTAGGTCCGGTAGATCTCGTCCTGCTTCCCTTCGCGATACTGTTCCACCGAACACAAATGCTCCGGGCTGCCCATGGCGCAAACGGCATCGAACATCCCGAAGGTATCCGGGGTGATGGCTTTACTGTCCATGTGGTGCACGTTCAATCCGTTCTTTCGACAAGCGATCGCCTGCCCCTCGGCCAAGACCACACCGGTGGTATGCACGCCCTTCTTGTTGAGGAAGTCGATGAACGCACCCCATCCGCACCCGATATCGAGTACCTTCATGCCCGGCTTGATGTTGCAGTGGTCCATGATGAACTGGTGCTTGCGCTCCTGCGCTTGCTCCAAGGTCAAGGAGAAGTCCCCATCGAATCGTGCACCGCTGTACCCGCCCTTCTCGCCCAAGCTCAGGCGGAAGATCTTGTCCATGGTGGTATAATGTGCGTCGAGGTCTTGTTGGTCGGCCATGTGGTTGTGTCGATTCGGTAAGGCGGGCAAGGTAATGGTCGAAAGGGCATCGATAAACACCTGGCGATCCGGATAAAAGCCTTTGCCAGGAAGTATCGACCGATAAGCTGATGTACCCTCCGAATTACCTGTCGAACCCATGGGGGCTTTCATCGTGTGGGAGATCCACTTCGGAACATAAGTCCCGAAGATCCTTGAACATCCACTAACTATGACGGCGCTTGGGACGATATACATGAACATGTGTCGTTGTTTTGACCACTGCAAAACCCATAGGCGTTGATCGTCCGTACAGGGTTCGCGCTGTCCCCATTTGCCACACATGATGAAGGATCAAGGAAGTTGGAAGGATCGATCGAAGGGTGCGTTGATGTCCATGTTCAATACCCGGGCAGCGGGGATGTACATCCTTCTCTTCGCTGCGGCGATCGCCGTGGGTACTTTCGTGGAGAACGACTACGGCACAAGTTCTGCGCAGCACGTGATCTACAAGTCCACGTGGTTCTCAACGTTGCTGGCGCTCTTCTGCATCACCATCGCGGTGAACATCGTGCGCTTCAAGATGATCCGACAGAAACGGTGGGCCTTGCTCACCTTCCACCTGTCCATGATCATCATCCTCATCGGTGCGGCAGTGACACGCTATACCGGATACGAGGGTGTGATGCACATCCGCGAGAACGATACCTCGAACAGCTTTCTTTCGGCCGAGACGTATCTGGAGTTCCAGGCACAGCGTGACGGACGGAACTTCCGCTTCGATGAACCCGTGCTCTTCTCCAGCCTTGGCAACAACAACTGGAAAGAGTCCTACCTCATCGGCAGTGATCTGATCGAAGTAGCCGTGAAAGAATTCATCCCGAATCCGGTGGATGTGTTGGAGGAAAGCCCGACCGGTCGTCCGACCATCAAGATCGTTTTTGCAGGGATGAGCGGAAGGGAGGAGTACTACCTCAGTTCAGGCGAGACGCGACGCATCCGCAACGTGCTCTTCAATTTCACGGATACTCCGATGGCAGAAGCGGTGAACATCGCCTTCCGCGACAATTCGCTCCTCATCAAAGCCGACCGTCCTTTGGTGCAGACGGTGATGGCGACCCAGACAACGGACACCCTTTACCCGCAAGCCGACTACCATCCGTTGATGATGCGCTCCATGTACCGCGATGGTGCCAACGGCTTCGTTTTCGGCGACTTCAATAAGCAGGGCGTTGTGACGATGCGGTCAGATGGAATAAAGGTCCGCAACGAGAGCATTGTGGCGTTGCGCATGGAGGTGAAGATCAACGGTGCCGCTCAGGAGCTGCTCGTCTACGGACAAAAGGGATCTCCCGGACGACCAGCGATCGCACGCACTGAAGGACTGGATCTCGCAGTGTCCTACGGCTCCAAAGAGGTAGTGCTCCCCTTCTCGGTCAAGCTTTACGACTTTATCATGGAGCGATACCCGGGCACGAACAGTCCGACCTCCTATGCCAGCGAAGTGCAACTGATCGACGATCGCGAGAACTTGAAGGAGGACCATCGGATCTTCATGAACAACGTGCTGGACCACGATGGATACCGCTTCTTCCAAAGCTCGTACGACCAGGATGAACTGGGCACCTACCTCAGCGTGAACCACGACTTCTGGGGAACGTGGGTATCCTACGTGGGATATATACTCCTTACCATAGGCCTGATCATGTCCATGTTCTCTGGAAAGAGCCGGTTCCAAAAGCTCGCGCACAGCATCAGCGAAATGCGCCTTAAGAACACAACAGCCGTGTTGGCCATTGCGCTGACCGCACTACCGGCCGTACTCTCCGCACAGAAGGTGATCGACGCAAGGAACAGCGGCGGCGTTGTGGATGCCGCGCATGCGGAGCAATTCTCACGGATCGTGGTGCAGGACAATCGCGGTCGGATGAAACCGATGCATACGCTTTCACGGGAGGTGATGAGGAAGGTATATCGCCGCGAGAGCATCAATGGTCTGAATGCCGACCAAGTGATCCTGGGCATGCTGGCAAGTCCGCCTGATTGGTTGGATGTGCCGATGATCAAGCTGGGCGAGCACAAGCAAGTGCACGAATTGCTCAACGTCGCCGGTCCGATGGCAGCGTACAAGGATTTCTTCGACGAGAACGGCGATTACATCCTGCGCGAAGAAATGCGGCGTGTGGATGCATTGAAACCGATCGATCGGGGGGTGTTCGAAAAGGACCTGATCAAGGTGGACGAGCGCCTCAACATACTGCACATGGCCATGGGCGGTGACCTGCTGAAGATCATACCGCTAGCGGGCGACGCGAACAATACCTGGGTGAGTGGTCATGGCGATGGTTCCGGCCACGACCACGCGACTGACCCAACGGCCGAACGCTTCTTCGCGACCTACGTTCCTGCGTTGCAGGAGGCGATGGTCACCGGCAATTACGCACTGCCGGACAAGTTGTTGAACGAACTCGATGGCTATCAGAAGCAAGTGGGCGCTGCTGTGATCCCCTCACCGGCCAAGGTTAAAGCAGAGATCATCCTGAACGAGTTGAGCGTATTCAACCGATTGGCCTTGTTCTACACCTTGCTCGGCTTCACCTTTCTCTTCCTGCTTTTCTTCTCCGTCTTCAAGCCGAAGGTTGATCTCCGCAAGATCCAAAAGGTCATGCTTATCCTACTTCTCGCTGGCTTTGCGCTGCACACTGTCGGCCTGGGCCTTCGTTGGTATGTATCCGGACGTGCGCCTTGGAGCAACGGCTACGAATCGATGATCTACATCGCATGGACCACCGTGCTGGCCGGTATCCTCTTCAGCAGGAAGTCGCTCGGCGGTTCGGCGGCGACGATGATCCTGTCTGCCACAGTGCTGCTCGTTGCGATGCTCAGTTATTTGGACCCGGAGATCACGCCGTTGGTTCCCGTGCTTCAATCCTATTGGCTCACGATCCACGTCTCCATGGAAGCGGGCAGCTACGGCTTCCTCGCGCTTGGTGCAGTGATCGGCTTGATCAACCTGATGCTGATGATCTTCCTCACGCCCGGCAATGAGAAGCGCGTCCATCGGCTGGTGAAGGAGATGAGCTACCTCAGCGAGATGACCTTGATCGGTGGGCTCACGATGATCAGCATCGGCACTTACCTCGGTGGTGTTTGGGCGAATGAATCTTGGGGGCGCTATTGGGGCTGGGACGCCAAGGAGACCTGGGCGCTGGTGACGATCCTCGTCTACGCCTTCATCCTGCACATGCGCTTGATCCCGAAAATGCAAGGCCTCTATGCATACAACGTGGCATCGCTTTTCGGCCTAGCCACAGTGATCATGACCTACTACGGCGTGAATTACTACCTCAGCGGACTGCATTCCTACGCCGCCGGTGATCCCGTTCCCGTGCCGGATTGGGTGTACATCACGGCCGGTTCGTTGGTGTTGATCGGCGCCCTTGCCTTCTGGCGAAAGCGGAAGTTCACGTTGATCAAGTAGTTGACGCCCCCCTGGGGCACCCCCTTCTTTCAACTTCCCGATCGGTTAAGGTCGAGGAGCGTGGAATTCCATACCCCTGATCGACCTTTCGGAGGCAAAAAAGGGGTGTACGCACTGGCCCTGGATGCACCCGTCGAGATCAGATGAACTTTTCCTTCTGATCACTACGGCCATCGTAGCTTTCGGAGCTATGCGGAGTGTGGCCGTGGTCATTCTATTCACTCAGGTGTTCCTCAGTTCCATTTTCGGAGGAGGCATCGAGCAATTGCTTTGTTTTTCTCAATTGACCGATCACTTCGAAGAACATCGATTGCGTGATCCGGATATCACGATACTTGATTTCGTCGTGCTCCATTATGCAAATGACGACCATGGCCGAAGTGAGCCTGAACGTCACGCGCAGTTACCGTTCGGAACGCACCACTCCCTCCCGCAGATCATGCTCTCCGGAGCTCCCTCACAACATTGCGAAATTGCTCTAGAGACCGCTCTATTCGTTGGCCTTGTCGATGCCTCTCTCCCGGATGCGCTGCATGTTTTCGGCGTTTTCCATCCGCCCAAAGTGATCGTTTGACCTGCTCGGCAGGTAGAGTGGACGGTCTGTCCGCCTCCTTGTTCCATGGCGTGAAGGACTTTTCCCTTCCTGCTATTGTTGATCACGAACGACAACTCGGTCATGTGCCGCTCTACGAAATCGCGCTTCTCTGTACTCCTGTCACTTTCATTGGCTTTCCTCGCTCTTAGCAATAATGCACGGTCACAATGCACATGGTATACGATCACGGTCACCGATGGGAATGGTGCCCCGGACGTGACTTGGGAGTTGATCGACCAATTCGGTGTGACGTGGGCGACCGGCGCTGCGCCATGGGAAGAAGACATCTGTCTTCCCGATGGTTGCTATACGCTGCTCATGTACGATAGCAATAGTGATGGTTGGCAGGATATTGATTGGTTCATCGAAGACTGGACCGGCGATTTCGACTTCGACACGAACCTTCCTGACGGCCCACATGGAACGGACATATTCGTTCTGGGCGAGAACCAACCGTGCGACCCTGTCGTGATCGGAGCGACGTGTCCGCCAGGAACGACAACTCTGCAGTTCATCGTCACCAATGGCACAGCCCCGGCTCAGGTCTCGTGGGAACTTGCATGGAACGGTACCGTGATCCAAAATGCTGGTGCGCCCTACAACGACACGCTTTGCTTGAGCCCCGGATGCTATGTCCTCTATCTATTGGACGCGGCCAACAATGGATGGAACGGGTCCACGTACACCTTGAAGTACTTCGGCGGTGCCACGCTGTACACGGGGACACTTTCCGGTGGCGGCTTGGACTCGGTGCTCATTTCCATTGGTGGTGCCGCGTGCACATGGGACAGTGGTTCGGGTGGAACATGCACCACTCCAACGAACGCAGGAGATCCTTCTGGCGATTGCCCAACGGCGATCTGCGTTTGCGATCCCTTCACCTTCTCCATCGCACCAAGTGGCTTTGGCAGCGTGGACGAAATTCCCTCAGCCGGTTCGGTCAGCAACTCTGCATTCGGCGGCCTGAGCCCGGCCCCATGGGGTGGTACCGATTACGGGTGCCTGCTGGCCGGTGAGTTGAACAGTAGTTGGATGATATTCACCATCGGAACAAGTGGCAGTCTTGGGTTCTCCTTCGGTGCCGGAGGTGAGCAAGTGGGATTCTACGATTGGGCCATGTGGTCATACACCGGACCGAATACATGCTCCGCGATCGCTAACAACACGCTGCCTCCTGTGCGATGTGTGTGGAACGCGGTCTCTTGGGGCGGAGCCGGACTGGCGAACGTGGTCCCACCGGGTGGTGATCCCGGGAACTTCGGGCCGCAATTGAATGTTGTCGCAGGTCAGCAGTACATCATTTGTATGAGCAACTGGAGTTACGTGACCGCTGATGTCACACTGGACTTCTTCGGAACAGCAACAGTAAGTTGCGAGCCATCCCTCCTTCCGATCGAGTTGATGATGTTCAGCGCGGACGCGTTCAATGGAAGTGTAATGTTGAATTGGGTAACGGCCACTGAATTGAATACCGATCACTTCACGGTTGAAAGGTCAACCTCTTCATCGGAGTGGATACCCATCGGCACCCTTCAAGCTGCAGGTTCAAGTCAGGTAACGCATGCATACACGATGGTCGATGAAGATCCAGCATATGGCGTTTCGTACTACAGGTTGCATGAAGTCGATCTCGATGGGTCGTCCTGGTACTCTGAAAATGAATCGGTGCTGTTCGATGCGCCGAACGAGATCGTACTGTGGCCACAACCGTGCGATGGAACCTTCTCGATCCACGCAAGTGCGACCGATCACCCTCAGGTTTTCGACGCGTTGGGGCGTGAAGTAAGGACACTTGTGCAGCCGGGGGCGATGCAGAATACACTGGAAGTACGAATGATCGATCCTATACCGGGATGGTATCTGGTGCGCATCAGAGATGGTGCAAATGCAGCACCGTTGATCATCCGCTGAGTTCAGGTCGTCCGACGAAGGACGCGATGACCTACTTCACCAATCGACCACCTTCCAAAAGGATACCGTATTGATAGCCTGAACCGAAATCCTTGTCCAACGCAACGGTTCCGATCATCGTCACCTCTTGGCCTTCAGCGATCGGGGCATCTGTGGTTATCACCAGTTCCGCGTCCTTCTTGCTACCGTCCTTGACGTGGATCCAATTGCGGCCCATGATATTGGGATTCACCTTGGTGCATTTGCCGCTCACCTGTATGGTCTTGCCACCGAATTTCTTGGGATCGGACATCAGGTCCGCGATGCGCGTATTCCCGGCGACATCCAAGGCTGGCAGCGGCGAAGAGGAAACGGTAGACTGCATTGGTGCCGTTGGTGATGTCGGCAAACTGCCCATGCTTCCATGATCCGATGGGACCAATTGTGAAACCAGGTACAATCGATCAAAGGTGCGGTTGTATTCTTTGCTCGGGAAATCGGTCTTCAGCAATCCGCCACGATAGAAATAGCTGCGCCCGATGGTGATCTCTTGCAAGGATGTTGCGATCCAGAATTCATCCTCACCTTCCTTTACACGCAAGTAAACGTACTTCTCGGTCGGCAACGACTCCAAGGCTACCACCGTATGAAGGTCCTTCTCAACAGCTGGGTCCACTACACCCGCTGGATCCTTCGCGGTGCCAGAGAATACCCCGGTGCTGCTACCATCGTTCGACCCGCCTTCCGCAGGTATGGCCTTCGGACCACTGTCACAAGCCGAAAGGGTAAGCAGGATCACCGTAAAAAGGCACGCGTAAATTCGAGTATCCATCATTGTTTCTTCTTGCTATCGAATCGTTTGGTCAGGCTCATGTTCAACCGGTAGTTCTGCTGGTCCGGAAGCGTTGATAGTTCACCAAGTATCGTAAAGGTGAATGATCGGGCGAGATCCAGCGTCAGATCCCCACCGTAATACCGCTGGGAAACGCGGGACGAGAGGGTTGTGCCCTCCGGACGGTTGGCGTACCTGTACTCCACCATCCTGAAATAGAAGCTCATGCTCAACCGCCGCGGTATCAGTGTGCGTGTATGCCTGAAGGAAAGAACATCACTGCGCAGGTAATTGGAGGTGTTCCGGTTCGCTTGCAACGACCATCGGCCGAACCCCTCGGGATCCTTATTGATGTTCGCGGAAACTTGAATGTTGTCCGATGCATTGGCCCCGTCCGCTTGGAACCGCCTGCTGTACGCGGCACCTAAACCAAGGATCTTCGTTGGGCGCACATTCAAGCGGAACCGGAGACCCTGCCTTGCTAGATCATCATCCAGCAACACTTCCACATCATTCCGGAAAGTCTCGTAATAGACCACGCGACGGCGGCTGTCATACGAAGCGAATAGATCCACTTTACGACTGAATCGATACCGGCTTGAGACAAAGAGGTTCGTCAAACGAGCGCCTCCTTGGATGGAACTGTACAGGTCCAGTTCCGCAGAAGAGAAGATGTTCAGGTTCCCGTTGAACGTGGTGGAGTGTTGCAGATACGCGTAACGTCGATCCACCATTCCACTGTTGGTCTGCTGCAGAAGACCGATGGTAGAACGGGAGTTGATCTTGCTTGAAGTCAGTTGAGAACCGACGTAGCCGCCATACTGCAACAAGTTCGTATTGAGCGTATAGGTGAAGATGTCGGGCCGGAATCCAGCGATGACCCCTGCGAACAGGTTTCCGAATCGACGTTCCGCCTGAAGCCCATCGATGGCACCGAGCGATGAGGCACTGTTGTTGATCTTACGCCCTAACGTCAATGTCGTATTGCTGTCAGGAGCATAAGTCACGGCCAAATTGTACACGTTGAAAATATCCGTTCGCTGGGAATACTTCTCAGGGTTCGCGGGGTAGAGTTTGCGATAGTTCAGGTAGGTTTCCACTGAGAATTTCGAATTCGCGATGTTGTTCGCCGTGAGCGAGAACCGGTAAATCAGTCGATGGTCACTTTCACGCGCTGACGGCATGGTGCTGTAGCTCGCCGCTGAGAGCCGCCCACGGATCCGCTCCGCTTTGCCACCCAACGTATCCACTTCGGCAGGTTTGGCCTGGGGTGATCTGTTGCGCGTTTCACGACGAACCGGAGCTTCGTTAGCATGTAGCACCCGAGTCTGGATACGGTCCTGTTTCTGCACCTTGCAATCACCGATCACGGTACAAACACAGGACGTGGAGGACATGCTCGTGACCACCAAACAGGAAGTGTTGGATCCGTTCTTCACCAGGTCCAGAGTATCCTTCACGGCGATCCCTTCTGTACTAGCGAATTTCACATAGACATGCTGAGATGTCAGAAAAGTCACTTCTCCGGAATAGGATTCCTGAGCCGTTCCACTGGCCGCGAAAAGCAGAAGTAGCGCTATGCCGATCGAATATCTCAACATCGGATCCTAGTGCCCATTGGGGTGACAGTTGAAGCAGGCATTGCTGTTGTATGAGTATCCATTCACATCGCTGTGGTCATTATTGACGGAATTCTGGTTGTCGTGTTCGTGACAATCAATGCAGGTGAAGACGCTGAAGTCCGAACTGTTGTTGTGACAATCGGCACAGGTGTTCCATTCTCCATTGTGCGTTCCACTATAGATCGGGAAGTACTGCTGATCGTGGTTGAACGTCGTTGGTTCCCACCCGCTTTCACTATGGCATTCTGCACAATCCGTAGGGAACCCGGCTGCTGCATGGTTCGGGTTCGACGTTCCATTGTAGTCGCTCATGTGGCAGGCACTGCATGCCGTAGGCGTTCCGGCATATCCATTCGCATGACACTGGATGCACGCGGTCGTGGTGTGCGCGCCATGCAGAGGGAAGTCCGTGTTGTTGTGATCGAAATTGGCGTTGCCCCATGATGTTTCGTCGTGGCACGACGCACAATCCGTGCTGAAGCCCGCAGTCGTGTGGTTCGGCTCGGTGGTGGCGTTGTAGTCGTCCAGATGGCAAGCACTACAAGCGGTGGGTGTGCCCGAATAACCATTCGCATGACACTCGATGCACGCGGTCGTCGTATGCGTTCCGTGCAATGGGAAAGCGGTGTTGTTATGATCGAAGGTGGCGTTGCCCCATGCCGTTTCATCATGACAAAGCGCACAATCCTGGCTGAACCCGGAGGATGCATGGTCCGGTTCGGTGGTCGAATTGTAGTCGTCGAGGTGGCAGGCGCTGCAGGTGGTCGATGTTCCGGCGTAACCGTTCGCGTGGCACTGGATACAATCCGTAGTGGCATGTGTGCCGTGCAAAGGGAAGCTGGTGCCGTTATGATCGAACGAAGAGGTCCATCCCGGGCCGGTGGTGTGACAGGTCGCACAATCCGTGGAGAAACCGGCGGCAGCGTGGTTCGGGTCCGACGTTGCATTGAAATCCGTCATGTGGCAACTAGAGCATACCGGGGAGGCATCTGTGAAGTTGCCCGTGGTATGGCACCGTGCGCAATCCTGTATTTCATGACCACCGGTGAGCGGGAAAAAGTCATGGTTGGCGAAGTTGGTGTTCCAACCCGTGCCCATTGGATCGTGACATTCAACGCAGTTCGAGGAGAAACCAGCACCCGCGTGGTTCGGGTTCTGTGTAGCTAGGTAATCGGCCTGGTGGCAGCTGATACAATCGTTCCCGAGACGCGAAAAGGCAAGCGTATTGTCCGACTTGTGGCAATCCACACAACTCAGGTTGCCGTGTACCCCTATCAATGGAAAGCCGTTCTGCTCATGCAACTCCGGAATGTCGTTCACCAGCCAGGTCTGCGGGGTGTGGCAACGACTACAATCATTGCCCACGGTCATCGCGTGGACGTCCGAGTGACAGGCAACGCAATCCGAGGCTACCGGTGTATCGAATCGCATCGACGTATGACATGAACGACAATCGACCGCAGCGTGCAGACCGATCAGCGGAAGTGCTGTGGTATCGTGATCGAAACCCAATGGCTGCCGCATCGAGGTCCAATTGTCCGGTACATGGCACGCCGCGCAATCGATCATGAAGCCCTGACCGTGAGGCGACTGACAGAAAGCGGGAGCTGCATGCAAAAGACCAATGATCAGAACATGGATCCCCGAACTCCGGATGTTCGATCCAAGAAAGCGAATGATCCTATCGAATTCCAGCCCTCTGTTCATTTGGCAATTGGCTGTTCAGGCCGATACTGTATACGAAGGAGCGGCGATCTTGTTGAGCAAACAGGAACTTTCAGACGAGGCGGATCAATGGAGCCATGAATCGGGCAATGGAGCCGTCGGGGCCATAGCAGGGCCTCAGTTACCATTCGGGTGGCAATTGTAACAAGCGTTGCTGTTATAGGAATATCCGTTCACCCCATTATGGTCACCGTTCACGTTGTTCTGGTTGCTATGCTCGTGACAATCGATACAACTGAACGCGTTGAAATTTCCAGGAACGGTATGGCACTCTGAACATGTGTTCCATTCACCTTGGTGGTTGCCGCTGTAGATCCGGAAGTACTCACCGTCGTGGTTGTAGGTCACCGGGTCCCAAGCCGACGTGTTGTGACAACTCGCGCAATCCGTTGGGAATTGTTGTGAGGCATGGTTCGGGTTGGTGACGCTGTTATAGTCCGGCATATGGCAACCCGAGCATGCGGTAGGAGTTCCTGCGTACCCATTCGCGTGACATTGCACACAACTCGTGTTCACGTGCTGGCCGGTCAATGGAAAGCCTGTGTTGTTATGGTCGAAGGTAGCGGGTGCCCATGCCGCATCACTGTGACATTGGGCACAATCCGTTGGGAAACCGAGTTGACCATGGTTCGGTGATGTCGTGGCGTTGTAATCCCCGATATGACATGCTTCACAACTCGTCGGCGTTCCCGCAAAGCCATTCGCATGACACTGCATACAATCCACGGAGGTATGCGCACCGCTCAACGGGAAGCCCGTGTTGTTGTGGTCGAAGGTCGCCGTGGTCCAGGATCCTTCATCGTGGCAGAGCGCGCAGTCCGTCGGGAAGCCGGCCGTGACGTGGTTCGGGTTCGTCGTTCCGTTGTAGTCGCTCAGGTGACAACCCTCGCAGGTGTTCGGCGTGTTCGCGTAACCGTTCGCGTGGCACTGGTTGCAGTTCACGTTGGCGTGCGAGCCGTTCAGCGGGAAGCCGGTGCTGGCGGTGTGATCGAAGCTGCTCGGCGTCCAGCCATCGGTGGTGTGGCACTGCGTGCAGTCGTTGCTGAAGTTGGCCTGTGTGTGGTTCGGTTCAACCGTGTTGTTGAAGTCCGTTTGGTGGCACGACTCACACGTGGTCGGCGTTCCAGCAAAGCCGTTGCTGTGGCATTGCATGCAATCGACCGATACGTGTTGACCTGTCAACGGGAAGCCCGTGTTGTTGTGGTCGAAGGTCGCCGTGGTCCAGGATCCTTCATCGTGGCAGAGCGCGCAGTCCGTCGGGAAGCCGGCCGTGACGTGGTTCGGGTTCGTCGTTCCGTTGTAGTCGCTCAGGTGACAACCCTCGCAGGTGTTCGGCGTGTTCGCGTAACCGTTCGCGTGGCACTGGTTGCAGTTCACGTTGGCGTGCGAGCCGTTCAGCGGGAAGCCGGTGCTGGCGGTGTGATCGAAGCTGCTCGGCGTCCAGCCATCGGTGGTGTGGCACTGCGTGCAGTCGTTGCTGAAGTTGGCCTGTGTGTGGTTCGGTTCAACCGTGTTGTTGAAGTCCGTTTGGTGGCACGACTCACACGTGGTCGGCGTTCCAGCAAAGCCGTTCGCATGGCATTGCATGCAATCGACCGATACGTGTTGACCCGTCAGCGGGAAGCCCGTGTTGTTGTGATCGAAGGTGGCATTCGTCCATGCGGTCTCATCATGGCAAGCGGCACAATCGGTCGGGAAGCCGGAAACCGCATGGTTCGGGTTCGTCGTTCCGTTGTAGTCCGTCAAGTGACAACCCTCGCAGGTGTTCGGCGTGTTGCTGTACCCGTTCGCGTGGCACTGGTTGCAGTTCACGTTCGCATGCGAGCCGTTCAGCGGGAAGCCGGTCGCGCTCGTGTGATCGAACGAGGAAGGCGTCCAACCATCGGTGGTGTGGCACTGCGTGCAGTCGTTGCTGAAGTTCGCCTGCGTATGGTTGGGTTCAACCGTGTTGTTGAAGTCCGTCTGGTGGCACGCTTCGCATGTGGTCGGCGTTCCAGCAAAGCCGTTCGCATGGCATTGCATGCAATCCACGGAGGTATGCGCACCGCTCAGCGGGAAGCCTGTGTTGTTATGATCGAAGGTGGCCGTGGTCCAGGAACCTTCATCGTGGCAGAGCGCGCAATCCGTCGGGAAGCCGGCCGTGACGTGGTTCGGATTCGTCGTTCCGTTGTAGTCCGTGATGTGACAAGCCTCGCAGGTGTTCGGCGTGTTCGCGTAGCCGTTCGCGTGGCACTGGTTGCAGTTCACGTTGGCGTGCGAGCCGTTCAGCGGGAAGCCGGTGCTGGCGGTGTGATCGAAGCTGCTCGGCGTCCAGCCATCGGTGGTGTGGCACTGCGTGCAATCGTTGCTGAAGTTCGCCTGCGTGTGGTTGGGTTCCACCGTGTTGTTGAAGTCCGTTTGGTGGCACGCTTCGCAAGTTGTTGGCGTTCCAGCAAAGCCATTGCTGTGACACTGCATGCAGTCCACGCTCACGTGTTGGCCGGTCAGCGGGAAGCCCGTGTTGTTGTGGTCGAAGGTCGCCGTGGTCCAGGATCCTTCATCG
>CADEDY010000025.1 GCA_902826215.1 uncultured Bacteroidota bacterium
GCCGATGGTGCGGCCCAAAAGAAAGGGTTCGGAATTCACATCATACGCCGACCAGGCGTCGTACATCGCCGCAGAAACATGGAAGAGGTTCCGTGCGTGGACCGGAGGCCGCGCAAGGTCCTTGGTGATCGCCGTCAGCATTCGGTCGTTCCATTGGCGTGCAACGCTGGGCGATTGCGCATCAGCCGGGCGACTTACAGCTAGGAACGATCCAGCGATCCAAACAGCGCCAAGGAAGCTTCGTGTGTTTGCCATTCCGTGGGTTGAAAGTACCACGTATTGACCACTTTATACAAGGTCAGGAGGCCAGAAATGGTCAGAGCACCCGCTGAAGGACATGGTCATCCATCGCGAAACCCTGACCGATATCGATGACCTCGTCCCGGACGACCGTGAAACCATGATGGAGGTAGAAGTCCTTGGCTTTGTTGTGTTTGTTCACATTCAACTCCAGGACGGTATCACCAGCACTGCGTGCGGCGTTGATGGAAAAGGCGAGTAGGGCCTTGCCCGTACCCGTTCCCTGGGTGATCGGTGTGACATACAATTTGTGCAAGCGCGCAATGTTCCGACCCTTGTGTCCTGTCTCGAAACTCACGAACCCGGTGATCAATTTGTCCTTTTCTGCGACCAAGAACCGATGACCGGATCGTGTCATTTGCTTCTTCAGCGCATGCTCTGCATACATCAGCTCCAACATGTAGGACATTTGGGCAGGGGAGAGGATGGATGCATAGGCAACTGGCCATGTTGCCAATGCCACTGCACGGATGGCCGCAATGTCCTTTTCGCTGGCGAGCCGGATGGTCATGCTTGGCACGGGTGGGTTCTTCGGTGCTCTCACAGCGTGCAGCCGGACGATCCACCCAAGGAGCCGGTCATTTGAACGAGGAAGAGACCACGAGGTCCTTGCTTCCCGCAGTGTATTGATAGAAGCCCTCGCCGCTCTTTGCACCCAGTTTGCCGGCCGCTACCATTTGAACCAGCAATGGGCAGGGAGCATACTTCGGGTTGCCGAATCCGTCGTGCAGTACGCGCAGGATCGACAGGCACGTATCCAGACCGATGAAATCGGCCAATTGCAAGGGTCCCATTGGATGTGCCATGCCCAGTTTCATGATGGAGTCGATCTCGGCGACACCGCCAACGCCTTGGAAAAGGGTCTCGATGGCCTCATTGATCATGGGCATCAGGATCCGGTTGGCCACGAAGCCGGCGTAATCGTTCACCGTGACCGGTACTTTTCCGATCGCCGTACTGAGGTCGACCACGGTCTTGGTAACGGCGTCGCTCGTGCTGTAGCCGCGGATGATCTCCACCAACTTCATCACTGGCACCGGATTCATGAAGTGCATACCGATCACACCAGCAGGTCGGCCGGTTACAGCTGCGATGCGGGTTATGCTGATGCTGCTCGTATTGGTTGCCAGGATGCATCCGGCCGGGGCATGGGCATCCAGGTCGCGGAAGATCCTCAGCTTCAGATCCACGTTCTCGGTCGCTGCCTCCACCACGAGTTCAGCATTCTTCACACCGAGCGCAAGATCCGTCTGTGTGCCAATGGACTTCAGGGTCGCAGCCTTTTGTTCTTCGGTCAACGTGCCTTTGGCCACTTGTCGATCCAGATTCTTGCCGATCGTAGCCAAGGCCTTGTCCAGGCTTACTTGCGCAATATCGATCAACGTAACGTTATGGCCGCTCTGCGCGAATACATGGGCGATGCCGTTGCCCATCTGGCCGGCCCCGATCACTGAAATGTTCATTGGTCGCATGGTTTGAAGCGGCAATGTAGGTTTGGAAGATCTTCGAGCCTACTTACCGTCCCCCTTCAGAATGATGAGCACCGTGTAGGCCAGGATCTTGAGATCAACCGCAAGGCTCATGTTCTCGATGTACAGGATGTCGTACTTCAAACGGCGCACCATCTGCTCGACATTCTCGGCGTATCCGAATTTCACCTGCCCCCAGCTCGTTATGCCCGGGCGCACCTTGTGCAAATGGCGATAGTGCGGAGCTACTTCGGTGATCGCATCAATGAAGTGTTGCCGCTCAGGACGCGGACCAACCAAGCTCATGTCACCTTTCAGTACGTTCCAGAACTGCGGCAGTTCGTCCATACGGGTGCGGCGCATCCACCTGCCGAATCGCGTAATGCGCGGGTCGGTGGTGCTGCTCAGCTGTGGTCCTTCACGCTCAGCATCTACGCACATGCTCCTGAATTTCACGATCCAGAAAGGACGGCCATGCTTCCCTATCCGCTGTTGGCGGAAGAACACAGGACCTGGTGAGGAGAACTTGACTCCGATGGCCAGTATTAGATAGACCGGAAGTAGGATGATCAGTGCCAATGAACTGGCTAGAACATCGATCACACGCTTCAGGGAGAACTGCCATGCCGGCATGATCTGTGGGTTCACTTCGATGAGCGGTGCACCGAAGATGCTGGTCATTTTCACCGAACCCGAAAGGATATCGTACATGTCGGGAATGATCTTGATCCGCACCGACGTGCCCTCCAACTCGTTCATGATCCGGCTGATGTGCTCGTGCTCGCCCGAATCCACGGCGATGATCACCTCTTCCACGGCGTGCTGGCCGATCACCGATCTCAGTTCATTCCACTTGCCCAAACGCGGAACCCCCTCAGCAGAAAGCAATTGGTCGCCGCCGTTCACGTTCAGGAATCCCACGAAGCGGTTCCCGGGTGATTTCTTCATGGAATCGATCTCCGCCATGATCGCCAAGGCTCTTTCATTTCCACCGACCAGCACGGTATTGAACCCGATGCGTCGGTCGTGGACCTTTCGCACGGTAGCACTGGTGAGCAGGTAGCGCAGGGTGAAACTGATACTGAAGTGCAGGGCGAACAGAGCCAAGAAGGAGCGGTAGTAATAGGTGTAGTTGGCCACCTCATCGTCCAGAAGAAGTAGGAAGAAGATGACCACCACCCCGATCGCACTGATCAACAAGGTCTGCCCCAATTCGAGTATCCTGTAGCGGCGGAAGATGTCCCGATACCCGCCCATCATCGTGTATAGCCCGAACCAGAAGAGCGGTATAAGAACCAGGCCCTTGTAATAGTTGAAATCGAACTCCACGGGTACGGCATAATGGAACTTTATCGGTTCCAACACCACTTTACGGTACAAGTAGAAAAGCGTCCAGGCCAATGCACTGCCGAAAAGGTCAGCAACAACATACTTGGCTACCTGGGTGCGCTTTCCCGTCATGGTGCGCTGCGGATCAGTTTCAGGTTGTCCAAATACACATGCGCGGTTCCTTGGCTACTTGGCAAGAAGGACCCTAAATAGATGTCGCGTTGGCTGATCCCCGATACATTGAACAAGGTCGAGACATCGATGTACACCTTGTTCCATCGGATACCGCCCTCATCCGTCGTGGGGACGAGGATCACCCAAGGCTCGTACTGCGTATTCCCGTTCTGTACATAGGTGAGCCCTATCGTAAGGTTCACATCGGTGCTGTAATCCAATTCGATGTATGCAGGGCCATTCGCCGCAGCAAAATCCTCGGTCGTGAAAGCGGTGAAATTCGGGCGAGCCGTTTCAAGAACGAACCCACCACAGGAAGTGCCGTCACGCAGAACAGTCGGATGGTCAGCGGCCGTGTAGACCAGCATGGTCGTATCACTTCCGTCCGAAACGGTAAGAAGGTTCCCGGCATCGTTGAAACGTTCGTACCAGAAACCAGCGCCTGCGGTGTAGGCTACCGTAGGAGCCAGATTCACCGTGGCCTCCGGAACAAGTTCTACGGATGCATTGTATGCCGTATAGTAAGGATACCGCAGTCTGTCGTCGAAGGCTCCGTTGCGCTTCACCGCTGGGGTGACCGTGATCCGAGCGTTTCCGGCACCGAGAACCGGCACGCTGGCGGGTAACTCCCATACTCCGACAGAACGGTCGTTCACCGAAACCCAGACATCCGTGATCTTGCTGGTACTGCCCCCTTCTGCATCCGACGCATTCAGCGCCACGGAGGGAATATCCACGTAAGTGGGTACCTGATCGCCCTTCCTACACCCGACCAGGAGAAGCGTTGTACACACCATAAGGCCGAGGGTTCGGGTCATCGTATGTCCTTGGCAACGTAGCAGAACGAGCGATCAGTATATCGGATCATGCTTTTTGCACACTCATGCCAGCGAGCACAGCGTGGGCGGTCCGTAAAGCAGCAGCCCCATCCGCGATGCTCACCACGGGTGTCGTGCCATTCCGAATGCTATAGGCAAAGGACCGCAGTTCCTCACGGATCGCATTGGTCTTGGCAACCTCGGGTTTCTCAAAGCTGATCTCGCGCAGGCCCTTGGCATTCCCAAGGTCGATCGTCACGGCGAAAGGATCGGGCTCGCCATCAACGCCGCGCATCCGCACGATCTCGGTGTTCTTGTCCAACATGTCCACTGCGATGTACGCGTCCTTTTGGAAGAAACGGCTCTTCCGCATGTTCTTCATACTGATGCGGCTTGCGGTCAGGTTGGCCACACAGCCGTTCTCGAAGGCGATCCGGGCATTGGCGATGTCGGGCGTATCGCTTACCACGGCAACGCCACTCGCACGAATGTCAACGACCGGACTTTTCACCACATGCAGCACGATATCGATATCGTGGATCATCAGGTCCAAAACAACGCTCACATCCGTCCCACGCGGGTTGAATTGCGCCAAACGGTGCGTTTCGATGAACATTGGATCGGCAAAGAACGGTAGGGCGGCCTGGAATGCTGGATTGAATCGCTCAACGTGGCCCACTTGCACGGATCGCCGAACGCTCTTGGCCAGAGCGAGAAGCTCTTCGGCCTCTTGCACCGCATTGACCAATGGCTTTTCGATGAAGACATGCTTTCCTGCCCGAAGAGCCATGGAAGCAAGTTCGAAGTGCGTGATCGTGGGGGTGACCACGTCGATCGCATCCACCACGTTCAATAGACCCTGTACCTCTGGGAATGCAGGTACCCCGAACTCGGCAGTGATCGCTGCGCACTTCTCCGGATGCGGATCATGGAAACCGACGACATCCCAGACATCCAATTCCTTCAACTGCTGGATATGGATGCGGCCAAGATGCCCGGCCCCAAGTACACCTACCTTGATCCGTTCGCTCATGTGTTCTGGTCGGGCCTTTGGATTATCGAAGCCTTGAAAGGGCCGCAAAAGTAGGGTTTCGATCCAGCGCGCCTGCCATCGTTAACTTCGCCGCTAGAACGGCATGATGAAGGATGATTACAGGCTCCAAGGCCTCCGTCGACGCCTTGTGGAGTTGTTGAGAACCAAAGGGATCGTCGACGATGCCGTGCTAAGCGCGATAGGCCGGATACCCCGGCACGGGTTCATCGACGATACGGCTTTTCTGGAGATGGCATACCAGGACATTGCATTTCCGATACCCTGTGGCCAGACGATCAGTCAACCCTACACGGTCGCTTTCCAAAGTGAATTGCTCGGGGTCAAACAAGGGATTAAGGTCTTGGAGATCGGTACCGGAAGTGGTTATCAAACGGCCGTATTGTGCGAACTCGGCTGCAAGGTGTTCTCGATAGAACGCCACAGGCCACTGTATCTTTTGACCAAGGAGCGCTTGGGTCGCATTGGCTACCGGTGCAACCTGTACTTCGGTGACGGGTTCAAGGGGCTACCCAAAGAAGGACCCTTTGATCGGATCCTGGTCACTTGTGGAGCGCCCTGGGTGCCGGATGACCTGCTTGGCCAATTGAAGGTGGGTGGTTCCTTGGTGATCCCGGTGGGAGAAGGGGAGGAACAACGGATGCTCAGGATCCAACGCAATGCGGACGGCACCTTTGAAAGAGAGGATAAGGGGATATTCCGGTTCGTGCCGATGTTGCAGGATAAGGCCAAGTGATACTTGCGGATCCGAAAAAAGCCTGCATCTTTGCGCCCACGAAAGCACAGATCGGCACGATGATCGCCTATATCGGATCGGCAAGAAATCGTCGAAATGAACAAAAGGCTGTGTACAGAGTGTGAAAAAGTTCATAAACTTGCGCCGCAATTAGCAGCGATCTTCGCCCTGCACTTGAAAACCAACAACGAACCAAACAAGCACCTAATCAATTAACCATGAAGAAGCATGTACTGTTCTCGGCAGCCATGGTAGCTGCTATGACGGCCTCCGCACAAACGGGGGAGATCACCAGCAACCGCGGAGAAAATTGGCTCAGCCAGAGCGGAGACTGGGGATTGACTTTCGAAGCAACCCCATTGCTGAACTACGCTGGTAACCTGTTCAACGGCAACCAGAACAACAACGCTCCGACGTTGCAGAATTTCTTCTCGAGCAACAGCAGCAACGGTAGCGGTGTTGTGATCGGTGGAAAGAAGCTCATCGACGCGAACACGGCCTACCGTGGTAAGTTGCGTATCGGGTTCGGTTCTAACAAGAGCACGGAGTTCGTTGACGATGTGACTTCCACGACCAACCCACCTGCGATCGTGGAGGACGTGACCAAAACGAACTACTTGGCTGTTGACCTCGGAGCTGGTCTCGAGAAGCGTGTGGGTTCTACCCGCGTAGTAGGTATCTACGGTGCTGAAGCCCACGTTGGTTTCGGTAGCGGAAAGAATACCTTCGAATACGGTAATAACCTGAGCGCTACGAACAGCGGAACTCGTACGACCGAGTCGAAGCAAGGTGGTACGTTCCAGTTCGGTATCAACGCGTTTGGAGGTGTGGAGTGGTTCTGCGCTCCAAAGATCTCTTTGAGCGGCGAGTACGCATGGGGCCTCAACATGACCTCCAACGGTGCTGGCGAATCCACCACAGAGCGTTTTGATGCAGCTACCAACGCGATCGTTTCTACGACGGTTGAGGGTTCACCGAACGACGACCAAACCGACAAGAGCAGTTCTTTCGGCATCGACACCGCAGTTCGCGGTACGATCGGTATCAACTTCTACTTCCAGTAGTCGTTGACCAAGTGTATTGAAAGGGGCTGCCCGTCGGGCAGCCCCTTTTTCTTTATCCATAAAGGAAGTCCGAAGTCCTTCCTAGCAACTTGCCATCGTCTGGAAAGGCTACTCCAAAGGTATCTCGCATGGCAACCGTGCGGGAACTGGTCCGTTCCACGTCATTGCCTGACCATTTCGCCAGTATTGGAATTCACACGCACTGGGCCAGAATAGGAGTATCCGTTAGGATGTCCTCTAGAAGTGGCCTTCTTCGATCGGAGTGAGGTCGATCTGTATCGGCGTTCGTTCGATCAACGTTCTCGATGTGCAATGGGGAGGTGCACGCTCCGCTATGGACAAACTTCGCCTCAACCTGACGCCGCGGGAGGAATCAGGCTGTGAGCATCGGTTCAACCTGCATTCCTTCAACCTCTTTGCCCATCCATTGAACTGGGTTCGACGTTGTGCCTTTGCTTGGATCCATGTAGGTCAAGTTTCTGATATTCAATAGCATGGTCGTAATCGAACGTAAAAAAGGCCACCTCGTTCGAGGTGGCCTTTTCAAGCGTAGTTCCGTTCCTGGGTCACTCCCAGAACATCACTTTGAATTCCACACGACGGTTCTTCGCACGACCAGCGCTGTTGCCATTGTCTGCCACAGGCTCGGTTTCGCCATGACCGAAGGACTTCAACCTGTTAGCAGCAACTCCTTTGTTCGTCAGGTATTCCCGAACAGCAGCCGCACGGTTCTCGCTCAGGGTCATGTTCTTGGCGTCATCACCTTGGCTATCGGTGTGACCATGGATCTCCAGGT
The DNA here is from genome assembly GCA_902826215.1 of uncultured Bacteroidota bacterium. Taxonomy (GTDB): domain Bacteria; phylum Bacteroidota; class Bacteroidia; order Flavobacteriales_F; family PHOS-HE28; genus PHOS-HE28. The sequence goes on from CADEDY010000025.1 coordinate 7,738, forward strand.
TGTATTCGGGGTTCTCATTCATTACCGTAACCACCTGATCCAGAATGCCGTAGCTGGACTTTTTGATCACCGCACTGCCTGATTCGAACTGGATCCCGTTCAGCGCCTTCTCGAAGAGCTTCTTGGTCTCCTCCTTGATCGCTGGGCAGCCTTTCATTTCTTTCACACCAGCCACATTCGGGCACTTATCCACGTTGTCGGCAATACCGTCTCCATCGCTGTCCGGGCAACCTTGTTGATTCACTGGGCCAGCGAGATCAGGACACGCGTCCATCTTATCTGCCACGCCATCGCCGTCGCGGTCTGGGCAACCACCCAAAGTAGCCAAGCCGGCCTCATCCGGGCAGCTGTCTTCTTTGTCCGGAATACCGTCCTTGTCGCGGTCGTCTTCGGGGTGCAAACGCACCGAAATGCCGTCGATGTAATAGTAAGCGCGCTGGTTATCAGCGCCTTCGATCACATCCTTCTTCTCCAACGTGCCGAATGCTCCGATCACCAGGAACTTCTCGTCGCCTTCCGCTACGAACATCCCCTTCACTTCGACCCAGTCCTTTTTGTTGTCCAAGACAGCGGCACTGAGCACATCCGCAGATTCGTTCAAGAAATGACGGTGGACATAACTCAACTCAGAGGGAGAGCAATACGCACCGATCCCGCTCACCGCACGGTCGCTGTTATCGGCCAACTTCACCATGAAGCTGATGTCATACTTCTGACCAGCAGTGAGGGGGCTGCTCAAAGCGGTCTGGATGTACTCGCTGTATTTGTTCCACGCTTCCTTGATAGGCTTCTCGTCACGTCCATTCCCCAGTCGACGCCAGTTCGGACGCATGTCATCCTTCCAGGCCACGAAGCCAGCGTAGTTCTCACCCTCGAAAGCCGTACTTGTTCCCAGTTCGTTCTCCGGAATGCCGACCGTGGTGGCTTTGCCGAGTTTGCTGAATACGTCCGCCGATCCGCCATTGGCGTTGGACCAGCCGCTTGCGCGGCTCAATTCATCCCAGGTCTTCACTTCTGGTGAACGGCTCTCGAATCCGCCATTGTTCACAAGGTTCGGCTGGTCCTGGGAAAAGCTCGAACTGGTGGCTAACACACCCAGCAGGGCAAGTGGTAGGGCTATCTTCATGATGTCTGTGGTTTGGTTTTTCGGTCGATAGTTGCAGCTGGAGAGGCCGTGAAATTAACTACGAAAGGTTGTATCTCACGGCTCGTCCCGAAATTGAATATTCTACATGGTCCCGTCCTTTGAACACGTTCCGGATCAAAGGTCGTCCCCTATTCGCAGTAGCTTGGACGTCGGATCCTTGTTCGGTCACAATTCATGCTCCCCATACTTGCCAAGCTGGAACTCGAACAGGTCGATCTAACGACGATCGAAGATGGCCGAATGGGGTGTGCCGAACTCATGGAGCAGGCGGGCAAAGCCTGCTCGGAACGAATCATCCGATGGCATGCGTCAAGGTCGGATCGCACTTCTTTCGTTGTCCTGGTCGGCTGGGGGAACAACGGGGGAGATGGGCTCGTGATCGCCCGTCTCCTTCATGAAGCGGGAATAGCCGTTAGGGTGCTGCGTGTGGTCTCCAACTCAAGAGCCACCCCGGAATTCGAAATGGTGCTTGGTAGAGTCAAGGAGATTGTCATTCAACTGGATGAGATCACTGAAGCAGCCACCGACCTGCGCCTATCAGACAAGGAGGTAGTGATCGATTGCCTTTTCGGACGAGGGCTGAACAGGGCGCCCGCAGAGTGGCTCAAGGTTCTGATCCAGAAACTGAATGCTTCAGGTCGACCTGTTATCGCTATTGACCAGCCTTCTGGCGTGATCGCTCCTGAAGGTGAAGGTTCGTTGGACCCGCAGGCGTGCGTTCAAGCTTCCCACACCTTGGCGATCGAACTACCAAAATTGAGCATGCTTTTACCGGAGACCGGGCCTTACTTCGGGACGTGGGAATTGGTCCCTATCGGTTTGGACCCCAACGCCATATTGGCCGCACCCCGGATCGCGGAGTGGGTCGAGTTTAGCGATGTGATGTCCTTGCTCAAGGGTCGACCTCGGTTCGGTCACAAGGGCACATTCGGTCATGCCGCTTTGATCGCCGGATCACGCAGGATGTCGGGCGCTGCGGTTCTTGCAACAAAGGGATGCCTGAAGAGCGGGGTAGGGCTATGTACGGTCCATGGGCCAGAGAAAGGCCTCCATGATCTTATGCGATCGTCGCCTGATGCCATGTGGTCCTTTGATCAGGATCCATATGTGGTGACCCAACTTTTTGATCTTGAGCGGTTCACTGCCGTTGGTGTCGGGCCTGGGCTTGGTGGCGATGACCGAACGCGCCACGTGGTTCGGGAACTCCTTCAGAACGCTCGGGTGCCCTTGGTCCTGGATGCAGATGCCTTGAATGCCATTTCACAGGATCTCGAATGGTTGGGCTTCGCTACAGTACCGTTGGTCCTCACACCCCATCCCAAGGAAATGGATCGGCTATTGGGTAGAACGTCCGCTACCAGTTGGGAGCGCCTTCAAGCGACCCGTGACTTTGCCAGTGCACATGACTGCCACGTGGTTCTGAAGGGTGCCTACACCGCGATCTGCAGCCCCGATGGCCGAATTCGTTTCAATTCCACCGGCAATGTAGGCATGGCCAAAGGGGGGAGTGGCGATGTGCTCACGGGTATTTTGACGGGCCTTTTAGCACAAGGTTATGCGCCGGAAGGAGCCTGCTTGATCGGGGTCTATCTGCACGGGTTGGCTGGGGACCTGGCTGCTGAAGCAATGGGGACCGACGCAATGCGAGCAAGTGATCTGGTCACTTTCCTACCTAACGCTTGGAAAATGCTGCGAGCGAACTAGATCAATCCGTCGAGGGGGCCTTTGCCTTCGCGCAGAACGATCGGGTCACCTTGCGTAAGGTCGATCACGGTGGAGCCTTCCAAGCCGCCGATACCACCGTCGATGACCACATCGACCTGGTAACCTAGGTGCTCTTCGATCCGCTCGGGATCCGTGGTATAGTCCACGACCTTGTCCGGGTCGTGCACACTGGCCACCACCAACGCATGACCGAGCTCGCGCACCAAGGCCAGTGGAATGGGGTGATCCGGAACACGGATACCTACAGTCCGTTTGTTGTTCTTGAAGAGCTTCGGGATCTCACTGTTGGCGTTGAGAATGAAGGTATAAGCGCCTGGCAAGGCCCGCTTCATGATCCGGAAAGCCGCCGTGTCAACCGAGCGCGCATAAGCGCTCAACTGGCTCAGGTTCTCGCAGATCAACGAGAGGTCCGCCTTTTGCGGTTTCACGCCTTTCAAACGCGCCACCTCTTCGATGGCACGAGCACTGTGGGAACTGCATACATAGGCGTATACCGTATCCGTCGGGCAGATCGCCACGCCTCCATCGCGGAGCTTGTCCGCTACCGACTTGATCTTGCGTGGTTCGGGGTCCTTCGGATGGATCGCGAGCAGCATGAGATTCAGGCCTTCTGCACCTGTGCGGCCGCTTTCTTGTGGTCGGCAAGGAATTTCTCCAATCCGATGGTCGTGAGCGGGTGGTCGAAGAGGGCGGTAATGGCGCTCAGCGGGCAGGTGGCTACATCCGCACCCACTTCGGCGCATTGGATGATGTGCATCGGATGCCGGATGCTGGCTGCCAGGATCTCCGTGCCATAGCCATAGTTATCGTAGATGGTCCGGATCTGATCGATCAATTGGATCCCGTCCGTGCTTACATCGTCCAACCGGCCCACGAAGGGCGAAACGTAGGTAGCGCCTGCTTTGGCGGCCAATAGCGCCTGCCCGGCACTGAACACCAACGTGCAATTGGTCTTGACCCCTTTCTCGGTGAAGTACTTGATGGCCTTCACACCGTCGCGGGTCATGGGCAATTTCACCACGATCCGGGGGTGCAATGCGGCCAGGTCCTCGCCCTCGCGCACCATGCCGGCATAGTCCGTGGCGATCACTTCGGCGCTCACATCACCCTCCACGATGTTGCAGATGGAAACGTAGTGCTTCATCACCGCGTCGGTACCGCTGATGCCTTCCTTGGCCATCAATGAAGGGTTGGTCGTAACGCCGTCGAGAACGCCCAGTTCCTGGGCTTCCTTGATCTGGGACAAGCTGGCTGTGTCGATGAAGAATTTCATGGGGTTCGTTGGTGCCCCAAAGGTAGTGGTTGCCCTTGGTCCGGGTTTCCAAAGCCTTTCGGCACGGGGCTTGACGCGCCTGTACCTTTGCACCGCGATGCGTTTCCCCTTTCTTCTCCTGTCGATCCTGATCTGTTCGGTTCTTCCCCTTGCTGCGCAGCCGAATACTTCGGACCACAATGCCACGGATGCGAAAGGGCGTAAGCAGGGCGCATGGTCCAAACCATGGCCCAATGGGAAAACGCGTTACGAGGGGCAGTTCAAAGACGATATGCCGACCGGCACCTTCAAGTATTTCAATGAAGATGGTGTTCTGACCTCGATCCAGGATTTCGTTCCTGGCGATGGAACCAGTCGAGCCCGCCATTTCCACCCGAATGGTACCCTGATGGCCGCTGGGAACTACCTCGATCAAGCGAAGGACAGTACGTGGAACTACTACGGACCGGATGGAAAGCTCCGGAAGGTGGAGCGCTACGCGGCAGGGCTGTTGCACGGCGAACAAGTGGCCTATTACCCCGACGGTGCCGTTGCGGAGCGCGAGAACCGGGAGAAAGGGGTGCTCCAAGGCCCGAACAAGAGCTGGTTCGACAATGGGAACTTGAAGTCCGAAGCGAGCTACGTGAATGGAGAGCCAGAGGGGAAGATGTTCTTCTATTACCCTTCCGGAAAAAAGGAGATCGAGGGCCTGATGGTGAACGGGAACCGCGACGGAACCTGGTATTACTTCAACAGTGATGGTTCCCTTCAACTGCAAGTGCTATATGCCAAGGGCGAATTGGTGAAGGAGCGCAAGGAGAACGGTACCTTCAAAGAGTATTATGACGATGAACAGGTGAAGTCCGAGGTTACCTACAAGAAGGGCAAGCGCGAAGGCCGCTTCGTGGAGTATTTCGACAATGGCACCTGGTCGTTGAAACCCATGCCGGCCGATCCGATACTCGGTACACCCGGTGATGTCCAAAGCGAATTGAAAGGCCAGACCAAGAAGCGTGAAGGGACCTATGTGAACGACCTGCTGGAAGGTGAGATGAAGGAGTACGACGAACGCGGCAAGCTGGTGAAGACCGAGCGGTACGCTGCAGGAGCCTTGGTGGGAACGAAATGAGCAAGCACGGACGCATTTTGGTGGCCATGAGCGGCGGGGTGGACAGCTCCGTGACCGCTTTGATGTTGCACGATGAGGGCTATGAGGTCATCGGTGTGACGATGAAGACCTGGGACTACGCCGACGCCAGCGGCGGTAAGCGCATCACCGGGTGCTGCGACCTGGATAGCATCAACGATGCACGGAACATGGCCGTGAGCCGTGGGTTCCACCACATGATCATCGATATCCGGGAGGAATTCGGTGATGCCATCATCGGCAATTTCACCAGCGAGTATCTGGCCGGACGAACGCCTAATCCCTGTGTGTTGTGCAACACCTTCATCAAGTGGGAGGCGCTCTTGAAGCGTGCCGATATGATGGATTGTGCCTTGATCGCTACCGGGCACTACGCCCAAGTGCGCCAGTTGCCCGACAACGGACGATGGGTGGTGAGCCGTGGGCTGGATCCCACCAAGGACCAGAGCTACGTGCTGTGGGGGCTGGAACAGGAGAATCTGGCCCGCACCCGTTTCCCGATCGGAGGCTTTCGCAAGAGCGATATCCGGCAAATGGCCATGGACAGCGGCTTCCCGGAACTTGCCACGAAGAGCGAGAGCTACGAGATCTGCTTCATCCCGGATAACGATTACCGGGGGTTCCTGAAGCGGAAGGAACCCGAAGCCACGGCCAAACTGGCCCATGGCGTGCTGGTGAGTACGACGGGTGAATTGCTCGGTGAGCATGATGGCTACCCCTTCTTCACCATTGGTCAGCGGAAGGGATTGGGCATCGCTACTGGTGAGCCGCTCTATGTCACCGATATCCAGCCGGATAGCAATACCGTGGTGCTTGGCCGTAAGGTCGATCTCGACAGACAAGCCATGTTCGTGCGCCGCCCGAACTTCCAAATGGTGGATGCGTTGAACGGGGAAATGGAAGCCGTGACCAAGATCCGATACAAGGATAAAGGCACCCCGAGTACCCTCACCATGGACGGCGATCGCGTTAAAGTTGAGTTCCACGCGCCTGTTGCAGGCATCGCACCCGGGCAGAGTGCCGTCTTCTATGCAGGCAACGATGTGATCGGTGGCGGATTCATCGATCGGGACAAAGCCGAGAACCATGGCTAAACAGCACCTTTATCTGCTTTCGTTCGGTCTACTCCTTCTCAGCGCGTGCAAGAAGGACGAGGTAGCCGAAGTGGATCTTGGTTACGGTTACTTCCCGACCAAAGTGGGCACGTGGGTGGAGTATGAAGTGGATTCCCTATGGCTGGATGATCCTTCCAATGTGCGCGATAGCGTGCATTATCTCCTTCGGGAACAGATCATGGACGAATACACCGACCTGGAAGGTCGCCTGTGCCAGCGGATCCATCGGTTCGTGAAGGATGCAGAAGGCAACTGGGTGGTGCGCGATGTGTGGACCTCGACCACGAGCACGATCGCCGCAGAAAAGACCGAAGAGGATGAGCGCCGGTTGAAACTGTCCTTCCCGGTGAACAACGGACGGACCTGGGACATCAACGTCTTCAATACCGTGAATGATCTTTCAGTGGCCTATCGCAATGAAGGTGAACCCTGGAGCGCCAATGGCCTTAACTACGAGAACACCGTGCTCGTGAAGAACATTGTGCCTGCGAATGTCATCGTCAAACGTAATTTCGAGGAACGCTACGCCGATGGGGTGGGCATGGTGTCGAAGTATTGGGAAGAGACCAATACCCAATTCACCATCGATGGACAGCTCAGCATTGTTGGATGGCGGCTGGATATGGTAGCCATAGCGTACGGAATAAGTGATTGATCCGTGCGTTGGACCTGCTCCATAGCGTTCGTCCTCCTGCTCGCCTCTGTGCAAGCTCAAACCTCGTTCGATACCTATTGGGTGGCCTTCACCGATAAGGACAACACGCCTTATTCGCTTGCTCAACCGGAACAATTCCTCAGCGCACGGTCGCTTCTGCGGCGCAATGTGCACGGCATCGCACTCGACGATCTGGACCTTCCTGTTGATCCCGTATACATCCAAACCGTCCTGGATCAAGGCACTGTGCAATTGGTGAATCGGAGCAAGTGGTTCAATGGGATCACCATCCGCACCGCGGATGAAAACGCCCTTGCGGCCATCCAAGGCCTGCAGTTCGTGCTAGCTATTCGTTCCACGCGGTCCGATGCACGACCCATCGCGGAGGTCGACAAATTCCGGTTACCTGTTTCCGCCGAAGACCGGGATGGTGAAGCCTCGGATTACGGCCCTTCCTTCCGGCAGATCGAAATGTTGCGCGGCCACCAGCTGCACGCGATCGGTGCAAAAGGGCAGGGCATGCTCATCGGTGTGCTCGATTCGGGCTTCAATGGGGTCGATTCCGCACTCGCTTTCCAAGCCTTGCGAAATAGGGGCGGGATCGTGCTGACCCGAGATATGGTCGTCCATGATGGTGATGTGTTCCAGGATCATTGGCACGGCCGATCAGTACTCTCCTGCATGGCCGGTCATCTGGATGGGCAGTTGCTAGGCACCGCGCCGGAAGCCGACTATGTGCTGTTGCGCACGGAGGACACGGGTACCGAGTTCCCGGTTGAAGAGGACAATTGGATCGCAGGTGCCGAACTGGCCGATAGCCTTGGATGTGATGTGCTGAATACCTCATTGGGCTATACCACATTCGATGACAGCACCATGGATCACAGTTATGCCGATCTCGATGGACAGACCTTGCGGATCAGCATCGCGGCGAACATCGCTTCGCGCAAAGGCATGATCCCGGTGAATAGCGCGGGCAACAGCGGCGAGTCCGACTGGCATTTCATCAGCGCACCGGCCGATGCGGTCGATATTCTTACCGTGGGTGCCGTCGGCGATGTGGAGAACCATGCGCCTTTCAGTTCCTTCGGCCCCAGTGCCGATGGTCGCGTGAAACCCGATGTGTGCGCAATGGGTTGGGGTTCGATCATCCTGCGCTCCGATACCGACAGCATCATCGCCGCGAACGGTACCTCCTTTTCATCGCCGATCCTCGCAGGCTTGGTCGCTTGCCTGTGGCAACTGCACCCCGAGCGCAACGCACAGGAGATCATGGATGCGGTGCGCCGAAGTGCGTCCTTCTTCGTGAATCCGAACGACTCCATGGGCTACGGTGTTCCCGACTTTGCTGCGGCGCATGCGTGGTTGACACTTACCTCCGGCATCGAGGAAGGTCCTGTGACGAACACGGCGATGGCATTCCCCAATCCCTTCACCTCGCAACTTTCTTGGGCTCCTCCGTCGGGAACAGAAGGCCTGACCTACATCGTTGTGCTCGATCTCAGCGGTCGGGTGGTCCACACGGACCTTCGCCCTGTGAAGGCAGGTGTGGCCGCTGAACTCGGTGGTGCTTGGACCTCGGAGCTTGCCGTTGGGCCCTATCTGATACGGCTGCAGGTAGGTGATCAAGTGCTCCAACAGCGGGTCGTGAAGGTGTACTGAACGTTTTGGAGAACGTTGCCACCATTCCGCTGGCCATTCTCGTGGAGGCTTATCGCGAAGGACGCTTTCCCATGTGCCATGAGGACGGTGATCTGTATTGGCACGATCCCGACCCGCGGGCCGTATTCCCGTTGGAAGCGATCGGTCCGAATGCGCGCCTCCAAAGGGCTTTGCGAAAGAGCGACTTCACGCTATCCATCGATCGGGACTTCAAAGCCGTGATCCGAGCGTGCGCTGATCGCGATGAAACCTGGATCGATGAGCGGATCATCGCTTCATACATCACCCTCCATCATGCGGGCTTCGCGCACTCGGTGGAAGTGACCGCACACGGCGAACTTGTCGGAGGTATCTACGGCGTTGCACTCAGCGGTGCGTTCTTCGGCGAGAGCATGTTCAGCAGTGAAAGCAATGCCAGCAAGGCGGCTTTCCATTTCTTGGTCCGCCATTTGCGAGCCAAGGGCTTCCTGCTCTTCGATTCGCAGTACATCAATGATTTCACCGAGCAATTGGGTGCCGTGGAGATCCCTCGTTCCGAATTCCGCTCACGGCTGCAAAAGGCGTTGGCTGTTCGAACGCAATTCTGATATTCGCGCCATGCGCTTTGAAGCACTTGCCGTTCTTCTCCTTGGCTCCACGGCATTGGCTTCCGCGCAGACCGTTCTGAACGTGGAAGTGATCCTGAACAAGCCGGATGAAGGTGGTATGCTCCGGATCGCGCTTTGCCCGAACAAGGCGGCGTACGATACCGAAGAAGGCTGTGTACTGAAGAGCGTGGAAGCCACGGGAAGGACAGTGCGCTGCTCCTTCGATGATGTGATAGCCGGCGTTTACGCGGTGAAAGTGTTCCACGACATCAACGCGGACAACAAGTTGAACACCTCGTGGATCGGTTGGCCACAAGAACCGTATGGGTTCAGCAACGATGCCCCGGTGAACATGGGGCCACCGCCGTTCAAGTTGGCCGCGTTCGAGGTGAAAGAAAAGGAGATGACCACGCGCATCGCTTTACGATGATCGTATCTGCTATTCCCTGATACGGCGCTCTATCTCCATGCCGTGGACGGTTCTTGACGGGTCAGTCGATCATGTATCCTCTGAACACCGAAGTCCGGAGGGCGTTCATGTTCAACCGCTCAATTACCTTGCACTTGTGCGCTCAGGATCCAGTACAGGTCGACCATCACTTTGAACCCTTTTGTTGTGAGTTCAGCCACTTTCGCCAGTCCATTGGATCGCATTTCAGGCTTATCGCTGAAGGATGGTCTGGCCTGCATGTTATGGTTCATTTGCATAAAGTTCTTGGTATATCTCATGAACACCTTGGTCACGGGTGATCCAGGTTGGGCGAGCGCATTTCACCGGTTCGATAGCTATTGGTACGCACGCATCGCGGAGTTCGGCTACCCAGGTGCCGAGGGCCTTTCGCATACGCCATCCGGAGAAGTGGTCGCTGGTCGTGTACAGTCTGCATGGGCATTCTTCCCAGCCTATCCGGTTTGCACCGCATGGATCAGCAGCTTCCTTACCGTCGATGTCCCGTGGTCGATGGAGTTACTATCATGGATCACGGGTCCTTCGGTTGCGTTGCTCTATCTCTGGTGGTCCAGTTTCCATTTGGCGGCTGGGCTGGCAAGAAGATCGACATGGATCTACCTCTCTTTCCCATTCACGATCTTCCTTTTCTTCCACTATTCCGATGGCCTCTATATCGCTGCGTTCCTAGGAGCCATGATCGCTGCGGATAAGGGGCAGCGTTGGCTTTCCGGCTTGATCCTGGCATTTGCCGTATTGATCCGTCCGAATGCTCTGTTTCTGGTTCCGGCCATGGCGCTATACAGCCCCTGGATCGAACGGTGGACGGATGTTCGATGGAAGGACGTCCTGAATGACCGTGGAGTTTGGCGAATGTGCCTACCACCCATCGTTTCCTTCGGACTCTTCAGCTTCTACCAATGGCGCATGACCGGTGACCCGATGGCCTTCGCGAAAGCACAAAAGGGATGGGACCGCACGTTGAGCTATCCGTGGCAAGGATTCTTCCGATCGGGCGATCCCGCTACGCAACTGGAATCGGTGTACACCTTGATGCTCATTGCCATTTGCGCCCTGCTGTGGCGTCGCTTGACACCGGCATTCCGGATCATGTTGATCGTCGGGATACTCGCGCCATTGGTATCCGGGTCCGTAGACTCCATGACGCGATTTTCGATGGCTTTCCTGCCGCTGTTCTTGGTGGCCTCGAAAACACCATTCTTCGAGCGGTACTATCAGTGGCTGATCATAGGTTTCGCGATCCTGCAATTCGGATGCATCTACCTGTGGTGTACGGGTGATCTGCTCATGGCCTAGGTACGGAGGACGGATCGCGACTTTCGGTACTTCTGAGGCCGAACTCCTCAAATGGATCTCACCGCATTCAACAGCGAGTATCCACAGTGGCCCGATCAACGTGCGTTCCGCACAACTTCAAGCACCACCGCTTGACGCGCTGTGAGGTACCGCTGGTAGGTCGCATCGAAGGCCACCCGGTGATCGATCACGCGCTCCCAATTGCCGAGAAGTTGGATCAGCAACTCACAAGCTTCACGCAAGCCATGGTGACCGCCGCCCAAGTTGATGTGGACATCGACCAAGCCACGTTGGATGCAGGTTCGTTGGAACAGTTCCGTTGCGCGATGACCGATCAGCACGCGCAGACCACACCGCTCCGCCACAGGAAGATCGAGCACATCATCGAAGATGAAGAGCACTTCGTCAGGCTTCAGTCCATGCTGCGCAAGGAACCGGTCGAAAGCCTCGGGTTTGTGGGTGAAGCCCATGTACACCCCATGCAGGTGCTCGCGCTGCGCGAAACGTTCGGCGAATAGGTTGTGCTGGCCAGTGATGATCGCGGAGTAGGGGAGTTCCTCCTTCCGCAGCCACAACGCGAATCGCAATAGGTTCACGCCCATGCTGTCCACCTCGCTGAACGGGCTACCGCCCTCCGCATCCTTGAAACCGTCGTTGAAGACGCCGTCCCAATCGCAGATGACCGCCTTGATACTGGACAGGCGCTGGACGGTCGCGTCCCGCCCATTGATCAGGCGTTCATCGTGGTGCCTTCCACTCGAGCCGAACATCTCAGCCAGCGATGGCCTTCATCATGTCCTGGATGTCGAGCATGCCGAGCTGCTTGCCGTTCTCGCTCACGCTCAACGTATCCACCTTGTGTTCCTTGAAGGCCTTCTGGGCCTCGTCCAACAAGGCTTCCGGACTGATGGAGAACGGTGCGCTGAACTTCATCGTGTTCAACTTCTTAGCCAAGAACTTGTTGCCTTCCTTCTCCAGGCCGCGACGCAGCCCGCCGTCGGTGAATACGCCAACGTTCTTGCCTTTGGTATCCACGACCATCACGGCACCGAAGCCGAACTTCGTCATCGCCACCAAGGCTTCGCTCACGGTAGCACTGTCCTTCACGATCGGATTCTGATGGGTCAGCACGTCCTTCACCTTCATGGTGATCAGGCGCGTATCCACGTAGAACTGTTGCGTACCGATCGCGGTGAAGTGGTTGTCGGTGAGCTGTTTCATCAGCTTCCAAGGCACAGTGATCGTGTGCACCCCGATCTCGACCGCATTCCGCACATGCTCCACCGTGCGCACGCTGCTGAACATGATCTTCGTGTCGTAACCGTAGTAATTGACGGCCTCCACGCATTGTTGCACCAAGCTCAGTGCGTCGTGCCCTTGATCCTGTAAGCGACCGACCAGCGGGCACACATACGAAGCACCCGCTTGCATGGCCATGTAGGCTTGTTGCAGCGTGTAGACCAGATGAACGTTCACCATGATGCCGTCGTTGCGCAACATGCGGCAAGCGCGCAAACCCTCCAAACTCACGGGGATCTTGAAGACGGTGGTCTCCTTCTTCAGGCCCATTTTGAGCTGGCGCTTGGCCTCCTTCACGACTTCCTCGGCCGTTTCACCAAGGGCTTCCACCTGAAGGATGGGCACCTTCTTCGCGAGGTCCAGGATCATCTTGTCGATGTTCGTGACACCTCCACGGTGCATGAACGTCGGCGTGGTGGTAAGGCCAGTGAGAAAGCCGAGCTTGAAGGCTTCGTCGATCTCCTTGATGTCAGCGCTGTCGAGGTAGAGTTCCATGGTGTTGGGTTTGCCGCAGAGGCGCAAAGGCGCGGAGAATGCGGTTGGTTCTTGCTTTGGTTTTCTCAACGACTTTGCGTCTCTGCGTCGAATTGCCGGTGCTTCACTTCCACGGCGTGCAGGTCGATGAGTGGTTTCATGAATTCCTCCAGGTCATACACGCACAGTTGGCTGGCCGCGTCGCAAAGTGCCTTGCTCGGGTCGGGGTGGGTCTCGATGAATACGCCATCCACACCAGCAGCAACACCAGCACGTGCGATCGTGGGCATCACATCACGGTTCCCTCCGCGTGGATCAGCACTCGGTATACCGTACTTACGGATGCTGTGCGTGATGTCGAACACGATGGGGTAACCCGTCTTGCGCATGTGGTAGAATGCGCGGGGATCCACGATCAGGTCGTTGTAGCCGAAGGTGTAGCCCCGCTCGGTGAGTATGATCTTGTCGTTGCCAACGCTTTTGGCCTTCTCCGCTGGCTTGATCATGTTGTCCGGTGCCAGGAACTGAGCGTGCTTCAGGTTGATCACCGCGCCGGTCTTGGCCGCTTCGGTCACCAAGGTGGTCTGCATCACGAGGTATGCTGGGATCTGCAGCACATCACAGACCTCTGCGGCAGGCTTGGCCTGGCTCGGGTAGTGGATGTCCGTGAGGATCGGGAAGCCGAAGTCCTTCTTGATCCGCTCGAGCATCTTCAAGCCTTCATCCAGCCCCGGGCCCTGGTAGAAGTCAACGCTGCTTCGGTTATCCTTGGTGAAGCTGCTCTTGTAGATGACCGGCACCTTGATGCGCTCGCTCACTTCCTTAAGCTTCTCTGCCGTTCGAAGCATCACGTCCTCGGTCTCGATCACGCAAGGACCACTGATCAGAAATAGCTGGTCGCTGCCGCACTCGATATTGCCTACTTGAACGATCTTGGTCATGGGCAGCAAAGGTATCCTACCGGACGGATGCTGGGACCTTCGCCTTTTCCACGGTCAGGTCGAATAGCAATTCGCCGAGGAGATAGCCCTCCAGGCGGTCGCCTACTTCGATCCGCCCTACACCAGCGGGAGTTCCAGAGAAGATCAGATCGCCTTCGTCCAAGAGCATGTATCGCTCAACATTGGCGATGATCGCTTCGATGGGGAAGAGCATCTGACCATTGTGACCGCTCTGCACCACTTTTCCGTTGCGTTTCAGCACGAAGTCGATGCGGTGGCCTTGAGGGAAGGATTCCAGCGCCGTGAATGCATCGGCCACGTAGGCCGAACCGTCGAAGGCCTTGGCTTTCTCCCACGGAAGGCCTTTCTCTTTCAGTTGCTGCTGCAAGTCGCGAGCAGTAAGGTCCAATCCGATAGAGACCTTGTCCGCCTGTGCCTTGCCGTTCTTGCGGATGATGGAATAGACCAATTCGATCTCGTGGTGGATGTCGTCACTGAAGGTGGGTAGCGTTATGGCGGCATGTTTCGGGATCAACGCACTTTCCGGCTTCAGAAAGACCACTGGTTCGTCCGGAACGGCATTGCCCAGTTCCTTGGCGTGTTCGCCGAAATTACGACCGATGCAGATGATCTTCATGGGGTCAGTGTTGAAGGTCAGCCAATGTTGCGCGCATAACCGAAAGTGTGCTTCCGGGTAGGTCCGCTTTCGTCATCAGCCATTGCAGGTAGCCGGGGTCGTTACGGCCGATGTTCTCTAAGGTCCAGCCAGCGTATTTGCCGAACGAGAGGCAGATCGCACCCCGGTCGTCGAATCGGAGCTTGCCTGCTGCATCGGGGCTTCTTTGGCGATCACCGCTCATTTCGCCCAAGAAAGCCACATCCCCTTGTAAAGTGTCGGGGTAGCGTTCCAGTTGTGCAAGCAGCACGTCGGCCGTGGCTTCCACATCGGCCAGGGCATCGTGGGCACCTTCGTGCTCCTTTCCACAGTAGTACCGCAAGGCTGCGCTGAGATTGCGCGGCTCCATCTTGTGGTAGATCCGTTGCACATCCACGATGCGCAGGTTGGTGTTATCCCAATCGGTACCGACGCGGTGCAGTTCCTCCGCAAGGAAGGGCACATCGAACCGCAGGCAATTGAAGCCGGCCAGGTCGCATCCTTCCATGTTCGACAGGATCTCCCGAGCAACATCGGCGAGCAGCGGCGCATCGGCGACATCTGCATCGGTGATCCCATGCACGGTGGTGGCCTCGGCCGGGATCGCCATTTCCGGGTTAACCAGCGTCTCGTACGTTTCGCGGGTACCATCCTCCAGGAGGCGCACGATGCCGACCTGTATGATGCGGTCTTTCCCGATCCGTACCCCGGTGGTTTCCAGGTCGAAGAAGGCGAGGGGGCGTTCCAGCGTCAGTTTCATCCTGCGAAATGTAGAAAAGAAGAACCCCGACGTTTCCGCCGGGGCTTCTTTTAGTTCTTCACGATCCGTCGCCTAGCGCACCTTCAGCTTGGCGTACTGGAACTTGCCGTATTTCTCGGTGTTCTTGAAGTCGGCCGCATACTTGGGGCCTTGGACGAGGTTGTTCACCGCTTCGAGGTAGAGCTTGGTTTCATCCTTGCCGCGGGCCTTCACAGCTTCGAGGAGGCGAGCACGTGCATCTTCCATCCGCTGGCGGCTCAGGTTCTCGTTGGTGCCATAGGTCTTCGTAGGAACCTTGGAGGCGCTGGCCTCGATCACCACATTGGCTTTGCCATTCTTGTCGATCAAGCCAACCACCACGTCCACGAACTCTTTCCATCGTGTTTCGTTCGGATCGATGTCCTTCGCATTGTACGAGTAGAACTTCGTGTATTCATCCGCATAGCTGGCGTCCGGTGTCACATGCTTAGGCTCCTTTTCCTTTTGGGCATCGGTGAGCGCTGGCTCCTTCTCCGTCTTGCCGCCCTTGTCCACTTTCTCGCCCTTTTCCTTCTTGCCAGGAGGCGAACCCTTCGGTAGGTCCACGATGCTGGCAGGGCCTGCAAGGGAAACCGGACTCAAGTAGATCTCCTTGTTGATCTCCTGATAGGCGCTTTCGCACTCCACGAAGATGTCCTCGGTGTGCACGGTCTTATCGTTCACACGGTAGTCGAGGTTGTATTCCTTGCACGGAGGTAGGATGGCAACATACACGCCATCACGCTGACGGGGCTTGTAGGTCTTCACTTCGCCGGTCGCTTTGTCGGTAACGTACAGGATCGTACTCGGTGGCAACTCTTCGCCGGGGGCGGGAATGATGTAGCCTTTCAGAACAGTGAGACCTTCAGCCTCCATGTCCGAAGGCAGATCCACGAAGTAGATGTCCTTTTCACCGTAGCCACCGATCTTATCGCTGCTGAAATAACCGCGACGGCCGTCCGCTGTGGTCACGAAGAAGGCATCGTCATCCGTGGAGTTCAACGGAGATCCGAGGTTCTTTGGTGAGGTCCAAGTGCCATCGTCGTTCATCTCCGTCATGAAGATGTCGAATCCGCCCATGGAATTGTGGCCCATGGAGCTGAAGTAGAGCGTACGACCGTTCGGGTGGATGAAGGGACCGTCCTCGTCATAAGGCGTATTGATGACAGGGCTCAAGTTCTGCGACTTGCTCCACTCACCGTTCGGAAGGCGCACGACCCTGTAGATGTCCCGACCACCAATGCTACCGTCTTTGCGATCACTCACGAAATAGAAGGTATTTCCATCGGCACTCAATGCACCGTGCGTCTCCCAGGATTTGGTATTGATGTCGCTGCCCATGAGCACAGGCTCGCTCCATACCTCACCGACCAATTTGCTTTCGTAGATGTTGCCGTTACCACCGTCATCCCGATAAACGAACAAGGTCTGCCCATCCGCCGCCACGTTGATCGTGGCCAAGTGACCCACAGGAGGGTTGATATTGAGAACTTCTGGTTTCTGCCAGTTTCCTTCGCGGTCCTTGTAGCTGACGTAAACGTTCTCGTAGGGCTGGCCCGAGATCGGATCGATCACGGCGCTGTTCGAGCTATCCGGACGGATCCGTCGTGAGGTGTAGAACAGGGCGTTTCCGTCAACGCTAAGAACCGGGCTGAAATCCGGGCCTGCCCAGTTGATGACCGGGCCGACGTTCGAAATGGCGTAATCCAGCGGGCTTGCAGTCAGCAATCGCGCGTTCGCCGTCTGCTCTTTACCACGAACCGCTTGTGCATGCAACTCGTGCTTGGCATCCGTTTCGTCGATGAATTTCTGGTAGGCCACATCGGCCTTGTCGAACTGGTTGTTCAAGTGGTAGGCACGACCTAGGTAATAATCCACTTCAACAGGAGCATTCCGCTCACGCGCATCGAATGGGTCATATCCGGTGGTATTGAAGCCGCCGAGGCCCTTCGTGCGCAAGGCCGCCGCTTTCTCCAAGAACGGGAGCGCTTTGGACTTCTGGTTGTACGAATGGAAATAGGAGTAGCCGAGTTTGTAGTTCAGGTTGGCATTCTCGGGGTCGGTGGCCAGTAGGCCGGTCCAGATATCGGCTGCTTGATTGAAGAATTTCTCCTCCATCAACTTGTTTCCCTCCTCGAACTTCCAATTGAATGACGTATTGTCGCCTTGCGCTTGAGTTCGCGTGTGCAGGAGGCCGATGAACAGGAGGGTGATGGCAGCGTAGCCGTACTTCATAACTGAGCGCTTTCGGTGGAACTGACTGAAATGGTGCGGTTAAATGTAGAACTTTCCCTCGTCGCAAGGGTGTTCGTGGTTTCAGTATGCCTGATCGGGGGACCACGCTTCCAAGATGTCCGCCACCCGGCGAACGAATCGCCCTCCCAAGGCTCCATCCACAACGCGATGGTCGTAGGAATGGGAGAGGAACATTTGGTGCCGAATGCCGATTAGGTCGCCTTGGGGGGTCTCGATGACCGCCGGCTTCTTTCGGATGGCGCCGGTGGCCATGATCGCGACCTGGGGTTGGTTGATCACCGGGGTACCCAACACATTGCCGAAGGTGCCTACGTTGGTCACGGTGTAGGTGCCACCACTGATCTCATCCGGCAACAATTTGCCCAAGCGGGCCCGATTGGCGAGGTCATTCACCTTCTTGGCCATGCCGACCAGGTTCAATTGATCGGCATTCTTGATCACCGGAACGATGAGGTTGCCGTTGGGCATTGCAGCGGCCATGCCGATGTTGATGTCCCGTTTCTTTACGATGGTGTAACCGTCCACTTGCACGTTCACCATGGGCATTTCCTTGATCGCCTGCACGATCGCCATGATGAAGACCGGCGTGAACGTGAGCTTTTCCCCTTCGCGTTGCTCGAAGGCTTTCTTCACTTTCTCGCGCCACATCCACAAGTTGGTGACGTCGGCCTCCACGAAGCTGGTGACATGCGGGCTGGTGCGCTTGCTCATCACCATATGATCGGCAATGAGGCGGCGCATGCGATCCATCTCGATCAGTTCGTCGCCCGCAGCAAGCACCGGAGATGGTCCTAGCGCAGGGGCAGGCGTCACTGTCGCTGCTGGAGCAGCAGCTTGACTTGGCTGAGGTACAGTTGGCTCAGTGCTTTTGACTCCGCGTGCGGGCAGATAATCCAAAACGTCCTTTTTCGTTACACGACCACCCTGGCCGGAACCAGCGATCGACTCCAATTCCTTTATCGAAAGGCCTTCATTCTGGGCGATGTTCCGGACCAACGGGCTGTAGAATTTTCCGCTCGGGCCGGTGCGGCTAACAGGCGCACCCTGTACTACCGCCGCCGGAGCACTGCTATGTGCTAAGCCGTTCCCATTGCTTGCTGGCGCACTCACCGGCTCTTTTTGTGGTGCGACTGCCGCAGGTGGAGCGGGTGCTCTTGCTTCCGCGGCACCACCGATGCGGGCAATGGGTTGGCCAACTTTCACCACATCGCCGTCTTTCACGAGACGTTCCAAGAGTATACCCGCTTCAGGTGCAGGCACTTCGCTGTCCACCTTATCCGTCGCGATCTCGACCATGGGTTCATCGGCTTCCACACGGTCGCCTTCACTTTTCAACCACTTGATGATGGTGGCCTCTGCCACGCTCTCGCCCATTTTGGGAAGCAGGATCTCGATCTTGGACATGGTCATGAACTCCCGTTGAGGAGGTGGCCAAAGGTAGCGATGGGTGCCGGAAGGTGAGTGACTCAGGCCTTCCCTAGATCGGATAGGCTGCGAAGGACCAGCCCGAGGTCGTTCCATGGGCCATAGTCCTTGGCATACGTGATGTTCGCGCGTTGCACGCTGACCGGGTCGTTCAAGGCATTCTTGGGTACTGTGTTCAAGACGCCTGGCCGGATCATTGGGATCTTCATCGGCCCTTCTTTCAACGGCCCGTAGCCCACCCAGCTTTTCCGCTTGCGGATCACCGCCCACCAATTGCTGAAGAACGATGCACGGTCCGCTACCACGAGCAAAGTGATCGGAAGTGCCAACATCAACCCCAAGGCGATCGCCAGATCCATGATCCGTTTGGTACGGCGCGCACCGGAACTATGCACGGCATAACGCTCCATGATGAAGAGGTCGTTCAGGCTTTCGATGCTGTTCGGCCCGATGATGAATTCCCGCGTGGGCTGGGCGATCTTGAAGAGCACCCCGGTCGAGCGCAATTGTTCCATGAGGTAAATGATGCGGGACCAGCGCAAGTCCTTGGCACAGAACACCACTTCGTCGATGCCATGTTTCCGCACCTTCCGGCGAACCTCGGAGGCGGCGTCCGGCGCTTGCCCTTGCTCAATGCTCATCTGCTTCTGCCGGCCAAGTCCGAAGTGCGTTTGCCAGAGCAATGCGAGTGCATGTTTGTTCTCCTCTGCACCACCAATGGCGAGCACACGTTTCAGGTCCAAGCTGCGCAGGCTGAATGGCTTCATCCGCGCGGTGTGCAGGATCAGTCGCACACCGATCTGGGCAACGATCATCGCTGAGATCAGCGCCAACGCATCGCTGGGTTCTATGATCCGGCTGGGCATAACGCTATTGTACAATGGTATACCGATCGCCATCAGAAGAGCGCCTCGAATGATGTTGAACAACTTCACCGGAATGTCATACGCGCCGCACAAACCCGATCCGATCAGACCGGCGACCGCGAAAACGGCATAGTGCCGAACACGTTCCAAACCGATCGGGTCGTCACCGAAGAGCGTTCGGATGAGCCAAAGGACGCCTACAATACCTGCGAAGTCGAGCATCGGGAGCAATGCTCGTCGCAGGAATCTCATGACGATGGCACCTGCTGCACTCAGGTAGATGCTGCCATTGATCAACAGGCCCAACAGGTTCATCCGCCTGCGGGTGAAGTGCTTTTGAGCGAAGATGGCCATGGCGTTGTAGAACACGAACACATAGTTCACGCTGCTCTTCTTGGTGCTTTCACCCTTGTAATGGATGATCCGTGCATCAGGGAAGTACCAGTTCTCGTAACCGCCCAAAGTGATGCGGTAACTGAGATCGATGTCCTCGCCGTACATGAAGAAGCTCTCATCGAGCAAGCCTACCTCGTCCAGCGTCTTCTTCCGCAGGAACATGCATGCGCCTGAAAGGATCTCGATGGGAGCAGCTTCGTTCTCGGGAAGGTGCCCCAGATGGTATCGCCCAAAGACCTTGCTGTGCGGGAAGAGCCGTGTGAGACCTATGATCTTGTAGAAGGCCACTGCCGGAGTTGGCAGTCCACGCTTGCTTTCTGGGAGGAAGGATCCCGTGCCATCGATCATCTTCACCCCTAAACCACCAGCTTTCGGGGTGCGATCCAGGAATTCAACCACCTTGTGGAAGACATCTTCGCCAACCACGGTATCGGGATTCAGGAGCACGACATACTCCGCATCACTGGCGCGGATGGCTTGGTTGTTGGCGCGGCTGAATCCGACATTCTCCTTGTTGGCAATGAGCTTCACGGTCGGGAACTTCGCAAGCACCATCTCCACGCTGCCGTCAGTACTGAGGTTGTCCACCACGAACACATCGGCTTCCAAGCCACTGATCGCGGCTTGCACTGTGCTTAGGCACTGCTCCAAGTACGCCCGCACGTTGTAGTTGACGATGATAATGGAAAGCTTCATGCTCAGCGCCGCGCGAGTTGTTCGTACGGTTTCCGGTCGGCGATACTACGACCAAGTGTCAGTTCATCGGCCTGATCCAGATCTCCACCCACGCTCAGGCCTCGGGCCAGCATGGTCACGCGAACGTGCGCTTCGTTCAGTTTCCGGTTCAGGTAGAACCCGGTGGTATCGCCCTCCAAGGTCGTCCCCAGCGCCAGGATCACTTCATCGATGCCACCAGCTTGAACACGGTCCATCAATTGCCGGGTATTCAGGTCCTCAGGCCCGATGCCGTCCATCGGACTGATCACGCCACCGAGGACGTGGTATAAGCCTTTGAACTGGCGGGTGTTCTCGATCGCGATCACGTCCCGAATGTCCTCGACCACGCAGATCAAGCTTGCTTCTCGGTTGCCATCACGGCAGATCGCGCAACGCGGCTCATCGCTGATGTTGCAGCATACATCACAGAACCGCACGTCGTCGCGCATGCGTCGGATCGCCTCGCTGAATCGTGCTACCTCTTGCGGGTCGCGTCGCAAGAGATCCAAGGCCAATCGCATGGCCGTTCGCCTTCCGATCCCGGGTAAAGTGGCCAACTGGTCCACAGCGTTCTCGAGCAAGCTGGAGGAAAGCGACATGCGGCAAAGGAACGGCGCATCCGTGCCATTCTTATCCTCGACCGTCAGCAAAGACCAACGTTACTTTCGGCAAATGTTGCTCCGAGGGCGCTCGCGACCCTTTCTTCTGTTGATACCGATCGTTGCTGCGGTCCTTTGGGTGAGCATGAACGCATACGAAGGCCTCAATGGTCAGGATGCGCACGATTACTTGCGCATTGCCCGTGGATGGTCCGAATGGTCGAGCGGAGGTGTGCGACCCGAAATGGCGGAGCATCCGCACGGATATCCGATGCTGGGTGTGCTGGTGGGCTGGTTCTTCGGTAGCACCTTGATCGGTCTTCGGGTCGTGAGCGCGTTGAGTTGGGTAGTGCTCGTTCTTACGCTTCGCGCTTTCCTCCGACGGAATTTTCCGGAGCACCGTGCAAGCGATGGATATGTGTTGTTGGCACTGGCCGTATCCCCATTCCTGTTGCGCTATTCCACCACGGTGATGAGCGATGTGCCGGGTATCGCGTTGATATTTCTTGCCTTCGACCGGGTCCTTCGCTGGATACGCGAGCGCTCGTGGTGGTCACTGGTCATCGCGCTTCTCTTCGTTGGTGCTGCGTTGAGCGTGCGTTTAGCGGTGGTTCCGATCGTGGGGGCTCTCTTCTTGGTCATGCTACATGGTCATCCAGAACGTCGTACGTGGCGTTGGTCGGTTCTCGGGATGACCGCGATCGCTGGCTTGATCTACGTCGTGGTCCAACTTCCTGCCGATAGCCTGGAGGGACTTCTGGCCGATTCACCCTTAGCGGAATGGTCACCATTGAATCTGTTCCGACGTGTGCTGCATTCGGATGATGGTACGCTGGTGTATCGCTTCCCCAATGTGTTGTACGTCCTAGGTGTGTTCGTTCATCCCGGGTTCCTGCCGATCGGCGTGTTCCTATTGCCCTTCTTCCGACGTTCAGACCTGAATACACTGCCCGTTCGATCGGCAGCTGGGCTATTGGGGGGCTATCTGCTCTTCATCGCCGGTATGCCTTTCCAGAACGACCGGGTCCTGTTGATGGCCCTTCCTTTCGTAGCCGTTTTGATGTACCCTTCGTTCTTCAGAGCCTGGGACTTCATCGCCAACAAGGGTGTTGATCCGAAATGGATCACAGCATTTTTCGTAGCCATCCAGTTCGCACTGTTCGCACGTGCTATCCAACCTTTCATGGATCAAGCCCGCACCGAACGTGAATTGGCCGCATTCGTGAACGAAGTAGGCCCGAAACGGATCTACACCCACGGAATGGGAGCTGCCCTCGCCAATTACTGCGCTCCACTGCCCGTCATGGAGCTATGGTACGCAGAAGTGGACCACTTCGATCCAGGTGCAGTTCTGGTGGTACGGCCAGCGAACTTGTCGGACCAATGGGCAGGCCTTCCGCCGGCGCTGAACTGGCAGCGAGCGCAGGCACAAGGTGTGGTACCGCTGCTCGATCGACCCGATGGCTGGGTGATCGTTCGCGCGCGTTGAGAGCGCTTGATCTGTGTCCAACCCGTATCCTTGCACAACCTCAGCCATGGACATTTCGGTCGTCATCCCCTTGGTCAACGAACGCGATTCGTTGGCGCCGCTCGTGGAGTGGCTGCACCGTGTGATCCGTGGAATGGGGAAGGACTACGAGGTGATCCTGGTGGATGATGGGAGCACTGATGGGTCTTGGGAAGAGATCCAACGCCTATCCCAACAGGATTGCCGTGTGAAAGGGATCCGCTTCAGCCGCAATTACGGCAAGAGCCCTGCGCTGAACGAAGGATTCCGTGCAGCGCAAGGCCAAGTCGTGATCACCATGGATGCCGACCTGCAGGACGATCCGGACGAGATTCCCGAGCTGTATCGGATGATCACCGTGGATGACTTCGATCTGGTGAGCGGTTGGAAGAAGAAACGTTACGACCCCATCACCAAGACCCTGCCCACCAAGCTCTTCAACTGGACCACCCGACGGGTGAGCGGCGTGCACTTGCACGATTTCAACTGTGGTTTGAAGGCCTACAAAAAGGTGGTCGTGAAGAACATCGAGGTGTTCGGTGAGATGCACCGGTACATTCCGTTCATTGCAAAGAAGGAGGGTTTCAGAAAGATCGGTGAGAAGGTGGTCAAGCACCATCCACGCAAGTACGGCACCACCAAGTTCGGCTTCGATCGGTTCATCAACGGGTTCTTGGATCTGTTGACGATCACGTACATCTTCCGCTTCGGAAAGAAACCGATGCACTTCTTCGGTGGTTTGGGCACGATCATGTTCGTGGTCGGTTTCATCAGCGCGTCGTGGGTGGTGGGCGAGAAGCTCTGGCATTCGTTCGTCCTACATGAGCCCGCACCGCGCGTTGCTGAATCAGGTCTGTTCTTCGTGGCTCTCACCGCGATGGTCATCGGAGTGCAGCTCTTGACCGCCGGTTTCGTGGCTGATCTGGTGAGCCGCAACGGCACCGAACGCAACCGCTACCGGATCCGCGAACGCACTGGGTTCTGATACCGCACCGGACGAAAGGCCATCTTTGAAGGCCATGTTGGATCGACCGACCCGGATATTCGTCTTCATCCTACTTCTACTAGGGCTCGCACGGCACCTTTGGTTGGCGTGGTACGTGCATCCCTTCGCCGATGACTTCAGCTACGCGGTAGCCGGTATGCGCACGGAACTGTGGGCGCGACTTGTGCAGGAGTTCACCTCGTGGAACGGCCGCTACTTCTCCAATATCCTTTTGCTGCGAGGCCCGCTGGTGCTTGGAATGAGTGATGGCTCGATCCTGTATCGTTCCACGGCGATCGCCTTGATCACGTTCACTTGCCTTGCGGCCTATCGGTTCCTTGTTCAAACTTTCGGTGAAGCGCTTTCAACCGGAACTCGCTGGATGATCGCGCTGATATTCGTCTTGCTCTTCCTGCATTGCATGCCGGATGCCAGCGAAGGGTTCTATTGGTACACCGGGGCCATGACGTATCAATTGCCCAATGTGCTCAGCCTCTTCTTGTTCGGGAATTGGATCGTATTCCATCGACGCGGTGGAACACCGGGTATCGGCTGGATCCTGGCTCAGGTTCCGTTGATCGTGGTCATCGCAGGTTGCAGTGAATTGCACATGGCGCTTCTCGTGCTCGTTCATTCTGCGCCGTTGATCCATCGATCGATCCGCTCGAAGCGTTTTGATCCTTCGGTCACCGGTCTGTTCTTGGTCGCCTTGGCGTGCGGGGCCGTTGTATTCGCAGCGCCCGGAAATGCCACACGAGGTGCGTTGTTCCCGCATCAGCATGAATTCCTTCGGACGCTTGGCTACAGTGTCGCTCAAACAGTGCGCTTCAGTGGAACTTGGTTGGTCCTTTCACCGCTCGTACTCTTTTCCTTCGCCGTGGTTGCATTCCACCGAACAATGGGTTCGGAGGGAGCTTTCTCGGATCTCTTGAAGCGTGCGAACAAGTGGCTGGTGCTTGCACTGCCCTTCGCAGTCGTCTTTGTTTCGATGGTGGTCACCTACTGGCCAACAGGTCTCCTCGGCCAGTATCGCACGGCGAATGTGGCTTGCTTCTACTTCATTCCAACGTGGTGCTTTGCTGCATTGGTCTGGGATGTGCAGGTGTTCCGAACTTGGGGCTGGCTGCTGCCGGATCCGCGCACGCGGGCGTTCCAGTGGTCTTTCGTCCTTCTGTGCGCTGTCTCGTTCTTCTTCTTCGGAAGAGATGGGCTTGTGACGAGCGATCTTCTTTCAGGCCGCGCTCAGCGCTATGATCGCGGTATTCAGGAAGGCTACGGTATGATCACCGAAGCGGTACGGAATGGAGCGGATCACGTGGAACTAAGACCGGTGGAGATCCCGCTGAGCTTGCACATCCTGCCGCTCGATACATCACCCGACCATTGGCTCAACAGGTCCCTGGCCGATTACTTCGGGAATGCCGCGCTGGATATCACTGTTGGGCAGCCTCTTCCAAAGGAGTAGGAGGGGCGACGATCGCTTCGGGTGGTGTGGGGTCGTAGAACAATTCTTCCGCAAGGCGTTCGTCGTGTCCATACACATCGTCCCGGAAGTTCAGCAGCCCATCATCATCCACCCACGCGGTGAAGTAGCCGATCGATACCGGTCGCTTTTCCGGCGGAATGACCCAGGTCTCCTTCCCTTTGTACATGGCCTCCTTGATCTTCTCCGGAGTCCATGCAGTGTCGCTCCGCAGGAGGTACTCGGCGAGTTCCTTCGGTTCGCTCAGCCGGATGCAGCCGTGGCTGAACGCCCTGCTCTCTCGCGCGAAACCGCCTTTGCTTGGTGTGTCGTGGAAGTAGATGCTATAGCTGTTGGGGAACAGGAATTTCACGCGTCCCAATGCATTGCCTCCACCGGGCTTCTGGCGGATCACCGGATTGGCATCGGTACCACCGATCCGTTCCATGCCTTTCTTGCTCAAATAGTTCGGATCCTTCTTCATCGCCGGTAGGATCTCGTTCCGTACGATGCTGTTCGGAACACCCCAATACGGGCTGAAGACGATCCGGCTCAGCGTATCACTGAAGATCACCGTCCGAGTTGCTTCAGCGCCCACCACCACATTCATGCGCCATGCTTCCTTGCCGTTCTCGTAGATGTGCATCCTGTACTCAGGAATGTTCACAAGAATGAGATCCGGAGCATACGTTTCGGGAACCCAACGCAACCGTTCCATGTTGATCAGCATCGTCCGCACGCGTTGCGCAGGGGTGATGTTCAACATGCGGATCACACCGTTCCCGACCACACCATCCGGCATCAGGCCATGGCGGTCCTGAAAGCGCTCGACCGCGTGCAACAACGTGCTATCGTAGGCGGTGGAGCTGAGCACCAAGGTGTCCATTCCGGTCACGAGATCACCGAGCAATATCAAGCGCTGGCGGATGTCCGGGATGATGAAGGATGTGTCGTTCGGCTCGATCTTCTTGCGTTCACCCAACAGGATGGGCTCCCAGGTCACCAGGGTGTCCAGCATGAAGTACTGTTTCAGCTGATCCTTCAACGCTGCGTATTGCGGATGGAGCGGCTCCACCGAACGCAGGTCCATGCCTCCCGCAGCGAGCGAGTCCAAGAGCCTGTCGTAGTTCTTCTTCTTCCGCGGAATGAACCAGTCGAGTTCGTGCAGGTCCTTGCCTACGACACCACCGTATTTCTTGTCCGCAAAACGGAAGAAATTGGTTGTGAGGGCAAGCTCCAATCGGGTCCTGCAACTGTCGCACGGCACGGAGTCCCGCATGGTGCGCAGTTCCGGACGCAAAAGGGCATTCAGTTGCGAGCGCAATTGATCAAGGTCCCTGTAGCCGACATCGCTACTGTTCACCAAGGCCAGGAAGCCAGCTGCGGCCTGGGACAGCGTGTCGTTCACGAACCAAGCGTATTGTAGGTTGCGGCGGTTGTAGAATTCCATGACGCTGATGGAATCCGACTTCGGGACAGGATGTGCTTGCAAGTACGCTTCGATCTCGGATCCCGTCAGCTTGCGCACGCTGTATGCTTCGCGGCTTTCGAATACCGCGTTGATGTCCTGCACGCTTGCTTCTGGATCCGGTTCGTTGGTCACGTTGGAACATGAACCCAAGAGGGCAGCAACGAAAAGGAGTGCAACGGCTTCGCGCATGAATGGGGCGCGCATACGTGCGCGAGGGACACAAAGTTCTATAGGCGGGCGTACACGTACAGCAAACCGCCGTCGGTAAGCAGTTCCAGCATACGCGCCATGTCCTTGCGAGGTACGGCCGGGCAGCCCCAGCTCCGTCCCAAACGACCGTTTGCGGCGATGAATTCCTCGCTGACGTAATCCGCGCCGTGCATGATCACCTCACGGCTCAACGCATTGCCATTGATGCCGCGCTCCAAGCCGTGCAGGAGCAGAGCTGCTCCGTGCTTCGGGCTCACGATCTCGGCACCGACACGATACAACCCCAAGCTGGTCTGGTGCGACCCTTCACGATCGCTGAAGGTGGTCGCCATCAGATCCCCGCTACCGGAGCCGTGGGATACGTACGTCCGCATCACCAACTCACGCTTTTCCAGATCGATCACGTAGAGCCGCTTGGCCGTGCTCGGTTGGGACATATCCGCAATAGCCAGCACCTTGCCCTTCGCACCTAAGCGTTGTATGCGCTTATAGCCAGCCACGAAGACGGGTTCGGCCAATTCGCCGTCAAGGCAAAGTTCCTCATAGAGCTCAGCGGTTTCCGTCCGTTCACCTTCCCCGACTTCTGCAGCTAATGCTGCCGGAACAGGGGACTCTGTCCCGGAATTGGGCAGCAGCCAAGAGAAAAGCAAAGCCACGAGCAGTGGTAGGTGTACCATTGTTCCTTCTAGCAGGTTTGCCGCGTTCGACCCTTTCGCGAGGTTCCAGTTCGCAGGCCGAGGCGGGGTGTGAAGCTAACGATCAAGTCCATTCGTTGGTGTTCTACGTCGATGAGCGGGCGGGGTTCCCCGTCCAATGCCCTGCTGGACACAATGAAACGGAGATCGGTCCCGTATTTGCCAAGACCTCGGTCATCCAATACCGCCACCATGCGCCTGCTAACACTGCTCTCCATCGCTGTCCTCTTCACCGCCTGCCGGAAGGAAGAGATCGACGACCTGCCCGTGGATACCGCGATCTACCAGGATTACAAGGTGATCTTCGACAAGCCGGACAACCGCACCCGGGCCTACGCCACCTTCCGCAAGAGCAATTCGCTGGGCGTACGCCTGCAATTGACCGGGGATGCGTCCATCACCTTCAATGGAAACGGGTACACCAGTTACACCGAATTGGACAACTACTTCTACCGCTGGAATACCACGGGCCTCGCCGATGTGTACCTGCGCTTCACGAAGCCCGATGGCGCCTGGTTCGACAACCGCATTTTGCGTGCAGACACCAACGATGTGACGGTTCCCAACGGTATCATCCTATCGCGCAGCAATGGCGGCCAGGTGTTCTGGGTCGGACGACCGTTGGTGCAGGGTGAAACGCTGGAGGCTTGGCTCGTACAGAGCGGAACCACCACCAGCAAGACCACCTTGAACACGACCGGCGCGGGTTCCATCTTCATTCCCGCATCCATCACCTCGAACTTGAGTGCGGGCACTGCGGATCTCTATTTCAACCGCAGTCGTTCGCTGTCCTTGAACGAAGGTGATGGCTATGCCGGCGGCCGACGCATCATCGAAGTGGAGGCTCGTGGGACCGTGACGATCGAGTAGGGCAACTCCCAACTCCATCAACGGTCAACCTTCATCCCTTCAACACCGCCTTCGCGTAATTCGCCCAGCTCATGTTCTTGGTGGCTTCCACCACGTTTTCGCGCGGTATGGGTTGCTCGATGCTGGCGTTCATCACGCGTACCATGTCGGCGAGTTTCTTCGGTTCGGCGAGGTAGCCGTTGAAGCCGTCGGTGATGGTCTCTGGGAAGTGCCCCACTCGTGTAGCAACAGCAGGTAGTTTGAAGTTGTAACTGAGGCTTTCCACTCCGCTCGGCGTAGCCGTTTCGTAGAAGAGGACGATGGTATCGGCCGCTTGGAAGTAGGGAGGCACCTCCTCGTTCGGGATGAAACGGTCGACCAAGAGCGTTCTATCCTGTAGACCCAATTGTGCGATCATCGCCAACGGATCGTAGTCGCGCTCGTCGTCGGCCTTTTTCAGGAAGAGCTTCTTCACCGTGCCGAAGACCGCGTTCTTCAACTTGGTGCTCAGCTTGCTTTGGTCAACCGTCTGCCAGAAGCGTTCGCCCACGATCATCAAGCTCACATCGTCGCGCTGATGCGCCAGTTCCGCGAATGCTTCGATGCAGTAGTGCAAGCCTTTGTATTTGCGGATGAATCCGAAGAAGAGGAAGACGTGTTTCCGCAGATGGTGCTTCGCTTTCCAGGCTTCTTTGTCGAACGTGGGGTCGGGCTTGAAGAGGGTGTAGATGGGGTGATAGAGTTTGAGAATTGCGCGTTGGGGCGCGAGATCTCTCGCCCGTACTCCCCGCGCGCCATCCAACGTCAAGGTGAATTCATCCCCAGCGAATAGTGCTTTCAGTTCCTCCGCTGTCTTGTACGCGTGAACGATGAAGCTGTGTCCGTGCCGCAATGCCATCCGCGTGAGACGTGCGTCCAAGCTGCTCTGTTCCTTGGCGGCCACGAAGTGCAGGTCGAAGAGGATCTCCGCGTTCGTGTGTTTGCGCAGGTACTTGGCGATGCTGTTCAGTGGGATGCCCTGTGTGGGGTTGTACCACTGGATGATGACCTTGTCCGGCTTCAGCGCGGCAATGGCCTTCGCGGTGGCGCCCCAGGTGCGCGGATCATTCCAGTTGGTCAGGTACTTCACCGGGATGTCGTAGCCCTCCAGGAAGTCGCTGCGGCTGGCCTTGTCCACGAACTCGCGCGGGATGATCGCCGGGTACTGCTGCGTCCAGCTGACGATGGTGACCTGCGCGCCTTCATC
This sequence comes from uncultured Bacteroidota bacterium, assembly GCA_902826215.1. Taxonomy (GTDB): domain Bacteria; phylum Bacteroidota; class Bacteroidia; order Flavobacteriales_F; family PHOS-HE28; genus PHOS-HE28. The sequence continues at coordinate 37,624 of CADEDY010000025.1, forward strand.
CTTCAGCGCCCGGGCCAAAGCGGTGTTGTACTGCGCGATGCCGCCTTTGAACTTGGGGCCTGGGCCGAAGCAGATGATGTTCATGAGGAGGGGCCGCAGAGGCGCAAAGGCGCAGAGAAGTTCAAGTGTTACCCAAGGTCATCGCCGAGGAAGATCGTCTTTATCGATGGGCGTGATCTTACCATTCGCGGACCGAAGGCCAAAGATCCGCTTATCCGAAGATTGAAAGACCATGTCCGAGTGCCTCCACTTCCGCGGGGCCTCCTCACCCAGCTCGCGAATGACCATCACCTTGCATGCACTGAAGCGATCCAAGTCAACTGACCATTTGGTCGAGCCCTTCACCTCCGCCCAGATCCGGCATTGGGGGAATGAGTAGATCACAAGTAGGTCATCCAACTTCGTAGTGTCGCCGCAAACCTGCCATGGTTCGGGTCGGCCTCCGAATATGCGGTCGAAATCCCCGCTGACACTACCGTGATCAGTGCTATCACATGGGTGTTGTGCCGAGGTTGGACTAAAGGAGCAAAGGACACACAAGAGAATTGCTGCACGCAATGATGAGTTCGGCATTCTCTGCGCCTTTGCGTCTCTGCGGCCCATATCACATCTTCTTCAGCGCTGCCTCATACACTCTCCGCATCCCTTCCTCGATGCTGATCTTGGCCTTCCACCCCAGGTTCTCCTCCACCCAGGTCATGTCGCAGTAGCGGCTGTGTACGCCCACGGGTTTGTCGAGCAAGGGTTTGATGGTCGGTTTGTAGCCCGCGAAACCGGTGAAGACCTCGATCAGTTCCAGGAAGCTGGTGAGCTTGCCCATGCCGATGTTGATGGCCCGGCCGTCGCTGATCTTGTCCATGGCCAGTAGCGTAAGGTCGAGCACGTCGTCGATGTGGACGAAGTCGCGGCCCTGTTTGCCTGTGCCCCAGACCTCGAAGGGGTTCTCCTTCTTGGCAGCGCGCGCGGCGATGGCGGGCACGGGGTAGCTGAGGTCCTGGTCCTCTCCATACCCGCTGAAGGGGCGGATGCAGGTGACGTGCACGCCGTAGTGGCTGGCCGCGATCTTGGCTAGGAATTCGCCCGTCAGCTTGCTCCAGCCGTAGGTCATGTCGGGCTCGCCCATCTTCTTGAAGTCGATGTCGCTCTCCTTCAACTTGAGGGTGTTGCTCTCGGTCTGCAGATCGATGGGGTAGGCGGCGCTGCTGCTGGGGTAGAGGAAGCGCCGCGGTTTGTTGCGGCACACGTACAGGAACATCTCCGCATCGATGCTGAGGTCCTGGGCAACCAACATCGGATCACCATCGATCTTGCTCCTTCCGCCGACGATCGCAGCGAAATGGAAGATGTCATCGAACAGGTCGATGTTCAGGCCGTACTGCTTCTTGAACCACTGTGGATCCTTGTTCAGTTCGCGCAGCACATCGCGCAGATCAGCCTTCAAGAAAATCAAACGTTCGTCCTGACCATAGATCTTCAGGTCCTTGTGCTCGAAGTTGAGCGGATGCCCGATCCATGTGTCCGGATGGGTGCCCACGCTGAGGTCATCGATGAAGAGGACTTTCGCGCCTTGGGCATAAAGGCGTTGGACCATATTGCGACCAACAAAGCCGCAGCCGCCGGTGACCAAGTGTGTTGTCATGGGCTGCAAAGATGCGGAAGCCCGGCATGGCACTCGGTAAAGAGCTGATCAACGTTTGCACAATGGCGTGCGGAATAGGAGCTACCCTTTCAGCCGGGTCAGGATGCGATCTTCCAGCGCAACGGTGTCCACTCGGGTTCCCACGCGCTCTTCCATCCACAGATCGATGGCTTCGCTTTGCATTGAATAGGCTTGGCAGTACTTGCAGATGCGCATGTGGAACCAGAGACCCGCCCGTTCTCCCATGCTGAGCGGCTGCAGGTCTCTGCGCTCAACGAGTTCAGTGGCTTTCCGGCAGTGGATCATCAGGGTATCGGTCAAGGCCATGCGTCAAGCGTTTCGGGTAAGTCTGCCTTCGATGCAGCTGCGCAGTTTCAGTTTCGCACGATGCAGTTGCTGCCAATAGTTGGTGGCGCTGATCCCCAAGGTCTGTTGGATCTCCTCGCTGTCCTTTTCCTTCAGATACTTCATCTCTACCGCCCCCCGCAGGTTCGTCGGCAGCAGGTCCAAACAGTGTCGGAGTGCCCGGTCCAAGCGTTCCTTCTCGTCGAGTTCGAAAGCGCTGGATAGGTCGGCCGGTTTGGTGGTGCTGGTCCAATGCCCGTTGGTGGCGAATTCACTGATGGCCGGGTCGTCGTCCGCGATCTCCATTCCTGACACCTGCTGGCCTTCCCGATAGACCTTTCTGTAATGGTCGGCCAATTTGTGCTTCAGGATCGCGAAGAGCCAGGTGCGAGGCGAACTGTCTCCTGCGAATTTCTTGAGGGTCTGCCAGGCCGAAACGAAGGTCAACTGCACCAGGTCATCGGCCACATCGGGGTCCTTTACGCGGCTCCGTGCGTATCGAACCAGATCAGCGGTATGCGACTTGACCCAGCCAGCCATGAGCTTTTGGCGGCCAACTTCATCCAAGGTCTGAATGGAGGTTTCTTGCACGGTGGAAAGGTAGCGTGGTCCAATGAATGGATCAAAGCTGGACGGCCGAACATGCGGTCAGGAACCGGCGATCCTTGGAACCGTGATCGATCAGAATTGGAAGTAGATGAAGGGCACCATCTCCGCGGTCATGGTCTGGTAGATGGCCAATACCACCCCGATGCTGACCAACGCCATGGCCCATAGCGGTAAGGCTGCGAAACGCGTCCTGTAGCGCTGTTTGAATGATTCCGGCAACCAATGGATGATCAAACCTGCTAACATCACTAGGAATACGCTGCGGAACCCCCAGATCACCGGGCCGATCAGGTGCCAACCGAAGTCACCGGACAGCTGCGAAAGAACCTTGTCAGCCGTAGTGAGTGAATCACTTCGGAACCAGATCCGGGTGAAGGTGATGAAGGTGAAGGTGATGCCAACAGCCCAGCCACGGGCTACCCAACTCGTGCTCTTTCCCCACGGGCTGATCCGCTTCCAGAACTTGTAGAACACCAGACCAAGGCCGTTCAACCCGCCCCAGATCACGAACATCCAACTGGCACCGTGCCAGAGCCCACCGATGAGCATGGTGATCATCAAGTTCATGTCCGTGGTGATGATGACCAAGAGGTTCGGGAAGATCCGCACCAACACAACGGTCAAGGCGATCAGTGAAAGCAGGGCCACGGGCAGCCACCACCAACCGGTGAGCAGGGTGAGTGCGATGCCGATCACGCCCAGCATGATGTATGTAAAGGGCGTTGCGTGGCGATTGCCTCCCATGGGTATGTAGAGGTAATCGCGCAGCCAGGTGCTCAGGCTCATGTGCCAACGCTTCCAGAACTCGGCTGTGCTGGCTGCCTTGTAGGGGCTGTTGAAGTTCACTGGTAGCGTGAAGCCCATCAGTAGTGCAACGCCGATCGCGATGTCCGTGTAACCGCTGAAATCGGCGTATACCTGCAACGAGTAGCCGTACAAGGCCATCAGGTTCTCGAAACCGGTGAAACGTGTGGGGTCCGCGAATACACGATCGATGAAGTTGACCGCGATGTAGTCGCCGATCAGCATTTTCTTCGCGAGTCCGTTCAGGATCCAGAAAACGGCGATCCCGAATTGTGCTCGGGTCAGTTTGAAGTCCTCGTAGAGCTGGGGAATGAACTCCGCGGCACGTACGATCGGTCCGGCGACAAGCTGAGGGAAAAAGCTGACATAGAAGCCGAAATCGAGCAAGTTGCGAACAGGCTTCACAACATTGCGGTACACATCGATCGCATAGCTCATCGTCTGGAACGTGTAGAAGCTGATCCCTACGGGCAGGAGGACCTTGTTCTCGACGAAGTGCGCATCCCACGCGGCGTTGGCCCAATGAGCGAACGGGTTGATCGCTTGGAAGGTGGTGCCCAACAGCGCGTTGATGTTGTCCACCACGAAGTGCGCGTACTTGAAGAACCCGAGCACCAAGAGGTTCAACGTGATACTGATGGCGAGGATCAATTTCCGCTTGCCAGGTACCGTGCTGCGCGCGCTCCATAGACCCAGGAAGTAGTCCATGGTGATGGAGAACAAAAGCAACCCGACGAAGAGACCGCTCGTTTTCCAGTAGAAGAAGAGGCTCGCGAAGAACAGCCACGCATTGCGCACAGCGCGCTGCTTGTACACGAAGCTGAACACGACGAGCACGATCGCGAAGAAGCCCCAGAAGAAGAAGCGGGTGAATATCAACGGGGACGCCGGATCATAGTTGAACACCTTCGCCCATTCCACGAGCGGCATGGCGTTCAAGCAGGGTAGGGCGGTGCCGATCATGCGCAACTACGGACGATAGGTTTGCCTCACGTGGTCGCCATAGGCCTCCATCAATGCGCTGAAGAGCAGATCACCCAGCGCCGTGTATCCGGCCCGTGTGAAGTGAACGAGATCCTTCTTCGCGAAGCCAGCATCCTCCCACCGTGCGATCGACGTTTGACCGCCCATCACACCGAACGTATCCCACACCCCACAGCCGTACTTCGCGGAAAGACGAAGCATGACATCACGCACAGCCGCACCGTTCTTGTTGGGATATCGCCGTCTGATGTAGCTGTCGGTATTCGTGGTGAGCAGGATAGCCGCGCCTGGGGAGGCCTCCAACGTTCGCGCGATCAGTTCAGCATAGTTGCGCTCGTAACGATCGGCACTGAAGTCGGGGTCGTGCGCATCGTTGATGCCGATGGAGAACACCACCAGATCCGGTTGGATGACGGCAAGTTCCTGTGTGTATCGCGCGCAACGCAACCAACTCGTCGTACTCGCACCGTTCACACCGTTCGCGTGGTAGAAGAAACCTGGATCATCACTTTCCAAGGTGATGCCGTAGAGCGTGAAGCGCTGCTGTGTGCTATCCGCGCGTTCGAACCGGAGATGCAACGTGTCCATGTACCGATCGTATTCGATCACGGTATAGCCGCGAGCGACATCCGTACGTTGTTCGATATGCACCGTTGAATCGGTGGACCACGCAACGACCGCGAAGCTGTTCTCCATGCTGTGCATCACCTTCACTCGGTTGAACGAGTATCCGGTATAGACTTCGCCTCGGAAACTCACTTTCAAATTGGTCGGTGAATCCGTGGTGGTCACGGAGTAGCCAGCGATGCCGAGTGCCGCAGTATCGGCACGTGTCGTGTTCTTGGTGAACGCCCACTGACCCGTGTATTCCGGATGGTACCAATACGGGTTGTTGCTCTTCGCCATGTTGTACGGGAAGATGAAGCCACGACCGCCTTTCACACCGGGTACCATGTTCTGCAATCGATGCCGCAGTTCCATGCTCCACATGTCCGCCTGTAGGTGCGATCCGCCGAAATGCGCGATGTTGATCTGGCCTGTTCCCTCCATCACGAGTTTGTCCACTTTGTTGTGATAGCGGTCCCAAGCAGTTCGATCACCGGCGAAGATCAACGCGTTCTTGGATGCGTCCATGAAGGACAAGGATGGCAAGCGAACAGGGTTCTCCTGCGCGGTCGTGACGAGAGGAAGGCCAACGGCGAATGCAACCGCGTGGCATAAGACAAGAGCAACTCGTTCGTAAGGTGATGGTCCGGTGCTTCGCATGTTATTGCTTGGATGAATAGTACGAGGCGAAGTCGTTGATCAGCGCGGTGTAGAAGAGTTCACCCACCTTTTTGGCCCCTTGCGGGCTGAAGTGCGTGTAGTCCGTTGCAGCGAGCGGGGGATCGGCCTCCACCCAACTCACCATGCTGTTGCGCCCTCCCATGGCCTCGAACATGTCCCAGAACACCGCGCCTTGGGCCAGTGTGTTGGTCTTCAAGGCATCGCGGACATCCTCCAAATAGGGCCGGGTCACGAAGTTCTCGCCCTCCTTGATACTCATGTCGCTCGGTCCGATCACGATCACCGAAACGCCGGGGATCATCTTCTTGAAGCGTGCGATCTGGGCACCGAAGAACCGACCATATTGCGCTGCCTCTTCCTCGCTTTTCAGGTTGGGTAGCACATTACCGCCGTACTGCAGGATCAGCAGTTCCACATCCAGATCCTTGTACATCGCGCTCAGGAGCCCTTGGTCCACTCGCCGGAATTCATACCCCGCACCACCGCGTGCTGCGATGTTGTCGACACACACACCCGAACGTCCTTCCAGCGAAATGCCGAACACGTCCGGACTGTCCGTTCCGCGCATGATCAATGTCAATTCAGCGGGTGTCGTTGTGAATTTCCATTGTCTGATCAGTAGCCGATCGGCAGGATCCACTTGTTCGGTGGAAACCAATTCGGCACCATTCCACAGTTCGATCGTGACCGGTGCGCGATGCCATCCATAGTACAACTCCACCGTGTTGAATTGTTGAGCCTTGCCATAGGCACGTCGAAGTGGCCGCAGGGTGATGGTGGCTTCATGCGATAGGGTGTCCACAGGGACGGTGTCGGGGAGGATCGGTGTGAACCGTGAGAAACACGAGAGCGCGCCATACCGTGCGTGATGCACGGTCGGATCCTTGCGACCCATGACGCTGTACCGGATCCAATTGTCGGAGATCACACGATCCACACTGAAGCTTGGTACGATGTCGGCAACAGCGATCAAGCCCGGTCCGGTCCCGCCGAATTGCACTTGCAACTTGTTCCGCAGGTAGGCAGTTATTCGATCACCTTCCAATTGCGAGTCACCGTAGTGCATGACACGCATTGGTCGTGATCCAGAAGTGGCACTCTGCAGTTTGGCGAAGAGGGGCCACAACACTTCCTTATCGTCACTCGGATAGTGCAACGCGATCCGTTCCTCCAAAGGGCGCAGCTTGGTGGTGTCAAAGGCGAACGGTGCCACATCGACCACGGTGTCCATCGCGATACTGTCTGCCAATGCGCTTGTGTCGATCACCTCAGCGGAGTCCGTTTCAACGGCCAGGATATCACTGATGTCGACCTGTTCTTGTTCCTGAGGAAAAAGCACGGAAGCGGGATCGGGAGCCCGAAAAGTGAACGTATCACTCATCTCGATCCCTTCTTCGGGAACGAACCAGCCGACCACACCGAGCCCAAGAACGACCACCAGCAGGAAGAGCAGGACCTGCGCGGGCCTCATGGTAGCGGTATGGTGAGGTGTTGCCCGGGGTGAATGCTGCTGGTGATCCCATTCACCTCCATGATGCGCTTCACGGTGATACCGGGGAACCGTTGGGCAATGCGGTAGAGCGAATCGCCGGACTGAACCGTGTAGGAGGTCAGAGGCACCCCGGTTGCAGCCTGCGCCCTCGATGTGTTTGTCGGTATCGTACCTGGCCCGGTACTGTTGGTCGGGCCTTCATCCTCGGGTAGCTGCGGTTCCGGTTCCGGCGTTGGCTTCACCCACTCCCGTTTCTTCGTGTGGATGACGAGTGTTTGGCCCGCATTGATGCGATCGCTGCGCAAACCGTTCCAGGCCTTCAATTGCGTGATCGTGACATGGTGCCTTGTTGCAATGGCGCCAAGATTATCACCCGATCGCACGCGATACCGGATCGTCTTCTTCACCGTGATCGGAACGCGCTGGTCCGTGTTCAGATTCGTATTGACCACTTGGTCGAGGCTTGCTTGGGTGGCCAACCTTTCCAATGAGTCCGCGTGCTGTGCATAGCGTGGACCCATCCCGGCAGGCACCATGAGCGGATGATGTGCTGGCACACGCAGGCCGCACAAAGTGGGGTTCAACCAACGCAGTCGGGCTTCGGGCAATTGAAGCACTCGAGCCAGGATCGGCAGTTGCAGTTCGCGATCCATCCGCATCGTATCGATCGGTTCGGTGGTCTTCAGGTCCATAGGCTCGATCCCGAGGGCAGCGGCATTCGCGGTCAAGTGGATGAAGGCCATGAGCAGTGGAAACACCTCTTCCGCGCCTTCGGTGAAGTGTGGATACAATGAACGGATGTCGGTTGCGCCACCCGCTCGTTGCTGCGCACGCTGCACGTTCGCCGGCCCACAAGCAAAGGCCATGATGGCCAAACTCGGATCCTTGTAACGTGCGTAGAGGTCCTTCAGATAGCGCATCGCAACTGCTGTGCTCTTCGCCGGATCATGCCGCTCATCGATATCCGCAGTGACCGCAAGACCATAGCGAAGCGCGATGGGGTACGTGAGCATCCATAACCCGGCGCCACCATCGTGCGACCCAGCTTCCGGGTTCATCGCCGACAAGGCCATGGGCAGATACTTGAGGTCTGCAGGAAGCCCGTTCTCCGCAAGCGCTTTCTCGATCAGCGGGAAATGAACAATGCTCATGCCCAGCAACGCACGGAACTGTTCGCGTTGCGGTTGACCGTAGAGGTCCGTGCAGGTGATCACCTCATCGTCCGCGAAGGCCGGAATACCAGGCGCTTCCATCGTCAGCTTGGCATACAGATCCTTCGTGTCCACTGCACGAACGACTCCTCGACCGGGCGAAGTGCCAAGTTCCTGCATCATCTGCTGCACCGGCCAGGTCGTCATCAAACTATCGGTCCGCCATGTGCTTTGAGCCTCAGCGGAGAGAACTCCTAGGCCAGTGCAAAGCGCCAAGACCAGAACGCGCAATAGGATGAACGACATGGTTGGTAAAAGAACCGGTTAGAGCCTCGCGTATTGCAAAGGATGCGCTGCATTTCTCCACGCGTGGGTGTTGAGCGTCAGGGACATTAGCGTGCGAACGGTATACATCCTTGCGGATCGACCGATCTTTGCAGCATGAGATTCCTTTGGGCTCCTTGGTTCTTTGCGATGACGAGCAGTATCGCCGCTTCGCTATCAACAAATGCACAATACTTAACCCCTTTGGACGGTGCGTCAACAGCATCGCCGAAGGCCAATAGCACCATGACCATAGAGATCTGGAGTGATGTCGTTTGCCCGTTCTGTTACATCGGCAAGCGCGAATTCGAAACCGCCTTGGCTGCGTTCCCGCATCGCGATCAAGTAAATGTGATCTGGAAGAGCTTCGAGTTGGACCCGAATGCGCCCAAAAGAAGTGAGCACGATATGTACGGGATGCTCGTGGCCAAATATGGTGGAACCCTCGAGGATGCGGCTGCGCGTGTTGCCGGCGTGGTGCAACGCGCCAAGACGGTCGGCTTGGATTATCGCATGGACAAGGCAGTTATCGGAAGTTCGTTCGATGCACATCGCCTGCTCCAATTCGCGAAAACAAAGGGTTTGGGAGATGCCGCCAAGGAGCGCTTGTTCAAGGCCTACTTCACGGAAGGTGCTCACCTCGCGGACCGACCTACGTTGGTCCGCTTGGGAACGGAGATCGGACTTGACGCTGAAGCCGTTCAGCGAATGCTCGATTCAACCGATTTCACCGACGTGGTTCGTGCGGATGAACGCGAAGCACAAGAGATCGGTGTTCGAGGTGTGCCGTTCTTCGTGTTCGATCGGAAGTACGCGGTCAGCGGCGCACAAGAAAGCGACCACTTCCTAGGTGCACTGGAGCAGGCGTGGAAGGCACGCTAGCGCTTGCTTGCCGCAAGTACCCCACACAGGTGGAAGAGCGTACGGGCACCCACATTCGCATCCCACTCATCCTGTGCACCAGGTGAAACCTCGACGAGGTCGAAGCCGATGATCCGCTTGCCACTGGCGGCCAAACGCGATAGGAGGTAGGTGGCCTCTTCGAACTGGAACCCGCCGGGTACCGGTGTTCCAGTGTTCGGACAAAGCGTCGGGTCAAGTCCGTCGATATCGAAGCTGATGTGTACGTTCTTAGGCAGTGCATCGATGATTGCATCGCATTGCTCACGCCAAGTGATGCCATCGAACTGTTGCCGACGGATATCTGCACTTCGAACAATGCGGATACGGTCCTTGTGCTTCAGGAAGACATCATTCTCCTGCTCGCAGAAATCGCGGATCCCGATGCTCACCACACGTTGCAGCTGCTTCAGTGGAAGCGCGTTGTAGAGAATGCTGGCATGGCTGAAGGTGAAGCCTTCATAGGCCATGCGCAGATCGAGATGCGCATCGATGTGAAGAATGCCGAACTCCTTGTGCCGAGCGGATTGTGCGCGGAAGAACCCGAGTGGCGTGCTGTGGTCGCCGCCCACGAGGCCAACGAGTTTGCCTTGGTCCAGCCAATAGGCGGTGCGCTGTTCCACCCAATCATTCATCACCGCACACTCCCTATTGATCAAGGCCAATGCCTTCTTCGCCTTGGCCTTTTTCTTCGCGTCTCCACCTTTCGTGAGCAGGTCGATCACGTGCGCAGCCTCTTTCTTCAGCGCTTTGCTTTGTTCGATCAAGGCTTCCGGAATAGTGTCCATCGCGATCCCTCGCTTCCAGAGATCCGGGAACTCGCGGTGGAAGAGATCCACTTGGAAACTCGCATCGAATATGGCTTGTGGGCCGTGCGATGTGCCTCCACCGTAGCTGGTGGTCACTTCCCATGGAACGGGCACGAGCACGATGTCCGCTTCTTCGGTGGTGAACGGTAAGCCGTAGATCCCAGCATCTGCGCTTCCTGGACTGTTCGGGTCGAACTGCTTGATCTTATTGGCCTTGTTCATGGTCTTATTCATATCCTGCGCAAGGTAGCCACCTTAGGGATCGCCGACGGAGTGGAATGAAATGAAACCGCCCCGTTCCCGAACGCCCTCACGCGTTTCGGGAACAGGGCGCACCGGAACATCAACCCCTCGTTGCCCCGAATGCCCTTTGGGCGGCTTTCGTGATCAGATAGGTCTGCCGACCAGCATGGCAAGCACATTGGGCACCAAGTTGGTTTTCTTGGTGTGCGCGGTCATGGGAGCATCTGCACGTGAAGGTTGAAAAGCGGTTCTGGTGCGTTTGTCAGCCTCTTTCTTTTTCGACGGACCGTGATAGACCACCGCTGCGATGGGTTCGTTGACGCGTATGGTGTCTGCTGGTGCAATGGATGGAGCTTCCAAGCTCGGTGCTGCACCACCAAGATCCTCCAATCCGCGGGATGTCATGGTCCACGTGCGCCCGAGCATGTCCCGGTCCAAGGTGCCCTTCACGTTGTCGATGTCGTAGATCACGACCTTCGAACCTGGCCGCAGGAAGACGCTTTTGCCCAGCGGGACCTCTAAAGTGAAATGCACATCTTGGAACCTGAACTTGTCCTTAGCTTTGAAACTGATCACTGGGGAAACCAGCAGCACGTCGCCTTCTTGCGCATAGTTGAATGCAATGCTCTTTGCGCGGGTCAGGGCCGACTTCGGGCTCTTTCCATGTCCTTGTCGCTTCACTTTCAAATGGAACAAGGTGTCTGCACTGGGGTCGATATCGAGTTGCCCCCAACCTCCGTGTACCATGCCATCTGCCAGGTGAAGGCCGTCCAGATCGATGTCGAAGTCGCCATCGTCGAAATTCATGCTCCAGTCTCCAACGTTATCGGTGGTGGCCATCGCATCTAAGTACAGTGTGCCGGACGTTGGTTGGTACAATTCGATCTCCGTGACCGTGCTGTTCTTCCGCTTGAGATCCATCCCCAGTTCCACGCCTGCCCAAGTGGTCGGGATGAAGGCCAGAAGCCAGATCCCAGCAAGGGACCAACCTAACCATTTGGGTGTGCGGGTGTCCAAGAGCAAACGGAATCCGGCGAGAAAGAGGGCGATGATCGGTACCACGAGCAGTGTGAAGACCCCGATCCCGAACCAGAGTGCGTGGCTCTTCGACGGGAAGATCAATTCACCGAGGTCCATGAGTCCGGCATTGCCACTGGTCGAAGTGACGCTCCAGATCGAAATGGTTCCGCCGATGACGGCGCTTACCAAACTGAAAAGAAGGCCAAATGCGACCAGTGTCAAGAAGATGCCCATCAATTTTGCTAGGATCTCGCCTGCACGGCTGCTGCCATGACGGGCTCGCTGTCCCCAATCCTTGCCGAGTTTGCCAGCTTCGCTCGCGAATCGTTCGCCACCCTGCTTCACCCGATCGGCACCTTCTTCCACCACCCGTTTGATGTTATCCACCGTCACGGCCTCACCGCGCATTTGGAGACGATCCGCCGCCGACTCGGCCTTTGGAACCAGTATCCAGAGTATCATATACACAGGGATCAAGGCACCAACGGAAAGAGGGATCAAAAGGATCAGGGCAATGATGCGCAGCCACAGGACATCCATGCCGATGTAGGCTGCCAATCCGCTCAGTACGCCACCGACCCATTTGTCGTCCATGTCGCGGAAGAATCGCCTGTGGTGCTTCGCAGAATTGTTGGACTGCGCGGGAGCCGCTTCCGGTGCAGGATCTTCCGCTGTTCCATCGGCGAAGTCCTCAGGTTGGCCCATCACAGTGATCACATGATCCACGTCCATGATGGAGACCACTTGTCGTCCCTGCAAGCGTTCGGTGAAGAGTTCCACGATCCGTGCTTCAATGTCGGCCATGATCTCGTCCCGGCCTTCGCTACCGGTGAACTGCGCACGGATGTTCCCGAGATACCGCTGGAGCTTCTCGTAGGCATCCTCTTCGACATGGAATACCGTTCCGCTGATGTTGGCTGTGAGGGTCTTTTTCATCGTTGTGCGTTCTTCCGGGTGGTCTTCTTTACGGCTTGTGACAACTCGTCCCAGGTCTGGTCGAGCTCGGTAAGGAACTTGTCGCCCACGGTGGTGAGCCTATAGTACTTGCGGGGTGGACCGGAGCGTGACTCCTCCCATCGATAGGTGAGCAAGCCAGCATCCTTCAAGCGGGTGAGCAAGGGATAGAGCGTGCCTTCCACCACGATCAACTTCGCATCCTTCATCTTACTGATGATGTCCGACGGGTATAACTCCCCTTGGGCCAGGATGCTCAGGATGCAGTACTCCAGCACCCCTTTCCGCATTTGTGCTTTTGTGTTCTCGACTTTCATGCTTCTGCCGTCCCGCAGCGCTGGACGAATGCGTTTATGTCGTGCCTAAGGTTCTTGACGAAACAAAGATATGGGCATAGGTTGGTACTATGCAAGACATAGTACTAATTATTGATGAACGGTTCCGAGGATGTTTGACAGGCGGTCATCACCTTCCGTTCCCCTGCGCTCGGCTATCTTTCACTCCCTAACCCGAAGCGATGCGCTTTTTCTCGAAGTTCTTGTTGATCCTCTTGGTGGTGCTCGCCGTCGGTGGATACTTCCGCTATTACTGGGTGTTCGGTACCGGTGTGAAATCCGGTGAGCTGAATTACCTCGTACATAAAGGCGTGCTCTTCAAGACGTACGAAGGGAAGATGATCCAGACCGGTATCCGTAGCCAGAACGGCTCTTTACAGAGCTTCGAATTCCTGTTCTCCGTTGAGGATGAAGCCATAGCCAATCAACTGATGGTGAACAGTGGAAGTCAGTTCAACCTGCATTACCAGGAATACCTTGGTGCATTGCCGTGGCGGGGCCATAGCGCATACGTGGTGGACAGCATCATTTCCATGGACGCGGTCCATCGTTGATCGGATAGTAGAACAGGCACCAAACAACGACCATTGAGTTCACGAAGGCGAACATCAGCACCTGTATCGGCAGGTTTCGGCTCGGATCTGAGAGAGACCTTCCGGGACCTGAACAAGCATACTTCGGCCGGGCACAAACAAGCAGTGCTGTTGATCGTCCTCGTGGGTATCGCTTTGCGGGCATACTTGTTGGGACGTCCGGTAGGTCAGGAAGAAGCATTCGCCTTTGTGGAATTCGCCGTGCGGCCCTTCGGTGAGTTGATCTCCGATTTCGCCCACCCCTCGAACCATATTCTGCACACGCTGCTGACCAAGTGGAGCACAGACCTATTCGGTGTCGGTCTCATCTCTTTGCGACTTCCGGCGTTCATTGCAGGCGTGCTGGTCATGCCGCTGTTCTACTTGTTCGTGCGCGGCATGTTCAATCGGTACATCGCCTTGCTCACTCTGGCCTTGATAGCTGGGTCCGGGCCCCTGATCGAGTACAGTGCAATTGCTCGCGGGTACAGCATGACTTGGCTTTGCCTTGTTCTAGCGCTGGTGCTCGGTCGGCACATGATCAAGACCAACAGCGCGTTCAGTGCGACCCTCATCGGGGTGGTTCTCGCACTGGGTATGTGGACCATGCCGTCGATGATCTACCCTGCGCTAATGGTGCTGTTCTGGCTCTTCATTTCACTGACCATCAAATATGGCGACACACTTCGACAGCGCTTGGTCATGCTCTTGCTTTCCCTGTGTGTTTTCATTTTCCTCACCGCGCTACTGTACATGCCAGTGGTTCGTGCTCATGGCATTGATCAGATCATTCACCATCCCACGGTACCCTACCTAGGTTGGTGGAAATTCAAACGGGAGCACTGGGACATGGCATTTGAACTTTGGGCTTACCTCGTCGATGGGGCTGCCACGTGGGTGGCTATCCTCGGTCTTTTGGGCTTTGTCCAAGCCGCGTTCGTTTCATCGAAATACCGCGCTCTGGGCTTCGCCCTTGCGTTGGGTGCCATCCCGCTCGTCGTTATCCTGAGGCAAGTCGTGCCGCCGGAACAGTGGCTCTATACACTGTTCTTCTTCCATCTCGGTATGGGCATTTCCCTGTTCTACTTGTTGAAGTTCATCCAGGAAAAGGTCTTTCCCGGTCTTGGAAAGCGGGTTCGGACGATGGTCGCGGCCTTGGTGCTCCTCGCCCTTTTCGCATTCCTAGGGATGCCTGCGATACAGGACCGGAACGAAGGGGTACCCCAAGCAAAGCGTGCCGTGACCTTTGCGAAAGCGCAGTTGGAGCCCGGAGACAAGCTTTACTCGATGTTCCCACTGGACGGTCCGATCGAATTCTACCTTCGGGCAGGGGGCATGGATACCGGATTCCTGTCCGGTTCACCTTCGCCGTCCGGGAAGGTGCTCGTCATCGTTTCACCCGAGAACGAACAAACTCCGGACGATGTCCTTCAACACTTCGGACAGGACACTGCGCAATGGCCCGAACTGGAGATGGTGCAGGAATGGCCGGGAATGCGGATCTTTGCCGCCCCGTAAGCGGATCATTCACTCTCCCTTGGTCTTCAAGGGCACAAGCAGCAATTCAATATGGCAGAAGAAGGACGTCAGATCATCTTCAATATGGTCAAGGTCGGTAAGACCTTATCCTCCGGCAAGAAGATCCTTAACGATATCTACCTCGGCTTCTACTATGGCGCCAAGATCGGGATCCTCGGTCTCAACGGTAGCGGTAAGT
Organism: uncultured Bacteroidota bacterium; assembly: GCA_902826215.1. Lineage (GTDB taxonomy): Bacteria > Bacteroidota > Bacteroidia > Flavobacteriales_F > PHOS-HE28 > PHOS-HE28. Next base: position 52,809 of record CADEDY010000025.1, read on the forward strand.
CCACCCTCATGCGCATCATTGCGGGCAAGGACAAGAACTTCGATGGCGATGTGCACCTGAGTCCCGGGTACACAATCGGCCACTTGGAGCAAGAGCCCGATCTGGATGAGACCAAGACGGTGATCGAGATCGTGCGCGAAGGCGTGCAGCCCATCATGGATCTGTTGAAGGAGTATGAGGATGTGAACGCCAAGTTCGCCGATGAGGACGTGCTGAACGACCCCGACAAGATGGACAAGTTGATCGCACGTCAAGGCGTGCTTCAGGACCAGATCGAATCGGTGGGAGCGTGGGAGATCGACCAGAAACTGGACATCGCCATGGATGCCTTGCGTTGCCCGGAGCCGGATGCCAAGATCAGCGTGCTCTCCGGTGGTGAGCGCCGTCGTGTGGCACTTTGTCGTTTGCTTCTACAGAGCCCGGATATCCTCCTCTTGGATGAACCGACCAACCACTTGGATGCGGAAAGCGTCGCTTGGTTGGAGCAACACTTGGCCGCCTACAAAGGCACGGTGATCGCGATCACCCACGATCGGTACTTCCTGGATAACGTGGCCGGTTGGATCCTTGAATTGGACCGTGGGGAAGGCATTCCGTACAAAGGGAACTACACCAATTGGCTGGAGCAGAAGACCGAGCGGTTGACGCGGGAGGAAAAGTCCGAAAGCAAGCGGAATCGGATCCTCAAGCAGGAATTGGAGTGGGTGCGAAGCAATGCCAAGGCCCGCCGCACAAAGAGCAAGGCCCGCTTGGAGAACTACGAGAAATTGCAAAGTGAAACGGTGAAGGAAAAGGAAGCCAAGCTCGAGATCTACATCCCCAACGGACAGCGCTTGGGCGACAAGGTGATCGAGTTCAACGGCGTGTCGAAAGCGTTCGGAGACCGTGTGCTCTTCGAGAATATCAGCTTCACCCTTCCTCCGGCCGGGATCGTCGGGATCATTGGGCCCAACGGTGCGGGAAAGACCACGATGTTCCGGATGATCATGGGCGAGGAAAAGGCCGATGCCGGGACGGTCACCCTCGGAGATACCGTGCAATTGGCCTACGTGGATCAAAGCCACAAGGATCTGCATCCCGACAAGACCGTTTGGGAAGTGCTCAGCAACTCCCAGGAGCAAATGACCATCGGAGGCACGCTGGTGAACAGCCGTGCCTACCTCGCGCGGTTCAACTTCACAGGGACGGATCAGAACAAAAAAGTGGGTGTGCTTTCCGGTGGAGAGCGCAATCGCCTACACTTGGCCATGACGCTGAAGAACGGTAGCAACGTGCTCCTCCTTGACGAACCGACCAACGACTTGGACGTGAATACGCTCCGGGCCTTGGAGGAAGGCATTCAGGATTACAGCGGCTGCGCTGTGATCATCAGCCACGATCGCTGGTTCTTGGATCGCGTGTGCACGCACATTCTGGCCTTTGAAGGTGACAGCAATGTGTACTGGTTCGAAGGTGGCTTCAGCGATTACGAGGAGAACTACAAGAAGCGCGTGGGCGATGTGGTACCGAAGCGCTTGAAGTACCGGAAGTTGGTGCGCGGGTGATCGAGTACTGAACCTATTCAACGAAGAAGCCCGGCCTTGAGCCGGGCTTCTTCGTAATCGGGAGCAGCCGTCAAGCCTCCACTTCTTCTTCCTTGAACGTGATCCCCAGCGTTTCCAGTTCGTTGAGGATAGGATCATAGAACACCGGCGATATCGGGATCTGGACACCGCGTTCTTTCACATCGCCGTTCAATACAAGCTTACAAGCCATTGCAATGGGCAGGCCTACCGTACGGGCCATGGCCGTGTGCACCTGATCCTCGCCGATCACACCCAAGGATGCATGAATGGTCTGGTGCAGACCTTCCACTTTGTACCGGAATCGGTGCCACATCACCACTAGGTCCTTGTCGTTCGGTTCCAGCTTCCACTTCTGTTCCAGCAAGTGCTGCAAGGTCGCCGCCGGTGAAAGCCCGCCAACTCCGATGGGTCGCTTGTCGAAAAGTCCCAGCCAATCGAGCTTTTGCATGACTGCACCGTGGTGCTCCAAGCCCAAGTAGTTGGCAAGGTTCTCGCGTGTCGCACACTCTTGACAATGGGGAAGGAAGGCATCCAAATAATCGCCCCACGTTGCGTTCGATTCAAGTTCCATTCGGAATCCATCCTCGGTACATCCGAGTTGCACGAACGCATCCCAAGCCTGGCAGTAGCCCGCCTTTCGCAAGGTGCCCCGCAAAAGGGTCGGGATCTCGTCCAATCCATAGTGGGACCTGTACTTCAAGGAGTCACGGTTGGCATAGCCATCGAAGGAGCCCAGGCCTTCCACATCCACGCGAACGGTCTGCTTGAAAAGTTTGTGGTAGGGGATGTATTTCGTGGCGCCATCCCGGATGTATTTCGCAGCACCACCTTGGCCAGCGAGGATGACGTTCCTCGGGTTCCAGCTGAATTTATACCCCCACGGATTGTCATCACTTTCCGGTGCTACAAGACCTCCCGTGTAGCTCTCGAAGGCTTCCATGTTGCCGCCTTCCCGGCGGATACGGTCAAGTACCCTCATCGCACTCATGTGGTCGATCCCGGGATCAAGGCCCATTTCGTTGAGCACGATCAGTCCAGCCTCCTTGAACGCCGTATCCATGGCCCAGAGCGCATCGGGCACATAACTCGGCGTGATCACATGCTTCTTCAGCCTCAGGCAGTCGTTGAGCACATCCATGTGCATGAAGGCAGGCAGCATACTGATGATGAGGTCGTGATCCGCAATGGCTTTGGACCGTGCCTCTGCATCCGTCGCATCCAAGGCGACCCCGGAGGCTACTGCCGTTCCGCCCTGCACCATGCGCGCTGCACTGGTCGCGTCCCGGTCGGCAACGGTCACCAGCCAATCCTGCGCGGCTGCGTGTTCGATCAAATAGTGGATCAAGGAAGAAGCCGATCGGCCGGCACCGAGAATGAGTATCCTGCGCATGGAAATACGATGTTTGGGCCGTCAAAGATGCGAACCAGGCCGAACCTTCATGCACGGACCCTGAAAGCATTCGATCGGATCCCTCCCTCGTTTGGCACAGGGCTTGCCTGCCATGGGGCAACGTCTAACTTCGCAACCTTCATAAACACACCATGACACGTCTTTTTTCCTTCGGCCTGTCCGCCCTATTGGCCTTCAACCTTTCCGCCCAAACCTCCGATCTGGTGATCTTCACGGATGATGGCGCCAAGTTCACCTTCATCGTCGATGGCGATGTGAAGAATGCTGCGCCTGCGAGTCGGGTGGTTGCGACCGGGATCAAGAACGAGACGCCAGTGATGATGGTGAAGTTCGAGGATACGTCGATCCCTGCCATCAAGCAGAACGGGTACTTGACCGCTGGAAAGGAATACACCATGATGGTGACCACGAACAAGAAAGGCGCACGTGTGCTGCGTCAGACGGGAGAAGCCGAATTGGGCACCGCAGCGCGTTCCGAGCCATTGAAGCCTGTACCAACCGACTTTCAGGACGATCCGCCCCCTATGGTCGTAGAGGAAACCGTTCCTGTCGATCAGGTCATCACCACGACCACCGTCATTCAAGAAGGCGATGGTATGGGGTCCGATGGCGAGAACGTCAACATCAACATGGGGATCAACGGTGTTGGTTTCAACATGAACGTGAAAGTGGATGATGACATGGGGGGCGGTACCTCCAAGACCACCACAACGCACACCACCACTACAACGACAACAACGCGTGCGACGAGCACACCTGCGCCCATCATCGATACGAAGCCCGTGGTGAAGGAGCCTGAGGTGTATCGCATGCCCGGCTACACCGGCCGCGTGGGATGTGCATGGCCAATGACCGAAGGCGAATTCACCGATGTGAAGAAGAGCATCGAGAGCAAGAGCTTTGAGGACACCAAGATGACCATGGCCAAACAGGTCGGTGGCAACCGCTGCTTCACCGTGGATCAAGTGAAGGGGATGATGGGCATCTTCAGTTTCGAGGATTCGAAATTGGACTTCGCCAAATTCGCCTACGGCCACACCTTCGACATCGACAACTACTTCAAGGTGAATGACGCTTTCACCTTCGAAAGCTCGGTGGACGACCTGAACTCATACATCCAAGCACGATAGTCTGTTCGTTCAGCACCATTTCTTCGGTTCACATGTGTCGCATTCCACATATCACCCCAGCGCTCTTCGCTCTGCTCCTGTTCGCAGGTTGCAGTGGCTCGAAGTCGTACTCCAAGAAAGGGGAGAAGCTGGATGAAGCTGGCTTGTATGCCGAGGCTGCGGACATGTTCCTGCAATCCGCCATTCGCAATCCGAAGAACATAGACGCCAAGATCGGGCTGAAGAAGACCGGCCAGCAGTTGTTGAACGAGAAGTTGAGCACCTTCTTCAAGAACGTGGCGATGGACGGGTCGAAAGCGGAAGCCGTACAGACCTACCTTGATGCGGAGAGCTACCGTGATCGTGTGAGCCGGGCCGGTGTCGCTTTGGAGATCCCGGATAGCTACAAGGCTGATTTCGAAAAGGTGAAGGGTGAGCACTTGGTGGAACTCTACAACGAGGGTCAAGGGCTCTTCGAACGCGAGGAGTTCTCTGCTGCCGAGAAGGTCTTTGCGCGCATCGCGAAACTCGAGCCCAATTACAAGGATGCGAGCAGCCTCCAGAATGTCGCCTATGTGGAGCCTTTGTATCGCTTGGCCAGTGCCGATCTCGCTTCGGGGAACTATCGGAAGGCCCACGCACAGTTCACCAAGGTGATCGACAAGAATAGTTCCTACAAGGATGCTACGACGTTGAGGCAGGAGTGTTTGACCAAGGGACAGTTCACCGTGGCCGTGCTTCCTTTCACCGCCGCCGACAACAGTTCCTCGATGGCAGCCAAGGTCCAAGCCCATGCGATGACCGCGCTCACGAGCACGAACGACCCGTTCCTCAAGGTGGTGGACCGGGAGAATATCGAACGGATACTCGAGGAACAACGGCTGGGGCTCAGCGGTGTGGTGGACGAACAGACCGCGGTTCGGGTAGGAAACCTGATGGGAGCGCAAGCTGTGCTGATGGGCACTGTTGTGGACTACCGCGAAGTGCCCGGCCAAATGCGCCGAAGCACCAAGGATGGCTTCGAGTCCTATCGCGTCCAACAAGTGAACAAGGAAACAGGAGAGAAGTACTTCATCACCCGCTACAAGCCCGTGCGATACAGCGAGTTCTATCAGGAGAACAAAGTAGTGCTTTCGTTCAACTACCGCTTGGTTTCCTTGGAAACAGGAGAGGTATTGGTGAGTAAAGTGGCTGAAAAGGAGGTGACCGATCACGTGTATTACGCGACCTACGACGGCAATCGTGAGGCCTTGTTGCCAATGCGCAACGGAGTCGCCGACCTGAGCAACAACGGTCGCCAACAGATGATGGGGCTACTGAATGCGCCGCGGGAGGTGAAACCTGTTGCCACCTTGATGAGCGATGCGCTTCGATCATCCACATCGAGCATGGCCTCGGACATCCAGACGATCCTTGCGCAAAAGCTACCATGAGGTACTTTGCTCTGACACTGGTCCTGATCCTTGCGGGATGTAAAGGCGGGAAGGATGCTGTGCAAACCTCGGTGCCGAGCGAGACGGTTGTGCAGCGTCCCGGCTGGGTCGGTGCTCGACCGCTAAGCAACGGCTACTACGTGGGTATTGG
>CADEDY010000026.1 GCA_902826215.1 uncultured Bacteroidota bacterium
TGACCGAGCACGGCAGTGTGCGCAAAGCGGTGGAGTCCCGCAAAGGCTGACCCCTTTCACTACTTCAACCGACGTTTACTTCGCTTAGGCGATCGGGCCATGATACCGGTCGAAATGCGCGTTCCCACTCGGAACTTCGGGCGGCACCCCGCGTATCGTATGGCAAACAACTATCCCAATTCACATGGAAATGCGCCACAACACCCTGCTCAAGACCAGCCTCTGCGCTGCGTTGCTGATCAACCTGGGTCTCGCCAAGGCCGCCAAGCCACCAGGCCTTCCCATGGACGATGACGCAGTGGAACTGACCGGCTGGCTGCATGTGGAGGACTACACCATGGAGGATGTCGTTCTCGAAGTCGAGGTGAACGGCACCTATCAAGTGGCACGGGTCTCGAACACCGGTCGCTGCAACGTCATGCTCCCCGCTGACTCCAAGGCCACCTTGCGTTTCGAGAAACCTGGACACTTGCCGAAGGAGGTGGTCGTGGATACGCGGTACGTCCACGACGGTGATCGCGGCGCCCGAACACGCCATGTGAAATTCGCGGTGATCCTGGAACTGGAACGTTTCATGGGCGGCATGACCTATGCGGGTCCGGTTGGTTCCATCGGGTTCGATGCGGGCGGCGGTTGTGTGGCCGTGGCGCATGACAAGTCCTTGGTACCTGCGAAACGACACACGCCAATGGTGTTCTGATGGCCGTGGTATCCGTCGAACGCATCGAACGGTTGTTGACGGCTTTTCCGTTCCGCACTTCACGATCGCTTCACGAAACCTTGTACGGACCGATCGAGCCGCTTCCGATCTTTGCACCGTGCACGACATTGAACCCTACTGGAATTGGCGCCACAAATACACCGTGGAAGAGGATGAACGCTCCCCATGGTACGGCACGGAGCATAGCGAATTCGAATTCAGCAATGCGGTCTACGACCATGTGATCCACCCGCAATGGGACCACTTCGGGAGCAGCACGTTGTACCTGAAGATGATCTTCGCCGACTACGAAGAAGGCTACGTCATCATCGAGCTGATCGGCGAATGGAACGACCTGCTCCACAACGACATCATGATGTTGAAACGGAACATCGTGGAAGAATTGATGGCACAAGGGATCACTAAGTTCATCCTGATCGGCGAGAACGTGCTGAACTTCCACACCAGTGATGAAGAGTACTACAGCGAGTGGTTCGAAGAAGTGAGCGATGCCGATGGCTGGATCGCCCTGCTCAATTTCCGCCCGCACGTCTTGGATGACTTCGCCCATGCCAACATCGACCAGTACTTCCTCCTCGGCGGAAAGCTGAACGCCATGAAGTGGCGCACCCAGGAACCCGAAACGTTGTTCGAATTGGTGGAAGGGATGGTGATGAGGCGGCTGGGGGCCTAGACCGACCTTTTTCGCAACATCGTATACACTACGCGGTCGATAGGTAGGCTCACGTCTTCATCTCCGGTGCCCTTGATCGGCAGCCAACGGAACACTTCCTGATCTCCCGGACCGGTGATCCCTGTGAACGGAATCTGCACCACCGGTATGGCAGCGGGATCAAGTACATGGAACGTGTAGTACACGCTCACCACCTGCATCGGCGCGGTGTGGAAGGCGCTTTGCTGGAAGAAGTCCGTGGTGTAGAAATGCACGGGGTCCAGTGCTTCCACACCGATCTCTTCGCGGATCTCGCGGATCAGGCAATCCTTCAAGCCTTCGCCATACTCCAACCCGCCGCCCGGGAATTTGGTGATCTGCTGACCTCGGATCAGTTCATCCGAAACCAGAACGCAGCCGTTGTGGAAGAGGAGGCCGTAGACGCGGAGGGTGAGCATGGAGGGCCCGAATGTCGAAGATCCTTTTGAACTAGTTTCGGGCACCACCAGCAGATAGAACGATGTTGCCACGTTTCCGCCTGATCCTCGTCGCCCTCCTCTTCTGTTCCCACGCCATTGCTCAAAGGAACTACAACCTTGAATTCGCCTGGGGAGATACGGCTCACTACACCCAAGTGGACGAGAACAAATACGTCGGTGGAACGGTCATCCTTCGGGATCTGGATTTTCAACATCTGGGCTCCTTGCCGCAGACCAATCCAGGAGAGTCGGTCGTCACGAACTTATATGGCACACAACACAACCGAGTGATCCGCTACCATTTCCGCACCCAAGCGGCCATCGATGCCTTCCTAAAGGAAGAACGACGAGTCCCACAAGGCTTTGAGGTTCGCATGTTCGATGCGCGCATCATACGCCCCGATGGACAGGTGGAGGACCTCTCCACCGAGCAATGTCTACTTCCACTTCTCATCGATCCGGTATCACGTGGTGGCTACCGAAGCTATGCCTTCAAGGATCTTGTGTTGCACCCCGGCGATCAATTCGAAATGGTGCAAATAACCCGTACGTCGGTTGTGCGCATGGTCCAAGAGGTTCGCATACAGGATGCCTTCCCGATCATGGAGAAGCAGCTCGTGATCAACAGCTGGGATCTGCCCAAGTTGGACGTGCTCACGTACAATGGTTTCCCACCCATGGAAGTGGAGAGGATCGGTGCGCGCATCCTATACCGTTGGACCTTTCACGATCTGGAGCCCGTTCCATACGCACCTTACCAAGTATCGCTGCAGGATCAACCCTTCTATTCCTTGTCCATGGGTCGGCACATGCATCCGGATCAGCGACTCAACCTCTTCATTGTCGATCATCGTTACACACGACTCTCTGGCCGCAAACACCAACATACTTTTCTCGACCACCTGAATGCACGAAGACAAGTCCTCGGCGCTGCCAACCATACGGACATCGTGCGCGACATCGTTGCGTTCATTCGCGATAGCGTCGCCATGGTCCCAGACGAGGAGGTGGACAACAACGAGCCCGTCGGTTGGCATTTCCGCCAACGCACACTGAGCGAAGAGAAGCTGCTGCAGCTCTACCGCCAAATGTTCAGCGTGATGAACATTCCGATGTACGTCTGCTTCGTCCGCGACCGGTACCTCTCATCTTCGAAAGGACCCGATATCGATCCGGAGGATCTGGCCGAGTACATCTTCGCATTCAAGGATGAACGGAACGGAGGTGTGCATTTCCTCGCCCTGAACACGCTCTCGAACACCTACTTGGTTGATGAAATTCCCTATTGGCTAACGGGCCAAATGGCCCTCTTGATGGAGTACGATGAATTGAAGAAGGACCCCGAAACACGATGGATCAAACTGCCCGAGGCCAGGGCTTCGGACAACCTCCTTTTGGAACGCTTCCGGGTGGAGGTAAAGGATGGGAGTCTTCCCATTTGCACAGCGAAAGGAGCCGTAACGGGTGCGATGCGCCAATGCTGGGACGCGGATCCATCGGCCCACGAACTTTCGCCGTACCTCCGTCCCGACCTGCGATCCCCGCATCTTCGACACGTATCCATAGACAGCGTGACAGTGGAACAGAAGGCCGCTGTGAAACTGAGCTACCAAGCCACTCCACTCCTTCCTGTGATCGACACGCGAAGCGATGGAGATCTGGAACTTCTGGAAGTGGACCTCGAGCGGATGATCGCCGCACCTTCCTTCGGAACATCGGGGAATACCGTGCTTCCGAATTCCCTGCTGCCTTATCCCTACGTGCAACGTTATGACGTGATAATCACCTTCCCGACGGATGTGGAGTTGATGGGAACGAATGCGCCATTGGCCTTGGACAATACGTTCGGGACCTTGAACATGACCTGCGAACAGCGTGACCCCCGGACCATCCATTGGCATTTGGACCATGGATTGACCAACACCTGGGTGGATCGATCGATGCAGCCGCTCTACCTCGCACTCGTTGGCCCGATCGCCGACCCGGCAACGTTCAAGTTCGTGGTCAAGAAACTCTAGTTCCCCGCAACATCTCCCGCTTCCCCGGCGGGCCTTGGATCCGATCCACGCTGAATCCAACGGACTGCATCGTCCGACGCACGTCTCCTTTAGCACAATAGGTCACGAGCACACCACCGGGACGCAGGGCTTTGTACATGCGTGCCATCACCTCGGCGGTCCACATCTCGGGCTGTGTATTCGGTCCGAAGGCGTCGAAATAGATCACGTCATACGAACCATCGTTCTTGAATTGGTCTTCGTGCAGCACCAACCGCTGGAATGTGAGGCCACCGATCGCAGGCCAGGGATACGAACGGTCTACGGTCATGCGTTCGAGGAAGGGTTCTTCCAAACCGGGCCACGCTAGATCGTTCCAATGGTCCAAGGCCAAGAGTTGATCCCGAGCCAATGGATAGGGTTCCAGTGCCGTGTAGTTCACCGCGCACTTGCCTTCCAGGCAGCGGATCCAAGTAAGGAGCAGGTTCAGACCCGTTCCCAAGCCGATCTCCAATAGGTCGATGGGACGATCACCTGATCCACCAAGAATGTACTCCAACCCAGCTTGGACATATACATGGGTGCTCTCATTCACCGCGCCTACAACGCTGTGGTAGTGTTCGTCGATCGCATCGCTTCGAAGGGTCAATGAACCATCGGCGGTGCGGTACGGGCGAAAGTCGGGCGCAGTGGATGGCATTCGATCACCGCAAAAGTAGCTGGGCACCTGGTGCGATCAGGTCGTGGATGCCCGAACCAGTTGCTCCTCATCACGTGTTGAAAGACAGCCCACCATATCCGAGGTTCCGATCATCGCTCCGTTAGCTTTGCGGCCATTGCAACGATATAATCGGACGTTGCTCCCTATTCATGGCGAAGAAGACACCGACCAAGAAGGCTGCGCCCAAAAGCCTGCTCACGAAGGACTCACTCGCGTTCCTCGAGCGCTACATCAACAACCCCTCGCCCACCGGCTTCGAAAGTGGCGGACAGAAGATCTGGCTGGACTACCTGAAGCCGTACGTGGATGACCATTTCGTGGACCCGTACGGCACCACGGTAGGGGTGATCAACCCCAGCGCCAAGTACAAGGTGGTGATCGAAGCACATGCCGACGAGATCAGTTGGTTCGTCCACTATATCACCAAGGAAGGCTTCATCTACGTGCGCCGCAATGGAGGTAGCGATCACATCATCGCACCGAGCAAGCGCGTGAACATCCATACGGACAAGGGCATCGTGAAGGCGATCTTCGGATGGCCTGCGATCCATGTGCGGAACGGGAAGACCGAGGTCACGCCTTCGTTGGACAATATCTTCTTGGACTGTGGCTGCAGCAGCAAGCAGGAGGTCGAAAAGCTCGGCGTACACGTGGGCTGCGTGATCACCTATGAGGATGAATTCATGATCCTGAACGACCGCCATTTCGTTGGTCGTGCGTTGGACAATCGTATGGGTGGTTTCATGATCGCAGAAGTGGCGCGACTGCTCAAGGAGAGCAGGACCAAGTTGCCCTTCGGTCTATATGTCACCAATAGTGTTCAGGAGGAAGTGGGCCTGCGCGGCGCAGAGATGATCGTGGAGCGCATTCGACCGGATATTGCGATCGTGACCGACGTGACGCACGATACGCAGACTCCGATGATGAACAAGATCCAGAGTGGTGACATCTCGTGCGGTGCGGGTCCTACCTTGAGCTACGGCCCTGCGGTACATAACACCTTGCTTAAACATATCGTCAAGACCGCCGAATCCGAGAAGATCCCCTTCCAACGCGCAGCGGTGAGCCGTGCGACCGGTACGGATACGGATGCCTTCGCGTATGGTGCTGCGGGCGTTCCCTCCGCGCTGATCAGCCTGCCTTTGCGCTACATGCACACGACCGTAGAGAGCGTTCATCGCAACGATGTGGAGAATGTGATCCGCTTGATATTGGCTGCGGTGAAAGGCCTGAAAGCCGGTGCGGACATGCGCTATTTCAAGTGAACCATTGATCAGGAGCCATGCGATTGCAACTGAGCGACACCACCTCGGATGCGATCCGTTTCCTGCTCATCGGTGCGGGGAGCTTGTTCATTCTTCGGTTGGCCTATGCAGGGATCTCTCGATCGACCTTGGCCTCGGATCCTTCCGAGTTGGAAGCCCGAATTTCTGAATTCCAGAACGGCTATTTGCTTTCTGACCAGAATACCCTTGTGACCGATGGCATGGGCGTCGGAGAGCGGATCGCACTCGCCCTCGTGGTCGCCGCGATCCTTGCGTCCGTCGTGGCTTTGGTTGTCTACATGCTGCTGCGTGCTTCTGGTCGTCCAGGCGGCACCGTGGTCGTCGGCGCCGCACGCATTACCCTGATCCTCTCGCTACTTTGGTTCACGTACGCGGCGTTGCTCCTTCCGCCACGAACAGCGCGTTTCCTTCCAGCCGGAATTGCACTAACGCATCGCCCCGCAGCCTTGGGTGAGTTGAGCCTACCATGGCCGGGGACCACGTCCAACTATGACTGGTCGACCATAGACGGTGTGGAGGTTGCGGCGTCAGAGAGCGGCCAAGTGAAGAACACAGAACTGGTAGCGGTCCACGGAATGGACCTGCTGCTACTCACCACAAGTCTTGAGCCGGACGGTGATCAGGGGAGAGTGCTTCTGTTGGCTGACGCGCTGAGAGCAGCTTACCTGAAGAAATAGGTATTGCCTAAGAACGTGCCGGTCGGCTAACTTGCCCTACCCGATGCGTGTCCTCTTCCTCAAAGCAGCTGATACCTATCCTTTGCGGCTCATGGTGCTGCGGCCAGGAGGCGTCGAAGAGGACGTCCACTTCGCCAATGATCGATCGGATAGAGCTTTCCATTTGGGTGTGCAGATCGGGGAACACCGTATCGCAGTCGGTTCGTTCTATCCGGAAGCGCACCCGACCTTGACCGGCTGGAAGCAATATCGGTTGCGTGGTATGGCGACCCATCCGGAATTCCAGAACCAAAGAGCTGGTGGGAGGCTGATGACATTCGCTATCGACCACCTGAAGGCACAGCACGCCGATCGACTCTGGTGCAACGCCCGGATCAAGGCCGTTCCCTTCTACGAGCGGGCTGGATTCTCCATCGAAGGTCCTCCCTTCGAGATCCCGGGCATCGGCACGCATTACCTGATGCATCGCCGCATCTGATCCATCGGATAGCTTCGCGCCGTGGCATCCTCCAGAACAGACCGCGCCTTCCTTGCCGTCCTCCTTGGCTTGAACTTCGTCTTGAAGTTGTCGTGGCTGGGTGTGAATGAACTCGCCCACGATGAACCCTTCACGGTGTACTGGGCCTTGCGACCGATGCGGGAACTCTGGGCCATGTTGGTCACCGAGAACAACCCGCCATTGTACTTCGTGCTGATGAAAGTGTGGGGCACGCTGGTTCCATTGGATGCAGCATGGTGGAGGGTTCCATCAGCGATCTTCAGTGCGCTCGCAGTTTGGCCATTGTACTTGATCGGTAGACATTTCGGCGGAACAAAGACGGCGCTGGTCGCGGCGTTGCTCTTCACCCTCACCAATTACCATTTCGGTTTCGCGCATGAAGTGCGGGCATACGCCTTGTTCACCTTGCTGGCGGTTTGGAGCATGTGGCTTTTGATCCGCGATGTTGGGAAGGCGGCAGGATCCCGATCCACATTGATCCTGTTGGCAATAGCGAATGTCCTGCTGGTCTATACGCACTTCTTCGGTTGGCTCATGATCGGGGTGCAGGCCTTGTGCGTTCTACTTATCCAGGAGTACCGCCAATTGGGTCGCACCTTCCTGATCGCCTTGGCCGCGGCCGTGGTGAGCTACCTCCCCTACGCACCGATCTTCTGGGGACGGATGAGCCAAAGTGTATCGCAAGGCACTTGGCTGGAAGTCCCAGTGCCCGAGGAACTGTACAACATGATCTGGCGCTGGAGCAACGCTCCTGTGCTGGCCATCACACTGCTGGCTGTGATCATCGTCGCAACCGTTCGGAACAAAGGTTCGTTCCCAGGCTTGGCGATCGGTCTGTTGTGGTCCATCGTGCCACTCGTGGGCATGTTCATGGTCTCCTACTTCGCTCCCATCTTCTTGGACCGCTACCTCGTGTTCGCTGCACCTGGTTTCTGCTTGCTGGGCGCGGCAGCGCTGAGTGCGGTCCTTCCCGAAGGACGCTTCCATTGGGTGCCTGCTGCGGCGGTCGTAACGGGCATAGCCTTCACCTTCACGCCATGGCAGGATTCGGGCCTGCATCCATCGCGGGTGGTCCGGCAAACGAAAGCATGGCAGGATGGCTCTCGATCCGTGCTGATCGAGCCGGGCTACTACGCTCCCACTTACGCTTGGCACCTGGATCGCGAACTATTGCGTGATCCGGGGTCGTTGGAGATCGACCTCATGGAGCGGAACGTGTTCCTCGTGAATGATCCGGATCGTTTCGTAGCCCTTCGTCCCGAGGAGGATGCCGTGATCCTGGTAGACGCCTGGAGCGCGCTCACCGACCCGGAGCAACGCACCAAACAACATCTGCGGAGCCACTGGCCCACGGTGGATTCCGTGGAAGCCGACCACAAGGTCTGGGTGTTTCGGTTCCGGCCTTGAACCATCCGACACGGTCCATCCGGTCCTCCAACCGTCCATGGATAATTCATTGGGAACCGGACCGTGGCATGCACCTTTGTACCCCATTCAACCCTCTTGATGAAGAACACCCGAAGCTCAATTTCCAGTTTGGCCCTCGTTGTTGGCACCGCAATGCTAGCCAGCTGCGGCGGCGGCACATCCACCGAACACACTGTTGCAGACACCCCACCGCCGGTGATACCGATGAAGGACTTCTTCAAGAATCCGGAGAAAGCCAGTTTCCGCATCAGCCCCGATGGGCAGTACATCAGTTATCGCGCTCCTTGGAATGACCGCATGAACATCTTCGTGCAGAAGGTTGGCGGTAGCGAGCCTGTGCAAGTGACGGCTGATACGATCCGCGATGTCGGTGGCTATTTCTGGAAAGGCGACCGTATCCTCTATACCCGCGACATCAACGGCGATGAGAACTACATCGTGTTCAGCGCCAGTATCGATGGCAAGGACGTGAAGATGCTCACCCCCGAAAAGGATGTTCGCGCAGGGATACTCGATGACCTCGATGGCGTTGCGGGGATGGAACACCATGTGATGGTGCAGATGAACGACCGCGACGCAAGCGTGTTCGACCCGTACCTGGTGAACGTGCTGACCGGCGAGCGCAAACCGATGTTCGACAACAGCAAGGACAACTACGAAAGCTGGATCACCGACCACGCCGGCGTGATCCGCATGGCCACGAAAACGGACGGAGTGAACACCACGATCTTCTACCGCGCTGGGGAAAAGGATCCCTTCCTCCCGTATATGACCACAGGTTTCAAGGACCAGTGGGCCCCGCAAATGTTCACCTTCGACAACACCAACCTGTACGTGAACCACAACCTGAACGGCCGCGACAAGAGCGCGATCGTTGAGTGGGATCTGGCCGGAAAGAAGGAGATCAAGGTGATCGCCGAGAACCCGGACTACGACATGGGCAGTGTGGACTACAGCAAGAAACGGAAGGTGCTGACCATGGCCACATGGACCGGTGCAAAGAGTGAACGCATGTTCTTGGACAAGGAGACCGAAGCGATGTACAACAAGCTCGCCCCCAAATTCGATGGGCTCGAGTTCTGGGTTTACGGTGAGAATGACGACGAGACCAAATTCCTTGTTTGGGCGGGCAGCGACCGTGACCCGGGCACCTACTACTTCTACGATTCCGAAGCGGACAAAGTAGAGGAAATGGCCAAGCAGCGTCCTTGGATCGATCCGGCACACATGGCTGAGATGACCCCGATCACCTACCAGAGCCGCGATGGACTCACGATCCACGGTTACCTCACCTTGCCAACAGGCCGCGAAGCGAAGAACCTGCCCTTGGTCGTGAATCCGCACGGTGGTCCTTGGGCACGTGACGAGTGGGGCTTCAACCCTGAAGTACAGATGTTGGCGAACCGCGGTTACGCTGTGCTTCAGATGAATTTCCGCGGAAGCACGGGCTATGGTCGCAAATTCTGGGAAGCCAGCTTCAAGCAATGGGGCAAAGCGATGCAGGACGATATCACCGATGGTGTTGACTTCCTCGTGAAGTCGGGCAAGGTGGACGCCAAGCGCGTGGCGATCTACGGCGCGAGCTACGGCGGTTATGCGACCTTGGCCGGCATTACCTTCACACCGGATCTGTATGCCTGTGCGGTCGACTACGTGGGCGTGAGCGACCTGTTCACCTTCCAAGCTACCGTCCCTCCTTACTGGGCACCTTTCAAGGCGATGATGTTCGAAATGGTAGGCGATCCTGCGACCGACAGCCTGCTATTGGATGCCGCCTCCCCAGCCCGTCATGCGGAGATGATCAAAACGCCGCTCTTCATCGCGCAGGGAGCGAACGACCCACGGGTGAAAAAGGCCGAAAGCGACCAGATGGTTGCCGCTTTGAAAGCCCAAGGTGTTGAAGTGGAATACATGGTGAAGGACAACGAAGGCCACGGGTTCCACAACGAAGAGAACCGTTTCGACTTCTACGGAGCCATGGAAAAGTTCCTGGATCGTTACATCGGTAGCGGCTCACATCCTGCCGAGAAGGACGCCAAATAGCGGACGGACGCTATCCACAAAGCCATGCGAACGGCGGTCTTCGGGCCGCCGTTCGTCATTCATGGCCTGTAAACACTGAGTTATGCAGAGGGAAGAATGGCCTTGATCGGTCACCTGATCGGCCGAGGCGCCGGAACGCATCCGATCATCGTCTATCCAGCGATCGAGGACCTGCCTTTCCAAGCAACCAACCATATCCGGAGTGGCCGGTCAGGACGATCAAGTAACTTGCGCATTACGTACGCTTCACCCCGCATGAAATTCCTTCGACCCTCGTTACTCCTCCTTACGCTATCGACCTTCTTGAGCCTCCAAGCGCAGGTGGTGGTGAATGAGGCATGTGCATCGAACCTCAGTTCTTTCGCGGACAGCTTCGGTGAATATGAGGATTGGTTCGAGTTGTACAACACGAGTGCAACGCCGGTCGACCTGAGCGGATGGTGGTTGAGCAACCGACCAGGGAATCCACTGAAATGGCAAATTCCGACAGGAACCGTGATCGCCGCGAACGGCTGGCAATTGGTGATAGCGAGCAAACGGAACATCGTGGTGGGCCCCTTACTCCACGCGAGCTTCAACCTGAACCAGACCGATGGGGACCATGTGATCCTGAGCGATGCCAGTGGCACTTTGGTGGACGATTTCACCTTCGACGTGACGTCCCTTACTAAAGTGGGGCACAGCCGTTGCCGCGCGACCGATGGCACTGGGGCTTGGTCGTTATCCAGCACACCAACGCCTGGCGCAGCCAATGCCGGTGTCATAGCCGAATACTTGGAGCGACCGACGATGAGCGTTCCGGCCGGTGTGTATGCTGGCGCACAGAACATTGCCTTGTCAGGACCTGCAGGCGCTACGATCCGCTACACCACGGATGGTTCGTTGCCCACAGCGACATCTACAGCCTACGCAGGACCTATCGCTATTGGTGCCACCACGGTGATCCGAGCGACCGCTTTCGGAGCTGCGGGAACACAGCCTAGCTTCACCGAGACGAACACCTACTTGATCGGCAGTGGACATACAGTTGCCATCTTGAGCATTGCAGGTGACCAGGTCGATGAACTTCTTGATGGGAATGGCGGCATTCAACCCATCGGCCACTTCGAATATTTCGGTCCGGACGGTGTGCTACGCGACGAGGCCGAAGGTGAATTCAACGAGCACGGACAGGATAGTTGGGCCTATGATCAGCGCGGTTTCGACTACATCGCCCGTGACCAAACGGGTTACAACGACGCCCTCCACTACCCCATCTTCCGGACCAAGGACCGTCCGAAATTCCAACGGCTGATCGTCAAAGCTGCGGCTGGCGATAACTACAACTTCGGTCCGGGGGGCGCTGCACACATCCGCGATGCATATGTACAGGCCTTAAGCCAGACCGGTCACCTCGCGGTGGATGAACGGAGCTACGAACCGGCTGTGCTCTATGTGAACGGACAGTACTGGGGGGTATATGACATGCGCGAGAAAGTGGACGACCACGATTTCACGAACTACTACTACGACCAGGATGAGTTCAACATCCAAATGCTCAAGACCTGGGGCGGTACGTGGAGCGAATACGGCGGCGGACAAGCACAGGCCGATTGGAACGCTTTGCGCACTTACATCCTCGGCAACGACATGGGTGACGCTGCGGCATTCGCTTATGTGGACGAGCAACTCAGTTGGAAAAGCCTGGTGGATTACTTCTGCCTGAACAGCTACACGGTTTGTGCCGATTGGCTCAATTGGAACACAGGGTGGTGGCGAGGAATGGACCCGAATGGTGACAAGAGAAAGTGGCGCTACATCCTTTGGGACATGGATGCCACGTTCGGCCACTACACGAATTTCACCGGAATTCCCAACCAAACACCGGATGCAGACCCGTGTGCGGCCGAACAACTTCCCGACCCCGGTGGCGAAGGACATACCTTGATCCTGGAGAAGCTTATCGCCGAGAACCAGATGGTCCACGACTATTATGTGAACAGGTATGTTGACCTGGGCAACACCTTGTTCAGTTGTGCGAACATGATCCCGTTCCTGGACAGTTTGGTGAACATCATCGCCCCCGAAATGCCCGGACAGATCGCGCGTTGGGGCGGTAGCATGGCACAATGGGAGGCCAACGTGCAGAACATGCGGAACTTCATCGAGACGCGCTGTGTCGCCATTGAAGAAGGGTTGGTGGATTGCTACGATCTCGAAGGCCCGTTCGACGTGGTCTTCAATGTGGATCCTCCATTGAGCGGGGCGATCGCCATCAACTCCATCACGCCGGATACCTACCCTTTTTCCGGCACCTATTACGGTGGAATACCCACCACGCTTGCCCCTATTCCAGAGACCGGTTGGGTATTCAGCCATTGGGAAGTGTTCAGCACCAATACCATTCTACCATCCACGACCGATTCACTTGTCACCGTGGACATCCTTGCGGCCGATAGCATCGTGGCCCATTTCGTTCCACCGACGCGGTACGATGTCGTGCTCGATGTTGAGCCACGTGCCGGTGCTACGATCTGGTTCGATGGCACGGTATACGACAGCTTCCCCGCGACCGCCTCGGTAGCCGAGGGAGTTGATGTCGTTTTCTACGTGATACCGGAGCGCTACTATGACTTCCTCTACTGGACCGTGGCAAATGCCACCTATACACCCAGTGATAGCAGCGTGACGGAGTTGTCCGCGCAGTTCTTCGCCATCGATACCGTGGTCGCGCACTTGAAACCGCAGGAGTACTCCTACTATGCCCCAAATGCGTTCACCCCGAACGCTGATGGAATCAATGATGTCTTCCTGCCCTTGGGAAATGCGATCGATCTGGACCGCTATGATCTGCAGGTGTTCGACCGTTGGGGCGGAAGTCTTTATGCCAGTCAGGACCCGACCAAAGGATGGGATGGTACTGCTGGTGGTGCAGTGGTACCGAACGGGGTGTATGCCTATCGTGCATTTGCCGTGGATGCGGTGAAGGGCGATGTTTACGAGCTCTATGGGCACGTGACGCTCTTCCGGTGATCATTGGCCGATCTCGCTGCTTTTGGAGTGTGAACGAGGGGCGCTCAACTATTTTGTTCACTTATTCGTCGAATTCGTTGAACAATTGCCATTCGAGCGTGTTCCTTTGTCACACTTCAACTTAAACCTCCCTACAATGACCATGAGAACTACGATCGAACGAATGGCCTTAGGAGCAGCCCTGCTCTTATCCACCACGCTGAGCGCCCAAGAGGCCCGCTTGCAGGTGATCCACAACTGCGCCGATCTGGATGCAGCTCTGGTGGACGTGTATGTGAATGGCGCACTTCTGCTTGATGATTTCGCATTCCGCACGGCGACGGAATTCCTGAGCGTGCCTGCAGAGGCCGATCTGGAGATCGCGATCGCGCGCGACAACAGCACCGACGTTTCTGATGCTGTTTATACCGAGAACTTCACCTTGGCAGACGGTCGTACCTACGTGATGGTCGCCAGCGGATTGCTGAACACCTCAGGTTACGAACCAGTGCAGGAGTTCTCCTTGTTGGTTTTCGACTCCGCGCAGGAAACAGCTGCAACTACGGGAGTGGATCTTTTGGTACTTCACGGCTCCACGGACGCGCCTACTGTCGACGTGTTCGAAAGCGCCGTTCTGAATTCCGGGGTGATCAATGACCTGTCCTATGGCGAATTCACAGGGTACTTGAACGTACCAGCGCTCGATTACCAATTCGAGATCCAATTGTCCGATGGCACCCCGACGGGCTTGGGATACCTTGCTCCACTGGGAACATTGGGCCTAAATGGTGCCGCCCTGACGGTATTGGCTTCTGGATTCCTGAACCCTGCGCTGAACAGCGATGGTGCCAGCTTTGGCCTTTGGGCAGCTCGCGCCCAAGGTGGTGCCCTTTTGGAATTACCACCTGTCCAAGTTGCCACGGGCACAGCGACCGTGCAAGTGATCCACAACAGTGCTGACGCTGCTGCAGCAGTGGTGGACGTTTATATCAACGACGAACTGGCCATACCCGACCTCGCCTTCCGCACGGCGACCGGACAAGTGTCCTTGCCATCGGGCGTGGACCTGAATATTGGTGTGGCTCCAGGCAATAGCACAAGCTCGGCTGATGTGATCGCCACCTTCACCTTCAACTTGGACGTGGACGGGAAGTACATCATCGTTGCCAATGGAACCGTGAGCGGTTCAGGTTACGACCCTGTTCAGCCGTTCAATCTCGACGTCCGCGCCGATGCTCGATTCTCAGCAGCACTGAATACCAATACCGATGTGCTTGTGTACCATGGTGCCACGGACGCCCCTACCGTTGACGTTGCTGAGACCAGCGTACCGGCAGGGATCGTGGTCGATGACATTTCCTACTCGCAGTTCCAAGGATATCTGGAGTTGCCCACCGCGGACTATGAGCTCGAAGTGCGCACGACAGATGGAACACCCGTGGCTCGGTACGACGCACCCTTGGAAACACTGAGCTTGGATGGTCGCGCCATCACGGTTCTGGCTTCTGGTTTCTTGAATACCGCGAACAACTCCGACGGTCCGAGCTTCGGTCTTTGGGTTGCACGTGCCTCAGGTGGCGATCTCATCCCACTTGAACTGAGCGTCGGATTGAACGAGCGCACTGCTCCATTTGAAGCAACGGTCTATCCGAACCCGTCCAACGGTGCGTTGTTCATCGATCTCGATGCGAGCAGTACTTCCGTAGCACGTGTTCAATTGACGGATATGAGCGGTCGCGTCGTATCCCAGCTCTCGGCTTTCGAATTGAGCAAAGGAAGCACCCTTGCTAGCATGGATCTTTCTTCCTTCGCTAACGGCCTTTACACCTTGAGCGTGATCAGCGACAAGGGCGTTCGCTCCGTACCTGTTCAAGTAGCACATTGATCCTCAACAAATCGGTCAGCGACCCCTATCCATCCGGGTAGGGGTCGCTGCATTCCGACCCTTGTTGATCGCGACACACAAGGCGCAACGCACATTCCACCCACGTTAGTCGTTGTTCGTTCGATGTCTTTGTACAAGTCCACCTTCAGCATACGTCACTTGGAGGAGTTCTCCGGTGTCAAGGCCCACACCATACGCATGTGGGAGAAGCGCTACGGCCTGCTCGCTCCAGATCGCACCGGCACCAACATACGCACGTACGGCTTGGATGAATTGAAGACCATTCTGAATGTGGCCTACCTGAACAAACACGGTCACAAGATCTCTCGGATCGCCGCCATGCCACCCATCGCTCGGGACCAACTGGTGCGTGATACCTCTGCTGCGTCGCCGGATGTGCTCGATCTGCTGAACAGTTTGAAGCTGGCCATGCTCGGGTTCGATGAGGACCTTTTCCGGTCCGTGTGCGACGGGTATCTGCTCCACCACGACCTGCGCATGTTGGTGGAAAAGCTCTTCGTGCCACTGCTTGAACACATCGGTATCCTTTGGCAGACCAATGCCATCTGCCCTGCCCAAGAACATTTCGTGAGTAACATCATCCGCCATCAGCTCATCGCAGCGACGGCCTCCCTTCCTCAAGGGACCTATCCAAAGGACCGCACCTTCGTGCTCTATCTGCCGGAGAACGAGATCCATGAACTGGGCTTGCTCTTCGTGAACTATGTGTTGCGCTCCAAAGGCGAACGGACCATCTACCTCGGCCAAAGTGTGCCCTCTGCCGACCTCGTTGAAGTGAGCGCCGTTCGGAACGGAGAACTCGTTCTGCTGACCATCTTGATGGCCGAACCACCTGCCGAAGAGATCGTCACGTATCTCGGCCGAATGCGCGAAAGCCTTTCGGATCGTCGTATCTCCTTCATGGTGACCGGCGGACAGATGAAGCGTTTGGAGAACCCTGAACTACCGCCCGGGGTTCGCATCTTCGGCACCATGAATGAACTCATGGCTGCTGTCGACAAGCTCATCCAGTGAGCTGCCGTCCACTACGCTGGAAGCACCTTGCCCGGATTCATGATCCCGTGGGGATCGAACACGCGCTTGATCGCACCCATCAAGGCCAACTGTGTTGAAGAGAAAGCGATGTCCATGTAGGATCGTTGGACCAAACCGATACCGTGCTCACCGCTGAGCGTGCCACCCAAGCCGACGGTCAACTGGAAGATCTCGCGGATCGCCTTCGGTAATTCATCCTTCCAGAATGCATCGGACAACGCTTCCTTGATGATGTTCACGTGCAGGTTGCCATCGCCGGCATGACCGTAACAGATGGTCCGGAAGCCATAGGTGCGACCGATCTCCTTGATGCCCGCGAGCAGGTCCGGTAGCGCGAAGCGAGGAACCACCGTGTCCTCTTCCTTGTATATGGCATGCGCTTTCACGGCAACCGCCACATTGCGGCGCAGCTTCCAAAGCGCGTCCTTCTCGGCGGCGGTCTCTGCGAACAGGACCTCACCACATTCATGGGCTTCCATCACACAAAGGATCGTTTCGCACTCGCGCATCAGCACATCACCGTGGTTGCCATCCACTTCAAGCAACAGATGGGCTTGCACCTCCGGCGCGATCCCCATGGAAAGTCCTTCGATATGCTGTAGCGTGAAGTCAATGGCATCGCGCTCCAAGAACTCCAACGCACTTGGTGTGATGCCCGCACGGAACACCGCACTCACCGCTTCGCAGGCCTTGGTGGCGCTGTTGAACGGCACCAACATCAAGCGATTCTCTTTGGGTAACGGGATCAATCGCAGTACCGCTTTGGTGATGATCCCCAAGGTGCCCTCGCTACCGACGATCAAGCGTGTCAGGTCATAGCCGGTTGAATTCTTCAGCGTGTTCGCTCCGGTCCAGATGACCTCGCCGGAAGGTAGCACCACTTCCAGGTTCAAGACGAAATCGCGAGTGACGCCGTACTTCACGGCCCTCGGTCCACCTGCATTCTCCGCTATATTGCCGCCGATGGTGCAGCTTCCCTTGCTACTGGGATCCGGCGCATAATAGAGCCCCTTGGCGGCGACAGCATCCTGTAGTACTTGCGTGATCACTCCAGGCTCAACGGTCACTTGGAGATTGCGCTCATCGATCTCCACGATCCGATCCATGCGATCCAAGGCCAGTCCTACGCCACCGTGCACGCATAGTGCGCCACCGCTCAAACCCGTTCGGCCTCCGATGGGCGTGATCGGAATGTGATGCTCGGCGCAGACCTTGACCACTCTACTTACTTCATCGGTCTTTCGCGGGCGTACCACGACCTCCGGAGGAAAGGCCAGATCCTCGGTCTCATCGTGTCCATAATGTTGCAGATCCTCCGCACAACTCAATACATCCCCCGAGTCCAATGCGGACCGGAGAGCCGCTAACACAGTGGCGTCCACCCTTCCGTAGTTCATGTTTCGAAAGTAGGTCGACCGTGCATTCAAGTTCGAACTGCTCAGCGCACCAAGGTCACGTGTCCAACGAAATCCCGCGCATCGCCGTCCCGTTCCACGATCACTTTCCAGACGTAAACATCCACGGGCGATTCAACACCGTTTCGCATGCCGTCCCAACCCGTGTTGCGATCGCGTGTGTCGAAGGCTGGCAGACCCCAGCGATCAAAGACCATGAAGCGATAATTCCAGCCAACGAAGCCGTTGAGCACCGGCCGGAACAGATCGTTCCGCGTATCACCGTTCGGCGTGAACGCATTCGGTACGTAAACGTTCGGGTCGCCGGGCACCGTGATGTAGTTGCAAACTGTGTCGGGACAACCGAAGTCGTTCACGCCCACAAGACAGACCGTGAATCCACCACCATCAGCAGGGAAGACGTGCAACGGATGAGTGGCCGTGGACCCTTCTCCATCGTTGAAATCCCAGACGAAGGAGATCGCTCCTTCGCTAAGATTTCGGAACTGCCTGGCATACGGAATGCTCACCGTGGTGTCCGCTTCGAAGTCAGCGAACGGACGTGGGTGGATCGTGACCGCTGCAGGAACGAAGGAGGTATCCGTGCAACCGCCTTCACCGTAAGCGATCAAACGTACATCGTAGGAGCCTGCTGCATCGTAGGTGTGCAACGGGAAAGATGCATTGCTGGATGAACCATCCCCGAAACGCCATGCGAATGCGCTGCTGTTCTGCGAGGTATTCAAGAAGGCGATCGGATACCCTTCGCAACCAGGTTGGGGCTCGCTGCTGAAAATGGCGACCGGTGTTGGATAGAGCGTGAAGAACGCTTCTGAGGTCGCCTCGCATCCGAACTGATTCGTTGCGGTCAAAGCGATCGTATAGGTGCCCGGGGCATCGAAGGTGGCCTCCGGCTGGTTAAGAACAGAGGTTCCACCATTGCCCAGATCCCAAGAATAGCTCACGGCACCTTGCGAAGCGTTGATCGTTTGAACCGTGAACACCGGTTCGCAACTCTGGGTGTCCTGAAGCGTGAATGCACTGGTCGGCAATGGATGTGCGACGACCGTTGAAGTGATCGTGTCCGTGCAGCCGGTCAAGGATTCCGCTACCAATTGGATCGTGTACGTCCCTGCTGTGGTGTACGTGTGGAATGGCTCAGCAAGACCTGATGTGTTGCCATCACCAAATGACCACTGACTGAAATCGGCACCAACACTGCTGTTCTGAAAGGCCACCTCAAGATCGATGCAACCGCTGGCTGGATCCGGCGAGAATGCGGCGACCGGCGTATTCGCAACAACGACCGACTGGGTCAACGAGGCCGTGCAGCCATTACTGATCAACGCCGCTGTCAAAGTCACATTGTACGTACCGTTCGCATCGTAGCTGTGGGTCGGGTTCGATAGTGTGGACGTAGTTCCATCGCCGAAGTCCCATTCCAATCCAGATATGTTCAACGTCCCGTTCGTGAACGTGAAGGGTTCACCGGCACAGACCGTTTCCGGTGCAACGGTGAAGGCCATTTCCGGCGAAGGGAATACCGTGACATCCGTGGTGTAGCTATCGAAGCCGCAACCGTAGGCAAAGAGTTCGATGGTATACGTTCCAGGTGCCGTATACGTATGCGTCAGATCATGCGCATTGCTCACGTTGCCATCGCCGAGGTCCCAGTAGAAGGTGGTATCGCCAGCAGAGAACTGCGTGAGGTTGACCGTGAGCGGAGAACAACCGCTGGTCGGATCCGTGTTGAAGAACGCATTCACTTGGTTCGGCAGGATGGTGATGTTCTGCGTTGCCGTATCACTTCCGCACAAGTTGCTCGCGACCAAGGTGACAGTGATGCCCAATGGATCCTCACCAGCGGCATAGATGTTCGTCACTACAGGGCCCGGATCGGTGCTGGTGTTCCCGTCACCGAAATCCCATTGGAACGAATCGGGTATGCCATAGCTGGCGTTACCGAATGGCACCTCGGAGAAGGAACAATACTCGTTCAGGTTCGGACCGAACACGGCCGTGGGTGGTGGGATCACCGCTACACTAGCCGCCGCAACATCGACTCCGCAGACATTGGTCACGGTCAACGTGATCGGGTAGGTGATCCCTTGGATCGGATCGGGTGGAAAAATGAAAGGTACCGGATCCTGATCGGTGGAAGCATCGAGTCCACCGAACTCCCACGCGAACGAAAGGCCTTCGCCACTCGAACCATTGGTGAACGCCACTTCGAAGGGACCGCAGCCTGTATCGGAACTCAATGTGAGATCGGCGACGGGAATGGTCCAAACGTCCAGGGTGCTGTACGCCGTATCACGACACCCTGCTCCCGTGCTCGCGATCAACTGCACGTCGAATGTTCCGGTGGTCGTGAAGATGTGGTTCGGACTGTTCGCGAAGGAGGTGCCCCCATCGCCGAATTCCCATTCAAAGCTGGATGCACCGGTGCTCGTGTTTGTGAACGGAAAAGCCACGTTCGCACAGGCCACTGCATCGTTCGTAAAATCAGCCACCGGCAAAGGATTCACCGTAACAAGGGTTCCGTCGCTGTTGGAACATCCCGTCAGCGGGTCGGTGTAACTGTAGGTGACGGCATTACCACCGGGCACTGCGGTCAACGGATCGAAATTGCCCGCCGCATCCACTCCGGTTCCGCTCCAAGTGCCGCCAGCAGGCAATGCGGTCAATACTTGCGGACCGCCATCCAAGCAGGTGGCGATCTCATCACCGGCATCCACCATGGGCAAGGCCTCCACCACAACGGTCACTTGATCCTGCAACAAACAAGTAGCGGTCCCGAAGGAATAGGTCAGCGTGTACGAACCCGCAGTCGCCGTGCTCAATGACCCAGCGGAAGTGACCTGTGGACCGCTCCATGTACCGCCAACAGGAACAGCGGTCAATTGAAGCGCACCACTGTTCAAGCAAACGGAGGTATCGTTCCCTGCGAATGCCGGCTGTGCGATCGCGATCACATCCACGGTGATCTGATCCGAACCCGCGCAACCCGCACCATCCGCATAGCTGTATGTCAATACGTCGGTCATGACCCCACTCGGCGTGATCTCACCTCCTGGCGTCACCGCGATCGTGGTTCCGCTCCACGTTCCACCGGCGGGTGTTCCACCCAATTGGAACGGAATGGGTTGATCGCACAGTTGGACATCGGGCCCAGCGTTCACCACGGGCAATGCATTCACGGTTGCTGTGATCGTACCGGTCGATGAACATCCACTGCCATCGCTGAACGTGTAGGTCAACGTATGCGGCCCCGACCCTGCTGTTGCCGGATCGAAACTGTACGGTGGGCCACCAACTCCTGCCCCACTCCATGTGCCACCAACGGGCGTTCCACCCAAGGCAACAGCAGCAGCATCGGCACAGCGGGTGAAATTTGCAGGAAGGTTCAATGTCGGCGCTGGAAGAACTTGGACTTCCAATTGATCACTGGTCGCGCACGTTCCGGTTCCATAGTTGTATGTGACGATGAACGAGCCCACAGAATTCGGCGTGAACTGTCCACCGGGCCCCGCTCCTACCCAGGTTCCTCCGGGCGGAGTTGCGGGCAAGGTCACGGCTGTCGGCCCTTGACAGAAGAAGGTATCCGGACCAGCATTCGCGATCTGCACGAGGTCCTGCACAGTGATGGTGACGTTGTCCGAATTGGTGCAGCCATTGCCATCCACATGGGTGTACGTGAGCACGACCGGACCCAGCTGATCAGGCACAGGCGTGAAAATGCCACTGGACGAAACGTTCGACCCGCTCCACACACCTGGACTGGGGAAGGAATTCAATTGGACACCGATGGCTTGATCACAGAAGGTCTGATCCGCACCGGCATTCACATTCGTGACGGGGTACACCGTTACCGGCACGGTGGCACTTCCAGGACAACCACCCGAGTTGCCCGAGACCGTGTAGGTGGTGCTGATCGCCGGACTCGTATTGAAGAGCGGCCCCGTCCCTACCAAGGTGGAACCGATGAACCACTGGTAGTTGCCCGCACCGCTCGCCGA
Source organism: uncultured Bacteroidota bacterium (assembly GCA_902826215.1). Classification (GTDB taxonomy): domain Bacteria; phylum Bacteroidota; class Bacteroidia; order Flavobacteriales_F; family PHOS-HE28; genus PHOS-HE28. The sequence continues at coordinate 21,849 of CADEDY010000026.1, forward strand.
GAAACTGGCGGACTGTCCATTACAGATCGCCGCACTGCTCGGTGTCACCGTTATCGTCGGTGCCGAAACCACTTGAACGGTGACTGTGGCTGCGGGCCCACTGCATCCATTGCTCACGGCCACTACACTATACACGCCTGCATTCACGGCAGAGACATTCGTGATCGTCACCGATGGCTGGTTGCTGCTGAACGAATTCGGTCCGGACCAATTGTAGGTCACACCCGGCATCGCATTCGCCGAAAGCGATAAGGTCTGACCCGCGCAGACCGGGCTGTTGCTCGCGATCACCGGCATAGCAGGAAGGGTACCGACCGCCAGCGTGGTCACATCCGTAGCCGAACCGCACGCGTTGGTGGCCGTTAAGGAAATGGCCGAACTGGTCGCGCTGGCATAGCAGATCTGGGGCGGGGTTGCCGTATTGGCATTGGCTGGGGTTCCTCCGGGGAAAGTCCACGCATAGGTGGTGATCGCCGACCCACAATTCTGAACGACTGCAGTGGGGTTCACACATTGCGTGGCGCAGATGCCCGTCAGGTTCTGCACATCCACTTGCGGTGGTGCATTTGCGGTGATCGCAGCGCTTTGCTGGAAGGTGCCGCAGGTGTTGGTGGCCTGCAATTGCACGTTGTACGTACCTGCTTGCGTCACTTGGAATTGCGGCTCGAAGGAAGATGCTGATGTCCCTCCCGCGTAGTTCCATGCCGGACCGCTGCCACATGCACCACCCGAGGTGGTCATGTCCCATGCGTAGGTGGTACGGCAACTGTTGGGGCTGCTGCTGGTATTGTCCACGATGCTCGTGAAAGGCGCGCAACCCGTTGCCGGGGCCAGGGTGAACGCCGGTTGTGGAGGCGCTTCGATGCACACGCAATGCTGCACATCGTCCGTGCCGCACAGGTTGTTGCCGACCGTAAGCGTGATGCAATACGTTCCCGGTTGCGTGAACTGCACCGAGATGGTGTTGCTTCCGTTCGTCCACTGGTTCGGTAGGTTGCTGCCGTTGAGCGCACCCATGCCGGCCGGCACAACGAATCCTGTGTTCGGGGTGATCGTCCACACACGCAGAGGCTGCGAGCAATTAGCACCACCCACGCCGAGGCTCGTGTTCGTGAAGGTCACGCTCGAATTCACACAAGCCGTATCCGCGGTTTGCGTGAAGGATGCTTGCGGCGTATCCGTGATGTAGATCGGACCAGCTGTGGCGAAGGAGGTGATCGGACACGGCGTTATCGCGTCGATGCGGAAGATGTATGGTGCACCGGGGCAATTGGTGTTCGGGTAGCCGTAGGTGACCGAAGCCGGTGGCGGGTGCGGGAAACTCGTGCCGTTGCCATCGCCGTACGTGATCACATACTCCGTTCCCGGTGAGTTGCCGGCCACGTTGTTGATCGGAAAGGTCAGGTTGGTACCCGAACAGACCAAGGTGTTACCGGGATTGCTGGTACCCACGGATGGATTGCTTCCCAGAAAGACATCCACGGTCGCGGTGTTCGCACAGCTACCCGGACCCGGGTTCGTGATGGTGTAGGTGATCGTATGAAGGCCTACCGGATAGGTGTGGTTCTGGCTCCATCCACCACCCGGCGGGTTGTATGCAGGTGGCGTTCCCCACTGTACTTGGTAGGTCGCGCCGGGTTGCGCGGTGCTCGCATCGCTGAATTGGAAATCGTAGGTGGCCAGCCCAGTTCCGCATAGGGCGAAGCTGTTGCCGCTTGGCGAAACGTAGAGATCAGGGTTCGGGTCGGTGGTGGTCAGACCCGCATCCGGCGTGGCATTCACCGTAACAACGACCTGATCGGTATTCACGCACCCATCGTTCGCCGTCACCGTCAAGGTCAGCGTCACGGTCTGCGTGGAGGCTACCGGAACCGGAAAGTTGAATACCGTCGATGCCGTGTTGGTGCTGCTCAAGTACGGTGACCCGCTCCATGCGTACGTCAAGGGCGCTTGGCCGGTGCCCGATCCTGTCAGGTTCAGCGCAACACCACCACAGACGGTTGCCGTCGCATTGCCCGCTTGCGCCGTACACTGCCCCAAAGCACGCTGACCCCAACCCACACAAAGTGCGAGGAGTACGACGAAATATGACGATGAAAGTCTCCGCATGAACGAACGCGACGGCCGAAAGTATCGGCTTGGGATGTTCGCTTTTCGCGCCTGACCGCTTGGATATGAACGTCTCACCATGGATAGGACGTTGTCCAGCCTGTCCGTGTTGCCTCTTGGATCGCACGCAACAGTTTCGGAACAGCCTGATCAGAGGTGGTTTTCCCCTGGTACTGACCGACCGGCCGACCGACATTGCAACTACCCGGCTCGGATCCAGGCCGTTGCCCAGGGATCAAGCGTTCTGTGCGAAGCGACATCAAGGGTTCGGACCCGGTTCAAGTTTTAGGTCACCGCCAGCCCTGCAACTATCCTTCCAGGATCGCGCGCAGCTGCTCCCCCACTTCGGCTGCCTTTGTCACAACCATGAAATGCGTGCCTCCATCGATCGTCCGTGCTCCTTTGATCTTCTCGATCGGCATCAGGCGGTCCTTGTCGCCGTGCAAGTGAAAGAGGTTCTTCACCGGTTCAGCAGGCCCTTCCCAATTCACGCACGCATTGATCTGTGTCTTCAGGTCTTCCACGGTGTGGAGGGCGAGCAACTCATCGAACAAGGCCTTGTCCTCGGGACTTTCCACGCCCATTTGCCAACGTGCCAAGGGCAAGGTCTGCTGCAGGATGGTCTTGGTCAGGATGCGTTCCGGATGGGTTCCGCGCAGCACGCGGATCGTCATCGGCATCTCTTCCGGGTTCTTCCAACTCGAGATGATGACGACCTTCTCCGGCTTCGTCAGTGCCGCCATCTCTTGGGCCACCATGCCGCCCATGCTCACGCCGACCAATGCGTGCGGACGAGAACCGTCCACTTGCGCTGCAAGTCTCTGGGCATGATCGGCCAAGGTGGAACCGGGCTCCATCTTCGGCCACTCCAGGTAATGGATGGTATGTCCTTCCACCTTCAGTTTGCCGAACAGTCGCTTGTCCGCTCCCAAGCCCGGGATCAGGTATACATCCATCCTACTTGTTCAGCTTCACCACGTGGCGTTTCCGTGCCTTCATGTTGAGCAATTCCACCCCGAAGCTGAAGGCCATGGCCACGTATGCGTACCCCTTCGGAATATGGCTGCCGTGGATCGGCTCCAACCCTTCGAAGAAGAGCATGAAGCCCACCATCACCAGGAAGGACAGTGCGAGCATCTTCAACGCCGGGTGCTTCTCGATGAAACCGCTGATACCGTTCGCGAAGAAGAACATGACGATCATGGCGACCACGACAGCGGTGATCATGATCTCGATGTGCTGTGCAAGCCCGATCGCCGTGACGATGCTGTCGAAGGAGAACACGGCATCGACCAGCACGATCTGCGTCATCATCGCACCGAAGCTGTTCGTCTTACCCTGTGTGTCCGGTTGCTCTTCTTCGCCTTCCAGCTTGTGGTGGATCTCCTTCACCGCTTTGTAGAGCAGGAACAAGCCACCGAAGAACATGATCATGTTGCGCAGGTTGAAGCCGTAGCCTGCGATCCGGAAGAGTTCATTCTCCCCGTTCGCGACCAACCAACCGAGTCCGACCAATAGACCACTGCGCAACAGGATGCCGAGCACCATCCACAACCGCCGCGCCTTCAGGCGATCCTTCTCCGGCATGCGCCCGAGGATGATGCTGACGAAGATGACGTTGTCGATGCCCAGCACGATCTCCAGGATCGCCAGTGTGAGCAAGCTGATCAGGGATCCAACTGTGAAGAGTTCTTCCATGGTGCGCGAAGATCGGTACGAAAAAGGTCATCCAGAAGCAGCATGTGCGGCACAACCCTCGTCTTGCATTCGAACCCACACCATCCCTATGAGAAAAGCACTACCCGTTCTTGCCTTGATGATCACCGGCGCAGTTCACGCCCAATTGATCAACGGAAGTTTCGAAGTGGATGGCAGCCCCAGCCTTACAGGTTGGGAGTGGACCTGCAGCGATCCGGGATACGCGAACAACGGCGCACCGACCTCCGGCTCGTGGAGCGCGACCAAGGAACCGGGGAATGCGAAGGGTTGTTTCCCGAGTCTGCTTTTCCAACGCCTGCCGGATGCGCTGGACGGCGACTTGCTTACGGTTTCTGGTTGGGTACGCTGCCCGGATGGTGATGAGCCCTGCCTGGGTGGCTCCCTCGGTCTGGGGTCAATCAATGCTGGGACATTCACCAGTGATGATGCGGTATGGTCGCAGACCCCACAGTGGACCTATCTCTCCATAACGGATACGGTGGAGTTGAGCGCGGGCGATACCGCCGTGGTGATCCTCAACGGTGGCTTCATAGGCGGACCTATCGCCCCGGCCCCGAGCTACTTCGATGGGATCAGCCTAGCTCCTGCGCTTGTCGTTGGCGAAAGGACAGGACCGATGATCGTTCAATATGTGGATCACGCGACGCGGACCTTGTACATCTCGGCGGGCCAAGAAACGATCCAAGGACTTCGCTTCTTCGACCTCACAGGAAAAGGTTTGCCTGTGCGAACGGACCGCACCAATGCCACCAACCTGCGCGTGGATCTGAACGGATTGCCGACCGGCGTCTACTTCGTGGCTGTAGGAACGAGCGCTGGTGAGCGCACCGTCCGGTTCGTCAATTGGTGAATGCTCACAACACCGGCACCTCGCGCACAAAGGCCAACGCAGCCTCCATGTGATCGTGCATCACGGTGTCCACCTTGATGAAAGGCACTCGTTCACGGAAAGCCGCAACGAAGGATCCGACCTTGTTTGAACTGCGCAAGGGCCGACGGAACTCCAAGGCTTGTGCGGCAGCGAAGAGTTCGATCGCGAGTATGCGCTCGACGTCCTGCACCACGCTCCAGGTCTTGATGGCGGCGGCGGCACCCATACTCACATGGTCCTCTTGCCCGTTGCTGCTGTCGATGGTGTCCACGCTGTTGGGCATGCACCGCTGCTTGTTCGCGCTCACCAACGATGCGGAGGTGTACTGCGGGATCATGAAGCCGCTGTTCAAGCCCGGTGTTGCGACCAAGAAAGCGGGCAATCCGCGTTGACCACCGATCAATTTGTAGGTGCGACGCTCGCTGATGCTGCCGATCTCCGCTGCGGCGATGGCCAGGAAATCCAAGGCAAGGGCCAAGGGCTGTCCATGGAAGTTGCCAGCGCTGATCACCAGATCCTCGTCGTCGAATACCGTGGGGTTGTCCGTCACCGATTCCAACTCGCGCTCCACCACGCGCTCCACATACGCAATGGCATCGCGGCTCGCGCCGTGCACCTGCGGAATGCAACGGAACGAATACGGATCCTGCACGTGTGTCTTCTTCTGCTTCGCGATGGCGCTGCCCTTCAACAGATCGCGCATGCGACCAGCAACGACTGCTTGCCCGGGATGCGGGCGCACCGCATGCACCGATGCGTGGAACGGCTCCATGCGACCATCGTACGCATCGAGCGAGACCGCAGCGATCACATCGGCCAGCTGCGTCAAGCGAGTGGCTTTCAGCGTGAGCAACGAGGCATAGGCATTCATGAACTGCGTGCCGTTCAAGAGCGCGAGCCCTTCCTTCGGACCGAGCTCCAACGGTTTCCAACCGAGCTTCTTCAAGGCTTGTGCGCTGGGCATGCGTTTGCCGGCCACCACCACTTCGCCCAAGCCCAGCAGAGGCAACGAGAGATGTGCCAAGGGCGCGAGGTCTCCCGATGCGCCGAGTGAGCCGCGCTCGTACACGACCGGCAACACATCGGCATTGTACATGTCGATGAGGCGTTGCACCGTGGCAAGCGCAACCGCACTGTGTCCGAAGGCCATGTTCTGCACCTTCAGGATCAGCATCGCCCGGACGATCTCCGCGGCCACTGGATCACCACTGCCGCACGCGTGGCTCATCACCAAGTTCTTCTGCAACTGCGTCAGGTCCTTCTTGGCAATGGACTTGTCATACAACGAACCGAAGCCGGTGTTCACGCCGTAGATGGGTGCATCGCTCTTCTTCAAGCGATCGGCCAAGTACTTGTGGCTGCGTGCCACCGCTTTCGCGGCGTCCGGCGCCAAGCTGATCGGTGTGTGCGAATCGAGGATGTGCTGAAGCTCGGCGAGCTCCAGACCGACGGTTCCAATAGGGTGTGATCCAGAAGACATGGGGTGCAGAAAGGGCGGTAAAGATGAGGAGCGCTTCAGGAATGGCAGGAACGGTGCGACCGTTCACTTGCCCAGCACTTGTGACCAACGGTTTCCCAATGGATCCTTGGCAAAAAAGGGTTCCGATCCGTCGGATCCCCTTCCATGATGACGACCTTTGTGGTTCATACTCATCCCTAAACCCTATTCCGATATGCTGAAACCCTACACTTTGATCACCGGTATGGCCTTGGTGCTGCTGAGCGCCAACGCTTCGGCCCAACACTCAGGCCCCAAGCCAGGCATGACCCCTGGAACCCCGAACAGCCACCTCCGTGGTGCTGAACCTGTGAACGATGAGTGCGCCGGTGCCATTTCATTGACCGTTGGCACCACTTGCGTTGGAACCGCCGGCATCAGTGATGCTGCCACCGAGTCCCTTCCGGCGAACGCCGACTGCGTTCAATTCCCTTCGCTCGAAGCCAACGACATGTGGTACTCGTTCGTGGCTACCACAACGTCGACCACGATCGATGTGACGGGCATGAACGACTACGACGTCGTCTTCGAGGTGTTCGAAGGAACCTGCGGCGCCTTGGTGTCCATCGGTTGCGCGGACAACAATTTCCCTGAGGTCCCACCAGCGGAGTCGCTTACCGAGACCTTCGTGGCTGCAACGAACATCGCGCAGACCTACTACGTCCGTACGTACTACTACAATTTCGATAACGGTGGTACGGTGAACCCGACCGACTTCAACTTCAGCATTTGCGTGTACGAGTCGCCTGCGCCGCCTGCGAATGACAATTGCGTGGATGCCGTGGATCAGGCCTTGGCGGTCGGAAACACCATCAGCATGAGCGGTGACAACACCGGTGCCACGTTGGATACCGACCTGGGTGATGTCGCCGTTTGGCATTCCTTCACCACGACCGAATGTTCCGACGTCGTTCTGAACTATTGCGTCGAGGGTTCCACCTTCAACGATTTCTACATCGTGCTGTTCGGTGATTGCGCCGACCTGGAGAATTCCGTGGTCTTCGGTGATGCGGACCAGTGCAACGCCTATTTCGCGCAACTGCCTGCTGGCACCTACTACGTACCTGTGCTGGTGAGCACTGACACTCCTTCGGGTGCCTACACGGTGGACGCCACCGCCACGGCTTGCGACGTCTATTGCGCAGCATCTTCTGGCACCTGCGATGAATTCACGGCGAACGTGACCATCGGCACGATCGACAACGCTTCGGGCTGCGGACCAACCTATCAGAACTTCACCGACCTGAGTACCGTGCTCGTCATCGGTAACGACCACGCCATCACCGTGACCAACAATCCCGATGCGTTCTACGAAGGTGACCAATGCACCGTGTGGGTGGACTGGAACCAGGACTTCGACTTCGAAGACGAAGGCGAAACGTTCACGCTCACCACGGCTGATGCTTTCGAGACCTTCACCGGCAACATCGTACCTCCTGTTGATGCAGCGCTCGGTGCTACGCGCATGCGTATCCGTATGAACTACGACGACGAAGCGCTGCCTTGCGGCGTGGCCGAATACGGCGACGTGGAGGACTACACCGTGGTGGTGGAGAACCCCGTTGGCATCGCTGAAGAAGCAGCAGGCAACTGGAACGTGTTCCCGAACCCGAGCAATGGCAACATCACCATCGCTGGCCTGCAAGTGAGCGGTGCCATGACGGTGCAATTGCACGACATGACCGGCCGTTTGGTGTACACCACCAACCGCACCGTGACCGCGAACCAAGCCGTGAGCTTGGAGCTGGCTGGCCAACTCGCCACTGGCACCTACCAACTGAGCCTGGTGAGCCCGATCGGTCGCACCGTGCGCCCGGTGATGGTGCGCTGATCACAGCATTCTTTTAATCAGAAGGGCGGACCAATTGGTCCGCCCTTCTGATTTTCTACCAGCTCGTTCTCACGCTTGGATCGTGGCGATCAGTTCCTCCTGCTTCACGGCCTTCTGCTCGCCGGTCTTCATGTCCTTAACGGTCACGATGCCTTGCTTCAATTCGTTCTCTCCAATGATGGCGACATACGCGATGCCCTTGTCGTCCGCGTACTTGAACTGCTTGGCCATCTTCACATGGTCCGGGTACAGTTCAGCAGCAATGCCCGCCTCGCGCACTTGGCGCAGCAACTTCAGGCAATGCATGGCCTCGGCCGCTCCGAAATTGGCGAAGAGCAACTTGGTGCTGCCGCCGAGTTCCGCGGGGAATTTGTTCGTCTCCAAGAGCACGTCGTAGATGCGGTCCGCACCGAAGCTGATGCCCACGCCGCTCATGTTCTTGAGGCCGAAGATGCCGGTAAGGTCGTCGTAACGACCGCCGCCGCAGATGCTGCCGGGCATGGTTCCTTCGGCAGCCTTCACCTCGAAGATGGCACCGGTGTAGTAATCCAGGCCGCGGGCCAAAGTGGGATCGAATTCGAGGATCGCGCTCTTCATCGGTCCCACGGCATCGAAGGTGAAGGCGAGGTCCTTCAAGCCATGTAGCGCGGTGGGCGAAGCGGACAACCACTTCTCCAACTGCGGACGTTGCTCGCTCCATGTTCCTTTCAACTCGAACAGGGGCGCGATGCCTTTGATCGCTTCATCACTCACTCCTTTCGTCCGCATCTCCTCCTCCACCTTCTCGCGGCCGATCTTGTCCAGCTTGTCGATAGCGGTGACGATGTCCACCACCTTTTCCGGTTGACCGCTCACCTCGGCGATCCCGCTCAACACTTTGCGGTCGTTGATCTTCACCACCACGTGTAGACCGAGTGCCGTGAACACATCATCGAAGAGTTGCACGAGTTCCACTTCGCTGATCAAGCTCGTGCTTCCGATCACATCCGCATCGCACTGGTAGAACTCGCGGTATCTCCCCTTCTGCGGTTTATCAGCACGCCACACGGGCTGGATCTGGTACCGTTTGAAAGGGAACGTGATCTCGTTCTGATTCTGGACCACGTAGCGGGCGAAGGGCACGGTAAGGTCATAGCGTAGACCTTCACTTGCGGTCTGTTGTCGCACTTGATCCGAGGTGCGCTTCGGATCGCCTTCACCGGCCGCCACCGCCTTCGCAACGCCTGATTCAAAGGTCCTACCCCGTTCCTGGATCCGGAAGATCAACCGATCCCCCTCCTCGCCGTACTTCCCGGTCAAGGTCTCCAGGTTCTCCATGGCCGGTGTTTCCAGCGGCAGGAAGCCGTACTTCTGGAAGACCCGCTCGATGGTGCTGAAGATGTACTTGCGACGCAGCATCTCCGTCGGGGAGAAGTCGCGGGTGCCTTTGGGGATGGAGGGCTTGTTGGCCATGGGCCGCGAAGATATCCGTCGCGGCGAAGGTGGGCGCCTTGTGATCGGTTGCGAACGGTCCACAACAGCACATCGCTAGGCACCGGATCGGCATTCCAGAAGGTCATCTTTGCCGAACTGCCGACCTTGGCCTGATGTTCGCTGCCAGCACGACCTCTACGTTCCTCATTCCATGAAAGCCTTCGTTCTCGTCCTCTGCGCACTGATCATCCACGCTGCTACCGCCCAGCACCTCACCTACCGCGAGTGGCAGGAGCAGTCGTTCCGCGACATGCGGCTGATGCCCGAATACGGCAACCGGCCCAAGAACGCGGAGATGATGGCCTCCGATTCCGACTTCGTGGCGCAGACGCTGCAGGCGATCCCCGATCGACGCAAAGCGTCCAATGTACTGGTGGACCATGGCTTTGAGTTGTTGCGCACCGGCGACATGACCAAGGCGATGTTCCGCTTCAACCAAGCCTTCCTTGTGGATCCGAAGAACCCGGCGATCCATCGCGGCTATGGGGCCTTCTTCATCGCGTTGGACCAGAACACCGAAGCCGCCAAGCAATACCAGAAGGGCCTCGCGCTGGACAGCACCAACACGGCGTTGATGACGGACATGGCCGGCGTATTCCTGGCGGAGCACTACAACCTCAAAGCCGACGAACCGGAGAAGTCCGCCCAGTTGCTCGATGGTGCCACCGGCCTGCTCCTGCACGCGGTGGAACTGGACCCCGGCAACGCCGAAGCCCATTTCAAGTTGAGCGCCTGCTACCTGAACAAGAAGGAATGCGAGCAAGCGTGGACCCACTTCGAGAAGAGCGTGCAACTCGGCAGCCCATCGGCCGATGAGGTGTACCGGGCGCAGTTGATGCGTGCGTGCCCGAAGTAGCACCTCCCCAAAACAGCGGAACCGCCCAGGCTAAGCCCAAGGGCGGTCCGCCGACCAGAACTTGGCCCCGAACGGGTCGGGGCTCTTCGCTCGATGCAAGTGTAGGCCCATCTGCACAGCGACTGCGCATTTCGGCGCGCAAGAAATGGGCGGGATCAGACAACCCTGAATGGTCGGCCGTGGAACCCCGGCTTCGTTCTCACGTACACACGGCCCGTACTTCCTGAAACGACCCCATGGCCCATTCCACCCTTTCGATGGACAACCGTTTGTTCCTCCCCTCCTTGCAGGCTCCCGAAGCTGATCCACTGGCGCTGAAGCTGCGTGCAGCGGAGCTGGAACGCCTCTACAACGCCGCCCTGGAGGAGAACGAGATGCTCACCGCCGAGCGCGATGAGCTGGTGGCCGCGATCAAGAAGTGGGCGAAGGCCGATCACATCGAGCGCCGCGAACTACTTTTCGATGCCGAGACCCAGGACCTGCGCACCGAGCTGAAGCAGGCCCGCCAACTGGCCAAGCGCCTGCAGCGCGAGAACAACGAGCTGGCCGCCAAAGCTTCCGAGAAGGTGGCCCAGCAGCAGCGCCGGGCCTGAGAACGCCTCGCTTGTTGGCACGGCTGTTGCCGTTACCTTGCACCGGTCCAACCCGTGCACCATGCGCCTTTCGCTCTCCCTCTTTGCTGCCGCTTCCGTTCTGTTCTGCTCCGCCCAGGACTACTCCCTCGAACTCATCCGCAACGGCGGTTTCGAGATGCAGGACAAGTCGGCCAACACCTACGACCAGCTGATCCTGGCCACCGGCTGGCGCGATGCCAACCTCGGCCTAGCCGACCTCTTCGCGCCCACCGCTTCGGCGAAGACCGTGGGCATTCCGGACAACGACTACGGAAGCATCGCCCCCTTCGAAGGCGAGTACTACGCGGGCTTCTGCGGCTGGAAAGCCGATATCCAACGGAACTTCAACGCCTACGACGAGAACGACAAGTTCATTCCGGCCTGGAACGCCTATTCCGAGTACCTGAAGGGCGAATTGATCCAACCCCTGGTGGAGGGCGCCACCTACGAACTCGTGTTCCACGTGGCGCTGGCGGGCAACAGCGACCGCAGCATCAAGGGCGTCGGCGCCTATTTCAGCGAACTGGACCTGATGTACCAGAACCGCAAGTTCATGGAAGAAGACCCGCAAGTGTTCTACACCAAGATCATCGACGAGCGCAACAAGTGGGTGGAGGTGCGCGACACCTTCGTGGCCGACGGCAAGGAGCAATTCATCTTCCTCGGCGTGTTCCCGTACGTGGGCTTGGAGTCCAAGAACATGATCGAAGGGTACGACAACCGCTACGCCTACTACTACATCGACGGCATCTCGCTGAAGCGCGTGGAGCCGCAGCCCTGAGCCCCGACGACTCCACGGATCGGTGGTGTTGCGCCGCCGTCACCAATTCCAACGTGTTAGCTTCGGGCTCCATCTTTGGCTCCCATGCTTGCACGTTCCACTACCCTCGCCTGCTTCGTCTTCTTCACCTCGCTCGGCGCTTTCGCCCAAACGCCGTGCGTCGACGGCTTCGCGGGGGTGTATCCGTGCGAGAACGTGGACCTGCTCTCGCGCATGACCTTGGCGCAGTTGGGCACCGTCACCAACGTGGCCGACCTCTGGGGATGGACCGATCCGCTGACCGGTAAGGAGTACGCCATCGTCGGCGCGCGCACCGGCACCGTGTTCGTGGACCTCAGTGTGCCCACGGCTCCTGTACGCGTTGGCATTCTCCCTAGCCACAACAACGCGAATTCGCTCTGGCGCGATGTGGATGTAAGCGGAAACTGGTGCTACATCGGCAGCGAAGCAACGAATCATGGCCTGCAGATCTTCGACCTCACCCGCCTGCGTAATGTGGCGAACCCGCCGGTCACCTTCACGGAGGATGCGCACTACGCCGGATTCGGCAATAGCCACAGCCTGTTCGCCGACAAGGGCGCGCCCTACGTGTATTGCGTGGGCACCGGCACCTACAGCGGTGGCCTACACATCGTGAACGTCTCCAACCCTTTGGCGCCCACCTTCGCCGGGGCGTGGTCCACCGATGGCTACATCCACGAGAACAACGTGATCCTCTACAACGGTCCGGATCTCGCGCACGTGGGCAAGCGCATCAGCCTCAACTTCCACATCAACGCCAACGACCGCGTCACTTTCGTGGATGTGACGGACCCGGGCGATATGAGCCGCATCGGCTTCACCCAACCCTACCCCGGTGCCAGCCTCTGTCACCAAGGTTGGGTAACGGCCGACCACCGCTTTCTGCTGATGAACGACGAGGGCGATGAGGGTGCGCAGAACTACAACACCCGCACCCACATCTTCAACATCGAGGACCTGGAAGCACCGGTGTACATCGGTTTCTACAGCGGCCCGAATGCGAGCTACGACCACAACCTCTACATCCACAACGACCTGGTCTACGAGGCGAACTACACCAGCGGCCTGCACATACTGGATCCCGCGAACGTCGCTTCGGCGCAGCTATCCATGGTGGCCTCGTTCGATACGTACACCATCGGGAACGGCAAGAGCTACGACGGGGCCTGGGGCAACTACCCCTACTTCGAGAGCGGCATCGTGATCGTGAGCAGCTATGCCGAAGGGCTCTTCGTTCTGCGGCCGAAGACCTCCTTGCACATCCGCACGCTGTTGGAAGGACCGTACGATGTGAACACCGGCCTGATGACCGACTCGCTCCGCGTGCGCGGGCTGATCCCGCTCACCGAACCCTATACTGCAGCGGGCTATGCGCACGTGATCGGTGGTGGCGAAACCACCACGGCCGGTGTGCTCACCACCATCGGCGCCAACGCCATCGTGGATTGGGTGGTGGTGGAATTGCGCGATGCGAACGACCCGACCATCGTGGTGGAAACGCGCTCGGCCCTGATCCAGCGTGACGGCGATATCGTCGGTACCAATGGAACGGGACCGGTGCAGTTCGATGTGCCGGTGAAGGACCACTACATCGCTGTGCGCCACCGCAACCACCTCGGCGTGATGAGCGCGGAACCCGTGCGCGTGAGCGTGACCCCCACCAGCTACGACCTCACCAATGGCAGCGTACCACTCTTCGGCACACAGCCCACCAAGGACGTGAACGGCGTGCAGACCCAATGGGCCGGCAACGCCCTCTTCGACGACCGACTGATCTACACCGGCGAGTTCAACGACCGCGACCCGCTGCTGATCCGCATCGGCGGTGTGGTGCCCACCAATACCGTGAGCGGCTATTTCGTGGAAGACCTCAACCTCGATGGCCGTGTGATCTACACCGGCGAAGGCAACGATCGCGATCGCATCCTCTCCAACATCGGCGGCGTGGTGCCCACGAATATCCGGGTGGAACAATTGCCGTGATCTTTTACGAACCGAAACGAAGAAGCCCGGCTCAACACCGGGCTTTTTCGTCCATGGTACAAGGTGATCCTTGCCCACGGGATAGGGTTGAAGCTCAGGCTTCCTTCTTCTCCTTCTTCGGAGCAGCCTCTTGGCTCATTTCAGCCTTGGCCTTCAGCCGGGCGATCTTCAATGTTGCTTTGCGCTTGCGGATGGCTTGCGCCTGGGGATCCTGTGCCATGGTTCGTGTGTTGGGCCGCGAAGGTAGGACGATCCGGGGAACATGTGCGATCCATCGGGCTCCCGTGCTCAAACGGAGCGAAGTACAAGGTTTTCGCACACTCATAGGTTGTCGAAGGTGCCCACCACACGTGGCGCTGATCTTCCACGAGATTCGATCCCTATGCTCAAGAATGTCGGCTTCTGTGATTTCCGTACACCACGATTGTTCGCGCCAGTCGATCATGGATCGATCGGTTCTTGTGGTCCATGACCGCAACGAGACCATCAGTCAAGACGAATACAGGCAAAAGGAAAATGGTCCAATGCAGACCAAGAATTTCCGGATCGGTCTGTATCATGCCAACGATCACCAAGATGATGAACGGCATCTCGCGGATCAGCGCTTGACCGAATGTTAGATGCGAACCATCGCGGCTATCCACGACTTCTATTCTCAGCGCAGCCTTCCCCACGGTGGCGCCGAACTTCCAATGCAGTAGAACAAAGTAGCATTGGATCAGAACGTCATGGATCTCACCTAATGGAAGAACAAATTCAGCACAATAGCTGATCAAGGATAGGACGAGACCATCGATCAGCCCGGCAAGGAATCTGCGCCACAAAGGACTGATGTGCTCCATTCGTCAATAATAGCCATGAAAGAAGACCGCTTTGCCTTCCTGTTCTGCTCCAGAAAGCCGAAGCCCGGCCACCTTTCGGGGCCGGGCTTCGTTCCGTATTGCTCAGAAGTGGCTTACGCCTCGTCCTCTTCGGACTCTTCTTCCTGCTTCTTGCTCTTGCCGGTGCGCTCCTTGGTCTCCATCTGGCTCTTCAGATCACTGAGGACGCCGAGGTCGCCGAGGGTGCTCTTCTCCACCTTCTCGTTGATGCTCTTCACCGATGCGGACGAGGCGCCTGCACCCTCCTTGCGGGGAGCCCGCTTGCCTGCTGCTGCTGGTGCTTCGATCACCTCTTCACCCTCTTCGAAGGTGCGGGTGTGGCTCAACTGGATGCGACGTGCTTCCGCGTTGAATTCGAGCACCACGAAGGGCAGCTTCTCTTCCAACTCGGCTTTGCTACCATCGGCCTTCTTCAGGTTCTTCAGGGTCACCGTGCCTTCTACACCGTAGGGCAGGCTCACCACGAAGTTCTGTCCAGCGCGGCCCGTGAGGGTTCCCTCGTGCGTGCTGCCTGGGGTGAACACGTTGGCGAACACTTCCCATGGGTTCTCTTCCACTTGCTTGTGGCCGAGGCTCAGGCGACGGTTCTCCTTGTCCACTTCCAACACCATCACTTCGATGTCGTCACCCACGTTGCAGAATTCGCTCGGGTGCTTGATGCGCTTCGTCCAGCTGAGGTCGCTGATGTGGATGAGGCCATCCACGCCTTCCTCCAGCTCGGCGAAGATGCCGAAGTGGGTGAAGTTGCGCACCTTGGCGCTGTGCTTGCTGCGGAGCGGGTACTTGAACTCGATCTCCGACCATGGATCGGCGGCGAGTTGCTTCATGCCGAGGCTCATCTTGCGCTCTTCGCGGTCGATGTTCAGGATCACGCAATCGATCTCCTGGCCTTCCTTCAGGAATTCCTTCGGGCTGCGCAGGTGCTGGCTCCAGCTCATCTCGCTCACGTGCAAGAGGCCTTCCACACCAGGTGCCACTTCCACGAACGCGCCGTAGTCGGTGATCACCATCACTTTGCCTTTCACCTTGTCGCCGGCATTGAGGTCGGTGCTGAGGGCATCCCAAGGGTGCGCCTGCAGCTGCTTCAAACCGAGTGCGATGCGCTTCTTCTCGTCGTCGAAGTCGAGGATCACGACGTTGATCTTCTCGTCCAACTTCACCACCTCTTCCGGATGGCTGACGCGGCCGTAGCTGAGATCGGTGATGTGGATGAGACCATCGACACCGCCCAGATCCACGAATACGCCGTAGCTGGTGATGTTCTTGACGGTTCCTTCCAACACTTGGCCTTTTTCCAAGCCACCGATGATCTGCTTCTTCTGGGCTTCCAGTTCCGCTTCGATCAGGGCCTTGTGGCTCACCACCACGTTCTTGAACTCCTGGTTGATCTTCACGACCTTGAACTCCATGTTCTTGCCCACGAATTGGTCGTAGTCACGAATAGGCTTCACGTCGATCTGGCTACCTGGCAAGAAGGCTTCGATACCGAACACGTCCACGATGAGACCGCCTTTGGTGCGGCACTTCACGTAACCCGTGATGATCTCGTTGCTCTCCATGGCGCCGTTCACCTTGCCCCAGGCATTGTGCACGCGGGCCGTCTTGTGGCTTACCACCATCTGACCGCCCTTGTCCTCCTGCTTCTCGATGTACACTTCCACCTTGTCACCGATCGCGAGATCGGGCTTGTAGCGGAATTCGCTGATGGCGACCACCCCTTCGGACTTGTATCCGATGTTGATCACCACTTCCTTCTTGTTCATGCCCACGACGGTACCCATGAGCACTTCCTTCTCGGAGATGCTGCTGAGGGTGTCCTCGTAAGCCTTTTCCATGGTCGCGCGCTGTTCGGCGCTACCGGCCTTCTTCTCGTCCTCCACCGCTGCCCAATCGAAATCGGCTGGTGGCTCCAGGAAGGTGACCTTGTTGTTCTCAACTGTTGACATACACTGCTACTGATTGTATCCCGGGCCTAGGACGCTGCCCGGAAGGGTTCGTTGGTTGGCCTGCTGCGTCACGGCAAGCTCCCCGAAAGGGGCCGCAAATGTAGTGAAAGTCCTGATAATTAGACGATCAGATGTTCAGACGATCAGAAAATGGCCCGCGCTCGGTCTCCCCTGCCGAACACGGCCGGTACCTTTGGCGTTCGCGACCAACCAGAATGGTATTCGATCGTTCGATCGGCTGACCTTCTGATCGTCCCATCGGCATGCGCTCCTTCACCATCCCCACTCACTACCGCAGCGACCTCATCGGCCGCCTCAAGGCTTTCCGTAAAGCACAGGATCCCAAGAAGAAAGACCTCACCCCGACCGTCCTTGACCTCGGCGCGGTGCGGTTCGTCTTCGCCCGCCATTTCGGCTTCTGCTACGGCGTGGAGAACGCCATCGAGATCAGCTACCAGGCCATCGAGCAGAATCCCGGCAAACGGATCTTCCTGCTGAGCCAGATGATCCATAACCCGGAAGTGAACGCCGATCTGGAAAGCCATGGTCTGCGCTTCATCCAGGACACCCACGGACAGATGCTGATGGATTGGGGCGAGCTGACACCGGAAGACATCGTGATCATTCCCGCCTTCGGCACTACCTTGGAAACAGAAGCCCGTTTGAAAGCACTCGGGATCGATCCGCTGAAGCACAATACCACCTGCCCCTTCGTGGAGAAGGTCTGGAACCGCAGCGCCCAGCTCGGCGCCAAGGACTACTCGGTGATCATCCACGGGAAAGCGGCGCACGAGGAAACACGAGCCACCTTCAGTCACACCGCGCAAGGCGCACCGGCAGTGATCCTGAAGGACATGGCCGAAGCGCAGGAATTGGGTCGCATCATTCTGGGTGAATTGCCCTTGGAGCGTTTCACGGAACTCTTTGCGCAGCGCTGCACCTCCGGTTTCGATCCGAGCAAGGATCTGCAACGGATCGGCGTAGTGAACCAGACCACGATGTTGGCCACCGAGACCCAGGCCATCGCCGACCATTTGAAGCAGGTGATGCTCCAGAAATACGGCGAGGCCGATCTGAAGGCGCACTTCGCCGATACCCGCGATACGCTGTGCTACGCCACCAACGACAACCAGGATGCGACCAACGAACTGCTGAAGGCCGACGCGGATCTCGCACTCGTGGTGGGCGGCTACAACAGCAGCAACACCAGCCACCTAGTCGAATTGCTCGAACAGAAGTTCCCGACGTATTTCATCAACGGGGAGAAGGAGATCCTAAGCGCCGAGGAGATCGAGCACTTCAACTACCCGCTGCATAAGCTGGAACGCACATCGAATTGGCTGCCTGCAAAACGGCCGTTGACGATCATCCTCACCAGCGGTGCGAGTTGCCCGGATACTTTGTTGGACCGGGTGATGCTGAAGGTGCTGGGCTTTGTGGAGGGGGTGAAGGATCCGGTGGATGTGGTGGAGGAAATGACACTATAGACCATATGGATTGATGAGAACACTCCTGCTCAACTTGGCCATATGGAGCGCGACCTCAGCTAGCGCGTGTTCCTGCATAGACGTTGGCCTTGCCGGTCATTTCAAGAATGCGGAGGTGGTGTTCGAGGCGATCTCGTTGGGCTCCCGAAGAGTGGAGCCGACAGCGTCAATGCCACGAGGTGATGAGCGTATTACAATGCTCATTGGTAAAGTCTACAAAGGCGCACTGAAAAAGGGAACCATCAGGGTGTTCACTGCGTCGAGTTTTGCCAGTTGTGGCTCTTGGCTTCCCTTTGGCGGTAGATATCTGGTCTTCGCCGGTTTCAGTAATGTCGGAACACCCATGGATGCGGAGCCACCATTCATTCACACTGGAATGTGCTGGGGGAACAAGTTCTACCCATTCTGGAGGTTTGGCTTACGCAAGAACGTCAGGCGACTGGCTCGGGGAGACAAACTCCCTGACGACTCTCGATGGAGCGGAAGTCCAAGTTTCTAGTAGTCTTATTCAAGACGTGAAACCCCGCATCCTCTTCGTCTGCACCGTCAACCGCATGCGCTCGGCCACAGCGCACAAGATCTACGAGAACGACGATCGCTTCGAGGTGGACTCCGCCGGCACGGACCGCACGGCCAACGTGGTGCTGGAGGAATGGCACTTGGAATGGGCCGATGCGATCGTGGTGATGGAGAAGCAGCACCGGAACAAGATCCGTGAACGCTTCCCTACGCTGTATGAGAAGAAGCCCATCGTCTGCTTGTACATCGAGGACATCTATGACTTCATGCAACCGGAGTTGGTGGCGATCCTGCGAGAGAAGTTCGAGGATGTTTACCGGCACGGGTTGTTGAACTGACCCTTCGCGAGCATGCGCGATCAGCCCTTGCGCGTGTATCGATTACCTTCGAGGTCGACCATGCGAACCACCACCCTCCTTCTGCTATCCCTTGTTACTTGTGCTGCCCAAGCGCAACCCACACCAAACTCCTTGCGGCCGGATATCACCGTGGAACACTACATGAACGTGCGCTCCAATGCGGTGCGTTTGTCCATGGACCCGGTATCGCAACAGATGCATTACCTGCGAACGAACGGTGACGTGCTGGTAGTGATCGATGATGGCCTCACTGCACCGTACGATTCCGTGTTGTTCACCGCTGCGGATCACGCGTTGGACCAAGCATTCGGCATGGCGTTCCACGACAGCGACCTCTATGTGATCGGCAACGCCATCACCGGAAATATCGCGATGGGCATCCTGCACCGCGCGCGTTTGCGACCCGATGGATCCCGCATCTGGTCGGTCGCCGCGCAGACCAGCCAATACGCATGGGGCGGCAAAGGCCATGGGTTCAACAATGTGGTGGTGTCGCCGGATGGAACGGAACTGTACTTGAATTGTGGATCGCGCACCGATCATGGCGAGGTGCAGAACGTGGACGGCGCCTTCCCGAACCTTCGCGAGGAACCGATCACCGCCAAGATCCTACGCATCCCGACCGATGCGAATGACCTGATGCTGTTCAACAATGACCTCGCACTTGCCGATGCCGGACGCGTGTTCTCCTATGGCTTGCGCAACACCTTCGACATGGCCTTCGATGCGGAGGGCCGCTTGTTCGGCGTGGAAAATTCCGGTGACCACGATGATCCGGAAGAGATGAACTGGTTGCGGCAAGGCCGCCATTACGGTTTCCCATGGACAGCCGGCGGGAACATGAATCCGACACCGATGGTGGGTTATGACCCGGTCACGGATCCACTGCTGAATCCCGGCTACCCCGCCGCTGCTACTGACTTCTACTACGATGCTTCTTTCCCCGCGGGTCCATCGTTCTACACCGAACCGATGTTGAACACCGGACCGGATGCTGATCGACTGCGCGATCCATTTTCCGGAGGCATGCGGGATGCATCGGACGAGTCGTTGCTGATGCACACGTTCACCTGCCACCGCTCTCCGCTTGGTCTGGTGTTCGACAATGCGAACATCCTCGACGCTGATCTTCGCGGTGATGCCTTCATGCTCAGTTTCACACCCGGTGGCGACACGTTGGGCTTCAGTCCCATTGCACCTTGGGGAATTCCTGTGGTGCCCGCTGACCCCAGCGGCGACCTGCTTCACCTGAAGTTGGAATACGATGGAGCGTCCGACAACTTCACGGTACAAGCAACGCGTATCGTCGAGGGATTCTACTTGGCCGTGGATGCCGAATTGGTCGGCAACGAACTATATGTGATCGAGAACAGCGGTGGCTCAGAGCGGTCGATATGGAAGGTGACCTTGCCGATGGCAACGGGAATGAGCGAGTCCTGTGTTTCACCGACCAATGCCTTGTCGATCTGGCCTGTACCTTGTAGCGATCACGTCGCATGGAGCACTGGGAGCGATACACCCACTTGGATCACGCTCATCGACATGCAGGGCCGGATCATTCGTTCCGAAAGACCATCCGCAACCAGTGGACAATTGAACGTTCAGGCCGTGCCAAGCGGAACGTACATCCTTCGTGCGCAATTCGCAAATAGCAGCACCCATCGACGCTTCAGCGTGGTAAAGTGAATCAAATTCAAAGCCTCAATCCACACTGTTGGAGCTTTGGACTTGAAGCATGCGACTTGCAGCTTGAGACTTGAGGCTTCTCAAGCCTGCGTCACCACGCCGATCGCGCGCACCACTTCACCCAGGGCCAGATCGAACTGCTCGGATGAGGTGAGGTGGGTGTTGTCGATGACGAAGGCATCCGGAGCCTGGGTCAACGGATCCGCGGCACGAGTGGTATCATCGAGGTCGCGGCGTTCGATGTTGGCCATGACCTCTTCAATGGTGATGTCCGCTCCACGTCCTTTCAATTCCAGGTAACGCCGTTGCGCACGGATCTCCGGACTGGCGGTCATGAAGAACTTGATCTCCGCATTCGGAAAGACCACGGTGCCGATGTCGCGGCCATCCATCACCACGCCTCCACCCTGCCCCACTTCTTGCTGCAGTTGAACCAGCTTAGCCCTTACCTCGGGGATCGGGCTGACGAGCGTGACGTGATGGCTCACATCCATTTCGCGGATACGGTGCTCCACGTTGCGACCGTCCAACCAGGTCTCGCTGCGCTGAGTGGCATCGTCGTGCTTGAAACCGATGTGGATATGGCCGAGAACACGCAACAACGCGACCTTGTTCAAGACCCCATCGGTCACGAGGCCGTTCTCGATCACGTACAGCGCGATGGCCCGGTACATGGCTCCGCTATCGATGTAGGTGTAGTGCAGGTGATGCGCCAATTGCTTGGCCAAGGTGCTCTTCCCGCAACTGCTGAACCCGTCTATGGCAATGGTGATCCGTTTCACGACCTTGGGATGATGCGGCCAAGGTAGTGGGAAGGTCGTTCACGCCCGCAGTGTCAAGGGTGGAAGGACCAGCATCGAGGTTCAAGCCTTCTTGAGATCCGCGAAACGCACAGCCAACGTGATGGTGTTGCTGATGCCCGCCAAGTGCAGCTGCGAGTACCCGTAGCTGATGTGGAACTTGCTCACCTTCAAACCAACACCGAAGCTCACCCCCGTGATGGCTGGTTTGTCGGGGATCAGGAGTTCCTTGCGGCGTCGCGCGTTGTAGGCCACCCGCAGCATGAAGTTCTTGCTCAACAGGATCTCTGCGCTCGGCACCAAGTGGAGGACGGTCCTGTCGAAGGTCGTGACCTTGTCCACGACCACCTCACCGGTCGTTGGATCAACGATGACGCTGGCGTTGGGATCTTCGTAGGTCAAGTCCCACTGCTGCAATTGTTCCATCATCAAGCCCAGTCGGAACGGTGCATGTTTGAACTTGTACGTGGTACCCACCATGATCTGGAACGGCAGTTTCTCCCGCTCCTCCGTATAGGTGCTCGCTTGTGTGCCGATGTTCCGCAACATGGCCGAAACAGTGAGGCCCATGCTTGGTTTGGAGAAGACCCCACCAACATCCACGGCCCAAGCGGTGGACTTGTAGTTCTCCAGTGCGCTGGTGATCAACTTCGCGTTCACACCGATGCTGAACAGGCTATCTAGCGGTCGTGATGCGCCCACTTGGAAAACGTATTCACCCGCGCTGAACTGTCCGATCTCGGTGCCCACTTCGTCGGTCCGGGTGAAGGTGCCATAATCCATGTATTGCACTGTACCGGCTAGGGTAATGTTGCTACTGTCCAGGTGATGCGCATAGGAAACATAACCCACGTTGATGCCCGAGAAGTACGGTAGATAGCTCAGGGCCACCTGCTTGGCCATGTCCTTGTTCAGCAAGGCGGGATTGAAGATGCCCAGGTTGAGGTCGTTGTCCTTCACAGCGATGTAATTGCCACCCAGTGCGGCGGACCGTGCCGAGCTAGGGATGTCCAAAAGGCGGAAGGCCGTTTGCCCACCGAGCTGCGACCACGCCAGTGGTGCCGCAAGTATCGAAAGGAGGACGAGGAAGGCTCTGTAGCGATTTAGCATAGCGAACGACCGTGGCATGGGAACGCAAGATAACGGCGCGTAGTATCCCAATTGCACGAGAGCCGATACCTTTCGCCCAATGCGTTGGTCCACGGTCTTTTTCCTAGTGGGGTTGGTGGCCTTTCTGGTCGGCTGTTCCACCACGAACGACGTGGTCGGTCGGGGCCCCGTCCAAAAAAGGAAGTACCGCTCCGGATGGCACCTCGACTTCGCCCGTTCAAGCGCCCGTGGTACTGCATCAGAGCGGAAAAAGCACGCAACCGTTGAACCCGAACCGGTAACGGAACTTCCTGTCGCGAACTCTTCTTTGATCGACCAGCCATTGGCTTCGAAGGTTGCCACGAATGCCTCGGAACCGGTCGCCTCGGTGCTACCGTCGATACCACTCGATACGAAGCGTCTTGATCCCGTTCCGCTTGAAGAGCAATTTGTACAGGCGCCCGCTTCGCCCGCACTGGATACGTCGCCCGCAGCGGAAGAGGACGGGCCGCGCAATTGGAACCGCATGGCGCTGGTGTCCGGTGTGTTCCTTGTACTTTCCTTGCTGGTGATCGCGCTGACGGGAGGCGGCGGTTTGCTTGGCTACCTGCTCTTCTTCAGTTTCCTCACCGGCGTCATCGGACTGATCCTTGCGATCAAGCACAAGGAGAAAGGAAAGGGCATTGCCATCGCCGCCATAGCCTTTCCGGTGATCCTCATCGCCTTGGTCCTTGCAGCGCTGAACGAGGTCTTTTGATCAGGTGCGGAAAAGCAGGGAGCCATCTCCGTAACTCAGGAAGCGGTAGTCGCTGGCCAGCGCATGATCATAGATCGCACGCCACTTCGGGCCGATGAAAGCCGCGACCAGCAACAGCAAGGTGCTCTCCGGTTGATGGAAGTTGGTGACCAGCGCATCGGCCACTCGGAAACGATACCCCGGCGCGATCAATAGGCTCGTGGATCCGATCAGCGCTTCCTCCTTCTGTTCCTTATCGACTGTAAGCAAGCTTTCCACGACCGCCTGAATGGCATCGTACGCGCTTGGCAGATCCTCCTCGTTGTATCCGTAAGGCTCCCACTGATCGATCTGCATGACCCTTCCTTCGTGACCCGAAAGCAGTTTCACGCCGTGCCAATAAATGCTCTCCAGGGTCCTGAGCGCCGTGGTGCCGACCGGGACCACGGGACCAGCGCCGAATTGGGCACAAAGTCTTTCCACTGGTTCCAGCGGAACGCGGATCTGTTCACTCTGCATGGCGTGATCAGCCATCGTACCGCTCTTCACAGGCAAGAAGGTTCCTGCGCCGACGTGCAGCGTTAACCGTGTCGTTCCGATCCCTTGCAACGCCAGCCGGTCCATTACCGAAGCACTGAAATGCAAACTTGCCGTAGGCGCTGCAACGGATCCATTGCGATCCGCGAAGACCGTGTTGTACCTGGTGTCGTCGACCGGTCGCGCTGCTCGCCGCATGTACGGCGGTAAGGGCACGCTGCCGAAATGCTCCAATTGTTCTGCGAAGGAGGATGATCCTTCCCAAATGAACTCGATGAGGTGTTCACCGTTCTGGTGATCGATGCGCGCTGCTCGTATGGACCGACCGTCGGCCACCACAGTGAGTTCCTCCCCTTTCCATCGCTTCGCATTCCCCATCATGCACCACCAACGTGTCCGACCCTCGTCCAACAGCGCTTGTTCGATCCGGCGATCGCCTTCGGGTGTCAGCACCATGCACTCCAACGCAGCTCCTGTTGCTCGTTTGAAGCCGATGCGAGCATGCACCACGCGCGTATCGTTCAATACCAGAAGGCATCCCTTCGGAAGCAGGTCGGGAAGTTCTCTGAACCCATGATCGGAGATCGTTCCATTACGGAACACCAGCAATTTGCTCGACTCCCGATCCGGCAAGGGCTCTTTCGCTATCCGTTCTTCCGGAAGCGCATACGTGAAATCATGGATGGACAGCTCGCGCGGATGCATCGGGGCGCGAAGATCGCATACGGGTGCTACTGCTTCACCACTTTCCTGACCACGCTGGATCCCGCTTGTTGCAACCGGATGTTGTAGACCCCGCTGGACCATTGATCCGTGGCGATGGTGAAGGTTCCCATATCCGGTAGCACACGATCCAGTATCAGGCGACCGGTGATGTCCGATACTTGAACGGTCACGGGTCCATGACCTTGCTCCAGACGAAAATACAACGCATCGTTCACCGGATTCGGCCACACCATCATTCCATCCGCGAAGGACTCTGCAACGGCACTCACCCCAAGGACCTCCGCCACCGCGTGGTAGGCATTCACCTTGCCCATGCCCCAACGCGTACTTCCTCCGGCTGGAATGACTCCCGTGTTCGCATCGGTGCGTGCGGTGCTCATGATCACTTGCTTCAGATCCGCTGGGGTGATCTGCGGATCGGCCTCCAGAATGAGCGCTGCGATACCAGCGGTTGCTGGCGACGCCATGCTCGTACCCGACAACCGTGCGAACGGATAGTTGCTGCCTTGGAAACTGACGCTCACCAAATTAGTGAACGATGCATCGGTGAACGAACTCATGCTCGATGCTACGTTGACGCCGGGTGCTGCGATATCGGGCTTGATGCGCTCGTCCAGCGTTGGACCGAAGGAAGAGAACGTTGCAATGGCTCCGCCGGCCTCGTTCCCGCTGCCCACGATGTACTCCGAGCTGTACGCGGCCACGGAGATCAGGCCGTTGGTGCAGGCCGGCTCGCTGATGCCGTAGAAGTGATCCCCAGCCGCCCAGCCGTTCTGTGAGGCTTGGAACTCCTGGCCCCAATTGCCGACATCGTTCGTCAGTTCCGTCACGTTCCAGAAATGCACTTGGCCCGACGGTGCCGTGGCCTTGATCGACACACGGTAGGAGCCGCTGGTGTTCTTGGCGCGCAAGCGGAAGTGCGGCCGACCGTTCAAAGGATGGGCTGCTTCGGCGGTCAGGTTGAAGAAGATGGTGTCGTTGCCTTGCACGAAGATCGAATCGAGGTAAGGTTGTTGGGTGGCCGTGTTGTACATCGGCGACTCGTGCAGTACCACGTTCAAGTTGTTAGTGACGACCAAACCAGCCGAGAAAGCTGCGCCCACATCGCCCCACATGCTGATGCTCTGTCCCCACATGTTCGGATTGGCGCTGTATGGATAGAACTGGATGCGTGAGCGGAGCGTGTCGCCGGAGAAGTCCTTCCGAATGTGGAAGTTCACGTCGCCGTTGTTGCCTCCGGAGTTGACGAACACCACGCCATCCGAGGCCATCTGATCGATCGCTTGGCTGATCAAGGAGTTTCCATCGAGCGTACCGATGTGGTACAAACCCCAGCTCATGTTGATCACCAAGCGCTTGCCATCTTGATCCGCAACGTTCTTCATCCAAGTGAAGGCATCAAGTACAGCTGCGGCATCCACTAGAAAGGTGCAGAAGAGCAATTGAGCATCGAATGCCATTCCGCGATACGGTGTTCCAGCACCGCCGCCAGCTGTGATGCCCGCCACGTGACTGCCATGGTAAGCGTAGCTGTATATGTTCGAGGTATCGGACTGCGCGGCGATGAGGTCGGCCATGTTGCTGTATTCCGAGCCATAACCGAATGCCGACGGCGCCGGCCCGGCTTGCTTGTACTGGTCCCAGGCAGCACGCACGCGGTAATTGGTCATGGCCGTATCGTAGAACATCGGATGCGTGTAGTCAAAACCCCAATCCGTGATGCCGATGAGCACGTCACGACCGGTATAGGTCTGTGGTAGGTTGATGCCCCGATGCACGCTGTCCGCGCGTGTCGCTGTGACGACACGGTTCAAGTTCGGGGCTGCCTTGCCCGCGAGTTCCACATACTCCAATCCGACGAGGTCATTCACGGATGACAGGTGGTATGCATCCACACGGAACGAGACCACATCACCGACGCGGGTGCCCCATGACGTGTGCGCGTTGCTCATCGCTGAAGCATCGAATCCTGCACCGGCTTTCCCGAGGAAACCGACCATGCATCGACCGTGGACCAACGCCGTTGGGTAATAGCCTTGTGTGGCATTCGTCAGATCGATCGCTTTGGGGGATCGGGCCGCCAGCGACTGAAGTTCCATGATGGCCACTTTGGTGGTGGACGGCATGGGGATCTGACCGAATGCGAGACCCGAGGCGACGCATGTGAAGAGGCCAAGTACAAGTCGTTTCATCGTGGGAACTTATCCGGCCAAGGTACGGAAGTCGTCACGCGCGGTCTGCAATGGTCTGATGCTCCCGATCGACTATCTTCAGTGCATGGGATACATGGGCTTCGGTATGCGGAAGAAGACCTACAGCCAGAAGCCGAGACGGCCGTTCGGTGCGCTGAAGTCCTACCTTTCTACGACGCATCCTTCGCCCAAAAGAGAGGCATCCAACGATGCTCAACCCCGCGCGAATGGACCCAAGAAATTCTTCGGCAGTTCCGTCAGTAACTACTTCGCTCGCCCAACGTTCCGAAGCCTTTTGGCACTGGCGATCTCAACGCTTCTTGCCGGCCTGATCCTCTGGGTGGTCATCAAGCTGACCTATGTGGCCTTGGACCCGCGCATCCCCGTGGCCTGAATGTCCGATCGCTTAGTAGAGTCGGAACTACAGGAAGAGAATACTAGGCCACCTTCAACGCGTTCTCCACTTTCTCCTTCAGCAAGGCGTGCTTCACCACTTCGATCATCTCGGTGACGTAGGTGAAGCGCATGCCCTTGGTGTAGCGCGCGTCGATGTCCTCGATGTCCTTGCGGTTGTCGGCGCTAAGGATGATCTCTTTGATGCCCGCGCGCTTGGCGGCGAGGATCTTCTCCTTGATGCCACCCACCGGCAGCACGCGACCACGCAACGTGATCTCGCCCGTCATGGCCGTGAATTTGCGCACCTTTTGCTGCGTGAAGGCACTGGCGATACTGGTGAGCATGGTGATGCCCGCGCTCGGTCCGTCCTTCGGTGTAGCGCCTTCGGGTACGTGTACGTGCACGTTCCAACGCTTGAACACCTCGCTATCCAAGCCGATGATGTCGCTGTGGGACTTGAGGTACTCCAGTGCGATGATGGCACTCTCCTTCATGACGTCGCCCAGGTTCCCGGTGAGGGTGAGCTTGCCTTCGCCTTTGGTGATGCTCGTCTCGATGAAGAGGATATCTCCACCCGTCGGCGTCCAGGCCAAACCGGTCACGACACCAGCAACGTCGTTGCCCTGGTATTTGTCGCGCGCATGGCTGGGGCCATAGATCTTCACGAGGTCATCGATGCCGATGGTGATGCTGTGTTTCTGTTTCAGTGCGATCTGCTTCGCCCGGTAGCGTACGAGTTTCGCGATGCGTTTCTCCAAGGTGCGTACGCCGCTTTCGTCGGTGTACTGATCGATGATCGCTTCCAAAAGCCCCGGTGCCAAGCGCAGCTGCTTCGCCTTGATGCCGTTCTCGCCGTACTGCTTCGGCAACAAGTGTCGAATGGCGATCTCCAACTTCTCTTCCTGCGTGTAGCCGTTCACCTCGATGATCTCCATACGATCGCGCAAGGCGGGATGGATGGTACCCAGTGAATTGGCGGTCGCCACGAACATCACGCGGCTCAGGTCGTAATCGATGTCCACGAAGTTGTCGTGGAAGGTGCTGTTCTGTTCAGGATCCAAGACCTCGAGCAATGCACTGGCTGGATCGCCATGAAAGTCCTTGCCCACCTTGTCTATCTCATCGAGCACGAAGAGCGGATTGCTCGTCCCAGCCTTTTTCAAGCTCTGGATCAAACGACCCGGCATGGCACCGATGTAGGTCTTGCGGTGCCCGCGGATCTCGCTTTCATCGTGCAAGCCACCGAGGCTCATGCGCACATACTTGCGACCGAGTGCTTCGGCCATGCTCTTGCCCAAGCTGGTCTTACCTACTCCTGGAGGACCATAGAGTAGTACGATCGGCGCTTTCATGTCGCCCTTCAGCTTCAATACAGCGAGGTGCTCGATGATGCGCTCCTTCACCTTGTCCAATCCGAAGTGATCACGGTCCAGGATCTTCTGCGCGTTCTTCAGTTCGAACTTGTCGTTGCTGTATTCGCCCCAAGGCAGTTCCAGCAGCAGTTGCACGTAGTTGTATTGCACACTGAATTCCGCGCCGGCCGGATTCATGCGTTGCAGCTTCAGCAATTCCTTGTCGAAGATCTCGCCCACTTTCTTCGTCCACTTCTTCTTGGCGGCCTTCATCCGCATCTCATCGATCTCCTGCTCGATGGGATTGCCACCCAGCTCGTCCTGGATGGTCTTCATCTGCTGGTGCAGGAAATACTCGCGCTGCTGGCGATCCACTTCGGTGCGCACCTTGCTCTGGATCTCGTTCTTCATCTGGAGCATCTGCAGCTCCTTGGTCAGGTGCGCGAGCAACAGATTCGCCCGCTCGCGGAGATCGGCGACCTCGAGCATCTTCTGCTTCTCGGCCACCTCAGCGTTCATGTTACTACTGATGAAATTCACCAGGAAGCTCGGGCTGTCGATGTTCTTGAGTGCGAACTGGGCCTCGGTCGGAATGTGCGGACTCTGCTTGATGATCTCGGTCGCCATGTCCTTCAGCGAACTCACCAAGGCATGGAAGCTCTTGTCGTCCTTCGCCGGGCGGATCTCCTCGAACTCTTTCACCTTGGCGGTGAAGTAGGGATCGATCTTGACCATTTCGATCACCTCGAAACGCTTCTTCCCTTGAATGATCGCCGTGGTGCTACCATCGGGCATGCGCAACATGCGGATGATCGTCGCGATGGTACCGACCCCATTGAGGTCATCGGCCCGCGGCTCCTCGATCTGGCCATCCTTCTGGCTCACCACACCCAAGGTCTTGTTGCCCCGGTACACATCCTGGATCAAACGGATACTGCGATCGCGGCCCACGGTGATCGGGATGACGACGCCCGGAAATAGCACGGTATTGCGAAGCGGAAGGATCGGCAACTCGGGCGGCGTCGTTTCCGCATTCATCAACTCCTCATCCTCCGCCGTGATCAGTGGAATGAGTTCGGTTTCGTTCTCGATCTGCTCGGAGCTGAAAAGGCCTTCTGTATGGAGGATGTCGTTCATCGACGGGATCGTCAAGTTGTCAGTTGCAAAGATACCCATGTACCCCGGCCTCTCGGGGACACGGTTTTCAACAGGTGAGCGCACCACTTCCCAAGCTTCGTGCCGGTTGGCAGCAGCGTGACAGATGGGCAGTTGGTATGCAGTTGTTGGGTTGAAGGAGTTCGTGAACTAAGACGTTGGGCGTGAGCGCTACGATCACATCGGCACAATTACCGACCAGCACTTACAGCCTGCACGTGCCGCAACACCGCCTCGTCCACAGCGGTCAAGGGGATGTTCCTGCGTTCCATGACCTTGCGCGCCGTGGAGATGGCACGTTCGATATCGTACGTTTCGAAACCGTTCGCGCCACCCCACGAGAAGCCGGGAATGTGTTTCGCTGGAAAGCCGCCACCGAATACGTTGGCTGCAACACCGACGACGGTGCCCGTGTTGAACATGGTATTGATACCGCTCTTGCTGTGGTCCCCCATTAAGAGCCCGCAGAACTGTAGTCCTGTTTCGGCCTGCTTGTCTTCGGCATAGCTCCAGACCTGCACATTGCCGTAGGTGTTCTTCAGGTTGCTGGTGTTGGTATCGGCACCGAGGTTGCACCATTCTCCGAGCACGCTGTTGCCCATGAATCCATCGTGGCCCTTGTTGCTGTATCCGAGGATCACGCTGTTGTTCACTTCACCACCTACCCTGCTCTCGGGTCCGAAGGCTGAAGGTCCGT
>CADEDY010000027.1:0-2546 GCA_902826215.1 uncultured Bacteroidota bacterium
TTCTGGATCGGTACCAACGCGGCAACCTATCACAATCAATTCTTGGGGACCGGGAACGGTGAATTCCTGATGGTCAACGCTGGCTGGATGCACGCGGGCTGGCAGGCTTGGTGCGAAACGATCGACGTTTGCCCGGGGCAGACGTACACCCTGCGGTTGCGGGCCATGAGTTTGGCCTCACAGGGCTCGCCGCTTCTGGATTGGGCAGTGGATGGCGTGCAACAAGGCCTGTGGATGCAGACCGGTTCGCAGGCACAATGGAGCACCTTCACCAATACGTGGACGGCTCCCGCAGGACAAACGACGGCCACCTTCTGCGTGATCATCGCGAGTGGCCATGGTGTCGGCAATGACCTTGGTCTGGATGATGTCAGCATCAGCAGTACCATCGTCTTGCACGATGAGGTCGACGTCACTGTAACACCACTACCTGTGGTGAACCTCGGGCCAGATGCAACGCTATGCGTCGGACAGAACCTCGTGTTGGATGCTGGCGTCGCTGGTGGCACTTACCTGTGGCAGGATGGTGCGACCACTTCAACATATGTCGTCAGCAGCCCGGGCAACTACAGCGTGACCGTCACCGCGAACAATTGCTCCGCCAGTGATGCGATCAACGTGAACTACAATGCACTACCCGTGGTCAATTTGGGACCGGACCTCACCTTGTGCACTGGGAACGGGACGACCATGGATGCGACCGTACCTGGTGGCTCTTACGTATGGCAGGATGGCAGCACGAACCCCACGTTCGCCGTTACGGGCCCCGGCACCTACTCCGTTACCGTTACACAGAACAACTGTCCGGCCAACGACGCCGTGGATATTGCCTACAACCCAACGCCGGTGGTGAACATCGGTCCGGATCAGGTGATCTGCGCAGGCGATCAGATCACCTTGGATGCAACGACACCGGGGGCGACCTATGCCTGGCAGGATGGTTCTACGGGCCCCACGTTCGATGCCAGTGCAACGGGCAACTATAACGTCACCGTTACGGTGAACGGATGCCCGGCAAGCGATGCCTTGGACCTTAGCGTGACGCCGCTCCCGGTCTTCGATCTGGGTCCGGATCAAACCATTTGTCCAGGGACCAGCGTGCTTTTGGACGCTACGGTTCCCGGGGGAACATACCTGTGGCAGGACGGATCCACGGCGGCCACGTTCAATCCTTCGTCGCCGGGTCTGTACTCCGTGACGGTCACGGCGAACAACTGCCCAGCATCAGACTCATTCACCCTGTCCAACTTCAACCTGCAGACCGTGGACCTCGGGCCAGACTTTGCGATCTGCCAAGGGGCCTCGGCAACCATCGGAGATGTGGTGGCGGGTGCGACCTATCTCTGGAGCACCGGAGCATCGACTTCGGATATCTCGGTATCGACAGCGGGTATTTATTGGCTTGATGTGACTTTGAACGGTTGCATCGTTCGGGACTCGGTGGTCGTGAGTGTCACACCCCTACCCGCTTTCACCCTAGGTCCGGATCTGAATGTTTGCCCGGGTGTTCAAACGACACTGGATGCGACGACCCCGGGTGCCACCTACGTATGGAATACCGGTGCAATTTCTCCAACCATCAATGCTGGTCCTGGGGTCTATGATGTGACGGTAACGGCGAACGGCTGTAACGCGAACGATGCGATCACCGTCGGGGCATGGCCAGCAGCTGCGGTCAATTTGGGTGCGGATGTCAGCCTTTGCCCTGGAAGCCAGATCGTGCTGGATGCGACCCAGGCAGGTGCGACGTACCTCTGGCAGGATGGTTCAGTTGCTCCCACCTTCATCGCAACCGTAGCTGGGAACTACGATGTGGTGCTCGCCGATGGGAACGGATGCACGGCCACGGATGCCATCGCCGTTTCGTTTGCTGCACCTGCCCCGATCTCCCTTGGAGCCGACACCACGATCTGCCAGGGTGCATCACTGACCTTGGATGCCAGCGTGCCTGGTGCAACCTACCTGTGGAGCAATGGTGCCCAAACACCAACGATCAATGCTAGCACTGCTGGTGTTCATTCGGTGGTTGTCACCCAAGGCAATTGCACGGTGAACGATGCCATCGATGTGCAAGTAGCCGCTGTACCGACCGTGAACCTCGGGCTGGATGTCAACCTCTGCCCCGGGGAACAGGTCGTGTTGGATGCAACTGGACCCGGACTCAACTATGCATGGAGCACCGGTGCGATCACACCGACCATCACGGTGACTACCGGTGGTTCGTATTCGGTGGTCGTATCGAATGCGGCGCAATGCACAGCGTCCGATGCGGTGACCGTATCCTACGCTGCGCCTGGTTCCGTGAACCTTGGCCCGGACCTTACCATTTGCCAAGGCGAGAGTGCCACCTTCGATGCGACCTTGCCAGGAGCGACCTATTTGTGGAGTACCGGAGCAGTCACTCCCACCCTTTCAGTGAATGCAACAGGTTCCTATTCCGTGGTTGTTACGCAAGGCAATTGTGCCGTGACGGACGCAGTTGACGTGCAAATTGATCAGGTCCCTGTTGTGGCACTTGGCAGTGATGTCACACTCTGCGCCGGTGA
>CADEDY010000027.1:2646-50657 GCA_902826215.1 uncultured Bacteroidota bacterium
GGCACCTATTCCGTGGAAGTGTTTGTTGGGAACTGCAGCGTTACGGATGCGATCAGCATCACCGTTGATCAGGTCCCTGTTGTGGCACTTGGCAGTGATGTCACACTCTGCGCCGGTGAGGACATCGTGCTGGATGCAACATGGCCCGGCGCCACCTACCTCTGGAACACGGGGGCCACAACGCCAACGATAACGGCGTCATCCACGGGCACATACTCGGTGGATGTGACCTTGAACAACTGCACGGCCTCCGATGCGATCGATGTGACGGTGCTTTCTGCAACAACCTTGAACCTCGGACCGGATGCGACCATCTGCCAAGGCGAACAAGTGGTGCTGGACGCAACCACGGTGGGTGCCACGTATCTGTGGAGTACCGGAGCAGTCACGCCAATGCTGACATTAACGGCGACAGGCACCTATTCCGTGGAAGTGTTTGTTGGGAACTGCAGCGTTACGGATGCGATCAACATCACCGTGAATCCGACCCCTATCGTGGACCTCGGTCCCGATCAAGTGTTCTGTGATGGCGAATCCCAGACCACGTTGGACGCTACTTCGCCCATGGCCACGTATGTGTGGGATAACGGGGAGGTCGCTCCAACACGCGTTGTTTCTGCCAGTGGCACGTATTCAGTGGAAGTGGCGCTTGATGGTTGCACAACCTCCGACGAGATCACCGTGATGTTCGGGTCGCTGGTCTATGAACTCGGTGCGGATACAACACTATGCCCCGGCGAAGAACTGATCTTGGGAAATTCGTTGCCCGATGGCATCACGACCTGGAACGGAACGACTGTTTCCCCCACCTATACCGTGACTGCACCGGGCACCTACAACGTTGAATTCGCGGGTGCTACTGGGTGCAATGCACTGGACACCCTGGTCGTGGAATACACTACCCCAGGAACCATCGATCTCGGTCCCGATGTCACGCTCTGTGCTGGGGAAGCGGTCGATCTGGATGCCAGCCTTCCCAATGCCACCTACCTGTGGGACGATGGCCTTTCCTCGCCCACTCGAACGGTAACGAGCAGTGGCACCTACGCTGTGCAAGCTTTCGTTGAACAATGCACGGTGAGCGATGTGATCACGGTCACGGTAGTGCCTTTGCCCACTGTGGATCTGGGGCCTGATGTGGAACTCTGTCCAGGATCCACAACTACCTTCGATGCGACCACAGCGAATGCAAGCTATGTCTGGCAGAATGGATCAACGGAGGCTACATACACCAGTGGGGGCGCAAGCACAGTTTCCGTGAATGTGACCGTGGACGGATGCAGCGCGAGTGATAACGCCTTGATCGCGATGATCGAAGGTCCAACGGTCGAACTTGGTGCGGATACGGTGCTGTGCGAAGGTGCCAGCGTGGTCTTCGACCTGGATGCTGCTGATGCTGCATTCCTGTGGGAGAACGGCAGCACGACAGCGACCCGCTTGGTTGATGCGGAAGGCATGATCTGGGTGGAGGTCACTCGCAACAATTGCACGGTGCGTGATAGTGTTGAAGTCCGTGTATTCTCGCCGGATGCGTTGGATCTGGGGCCCGATCGAACGATCTGCTCCGGTGCTTCCGCGTTGCTCGATGCACAAATTTCCGGAGCTACCTATATGTGGAGCACAGGATCAACCTCCTCCTCCATTTCCGTATCCGACCCTGGCAACTATGGGGTAACGGTCACACTGTCTGCATGCAGCGCATCGGACCAGGTCACTGTGGAAGTACTGGAATTGGAAGCCCCGGACCTTGGCCCGGATCTGCGTTTGTGCGAAGGCAGTTCTGCAGCGTTGAACGTGGCTTCGACCGGCGCCAATGTGCTGTGGTCCAATGGTGAGCAAGGACCCAGCATTCAAGTTTCTGCCGCGGGTGTTTACACGGTTACCCTCGACAGCATGGGTTGCACCGCGAGTGATGCGGTTCAAGTCACCTTGATCCAGCCGATCACAGAAGTGGACCTCGGACCCGATCAGAGCTTGTGCGCAGGAGCTTTCCTTGCCATCGAAGCCACAGTTATCCCGGGTGCGTCATACGCTTGGAATACGGGTTCCACTGGTGCTGTGTTGTTCGTAGATCGACCGGGCACGTACACGGTCACTGCAACAGGGCCCTGCATCAATGCTTCGTCTTCCGTCGTGATCGAGGCGGGCGATTGCGGCACTTACATTCATGTGCCGAATGCCTTCACGCCCAACGACGACGGCATCAATGACGTATTCCTTCCCGTGGTGGCAGGTCCCGTGGATCGCTTCCAATTGGACATATTCGATCGTTGGGGAGAGCGCATCCATTCCACCGAGAACAGGAATGCGGGTTGGGATGGAACCTACGCCGGGGTGCTTTCACAGGATGGCATTTACGTTTGGACGCTCACCTACCGGGTGCTCGGTCCAGAAGGCGTGAAGAGCGAGCGGCTGACGGGTCACGTGACCTTACTCCGCTGAGTCGGACGCGGCCTTCTCAAAGCCTTTTTCCTTCCAGATGAATTGGCGATCGGCGAGGCGCAGGTAACCGAACTTCTCGTCGATCTCCACTTTGGCGATACGCTCGTTCACGAGTTCAACGGAATCGTACAAGGCTGGGATCACCACTTTACCGGTGATATCCAGCAGGCCAACCCCATCGCTTTCGCCAGCTACGATATGGCCGTGATCGGCATCCATCAGGCTTGCGAAACGTACCGGAATGATCTCTTTTCCCGTGCTATCCAACGCGCCGAAAGCGTCACCCACCTTCACACGAGCCAAACCACCAGCGAAGTCCCAGGCCTGATCGTATTTCGCTTCGATGACGGTGTTGCCCTTACGGTCCATGTAACCCCATTTCGCCTTCTTCTTCACCGGGAAGAACGGGCCATTGGTGCCGCCGATGTCCACGTACTGACAAGGAACGATACGTTCGTTACGCGTGTTGATCAAACCACGTTTGCCTTGCAGTTGAACTTCGGCCAGGCCGCCGCGGAAATCTCCCCAAGCCGCCACGTCAGTATTGGCTTCATATTCCTGTGGGATCACGAAACGACCAGTGGTATCCACGTATCCGCATTTGCCATTGGTCACCACCATGGCCAACCCATCGTTGAAGGTGCCGATGTGGTCATGCACAGGCTGAAGAACACGGTCGCCGAATTCGCTTACCAGACCCATACGGCCAGCTTTTCGCAGACGCGAGCGGTGTCCTTCGAAGCCTTCGACCCACTCGTATTCCATCGGCAACACAACGCCGCCTTGTCGATCGATCACACCGAACCCACTTTGTTGCTCCACTACAGCTAGGCCATTGTGGAAGGTGCCCGCTGAACGGAATTGGAAGGGGATCACCGGTTCTCCTCGTGCATTCACGTAGCCATAGGTGCCGTGATCTTCTGCGTAGGCCAGCCCTTCCGAGAAATCACCGAGGTCCGCGAACACCATCGGGACAACAAGGTCTCCGCTGCGGTCCACTGCACCCACCCGACCAGCACGCTCCACGGTACTGGTGCTCTCCACCGCCTCGTTCACCTCATCGTACTCGATCGGGATCACCACGCGACCGGATCGATTGATAGTGCCTACGCGATCACCCAGTCCCACCATGGCTTGTCCTCCTCTGAACGCCTCGACCCAATCGTATTCCGCTTTCACGCGCTCGGTTCCTTCTCCATCGATGAAGCCCCATTTCCCTTCTCTACGGAAAGGGAACAGTTCCAAGCTTGCCGTGCGGTAATCGTCTACCAGATCATCCATGAACGGATAGTCGGGGTACTCCGCGATGAACCGCGTGATGGTGCCTACACTGAGATCGCGACTGTACGTTTCGTAGATGCCACGCCATGCATCGGCCACATGATGGTTGTTCGGGTAGCTGGCAATGAACTTTCGGTACTCCGGGATCGTTCTTCCCGGCGTGCTCAGCTTGTAGACCTCGTCCTCGGCTTTACGCACATTGGGATTCTCCGGATGGCTACTGATGAACGCCACGTACGAAGCGATGTCCTTGGCTTGGGTGGCTTCTTCGTACACGGCCCCTTGAAGCCTGGTCCGGGCTTCGTAGATCTCCCGGGCATCGGGGAATTCGTCAATGAATCGTTGATAGGCGAGAGCCGTATTCGCTACGCGCGCTTCCGAGAAGGCCATGTGGTGCATCACACTTCGCGCTTCTTCCGCTCGGGTTCCCGCAGGATACCGATCCAGGTATTGCCTGTACGCCGCGACGGTGTTCTGTCCGCGTGCTTTCTCCCAAGCGAGGTCATAGATGTGGTTCCGCTGGGCCTGAATACTTGTGAACCCCACACCCAATGCCCCGATCTTTACGCGCTCCTTGTCCGGGGCTTCGGTGAAGGCGAGGTCGGCCTTAAGGATGAACTGGTAGGCGGAGTCGAGGTCGAAAAAGGGATTGTTCGGTCGGCCGCTGATCACGCTGAGTCCGTACCAAGCTGCGGCGGGATGTTTCTTCACCTCCTTGCGGAAGAGGCTTCGTGCATTGAAGTAGTCGTGGACTTCCAAGGCCTTGAAGGCCTTTTCGAGTTTGCCCGCGTGGGCAGGAAGAACGGCAACGACAAGGGCAGCGAAGAACGCGGCGCGATGGAACATTCGAAGATTCACCCCGCAAAAGTAGGCCCACCGTGTGCGGCGCTTGACCACCTTTGCGCGCCACGATCGACCACCCTTTGTTGATGAACGACCGGATCTCACGCATCGAGCGGTTCCTGACCCGAAGGAATGCGTGGATGACCCTCGTGCTGCTCAGTGTTCTCACCGTGGTCTTCGCGGGCGCGCTTCGGAACGTGCGTTTGGATCACGACTTCGAGAAATTCTTCCCGACCGACGATCCGGAACTGGATCATTACCTCGCTTTTCGTGATCGGTTCGGCTATGACAACGACTTCCTGCTCATCGGTGCAACACGTCTCCCAAGTGTCTTCGATCGTGGATTCCTGGTGCGCTGCGATTCGATGGCTGCTGCACTCGGTGCTTTGCCCGATGTGATCAGCGTGACCACTCCTACCCGGCTCGATGATCCGCGGATCACACCGCTTGGGGTGTTCCGAGTGCCATGGCTTCGCCTGGATGCCGACTCCACGCTGCAAGCCGATTCAGCCCGGATCTGGGAGGACCCGCGTATTCGAAGCACCTTCTTCGCCAAGGATGGAGAGGCCTTGCTCATTATCCTTCAGGCCGAGCCGGGCTTGAGCAAGGAACGGAGCGATGCCCTGATGCTGGCTATCGAAGATGTGGTTGCTCAGAGCGGCATCGACAACATCCGAATGGGTGGCCGGATCCATGGCCAGTACTGGTACATCCAGAAGATGCAGCGCGAATTGGTGCTGTTCTTCTCCATCTCCGTGCTGTTGCTCACCCTGTTCCTGTACGTTGGTTTCCGAACTGCGTGGGGTGTACTCGTGCCCATTTCGGTGGTCGGCCTTTCGGTGCTCTGGCAAGTGGGAATGCTCACGCTCTTGGGCAAACCGATCAGTATCTTGACGATGCTGCTGCCCACCATTCTTTTCGTGGTGGGAATGAGCGACGTAGTGCACATCCTCGAACGGTACATCGAGGCCTTGCGCAAAGGCCATTCGAAGGTGCGTGCCTTGGCGATCACCTACTACGAGGTGGGGCTAGCTACCTTCTTGACATCGATCACCACGTCGATCGGCTTTGCAACGTTGCTGACGAGCGGCATCCCTCCCATTCGCGAGTTCGGGATCTACACCGCCATCGGTGTGATGTTGGCCTTCGGGCTTGCCTTCACCATGCTACCGGCTGTGCTGATCCTCGTCAATACACCCGTGCAGGCTGGCCGTTCGGAGCAAGAAGCCTCTTGGTATCCACTGCTCCACCGGCTGTTCCGCTGGATCCTGCGCAACCGTCGTCGGATCCCGTGGGCGTTCGCGATCGTTTCGCTCGTGTGCGCGGGCTTGATCACCAATTTGAAGGTGAACAACTACCTGCTCGAGGATTGGCCGGAAGATGATCCCCAGAAACAGGACTACTATTGGTTCGAGGAACATTTCGGCGGGGTGCGTGGATTTGAATTGGAGGTGCGACTGGCAGAGGGCGCAACATCCATCTGGGACATTGATGCTTTGAGAGAGATGGATGTGGTGCAGGATCATATCGAACAGGCGTACGGCGTAGAGGCCATTCTTTCCCCTGTCGCCCTTGTGAAAGCCCTGAACAAAGCCTTCAATGGAGGCGCGGTCGAGTTCTATCGATTGCCCGATACGGAGGAAGAAACGGCGCGCTTGGTGAAGAACGCCAAGCTCTTGGGCGGTGAAGAGATCCTTCGCAGTCTGGTCACAGCGGAGGGCGAGCACGCGCGGATGACCGGCCGCATGCGCGATGAGGGCGGGTATGTGCACAAGCAACGGAATGCTGAACTGCAAGGCTTCATCGATGGGCATGCACGCCTCCTGCGTTTCGATCAGACGGGCATGGCCTACTTGATCGATCGGAACAACGAGAAGCTGAGCGGCCAGCTGATCATCGGGCTCGTGATCGCCTTCCTCCTCATCGGCGCCATCATGGGCTGGGTGTTCCGTGACCTGCGGATGACGGTGATCTCGTTGGTCCCGAACGTGATCCCCTTACTGTTCATTGCGGGATACATGGGCTTGGTCGGCATCGATATCAAGGTGAGCACCGCCATCATCTTCACCATCGCCTTCGGTATCGCGGTGGACGATACGATCCACATTCTGGGCAAACTGCGGATCGAGCTCCGAAAGGGAACCAGCTTGCCTTTCGCCATGAAAAGAGCCTTCCTATCTGCTGGCAAGGCGGTGCTGGTCACCAGCATCATGCTTTGCTCGGGCTTCGTATCCTTGGTGTTCTCCGACTTTGCCAGTGTGCATTACATGGGGCTACTGGTCGGACTCACGTTGCTCATGGCGGTCGTCACCGATCTGCTTTTGCTTCCCTTGCTCGTTCTCTTCTTCCTTCGGCGCAAGTGAAGAACGATCGCTTGAAAAGAAGAACAGGCCTCTCGGCCCGCTCTCAACTTTGATCGAAGGATCCTACTACAGCGATTCCCACATGCCCTTGAAGTCCGGCTCTTCCATGAAGACATCCTTGCCGATCGTGGCATACTTACGGGCCTTGTCGCGCTGCCCTTTGCTCACCAGGTAGTCAGCGTAGCGGATCAATGCGTTCTTCAACAGTTTCTGCTGGTCGCGTGGTAGGGTCTTGATATCACCCGCCGCGTCGATCGCTTTGTCGAATGCGGTCATGCTCAGGTCCCCTTCCTTCGCCAGGTTGCTCTTGTACTGCACCAAGGCCAGCATCATCCACGGGCCAGGATTCTCCGGATAATACCCGGTCATGGCATCGAAGTTGGCCTTGGCCTTGCTCAATCCTTTCGGGTCGTCGATCAGGTTCTCGCCTGTCTCCCCGGCCATGGTGTTCAAGCTTGACCAGTAATCTTCATAGTTGTTGAAGAACTCCTTCTCCTTGTCCTTCTTCCGGTATTTCTCGGCCCACTTCAGCGCATCACGCCCGGCCTTTGGATAGTCCACCGCGTACTTTTCCACCTTGGACATTTCGAAATTGCACATGCTGATGTAGAGGAAAGGAAGCGCATCCTTCTTGGTGTCGTCGCCTTCGGTGTAGGTCAGCGCCTTCTCCATGCACTTCTCGTACTTCTCGTCCACATAGAGTACCAAGAGGTCCTCGTACACGTGCTTCTGGGCTTGGGCCGCCAGTCCAGCGAACAACGCGGCGGAAAGGATCATTGTCTTCATCATGTTTCGAGCTTGTTCGTTCCAAGGCAAGGAACATGCCGAAGGTAGGAGGACGTGGAGAAATAGGCCTACACCAGCACCTCGAAGATGTCCATAGGGCAACGTGGATGAAATGGGATCCACCCTTCACCTGAGGCCAAGTACCTCCGGTAAGTCCGATCCAGGATCACATTTCCTCATCTTCGCACCAGCTTCCACCATGCGTATCGATATCCTCAGCGCCGTGCCCCGACTCTTGGACAGTTGGTTCAAGGAGAGCATCCTTCAGCGCGCGCAACAGAAAGGGTTGGCCGAAGTGGTGGTCCATGATCTTCGGGATTGGAGCACCGACAAGCACCGTCGGTTGGACGACTATCCGTTCGGTGGTGGAGCCGGCATGGTCATGACCATCGAGCCGATCCATCGGGCCATTGCGGAATTGCGATCGCAGCGGGATTACGCCGAGGTGATCTACCTCAGCCCGGATGGAGTTCAACTTGACCAGGGGTTAGCTAATCAGTTGAGCACCATAGGCAATATGATCTTGCTATGCGGGCACTACAAAGGCGTGGATGAACGGGTCCGGGAGCACCTCATTACGCGGGAGGTATCCATCGGGGACTACGTGCTCAGCGGTGGCGAATTGCCGGCTGCCGTGCTAAGTGATGCCGTTATCCGACTTCTTCCCGGGGTGCTTGGCGACGAGACTTCGGCCTTGAGCGACAGCTTCCAGGACGGTTTGGTGGCCCCGCCGGATTATACCCGACCTGCCGACTATCAGGGGTGGCCGGTCCCGGAGATCCTGCTCAGTGGCCATCAGGCCCGGATCGACGAGTGGAGGCACCAACAGGCGGTGGAACGCACCCGACAGCGGCGCCCCGACCTGCTGAAAAGAACCGACCGGGACGGCGACGTACAGGATCGCTGAAAGTTCCTTAATATTGCGGCCCCAAATCCATCGGGATCCGAATCCTCCGAGAGGTCGTAGGCGCTGGGAACTCCCTTAAAATCAAAAGGTCATGGACCGGATCAAGCAGCTCGAAAAGGAATACGCCCCCCTGAATGCATTGCCCCCATTCAAAGCAGGCGACACGATCACCGTGCATTACAAGATCGTGGAGGGTGCTAAAGAGCGT
This sequence comes from uncultured Bacteroidota bacterium, assembly GCA_902826215.1. Lineage (GTDB taxonomy): Bacteria > Bacteroidota > Bacteroidia > Flavobacteriales_F > PHOS-HE28 > PHOS-HE28. The sequence goes on from CADEDY010000027.1 coordinate 11,477, forward strand.
ATCCAGCAATACCAAGGTGTGGTGATCCAGCGCAAAGGCAGCGGCAGCACCGCCACCTTCACCGTGCGTAAGATCAGCAACAACATCGGCGTGGAACGGATCTTCCCCGTTGCCTCCCCTTTCATCGACAAGATCGAAGTGAACAAGCGTGGCCAAGTGAATCGCGCCCGCATCTTCTACCTGCGCGGTCTGCGTGGTAAGAGCGCTCGAATCACCGAGAAGCGTCAGGTGTTCGCCGACAAGGCCGAAGCGAAGTAGGCTTTGCCAGAACGGATATCGAAAAGCCCCGCGGAAGCGGGGCTTTTTCTTTTGCCACTGGCCAACCTGACATATTCAGAACTTTCGACAACCACGGGGACAAAGAAGAGGCAACCCCGTGCTGCTCAGCCGTCTCTTCGTTGAACGAACACTTTTGCCCTATGCGTACGGCCATCCTAGTTCTACTTCTTGTCATTGGTCCAGGTGCTCAAGCCTTCACCGTCTCCATAGTCAAGCAGGACGACCCGTGCGGCAACGGCACAGGTCAAGTGTGGGCAATACCGAGCGGTGGCGTAGCGCCGTACAGTTATGCATGGAACAACGGAGGTAGCACGAACGTCATGTATGACCTCTTTGGTGGGACCTATACCGTGGTCGTGACCGACGTCAATGGAGAAACAGGTACCGCATCAGCCACAGTGGCAACCCCTCCAAACCTCAATGTGGGTGCGCTTCTTACCAGTACCGCTCCGGATTGTCTTGAAAACTGTGGGGGCCGAGTACGGGCCTTTCTCAACCAGAACGGAGGTCAAGAACCGTACGCATATGCATATGGTGTCATCGGCGATCCTGAGGTGAACAGCGGAACGACCAGCGGATCACCGTTCTTCTTCCCCGCTTGCGCTGGCCAAACGATGTGGTTCACGGCCACGGACGCTTTCGGATGTACGGATAGCACCACCTTTGAACTGGATCCGCCAACGGTGTACACACCTCCGATCGTTAACGTTACGAATGCTTGCGCGGGTGAAGCGAACGGGTCCGTGGAGATCGACCTGACCGGTTGGTTCTTCGCTGATCTGGTTTCCACTGAACTGATCGGCCCTGGACCCGAGGATACGGTTGCTGCCAATGGCGACTACTTCTTCTACGATGGACTTTCTCCAGGGGATTACCAGTTGCGCATTCTTCAACCTTCCTATGGTTGCGTTGATCCCATCACCATCACCATCGTTGACCAAACGACCTGTGGTGCACTCACTGGTTCCGCCTTCGTAGACTTGGACTTCGATTGCTCGAATGGACCGAACGACGTGCCATTGGTCCATCAACCCATCGTGGTTCAGCCCGGCAACATCGTACGGCTCACCAACACCTCAGGCGGGTTCAACATTCCGCTGGAATACGGTTCCTACACGGTGGAACAGTCCAATCCGGACCTTGTTCAGTTGTGTCCGACCGTGACCCCGGTCCCGTTCGACCTAAGCGCAGTTGCCCCGATCCAGGCCGTTCTCTTGGCCGATTCCGTGATCGGAGGGATCGACCTCTCGGTGCATTTCTCCAACTCGTGGGCGATACCCGGGTTCACGCAGACCACCTGGATCACGGTCACGAACCAATCACCCTATCTCACCGCGCCCATCAATCTTTCCTTCGACCATGAGACGCTGTTCACCTTCGTAGGAAGCAGCCTATTTCCAGTAAGCACGAATTCTGGTAATGTCACTTGGGATCTATCCCCTCTTGGACCACTTGCAACCCATGTAGTTGAATTGCAGCTCCAGATACCGGCCGACCCCGGCTTGATCGGCACCACGTACACTGCCGCCGCCACCATTTCGAGTGCCGGCGACACCGATACCGCCAACAACGACTTCGAGGTGGTGGGTTCATATGACCCGAACGACATTACTGCACGCACCACATTGGGAAGCCGAACGGATTACATGTTCAATACCGACGAGGATATCGTCTACACCATCCGTTTCCAGAACACGGGCAACTTCCCTGCACAGAACGTGTACATCCTGGACACGCTGAGCGAACTGCTGGACATGGCCCGTATCGAGATCATCGGTGCCTCGCATGACTTCACAGCCGCCTACTTGGATGATCGCACCTTACGCTTCGACTTCCCTAACATCCAACTGACGGACAGCACCAACGACGAGCCGAACAGTCATGGTTTCGTTTCCTTTCGCATTCCTCCGGTGCCAACGTTGGTCATCGGTGATGTGATCGAGAACACGGCTGCCATCTACTTCGATCTCAACCCGGCTGTGATCACGAACACCTCCGTGGTCACCGTGCAGACCATACAACACGTGGACGTGCTGTCTCCATCCACCATCAGCCTTTTCCCGAATCCCGCTCGCTCGGAAGTGCGTGTGCTCCGCCATGGTCGCCTCGTGGAGATCAGGCAGGGTAGCATCATCGCTGCGGATGGTCGTCAACTTCCGATTGCCGCTGAACAGTTTCTGCAGGGTGTGATCAACGTTGAACACCTTTCGACCGGTGTGTACGTACTGGATCTAGTTGACGTGAACGGTGTTGCTATCCGCACGCGGTTGTTGAAGGGCCGCTGAACGTCAGGCGGCCACTAGACCGTTACTGGCCACAAGATCTGAGGTAAATTGTGCTGTACACCGTGGCATAGGCGTGATCGTAATGATCGCTCTGGGCTGAACGGACGCGGATGGACCACCTCGAGGTCCATCGAGGTCCATCCGCATCCATTCCTCGGCATTGGATTACTGCAGAACGGGTGGTAGCCCAAAGCTGCCGGCATCTGTTCGTGTTACGAGCTGCCACGGGCTAGACGACGAGGTGGTACTCCTTTGGTGACAGCCGGAGGTCACGTGATGGAACATTGCGAGGGCCGCAATTCGGCAGATGATACACTACGCCAGCACCTCTTTCAGGAAGACCATCAAGTGCTGCCAAGCCCTATCCGCCATCTGCTTGTTATAGTCCTTCGAAGCGGGGTTGGTGAAGGTGTGTGCGCAGTGCGCGTAGGTCACCATCTGCCAATCGGCGTTGGCGGCGTTCATCTCCGAAACGACGCTCGCCATGTCCTCTTTGCTCACCGATGCATCCGCCTCGGGATGTTGGAGGAGGATGCTCGTGGATAGTGCACCGTTGGGTCGATCGCCTTTGCCGAGGCCGCCGTGGATGGACACCACCCCTTTCACCGGCAGTTGGGCACGCGCAGTCTCCAGCGCACCCGAGCCACCAAAGCAGTAGCCAATTACCGCCAGCTTCTCCGGATCCGCTCCGGCGAGCTTCAACTGCTCCAAGGCAAGCGTGATCCGGTGCTGGTAGGCCGCGAAGTCGGTCTTGTAGTGGGTAGCGATGGTCCGCGCCTCGGTGGCGTTCGTGGGCACATGGCCTTCGCCGTAGATGTCCGCGATGAGGACGATGTAGCCCTGCTTCGCCAATTCGATCGCAGCCGTGCGTGCCTCCTCATCGATGCCCATCCACGCGGGTAGCAGCAGCACGCCGGGCCTCTCCGCGTCGGAATTGGAGGTGATCAGGCCGTTCAGCTTCTGGTCGCCATCGGCATAGGCCACGGGCTTCAATTCCTGGGCGGCGGCTTGGGTGGACATGAGCGCGAGGATGAGGAGGTGGAAGATGTGTTTCATGTATAGGGAGATAGGCGAAGATGCGGACTCTGCTCCGGATCGAAGGAGTGCCGATGATCGCAGACCGTTGCGCGGATTCGTGCAGGACAATCTGCGATGGGGCGAGCTTCCCGCTCTTGAAACCTGAGCGCTTGCTAAGAGATGACTTGCGGAGAGAATGCCTCATTCGCAACGCCCATTCGCATTGAAGAAGCGAAAACCTAGTTCGGGGTGCTTTGTTCGTATCAGACGCAAGAGGTTCGGGATCTGAGCAGAGGAATAGTCCTGCTCCCCTGCCATACCGAAAAGGCCTTGGTCATCGCGCGTGGTCAGCAGATCAAGCACCGCCATCTCTCGACCGTCAGATGATCGAGCAACAACATGGACCTTTGAGCAATGCTGTCTTGGCGGATAGTCCGTGGGTTCTAAACTGCGAAGCACTGTCATTAGACTACTCTTCAGCTCAGCATCGCAAAGAACCCCTGGGCCGTAGTTCAAAAGCCTCAATTCAACACGGTCGGCGGAGGCGAAAGCTTGAACTAGAGCTGATCGCGAATCCTTGAATTGCGATTGGATCGAAATGAACAAGAAGGCTAGTACCAGCACAACGAGCGCAATACCCTTGAACCTCAACATCGCTCGAACTCTACTTGGCCATACGCTGTTGCCAGAGACACACAGATCAAGGAACCGTAGGAATCGACAAGCATCACCCCACCAACTCCTTGTTCCTATTCGGGATATCCTCCTTGTTGAATGGCACCTTGTCATCCTCTTCCTTGAGCTTTAACACAAGGGCGAGGGCATCCGGTACCACATCGCTGCACAAGGTGAGGAAACTGCCGGGCTTGGCGTTGCTGATCGCGTAGCGGATGGCTTCTTCTTCCTTCTTGATGATGATGTAAGGCTTGTTCGGGTCCACTTCCTTGATGCCTTTGACCATGAGGGCGATGATCTCATCGTCACTCTTGCCACGTAGGTTGCGGTCCTGGCGGATGATGATCTCGTCGAACATCTGCGCGCTGAGGCGACCGAGGTTCACGGTATCCTCGTCGCGACGGTCGCCGACGCCGGCGATCACACCCACCTTCGGGCTGTCCGGGATCTTGCTGATGAACTTGCCGAGGGCCTCGAAGCCATGCGGGTTGTGGGCGTAATCCACCACCACTTGGAAGTTCTTGAACTGGAAAAGATTCAAGCGGCCTGGGGTCTGGGCCGCGCCTGGCACGAAGGTCAAGAGCGCTTGGCGCAGGTCCTCCACCTTCACGCCTTGTACGAAGGCGGCCAGTACAGCGGGCAGCACGTTCTGGATGTTGAAGACCGCTTTACCACCGTACGTGATGGGGATGTTCACGGCCTTCTCGATCCGCAGTTTCCATTCGCCCTTGCTGATGGTGACGTAGCCATTCTCGTAGATCGCGGCCAAGCCACCGAGTTTGCAGTGTTGGCGGATCAAGCGGTTGTTCTCATCCAAGCTGAAGAGCGCGATCTTGCAGTTGGTCTGCTTGCGCATGGCCATGACCAGATCATCGTCCGCATTCAGGATGGCGTATCCGTCCTGCCGCACGCTGCGGGGCACGGTGCTCTTCACGTGGGCCAGATCCTCCAAGGTGTGGATGTCCTTCAAGCCCAAGTGATCGGCAGCCACGTTGGTTACGATGGCGACATCACAGTGCTCGAAGCCGAGTCCGCTGCGCACCAATCCACCACGCGCTGTTTCCAGCACGGCCATGTCCACCACGGGTTCCTTCAGCACGAACTGCGCGCTGGCAGGACCAGTACAATCGCCTTTCATCAACAGACGGTTCTGGATGTAGACGCCATCGCTGCACGTCATGCCCACCTTGTAGCCTACGCTGCGCATAAGGTGTGCCGTGAGGCGGGTGGTGGTGGTCTTTCCGTTCGTGCCGGTCACGGCGATGATGGGGATACGGCTTGGTGCGCCCGGCGGGAAGAGCATGTCCACCACGGGTTCCGCCACGTTCTTGCCGATGCCACCGGTCGGATCCAAGTGCATGCGGAAGCCCGGAGCTGCGTTCACTTCCAGCACCGCTCCCCCGCTCTCGTTCAGCGGCAGGCTGATGTCGTCGGTCATGATGTCGATGCCACAGATGTCCAGATCGATGATGCGGCTGATACGCTCGGCCAGGAACACGTTGAACGGATGCACCATTTCAGTGACATCATCCGCCGTACCGCCGGTGCTCAGATTCGCTGTAGCTTTCAGGTAGATCACCTCGTCCTTGGCAGGCACACTCTCCGGGCTCAGCCCCTTCAGATCGAGCAGCTTCAAGGTGTGATCGTCGATGTCGATGCGTGTGAGGACGTTCTCGTGTCCGTAACCACGCCGGGGATCCTTGTTGACTTCCTCGACGAGCTCCGCGATGGTGTGCTTGCCATCGCCGATCACGCAGGCGGGGGTGCGTTTGGCGGCACAGATGAAACGATGGTTGATCACCAACAATCGATGATCCAGCCCGGTGATGTAACGTTCCACGATCACACTGCGGCTGATCTCCTTCGCTTTGGCCAAGGCCACTTTCGCTTCTTCCAAGGTCTTGATGCCGATCGTGGCACCCCGACCGTGGTTGCCACCGATGGGTTTGATCACGCAAGGGAAGCCGACGGAATCGATGGCCGCCTCCAAGCCTTCTTCGGTCCGGACCACCCGTCCTTTCGGTACGGGGATCTCGTAACTCTCCAGCAATTGCTTTGTTTCCTCTTTATCGCAGGCGATCTCCACCCCGATGTTGCTCGTCTTGCTGGTGATGGTCGCACGGATCCGCTTTTGGTGGATGCCGTGGCCGAGTTGCACCAAGCTCTGTCCATTCAGCCTCAGGTAAGGGATCCCGCGTGAAACGGCTTCCTGAACGATGCTGCCCGTGCTGGGTCCAAGTCGCGAATCCTCCCGGAGTTCACGCATCTTCTGCAGGTCGTCGGCGAGGTCGTATTCGGTTCCGGCGATCAGGGCTTCGGCTATGCGCACTGCTGCTTTGGCGGCATACATGCCTACCGGTTCTTCGATGTAGCTGAAGACCACGTTGTAGATCCCTTCTTCCCGTGTGCTACGGGTACGGCCGAAGCCGGTCTCCATACCAGCGAGGGTCTGGATCTCCAGGGCGATGTGCTCGATAACGTGGCCCATCCAGGTGCCGCGCTTCACCCGTTCCCAAAAACCGCCCTCATGCTCTTCACTGCAACGGTGGCTGTACATACTGGGCAGCAAAGCCTGGATCCGCTCATAGAATCCGGGGATCTTGTCCGTCGGCTTCTGCTCCAGGTCCTCGATATCGAGGCGCATGACGATGAGGTGATGCCGCTTGACGGACCAGTAGTTCGGGCCACGCATGGCCTTGAGTTCGAGGATGCGCATGGGTACTTGGCGAGATGGATGGTAAGTTCCTGTTCGACCTTCCGAAGGGCACGGATGCCCCGATGGTGGGGAAGATAGGGACAGTCCGTTGTTCATCAAAACTTCACACACGCATCACCCTCGGGACCGATCCCGCTACTTTAGCGACCGTTCGACCACGTGCTTTCGTTCCTCCATCGAGGAATTCCACTAGGAAAGGCTGGTCAGGATCTCAGGGGGGCGGGGGATAAACACCTGGAATGACACCCAAAGGAAAACTCATCGCCATCGGCGGTAACGAGGACAAGGGAAAGGACCCGGAAGCGGGACACAACACCAAGGTCTTCACCCACAATTTCATTGAAGACGGTATCCTCAGCCGCGTGGTGGAGGAGATCGGTGGCCCCAGCAAGCGCATTGCGGTGATCACCAGCGCCAGCAGCATACCCGAAGAGGTCGGTGAGAACTACGTGGAGGCCTTCGGTCGTTTGGGCGTGAAGGACATCGACGTGCTCGAGATCCGTGATCGTAGCGATGTGCGGCCGGACATGATCAAGCGGCTCGCCAAGTGCGATGGCGTGATGATGAGCGGCGGGAATCAACTGCGGCTCACCACCATCTTCGGTGGGACGGCTTTCCTTCAATTGATGAAGCGTCGGTACCAGGAGGAGACCGGCTTCGTGATCGCGGGTACCAGCGCGGGTGCCATGTGCATGAGCAGTACGATGATCTACCAAGGACACAGTTCCAGTGGCCTGATCAAAGGTGGCGTGAAGTTGACCACTGGTGCCGCACTGATCCACGATGTGATCATCGATAGCCATTTCGTTGAGCGCGGTCGATTCAGCCGCTTGACCCAAGCTGTGGCCGCCAACCCTTCGGCCATCGGCATCGGCTTGGGTGAAGACACCGGCGTGGTGATCACCGGGGCCGATATGCTGGAGACCATCGGAAGTGGTCAGGTGATGATCTTCGATGGACACGAGATCTCGTACAGCGACTATGCCGATGTGGAAGAAGGTGAACCCTTCAGCATTGAGGGCATGAAAGTGCACATCATCTCGAAAGGGCACAGCTATAGCGTGCAGCAACGGGCCTTTGCAGCGGTGCGCGTGCCGGTGAAGAGTTGAACATGAGCAGAGCATTGCTCGCTCTTTGGATCGTCCATCTTCTGGTGGCCCTCTCCGCAGGCAGTTGTTCTGAGCAACATCCGATCGGCTTCGTGCTGGACAACGAAGGTGTGCTCACTTCCGCTCAAAAAAGTACCTTGGATAGCTTGTTCCGCGCTCATGAAGAGCGAACGGGGAATGAGATCGCTCTGGTGACGCATCCGACCTTCAACGGAAGACCAGCCAAGGATTTCGCCGTTGCATTTGGAGACTCTGTTGGAGTGGGCAAAAAGGACCGGGATAACGGCGTCCTCATCGCCCTTTGCAAGGCGCGGCGCGAAGTTTTCATCGCTACCGGCAAGGGAACAGAACGTGTATTGCACGACAGCATCTGTCAAAGGATCGTCGACCAAGAGATGCTCCCTCGGTTCAAATTGGAGGATCACTACGGCGGGTTGTTGTCGGGTTGCCTTGCCATCATCGACTTCCTGGACAGACCGGAGAATCGGATCCCGTGATTCATGGAACGCAGGCATTTCAAGCTGGGGCAAGGCTACTTGAACATCGATGCCCATGCGTTGATCTTCACCCGGTCGGGGAATTGGCAAGAAGCTGAAGAAGCGAAGGAGCGTTCACCAAAGCAGAATCTGGTTCGGTTTCCGCGGATCTTGATCGGTGGAGTCTTGGTTTTATTGGGTGGTCTTTTCTTGACCCTTGGCAAATTGGGCGACGCGAAGAGTGGTGGTGGGATCATGCTGGCCGTTGGCCTTATGGGCTTCGGCATTTACAAGATGTACAACCTACTTCATGATGACTTCGGACCGGTGTATCGCATTCCTTTCACTAAAGCGGAGCAACTGAAGTTGGTAGAGGATCATCTGGAGATCGACTTCCTGGATGCCACACTCCGAACTCAGCGGGTGCGGGTGCTCGTGACCCTTGAAGCCGGGATCTACGCGCTTGAAGCATGGCAGTTGTCACGCGATAATGACCGGTCGCCCGGATAACTTCGCGCCCCATGTCCACCGACCCCATCATTACCCGCTTCCGCACCATCGCCATCGCCGAAGGCTGGAGCTTCTTGGTCCTGCTCTTCATTGCCATGCCCTTGAAGTATCTGGCGGATTGGCCTTGGGCCGTGAAAGTGGTGGGTTGGGCGCACGGAGCGCTGTTCATCGGCTATTGGGTCTTGGCCGTGCCATTGTTCACCAAGCTGAAATGGGACGTGGAGCGGATCGTTGGTCTGGGGTTGGCCTCCCTCCTGCCCTTCGGTACGTTCGTGATGGAACGGAGGTGGTTGAGATGATCAGCGCTGTCGATCCAAGTTCCACAGTTCGAGGTCATCTTTCCCCGATCTTCCTCATGAGATCCCGGGCTTGTGTTCCGGGAAGCAGAACGCCGTTCATGTTGAGTTCCGCGACCTTAGGCTTCTACAGCGCAAATGGATCCTGTCGGCTGATCCGTCCGGTGCGTATCTTGCTCTGCCTGCACTAACCATCCGGATGAGCCGGTTGAACACTGATCCAATACACCAAGACCATGAGCAACGAAAAGACCAATGGAATTCTCGGGTTCCTCGCAGGCGCCGCCGTGGGCGCATCACTGGGCATCCTCTTCGCCCCCTCGAGCGGCAAGGAGACCCGTGCCAAGATCCGCAGTAAAGTGAGCGGCGCTAAGGACGATATGGACGAAATGATCGAGCGTGCACAAGCCGAGTGGAGCAAGGCCAAAGGCAAGGCATCCGATGCCGCGACCATGACCAAGGATGAAGTGACCGACTTCGTGCGTTTCCTCTTTGAAGAAGGCAAGGATCTGAAGGACCGTCTGGCCAAGGATATGAACGAGACCGTTGACGAAACGACGGAGAAAGCGAAGCGTGCCGCCGATAAGATCCGACATAGTGCGAACTGACCCCATGGCAGATCCCGAAGAGCGTTACGCGCGGTACATCAGGCCCGATGAGGAGAATCCGGATGTGGGTTTGTACATGCAGGCCGTTACCGACGAAGCCAAGGCATGGTTCGAAGCCCAAAAGGCCGTAACGCGTTTGGAGGCCAGTGAGCAACTCGGCCGCCTTTCGGGCATGGTGATGTTGGGGGCCGTTGTCGGTCTCATCGTTACCGTCGCATTGATGCTCTGGTTCGTGGCACTGGCTCTTTGGTTCGGCCAAATGCTCGGGAACAACGCACTGGGATTTCTCTTGGCCGGCGCCGTTTTCTTGGCCGTTGGCAGTGTCTTCTTCTTGGTCTGGCGCTCTGTCCTGCGGGACAAGGTGACGCTGGCTGTTATCAATGCCATACACGCGGACGAGGATGAAGTACACTAGCCTCGTTGAAGTTGCTGCTGCGAAGCAACGCTTGCGCGCCGACCGGGACCGGTTGGGCGAAGGATTGAAGTCGCAATTGGAGTTGATCCGCGAGCGCGATTTCCGCAGACGCGTGGTGAGCGATGCCGTCGGTGATATGATCGAAGCGTGGGGGCCTATTCGCGCGCTGCGCAATGCATTCACCGGTTCGGGTGGTGTTGTACGCACGGCCATGGGCTTGGCCATGGGTGCTAAGGCGAAGACCCCGATGGGGCGATTCCTTTCAATGGTGGTGAGCTTTGCTCTACCAGCACTGCTTGAGCGCATGGGCAAGAACCCGAATGTTGGGATGGACACGGTGGAGGAAGAACTGAAGACCTCGTGGGATCGCATCAAACAGTATGTGGAAGAGCGCCGCGCTGCGCACACCGGGTCAACGAACGATTGAACTGCTCGTATCCATGGATGGTCTACAACGGTATGTCCTTACGCTCTTAGCTATTTGTCTTTCCGTGGTAGCGCTCTACTTCGGAAAGAACCTCATCATCCTCGGGATCATCTCCGGGTTGCTTGCCTTCCTTCTACTTCCCTTGGCACGCAACGTCGAGAAGGTCGGTCTTCCGCGTTGGTTGGGAGCCCTGACCGCCACATTGGTGATGCTCATCACGGTGATCGGTGTCTTCTTTCTATTGGGCTGGCAGCTCACGCGTTTCGGGGATGACCTGCCCGCTTTGGAAGCAGCCTTTGCCGAGAAAGGAAAGGCCCTCCAGAGCTACATCGAGGACATGGCGCACATCAGCCAGCGCGATCAGCTGAAGTGGTTCAATGCACGGGTGGCCGACCTGGCTTCTTCCGGGGGGAAGATGATGATGCAGCTGTTCTCCGGAACGGGTGCGGTCCTCTCCTCCATCGTGCCGATCCCGATCCTTGTTTTCCTCCTGCTGTTGCTGAAGGACAAGTTCCGCACCTTCTTCAAACAGCTCGGTGCTACCCGGGATGGATTGCTGTTGGACATCATGCTCCGCGTATCGCAACTCTCCCGGAAGTACATCCGCGGCGTGCTGTTGGTGATCGTCATCCTCGGCGTGCTGAACAGCATCGGCTTTCTCCTGTTGGACCTGAAGTTCGCGATCCTGCTGGGCTTCGCCATCGGTTTCCTCAATGTGATCCCGTACGTGGGTGTGTTGATCGGAAGCATCATTCCCATCGTCATCGCGCTCGTGACCAAGGATTCGATCATGTATGCCGTTGGGGCCGCAGCGGTGTGCTTGGTGACGCAATTCCTCGAGAACAACTTCATCACACCGAAGATCGTCGGCTCCAGTGTGAGCATCAATCCGCTGGCGAGCATCGGTGCGTTGCTTGGTTTCGGGATGCTCTGGGGCGTGGTCGGCATGGTGCTCGCTATCCCCATCACGGGGATGCTCAAGATCGTCTGCGATTCGATCCCTTCCCTGAAGCCTTACGGATACATCCTCGGTGAGGACATTGAATTCCCGGAGGAACAGCGCATCCGTGTGCCGTTCATCTCACCTAGGAAAGGGAAGAAGTGATCCTGCGCAGATCGACTAACGGAATATGTCGGTGAGGAAGGCGCCGTCGGGCCCCACCTGTCCACGATACATGCCGGTGCAGTTGAAATCCAGCACGATGTTCCCTTCGAGATCGATGGCGATCAATCCACCGTCGCCATCCAAGGGCGGCAATTTCTCGTGAACGACGACACGGACCGCCTCTTGCAGACTGAGGCCCCTATAGGACATCAAAGCGTGCACATCGAATGCCGCAACGGCCCGGATGAAGCTCTCCCCATGGCCTGTGCAACTGACGGCACAGGAAGCGTCGTTCGCATAGGTCCCGGCTCCGATGATCGGACTATCGCCGATCCGCTGCCACTTCTTGTTGGTCATTCCACCGGTGCTGGTGCCTGCAGCCAAGTGACCGCTCGCATCCAAGGCTACCGCTCCCACCGTCCCGAATTTCTTCTCCTTCTCGTCGTCCGAATGGTCCAACTGATAGTTGTCCGTGCCTTCCATTTCCTTCCACTGCTGATAGCGCAGTTCATCGAAGAAGTACTCGTCGTCCTCCAACTCCACCTTCTGCTTGTGCGCGAACTCGAATGCACCATTCCCACTGATCAGCACATGGCTGCTGTGGTCCATGACGCGGCGCGCCAAGGAGATCGGGTTCTTCACGTTCTGCACACTAGCGATGGCTCCGGCGCGTAGATCGCTGCCGTTCATGAGGCTGGCATCCATCTCGTGCTGACCGTCGGCGTTGAAGACGGATCCCCTTCCCGCGTTGAACAAAGGCGAATCCTCCAAGGCACGGATCGCCGCTTCCACGGCATCCAAGGCAGGTCCTCCTTTTTCCAGGATCGCGTGACCACGGCGTAAGGCCAATTCGAGTGCAGCGCGGTAGTCCTTTTCCCGCAATGGCGTCATCTGCTCTTTGGCAATGGTCCCTGCTCCGCCGTGTATGGCCAACGCTGTTCGTGTCATCGGTTCCGTTCGCCTTTTTGCGAGCGGTGAAAGTAGGGAACCAGAACCCCCATGGCTGCGCCGAAGAGGTATCCTGTCAACACATCGGTGGGGAAATGCCGGCCGGAACGAACGCGCAGGTAGCCCATGACCGCTGGGGCCGTGGCCGCACCGATCCACGTCGCCGTCTTCAGCCCGGGCGATGCGTCGGAACGTTGGACGAGGCTGGCGCATGCGAAGGTGATGGCTGCTGTGTTGGCGGTATGACCGCTCCAGAAGCTGACCGGATCATTCTGCGGGTCGTAGGCACTGGCGGGTACATCCGGGTTGTACAGATACGGTCGCGGACGGCGTACGAGTTCTTTCACGGTGTTCGTTATCCCGGCGGTCAATAACCCGGTCTCTGCGATGATCACCACGGGCACCAAGGGCTGTTCACCGTACTGGTTGATCACCGCAGTCGCCAACGAGGCACCCACCGTGATACCGAAGAGCACGTTGCTGGTCCGGTGCGCGCTCAAGCTCCATTGCCTGATTGCGATACGATCGATCGGCGGTACCTTCCAAAGCGTGATCATGGAAGGAGGAGCCGTCAGATGCTGCCTTTCCTGAAGATGGCCGATGCCGTTGAACGTGATGCCTAGTCCAGTTATGGTCGCTTCACGCGCTGGCTTCAGGTCGTGCCAGGTCTGGGCGTGGCCGATCAACGGGACCCAAAGGAGCCCAACGAAAAAGGCCCGAAGCATCGCTCCGGGCCTTCTGTGGTTTCGATCAGTGGAATGCACGATCAGTAGGTGATCAGCACGCCGTCGGCGAGGAACATCAGGTTCGTCTCCGGTTCGGTGATCTTCTCGATCTCTTCCTTGCTCTTGCCAGCATCTTCGGCGTAGTGGCGAAGCGTGGCCACATCCAATACTTCACGCGAAGCGGTGCCCTGCATCACGGCTTTCTTTCCCTCCAGTCCTTTGGTCGGTACGAAGAAGCCGTAGTCCTTGAAACGTACTTTCATCACATCGCCGTCAGGGAGTTTCACGTCCATCCAGCAGCCCTTCATGGCGCAGCTGGTCATGATCTCGCAATCGACCTTGGTGGTGAATTCCTCCTTCTCTCCCATCACCTTCACCAATTCAGCAGTGGAAATGGCACCTTCGGGCGTGATGGCATCGCCGTAGCTCTTGACGGTTGCTTCTTGGGTCTTGTCCTGGGCGTTGACCTCCGTGGTGGCCGTGTTGCAGGCGAATGTGAGCGCGGCCGTTGCGGCGAAGAGTAGGATCTTGTTCATGGTTCGTGTCTTGCAGCAAAGATCGCTCCTTTATAGGGAAGAATGGTCATCCGGTGAACCTGAACGTGTTGGAAAGCCCGGGATCGACCGGTCAAGGGATGGCAACGGATCTTCATCTTTGTTCAAATGACCAAAGCGCTGCTCACCATCGGGCGTTTGGAGCGGATCGCGCTTCCGGGCCTTGGCGTGGACCGCGTAGAAGCCAAGATCGATACCGGGGCCTACTCCAGCGCCCTGCACTTCCAGCGGATCCGGCTCAGTTCAAAAGATGGTGTGAAGCGCCTGCTCGTCACCTTCCAAATGGGTGGTCAGCGCAAGACAAAGGCCTTCCGCAGTTTCAAGCGTGTCACGGTGAAGAGCAGCAACGGGGAAACCAGCCGCCGTTACCTGATCAGCACCCAGGTGAAACTGGCTGGGCACGTGGTACGCACCCAGTTCACACTGTTCGATCGCAGCGACATGAAGTACCAGGTGCTGTTGGGTAGGAAGTTCCTGCGTGGCCGGTTCGTGGTTGACGTAGGTCTCCGGAATTCTTTGGGCTGACCATTCGGCGGGATGATGTTCTTCCAACAGTTGGTGCTCCGGGCTATTCGCGCAAAGGTCATTCTCGCTGTTTTCATTGCTGCTGCTTCCGTGGTCACCATCCAAGCCTTGAGCATAGGACCAAGGACCTATCACCCGGGTAGTGCGGAATACACGGTCTACAACAACTATGTGATCTTCAAGTTGTCGTTCAAGCATTTGCTCGAACACAAGGATCTGTATCAGGACTTCCCATCCGAGCATTGGGATCGATTCAAGTACACCCCGTCCTTTTCCGTTCTATTCGCCCCTTTCACCCTGCTGCCGGACGGTGTCGGCCTCCTGCTATGGAACTTGGTCAATGCACTTGCCTTGTTCTGGGCCATCCGGACACTACCTAGATGGAACGAACGCGAAAAAGCCTTCATTCTCTGGTTCGCACTGATCGAATTGGTCACATCGATGCAGAACAGTCAGTCCAATGGTCTGATCGTTGGGTTGATCGTTGCTGGGACCTCCGCCATGGGGCGAGGCCGTCCCGCTTTGGCTTCGTTGCTGCTTGTTCTGGCAGTCTTCATCAAGCCCTTCGCGCTCGCTGGGCTTGTGGTCTTCCTCCTCTACCCTTGTTTCTGGCGCTCCGTTGTCTGGACTGTTTTCTGGGGACTCCTCGTTCTCATGCTCCCCTCGCTATTACTGCCTTTCCCCGAAGTCGTTGATCAATACGCCGGATGGTTGCATCAACTCGGAAGCGACCATGACGCATCTGTTGGGTATTCTGTCATGGGTTGGTTGGCCTCTTGGTTCCAATGGTACCCTCCCAAAGTGGCTGTGTTGCTTGTAGGTCTGGTGATGTTGCTGCTGCCGTACGCGCGAACATCGGCCTATTCCGATCCGCTGTTCCGTAGGCTACAATTGGCGCAGATCCTGCTCTGGGTCGTGATCTTCAATCACATGGCCGAGTCTCCAACCTTCATCATAGCGGTCACTGGAGCGCTCATCTGGTACATCTCCGTTCCTCGAGGATGGCTCGAGCATGTCCTGTTCGCACTCCTGCTCCTGCTCACGGTGCTCAGCCCTACGGACCTGTTCCCACGGAGTTTGCTCAACGATTGGGTGAAGCCCTACGCCTTGAAAGCAGTCCCGTGCATAGCGATCGCAGCATGCCTGTTCGGCACGTTGATGTTCAGGTCGTTCGATCGAGGTGCTGCTGATGACGAAAGCACGTTACTCCCGACGTAGCGATCCGGACGGGTTACAGCGAATGCAACGCGCTAGGCGCAGCGGCTGAAGCGTCGAACCGCTCGGTCAAACGTTCCGTTCGATGAACTTCACGATCTCGCCAGCGATGTCCTGGCCCGTAGCGTGTTCGATGCCTTCAAGGCCCGGTGAACTGTTTACCTCGATCACCAGTGGTCCGCGATCGCTTTGGAGCATATCCACTCCGGCAACATGCAGGCCCAATGCCTTGGCCGCCTTGATCGCCGTGACCTCCTCTTCGTGCGTGAGCGTGATCAGTTCGGCGGTGCCGCCACGGTGCAGGTTGCTGCGGAACTCGCCTTCCTTGCCTGTGCGCTTCATGGCCCCCACGACGCGGCCATCCACCACGAATGCGCGGATGTCGATGCCTCGGCTTTCCTTGATGAATTCCTGAACGATGACGCGTGCCTTCAAGCTGTTGAACGATTCGCAGACGGCCACTGCGGCCTTCTTGGTTTCCGCCAATACCACACCAAGCCCTTGCGTGCCTTCCAGCAATTTGATGATGCATGGTGCACCGCCGACATTGTCCACGATACTGCCTACATCCTTGCTGTAGTTCGTGAAGACCGTCTTCGGGATCCCCACCCCACTGCGCGTGAGGATCTGCATGCTGCGGAGCTTGTCGCGGCTGCGCACCAAGGCTTGACTTTCGGTGGTGGTGAACACCTTCATCATCTCGAATTGGCGCACTACCGCCGTGCCGTAGAAGGTCACGCTGGCCCCGATACGCGGGATGATCGCATCAATGTCATGCAACGGCAGTCCACCATAGATCACCTGCGGATTCCGTTTCTCGATGAGGATGTCGCATTTGACGTGGTTGACGACGCGTGCGGTGTGTCCGCGGGCTTCGCAAGCTTCCACCAACCGTTTGGTGGAATACAGCTTGGCATCCCTGGATAGGACGACGATGTTCATTGCGGATCGAATGGTGAAAGGGCTGAGGAACCTGCGCGATCGGAAGAGTGCATCCGAACGGGCGCAAAACTAAGAGGTGCGCGCAACCCGAGCATCAACTCGGTCCATCCGGATCGGGTTGTTCCACGCCGGATCATCGCCCCTTAGCTTCGCCGCATGTTCACTGCTTGGCGTGCGTGGTGTGCAGAGCGGCCCTTGGCGGCTTTGACGGTGATCGCGTTGATCCCGCGCGTATTGGCGGCCTTCTTCAGCCAAGGGTACTTCGCCCATGACGACCACTTCCTGGTGATCGAAGCCGCAGGCAGTTGGGTGGATGGTTTCGATTACAACTATTGGCTTCCTTGGAACCAAGGCGCGAACCCGAGGCCGAGCGGTCACAGTTTCTTCTATGTCGGGCTGCACTATGTCCTGTTCGTGGGCCTCAAGGGGATCGGGATCATCAACCCCAAGGCCATGATGGTGGTTGTTCGCTTGCTGAGTGCGATCTGGAGCTTGGTGGTGGTGCGGATCGGGTATCGGATCGCGTTGCGCCTTTCGGATCCTAACATCGCCTGGCGCACCGGGCTCTTCCTCGCACTCTTCTGTTACATGCCGTTCCTGAGCGTGCGCGATCTCGTGGAAGTGGCCTGCATTCCGTTCTTGATGCTTGGCTGTTGGCGACTGCTGGGACATAACGAAGGCATCACGTGGAAGGATGCGCTGGTGGGTGGCATCTGGATCGGGTTGGCGGTGAATGTCCGTTTCCAGACCCTGTTCTTCGCTGTGGGTCCTGGACTGGCCTTGCTGTTGCAACGCAAGTGGCGACCGATGTTCGGGTACGCCCTCGGTGTGGCCATTCCCTTGCTCGTGATCCAAAGCAGCATCGACCTCTTCCTCTGGGGGCGGCCTTTCGCGGAGCTGAGCGAGTACGTGCTTTACAACATGGCCAATACCACGACCTACTTCGATCAGCCGTGGTACAATTACCTCCTGCTTTTGCTCGGGATCTTCATACCGCCCTTCAGCTTGGCCGTGTTCTTCGGTTTCTTTCGGCGGACCTCTCCCCTTATCGTCTGGCTTCCGGTCGTGATCTTCCTGATCATCCACTCCTACTTCCCCAACAAGCAAGAGCGCTTCCTGCTCCCGATCGTCCCCTTGTTCTTTGTCCTGGGATACGGTTCGTGGGAGGAATGGCGCCAGGCCAGCGCGTGGTGGATCAAGCGTAAAGCACTCTGGCGAGGTCTGTTGGTCTTCGTCTGGACGCTGAACAGCCTAGCGTTGCTGTTGATCACCTTCAGTTCCAGTAAGCGCAGTCGTGTGGAAGCCATGTATGGCCTTCGAGATGTCGAAGGCATTTCCGGATTCGTGGTGGAGGATTCGTTCAAAGGAACGGCGCCCATGCCTCCGTTGTTCTACGCAGGGATCTGGGACAAGCCCGTGCAACCCTACACGGACGCGACCTTGGACCTGAGGGAAGTGCTTTCGGTGTACCCGGTGGATGTGCGTCCGAACATCATCCTCTTCATCGGAGAGGAGGAATTGGAGGATCGCATGGCCCGGGTTGAGCGTTCGGTCGGACCACTTGAAGTGCTCTACCGCGCCGAACCGGGAACCTTGGATCGGCTGGTCCATTGGGTGAATGAGGTGAACCGGAACGAAACGATAACGGTTGCTCGGGTTCAATAGGTTCGCTCGTACGCTCCGTCGGCCTCAACGTATTTTCGCGCCTTGATCACACATAACGTATGGACTTCTCCACTTTGGACCCGGCGATACTGCTCACGAGCGAGGGCCTTGTGGCCTTGCTGACGCTGACGGCGTTGGAGATCGTTCTGGGGATCGACAACATCATCGTGATCAGCATCCTCAGTGGCGAGCTGAAGGGTAAAGCGAGGCAGCGCAAAGCGCAGCGCATGGGTCTGGGGCTGGCCATGTTCACTCGATTGGCGTTGCTGTTCAGCATCAGCTTCATCATGAGCTTGAATACGCCGGCCTTCCATTTCGGCGACCACCCGGTAACGGGGCGGGATCTGGTGCTCATCATCGGAGGGCTTTTCCTGATCTGGAAAGCGACCGTTGAGATACACGCCAAAGTGGAACACAAGCACGAGAAGGAAGGGCCGAAGCGGAAGGCCACCAGCATGGCCAGCGTAGTGCTTCAGATCATCGTGATCGATATCGTCTTCAGCTTGGATAGCGTCATCACTGCGGTGGGCATGAGCAATCAACTCCTGATCATGTCACTCGCCGTGATCATCGCCGTGCTGCTGATGCTCTTCGCCAGTGGCCCCATCGCCGATTTCGTGAACAAGCATGGAACCGTGAAGGTGCTTGCCCTCGCCTTCCTCGTGATGATCGGTGCAGCGCTGATCATGGAAGGCTTCGGCGAACACGTGAACAAGGCCTTCATCTATTTCTCGATGGGCTTCAGTGTCCTGGTGGAATTCCTGAATCTACGGATGAAGGTGAACGAGAGCCGGTTCATGGGCCATCGGGACGAGGATATCCACCTCGACTGAAGGGCCTTATCGCGATACGATCACGAACTCGGTGCGGCGATTCTGGGCACGACCCTCTTCGGTATCGTTCGTCGCCAGTGGCTTGTTCGGACCAAGACCGGCGTATGTCAGTCGACTTCCTTGGATGCCGTGGCTTTCGATGTAGCTCTTCACCGTCAGCGCCCGATCGTTGCTCAGCTTCATGTTCTCCGCTGCACTTCCGCGACTATCGGTATGGCCTTCGACCCGGATCTTCACCGTAGGGTTCTCCTTCAGGAAGTCGATGAGCTCGTCGATGATGTACTCCGATGACTTCGTGATCGCCGCCGAATTGGTGGCGTACTTGATGTCGTTGACACGGTAGCTCTTGCCCACTTCGATCTTCTGCACCGTCATGTCCACCTTCGCTACGCCGGCGCGGATGGTGTCCTCCACGGCGAAGCTGCGCGAGTCGAAGACGTGATCCTTCTTCTTCACCGTCATGATCACATCGCTTCCCTCCTTCAGCTTCACCACGGTCGCGTAACGACCGGTGATGCTGTCCACACGGATGATGTCCACTTTACGGGAGTCCATGTATTCGATCTCGACGGTGGCGTCGCGCACAAGTTGACCCTTCTCATCACGCACCTCGCCCTTCACCACCAGAATGTCATCCGGGCGGGCTTCCTTGGGGAGTTCGAAACCGAAGATGTCCAGATCACCGGCACCTTGGTAACGTGCGCTAGCGAAGTAGGCGGTGCGGCCATCGGCACTGACGATCAAGCCATGCTCGTCCTGATCGGTGTTCAGCGGATGCCCGATGTTCTTGGGGCGCGACCACGTTCCGTCATCGTTCAATTTGCTGAAGAAGATGTCGTAGCCACCAGCTCCCTTGTAGCCGCGCGATTCATCGATCCGACCGCTTTCGTCGTTGGGAGGCTTCGCAGCGAAGTAGAGCGTACGGCTATCGCTGTGCATGAACGGTGCCTTCTCATCACCCGCCGTATTGATGCCTTTGACCGGTCGCGCCGGTGACCACTCTCCCACAGCGCTTCGGGTGCTTTGGAAAATGTCGATGCCATCGGTGTTATGTCGGCTTGCAGCGAAATAAAGCGTGCTGCCATCGGCGCTCAATGTCGGCTGGCTCTCCCAGCCATCCGGCGTGTTGATGCTCGGACCAAGGTTCTCCAACCCTGCCCACTCGAAGGATTGTCCGCCTTTGTCCAGGTCGAACTTGGTTTCATAATGTGATCGGAAGATGTCGCAATTCTTGTAGCCCGATGCATCCGGTGGACCGCAGACCGTGACGAACATCTCCTGGTTGTTCACGCTGATGGTCAAGCCGCCATAGCCATCACCGAGGTTGAAGGGTTCGGGCAAGGCTCGACCGGCATTGAAGTCGGCCTTCACATCGCTACGGCGCGCTTCGGTGAGTTCTTCCACTTCGCGCGATACGATATCGCCCTTCGCCTGTCGTTTGCTCACCCGGGTGAAGAACATCAACTCGTTGTCCGGCGAGAGCATCGGCAGGTACTCCTTGGCAGGCGTGCTCACGTTGCGCACCAGTTGCGGGTTCAGCGGTGCGGTGTTCTTGTAGAAGTCCACATAGAACTGGAGCTCCGGCATCACGGCTTCCACCTCGGTGTATTGCTTGTCGTAGTCCTTGCTCAATTTGGTAGGATCGTCGCTCGGGAACTTGCGAAAGGCCTCGAATGCCTTGGCCGCTTCCGCGAACTTGTCCTGTGCGTAGAACATGATGCCCTTGTAGTAGGGCACATCGCTGTGGTAGTTGGGGCACTTCGCTTCCAACTGATCGAAGTAGCGCAACGCGGGCTCGTACCCCTTCCCTCCGCTCTTCCCGATCCGGTAGGCCGACATGCCCAGCTGGAACAGGCACTCGGCGCATTCGCCATCCACTTCCAAGGCAGCCTTCAACTTCTGGTGGCGCTCCAAGGGCTCCTTGGCCTTGCTCGCTTCATCCAACAGCTTCCCGATCTTCTTGTCCGTGGGTTTGCCACAGGGATCCTCGCTGTCCTCCTGAGCCATCGCGGGTGCAAGGACGGCAAAGGAAAGCAAGATCAAAAGGCCCCTTACCATCACCTTCATCGGTCGACCCTGAAGGTCGCCGCTACGTGGTCTACGCAACATCATGGTCCTTATCGATCTACTTCACCTTGGTGTCCGTTGCTTCGGCCTTGGCGATCATGTCGTCGCCCTTCTTCCGGGCACTTTCCACCAATCCATCGGCGCGCTTGTCGGCTTCGGCAATGGCCTTCTGCTCTTGCTTGTCGGCTTCTTCCTTGGCTTTCTTGGCGGCAACTTGTGCAGCCACTTTGGCCAACGGATTCGTCACTCTCGCAACCGCGTCGTCGGCAGCTTTGTAGGCTTCTCCTTTCAGTCGTGCTGCTTCCTTGCGCGCTTGTGCCTTGGCATCGTCGGCCTGCTTCTGCGCTTCGGCCACCAACCGTGCCGCTTCTTCGCGCGCCTTGGCAATGGCCTCTTCCTTCGCCTTGTCGATCTGTTCGTTCACCTCCTGCTTGATCTCCGTGACGATCACATCCTTCACGTTGCTCTCGCCACCCGCGAACACCGGTTTCACGATCGGGTTGTCGATGGTGCCTGTGATCTTGGCCGTGACATCCAGTTCCGCAGGCACTTGGAAGTTGGCACCGATCGCGCTGTTGGCCTTGCCCAATAACCCACTGACCGCCGAAGCAGCGCCTGCGCCGAAGATGTCGCTCGGTATCTTGGCCTTCATGGTGTAATCGATGGCTTGGTCCGCAAAGGCGGTGGAACCGCCCACGTTGGCCTTGATCCGATCGATCTTCACATCGAATGGTTCGGTGATCATCTTGCCATCCTCGAACTTGTAGCGGAACACGACATCCTGCAACGTGGTGTTCTCGATGCCGTTCACCTTGAAGGCCTTCGCGATGTTCACCAACGGCTGGAACCCATCGATCCGAACGCTCTTCGTGCGCAGTGTTCCGTTGCCGGTCAGGGTGTTCAGGTCGGGTTCCATGTGTTGGTCCAAGTTGGCCTTCATCGTGAGGTCCGTGCTGAACTTGCCTTTGCAGGTCTTGGCGATCGGCGCCATCTTCTGCACGCTTTCCATGTACTTCACGGTCTCTTCGATATCCAGGTCCTTGATGTCGTAACGCAGGTCGATCTTCGGTTCGGCGATGTTCCGGGCATCGTAGCCGCCGGCCATGCCCACACTTCCACCGAAGAGGTTGAAGAAGACATCCTTCAGATCCACTTGCTTGTCGTGCACCCGCAGGCCACCGCGTACGTTGGTAAGGTGCATCTGGTCATAGATCACTTCTTTCACCGTCATGCCCATGCGGAAGTCGATGTTGCCCGGCACTTCGATCACGCTGAGCGAGGACGTATCGGCGGGAGCCTCCGCCGTTGGCTCTTCCGTGGAAGCAGGCCCCATCAATTCGTTCAGGTCGAACTTGTCCGCGGTGAGGTCGAAGCTGCCCACGAGGGTGCTGTCCTTCAACCACCACTGCAGGTAGTTGTCCATGCGGCCCTTGGCTTGCACGTTGCTGCTGCCGACGCTGCCATCGAAGCTGGTGAGCGCCAAGTAACGCGGGCTGAAATCAAAGTAGAGGCTCTTGATGCCGACCGGAGGCAGCGAATCGCTCGTGTAGTTCATGCCCAACAGGATCATGCGGCCATCGGCCTGGAACTGGTCGTAGCGTCCGGCTTCCACGTCGCTCATCCTTCCTTTCATGCGCACGTCGGCGGTGAAATTGCCGGTGAGGTCCTCCTTCATCGGCACCACTTTCTTCAAGCTGGCCAGGTCCATGTTCGCCTTCAACTCGGCATCCACGTTCGGGTCGCTCATCGGGGTGGTGAGGTACATGCGGGCCTCGACCGGGTTGCCGGCCATCTTCAAGGCGAAGCGCTTCAGATCCACCACCATCAGGTCCATGTTGTTGCCTTGCGGTGCGTTGACCTTCAGGTCCACGAAGATGTCCTCGACCGCTGCGGGCAGATCAGGATACTGGAACCGACCGTTGTCCACATCAAGGGCGAGGCCGAAAGCCGGTGTGGTGTTGTCGTTGTATGTCCCTTTCACGTACCCGTTGAAGCCCGCCTTGCCGCTCATCTTCACACCGGTGAGGTCCGAAGCGAATTCCGCAGGCACCAAGGAAAGCAGGGTGCCGAAGTCGGTCTTCTTCAGGTCCCACTTGATGTCCATGTCGATGTCGTCGGCAGGCATCGCCAACCAGCCATCGAAACCGAGCACAAGCTGGTTGATGGTCGCCTCGTTCTCCTTGAAGGTGAACTTCATGTTGGGCATATCCATGTCCAGATCGGCCTTGATGTCCGCCTTCACGTTCTTCAGGTACTTCACGCCGTCGAAGACCACGTTGGCCGTATCGGCATGGGTGGTGGTGCTCAAGGTGAAGAGGTCCTGGGTGAAGTCGCCGCTGCCGTTGTGGTCCAGCCCTTTCAGGTCCATGTAGTAGGCGAGCGATGCATCGTCATAGATCACCGTGCCATCTTCGATCCAGTATTCGCGCAAGCCGATGTTGAACTTGGAAGCAGCCGTATCAACCGGTTCGTCCGTTGCTGAGCTATCCACCTTGGCGATGTCCCAGTTGGCGCGGCCATCCTCCAACACTTTCACATGGATGTACGGACGCACCAAGCCGATGCGTTTGATGTCGATGCGATCGCCGAAGACGCTCTTGATGTCCACGGTGGCCGTGAGCGATCCGATGCGCGCCAGATCGATGCCTTCGAAGGGCGCGACGTTGGTCACCTTCACATCCGCGATGTCCACCGTGAGGTTGGGGAAGTTCTTGAGGATGGTGATGTCCCACTCGCCCCAATCGACCACGGCGTTGATGTTCTTGTTCACCTCCTCCTTCACGGCCGCTTCGATCTTGTCCTTGAAGAGGATCGGGATCAGCACGGCCGCAGCGAGCAGCAGTACGATGAGGATTCCGAGGGTGAGCAGGATGCGTTTGGTCCACTTGGCCATAGTGAGGGCTTGAAGGTCAACGGTGTTCGAATGAAACGTGCGGCTGCGCGAAGCAGGTCCAGCACGGTACAAAGATCGTTCCGAGAAGACCCCTTGGCCTTTCGACGGCGCCGGTGATCGTTCACACCTCTTTGGTGAACAACTGCTCGCCTTGCATGTGCGCCACCACGCTGCAGCATGTGGCGTCGCCGGTCACGTTCACCACCGTGCGGCACATGTCCAGGATGCGGTCCACCGGGAGGATGATGGCGATCCAGGCCGGATCGAGCCCCACGGAGGTCAAGACCACGAAGAGCGTGACCAGGCCTGCACTGGGCACTGCCGCCGCGCCGATGCTGGCCAAGGTGGCGGTGAGCACGATGCTCAGTTGTTGCAGGAACGTGAGGTCCACCATGTGGTATTGGGCAAGGAAGACCACAGCGACGGCTTGGTAGAGGCTGGTGCCATCCATGTTCACCGTGGCGCCGATGGGCAGCACGAAACTGGCGGTGCTTTTGCTGACCCCGATGTTGTCCTCCACGCATTCCAAGGTGACCGGCAAGGTGGCGGCGCTGCTGCTGGTGCTGAAGGCCAAGAGCTGCGCCGGAGCGATCGCCTTCAAGAATCGGCGGAACACGTTGCGACGCATCAGCAAGGTCATCAGTGTTGGATAGACGATGAAGACGACCAAGGCCAAACCGATCACCACCGTGATGCTGTAGCCGGCCAGCGATTTGAAGAGTTCCAACACAGCGGCCGGGTCATCGCCCGCGATGCGCGAGACCACCCCGGCCATCAGCGCGAACACGAACCACGGCGCCGCCTTCATCACCACATCCACCATGGTCATGAACACCTCGTTGAGGCCGTTCATCAGGGCCATCACGGGTGCTGCGGTCTCCCGGGGGATCATCAGCAGCACGATGCCGAAGAAGATCGCGAAGAAGATCACTTGCAGCATCAACGCGTTGTTGAAGCTGAGGAAGATGTTGCTCGGCACCATGTCCACCAAGAACTGCAACGGGCCGGACTGCTTGGTGCTCTGCGCTTGGCCCGCGACGCCTGCGACCTTCGCATCCGCAGGCACCTTCCCTTGCGCCGCGGTTACCTCGGCCACGATGGCCTTGTTCGCCGGATCGCAACTGAGGCAGCGACCATCCTTCGGCCGTTCCACGCTCGGTGTGTCGTTCACCCACAGCTCGTAGGTGATGCGGTTCTTCAGCCGCTGGGTATCGTCCGCCAGTTTGCCCGGCTGTATCACATTCACCGCCACCAGCCCTATGCTTACGGCAATGAAGGTGGTGGCGAGGTAGAGCGCCAACATCCCCAAGCCCGTGCGGCCCAGCTTGGCAATGTCGCTGAGGCCACTAACGCCGCTGATGATGCTGAACAAGACCAACGGGATCGCGATCAGCTTTAAGAGATTAATGAAGATGTCGCCGAATGGGGCGATCCAATCCATGGTGAAGGCGCTCCAGCCGAGGAAGCTGGAAAGCACCGCCCACGCGGTACCTGCGACCAGGCCGATGATGATCCGGAGGGGAAGTGAAAGGCCTTTGCCGCTTGTCATGGAACGCTGATGACGCTGAAAGAAATGATGATCGCTGAAGGGTGATAACCTATGGACGAACAGACGGTCGATCGCAAGGTATTCGCACGACGAAGAGGTTCAATGAACGCGATACCCACATGGTGATGACAGGATGAACGGATCATGTCCTTGCCGAACGTTGACGTAGCAGATGATCCATCAGAACGATACAAGCCATGGCTTCTACAATGGGCACGGCGCGCGGCACCACGCAGGGGTCGTGGCGGCCTTTGGCTTGCAGCGTCACCGTGGCGCCGGTACGGTCGGTGGTTTCTTGGGCCTGGGCAATGGTGGCGGTCGGTTTGAAGGCCACATCGAAGTGGATGGCCTCGCCGGTGCTGATGCCACCGAGGATGCCGCCTTGGGAACGTTTGTTGTGCTCCGAGCCACGCAGGGCCGATGCTTCGAAACCGCTGCCGACCTGAAAGCCTTTGGCCGCATTGATGCCCAGCATCGCCTTGGCGAGGTCGGCCTCCAACTTGTCGAAGACCGGCTCCCCCAGTCCGGCGGGGGTGCCTTGGATACTGCAACTGACCACCCCACCCACGCTATCGCCTTGGGCGCGGACCTCTTCTATCAGCGCCGTCATGGCCGCTGCGGCACCGGGGTCGGCGCAACGTACCGGGTTGTCCCATACGGTGGCGAGATCGAGCTTGGCGGGATCGGCCTTCACCGCTCCTACGGCACTGACGTATGCACTTACTTCAATGCCCGCCGCCGAAAGGAACTGCCGGGCGATGGCACCGGCCACCACCACAGAAGCCGTGGTGCGCGCACTGCTGCGGCCGCCACCGCGGTGGTCGCGCAGCCCGAACTTATCCTCCCAGGTCTTGTCCGCATGGCCGGGACGGTACATGTCCTTCAGTTTGTCGTAGTCGCCGCCCTTGGCATCGGCGTTCGGGATCAGGAAGCCGATGGGTGTGCCCAAGGTGATGCCCTCATGCACGCCACTCAGCAACTCCACTCGATCCGCCTCGTTCCGTGTCGTGCCCAGCGGTGTGCTCCCCGGACGCCGACGATCCAACTCGCGCTGCACCGCTTCCAGGTCCAGTTCCAAACCGGCCGGACAGCCATCCACCACGCCACCAATGGCGGGGCCATGGCTTTCGCCGAAGCTGGTGAGCCGAAAGAGTTGACCGATGGTGTTGCCGCGCATGGTAGTGGGCGAAGGTAATTGGAGGGCCGGACACGGATCGGTGCTTACAAGATCACTTCCGAACCAAGGCCGATAGGGCCTTTCTTTGCCTACCGATGCGTGGCCTGCTGATCAAGAACGCCAAAGCCATATATGGCCTTCGACCTGCTGGCCAGAACACGGTCAACGGCCGTGCCATGGCCGAGCTGCCCGCGATCCACGATGCCTGGTTGACCGCAGAAGATGGCCTCATCACCGCCTTCGGACCGATGGCCGACCTGCCCGGTATCACGGACTGGTCGGGGCTTACCGTGATCGACGCAACAGGCCGCTTCGTTCTGCCCGGCTGGTGCGACCCGCATACCCACAGCATTTTCGCGGCACCGCGCGAAGAGGAGTTCGTGGACAAGATCAACGGGCTCAGCTACCAGGAGATCGCTGCGCGCGGCGGCGGTATCCTCAACAGTGCGATGAAGCTTCGGGCGATGGCTGAGGAGGAGTTGTTCGCGAAGGCCAAGGCGCGTGTCGAGGCGATGATGCACCAAGGCACGGTGGCTTTGGAGATCAAGAGCGGTTATGGGCTTTCGCTGGACAGCGAATTGAAGATGCTCCGGATCGCGAAGCGCTTGAAGGAGGTGCTTCCGGTGCGGATGAAGACCACCTTGCTGGCGGCCCATGCCCTGCCACCGGAGTTCAAGGCCGATCGAACCGCGTACCTCGACCTGATCTGCGAACAGCTGATCCCGCAAGTGGCGAAGGAAGAACTGGCCGACTACGTGGATGTGTTCTGCGAGACGAACTACTTCACGGTACCGGAAATGGAGCGCGTGCTGGTGGCCGGCGCTGCACATGGTCTTCGGGGCAAGGTGCACGTCAACCAATTCACCAGCATAGGTGGCATACAAGCAGCCGTGAAGCATGGCGCTTTGAGCGTGGATCACTTGGAAGTGATGGAACCGGCGGACATCGAAGCGCTCGCTGGCTCCGGTACCATACCGACGCTGCTTCCCTCCTGCTCGTTCTTCCTGCGCATCCCGTACGGCCCGGCTCGACAGCTCATGGAGCGTGACCTTCCCGTTGCGCTGGCGACGGACCACAACCCCGGCACGACGCCGAGCGGCAACATGAACTTCGTGCTCTCGCTGGCGTGCATCCAGATGCGCATGTTGCCCGAGGAGGCCATCAACGCCATGACCATGAACAGCGCTGCTGCCATGGAAGTGAGCGACGAACTGGGGTCCATCACCGTGGGGAAACGCGCCAGCCTCATCATCACCAAGGAAGTACCTTCGCTCGCCTACCTGCCCTACGCATTCGGTAGCGACCACATCGACACCGTGCTCATCGATGGAACACCCGTCCGGTCCGGATCAGTCCTCGCCTGAGGGTTTCCAACCCACGTACGTCCGCCCGCCCGGGTTGGAGTTCGCCATGGGTGTGGCGCTCTTCGGCGTGGTCATCCTCATCTTCTTCCTCATCCAGTCCACCGTGTTCATCAACGGGGTGTTCCAGCGTTCGCCGGAGTTGAAGGCCGAGGGCTTCTCGTTGAGCCTGCTCGATGATGAGCGCATGACGACCCGGATGAACGAGTTGGTCTTCAACGGCGATCTGGTCGCCCAAGAAGCACTCTGGAGCGGTGCGGTCTGCATCGTGCTCATCGTCGGTGTGGTGCGCTGGTGGAAGCGGAAGCAAACGGCGTTCTTCCTCGGGCTGAAACCACCGCCTTGGAAACAGTTGGTCCTTTGGCTCGGCGTGTTCTTCTTGTTGGGGGTGTTCATCGAAGGGTTGGCCCAATGGGTGCCTGCGTTCCGAACGGATTTCATGGCCAAGGTGATCGCGAGCACCACCAATTTGTTCTGGCTCTATCTGGGTGTCGGCGTGATCGCCCCCGTGTTCGAGGAGTTCCTGTTGCGGGGTCTTCTCTTCGGTTCGATACGGCACATGTTCGATGAGCATGCAACGGTGGCCCTGACCGCCGGTGTGTTCACCTTGATGCACATGCAGTACGATCCCGCCGTGATGCTGCTGATCCTACCCATGGGCATCGTTCTCGGCTATGCACGCTCCCGCAGCGGTTCCATCTGGGTGCCGATCGTTCTGCACATGCTGAACAATCTGGTGAGCGTCGTCGCGCCTTGATGCTCCCGTGATCAGCGCGACCGGGACACCGCGCGTTGAACGCTAGCTTTGCGGCCCAATTCCTTACAGCATGCAGCGCCGTTTGATCGAATGCGTACCCAACATCAGCGAGGGTCGCGACCGTGTGAAGATCGATGCCATCACCGCGGTGGTGGAAACCGTTGAAGGCGTGCGCCTTTTGGACGTGGATCCGGGGAAT
The DNA here is from genome assembly GCA_902826215.1 of uncultured Bacteroidota bacterium. Classification (GTDB taxonomy): domain Bacteria; phylum Bacteroidota; class Bacteroidia; order Flavobacteriales_F; family PHOS-HE28; genus PHOS-HE28. The sequence goes on from CADEDY010000027.1 coordinate 40,805, forward strand.
GCGACCAACCGCACCGTGATCACCCTCGTGGGCGAACCGGAACCGGTCTGTGAGGCGGCCTTCCGATTGATGAAGAAGGCCCAGGAGCTCATCGACATGCGTACCCACAAAGGCGAGCATCCGCGCTTCGGTGCAACGGATGTGTGTCCGTTGGTACCGATCAGTGGCATCAGCATGGAAGAGACCGCTGCCTTCGCCCGCAAACTGGCAGAACGGGTCGGCAAGGAATTGTCGATCCCGGTGTATTGCTATGAGGCCGCGGCCAGTGAGGAGAAGCGTCGCAACTTGGCCAACAACCGCAGCGGCGAATACGAAGGGCTTCCCAAGAAGCTGAAGGATGCCGCGTGGAAACCCGATTTCGGTCCGGCTGAATTCACGGAAAGCGTGACCAAGAGCGGTGCCACGGCCATTGGTGCCCGCAACTTCCTCGTGGCCTACAATGTGAACCTGAACACGACCAGCACGCGCCGAGCCAACGCCATCGCGTTCGACATCCGTGAGGCCGGCCGCGTGCTCCGCGAAGGCGACCCACTGACCGGCAAGCCCATTCTGGATGCCAATGGTGAGCCCCAGAAGGTGCCCGGTAAGCTCAAGGCGGTGAAGGGCATCGGCTGGTTCATCGAGGAATATGGCATTGCACAGCTCTCGCTGAACCTTACGGATATCACCATTACTCCGGTCCACACGGCCTTTGATGAAGCATGCAAGAGTGCGGCGGAGCGCGGCATCCGGGTCACGGGAAGTGAATTGGTGGGGTTGATCCCCAAACAGTCCCTGTTGGACGCTGCCGACTTCTTCCTGGCACGTCAAGAACGGAGCCTCGGCATCAGCGAACGCGAGAAGATCAAGATCGCGGTGAAGTCGTTGGGGCTGGATGACCTCGGGCCTTTTGATCCTCAAAAGAAGGTGATCGAGTACATGCTGGAGGAGCCGAATGCCGAGCGACTGGTGCGCATGGACCTGAAGCGCTTCAGCGAAGAAACGGCCAGTGAAAGTCCTGCACCCGGCGGTGGATCCGTGGCCGCGTACGTCGGTGCGCTCGGCGTGGCGCTGGGCACCATGGTCGCCAACCTGAGTGCGCACAAACGCGGTTGGGACGAGCGTTGGGAGGAATTCAGCCAGTGGGCGGTGAAGGGCGAGAAGCTCCGGAACGAACTCTTGTTCCTCGTGGATGAGGATACCCGCTCCTTCGATCGGATCATGTCCGCGATGGGCCTCCCGAAGGGTTCCGACGAAGAGAAGAACGCTCGCAAAGCAGCCATCACGGCAGCAACCAAAGGCGCTATCGAAGCACCCTTGCGCACCATGGAAGTGTGCGTGGCCAGCATGGAATTGATGCAAGCCATGGCCGAACAAGGGCTCAAAGCCAGTGTCAGCGATGCGGGTGTGGGAGCCCTTTGCGCGCGTACCGGAGCCATCGGCGCCTACCTCAATGTGAAGATCAATTGTGCCGGGCTGGAGGACGAGGCGTACAAGGTGGATGTGATCGCCAAGGCCGAAGAATTGAAGAAGACCGCTGAGAAACTCGAGTCCGAAGTGATGGCGATCACCCTCGCGAAGGTGTGACCGACAACACTGGGGGCGACTTCAGCGTATAATTGAAGCACATGCGTTGCCAAGCAGGCATGTGGTCGACCTTGGATCGCTGAAAACGTGGGAGCCCGCAGCACATACCGCCAACTGAGCCGGAGGATATTGTTCTTCTTCCCCTTCCAGTTGTTGGTGCTCCACCTGAAGAAGAACCACTTGCTCCTCTTCACGTGGTTGCTGCTCTTCGGCTACATCACCGAGAGCATCGGCGTGAAGTACGGCATCCCCTACTTGTTCCTCTATCCGGAGTACTTCGGGGACGTTGGCTTCCTTTCCTATGCCATCACCGGCTTTGCGTTGGGGGGCTTCATCACGGCCTTCAACCTGTACAGCTACGCCATGCACGGGTACCGCTTCCCGTTCATCGCCACCATCGCGCGCCCCTTCCTCAAGTTCAACATCAACAATGCGGTGATACCGGGCCTGTTCGTGGTCACCTTCCTGTGGTGCTCGGGGCAATTCCAGTACAGCAAGGAGTTGACGCCCTTCTACTTGGTCCTCTGGCACCTGAGCGGGTTCCTCTTCGGGATCTTGCTTTTCCTGGCGCTGGCGTTGTTGTATTTCACCCGCACCAACACGGACATCATCAAGATGCTCGGGTCCGAGCCGGAAGCGTTCCGCCCCATGGAGCCCTTGGTGGATATCATCGGTCCGAAACCGGATGCTGCACCGCATGGTCGCGTGGAGAAGCGCAAGGCTTCCCGTTGGCTTCGTCGCCAACAACGCTCGGAGAAGTGGCGGGTGGAAACCTACCTGACACCTCGGCTGAAGATCATGTTGGCGCGTAGCAGTGCCCATTACGACAAGGAACTGTTACGCGATGTGCTCTGGCAGAACCATGTGAACGGAGCCATCTTCGAGGTGGTGCTCGTTCTGAGCTTCATTGCTCTCGGTGCCTTCAGCGACATTCGCTTCTTTGCCATACCGGCCGGTGCGAGCGTCATTCTCTTCCTCACCATGTTGCTCATGGTGATCAGTGCGATCTTCAGTTGGCTGCAAGGCTGGACGGGAACCGTGATCATACTCACGGTCATCGGTTTGAATCTGATCAGTCAAAAGACCGAGCGCTTCTTGTACGACAACCAAGCGTACGGCCTTGACTACACCGTTCCACCTGCAGTGTATGAACGTTCTGTGATCGCGGACATGGCGAACGATACGGTCGCCGCTGCGCGCGACGCTCGTGCCATGATCGCGACGCTGGAACAATGGCAGCGCGATAATTCAACCTATACAGCCGATGGTGGGAAACCACCGATGGTGATCCTGAACACGAGCGGAGGTGGTCTGCGATCCACGCTTTGGACCTTGCATTGTCTGCAATACGCGGATAGTCTGCTTGGAGGAACACTGATGGAGCGCACCGTGCTGATGACCGGTTCTTCCGGGGGCTTGATCGGCGCGGCCTACTACCGCCAGCTCTACCATCAGCAAGACCTTGGCGAGCAGGTGGACCCGAACGAGAAAGCGCTCTTGGATGAGGTCGCCACGGATATGCTCAATCCGTTGACCTTCAGTTTCGTCACCAACGACATGTTCGTTCGGTACCGGACCGTCAAGGATGGCGATCTGCGCTACACACTTGATCGCGGCTATGCGTTCGAACGGCGACTGAACCAGAGTACACGTGGGGTGCTCGATGTCCGCATGGGAGACCTCGCCGAAGCGGAACGCGCTGCACAGATCCCCTTGATGGTGATCTCGCCGGTATCGATCAACGATGGGCGAAGGCTGGTGATCGGTTCATTGCCCATGGCGTTCTTGACCAATATCGCTCCGGAGAAGAGCGTCAAGAGCATCGGGCAGCCCGAGGCCATTGAATTCCAACGTTTCTTCCGGGATCAGGGCGCTGCCAATTTGAAGCTCACCAGTGCCCTTCGGATGAACGCTACGTTCCCGTACATCACACCCATTGTCACCCTACCCAGCGAACCCGCCATGCGTGTGATGGATGCAGGTTTGCGCGATAACTACGGCTATCGTGCCACGCTTGCTTTCCTGCAGACCTTCCGGGGCTGGATCAAGGAGAACACCAGCGGGGTGGTGATCCTGCAGTTGCGCGATACACAGAAGGAACTGGAAGTGAAGTCGAGCAGTGGTTCACTGGTGGGTCGGGTTCTTGACCCCATTGGTAGCGTGTACAGCAATGTCGTTCGCATCCAGGACCAGGACTATGATCTGATGTTGCGCGAAGCCAGCGCGTGGACCGAGTTCCCGCTGGAGGTGATCGACATCCAGCTACGACACGGTGACGAAGACCAGATCTCGTTGAGCTGGCACCTTACCGCGCTGGAGCGCAGCCGTGTGCTACGTTCCATCGATTCGGATGAGAATCAAGCTTCCTTCTCTCGGTTCGAGAAGTTGATCGGGGCTCCGCAAAGCACCGTCAGCCCTGCTGTTGATGGTGACGCACTAGTCCTGGAAGCGGGTCGGGCTCCACAGCGCTGAGCGTCATTCCACGGTCGAGCAGGCATTCCGCCAATAATTCCCGGAACCCGTACGCCACCGAACCGGTGGCGAATACCTCGCGTCGCTGTTCCAAAGTGAAATAGCGCGTCAGAAGTTCTGCCATGGCATGGAATCGGCCGATCACCAGATCACGGACGTACGGTTGATCCAAATGCTCAGCGAGACGTGCCGTGTACGTGGCCAAGGCTCGTGCAGGATGCGCCGCGCCGTGTATGCGCTCCAGTTCATCGCTCAGAACAGGGCCTTCGGCACCGAAGAGCGTGAGGTGAAGGGCCTCGGGAATGCGACCATAGAATGCATCCTGAAGTAGGCACTTGCCCAGATCGGCACCGCTGCCTTCATCCCCCAAAAGGTAGCCCAACGAGGGCATGGGTCTATGCAGGTGTCCTCCTTCATAGTAGCCCGCGTTCATGCCTGTGCCGAGGATCAGTACCAGCCCATTCCGTCCCGCGCACACGCCGATCGCCGTGCCCATAAGGTCGGTGTCGACGGTTACATGGGCGTTGGGCCATATCAACTGGATCGCAGCCGACATGCGTGCCTGGCGAACCTCATTGCCGCACCCGGCCCCGTAGATGTACACCTCGGTTGCAGTTGCCGCTTCTGCCCTGACCTTGAAAAGCTCCTGACGTATAGCCTCAGCAAATGCTCCTCCATCCCCGCTCAACGGATTGAAGCCCGGCCAGCGTTCGCCTTTCGGTGGCCACAACGAATGGCTGGCATCGGTAGAAAGCACAGCCCAACGCGAAGAGGAACCGCCGATCTCACCGATCACCTGAAGCATGCCACAAGGTATCGGTGTTCCGTCACCTAAACAGTGCTTTCGAAAAGGAACTTATTCGGGCTGATGAAGCCGTTCTTGACGGCATACAGCACAACGGCAGCGGTATTGTTCACGCCCAATTTCTGCATGATGTTGCGGCGGTGCGCGATCACTGTGTGCGAGCTCAAGTTCAGCTCTTCCGCGATGCGGGTATACGACTTGCCTTCCGCGATCAAGGTGACCACTTGGCTTTCCCGCTCGCTCAAGGCCACCGGGTCGCACGAGAGCGGTTCCTCCAGGAATTGCTCTACATCGAAGGAGGCCTTGCGAAGGACGTCAAGCACCTTGCCGCAGAAGAACTTGCTTCCATCGGCCGTCTGCGTCACGGCGTCCTTGATCTCCTGTACATCGCAATCCTTGCGGATGTAACTGGTCACTCCCGCGCGTATCGCACTCATCAACGCTGCTGTGGAAGGATCCGGCGTGATCGCGATGAAGCGCGTCTTCTTGGATCGCCGCAAACCGTTCTTTACCGCTTGAGCACCAAAGCCTTCGGCGGTATGGTCGATCAGGACCACGTGCGGGCGATGCCGGACGATCAGCGCTTCCATGGCAATGGGATCCCGTGCGACACCAACGACCTCTATCCGCGTCGATCCCTCGAGGATGGTCCTCATGCCGATGAGGGCCAATTCACTGCGATCCGCAAGAAGTGTACGTACGATCATTCCTTATTTAGGATCATTCTAGACAAGGCAAAAGTACCTTCCATGAATAGCCCGTGCAAAAGGACTTACCATACTTATCAACCACCTACTTCGAACACGCCTCCTTCGAAGCTCAAAAGGGAGCGCGGGAAAACGGCAAGGGCTTCCGTCAGGAGAACATCAGCATGCTTGTATCGCGAACTGAAATGCCCAAGGAGCAATCGGCTGACCTCGGCGGAAGCTGCGATGCGTGCAGCTTGGGCAGCCGTGCTGTGCAGGGTCTCCTTCGCACGAGCAGCGAGCGCTTCGGTGAAGGTGGCTTCGTGATACAGCAGATCGACCTTGCTCAAGAAAGGCACCAGTGCCGGTTCATAGGCCGTGTCCGAACAGTATGCGTAGGCCCGTGCAGGAAGCGGATCCACCGTTAGATCAGCGTTCGGAACGTGCGTGCCGTTGGGCAGGATCAGATCCTCGCCTTCTTTCACGGCCTGTCGCTTGAACTGTGGGATCTCGTGCACCCGATCCTGCCGCAGGCCGCGCAGTGCAGGTTTCTCGCGGAAGAGGAATCCCGTGCATGGCAACCGATGGCGCAGGGCGAGCAGCGAAACGGTCAACCCCGGTTCGTCCAGTACAACGGTTCCACTGATCGGATCAGTAGCGTGGAAATGCATCTGGAAGCGCAGCCATGTTCCGGATGCACGCAATTGGATATCGATGATGGCCTTGAGGTCGGCGGGACCGTGGATGTGCAACGGGCTTTGTCTGCCCATCAAGTGCATGGAACTGATGAGCCCCATGAGACCGAGGTAGTGGTCGCCGTGCAGGTGGCTGATGAAGATGTGGTTGATCCGCTGGAAGTTGATCCCTGCAACCCGCAACCGCTCCTGTGTGCCCTCTCCGCAATCGACGAGATAAAGGCCATCGTGGACGTTGACCACCTGGGCCGTTGGATACCTCCCGCGCGCAGGCAAGGCAGCACCTGTTCCAAGGGTTGTAACACTGAACGGTCTGTGATGCATGTGCAGAAAAGAGAAAGCCCCGATCAAGGGGCTTTCTGGATATGAGAAGACGTAAGCAGGATCAACGCTGAAGTGCCATACGGCCGGTGAAGGTGGATGAGCCGGTTTCGATCTTGTACAAGTACACGCCAGCGGGAAGGTCCCCGCCTTCGAAATTGGCTCTGTTCATTCCCACCTTGGTCTGCACGCGCTGGTTCCAAACCTCTTCACCCACCAGGTTGAAGACCCGAATGTGTGCCTCGCCGGCCTGTCCCATCTGGTATTCGATGGTGGTTCGTGTGGAGAACGGATTCGGAACGTTCCGGACATTGCTGAGTGCCGAACGCATCTCGATCATCCCAACACCGCTATCGTTGATCGTAATGGAATAGCCTGGGAAGGACAGTGACTGGGACTGAGGAATGAATACCGTTACCCATCCCAGTACATTGATGGTAATGTCGAACGTGCCAACAGCGGTCGGTGTCCCTTCGATCAATCCACAACCCAAGTTCTCGGGCAAGTAGGAGCACGCTGCAGGCGTTTGCGAATTGCAATTCACGGAGAGCCCCGGTGGCAAACCGCTGACACTCACAAGTTGAACACTATCGATCTGGAGAGGAGGGAGACTCGGAGAAATATCCTGCGCACTGCTCGGTATGAGGATGTTCAGTGTATCGGAATAGAACTGCCCCAGTACCCCGGAACGGAAATCCGTTGTGGTATCCGGCCATACTCCGAAAACGCTGTCAACATAAAGGATGTTCGGAGTGCACTGGGCTTGTGCCGCACCACCTGAGAGGACGATGCTGGCAATGAGTAGGGTTCTGCGCATAGGCTAAGTTAATCCTTGTTGACGTCCTTTTCAATTTCCTCCATGTAGAGCAGGTCCACGGCCTCGGCTGCTGAAGGGGTAATGGACAGCACGCTTTCCAATTGGGAGATCTGTACAAGCTTCTGCACGGGCTCCTGCAAACCACAAACGACCAGCGTTCCGTTCACGCTTTTGCACAAGCGATTGGCCACTAGCAGGGCGCTCAATCCGGAAGAATCGCAGTAGCGCGTTGCAGCAAGATCGATGATCACATTGCGCACGTTCGTTTTGTTCAGGTACACCAGCTCGCTCTTGAGCTCCGGGGCACAGGTCGTATCCAGTTTATCCACGTTGCTGGTCACCAGGGTGTACCGGCCTTTGTCCTCAATGGTGAAGTTCATGCTTTGCGCCGTGGCCCGGCGTAGGCGTTGGTCCTTGAGCTATCCGGTCAAATATAGTCACGGGTTGTTCACCGTTCCGATGCCCATGTGGGGCGAACTTTCAAACAACGGAACGTGGGATTCTTGCCGCCAGCAGATACAGCACGGCCATTCGGATCGCCACGCCGTTCTCCACTTGGTCCAGAATGATGCTGTTGGCGTGGTCCGCGACCTGGCTCGTCACTTCAACGCCACGATTGATCGGCCCCGGGTGCATGATCACGACCTCCTTCCCGATCCGCTGGTAACGCTCCAGATCAAGACCGAATCGAATGGCATATTCGCGAAGGCTCGGGAAATTGGCAAGGCCATCGCCCCCCTGTCGCTCCAATTGGATCCGCAGCATGTTGGCTACGTCGCACCATGCCAGCGCTTTGTCCAGGTCATGCTCCACACGCACACCGAGACTGTCGATGTAGCGCGGTAACAAGGTGGTGGGCCCACAGAGCATCACCTCCGCTCCCATTTTCTGCAAGCAGAAGATGTTGCTCAACGCCACGCGGGAATGCAGGATGTCTCCTACGATGAGCACTTTCACCTTGTTCAATCGCCCCAACTTCTCACGGATGCTGTACGCATCAAGAAGCGCTTGTGTGGGGTGCTCATGGGTACCATCACCGGCATTCACGATGCGGGCATCGATGTGACGGCTCAGGAACATGGCGGCACCGGGATCCGGGTGGCGCATCACCACCATGTCCACCTTCATCGCCAGGATGTTGTTCACCGTGTCCACCAAGGTCTCTCCTTTGCTCACGCTGCTCCCGCTCGCGCTGAAGTTGACCACATCGGCGCTCAATCGCCGCTCGGCAAGCTCGAAACTGACCCGTGTACGTGTACTGCTTTCGAAGAAGAGATTGGCGATGGTGATGTCCCGCAACGAAGGCACCTTCTTGATCGGTCGATTGAGCACTTCCTTGAAGCCATCGGCGGTGCGGAAGATGAGTTCGATGTCGGCGGCGGTGAGGTCCTTGATGCCAAGCAAGTGCTCGGTGCTCAACTGCTCGCTATGGACCACGCTGCTCATCGGTCGTTGGAGGTTCCTTGGTTCAACGCACCCGCTTCGCGACCCTCGGCGGATGTCGAATGCAACAACACTTGGTCCTTGCCATCGCTTTCGGCCCACTCCACAGTAACCAGTTGTTCGCCGATGCTATCCACCCAACGCCCCACATAATCAGGCTGGATCGGAAGTTCGCGACGGAAGCGTCGGTCGATGAGCACCAGCAATTGCACGCTTGCCGGTCTACCGAAAGCCAATAGCGCATCAAGCCCGGCCCGTATCGTGCGACCGGTGAAGAGGACATCGTCCACGAGCACGACCTTCCGATCGTCCAACGAGAAATCCAGGTTCGTCACGTTCGGTGTCGCTGTGGTGGGGCGATGACGGAAATCATCACGGTGGAAGGTGATGTCCAACTCTCCGTACTGCAAACGCTCCTTTCCCAAGATGCGTGCAAGTTCTGCTCGGAGGCGGCGCGCCAAAAGGATCCCCCGTGGCTGGAGGCCGATGAGTGCAACGCCTTCCAGATCACCGTGGTCCTCGATCAATTGGTAGCACAATCGGCCAATGGTCAGTCCGAATGCTTTGCTGGCGAGGATCGGGAGCGGTTCCATCCGCTGGCGAAGATAGCCGGTGAAGGCTTGTGACCACCTTTCGGCGGAACGGACCTTGTTCTCAAGCTGGATCCTTCGCCGTGTGCTTTCCTTTCAGCAACGCACGGGCGTTCTCCAAGGCGGCTTTCGTCATCTCCCGCCCGCTGAGCATTTGGGCCAACGCTTCAACTCGATCCTTCTTGGTGACCGGGCGTATCGTGGTCGTGACCTTCCCGTTTCCTTCGCTCTTGGCCACGAGCAGATGGGTGTCGGCCTTGCTCGCGATCTGCGGGAGGTGGGTGATCGCCAACACTTGTCGATCGGACCCCATGCGTGCCATCAAAGTACCAACGCGGTCCGCCACTTCCCCACTTACTCCGGTATCGATCTCGTCGAAGATCACCGTGGGCAATCCTTGTGAAGAGGCGGCCAAGGAGATCAAAGCAAGCATGACCCGACTGAGTTCTCCTCCTGAC
>CADEDY010000028.1 GCA_902826215.1 uncultured Bacteroidota bacterium
TTCCGGTTGGACGGGTGCCGGTGGGTGGATGGTACGCTGCAAGGTGGTGATGCCCTGCTTGGTGTGTCACGCCGGGCGTCGTGTGGGCTAGTGTGGTGGGGACCCGGCGTCTCACAAAAGATTCTTCTTGCCAATTACCTTGTCATGCACATCCGGAGAATGTTCTGCGGATCGACAGTGGATCATGCTGCATGTGAGACCCGTATCATGCACTTTCTTCTCCTATATACGACGCTGCTGGCATGCCTGGTGGCCTGTCGTGCGCCGGGGCAAAGCGACATTCCGGCGCACGATGCTCCGACTCCGGTCGATACCCCGAGAGAAGCATCGGGGAAGGCGGTGGCCCCGTCCGTGGTCGATGCCCGACCGTGCGGCACGCTGCTACACATCACAGGAGATAGTGCATTGCTTCGCTTGCTCATGGAGGATCGTGACCATCTGTTCGCGATCGAAGACCACGCCAAAGATGTTGTTTCGTACGATCTCATCCCGAGGCTTTGTCGCGGTGGCAGTGAAGTAGGGACGAGCACCACCTGTTTGGCCTTTTCGAACGGGTTCACGATGCCGGTGTTCGGAGCGATCGAGGACCTGCCGCAGTGCGTGGAGATGCACGAAGGTGGAGGCCTGCACGTCGAACTCGACGCGAACGGTGCGGTGCAATCGTTCGTCAGGCTTCAATAGGCTGAGGACGTTCTCCTGCCCCAAAGAACGCAACTGATCAAAAGGAAGGAAGCTCGCTACGCTTAGGCCACCCGCTTCGCCTTGGGATCCACCGGCATGGTGCCGAAGATGTGGTCCCAGAGGGGGGAACTGACGCCGAAAGCGCCTTGGTCGCCAACGTAGTGGTGCAGGTTGTGGTGTTTCCACAGCACGCCGAACACGTTCTTGGGCGGGTTCATGGTGTGCACCGCGTAGTGGATCATGAGGTAGCAGGCATAGCCCGTCATGAAGCCGCCGCCGAACGCAATGCCGCCGGGGCCGAGCACCAACCGGAAGAGGCCCATGAAAGCCGATGCCAGCACGATGGAGACCAAGGGCGGCAAGGCCAAGCGCTTCTTGTCGCGCGGGTGGTCGTGGTGCACGCCGTGCATCACATACTGCATGCGCACCTTGCGGGCGCTGCCAGCGGTGCCCATGTGGTAGAGCTTGCGGTGGGCGGTGTATTCGATGAAGGTGAAGAACAGCACCCCGGCGCCGTAGAGCGAAAGGGTGGAAAGCACGCTGAAGCCCAGCATGTGTACCGAGGCGTAGCCCGCCGCCATGCCCAAGCCGAAGAAAAGGGTCAACGGAACGGCGATATGGGTCTTGGTGAGGCCCTCCAGAACCGGGTTCTGGAAGATCTGACCGCTCGATGGCTGCTTGCTTGACATGTCGAAAAGTGCGGCAAAGGTAACCCGCGTTCGCTGCACCGGACTGATGTTGATCAGCCTTGTTCACCTCCCGCCGTTGATGAGGTGCCTCGGTCCGCAAAGGCACCTCTTGCTTCAGCCCGTTGCGGAAATCACGCCCCCGAACGTCCCTCGTATGGGTATTGCGTCTATTTTCGCGGCCGCTTCCGCAAGGAACGGGCAATTAGCTCAGCTGGTTCAGAGCACTACCTCGACAAGGTAGGGGTCGCTGGTTCGAATCCGGCATTGCCCACACACTTCGACACGGTCCGCGATCTCTCCGCGCGGTGTTGAATTGGGTGGTCCACTTTTCGGGTGTTGATCACGGGTCCAGTTCGGTGGCTGTTGGTCGCGGTCATCGCTATCCATAGGAGCCCCTTCACCATGGTCCTTTCCTACACCCGCTGCCAAGAACGACTCATGTTGGTGCTCCCTGAACAGGACATTGTCCCTGCTGCGAAGTGACCATTCCCCATTCGCTCGTCCCAAACATCGACATCGCTCTTCCACGTGCTTTTCAAGAAGAAGGCCAAGCCCGATAAGGAACTGACCGACGAGGAACTCGTGGGGGAGTTACAGCGCGCCATGGACGCCGACCGGTTCGGGGTGCTCTATGATCGGTACACGGCCAAGGTGTACCAGAAATGCGTGGGCATGACCCGGGATCAAGAACTCGCCAAGGACCTCACCCACGACATCTTCCTGAAGGCGTTCGTGAACCTGTCGAAGTTCGATCATCGCAGCAAGTTCGGCACGTGGCTGTACAGCATCACCTACAACTATTGCTTGGACCACCTGCGCAAGAGCCAACGCCATCGCACCAAGGACCTGGACGATGACCTCGTGGTGGAGGACGGTGCCGAGGACCGCTACGAGATCGAACTGCTCTCGCTGCGCTCGGATCGTTTGGCTTCGGTCTTGGAGGCATTGGAACCCGCTGACCGGGCCGTGCTTTTGATGAAATACCAGGACGATCTTTCCGTGAAGGAGATCTCGGAAGTACTCGGCTTGGGCGAAAGTGCGGTGAAGATGCGGGCCATGCGGGCACGCGAGCGCGCACTGAACCAGTACAAACACCTTTATAGCGACGAGCCATGAGGGAGAATCCGTTCCAGATCATACGGTCTTCGGACCAGCCACCGGAGCACCTGCGCAAGGAGGTGATGACGAGCGTGAAGCTGGTCATGCTCGTGATGCGTTTCTTACAGCTCTTCGTCGCGGACTTCAGCATGACGGCCTTCGATAAGGTGCGTCGCACAGGACCTTCCACAACCACCAAGGGCAAAGGCCCTTCCACCGAAACCACCCCATGAACATGGATCTTGAACTCCTCCAGGCCAGCTTGTCCAAGGCTTTCGAACAGTACGTCGTCGGCATCATCAATGGACTGCCGAACGTGATCAGCGGGCTCATCATCCTGCTGCTCGGTTGGCTCATCGCCAAAGGACTGCGTGCACTGGTGAAGAACATCGTGAGGCGCAGCGGCTTGGATGCTGCCGCTGAACGCAGCGGTGTGTTGGCCGTAATGGGCAAAGTGGGGGTGAAGAGCGTGAGTGCATTCCTTTCGATGCTGGTGTATGCGTTGGTGTTGCTCATCTTTCTTGTAGCAGCGGCCGACGCCATGCATCTGGACGGTGTTACCCGAGCCCTTGATGGGTTGTTCGCGTACCTGCCCACGCTGTTCACCGCGCTCGCGATATTCCTCGGCGGCCTTTGGGGCGCAGAGAAGGCCAAGACGATGGTGGACACCACCATGGAGAGCATGGGCCTTGGCGGTGGCAAGGTGTTGGCCTCGGTGCTTTTCGGCGTCATCGTGCTCTTCAGTTCCATCACGGCGTTGAATCTGGCAGGCGTCGATACCACCTTGATCACGTCCAACCTGGTGGTGGTGGTGGCCGGGATCCTACTGGCGTTCAGCATCGCCTACGGCTTCGCGGCGCGCGACGTACTCACCAACGTGCTGGGCAGCTACTATGGCAAGGATCGCTTCCGCACCGGCATGCGCGTGCGCATCGGCAACGACGAAGGGGTGATCGAGAAGATCGACAGCGTGAGCATTTCCCTGCGCACCACCGATCGCTTGGTGATGATCCCGACGCGGCAATTGGTCACGGAACGGATCGAAGTATTGGACGACGGCACCGAAAGTGAATGACCCTGGATATTCTGGTCGATAACTTCCATACTCCACCAACCAACCAAACCCCACCATGGAACAACCTGTTGAACAACTCGGAACATGGACCCAACACGGCTATGACCTGCTTCTCGAATACGGCCCCAAAGTGCTTATGGCGCTGCTGGTGCTGTGGGTCGGAACCATGCTCGTACGCGTGATCGCACGGGTACTTGACAAGGTACTGGACAAGCGCGGCGTGGAGCCCACCTTGAAGCGCTTCCTGCATAGCCTCGTCACCATCTCCCTGCGGATCCTTGTTTTCATCACTGCGATCCAGATGATGGGCGTGGCCACCACCAGCTTCGTTGCCATCATCGGCGCTGCCGGCCTGGCGGTAGGTCTGGCCTTGCAAGGCACTTTGGCCAACTTCGCCGGTGGCACCTTGATCCTGCTCTTCAAACCCTACAAGTTGGGTGACCTCATCGAAGCCCAAGGAATACTGGGCAACGTGAAGGAGATCCAGATCTTCACCACCGTGCTGTTGACGCCGGAGAACAAGACGGCCATCATCCCGAACGGGGCCATGGCCAACGGCAACATCATCAACTACAGCAGCGACGGCAAGATGCGTGTGGACCTCACCTTCGGCGTTTCATACGGCGAGCCATTGGACAATGTGCGTCAAGTGCTGGAAGGTGTCATGGCTGCCGATCCGCTCGTTTTGCAGGATCCTGCACCAAGCATCACCGTGAGCAAACTGAACTTGGAAGGCATCGAACTGGCCGTGCGCCCGTGGTGCGATCCGAAAGATTATTGGACCGTTTACTTTGGCACTTTGGAGCGGGGGATCGTTGCTTTGCAAGCTGCAGGCATCAAAGGACCGAAGCCAAGTATGAATATCACTCAAACCACCTGAAAACACGAAGTATGAAGCGCATTCTATTCTCTTTGCTGACGATCGCCAGCCTAGGCCCTGTGCTTGCACAGAACGATATCGACCCGAACGCACGGGATGCGGCACATGCTGCCATGGGAGCGGGTCTTCCTCCGGACACCGTGCCTGATGGCTGGAAGAAGAGCGGGATCATCAACATCAACATGACCCAAGTGAATCTCTCCAACTGGGCAGCGGGTGGTTTCAGTTCGGTGAGCGGCATCGCCATGTTCAATGGAACGGCCAATTGGAAGAAAGGTCGCAGGGCTTGGGACAACAGCCTGATACTAGCCTTCGGTGGACAACACGTCCACAACGGATCCGATCCACAGAAGACCGACGACCGCATCGAATTGAACAGCAAGTATGGTTATGAACTGAAGAAGAGCCTCTACCTAGCCGGCGTGTTCCAATTCCGCACCCAGTTCACCGAAGGGTTCAACGCTGATGGCGACCGTATCTCCAACCTACTTGCACCAGCCTACGCCGTGCTCGGTATCGGTCTGGACTACCGCCCGAACGACAACTTCACGGTCTTCGTTTCGCCGCTTACCGCACGCTTGATCATCGTTAACGACAAGACACTTTGGGGAGGAAGCACGGATCCCGAATTGCGCGTTTACGGTGTGAAGAACTTCAATACCACCGAAATGGAACTGGGTGGTTATGTCCGCATGCAATACAAGCGCGAGTTGGCCAAGAACATCACCTTCCTTACCCGTGGCGACCTCTTCAGCAACTACCTGCGCAACCCACAGAACATCGACGTGACCTGGGAGACGTTGTGGACATTCAAGGTGAACGAATGGTTCGCCGCCACCCTGAACACGGTGCTGATCTACGATCACGACACCAACCTGCCGAAGGTGGATGCCGAGGGTATTCCTTACGCAGGTCCTGCAACTCAGTTCAAGGAGACCTTGGGCATCGGCCTCAGCTTCAAGCTCTGATCACACTTCTTTCCGGAAAGGCTGCCTTCGGGCAGCCTTTCTTGTTTTCAGGCCATCCTAGTGCGACCGTTCGAGTGGCTCGAAGAGTGCGTTCTGGATAGGGTTGTGCTTGCGCTGCCACACGTGCAGATCCTTGATCTTTGCAAGGCTCTTCGAGGGGTCGAATGCGTAGGTTTTCAGGTGCACGTTGGGGATCCATTCCGGTGATGCAACGGTGACCAACGGGATCGGTGCCACGCGTGCCTCCGGTCCATACGGTAACACACTGCTGCTGCGGTACACAAAGGTGGAATCGTCCTTCCGCAATTCAACGACCACATGGATGGCAGAGGTGCTCGCAACACTATCCAGCTCCAAAACGACCTCGAATTCGTCCTTCTGCTTCGTCCCCAAGCTTCCCAACGACACTTCTAGTGCGAGCCCGAATTCGCGATCCGCGAAGAGCCAGCCTTGTTCGCCGGTGCGTTCGTTGAGGTAGGTCGGCAGGTCGCTGTGGATGTCCACACTAACGCCGGGCTGCTCTTGTCCAGTCAACGAGGCCATGAAGGTCCGTTCAGCATTCGGGGCTTCCGATCCCAGATCCGTGAAGCGATACACCCGGCCTTCCACATGGTCCGCTCGGTCCAACAGGTTCGGGAAACGCGCTTGTACTCGGGCGATGTCCTCGGGTTCATATCCGTTGGAAAGACCAAGCAAGACGACCTTGCCCTCGGCACGAGATAGCAGACTGTCCAGAGCTCCTGGATCGTTCGTGCCACGCAATTGCACGTACGGGACCTCGCCTCGCGTGAGACCGTGCTTCCGCATGTAGAATTCGATCTGCGGATCCGGTGCATCGAAGAGGACCAAGGATCCATCGGTACCGAATTCCTGGATAGTAGCAAATCCGGCTTGCACCATCGCCTCGTAGCGCGAGCCCTGGAAGATGGTGTAGTGCTGCCGGTCATGGATCAACGTGAAAGTACCGAGGCCTGCGATCACCGTGCACGCGATCACGGTCCAGTTCCGATCCAACGCACGCAGGCCGGACAAAAGCGCGATAATGATGTACGGGAAGCTGAACAGCACAAGGGAATACTGCAATACCGGCGACCGCCAAATGCTGTATCCATAGCCGATCGCCAACGGTAGTAGACCCCAAACCAGCAGGAACCACCGCGAAGGATCCGCTGGTGCTGAACGACGCATGCGAAGGATCAACGCGGCGATGACCAAGAGCCCAAAGGCTCCACCGAACACCATCGAAAAGTGGAAGATCCACGCGATATAGTTCGATATCCAAGCGCTATCCGGTGGGGGCAACCAACCGTCCAATCCCCCCAACGAAAGCTGCTTCAGGAAGATCGGGAGGTTGGGCAGGTACACCAGCAAGCACGCGGCACAGAGGATCGAATAGGCTTTGCGTTGTTCCGGACGAAGAAGGAAGAAGCCGGTGACCACCATGATCGCCGCCAACAACAAAGCGAAGTGATGGGTGTACGCACTGAGCACGACGGCGATGCCCGTTCCGATCAAGGTCCGGCGCGTGTTGTGGGCGAGGTAGCGCGTCAATTGATCGGCCAGCAGAGCCGTGGTGAAGAAGCCGATGGCATAGGGGCGAGCGATCTGCGCATAGAGTACGGTGTACTGCAAGGTCGCAAGCAAAGCCGTGGTGATCAACGCGACCGGTGCAGATGACCACGCCAGTGCGAAGCGGTACAGAAAGAACAGCGCCAGCAAGGCCAGTGCGATGAAGGGGAACTTGACGATAGCCTCGCCGGTGCCGAAGACCTTGGTCCAGATCCATTCGAACACCTGCACGCCGGGCGGGTGCGTATCCAGTTCGATCACACCGCGTTGGATGGTCTCGCCAAGCGTGGGGTAGATGCGCACCAAGGCGCTCAACTCATCGTGCGTGAACGGTAGGTTCGGCAGGTTCCAGAAGCGGAGCAATGCCGCCAAGGCGAAAAGCACAAGGAAGGTGATCCGCACCCACAGCTCGCCGGAGAACCACTGACCACCGAAGCGGGCGATGTGCGCACGCCACTCCATGCACTACCGTTCACGGTCCATGTCGCGCTGCACGTCCTTTTCCTTCAGGCTGTCGCGCTTGTCGAAAAGCTTCTTCCCCTTGGCCAAGGCGATCTCCATCTTCGCGTAGCCATTGTCCGCAATGAAGAGCCGCACCGGCACGATGGTCATGCCGACATCCTTGAGCTTCTTCTTCAGCTTGTCCAATTCCTTCCGGTGCAGCAACAATCTGCGGTCGCGCTTGGGGTCGTGCACGAAGTGCGGGTTCGATCCGTACGGGTTGATCTGCATGCCGCGCACCACCAGATCCGCTCCGATGAAGGCACAGAACGCCTCGCCCATGGTAGCACCGTTGTTCCGGATGCTCTTGATCTCGGAACCGGTCAATACCATGCCGCACTCGAACGTATCCAACAAGTGGTACTCGAAGCCGGCCTTGCGGTTCTTGACGTCGATCTTGGGTGCGGCCATGGGCCGCGAAGCTAACTAGCCGCGTGCAGGCAATGCCACTACTGCACGATGAACACCGGTACCTTCACCTTGTGGCGCACGGAATCGAGCGTGGTGCCCAACAGAATGTCCTTGATACCCCGGTGTCCGTGGGCTCCCATCACTAGCAGGTCACATTGGGCATCCATGACCAATTTCGCGATGGCGTCAGGTGCATGACCATGCCCGATGCAGCCCGTGGCCATGAAGCCTTGGGCCTTCAATTGCCTTACATAGCCCTCCAAATTGCTGGTATCGCCGATCGTTTCAAGGTCGCCGCTCTCCGGTCCCAAATAGCGGGCCGCTGCCGACTCGGTGATGTGGATGAGCACGTACGTCGCTTGGTATCCGCCCTGTGCGACGGCTGCCGAGATGGTGCGTCGGTCGTGGTCGCTGAAATCCACGGTGATGGCCACGTTGCAATACGGTGCGACGGTGCCCAGGTCGAGCGGTGGTGCGGCTTGGTGAAGGTGTTCTTTGCCTTCGCGCGCGTTGCGGATGAAGGGAGCCAACGCGATGTACAACAGCAAGGCCGTTGCCGCCAGCAGGAAGATCAGGACCACGACAGCGATCACGCCCCAACCGTTCGCGGCGATCCAATTCGTCACTTCTTCCCAGACCAGCTTGGCGTTGAGGAGAACGATGATCACGGCCGTCAACCAGGAAAGGATGCGTGCCCACGCCGGTATCACGTGCTCGCCCATGCGCACGCGGTCGCTGCAGAAGTGGATCAAGGGGATCACCGCGAAACCGAGTTGCAGGCTCAGGACCACCTGGCTGAAGACCAACAGTCTTCCCAAAGAATCCTCACCGAACCAAACGATGCACGCCACTGCAGGTATAATGGCGATCAAGCGCGTGATCAAGCGACGCAGCCACGGACGGATGCGCAGGTCCAGGTAGCCTTCCATCACGATCTGCCCGGCCAAAGTGCCGGTGATGGTGCTGCTCTGCCCAGCAGCGATCAGTGCTATTGCGAAGAGGGCAGGAGACAGGTCGCCGAACAGGTCGCCGAGCAGTTGATGCGCTTGATCGATCTCGGCCACATCGAAAAATCCCGCGCGATGGAAGCCGGCGGCAGCGAGGATCAGGATGGCGGCGTTGACAAGGAAGGCCACATTCAATGCAACGGCGGTATCGATGAAATTGAATCGGATCGCTTCTTTGATCCCTTTGGCATCGCGCCCATGGCGACGCGTTTGCACCAACGAGGAGTGCAGGTAGAGGTTGTGCGGCATCACCGTGGCACCGATGATGCCGATGGCGATGTACAGTGCCGTGCCATTGAGTTCCGAAGGGATCAGACCTTTGAACACTTCACTGGCTACGGGTTGCACAATGAACATCTCGGTGAGGAAGGCCAGGCCGATGAGCGAGACGATGGAGAGGATGAAGACCTCCATCATCCGCATGCCTCTGTTCATCAAGAAGAGGATGAGCAGGGTATCGAACGCCGCGATCAGCACGCCCCAGAGAACAGGGATATCAAAGAGCAGGTGCAAGCCGATCGCCATGCCCACGACCTCTGCCAGATCGCACGCGGCGATGGCGATCTCCGCCAGGAGGTACAAGGGAATGTTCACCAACGGCGGGTAGGTGTGGCGGCTCGCTTGTGCCAGATCCAGACCGCGTACGATGCCCAAACGAGCGCTCAAGCTTTGCAGAAGCAGCGCCATGAGGTTGCTCATCAACAGCACCCACAGCAATTTGTATCCGAAGGCACTTCCTCCGGCGATGTCCGTGGCCCAGTTGCCAGGGTCCATGTAGCCCACGCTTACCAAGTAGGCGGGTCCCAAGAAGGCGAGCAGTCGTCGCCAACGCCCCCTGCCTGTAGGGATCTGCACAGAACCGTGCACTTCGCTGAGCGAACGACTTTCCCGGCTCATGGTTCCACGGTTTCGACCAAAAGTTGGCTGGCGACCTGTGCCGAGAGTGAACTCATCGGTCCAGGCCTCGATCGCAATTCGAGACTACCATCGAAGGCCTGTCGTGCTTCAACAGTGAACACCATGCCGATGCCGATGCCCTTCTGATCCAGCAGGTGCAGCAGGCTGTCGCTGGGGTCGTTCACCCGCGCGATGCGGATCCGTTCACCCAAGGCGCACTCCGTAAGCGGCTTGATGTCGCGCGATTGCACCTTGCCATTCCGGTCGGGGATCGGGTCGCCATGCGGATCGAAGGCCGGATTGCCCAAGTAATCGTCCAAGCCGTTGGTGAGCTTGTCGCTGCTCACGTGCTCCAGTTGTTCGGCCACCTCGTGCACTTCATCCCAGCCGAAACCCAGGCGCACCACAAGGAAAGTCTCCCACAAACGGTGCTTTCGCACGAGCTTCAGGGCCGCCACCTTCCCCTTGGCGGTGAGGTGCACACCGTGATAGGGTTGATGCTTCATCAATCCCTTCTCCGCCAACTTCTTCAGCATCACCGTCACGCTGCTGGCCTTGGTGCCCAAGCGCTCCGCGATGTCCGTAGTGCTCGCGCTGGACCCGCTCTGCAACAAGCCATGTACGGCCTTGATGTGGTCCTCTTCGCTGCGTGTAAGCATTGTTTCGCTGGCTCAAATGTAGGATAATAGAAGTGTCTCGAACCTAATTTAGACATGTCTAAAGATCTACTAGGTTTGCCCCATGTGTCGCTTGCTTCTTTTCGCCTTGCTCAACCTTCTATGCGCATGGGGCTTAGCACAAGGCGGTCAAGCGCGCGGGCGTTTGATGGCGGTCGGAAAGCCGGTTCCCTTTGCGAACATCATCCTGATGGGCACGCATTCAGGCGCCAGTTCGGACCTGGAAGGCCACTTCGTGATCTCCATTCCCAGCCACGGCCAGCATATGCTGCGGATCAGTGCCGTGGGCTTCATTGATAAGGAGTTCTCGCTTACGATGACCATTGTGCCGGACAAGGACCTTGGTTCGATCGAGCTTGTGCCGACCTCTGTGGATCTGGGCGAAGTGGTGGTGACCGGTACCATGCGCGAGATGTCACGCAGCGATAGTCCAGTTCCGGTGGAAGTGATCACGCCAGCGCTCTTTCGCAAGAATCCGAGCCCAGCCTTGTTCGATGCGGTAGGCATGGTGAATGGCGTGCGGCCGCAGATCAATTGCAGCGTATGCAACACCGGTGATATCCACATCAATGGGATGGAAGGTCCTTATACCATGGTGCTCATCGACGGTATGCCGATCGTAAGCGGATTGAGCACGGTATACGGGTTGAGCGGGATCCCGACGAGTTTGGTGGAACGCGTGGAGGTGGTGAAGGGTCCAGGCTCTTCCCTCTACGGCAGCGAAGCCATGGGCGGATTGGTGAACGTGATCACCAAGGATCCGGCATTAGCGCACAGAGCCGCCGTGGATCTGATGGCCACCTCGTGGAAGGAGTACAACACGGATGTCGGTCTGCACTTCGGGCAGAAGAGGGTCAATGCTCTGCTTGGTGTGAGCGTGTTCCACTATGATGATCCGCGCGACGAGAACGGAGATGGCTTCACGGATGTCACGTTACAGCAGCGGGTCTCCATCTTCAACAAGCTCTCCATCCGGCGGCCGGATAGGAAGGTGGCAAGCATCGCAACTCGCTACGTGCACGAGGATCGTTGGGGCGGAGAGATGAACTGGACGCCGGCATTCGCTGGCGGTGACAGCATCTACGGTGAGTCCATCGCCACGCGTCGCTGGGAGCTGATCGGTCAATACCAGCTTCCGGTACCGGGAAAGATCATGGCGCAGTTCAGTGCGAATGGTCATCAGCAGCGCTCATGGTATGGCACTACTCCGTACAATGCGGATCAACGAGTGCTCTTCGGGCAGCTGTTCGGCGTTCGCCGGTTCGGTATGCGGCACGATGTGTTGTATGGAATTGCCTATCGCCACACGTGGTATGATGACAATACGGTCGGCACCTCGCGATCCGATGAAAGCCGGATCCACAATGCACCGAACGTGCAACCCTTGCCTGGATTCTTTCTACAGGATGAGTGGAGCATCACGGAGATGCATAAGCTGTTGATCGGCTTCCGAATGGACCATGATGCCAACCATGGTCTGGTGCAATCGCCGCGCGTGGCCTACAAATGGGCACCGAACGGGCGTTGGGCGGTGCGTGCCAACTTCGGAACGGGTTACAGGGTCGTCAATCTCTTCACAGAGGAACATGCTGCTCTCACTGGTGCTCGCCAAGTGCGGATAGAGGGAGACTTGCTTCCAGAGCGATCGATCAACGGCACGTTGAACGTGGTGCGGAAGTGGCCCGGGGAGAAGCGCTATTTCGGGCTGGATGGCTCGCTATTCTACACACACTTCAGCAACCGCATCCTGCCGGACTATAGCACGGATCAGGACCTCATCATCTACCGGAACCTCGATGGGTACGGAGTTTCGCGCGGTGCGAGCGTAAATATGGAAGCGAGGGTAGGGAAGCCTTTGCGTCTCCTCGCCGGAGCTACGTGGATGCAGGTATTCACAGCGCAAGAAGGCCTTCGGTCCGACGTGTATTTCGCACCGACCTGGTCGGGCACCTTCAGCACGAGCTTTCAACTTTCAGCGAAGTGGAGCACGGATCTGACCGGTCAGTGGTACGGCCCGATGCGGCTGCCGGTCCAACCGAACGACTTTCGCCCGGAGCGATCGCCGACCTACGCGCTGCTCAACTTGCAGGTAACGCACAAATTCAATGCGCAATTCGAATTCTACGGTGGCGTGAAGAACCTGTTGGACTTCGTCCCGGCAGACCCGCTGATGCGCCCGTTCGATCCATTCGATCGGCAAGCTGGGGACGCAGCATCCAACCCCAACGGGTACACCTTCGACACGAGCTACATGTACGCTCCGCTGCAAGGGGCGAGGGGATTCCTTGGCCTGCGCTGGGTGCTGTGAGCGGTTACCTTTGCGGCCGATGTACAAACTCCTTCGGCCGCTCCTTTTCAGCTTTTCTCCGGAGCGTGCGCATCACCTCACGTTCTCGCTGCTCGACTTTGCCCAGCATGTGCCGGGAGCTTTGGCAGTGGTAGGTGGAAGCAAGCCAAGAAAAAGCGCAGAGCTGGAGTTGATGGGTCTGCGATTCGCCGGTCCTGTAGGCCTTGCGGCTGGCATGGACAAGGATGCGAAACATGTGGCTGCGCTGTCGAAGATCGGGTTCGGTTTCATCGAGATCGGAACGTTGACGCCCGTTGCACAGCCCGGAAATGAGCAACCCCGGCTCTTTCGCCTTCCCACCGATCGTGCCCTGATCAACCGCATGGGGTTCAACAACGGTGGTGTGGCGGCAGCGGTCGAACGCTTGAAGAAGCGCGCACCGGGCATCATTGTCGGCGGCAACATCGGCAAGAACAAGAACACGCCGAACGAGCAGGCCATTGACGATTATGTGAAGTGCTTCGATGCGCTCCATCCGGTTGTGGACTATTTCGTGGTGAATGTGAGCAGTCCGAATACGCCCGGCCTGCGCGCATTGCAGGAGAAAGGACCCTTGCTGGCCATCCTGCGTGAGCTCCAGCAGCGCAACAAGGAGAATGCAAGGCCGATCCTCCTGAAGATCGCACCCGACCTTACGGATGAGCAATTGAACGACATCGTTTCCGTGGTGCAGGAAAGCGGCATCGCTGGTGTGATCGCAACGAACACGACCATTTCCCGTGAGGATCTGGAGACCCCGAAGGCGGAAGTGGAAGCCATGGGCGCCGGTGGTGTCAGTGGTGCGCCGGTACGCCAACGGAGCACTGAGGTGGTCCGTTACTTGCGGGACCGGCTGCCGAAACCGCTTGTGATCATCGGTGTTGGTGGCATCGATAGTGCCGAGGCCGCAATGGAGAAGATCGAGGCCGGAGCGGATCTGGTGCAGGTGTACACCGGCCTGATCTACGAAGGACCCGCGCTGCTGAAGCGCATCAACAACGCATTCGTGCAATGGAGATCCCTGTAGTGAAACTGATCGAATGCCCGCGTGATGCCATGCAAGGCATCGAGACCTTCATCCCGACGGAGGTGAAGGTGAAGTACTTGAACGGACTCCTGAAGGTCGGTTTCGACACCATCGATATCGGCAGTTTCGTGAGCCCCAAGGCCATTCCGCAATTGGCGGATACGGCCGAATTGCTGGACCGGATCGACCTGGAAGGAACAATGAGCAAACTCCTCGTGATCGTGGCGAATGAGCGGGGGGCTGAAGCGGCCATGCAGCAGAAGCGTGTGAGCTACTTGGGCTATCCCTTCAGCATCAGCGAGACCTTCCAACAGCGCAACACCAACACCAGCATCGACGGCTCATGGGCGCGTACAGCGAACATCGCGGAACTGGCGCAAAAGGCAGGCAAGGAACTCGTGGTCTACATCAGCATGGCCTTCGGAAACCCGTACGGTGATCCGTGGAACGCAGAAGTCGCTTTGCACTGGACCGATCGCTTGGTGAAGGAACTCGGCGTGCGCATCATCGCGCTCAGTGATACCGTCGGCGTGGCGAAACCGGATGATATCCGATCCATGTTCGAAGCATTGATCCCGGCCATGCCCGGGGTGGAATTCGGTGCGCACCTGCACTGCGGTCCGGACAACTGGAAAGTAAAGACCCAAGCCGCTTGGGATGCGGGCTGTCGTCGCTTCGACGGTGCCATCAAAGGATATGGTGGCTGCCCGATGGCCGAGGATGAATTGGTCGGGAACCTGCAAACGGAACTCTTCGTCCGAGACCTTGAAGAACGCGGGATCAGGACAGGCGTTGATCTGGAGTTGCTCGATGGATCGGTGATCGAGGCAGGCAGTGTGTTTCCTTCCTAAGCTGCTCACACGGAGGCACTGAGGCACGGAAGATTCAATTCGCGATACGCTTCACTCCTTGTTTGAACAAGGGAGCGCCAAAATTGATGAGCAACCCTACTCTGAGATCCATTAGACGGAGATAGGTGAGCGTCTGCTTGAACGCCACAGGTGGCAGTGTCTCAACGGATTTCAACTCAACCACCACTCGGCCTTCGATTAGAAGATCGACACGGAGTCCTTGTTCGAATACGATCCCGTCATACTCGAAGACAACCAATTTCTCCTGTTCAACTCGCAATCCGCGGCGCCGGAGTCGATGAGCTAGTAGTGTATTGTAAACGGACTCCAACAAGCCAGGTCCTAGATCCTTGTGCAGCTGGAAAGCCTCGTCAACGATGATATCTGTTAGCTCTTCATCGTGCATCTTCGCTCAAAGGATGGATGAGAAGTTCAGGACTTTCGGAGTCGCAATTTGCGGCACTCGAATAGATCAAGGTAGCTAAGCATAGGGACATTCGCATTCAACTCCGTGCCTCCGTGCGCCCCTGCTACGATCACGTCCGTTGCAGCTCAAGCACCGTGATCTCCGGCGGCATGCCCACACGCCCCGGGAACCCGATGAAGCCGAATCCACGGTTCACGTAGAGGGCTTCGTCGTTCTCGTTGTACAGGCCCGCCCAATGCTTGTACACCCATTGCGCAGGGCTGTAGGTGGCGTGACCGATCTTCACGCCCAACTGCGCGCCGTGTGTATGACCGCTCAAGGTCAGGTCGATACCCGTGCCACGCACCTGCTCTTCCCAATGCGTGGGATCATGGCTCATGAGGATCCGGTAAGGCAGTTGCTCCGTGCCGCGCATGGTCTTTCCTAGATCACCGTACTGCTGGAAGCGTTTGCCCCAGTTCTGCACGCCCAAGAGCCCGATCTTCTCGCCGTCCTGCTCCAAGGTCAGGTGCTCATCGAGCATCAACCGGAATCCCATGGCCTTATGGATGGACTTCAACTTCTCCAAGTTCGCGACCTTGCCAGCAGGGTCTTCCCATTGCACGTAGTCGCTGTAGTCGTGGTTGCCGAGGATGCTGAACTTCCCTAGACGCGCGTTCAAACCGGCAAGCACAGGTACGAAGCGCTCCGCTTCGTCCGCGTAGTCGTTCACCAGATCACCGGTGAAGAGGATCAGGTCAGGGGCTTCTGCATTGATCAGGTCGATCCCATTCTGAACGATCGAAAGGTCTTCCCCGTAGCTGCCCAAGTGCATATCGCTGATCTGAACGACCCGCAGGCCGTGGAACGCAGCAGGAAGGTTGGCTGAACCGATCGGAATGTGCGCCACGTTGAAACTGCGACGACCCTTCGTTACGCCGTACAACACACCAACGAAGGGAACCGAAGCGACGATCAGTCCCAATTGGCTCAGGAAATTCGCGCGGTCCAAGGCTTCGCCGGATCCTTCCGCCGGTCCGGGCAGCAATTTGCTCCAGATCCAACGTCCAAGGTGAAGCAGGTCATCCAGGCCATGGAACACCACGATCACCAGTTTGGGCAGGAAGAAGAGCAGGAACAAGGCCACCAGCGAGAACACGTAGCTGTGGTCGCGCCGCGTTTGACTCCCTTGCATGCTGAAGACCGAATAGATCATCAACGCCAGGATCCCGATGGAAACGATCCAGTACAGGAAGCGGACCAGGCGCCGCAAGGTGAGCGAGTGGCTGGCGAGCGCAGCGTTCACACCCTTGTAGGCGTAGAGGTCGATGAGAACCAAGAAGATGACGAAGATGGCGAAGTTGCGAAGTGCAGCAGGGGACATGAGGCGATCCGGGAATGAGTACAAAGGACGGGAGTTATGCCACCCATTCGCCTAAAAGATATCTCGAAAGAAAGAATGTTTGAAGTGCTAGACCAATGATCCAACTCAGCAATAAGAGGTAACGACGAGCATATTGAGCCGTGGAACTCGCAGCCAAGGTCATAGTAATGAACAGGGACGCTGCTGCGAACAAAGAGAAGGTTCTGATGTGCACGAAGGAGCCGAAGAGCAGAGTGAAAATCAGGATCACCAGGAATACCACCCCCCATTTTCCGATCGTAAGTTCGAATCGGGACCGTTCATAGAAGTGTAAGGCAACGAATGCGAATGGGGTGGCATACACGAATCGATTGAGGCTGTATAGTTCCCCGTTCCTCAAGAAAAGTGCGATCATGGAGACCACAAAAAGATAGGTCAGCGAAAGGAGCAGTGGAAGTCGGGGTTGAACACGGCGGAATATCGACCGGCGCACATTTGCCAATATCCCAACACCGCAGAGCAGTCCGAATAAGAGTGCGGATGCGTCGAGCTTCACCACTGCGCCTCCGCCCCACGACGAGAGCGGTAGTTCCGGGAACTTGATCGTGTTGCCGTAACTCGCTTGTGCTTCATAGAACCCGAACCATGACCCTGTGTCGTGGTGTTGGATCGCCATTACTGCGAACAAGCCGATCCCACTGGTGATCAATGCAAGCACTCCGAATTTGAACTTCTCCCAAAGCGGCCTTTCGCCGAAAGCGAACATCAGAAGAACTGCGGGAAGCAACGCGGTGAACGCTGGTCGAGCTAGCGTGCACCAGAACAAAGCACCCAGAACGATCCACCACTTACTTCGGTTCGCGCCGATCAACATTGCGCAGCCGCCCATGTAGAATGTGGCCTCCGAATAGGGCAGAAAGAGGAAGAACAAGGTGGGGAGAGTGGTGAAGGTGAGAATGGTCCACCTTGAGGGCTCAAACTCTCGGATCAGTGCCCATGAACCGACCAAGTAACAGATCAAGTTGAAGATGGCTATGGTGAGTCCTCCACCTCCCACTGCTCTCCACATCGCGGGAAATAAAGGAAAGAAAGCAGGGCTTTCATCCCGATAGCCATGCTCCATGATACCTTCATAATGAACGGCGTCGAATTGGATCAGCGATGAAAGTGTGACCCTTGGGATCACGGAAAGTTGAGCTAATGTGAAGACTATGATCAACAAAGAGATTAGGCTGACGATCATCAATGCAAACGGATGCAACAAAGCGCTCCATCGCGCTGTTGTTGGGTTCCTAGTATCTCTGCCAACCACTGCCCTTAAGGATTTTCTTGATTCTGGATACATACCTTGGCTTCCGCCACCAAACATCATTATTCCGTACGAGGGCAATATCGTGATTCGCTTCAAAACTATGACCAAGTTCCTCGGATTACTGTTGATCTTTGCTTTGTGCTCGATAGGGCTTCAAGGACAAGAGACGTGGCGTAGATCTTTTGGAGGCGCTGGATCGGACTCAGGCCGTGACATAGTTGATGCAGACGGAGGCTATCTTGCAATTGGATCGACGGGATCGTTTGGGAATGGAGGTGATGTATACGCGGTTCGGATGATGAACGATGGTTCACCGGTTTGGACTTCTTATTACGGTGGAGATGGTGTCCAAGTCGGAAAGGGGGCGATCCCAGTTGAGGATGGTTTCTGGATCGCAGGAAGTACCTCGAACGGTGGTCAAGGAGGGTATGATATGTTGCTTATCTCCATTGATCAGTCGGGTGCAACGAATTGGGTAAGGACATATGGTTCCGATGATTGGGATTTCTGCAATGACATGATCCCATTCAATGCCGGTGCCCTTTTGGTCGGTTCAACATATTCGACAGGGGACCAAGTTCCATTCTTGATCCATGTCGATCTCAATGGGGATGAGGTATGGTCACAATCGTTGGATCAGAGCGGTGAGATCCTAGGGGTTTCTGCGTGTGATGATGGAGGTTTCATTGTGTCTGGACGACTTGGAGATCTTTCGACCGATTCAACGCGTTCCTTCGTAGCACGGTTTGATCAGAACGGAGGAATGGTATGGCTTACCGACTTTGATCCGGGCGGGATCTCCTACGCCCATTCCGTAGTTCAGATGACCAATGGAACCTTCGTATCCAGCGGGGGGACCAGGAATGGAGAGGATCATATGCAGATCCAAGCTCAGGAGTTCACTGCAGAGGGAATCCTTGGATGGAATAGCCGATATGGTTCCGGCGGGGATTTTGAAGGACGAGGTATTGTTGAGACACAAGACCAAGGGTTTGGAATAGCTGGTTACAACGCCGTTTTCAGTGCTGGGGGACGTGATATGTATTTGCTTCGAGCTGACCCGAATGGCGATTTCCTGTTTGGGAAGAACTACGGAGGCGGTGGTGACGATGAAGGATACAGCGTGATCCAGGGAACCGATGGCGGTTTTTTAGTGATCGGGGAAGCTCGGTCCCACGGCCCAGGTATCCAATCCCTGTTCGTTGTCAAAACCTTTGAAGATGGAGAGACGGAAGTGGATGAAGTGATCCAGTATTTCGACCCCGTCTCCGTGCCGTCACTCAATTCGCAGCCACCGCAGTCAATTTCCCCATGCCCCGCTCTTGCAGGAACTTCGGTCTCGATCGGGCAAGGAAGGACAGACCTTCGTTCCTATCGTTTGATGAACATGCAAGGGCAGGTGGTCGACGCTGGACGTGTGATCGATGGTAGCATCTTCCTTCGAGCAGATCTTCGAGGTGCGTACGTGTTGGAGGTGCTGGATCTGCAAGGCATGCGGAGTCGATTCCGTGCGATCATTGCGGGGAATTGATCCACTCGTATCCGATCATCTGATCCTCGGTCGTACTTTTCGAGCAACCGAACTACCGGTGTGGATGGAAGAGACCGTCGTACTTGTTCTTCGTTGGATACACATCGCTGCGGGCTTCTCGGCGCTTGTGGTCGCGCCCCTCGCCATGTTGGCGAAGAAAGGGGGTGATGCGCATCGCCGCTGGGGAAAGTGGTTCTTCTACGCTATGGCCGTGGTGGCGGTCACGGCCATCATTATCGGTATTCTGCACGTCAACATCTTCTTGTCCTTGGTCGCCGTCTTCAGCTTTCATTTGGTTGCATCCGGGTATCGCGCGCTCTACCACAAGCGGGTCCACGAGGGACAACGTCCGGGGCTCTACGATATCCTGTTGCAAAGCATTGCGGGGGTGGTGAATGGCGGACTTTTCATTTGGGGCTTCACGAACCTCGTGCTAGGTGATCGGGGCAGCTCGGTCCTTTTCCTCGTTTTCGGACTCATCGGCAGTCTCTTCGTGTGGCGAAACATGCAGCGTTTCTACAAGCGAGCACACGACAAGCACGAATGGCTCTATGCGCACATCTCCGGCTTCCTCGGCGGCTACATCGCCACGGTGTCCGCCTTCAGCGCGGTGAACATGACATTCATCAAACCGGTGTGGTTGCAATGGCTGTGGCCCACCATCATCGGTTCGCCATTGATCTTTCTCTGGGTGGGGTACTACAAGAAGAAACTGACCCGAGGCCGTCGTGCACGCGATGTCATGGACGTCCGTATCCGTTGACCTTCGACGCCGTTGAAGGGGAGGTGATCGCCTCCCAACCGAGCGCGTAAGGGTACATTTGGCCGCTTCCCAGAATGACCTCCACGGCCAGCGGATCTCAACGACGCGTATTGGTGCTCTATACCGAGTTGGCGCCGTATGTGTTGGCCTGCCTCAATGCCTTCGTTGAACGGTCCGATGTGCGGATCGATCTGGTCCGGTGGCCCGTGAATGCCGAAGCACCCTTCGATCTCGATTTCCATCCTTCCATCACGGTCCATGACCGACGTGATCTTGACGACGACGGATTGCTCGTACTGGCCCAGCGGGTCGATCCCGATCTGGTGCTTGCCAGTGGGTGGGTGGATAAAGGCTACTTGAAGGTCTGTCGGGCGATGCGATCGGAACGCATCGCGACGGTGATGACCTTCGACACGGCGTGGCGAGGGTCCTTGAAGCAGTTCGTTTCATCGATCCTTGGCCGTTTCTGGGTACCTCGCACGTACAGCCACGCCTGGGCGACAGGTGATCGCCAAGCGCACTATGCCCGCCACCTGGGCTACCGGAAAGAGAATATCCGAAAGGGATTCTATGCAGCGGACACCAAGGCTTTCCTTGCGCCGAACGTGGCGGCACAGGAGAGCCGATCGACCACCTACCCACACCGTTTCATCTGTGTGGCCCGGTATATACCCACCAAGGGTCAACAGGTGCTTTGCGATGCGTTCGCTGCACTGTGCGATGAAGGCAAGGCCGGAGATTGGGAGTTGCATCTCGTCGGTGTCGGTGAGCAATGGGATGCCGTTCGGAACAGTGCTACGGGCCGTCATCCACGCATCGTTCACCGCGGCTTCGTTCAAGCCAAGGACATGCCCGATGTGTTGCAACAAGCTGGTGTTTCGGTCCTGCCCAGCTTGTATGAACCCTGGGGCGTGGTGGTGCAGGAACATGCCTGCATGGGCCTGCCACTGCTTCTGAGCGACGCGGTGGGAGCGAAGGAGCGATTCATGGAAGTAGGCGTGAATGGCGATGTGCACCGCGCAGGTGATGTCCTCGACCTCAAGCGCTCATTGCGGTCCGTTGTAGAACGAAGCGATGCGGAACTGCTTGCGATGGGCGAACGCTCGGCAAAACTCGGTGGTGCCTGGACCCCAGAGCATTGGGCTGAGGTGGCCAACGAATTGCTCAACACAAAGCCATGAACAAGCCACGTGTTCTGGTCTTCATCGATTGGTACAAGCCTTACTACAAAGCCGGTGGACCCGTGCGAAGCATGGTGAATCTTGTCGATCACTTGAGTGATCGCGTCGACTTCTGCATCGTGACGGGTGACCGCGACTACATGGCCACGAAGAACGAAGCCAACGTGCCCGTTGATCAGTGGGTAGAAGGGGATCCTGGCGAACAAGTGAGGTACGTTTCACCGAGCAGTCGGTCTTTCACCAAGTGGCGGATGTTGCTCAATGAAGCGAGGTACGACGTGGTGTACATCAATGGACTTTACTCGCGCTGGTCCAGCATTGTTCCGCTTTGGCTGCTGCGCGGATCGAAGCAGCGTCGCATCGTTGCGGTGCGTGGCATGCTGGCGAAAGGTCCGATGCGACAAGGTGCCCTCAAGAAGCGCTTCTTCCTCTTTGCCATGAAAGTGCTGGGCTGCTTCAAGGGCGTGGAATTCCAGGCGACGAACGAAGAGGAAGTGCAGGATGTCCAACGATGGATCGGGACGGATGTGAAAGTGCATCTGGTGCAGAACCTCGCTCGCAGGTTGACGTCGACGATCGCTGAAGGCATCGCAAAGACCAAAGGCGAATTGCGATTGGTGAGCTTGGCCCGGATCGCTGAGGAGAAGAACACGCTCTTCGCGATCGAGCGATTGGTCGGTGTGACCGGGCACGTGCGCTTCGATCTGTACGGAACGGTGTATGATGAAGCCTACTTCGAGCGTTGCAAAGCGGCCATTGCTCGGCTTCCAGCGAACATCGAGGTGATCTGGCACGGCCAGTTGCCCCAAGAGCAAGGCGCTGAGGTGCTGACCACGTCCCATGCGCTCTTCATGCCCAGTGTGGGTGAGAACTTCGGACACACGATGCTCGAAGCACTGAGTGTGGGAAGGCCCTTGTTGATCAGTGATCGCACGCCTTGGCGCGAACTAGAAGCATACAAGGCAGGCTGGGACCTGCCATTGGAAGCACCCGAACGCTACACCGCAGTCATCCAAGAGCTGGTTGACCTGGATCAGGAAGCATACGATGCACTTGCTCATGGCGCGTTGGCCCTGGGCGTGCGATATTTGAACGATCCTGCACCCATCGAGCGCAGCTATGCCATGTTCAAAGGATGACCGTTCCTCGCAAACAAGTCGACCTCCGTCGCTTCGACAATTCCGCCAGCTTCCATCCCGGTGCTGGTGTGATCAAACGCACGCTGTGGTATTTCGTGAATGCGCTCTTCTTCATCAACCCGGCCTTTCCGTTCCGTTCGCCTAAGCCATTCCTGTTGCGCTTATTCGGCGCGAAGGTGGGGAAGGGGGTAGTGATCCATCCCGGGGTCAACATCAAGTTCCCTTGGCGCCTTTCCATCGGCGACCACAGCTGGATCGGGCAACGCGTTTGGCTGGACAATCTCGATCAACTCACCATCGGCAACAACGTGGTGATCAGCCAAGGCGCACTCGTCATCCAAGGCAGTCACGACTACAAGCGCATCGACTATCCCACCTACAGTAAACCGGTGGTGCTCGAGGATGGGTCCTGGATCGGCGCAGGTGCGATCGTCACGCTCGGCGTAACGGTTCGCTCGCATGCGGTCTTGGCCGTCGGCAGCGTGGCGACCAAGGATCTGGAGCCCTACACCGTCTATCAAGGCAATCCGGCGGTGCCGGTGCGGGAACGCGTGGTCGAGTGATGAAGGTCTCCCTGATCACGGTCTGTTTTAATGCTGGGCCTGTCCTTGCTGAAACGTTGGACAGTGTGCTGGCGCAGAGCCACAACGACATCGAGATGATCGTGGTGGATGGCGCGAGCACCGACGGAACCGTCGATATTCTGGCGCGCTACTCGGAGCGATTGGATCACTGCATCAGCGAACCCGACAAAGGGATCTACGATGCCATGAACAAAGGTCTGAACCTCGCCACCGGTGATGTGATCGGCTTCGTCAACGCCGGTGATCTGTTGATGACGCCCGATGTCATCGCACAGGTGGTCGCGGTTTTCGCACGTACCCCGGTGGATGCGGTCTATGGCGACATCATCATGGTGGACGAGAACGACATCAACCTAGTGAAGCGTACCTGGCGCAGCGGGGGATACGATCGCGAACGTTTTCGTCAAGGCTGGATGCCGCCGCACATCGCCACCTTCATCCGCAAGTCGGTGTATGACAAATTCGGTCACTTCAACACGGACCTGCGCATTGCTGCCGATTACGAGATCCTGTTCCGGTTCCTCTACAAGCACCGGATCCCCACCACCCACTTGCCGGAGATCCTCGTTCGTTTCCGTCTAGGCGGTATGAGCAATGGAAGTGTGAAGCACGTGCTCAAGGCGAACACCGAAGTGCGCCGCTCCTGGGGCCTCAACGGCTTTCAGGCTCCGCCCTTGCTGGTCACGCGCAAGTTGTGGAGCAAGGTGATGCAGTTCTTCCACTGAGCCTCATCGCTGCGCATGGGTATGGGCCGCGCGCAAAGCCTGCTCGAAGCCTTGAGGCGTC
This sequence comes from uncultured Bacteroidota bacterium, assembly GCA_902826215.1. Classification (GTDB taxonomy): domain Bacteria; phylum Bacteroidota; class Bacteroidia; order Flavobacteriales_F; family PHOS-HE28; genus PHOS-HE28. Next base: position 23,723 of record CADEDY010000028.1, read on the forward strand.
AGTTTGTTCAACTCAGCGATGGTCGCGCCCTTTGCACCCCACTTGGTCGGGTGTGGCCGGAAGGCTTCAGAATTCGACTCGATCAACTTGGTCTGGAGTTCCACGTCGAGCATCAGAACAGCATGGCGCTCATCCAACCACAAGGTCATCAACGTTCGCCCAGGTTTGCCACCGGCAAGTTTGGGCGCCAAGCGGTACGCGGGTTTCCCGAAGTGATCGTACTCCTCCACGTTACCCAAGGACAAGGCAAGTTGCCGTGCTTCTTCCACGTTCATGTCCGAAAGCTATTCTGTTCATTCGGAAGAATTCGATCGCGACGTATGCAATGATCTCCTTCTTTGCATCGCTTATACGAACGGCTTGATCAGCCGTAACCACACCACACATGCGTCACAACCTACTTGCCCTGTTCCTGCTCGTTTCCTTTTCCGTTGCTGCAAAGGAGCAGCCGGTAACCACCTCCATCGCTTCCGTGAAGGTCTTTCTCAGCGGTGCCGAAGTGACACGTACCGGCAAAGTGGCGCTGGAGAAGGGCACCGCGACGATCGTCCTTGCCGGGTTGAGCGAAGAGGTCGATCCAGCGAACATCCAGGTGAGCGGCTCGGGTGCTTTCACCATCCTCGGGGTTCAGCATCGGCTCAACTATCTGGAGGAGAAGGAGGACCGCGCCGAGGTTGCTGAATTGAAGGCCCGTATCGAAACGATCCAGGCGGATATCGATCGCGAGAGCGGACTGCTCGCCGTTCTGGAAAAGGAAGATGCGCGCTTGGCGAAGAACGATGTGGTCGCCGGGAATAACGGATTGGCCTTGGAGCAACTGCGCAGCATCAACGAATACCTGCTTGCACGGCAAGAGGCGCTCGCCTTGAAGCGCATCGAACGCCACAACAGGATCTCGACATTGAACGATGAACTCAACAAGGTTCGTTTGCAGTTGGGTCAAGTGCAGGGCAAACGAACGCGCCCGACCAGCGAGGTGGTGGTGGAGGTGAGTGCCAACAGTGCGGTGAGTGCCACGATCACGCTCAAGTACATGGTCCGGAGCGCTGGCTGGAGCCCGAGCTACGACATCCGGGTGGCCGACATCACCAAGGCCATGCAACTCACCTACAAGGCACAGGTCTATCAGAACACAGGCGAGGACTGGACCAAGGTGCAGCTCGCCCTCAGCAGCGGCGAGCCGAACCGCGATGCCATCATGCCACAGCTTTCACCTTGGCGGCTGGATTTCGGAAACCCCAATGCAGGAGCAGCTAGTGCTCAAAAGCAGACCTACGATGCGGGCGTTCGTGATGTGCGCGGGATCATCCGGGATGCGCAGACCGGTGAGCCATTGCCCTTCGTGAACGTTGCCCTGCTCGATGTGAATGGTGCGGTGATGAACGGCACCACGAGCAACATCGACGGCTTCTACGCCATCGCTGTTCCGATGAATGGGCGAGCCTTGCAGATCACCTACATCGGGTACAACCCCGTGAATGCGGCTATTTCTGCTGGCGTGCAGAATGTGAACATGCAACCGCAGGCGAACCAGTTGAGTGAGGTCGTGATCGCAGGAGGGGTACCGGCAAATTATTCGATACGGAATGTTCCTGGCGTGATGTCTGGCGTGGAACTCCTGGAGACCACTCGGTCTTCCAAACGCATCCGTCGCCAGAAGATCGACTTCGGTGGTTCATCAGATACCTATGGCTGGGCGGAGAACACGTCCGCCAACACCTCGATCGCAGAAGCCGTGGTCGAGCGCGCCACCAACTTCGAGTTCGCGATCTCCGTTCCCTATACCATTCCCAGCGATGGACAGAACCACCACGTGGGCGTACAGGAACAGGAGCTTGTGAGCAGCTACAAGTACTACTGCACACCGAAGTTGGATCTCGATGCCTTCCTCTTTGCGCAGGTCACCGGTTGGGAGAGCATGAACCTGTTGGATGGCCCGGCCTACATCTATTTCGAAGGCACCTTCGTGGGCGAAAGCCTGCTCGATCTATCCGGTGTGGGCGATACGCTGGACATCAGCCTCGGTCGCGATCAAGGGGTGAGCGTGCAGCGCACCAAACGCAAGGATTTCAGCCAACGGCAGATCGTCGGGGGAAAGCGCGTGGAAAGCGTGGGCTGGGAGATCGCCGTGCGCAACAACAAATCGCAGCGCATCGACCTGGTCATCACCGATCAGTATCCGGTAGCGGTCCGCAGCGAGATCGAGGTGAAGCTGGACGAAAGCGCCGGGGCCACGGTCAATGCCGAGAAAGGCTTCCTGACCTGGAAGACGAAGGTGGAGCCTCGAACAAATGAAAAGTGGCAGTTCGGCTACAGTGTGAAGGTGCCTAAAGAACGTTTGGTCGTGCTGGAGTGAACTCGATGATCACGCCACCAACCACCCTTGATGTAAGGCGAAGCGATAGATCGCACTGGCGAGGAAGAGCAGGAGGCCAGCGATCGCCAACCACGTCCAACTCTTCGCTTGTGTAACCCTCTGGAGGAGCAGACCGACCAACGCGACGACCAAGCCTGCCGTGGTCATCGCCTTCGGTAGGTACCCGTCCATGAGGTCGATGACCAAGGCGACCACGGCCAAGGATGTTAGGACCATGAGCAACACGTAGCTACGCGGCGCTGCTTTCGAATTCGTTTCCATCATGTTGGCATTTCAACCAACAAGATAGAGTTGAGAACGGAACGTTCTATTTCTTGGGAGCCGCCTTCTTGGCCGCTTTCTTCTTCGGCGCTGCTTTAGGCAATGCGGCCTTCTTAGCGGCTGCTACCGTGCGCACTTCCGCTGCAGCCTTCTTGGCTTTGGCCACCTTGCGCTTGGCACGTGTATCGCTGCTCTTCGCGACGGTGATGCTTGTTGTGTTCTTTCCGCTGCGGCGAGCTGCTCTCTTGGTGGTCATGGTCGTTTCGTTTCGGCACAAGCTAGGTCCGTATTTTCGGGATCCGCAAGGTCGTTCCTTCAAGTTATCAGCGCAGCGGCGCGATCAACTTCCCAAAGATTCCTAAAAGCATACACTCTCAGGACGAACCGCGTTGATCACAACAGCCCAAGCCAAACCGGGTTCCACCAATGACCATCGATCCACCTGTACCGCCCGCCGACCCGAACACACCGAACATTCCACCACCGCGCCCTTCACGCATGGGATGGATGCGACGTTCACTCACCTTCCGCGCCATCGTCGTCGGTGTGCTCATCCTGTTGCTGCTCATCCCGCTGGGCATGGTGAATGATCTGATACGCGAACGCTCCTACCGCAAGCAAGAAGCAGAAGCGGGCATCAGCCGCGATTGGGGTGGCGCGCAGACCATCACCGGACCAGTGATCGATGTGCCCTACGAGGTCATGGTGCGCGTGCCCAATGGGAATGGCGGTTTCGAGAACCGCATGGAAACGCGGTATGCGCACTTCCTGCCGGAGAAGCTCAACGCTGATGCGAAGTTGGAGCCCTACAAGAAGCACCGAGGCATCTACGAAGTCGCCGTTTATGGAAGTCAGACGCACCTCTCGGGGAGCTTCGCGCCCTTGCACGATCAGCGCCTCAGCGGCGAGCATGCCTTACAGTGGGACAAGGCAGCGCTGGTGCTTGGCATCAGTGATCTGCGCAGCATCAAGGAACAAGTGACCATGCGCATCGGGGATCGCACCGTCCAATTCGAGCCGGGCATGCCCAACACCGACATCGTCTCCAACGGGTTGAGCGCGCCTTTCCCCTTGGACAGCACCCGCTACGGTCAGGCGATGGACTTTGATGCGCAACTGACCATCAACGGCAGCGAGAGCTTCAACCTCGTGCCAGTGGGAAAGGGGACCCGCGCCACGTGCACGAGTTCATGGAAGGATCCCAGCTACCAAGGGGCCTTCTTGCCCGACCCGCCGGACAGCTCGGCCAAGGTTGATCAAGGACTCAACGCGCATTGGACCGTGTTGCATCTCAACCGGCCATACCCGCAGGAATTCACAGGGAGCATGAACTCGGAGATCGAGGGTACCTCCTTCGGCGTTCGATTGATGCAACCCGTGGACGAGTACCACAAGAACGAACGGGCCAGCAAATACGGGCTCATGCTCATCGTGCTGGTCTTTCTCGTCTTCTTCTTCGTGGAAGTGTTGCAGGAACTACGGATCCATCCGATCCAATACCTGCTGGTCGGTTTCGCGCTCTGCATCTTCTACACCTTGCTCATCGCGATCAGCGAACACCTGGGATTTGCGAAGGCGTACATCCTTTCGGCCATTGCGGTCATCACCTTGGTAGTGCTCTATGCACACAGCGTGTTCCAAGTGCAGCGCGCCTCGCAGCTCTTGGGCCTGATCATGCTGCTGGTCTTCGGCTTCATGTTCGCCCTCATCCATCAACAGGACTACGCCTTGCTCTTCGGAAGCATCGGTCTCTTCATCACACTCGCACTCGTCATGTGGGTGAGCCGTCGCATCGATTGGAACGGCACGCGCGATCAGGGTTGATCGTGTCCGGGAATAGGGAAGGAGGCCGTTCCGTCAGGGGGCGGCCTCTTTCGTTCCTCATGATCCGCTTTGAGTTCGGCCTCCTTCACATCCCTTAACCAACTTTCACGAACACCAACGGGATCAGCTTCTACGTTTGGGCCATGCAGATCATGCTACTGCCATTGCTCACCCTTGCTGCGGTGATCTCGTGTGGACCGAAAACACTTCCTATGCAAGCGGAGGCACGATCGGTCGACGTACCTGTTCGATCCCGGATCCTCTCCGGTGCCGACCTCACGGTGTGGCCAACGGTCGATACCACCGATAGGGCAACAGTAGATGCCATCGCCACGTTGAGGCGCTTCTTCGATCAGAAGCATCATGCGCAGGATGCACACGATTTCTGGTTCGCCGGTGATCTTGAGCGCTACGAGCAACCCTACAAGGACCTCCTGTATGTCGAGTATGACTCCGTCGGCGGTCTCCGATACCTACCTACGTTGACGCGTTCTGTTCCTGTGAATGATGGCGACCGCATCCTCACGGTGAAGTGGGCGGCGATCGATGGTAGCGGGATCGCTGCCGATGTCCGCTATGTATTCGACTTTCATGCACGCCGGACCGTCGAGGGCATGCGGCTCTCCCTTCCCGTCGAACACAACACCTCTTCCTGGCAACGCATCGATGAGGGCCATTTGCACTATGTCATATCGCCATTGCATCGGTTCTCCTCGGAGCAGGCCAGGAACCAGAACGACACGGTGCAGCGCCTGGCCAGGTTCTTCGGGATCGAACCCTTTCCGATCACCTATTATTCCTGCGCCGATCCGGTCGACCTCTTTCGCACACGCGGTTTCCAGATGCATCCCCTCCTGTTCGTCCATCCCACTGGTGGCATGGTCGATCCAGGTGGGCAGGTGTGGTCGGGGAACGACAAGGACATCTATACCCACGAGATCGTCCACCTGTTCACCGAAAAGAAGTTCGGCCCACGGCCGGATCTTTTGGAAGAAGGACTGGCAACGCTGTTGGGTGGAAGCGGCGAACAACCCTACGCTTGGCATCGGGAGAACCTGCGCCAGCTCCTCGTCGATCCGGACATCGATGTTCGGGACCGTTGCAACCCATATGTCCAGGATTTCATCAACGAGCATACCCATGTGCCTTATGTGATCGGTGCGGTGCTCTGCGAAAGTGTGCTGCGGCGATCGGGCAAGGAGGGGCTCTTCAAGGCCATGGGGTCAGGAACGGATGCATGGACGGCGCTTGCGCCGTACGGGATCACACCCGATACGCTGGGGGTGGTCCTGCGTGCTGAATTGGATCGACCTGTATTGCCGGTTCTCTGAACCGTGAAAGGCATTGCTTCACCCGGGACCGGAGGGCCAGGCTGGATCAGCGCCAACCCTAGGGTCTCCTTCTCCGTATCAAGGCGCCGTGCGTGCCCTCCTGTTCACATGCATGGCCGTTCTGGCCTTCTCCACCAGCGCTCAAGAGCGCTTCGGTATCGCGCACAGCAATTTCGGTGGAACCGATATCGCTTTCCTGAATCCCGCGCGCACAGCCGGACAATGGCCCTACGCCGATATCCGCATCGCCGGTGCCGATCTCTTTGCCTGGAACAGCCTCGTGGCTTGGTCCAACGGGAACCAGTACCTCGTGGGCGAATTGCGCAACGGATCGACGTCATCCAACACCGGTAGTCTCGTCCTGCGCAGCAACGACTTTGCTTCACAACACAGGGCCATCGTGCAAGCCGCTGTCCTTGGACCGGCTGTCTCCTTGGCGTTGGGACGTGGGACCATCGGATTCGGCGTTCGGTCGCGGGCGCATGTCAGTGCCTCCGGTGTTTCGGAGGAACTGGGCAACTTCATCTACCAAGGATTCAACTATGCACCACAGGTCGGTGTGCGCTTTCGCGATCAAGGAGTGCGTGCGCTTGGCGCGGCATGGACGGAGTTCAGTGCCAACTACGCACACATCATCCGGGCCGAAGGCTTCAGTTCCATCAGTGTGGGTGCTGGTATACGGTACAACCTCGGACATTCCGCTGGTGCACTTCAATTCACGGATCTGGACTACACCGTGGTCGACACGGCGCAGCTGATCATACACGAGGCCACCGCACGCTATGCCGTTGCACAGCCTGCTGTTCGGGCCGGTGCAGGCTGGGGCGCTGATCTGGGCATGGTGTACGAACGCACGATGGAGGAGGCCAACGGCTACTATCCGCACCAAGGGGCTTCCGGCTGCACACCCATGCGCTATCGGTACCGTCTCGGTGTTTCGTTGATCGACCTGGGCGGCATCCGTTTCCGCGATGCCGAAGCCGGTGTCATTTCCGCCGGTTCACTGACGATCCCGGATCACGAACACATTCCCGTGCAGAACGCCGACGATCTGGATAGCTTGCTTTCCACAGCCACCCAATGGTCACGGTCAACGGGTTTCTCGATCGGCCTGCCCACGGCGATGTCGCTGCAATACGACCAGCGCATCGTGGATCATACCTACGTGGCCTTCGCCGCCGTACAAAGCCTTGCTGGTCGCAACACATTGCGTTTGCGTCGCGCCAACAGCTTGGCCGTCACACTGCGTTTCGAGACGCGCTATTTCGAAGCGGCACTGCCGGTGGTGTTCCATGAGTACGCCGTCACACAGCCATCTGTCGGTTTCATGCTTCGGTTCAATGGACTGGTACTCGGGTCCGATCACATCCTGCCCTTCGTGAGCAAGGGTGATGTGTACGCCCTCGACGTCTATGCTCGCTTGCGCATCATGCTCTTCCGCAGCCCGGCGTGCAAAGGCAAGGGCGCATCCAAGAAGCACCGGAGCGGAAGCAAGGACATGGTGCCCTGTGCTACGCCGAACGGTTGATCGTCACGATTCGATACGGGGTTCGTAGCGGCCCATCTGTTCGCGCAATTCGCGCAATTCCTGCTGCAGGCTTTCCACCCGCTCGAGCATATGGCTCAGCGCTTCGATCCCTTCCAGGTTGATGTCCAGATCGTAATGCATCCGCGCCAACTGTTCTAGCCGCGGCAGGTGTTCCAGTTCCACGTAGTAGTGTTGCTTCACCTCGGTGATGGTCACCAAGCCGCGCTCGTGCAAGGCAAGCACGAAGCTGGTCTCCACTTCCTGCTTGGCACAGAACACATCGATCGCGATCAATTCTTCGGTGTTCATGGCGTGCTGGTTCGGGTTTGATCGGCGAGTTGGCGGAAGAGCGCACGTTGTTCCTCCGTCAGTCCGGTGGGGAGCTTCACCTTGAAGGTCACCAGCAGATCGCCGTGCTGCTCTTCTTGCTTGTAGATCGGGTATCCCTTGCCCTTCAACTTCACCACGGCACCGTTCGCAGTCTCAGGCTTCACGGTCAGTTTCACGGTTCCATCCAAGGTGTCCAACAGCAGTTCGCCACCAAGCATGGCGGTGTACAGGTCCAGATCGACGGTCGTGTGCAGGTCGTTCTTCACCCGGCTGAATTTCGCATCAGGAGGAATGAGGAAGGTCAGGTACAGATCACCGTTCGGGCCTCCGTTCGCACCCGGACCACCGTGCCCTTGGATGCGGATCGTTTGCCCGTTCGAAACGCCGGCCGGCACCGTGATGCGGATCGCCTTGCCATTCACCGTGAGCGTTTGCTTGTGGGTCTTGGCTGCGGATCGCAGGTCCAAATGCAGTTCCGCCGAGAGGTCCTGCCCACGGAATTTCGGAGCGCGACCGCCTCGACCACCGAAGAGGTCGCCGAACAGGTCCGCATAGTCCTCACCACCTTGACCGCCGAAATCAGCATACGACCCGCCACCGCGCGACCGCTGTTGGGCCTGCTGTGCCTGTTGCGCTTTCTCGTACTCCTCGCCGTGCTGCCATTGCTCACCGTACTTATCGTACTTCTTCCGGCTTTCCGGATCGCTCAGCACCTCGTTCGCGGTATTGATCTCCTGGAAGCGCTCCTTCGCTTTCGGGTCGTTCGGGTTCAGGTCCGGGTGCAGCTTACGTGCCAACTTCCGGTATGCCGCCTTGATGGCTTCCGGCTTCGCATCGCGCGCAATACCCAGCACCTTGTAATAGTCCACAGCCATTAGCCGTGAAGGTAGCTGTCATCGGACCTTCCAAGGATGATCAACCCGCGTTTCCGAAACGGATCCTCGGATCCCGCGTGATCAGGCCTTGACGAAACTCACCCGGCGCACAAGCTCCCCTAATTGAAGGAGCACGATGTACTGCCCTGTTGCTAAGGCTGAGACGTCCAGCACCTCGCTCACAGTGCTCACACGGCCATTGTTGAGTTCGCGCCCTTGTGCATCCATGATCCGCCACGTGCTGCCCGGTACCACATCGTTCAGCCGAAGTTGGTCGTTGCACGGGTTGGGGTAGGTGTGAACGGATGCTGATCCTTGTTCGGCGATGCCCACATTGTTCTGCACGAAGAACAAGGTGAAGTTGCTGTCATCGATCAGGATAGGATACAGCGGATCGAGGTTCCACAGCAACAGATCACCCTCGGTGCTCATCACCTTGGCCACATCCGTCGTGGTTCCCAGTGGCGTGATCGCCGTGCCATGGCCCGCATAGCTCCATTGCATGGTGCTGCCGCCATTGTTGTTCACGTAGGTATCGTCGTAGGTCTCTTGGAAGGCCAGTGGGAATTTCATCACCTGCGACGGATCCGAATAGATCAATGGATCGAGCGGCAGGTTCCGCACCAGGATGTCGATGCCACCGGAGGTGATGTCCAAATAGGTGTAGGCCGTGCCCAAGCCCGTCACGGTTTGCGCCCACGCCCAGTTCGCGTCGGGGTAGCTCGCTGCATACGGTGTTCCGGCTGCTGCGGTGAAGGACAAGCTGCCGATGGGTTGCAACGTGATGCCGCTCAGATCCCAGGTCTGGTCGGCACCGTCGCTCAGCGCAGGCAACGTAGCAGGAGAGGTCATCCGGTACATGTCCGTTTGCACACCGTCCGGACTCAGATCGCTGTATTGGATCGTGGGCTGGGCGGTCAACGAAAGCAGGAGCAAGCTGGCAAATGGGGTAAGGGTTCTTCGCATGGGACGTCGAGATGTACGGAGTTAGTGTAGGAGAGGCGCCCACAAAGCAACAGCCTTTATGCACTCGTGTCCATCCCCCGAAATGGGGAGGTTGTTACGTTGGATCAAAGTGGATCGTATGCATCGCGATCAGCATCGAGGTGGAAATGCCGATCACCGTGAATATTCAGATCCGTAGAACCCAGTGATCCCGGTGAATTCACTCCGGTTCCTCCGCCCCCGCGTCAAGTCGGTCGGTTGCCCACCGTGCATCGCTGCGCTCGCTCGTATCCACCGCCTGAACCTTCTAGGCGCCTCAACCTAAGCCGGATCGAATGATCCGCTACATTCGGTCCAAACTTGGACCATGAAAACAACCCTTACCCTGCTTTCCTTGCTCACCTGTGGCGCTGCCTTCGCACAGCCTACTTTGACCGCTACGGATATAACGCCGCCCTTGGGTCCTTCACCCATCATCTACGGAACGGACTATATCACGCCAGGCCCAGCAACAGCCAACTTCACCTTCAACACGGGGCCGATCACCCTTGGCTCAGGCGCCCAAAGCCAGTACGTTGTCCCATCCTCGACGCCGTATTTCTCGTCGTTCCCGACAGCAACCCATTCCTCAACTGCGCTTACGAATCCCTCCTTGTACAGCTACCAATTGATCAACAACACGGGACTGTACCTGCTCGGTCTCGGGAATCCTGCCTACACCACGGTCTATACCAATTCCGAGCGGATCATCGCATTGCCACTGAGCTATACCAATACGTGGACCGATGATTGGACCTCAACAACCGACTATGGCGGAACCGTGGTCGTTCGCACGGCTACCACCACCGGTGCGTACAACGGCCATGGAACCTTGGTGCTCCCTTGGGGATCGTTCAATGTCCTTCGTCTGGAGATCCATGAAGTGTTCACCGACGTGAGCGAAGGCATCGAATTCGCGGCTGGAGAGATCACCACGGTCACCTACTATCAACCCGGGCAGTCCGGTGCGCTCCTGACCTCGAGCATTGTTGATATTCCTGTGCTCGGCGCCCCGACCACGAGCACTTCCGTATTGGACCCGAACGCCGCTGGTATCCTCGATAACGGGGCACTGGAATTGGGCTTTGCGCTCTTCCCGAACCCAACGAGCGGTGCAACCATCATTCGCACAGGCGCCGACCTTACCGGAAAGGTCCGTGTTTCTGTGCTTGATCTGGTCGGTCGTGAGGTGCGCCAGTTGGTAGTGAATGCCAACGGCCTCGCTCAAGACATCACGGTGGATCTGTCCGGTCTTCCGGCAAGCATATACCACGTGCAATTGCTCACGGCCGATGGCCGCCGCGGAAGCATGCCACTTGTCGTGGAATGACCGTGTTCAACGTCGCGATGCCGCATTGCGCAAGCAGTGCGGCATCGTCATTTCCGGACGTGTCGAGCGGGTAGGAGCAGAGGCTCGGTACCGAATGTCGTGCAGGATCGAGATCCATCATCCAAGCTACTCCCTGCGGGTCGCACCTTCCCGATTTTCCTGCATATTTGATCATGGAACAGACCCTACGACCCAACGGTGAACGTGCCCAAGCGGCCATCGCCATGCTTTGGGTGATGCTCGTGCTTGAGATCATGAACATCGCTGCGAGCGCGCTCGAGTTGAACGTGCTCAACAGGCTCGTGCGCGGAGAGGACGTCGATGAGGCCACCATCACGTCGATCGACCTCGTTGTGGGGCTCATGGCCCTGCTGTATTTGGCTGGCCTGATCACGTGTGCCGTCCTCTTCATCCGCTGGTTCCGTCGGGCCTATTTCAACCTGCACCTCGTGGCACAGAGCCTTGAGAACACCGAAGGCTGGGCTTCCGGAGCCTGGTTCGTTCCCTTCTTGAATCTGGTGAAGCCGTATCAGATCATGCGCGAACTCTACACCCGAACGATCAAGCTGGTCAATTCGCCGATCACCGACACGAGCTTCATTGGCTGGTGGTGGGGGCTGTGGGTGATCAACAACATCATCGGCAACGTGTCAGGCCGCCTTGGCATGAGCGCGGACGACCTTTCGGAGATGGTCCTGAGCTCAGAACTAGCCATCGCAGCAGGGATCTTCGCGATTCCTGCCGCGATCCTCGCCATCGTCGTCGTAAAGCGCTACGCCGCCATGGAGCAAGTGCTTGCAGCGCTGCCACGGACCACCGAACCGGGCGCTGCGGAATTGAAGCCGTTGTAACGTGTGGTGAAGATCGGATCCTACTGAACCTCGATACCCGATCAATTGAAGTAGTCTTGATCGTTCACCGCCCCAGCACCAACCGCTCCGTATCCACCGATCGCCCGGTCGCATCCATGAAACGCAGGATGATCAGTTGCGGTGCGAGCCCCGTCAGATCCAGCTGTTGCGTCGTCGAAACCAAACGCTCTGCGAACAACACCTGACCCAACGCGCCGTGCGCTAGGAGGGTGCCACCAACAAAATCGGCAGGGATCCGTACCGTCGTCAAGCCGGTGGTCGGGTTGGGGTACACGGCGATGGCGTGTTCCCGCGCGGTGCAGGCTACTCCGGTAACAAGCCCCGCACATTGAGGCCACGCACCAGCGAGCACCTGCGCCGTATGCACCTCCACGCTATCGATGTTCGCTCCGATGTCCGTGCCATCCGTGGCCGCGCCGGCATACGGACTTGAAGGCAACAGCCGGTAGTCATCGTTCGCGAGGTCTGCGAAACCAACGGCCGTTGGCGCGTTCGGGAACCAATGGAAGGGCGGATAGCTCGAAGCACTACCGACCGCGCCACCTGGATTGCTGAAGAGCACGTTGTGCGTGAACGTGGATCCCGGGAAATACGTGTTGATCGTGCCGTTGCCGCAGCCCGAGCCCGTTCCGCACACACCGTAGCTGCCGTAGCCCGTGATGTTGTCCGCGAAGGTCATGGACACTTCCGGAGCACCCGCTGCACTGGTGGTGGTGCCCGCATTCAAGCTGGTATTGTGTCGAATGGTCAGGTGCTCCATACCGTTCAGCATCTGGTACATCTTGTTCACGTTGCCGATGTCGTACGCCAGGTTGTGCTCGATCAGGATCCGCGTGCTCACCGGGTTCGGCAGTTGGTCATCGTGGCCGCTCAGGTTGTACCCGCCATCGCTGCCCTTCAGGATATTGTACCGCCACGTCACATCGGTCACACGCGCCCACATCGAGGCACCGCTCTGCGTGCGTGGCGTGAAGACGATCGCGAGTCCGCTCTGGCAATCCGCCCAATTGTTCTCGAAGATGTTGCCCTCCACCAGCACGCGTTGCGCGCTCTTCAGCTCGAAGAGGTTCTTCACGCACCAGGCCGTTCCCGCATAGTCGGGGTGACCTTCCTTCCAACTCAGCGGCTTGAAGAAATGGTTGTTCCGGATCTCGATGTCCGAAGGCACCATGTCCTGGATCGCCGGGTTGGCGCCACCGAACATCACGTTCTCACCACTGCCTTCCAAATAGTTGTTCACCAGCTTGAAGGGCCCCGGACCGTTCCAGCCCGCCACGGCCTGCGCATCTTGGCCCACCACCTTGCAATCGCTGATGTGGCAATTGATCACCGCCGTGCTCGCGCTGTTCAACTGGATGCCGCGCTTGGTGCCCAGCACCGCATCGCCATGCACAAGCAGCCGATCGAAGACCAGGTCATGCGGCAGGTTCGCCGCGCTCGTCTGGGTGCCATCGCCCGCGCGGATGATGTCGTACACATAGCCCTGCGTGCTCACCTCCAAGCCCATCAGGTAGTAGTGGTGCGCACCGCTCAAGAAGGTGAGCGCGCTCTGGTTCACCGGCGCCTGCACATTCGCCAAGGTGCCCGCATAGCTCGGCCCGATGCGGTGGTCGGCATCCGGCAACTGATCGTCCGGCACGTTCGTGCGGATCACGATCCACCCATTACCTGTCTTCTGCGGCAGCGTGAAGACACCCGCATACGTATGGCCTCCTTGCAGCAGAATGGTGGTACCCGGTTGCGCCGCATTGATCGCTTGCTGCAGCTGGTTGTTGCCATGATCGCAGCCACTCGCGCACACCGTAACCGTGGCACTGGTCGCCGGGTAGCAGGTCTCCAAGTACACCTGCGGTAGTTCAGGAAGTACCTGAGCGCGGATCGCACTCGCGGTCAAGAAGAGGAAGAAGCCAACGGCGCGCATGGGGATAGTTGTGAGCGCGAAGCTAGGGTGGGAGTGCCTCGGTCAAAAGGTCGTTGCTGGCTTGTTGGGCGCGTGCAGGATAATCCCAATATGAAATTTTCAACCAAGAGCACCATTCATACGTTTTCATCCTACTTTCATCAAATGGCACGTGCAATCGACTACAATTCCCGATCGGTTCAAGGCAGGCGATGTGCGACGCTTCTGCAATTGCTCTTGCCCTTGCAACTGCCCCTGCCCCTGCAATTGCTCCTGTCGCCTCTCTCTCTCTCTCTCTCTCTCTGTACAACAATAAGGCCCACGATGGCCTCAACAAAGAAGCCCCCGGTGCTACTAACACCAGGGGCCTCGGTTGCTCATGTCCCACCAACGCTGTAAGATGATGAATACGAGCTAACACAAAGGTACCGACCCCGTCCGGAACAAGCCGCGAACCGGACGGGGCGGTGAGCACCCGGCACTGCAAGCAGGCCGGAAGCGGAGGCAGCATGCCTTAGGTTATGTACGTCCTCTATGTGCCAAGCGGCGCGGAATGCAAAAGGAAAAGCCATCATGCAGCGCTTAAGTCTCATTTTTTCGGCTGTACTAGCAAGTGGGCTGGCAACCGCTCAGAACTTGGTGCCGAATCCAAGCTTCGAGGAGTATAACTACTGCCCTAGTAGCATAAGTCAGATCGATAGTGTGGTCGCTTGGAGGAACATAGGGATCTCACCTGACTATTTCAACACCTGCGCGGCCGGTGGTGCAGCGGTGCCGTACAATGCACGCGGGGATCAGTGGCCAGCAGAGGGCGAGGGGTATGCTGGTTTGGGCACTGGACCTGAGGTGGATACCAAGGAGTACATGCAGGCGGAACTGATCCAACCACTAATCCCTGGCGTCATGACCTTTTTGAGCATGCGTGTTTCACCGGGTGGCTTTGGTTTGCCGGGATGGGCCTCACCGATCTATGCAGGCAGCCATGTGGGTCTGCGGTTGAGCACGGAGCCACTCACCCAAATCACCTATTACGGTCAGTTCCACTTCAACGAAGCGCAGCTCTACCTACCCACAATTTTGAGCGATACCTCGGCGTGGACGGTGCTTGCTGGAAGCTTTGTTCCGGACTCGGCCTATCGGTACGTGCAAGTCGGTTGCTTCTTTGCAGATAGCGTGGTCGCCTCTATTGTGCTGGACCCTGCAGGAGATTCTTTCGCCTCATATGCGTTCATCGACATGGTATGCGCGGCACAAGTACCCGGGGTGTGCGACGAACTAGTTGGGGTACCTGAACTGACGACCGGTCAACGTCCTCGAACGATCATCTTCGGCGAGAACATGGCCTTGTCGGTGGATAGTTGGGGTTTGAGCGGGCTTGTGGATCGAGCCCAATTATTCGATGGGATCGGGCGCGCGATAGCTGATCGTTCCTTGGTCGGCACCACGGGTTCTATCGACTGGCCATTGCCGAGCCTCCCATCTGGCAGCTACTTTCTGGTGCTTGCACTGCGCGATGGCTCATCCTTTTGCATCCGTTCATGGAAACAAGAATAGAAGAACATGAACAATGAACAAGCATTGGCGAATTCAAATGGCCTTATGGGCCGGGCTATTTGGTAACCTCTCATACGCCCAAGTCGGAGATGATGGTTTCGGCAACTATCGCCTGGATCCCATCAATCCGGCTACGGGCCCGAGGAGTTTCTCCATAGGACCCGTTTTCAATGGCGGGGCACCCGCGGCATTCCTGAATATACGAGGGGATCAAGTCCAACCGATCAATTATACTGCAAGCGTCTTCCGGACGATCGGTTCACCGGGGCTTGATGCATATTGGAACTTTTTCAGTGGCGGCCCCAACGCCGTTAATGAACGTGCGCAGCTCTTCTCAATTAACGGCGAGAACCACTTCAACCTCAATACGCCGAATGGCGACTTTCGGCTATTAACGAACACGATTGAACGGGCGCGACTCTATGGAACGCAGACCTCCAATTTTAATGTGAACTATCCTGCGGTAGCACAGGGTGGGTTCCTTGCTTTGAGTGGGCAACCGAACTTCTTCGATCCCGCGAACTCTCCAGGTCCATTCAGTCGGCTGCATTTGGTGGATCAGGCCGGAAATGGCGCTACACCGATCTTCTACGCACCAACAGCTGCTTACAGGGGATGGATGCGAAATGGAGTGACCTTTAGTGGTAATGCGGATATGGGTTACATCGGGCAGCGATACAACGGGAACGACCGCACCGATATGGTCATTCATTGGAGTAATGATGCGGGCACCATGGCCTTCGCACCGGATCGTCTGCGATTCATGTTCACCACTGGACAGGACGGTGCCGTTTCAGGCGCTACTTCCGTTGCAGGATTGGAAGCCGCACGGTTCTATCCTGTTCGGACCTTCGAAGTTTTCATGGGTCTAGGTGATTTCTTCGCCGGTAACCTCGTCGATCCTGTGAATATCACAGAGCCAACGGAACGATTTGATGTGTTGAATGGCCGTGTTCGACTGCGTGATCTCCCAGATCCGGCGGGCGAAGCTGATGGCCCGTATCAAGTCATGGTCGTGGACAATAGTGCGTTTCCAAATGCGGAGCGTGGCGTTGTGAAATGGGTGAATCCGAATGATCTGCCGCAGGCCAGTGCTGATTGTGATTGGGTCGTTCAACCGATCGCCCCCCATGTTTCAGCTGTGTATGACCCAAGCAGTTGTTCTTGGGATCGTCGCCACGGGGTGGGAGTTGGAGTTCAGTATCCTAAGTTCAAGCTTCATGTGGAACACACCAATGATGAAATCTTGAATCCAACGGCAGTCTATGGGGATGCCCGTTTCGATTTCAATGAGAGCGAGGAGGTCATTGGAGTACATGGTCTTGCGCGAACCAGCTCAGAGACCGGAGCGATACTCGGTATGCAAGCTATCGGTGTGCTCGGTATAGGCCTAACTTCGAAGTTCAGTACAGGCGTGGTTGGCATTGCCTCAACAATGACATCCAGCAGTGGCACTGCCAGCACATTGATTGGCGTTGATGGGGTATCAGGTGCTACGGAGAACGCTTCACTGTGCATTGGTGTTCGAGGTTTTGCAGAAGGTGCGATTGATGCAAATAATTGGGCCATATGGTCGGAGGGTTATCAATATAGCTCAACAGGTCCATCCTGGACTCCTTCGGACGAAAATTTGAAAACAGACATCGAAGATCTGACAGGTAGCATGGACCGCTTGAGCCAATTGCAACCAAAATCCTATCGTTTTCGTGCTGAAGAGCTCGGATTCATGCATCTTGCTGAAGAACCCCAGTTCGGATTTTTAGCGCAAGATTTGGAAGCAGTATTTCCGGATCTTGTGCGCGAAATCCATCGACCAGTAGAAATAGACAGTACAGGCGCTGAAATCTCACCCGCGATTGATTTCAAGGCAGTCAATTACAATGGCCTCATTCCATTATTGGTTGCTGCAGTGAAAGAGCAGCAACAAACCATCGAGGGGCAGGCTTCCCGTCTCGACCAGATGGAACAACTCCTCGCCGAGTGCTGCAACCGTCCATCAACCGATGGCCTACGTGAGAACACGCCCACCGGCATTCCTATCCTGAACGACGCCGAAGGCGACCGCAAACTCCGCATCCAACCCAACCCCTTCAGTGAGAGCACCACGGTGTACTACACCCTGGAGCGCAGTGGCCGCGCACAGCTCATGGCCAACAGCGCCGATGGCAAGCAACTGCGCGTGCTGCACGAGGCCAACTTGGAAGGTGGCGACTACCAGTACAACTGGAACACGGCGGATCTGGCAGCGGGCATGTACTACGTTACCCTGTTGCTGGATGGCCAGCCCGTGGTGAAGAAGGCGGTGAAGGTGAACCGCTAGACCGTTCTACGGCGATCCTTCTACGATCTATCCATCGCCTCTTCTACTTCAAGCAATGAGAAAGGCCGGGCATGTGCCCGGCCATTCTCATGCTCCTTGTTGCGGTTCGGTGCCACCGAGCCCGTCGTACCGCCATTCACAACCCACTACCCGGCCAACTAACTACCCGGACCAACCCGACCCCGACAATCACTATTGCTCCGGCTCACCATACGAGATCATCCAATGGATCCCATACCGGTCACGTACCATGGCGAACAGCTTCGCCCAGAACGTAGGGCTCAGTTCCATCGTCACCTTTCCACCTTCGCGAAGCGCATCATACCACTTCTTCGCTTCCTCCTCGTTCGCTGGGCTCAGCGAGAGGTGCACGTTGTTGCCCGCGTTGAACGGATCGCCGTAACCCTCCGGCGCGTCGCTGCCCATCAAGAAAGGGGCGCCATCGACCAGTAGCGTGATGTGCATCACCTTCTCGCCATAGTTCGGTGGCACTTTGTATTCCGGTGGCATCTCCTTGAAACGGCCGATGTATCCGAAGTCTCCGCCGAAGACCTTCTTGTAGAAACCGAATGCCTCTTCGCAGCTGCCGGGGAAGTTGAGGTAGGGGGTGGGGGGATTCATCTATGGTGTTTTCAGAGATCCGAAGATATAGGGGCACGAACTTCATGCCCGCATGTAATAGGACCTTCCTGTTTCATGCGTGCCAACGTCTGGCTACCTCACCCGTGCCGCTCCCAATACCTCTTCCCATACCCACAGAACAACTCCTCCGCCGCCTTGATGTTCCGCATCGCCTGTATGCAAACCGCATTGTTGTCATCCAGCACGATCCGCGCATTGTTGGTGAACCGCGAGGCCGAATGCCCTTCCGCATCGTTGGCATACTTGGCGAAGCACGCCACGTGCATCGAGTCCAAGGTCCTGCCGTTCGGTAGGCTGATGAAGTAACGGTCGTTCCCTTTCGCGGCCCGCAACTCGGCCTGCGCACCCGAAAGCACATCCCCCGCGAATACCGCGATCGTTTCACCCGAGTACAAGGCAATGGCCGTGAA
This sequence comes from uncultured Bacteroidota bacterium, assembly GCA_902826215.1. GTDB lineage: Bacteria > Bacteroidota > Bacteroidia > Flavobacteriales_F > PHOS-HE28 > PHOS-HE28. The sequence continues at coordinate 42,261 of CADEDY010000028.1, forward strand.
CAGCCCTTGGCCAGCACCCGGCAGTTGCGAGAGGCCGGTGTACAAATAGTCGGCCTCCAGCGCGTCGATCGAGGCGCTTGTTTGCGATGAAGTCTTCAAGGGAAAGGGATCAGGTGTCCGAGCGAGCTGTGCTGAAAGCCCGCAAAGTAGACCATCAATGACCCACGGGTTAGCCCGCACGCAGGGCCATCGCCTCTTCTCCACCGCGATCGCCGATTCTTCTCCTCCAATGATGTCGCGGGGCCGGTCCCGCCTTGGCCTGTTCAGTTTCTTCCGTTCTCGGACACACTGCACAACTGGAGCAAACACCGGCTAATGCGATGCAACCCGAGCTGGCAATTTCCTTGACGGTCCGGCCCCCATACGTGGGACAGACATGCCCCCGTCGGTTCAGATATCCTTCCGATCCAGATCCTCGAAGTTGAGGTCGGTGTATGGCGGTTTCGCATCGTCGGCTGGAGGTGGGGTATCGGGTTCATCGCGCACGTATTCCCCCGTGTTCTTCAACCGATCGATCTCGTCGAAGGCCTCGTTGAGGCCATCCAGGAACTTCTCGAAGTCCTCTTTGTAGAGGAAGATCTTGTGCTTGTCGTAATGCGCCGTGCCGTCCTCGTGCGTGTGTTTCTTGCTCTCGGTGATCGTCAAGTACAGGTCGCGCCCACGGGTGCTCTTCACATCGAAGAAGTAGGTGCGCTTACCAGCCCGCACGGCTTTGGAAAATACGTCCTCACGATCGTCCTGCATGGTGCATTCGGGTCCGTGTATGTGCCACAGGCCCAACCAAATATAGCCGGGTTCCTGCAGAAACCAAATCGCGGTGGTATCCCACAGTTCTCCAAGTGCAGGCCGGTCCTAGAGCTGGGTGCGGGCCATCGCAGGCCAATTGATCACGCTTCGGCTCCCTTTTGGGCCTCTTCCAACAGCTGCTCTTCGTGCATGCGGGCGTAGTCGCCGTTGCGCTCCAGAAGTACTTCGTGGGTGCCTTCTTCGATCACCGCACCATTCCCCATCACCAAGATGTGATCCGCATCGCGCACGGCGCTGATCCGATGGCTGATGATCACGGTGGTACGGCCTTTCATCACGCTGCGCAGTTCACGCAGGATGGCCTCTTCCGTTGCGGTATCCACGGCGCTCAGGGCATCATCGAAAAGGAGGATGCGCGGTTGCGCGATGATGGCCCGTGCGATGCTGACGCGTTGTTTCTGCCCACCACTGAGCGTGATGCCGCGCTCACCGACCATCGTATCGAAGCCGCGCTCGAACCCTTCAATGTCCTCCAGCACTTGGGCCTTTCGCGCCGCTTCACGGACCCGCTGATCCACGTCTTCACCGCCATCCAGGCGGAACGCGATGTTGTTGCGGATCGAATCGCTGAAGAGGAGCACTTCCTGCGGAACGAAGCCCAGTTGGGTTCGCAGGTGCGCCAACGGGATCTGCCGGATCGGCACATCGTCGATCAGCACTTCACCTTCCGTCGCATCGTACACGCGCCCGATGAGATCGGCCAGTGTGCTCTTGCCACAACCGGTATGCCCCACCACGGCCAAGGTGCCACCAGCGGGGATACAGAACGAGACCTTGTCCAAGGCTTTGATCCCCGTATCGGGGTAGGTGTAGCTCACATTCCGGAAGGTGATCCCGCCTTGGATCGGAGCAGGGGAGTACTCCTTGGTCGTTGGCACGTCCGCATCGGTGATGGCCGGTTCGGCATCCAGGAATTCGTTGATGCGCTCCATGCTGGCACTGGCCTGCTGGATCAACGAGGTGACCCAACCCACCGACGCGAAGGGCCAAGTGAGCATGTTCACGTAGATCACGAATTCGGCGATGTTGCCCACGGTCACGGTCGGGTCGCCATCCAGCAATTTCTTCCCTCCGACGAAGATGGTGAGCACGGTACTCAATCCGATCAAGAGCATGATGGACGGCATGAAGAGCGCATCCACCGTGGCTTGGTCCATGCTCCGTTTGCGATAATCCGCAGCGGCTTCCGCGAAGCGTTCCACGGCCATCGGCTCCTTGGCATAGGCCTTCAGCACCCTGATCCCGCTGAAACTCTCTTGCGCGAGGGTGCTCAACCGGCTTTGCTGCACCTGAACCGCCATGCTGCGCCGGTTCATCACATCACTGACGCGGTAGATGATCACGCTCATGATCGGCAACGGGGCCAAGGTCCAGAGGGTGAGTTCCACGTTCACGTTGAGCATGAAACCGATGCACATCACGAAAAGCACCACCAGGTTGATGGTGTACATCACCGCCGGACCGAGGTACATGCGCACCTTGCCCACGTCCTCGCTGATCCGGTTCATGAGGTCGCCGGTGCTGTTGCGCTTGTAGAATGCCCGATCCAATTGCTGGTAGTGGGCGTAGACCCGGTTCTTCAGGTCGAACTCGATCAAGCGGCTTACCACGATGATGGTCTGGCGCATCAGGAAAAGGAAGAAGCCCTTCAGCAAGGCGAAAGCGAGGTAGAGCACACCAAGCAGGCCGGCACACCAGACCACGGTGGCTCTCATCGCATCCGTGTCGTGCAGGTCCTTCAGCCGTTCGGCGAGATCGAGCCCCGTCCAGCCCACCCACAGCTGCAACGTTTCCGGTATCGGCAATACCCGTTGCTCCGCTGGTAATTGCATTTGCGCGATGCCTTGGGCGATCAGGTTGATCGCTTCGCGGACCACCTGGGGCGAATACACAGCGAACAGGTTGCTGAGCGCGATGAACACCGTTCCGAGCAGCAGGTGCCACCGGTACTTCGCGAGGTAAGGGTTGAGCTTGAGGAGCGGTCGCATGCGGGGGACCGGAACGTGCTACTTTTGCGCCGCCTGCAAGAACAGGTCCTGCAACAGCGGGACAAAGGTAGGCCGGATGGGAAGTGGACGAGGGCGGTGCCTGGATGAAAGAGTGGAAGGCGGCAGAACGTGATCGAAGCACGCCGGACGAACGAACCGAACAACACAATGCTCAATACGACAACGAAGGCACAAAGCGCGGAGCCGGTGCTGGCACGCATGGAGAACTACGACCACGAGCAGGTGCTCTTTTGCCATGATCGCACCACCGGCCTCAAGGCGATCATCGCCATTCACGACACCACGCTCGGCCCCGCATTGGGTGGCACGCGGATGTGGCCGTACGCCTCCGAAGCGGAGGCCCTAAGCGATGTCCTACGCCTAAGCCGTGGAATGACGTACAAGAGCTCACTCGCTGGGCTGGATCTCGGTGGCGGCAAAGCCGTGATCATCGGTGATGCCCGCACGCAGAAGACCGAAGCCATGTTCCGTCGCTTCGGCCGGTTCGTGGATAGTCTGAACGGCCGTTACATCACGGCAGAAGATGTTGGCATGAGCACCACCGAAATGGTGAACATCCTGAAGGAGACCAAGAACGTGGCAGGCCTTCCGGAAGAAATGGGAGGCAGCGGCGACCCCAGCCCGGTGACCGCGTACGGCGTTTACTGCGGCATGAAGGCAGCGGCCAAGACCGCCTACGGAACCGATGACCTTAGCGGCCGTAAGGTCTCCATACAAGGCGCCGGTAACGTAGGCCGTGGTCTGGTGGAACTCCTGGTGAAGGAAGGAGCGAAGGTCTTCCTCACGGACATCCACGACGATAAGCTTGCTGCGATCAAGGCTGAATTTCCTGCCATCACCTTGGTGCAGCCCGAAGCGGTGTACGACCTCGACGTCGACATCTATTCCCCGTGTGCATTGGGAGCAACGGTGAACGACGACACCCTGAAACGGCTGAAGTGCAGCGTGATCGCCGGAGCCGCTAACAACCAACTCGCGGACGAAGCGGTGCACGGAAAAGCGGTCATGGAGAAAGGCATTCTGTACGCACCGGATTTCCTGATCAATGCAGGCGGGATCATCAATTGCTCGTGGGAGCGCAGGGGCTACAACCGGAAGGCGGCCCTTCGCCAGACCGAGGACATCCACCAGACCGCTTTACGCATCTTCAAGGCCAGTGCAGACCTTGGCATTCCTACTTACCTCGCCGCGAACCAAGCCGCTGAGGACCGCATCACAAGCATGCGTTCCGCCGGCATGCGTTTCTGACCCCGAACATGCTCAACCGCCGTTATCTCCGCATCAAGGCCTTCCAGTCGCTCTACGCCTATTGGCAGAGCGATACCGCCAGTGCGGCCCGCATCGAGAAGGAACTCTTCACTGGGATCGAACGCACCTACGATCTCTATCTGTCCCTTCTCTTGGTCTTTGGCGAATTGCGGCACATCGCTGAACTGCGTATTGAAGAGCGCAAGAAGAAGCGCCTGCCCACAGCCGGGGATCTGGCGCCCAATCGTCGCTTCGTGGACAATCCGGTCGTGCAGGCGATCGCAGAAAGTGAGCGACTTCGCATCGAAAGTGAGAAGCGGAAGATCAGTTGGGTAGGGAACCACGAACTCTTCACCGGCATCTACAAGGAACTGGAAGCGAACGAAGTGGTGACCGCCTATTTGCAGCAGGATTCCACCACCTTCAAGCAGGACCAAGCATTCGCGATCCAGGTCTTCACCGACCTCATTGCCAACAACGAGGCGCTGCAGGAGGTCTTCGAAGCACGCAGCATAACGTGGTTGGAAGATCTGGACCTTGCGGCCAGCTTGGTGAAACGCATGCTCGAGCAAATGCGCGCCGCGGATCCGGCGGAATTGTTGATGAGCGAGCTCGTTCGCGACCCGAAGGAGGACAACGAATTCGTTTCCACGCTCTTCCGCAAGACCATTGAACTGGGCGAGGAACACGAAAAGGCCATCGCCGAGAAGTCGAGCAACTGGGAAAGCGATCGCATTGCCCTCAGCGACATGATCCTGATGAAGATGGCGCTTACCGAAGTGCGGATCTTCGATCAGATCCCGGTGAAGGTGACGATGAACGAATACATCGAGGTCGCCAAGGCCTACAGCACGCCGAAGAGCAAGAATTTCATCAACGGGGTGCTGGATAAGCTCTTCATCGAAATGCGCACTGACGGCCGCATCCACAAAGTGGGCAGGGGATTGCTTGAGAGTTGAGGGATGAACAGCACGATCCAAATAGCCGCACGTGCGAAGTGGTATTTCCTGCTCCTGCTCCTGCCGTTCGAATTTTCAAGCTGCCGGATCACGGATCACTCCGAGCGCGACCCCGATCAAGTTTCCCCGGACGGTTTGAATTTCCCCGCTTCGGGCTACGAGAATGTTGACCCTGACAAACTTCCCAAAATGGAGTTCGAGGCTACCCATCTCGATCTGGGTAGCCTCGTTCAAGGGGACCGTGTAGAACGCAACTACACCTTCACGAATACCGGCGGAGGTCCTTTGGTGATCAGCGATGTACGCGGCTCATGCGGCTGCACCGTTGGTAAGGATTGGCCCAAGAACCCCGTGAAACCGGGCGAGAAAGCCACCATTTCCGTGAGCTTCGATAGTGAAGGCCGCAATGGTCGGCAGGACAAGACCGTGACCGTTGTCGCCAACACCTCACCACCCAGCACCGTACTCACACTCAGCGCCGAAGTGATCGGCCCCACAACAACTCCATAGACCTCGTCCGACGTTATGATCACTGCTAGCATTCTCCTTCAAGCCCAAAGCCAGGGCAGCGACCCCATGTTCTACATCATGATGGGCCTTCTCATGGTGGTCTTCTATTTCTTCATGATCCGGCCGCAGCAGAAGAAGGCCAAGGATGCCAAGAAGTTCCGCGAAGCGTTGCAGAAGGGCGTCAAAGTGGTCACCATCGGCGGCCTACATGGCAAAGTGATCGAGGTGACGGATACCACGATCCTGTTGGAAGTGGACTCGAACGTGAAATTGCGTTTCGAGAAGAGCGCCATCGCCATGGACAACTCGCAACAGTTGAACGAGGTGACCGCGAAAGCTTGATAACAGCGGCATGAACGCCGCTTAATTACCGGCGTTCGATCCATACAGGACCACAAGAAGAGATGCTACGGATCGCCCTCCCCGGTGGGAGGGTCCAGGCCACCAACGCGGACGCCGAGCGGCGCGGAATCAGGGCGCGAGTCCGGCAGATGGACGCCGAGCACCTCGACTTCCCCGACGCCTCGTTCGATCGGGTGGTCTGCGGCTTCGGCATCATGTTCTTCCCCGATCAGCCGCGCGGCCTGCGCGAGATGCGCCGAGTGCTGCGCCCTGGCGGCCGGGTCGTTCCAGCTGCCGTCGCGGGCCGCGTACTCGGTCGCGGGGCGCGGCACCGGGGTGACCGGGCGCATCGGGCGCGGGATCGTGAAGGTCGGCGAGGAAATCGAGATCATCGGCCTGCGTCCGACGGTGAAGA
>CADEDY010000029.1 GCA_902826215.1 uncultured Bacteroidota bacterium
TGTGATCCCGCTGGGGCTCGAACCCAGGACCCCGACATTAAAAGTGTCGTGCTCTACCAGCTGAGCTACAGGATCTTCCACACTTCAGGAACGGTGACCCGTTTTCCGAAGGGAGCGCAAAAGTAACGATCCGGGGCGAACGGCAAAACACTGAAGCAAGACTTACTTCTTCTCGATGATCGGATGGCGCTCGAAAGGCAGGCTTCGGTCGAAGAGGTAGCGGTACGTGGCGAGGGTCCGGTAGTTCTCAGCGCCGAGGTTCTCGCACACTTTCACCATACGCGGGTTGAAGTCGCCGACCCACGTGAGGACCGTGTCCTTGTAGAGTTTCTTGTCCACGATGAATTTCTCACCGAACACGATCAAGGCTCCCTCGATGCCCTTGCCTTGGAATTCCTTGGCTACGCCGAACACAATGCCCGTCATGGTCTGAACCACGCCCCGCTTCTTGTACCAGAGGAATTTCAACTTGCCCCACCAATTGAGGTTTCCGTCCACATACCGGAAGATCTCGTTCAGTTCAGGCAAGCTGATGTACATGGCGATCGGCTTGTCGGCATACCTGATGAAGATCAGCAACCGAGGGTCCATCACGGGCTTCATGGCCTTCACGATCTTCAGGGCCGTCGCGAGTTCCATGGCCTTGTGGTTCTCGTGATCCACCCACGCATCGTTATACACCTTGCAGAAATCGCTGGCGATCTGCTCCACGCTGCGCCCCACGGAATCGTGCATGGAGATGTTCGGGTCGTCCACCAACTGCTTGTACTTCCGGTGGAAGATCGGCTGCACAGGGGTCAGTGCGCTCCGTTTGAAGAACAACTGGTTGAACCAGATCTGGAAGCCGTAGTTCTCGAGCAGGTCTTTGTAGTACGGCGGGTTGTAGTTGGTGCCGTAGATCGGTGGATCCGTGAAGTTCTTGATCAACAAGCCCCAGAACATATTGCGGTCGCCCAGGTTGATCGGCCCGTCCATGGCCTGCATGCCTTGGCCTTGCAGCCAATCGCGAGCTGTGTCGAGGAGCAGGTCGGCTGCTCCTTGGTCGTTGATGCACTCGAAGAAGCCGATGCCGCCGGTGGGCTGCTTTTCCGTGTACGCCGTCTTTGGATTGACGAAGGCTGCGATGCGTCCGATCGGGGTGCCGCCATCATCCACGACCAGCCAACGTTCGGCCTTGCCCTCCTTGAGCAGCTTGTTCTTTCCGGCGTCGAAGACCTTGGCTACGTCTTGCAGCAAATGGGGGATCCAATTCGCATCCTGCGCGTAGATCCGCCAGGGCAACCGCATCCATTGGTGCGTGGTGGCCTTGTCCGTTACTTGAGTGATCCGCATGCCCATCTCTGCGAAGGTGCGATCTTTCGCCGGTTCGGTGAAGCGGACCTACCATGCGGATCCTCCTGATCGGTTTCATGTGCTCGGGCAAATCGCGGATCGGTCGCGAATTGGCCGCCCTTCTCGGCTTGCCGTTCCATGATCTGGATCGGGTGATCGAGCAGCGCGTTGGCGCCATCAAGCCGTTCTTCGATCAGCGCGGCGAGGAGGCATTCAGAGAAGTGGAGGCCGAGGTCTTGGCGGAGTTGCTTTCGGGTGATGATGCGGTGATCGCAACAGGCGGCGGAACACCGAGTGTGCCTGACAATCTGGAACGCATGCTTCAAGCCGGAACCGTTGTCTGGCTTGATGTACCCATGGATGTGCTGATGCCTCGGATCATTCGTTCCGGTGGCGATCGCCCGCTGTTGTTCGGGCTGAAAGGGGAGGCTTTGCGTGTTCAGGTCGAAACACTGCTGGAGCCGAGGCTTCCGATCTACGAGCAGGCGCATATCCGGATCGAGGCCACCGGGACGCCGGGATCGATCGCAGAACGGATCCGTGAATTGGTGACCGCTCGCTAGGAGAGGTACACCGTATCCTTCTTGCCCAGTTCCACGCTGATGTGCTCTTGCATGGTGGTACTCAAGGTCAGGCCAACGATGTCCACACGAATGGGGTAGGTGCGGTGCCGGCGATCCACTAGGACCAAGGTGGTGAGCTTCTTGAGTGGTACTTGGATCAGAAAACCGGCTGCGTGCATCAAGGTGCGACCGCTCATGAGCACATCATCCACCAACACGACCACGCGATCGCGCAAGGAGTTCGGGTCAACGGAAAGTTCGACGGGTTTCTCCAGAGGAGCATCCTTGTCCAAGGTCAATTCCACGCATTCCACCCTGAGGTCGGTCTCTTTGGTAAGCCGATCGGCAAGGCGCTTGGCGAGGGTTGCTCCCCGCGGAGCAACGCCCACAAGTACAATGCCTTTCTCATCGAAGTTCTCCTCGTGCAGTTGATGTGCCAGACGAATGAGCTTGCGCTGCAATCGGTCGTGGTCCAGAACGATGGTCTTGCCGGACATGGGACCGAAAAGTAAGCAGAGCTTCCCGTTCGAACTAGGGGATCACGAATCTCCCGGACCGACGAAGACCATCCTGCGATCCGAGCGTCCAGAATAGCAGGCCGTGGAAGGATCGCTGCAACGTGATGGTCCGTGTGGATCCGTGGATCGACCCGTGATAGAGCTTGCGGCCACCGATGTCGAACAACTCCACTGTTGCTGGCCCATTGATCGAGGTGACCATGATCTGCTGCAACGCTTGATCGTATTGTAGATCAAGATCACGACCAAGGTCACGTTCAGGTACCGTACTGATGATGATCGCCAGTTCGGAAGATGCGCTACCGGTGCGGCCGCAGTCGTCTTCCACCGAGAGTTCCACGAGGTAGGTCCCCGCTCCTCCATACGTGTGCTGTGGGTCGAAGTCGGTGCTGGTATTTCCATCACCAAAGGTCCATTGCTGTTGCACAGCACCCATGGTGTTGTTGGCGAACAGGATCGCTCCGTTCCCCAGGTCGGTCCAGTCGAACTGCGCAAGGGGGTCGTTCACCCCGATGTTCCAGATCGCTGCACTATCCGCAACCACTTCGCTTGCCAAGGTCCGGACCTCCGTGATCTGTTCGTTGCTCAATGCGCCCGGAGCATAGGTGGCATCCACGGTGGCGTGTCGGAAGATCGTGCTGACCAAGGTGTTCGCAGCGATATAGGTTCCCAGAACATTCGGATGACTTCCATCGGTGTAGAGCGCTGCAGTCGGCTGCGCATTCCGATAGGCGCGCCAGACGGCACCGACCGGCGCGCACCAAGCACTGTTTTGCTCGGCCATTGCCACGTAACTCTCATAGAGCCGTTGCTGCATGCCGCTGTACGTGCAGACCGGCGGGTAGGATGCGCAATTGGATGCATCGCCGTTCTCTCGACCCCATGTCATCAGGAAAATGGTCTCGGTGCAAGGGTTGGCTTGTTGGATCTGTTGGACCAATTGAGTGGCGAACGGATAGACTTCCGCAGCAACTTGTGCAGGGGAGAAGGAGGGAAGTTGGCTCTGCTCCTGAAGAACGACGAAATCCCAATCACCTTGTGCGATGGCTGCTTGTGTTGTAGTGTTGGTGGTGTGCTGTTGAAAGGTGTAGCCTCCAGGTGCAGACATGCCGGTCTCGACCGTATCGCCCAATGAAAGCGCGAGCAGGCGGAACATGTTCGGAAGGTCGTTCGTGTAGGTATAGCTGTTACCTATGAAAAGCACACGAGTGGTATCGGCTCGAGCAATTCCCGAAAGATGGATCGCTATAAGGCACACCAATGAAGAAATGGAAAGTGTGTTCCGCATGAATGGTCGGTCGAATTTCGCTAGGCTTTCAGGGCAACCCGTCGGCGTGTGATCAAGCTATCTGCCAATCGGCTTTCCTCGAGTTGCGTTCCCGTGTATTTCACGATACGGTCGAACAGGTCATAGGTCTCCGGTTCCAATCGCTTGAAACGGATGCACGTGCGGCCACGGTCATGGATCAGCAGATCCTTCTTGAAAGCGTTCAGCAGGTCGTGTGGCATCACGTAGAAGACCATGTTGTCCTTCTGGTTGGCCAGTGCGCAGAGAACGCGACCCCGCAAATGATAGGTGGGCATATCCCGGTCCAGGTCTTCTTCGATATCAGGCCAAACACCCCTGATCATTCTACGCAGGCGCAACAAGGGTTCCTTCCTGTTCTCCGGCAACAGGTCGAAGTATTCTTGACAAGTTCGAGCGGTGGACTTCATGGTGGGAACGAGAGCATGATGTTACGAGATCCGAACGGAACGGTCCTATTCCGATCTTCTCGAGTCCATCTTTCGGATCCCATCCAAACGCAGTTCGGTCCCATTGTCCAAGCGCAACCATTCTGCCTTGTCGCGGATGTAGAGATCAACGATGATCCCGTCGTGGATGACATCATCGTTCATGGTCAAGTGAACGTGTTCCCGCTTCGTCGCTGCCGCTTCGTAGGTATCGTACAAGGAGCAATCGATGGGTTCGTATACGACACTCTGGATCGCGCAAAGCCAGAGTTCCCGGCCTGCTCGGGGAGCGATGGAATTGTGGCACGGTGTGAAGGAAACGGAAGCGAAGTGCCCGGCGAAAACGTGTTCGTATTCCGCACGCGATCCACCGAACGGTGGCTTGTCCGTATTCAAAGGGTCGTCGAAGAGTACACCGACCAGTTTCCCTCCGGGAGCCAACAGCGTTGGCATGTGCCGCACATAGCGTGACCGCAAGGCCGGGTCCAGTGCGCAGAAGAAGGTCTGCTCCAGGATCCGGTCATACTGTCCTTGATGTGCGAAGAAGTCGCCGACGATCAAGTGCTCCTTTGGAAAGACAGGGCATCGGTCCAGCAGTTCCTTGAACGGCGCATCCGTGAGGTCGATGACGAGAACATTCTTGAAGCCAAGGCGATGTGCATACTCGGCCTCCCACGCTTTTCCTCCACCAGGGATCAGGATCCGCAGATCCTTGTCGGGGAGTTGATCAAGGTATTCCTTCAGTGGGGTGGAAGGGCCACCGAGATCCCATCCGGTTTCGCCGGTCAAGTAACGATCATTCCAAAAGGTGTGGTCCAGTTGCATGCGGCAAAGGTCGTGCTGCGGGTCATACGTTACGCGGCCCGTATGGATCATCTGGGCGCAGCTTGAGTGATCCGAGCCTTTCTTCTGTGATCCTTAACTTCGTGCCATTGCGAGCGCTGTTCAGTGTTCGTCTCCTTGGGCCTTTGTTGTGGATCCGCGTATCCCGCCCGTGAACTTCTTAATTGCTTGAATGCACTGGATCGATGCCGGCATTTTCTTCATGTACATGATCGCCCTGCTCGGTGTTGGGGTCTGGTTCATGCGGAAGAATGCCAGCGCTGATGACTACTTCGTCGGTGGTCGCGGAATGAGCGCCGGGCATATCGGACTCTCCGTGGTGGCAACGGATGTAGGCGGTGGATTCTCGATCGGTCTCGGTGGATTGGGATTCGTTATGGGGCTGAGCGGCTCGTGGATGCTCTTCACGGGCCTTTTGGGCGCATGGCTCGCTGCGGTGATCCTCATTCCGCGCGTGTATCCGTTGGGGCGTGACCATGCCCTACTGACTTTTCCTCAGCTTCTGGGACGGTTCTTCGATCGTCGTGTTGCGCTTTTGGCCGGTGTCATTTGCGTGATCGGTTACCTCGGTTTCACCAGCTCGCAACTGCTCGCGGGTGCCAAGCTGGCTAGCGCCGCTGTGGAAGGCCTTGACCTGCGAACGGCCTTGATCGTCATGGGTACCGTGACCGTGCTGTACACCGTCCTCGGGGGTATGAAGGCTGTCGTGTACACCGATACCATTCAATGGGCCGTGCTGATCGGTGGGTTGGCCTTCGTTGGCCTTCCCATGGCGTATTCCGCCGTTGGTGGCATGGACGGTATACGCTCGACCGTGGATTCCGACCTCCTTCGCTTGGATAATGTCGGGATGATCCAATTGATCAACTGGGCCGTCACCATCGTACCGATCTGGTTCGTGGGCATGACGCTGTATCAACGGATCTATGCATCGCGGAGCGAACAGGAAGCGCGAAAGGCCTGGTTCATTGCAGGAGTGTTCGAATGGCCGATCATGGCCTTCCTCGGCGTAGCGCTCGGTTTGCTCGCCCATGTGGGTGCGAAGCAAGGTTTGCTCGATGCCGTTGTGAACGATGTGTCCAGTATCGATCCGGAAATGGGCTTGCCTCTTTTGCTTCGTGCTATCCTTCCTGTCGGTCTTCTTGGGCTGATGCTTTCGGTCTATTTCAGCGCGATCCTCTCCACCGCCGATAGTTGCTTGATGGCGGCTTCAGGTAACCTGGTCACCGATATCGTGGAGCGATTTCGTCCATCGCGGAGCATTGCGCATACGCTGCGTTCTTCTCAGTTCTTCACCTTGGGCCTAGGTGCTATTGCCATTGCGATCGCACTCACCATGGAAAACGTGCTATCCCTGATGCTTCATTCCTACGCCTTCATGGTGTCGGGTCTGTTGGTGCCGCTTGTCGGAGCACTTTTCTTCGGTATGCGCGATGCACGGGCGGCACTCTTTGCCATGGTAGTTGGTGGAGGAACGACCGTTGGGTTGACGTCCTCCGGTCTCCAATTGCCGCTCGGTCTGGATGCGAACATTTTCGGCATTGCTGCAGCCATCTTGGTGGCGATGCTCTTCACCCGAGTTTTCCCGCTCACTTCACCCCACGTACGTGCATGAACTACCTCCACATCGATCCGGCTTCCGGCGAGAACCCCAACTTCACCAATGATCGCATTGCGACTTTTCTGGAGGAACACCTTGATCAGTTCGGTGATCGTAAAGCCGATATCCTTTCCTGCATGGAGTATGTTCTGGATCCGAAACGCGGCGGGTTCATGATCATCGCGATCGAGAATGATGAGCCCGTTGGTGCCGTTGTCGTGAACCAGACCGGGATGAAAGGGTATATCCCGGAGAACATCCTGGTGTACATCGCCGTGCATGGTGATCAGCGCGGAAAAGGTATCGGCAAGGGCTTGATGGGCCATGCCTTGGAACGTGCACGCGGTTCCATTGCGTTGCACGTGGAACCGGACAATCCCGCGAAGAAGCTGTACGAATCGCTCGGCTTCACCAACAAATACCTCGAAATGCGGTTGCAACGATGAACATGACCGAAGACCAACTCAAGCGTTTGACAGCGCTGCGACGCGAACTGCATGCTTCGCCGGAACTTTCCGGCAAGGAGTATCGCACCGCGGAACGAGTGAGTGCCTACTTGGCGGAGAAACGTCCGGATGCCCTGATGTCCGGGGTCGGGACCACGGGCGTGATGGCTTTGTTCGATAGTCGGAAGCCCGGTCCTGTCAGGCTGTTCCGCTGCGAGCTGGACGCGTTGCCGATCTCGGAGATCAATACGTTCGAGCATCGATCAACAGTGGAAGGGGTGTCGCACAAATGTGGGCACGATGGCCACATGACCATTCTTTGCGGGCTGGCGGATAGGCTGGCAGAACAACGTCCTACTACGGGTAAAGCGTGGTTGCTTTTCCAGCCAGCAGAGGAGAACGGAGAGGGCGCCAAGGCAGTGATGGCTGATCCACGCATGCAGGCCATCAAGCCCGATCGCGTGTTCGCGTTGCACAACCTGCCCGGTGTTCCGAAAGGTCAAGTGATGCTCCGCGAGGGTTCATTCAACGCATCGGTGAACAGCATCATCGTGGTGTTCAAAGGCCGCACCTCGCATGCCGCGGAACCCGAGCACGGGATCGATCCGGCCCTTGCCATGAGCGACTTCTTCCAACGTTCGTTGGACCTGAACAACAACAACGTCGCGGATCCGCGCATGCGTGTGGTGAGCAGTGTGTATGCCGAACTGGGCAGCAAGGATCACGGTATCAGCGCTGGCCGAGCTGAGGTCCACTTGACCATTCGCTGCTGGAGCGATGACGAACTGGATCTTCTACAGACCGAACTCGAAGCCATTGCCAAGGAACTCGCTGCGCGTGATGGACTCGGCTTGGAGATCACATACACCCAACGTTTCCATGCGAACCAGAACGACCCCGCCATGGTCGCGCACATGAGAAAGGCTGCTGAACGCGCTGGTCTTCAGGCCGTTCAAGCAGAGCACCCGTACAAGTGGGGCGAGGACTTCGGCCTCTTCACGGCATCCTTTCCCGGGTGCATGGTCGGGCTCGGTGCTGGAACGGACATGCCGGCTCTGCATAATCCCGATTACGATTTCCCGGATGCCTTGATCCCGGATGGTGTCGCGCTCTTCCATCAACTCGCGCTCATGGATTGATGTTCCCGCCATCCACGATAGCCATCAGTCGATCCGCGTTCGCCGCGAATCTGGCATTCATCAGGTCCCAATTGGGTGGAGCCCGATTGTGCAGTGTGGTGAAAGGCAATGCCTATGGCCATGGGGTCAAGCCCTTCGTTCGCATGGCGATGGATGCCGGCGTGGATTATTTCGGTGTGTACAGTGCCGATGAGGCGTACAAGTTGATGAAGGCGGTTGATGACAAGCCCGATGTCTTCATCATGGGCATGGTGGAGGACGAAGGTCTGGAGTGGGCCGTGGAGCATGGTGTTGAATGCTGCATCCACGATCAAGCACGGCTTGAAGCAACGCTAGGGATAGCGGAAAGGCTCAAGAAAAAGGTGCTTGTCCACATCGAAGTGGAGACGGGAATGCATCGATCAGGATTTCGACTTGATCAGTTGCCCAAGGCGATCGCACGACTGCAACAAGCTAGCGACCTCGTGGAGATCATCGGACTATTCACCCATTTCGCGGGTGCCGAGAGTCATGCCAATGATGGACGTGTTGTGGACCAGATGATGCATTTCGAGCTCGCACGCAATTTGATGGCACATGCCGGAATGGAGGTGAGGTATGCGCATCAGGCATGCTCTGCGGGCGTGATGAACTATCCGAGGACCATCGGGGATATGGCGCGCGTAGGCATCATGCAGTATGGCTTCTGGTCCAATACGGAAACGTGGTATCGGTTCAGCGCAAAACTTGGTGTTCATGATGATCCCTTGCGCCGCGTGATCAGTTGGAGCAGCCGTGTCATGGCTTTGACGGATGTACATGCCGGTGGCTTCATCGGCTATGGATCAAGCTGCGAAGCACAGGGCGACATGCGCATCGCCGTGGTACCCGTTGGATATGCTCATGGATTCGATCGCGGGTTGAGTAATTTCGGTCGAGTTCTTATTCGTGGTCAACAGGCCAGGATCACCGGCATTGTGAACATGAACGCCATGTGTGTGGATGTCACCGGTATTCCGGGTGTGCAAAGGGGCGACCCCGTCGTGCTCATCGGCGCCCAGGATGATCAACGCATCACCGTTTCTTCCTTCAGCGAAATGAGCGAGCAGTTGAATTATGAGATGCTCACACGTCTACCCGCGAGCATCCCGCGGAACATCATCGACTGAACCACATGGCATACCTCACGCTTGATCGCGAAAAGCTCCGGACCAACCACAGTCGATTGGATGAATGGTTCAGCAAGAACGCCATCGAGTGGGGCGCTGTGACCAAAGTGCTCTGTGGCAATCGACGGTACCTCCAGGAGCTCGTGGACCTGGGCATCACCGAGATGCATGACACGCGGATCAGCAACCTCAAAGCGATCAAGGGGATCGCCCCTGAAGTTCAAACGGTCTACATCAAACCACCAGCGAAACGCAGCTGGGAGAACGTGGTCAAATTCGCCGATGTCAGCTTCAATACGGAGCTGTCCACCATTCTCGGCCTCAGCGCAGAAGCAGTGAAGCAGGGTCGGCATCACAAGGTCATCATCATGGTGGAGATGGGCGACCTCCGCGAAGGCGTGCTCGGCGAACATCTGGGCGACTTCTATGCGAAGGTGTTCCAGCTACCGGGCATCGAGATCATCGGCATTGGCACGAATCTGAATTGCTTGAACGGCGTCATGCCCTCCACCGACAAGCTCATTCAACTGAGCCTGTACAAGCAGTTGATCGAGGCGCGCTTCGACAAGGTGATCCCGTGGGTGAGCGGCGGTACTACCGTAGCGTTACCACTTTTATTGAACAAAGAGCTTCCGAAGGGGATCAACCATTTCCGGATCGGAGAAGCCTTGTTCTTCGGTGCCGATCTCTTCAACGGAGGGACGCTTCCGGGTATGCATGCCGATGTCTTCAAGCTGCACACCGAGGTGATCGAATTGCAGGAGAAGTCCGTTGTGCCGACCGGTGATCGTATGGAGAATCCGTCCGGACGCATGCAGGAGTTCGATCCAGCGGACAGGGATCGGACCACGTATCGTGCGATCATCGACGTCGGCCTGCTCGATGTCCAGCCCCGATTCCTGATACCGGACGATGAACGTGTGACCGTGATCGAGGCCAGCTCGGATATGTTGGTGGTCGATCTGGGGGAAAGTTCCTACGAATACAAGGTGGGCGACATCATGACCTTCGGACTCAAGTACATGGGCGCCCTGACCGTGATGAATTCACGGTATGTCGAAAAGGCGGTAGTGTAGGGCACCTCAGGTTCAGTCTCGCGAACTTCGATGCACTTCGATCCCGGTTTCGATGAAGGTCTTCAGGTCATCGAAGTTTCCTTGCAAGGCTGCTGCACTCAGGCTGTACGGCGTGCCAGTGGAGCTCACGGTCAGCCGTTGGAACCAGCGCGGAACGGGTGACATCGCTTGGAGGATCTCCTCCACATTGTCAACGTGTATCATCAGGAGCTTGGTCCTCTGTATCTGTGTGATCGTACAATGGGTGATGTGCCTCCACGGTATGACCGGGTGATAATTGAACAACCCAAGACGATAGATGCCAAGGTCGTTGATGATCACACCTGGCCTCTTGTCGATCACTTTGAATGCGAACAACGGGATGCACGCACCGAAGAACGAGGTGCACGTGATCGATGCGAAACGTGCTCGGAACCGGTCATACGTAACGAATTCGGAGGACTTGCCCCAGAGCCAGATCCCGATCCCGACGAACAAACAAGAGAGGAGAAGCAGCAACCAGAGCTTCTTCTTGCTCAGCGGTATGGATCGCGTCTCCATCAACAATGGTCACTACCGTTCCACCAAGCGCACCACGTTCTCCACGTGATAGGTATGCGGGAACATGTCGATCGGTTGCACGAAGTCGATCATGTAACGCTCGTTGAGAATGGCCAGGTCGCGGGCTTGGGTGGCCGGGTTGCAGCTCACGTAGACGATACGGGGTGGAGCGAGTTCGAGCAAGTGTCGCACTACGGGTTCATCCATGCCGGCGCGCGGTGGATCCGTAACAACCACATCGGGTTTGCCATGCTGCTGAACGAAGGCCGGATCGAGCACTTTCTTCATGTCACCGGCAGCGAAGCTCACATTGGTGATACCGTTGAAGGCTGCGTTCACCCGCGCATCTGCAACGCTCTCCGGTACAAGTTCCACGCCGGCCACATGCTTGGCCTTTGCTGCGAGATACAGGGTGATGCTCCCAGCGCCGCAATAGAGGTCGTATACGTTCTCTTCACCCGTGAGGCCCGCCAACTCACGCGTTAACCGGTACATGGCAATGGTCTGCTCGGGGTTCGTTTGGAAGAAGGTCTTCGGACCGATCCGGAATTTCAGCGGCTTGCCACCCGAGCCATCCGGCAGTTCTTCAACGATGTGATCGCGACCATGGAACACGTGGATGTCCAGGTCGAAGATAGTGTCGTTCTTCTTGCCGTTGACCGTCCAGAGAACGCTGGTGAGTTGCGGGAATTTCGCGACCAGTTCGGAAAGGATCCGTTCGCGGGCATCCACATCCTCATGGCCTACGGACAATAGCACCATGCACTCTCCGGTGGTGGTCGTGCGGATCAACAGCGTTCGCAAGAAGCCAACGTGTTCCCGTTGGTCATAGAAGCTGAGGCCGTGTTCGCGAGCGTGCGCCCGGAAGAAGTTGCGGATGGCATCGCTCGGTGCGGGTTGCAAATAGCACTCACCGATGTCCAGCACCCGATCGAAGCGCATGGGGATGTGGAAGCCCAAGGCATTGCGGTCCAACGCCAGTGCGGAAGTTGCTCCAGCATCTCCTTCGACCATTTCATCCTTCGTGAACCAGCGGCTGTTGCAGAAGGAATACTCCAATTTGTTGCGGTAGTGCTGGAGACCACGCGATGGCATGATCGGCGTCACGGCGGGCAATTCCAAACCGCCCAACCGTTCCAGGTTGTCGATAACCTGTTGCTGTTTGTACTCCAGTTGCTTGGGGTAGGAGAGGTCTTGCCACTTGCACCCTCCGCAGGTGCCGAAGTGTTTGCAGAATGCTGCAACACGATCCGGTGAGGGGCTCACGATGCGCGTCGTGATCGCTTCGGCATAGTTCGATTTCTTCTTCGTCACACGCACATCCACCACATCACCGGGGACCGCACCAGTGATGAAAACAACGAGCCCTTCATGCTTGGCGATGGCCTTGCCTTGCGCACCCGCGCTCGTGATCGTGAGGTTCTCGTAGTAGAGGGGTTCCTTGTATTTGGAGCGGCGCATGGTCTAACTGGTCGGTCCAGGTCCGGGGTGCGAACAAGGAGGCCGCGAAGATACCCTAGTTTTGTGCCTCGTTCCGTCATCAGAACCCGCGTCCTACAAGCCATGCAGCATAGCATTTCCGTGCAGTCCAAGACACAACAGGCCATCGAACTGGAAGAGCGTTACGGCGCGCATAATTATCACCCGCTACCTGTCGTGCTGGATCGTGGTCTTGGTGTGTTCGTGTGGGATGTGGACGGCAAGCGCTACTTCGATTTCCTGAGCGCCTACAGTGCCGTGAACCAGGGCCACTGTCACCCGCGCCTGGTGAAGGCCATGCGGGAACAGGCAGGGGAGATCACCCTCACGTCTCGCGCGTTCTACAACAGCAAATTGGGGAGCTACGCGGAATACGTATGCAAGACCTTCGGTTACGACAAGATGCTGCCCATGAACACGGGTGCCGAAGCCGTGGAGACCGCACTGAAGATGGCCCGGCGCTGGGGGTACGAGAAGAAGGGCATCGCGAAGAATGCCGCGAAGATCATCGTGTGCGAAGGGAATTTCCACGGCCGAACGATCACCATCATCAGCGCGAGCACCGACCCCGATAGCAACACCGATTTCGGACCCTATACGCAAGGCTTTGTGACGATACCGTACAACGACATCGCCGCGTTGGAGAAGGCGTTGGAGGACCCCACCGTATGCGCTTTCCTCGTGGAACCGATCCAAGGAGAGGCCGGTGTGTTCGTGCCGGATGAGGACTACATCTCCAAGGCGATCCAGTTGTGCAAGAAGAAGAACGTGCTCTTCATGGCGGACGAGGTACAGACCGGCATCGCACGCACAGGGAAACTCCTGTGCACCGAGCACAGCGGTGAACGACCTGATGTCGTGATCCTTGGAAAGGCGGTCAGCGGTGGCATGTACCCCGTGAGCATGGTGCTTGCCGACGACGCGGTGATGGAGGTGTTCACGCCCGGCAGCCATGGTAGCACCTTCGGCGGTAATCCGATGGCAGCGCGCATCGCCATGGAGGCGCTCGACATCGTCAAGGAGGAGAAGCTCTCTGAGAACGCGGAGCGGCTGGGGCACATCTTCCGCAGCGAGATGCAGCAGCTCGTGGAAGAGTTCCCCTACGTGAAACTGGTGCGCGGCAAAGGCTTGTTGAATGCTGTGGTGATCGAAGCACGCACCGCTGCCGACGGAACACCCAAGTCCGCCTGGGAGTTGTGCCTGCTCTTGCGCGACAACGGTCTACTCGCGAAACCGACGCACGGCGATATCATCCGCTTTGCACCGCCACTGGTGATCACCGAAGAGCAGCTGATGGAATGCTGCCGGATCATCGCGCTTTCCGTGCGGCAGTTCGCGTAGGTCGACCCAGCCTACCCACACCACGCGTGCTCCCTATAGGCGGTGGTCATTCGTGTTGAACGCTGTTGCGCGGCTTTGCGCGGAATGGTGTTCAACGGGCCTGCGCTTGCCGCAGGCCGCCTTTCGTGATCTTGTTCCTGGACGAAGGTGTCATCGCTTCAACGGGAGTTGGCACCGGGACGAGGGCGGCTTGCGGCAAGCGCATGTTAGGCCAAGGCATACTTTCCAATTGGTACGAAGGAGGTGCGCCTCGCATCATTGTTTTGAATGCCCAAGTTTCGGATTGAGCATTTTGAATCGGTTAAGGACAGATAGGATAAGATTAGTGTCAAAAAAGAAATCAGGAGAAGAGTAGGATATTGTGTAGGTCGTATTGTACATATTGCACTGGTATGTTGCAGTCTTCATGTAGTAAGGTTCCTCTTCAAAATACTGCTTATGGCTATAGCTTGTCACGACAAATTGATTGACCCCTATTCTTGTTTCAGATAATTTCATGTCTTCTACGTCAATCCCACCCTGAGTTTTCAAGAGATGCTTCATCGCCGATAGGTAGTCGCCATTATGCAACGAATTCAAGTGAGCAATAGTGTTCGGATTTATTCCGTCCTTGCGCTCGAACTTGTCGAGCAGGGGTTGGACATTTAGGTGTATGGTGATGCCGGAGTCTGCTTGAAAAGCTCTTATCAGGGTGTACTCTGATACTCCTCGGTCGGTAACCCAATTGTTCGGCAGGTCGATTGTAAGATTGAAGTAGTGGTTGGAATATAGATTTCCCGGCTGTAGTGACTCATAGTTATTCTGCATAGGAGAACTAAGCGGTATTCCCAATTTGGTCAGGTACTTCTTGAAACTCATGTTCAGGAACTTGTCCTTATCCTGTTGCATCAATGTCTCGATTGATTCTTCAGGACTGGACGTGGGCTTGCTGTGTTCAGACTGAGCCATGGGGGCTTCAGAACAACCCATGAGCAGTATCAACGTCAGCGATAAGCTGAACGAACATTGAGGTCGGTTTCTCATTGCCATCTATCTATATTTTATCTCAGTTAGCCCGTTCGTGAACATTCCACCACTTCTTCAGCAAAAAGAAGCTTATCGCATAGGGAATCAGGTAGGCCCCCAGATAGCCGGATAGTCGCGGTACAAGGACTGCATTGTTCATTGATCTGCCTGGAGATGCAGCAAACTCCAACATGATCATTATGAGAGCGTAGGCTGCGTATCCAGCGAAGAAAGCAGCATATCTATTCTGCAACATTCGCAGCGAAACGGCAGCGGCTGCAACGCCGATGATTAGTTCAAGAAGGAATTGATTGTTGCTTTCCATTTCCTATAAGTCGTTTGGTTCGCTTTGTTGCTTTGGCCTAACGTTCGAGGCTTGCCGCAGGTGCGAGGAACGAGCATTGCGGCAAGCCGATGTTGGGTGCCGTCGCGTCTTCCGTATTTGTCCCGCCCATTGCTGCAAGGTAGTGGCTTGCTGTCAGTGGACAAGCGGGACTCAGAACCCGGCCCGGCTGTTCGCATTGGGGCTTCGTCGGTTAGGCGCAGTGGTCGCCATTGCGCTGCATGGGTTGTCTTCTTGGCGGCGGTCGGGGATATGCACGCCGATATGTGGAAAGACAAGGTCCAGTTTCTCAGTTGCGTGCAGAGCGATGCATATATTACACGTCAGCAGATTGACAGGTAATCCGTCAGCAGGCTCTTTCGATCGAGTGACCTTTCTTTGACGAAAGCAATGGCGACTATGAAGTGGAGATGGGACCAAGGCAGGTTACAGTACTTCGGCATTGATAATGTCCGGAAGATGGCCCATGTCCTTGTCGGATTGGATGGGTTACCGGTCGGGAAAGGGGCTACTGAAGACTTTCTCGATGCCCCGTTGAAGCAGGGTACAGGACTGCCCTTTGCGAGACCCGACAACTACCCCTTATGGAGAAACTACAAGCGGGTGTTTGAGTGTAGCATGTTGGCCTCGGTGCTGGATGGAAGGTTGCGGGTGAGTGAGATGTGCCAGAGGTTGGCCACGAACCCGGACTACGGTTCGGATGAGTACCTGTACGACTTCATCCCGCGCTTTCAGTACCCGTATCCTGCGTTCGAGAAAGAGCAACAGAATGAGGTCCGCGAAGTCTACCCGTTCTGTGCTATCGGCAAGTTGCTCGTCAGTGCTGCACTGGTCCGGAAGCGTGGCATCACGCTGGAAGACATTTTCACCAAGCTCATTGGCAACGACGCTACCGGAACCGAAACCTTGGAACAGATTGCCCGACTGCCACGAACGAACTACACCCCAGAGGGTGACGAAGTGCGACAGTTGCGAGAGATGGTTGCGTTCATCAGTCAGCTCAGCTTCTTGAAGTGGACTGGTGAGATGCTCATGCTTGACATGAGTAGTGAGCAACTTGCAGAGGCCAACAATTTGGACGTGCTGTTTGCGCCGAGGCCGATAGCAGATGGAGTAGCACCGTTGTTCTACCGGATGACTGCGCTCGATGCTGGGTTGCCCAAACCCTACAGTGCGTTGCCTGCCAGCTTGGACGATCAGATCTTCTTGGAAGGCGGGAAGACCCGGATTGCTCACCTGCGAATTGAGCGATCGCCATTGCTCAGGCGCATGTTCATCAATTTGAATCCGGAGCCGCTCTGCGATGCTTGCGAGATGGATATGCGCGAGGTATACCCATGGACCTCGTACATGATTGAGATACACCATCTGTTGCCGCTTGGTTCACCATTGACCGTGCAGCTCAGTGGTACCTCTTTAGAAGATGTTGCTGGGCTATGCCCGAATTGCCACAAGAGCGTACATGCCTACTACGGCAAGTGGTTGAGCAGTAAGGACCAACGGGATTTCCGGTCCAAGGATGAAGCGAAGGAAGTCTACCACATGGTACAAAAGGAAATACGGTCATGATAGACTTGAAGACGAAGCTCAGTTTCAAAGAGCAAGCGCGGTTGATCCAGAAGGCGATCCAGACCGATACGCCATTGAAGGATTACCTGAAGGCTAAAGGCCTTGGCTATGATGACCTGCGATACGAAGCCTATGCCAACGATCTTGGCTTCGACACACCATACACTCGCATTGAGGATCTGGTGCAGAAAAAGCTGGGGGTACCTGCGGTGAGTTTCTTCTCGGGCGCGGGCGGCCTCGATATTGGGTTTGAGTATGCAGGCTTCGACAACCTTGCTGCCGTAGAGTACAACGGTGTCTTCGCACAGACACTCAGACACAACTTTCCGGGCAAGGTTGTCATTGGGCCGCCCGACCATAGCGGCGATATGAAGGAGAGGGAATCAGTTGCCAAGATGCTCATCGACAAGGCTGACATCACTGCGCCGTTTGAGGGCGTGTTCCATGGCGGACCTCCTTGCCAGCCATTCAGTATTGCATCTGCACAACGCTTCACGAAGGACGGTGACAACTACAAGCGCCGTGGCTTTGAAGATGACGAGAAAGGGGACCTGCTTTTCGACTATGTGTGGATGATCGAGAAGTTCCGTCCAAGGGTGTTCGTCATTGAGAACGTGCCTGGGTTTGCCGAACTGGATGGTGGTGAGGGACTGAGTAAAGCAATCACACGGTTGACGCGGAAGGGGTACAAGGTGGCCAAGCCACGCGTATTGAACGCTGCTGACTTTGGTGTGCCGCAGAACCGCCACCGTGTGCTTGTGGTCGGTGTGCGCGATGCTGAAGAGTTCAGCTACCCAATACCCAACGCAACGCCGACAGCGTGTTTTGGTGTCTTTGCCCGGAGCCTTGAAGGACAGCGGAATCATGACACGCGTGAGCATGGTGCTGAATCGATTGAACGCTACATGCGATTGGGTTACGGACAACGCGATCACCTCGGTCGAGTGGATCGATTGAATCCATTTCTCCCAAGTAAGACGGTCATCGCAGGCGGTACCAAGGGCGGTGGCAGGTCGCATCTGCACCCGTACATACCACGGACCATAAGCGTGAGGGAATGCGCACGGGTACAAACCTTCCCTGATAGCTATGTTTTCACTGGACCTGCTGCGAGACAGTTCACGCAAGTCGGCAACGCAGTGCCGCCAATGTTGGCGTTCAAGCTGGCAAGTCGAATTGCTGACCTTTTCTTCCGGTGATGCGCGGCCTTAGCCGCGTCTTCAAGTCCTTTCCGGCGGAGCCGGTTCTTTTTCTTCAGTCCTCCGAGTTCTCGGGCGGCATTGGCTGCCGCCCTTTACAGGGTTCTCAGCCGGGCCGGGTTCTGTTCTCAGTCGAGCGTGGGCCTTGGTAGCGTTGGCGCATTTTCGTGCGAGGGCTTTGCGCGTTGGCTTTTTCGCGATGGCACCCAACGGTTTGCAGCTTGCCGCAGCGCCTCTTGTGCGTTGGCTTTTTGGTGCGTTGGGAGGCGTTGCGGCAAGCTGCTGTTATGGGTCGGCGGCGTCTTCCGCATTTGGTCCCGCCCATTGCTGCAAGGTAGTGGCTTGCTGTCAGTGGACAAGCGGGACTCAGAACCCGGCCCGGCTGTTCGCATTGGGGCTTCGTCGGTTAGGCGCAGTGGTCGCCATTGCGCTGCATGGGTTGTCTTCTTGGCGGCGGTCGGGGATATGCACGCCGATATGTGGAAAGACAAGGTCCAGTTTCTCAGTTGCGTGCAGAGCGATGCATATATTACACGTCAGCAGATTGACAGGTAATCCGTCAGCAGGCTCTTTCGATCGAGTGACCTTTCTTTGACGAAAGCAATGGCGACTATGAAGTGGAGATGGGACCAAGGCAGGTTACAGTACTTCGGCATTGATAATGTCCGGAAGATGGCCCATGTCCTTGTCGGATTGGATGGGTTACCGGTCGGGAAAGGGGCTACTGAAGACTTTCTCGATGCCCCGTTGAAGCAGGGTACAGGACTGCCCTTTGCGAGACCCGACAACTACCCCTTATGGAGAAACTACAAGCGGGTGTTTGAGTGTAGCATGTTGGCCTCGGTGCTGGATGGAAGGTTGCGGGTGAGTGAGATGTGCCAGAGGTTGGCCACGAACCCGGACTACGGTTCGGATGAGTACCTGTACGACTTCATCCCGCGCTTTCAGTACCCGTATCCTGCGTTCGAGAAAGAGCAACAGAATGAGGTCCGCGAAGTCTACCCGTTCTGTGCTATCGGCAAGTTGCTCGTCAGTGCTGCACTGGTCCGGAAGCGTGGCATCACGCTGGAAGACATTTTCACCAAGCTCATTGGCAACGACGCTACCGGAACCGAAACCTTGGAACAGATTGCCCGACTGCCACGAACGAACTACACCCCAGAGGGTGACGAAGTGCGACAGTTGCGAGAGATGGTTGCGTTCATCAGTCAGCTCAGCTTCTTGAAGTGGACTGGTGAGATGCTCATGCTTGACATGAGTAGTGAGCAACTTGCAGAGGCCAACAATTTGGACGTGCTGTTTGCGCCGAGGCCGATAGCAGATGGAGTAGCACCGTTGTTCTACCGGATGACTGCGCTCGATGCTGGGTTGCCCAAACCCTACAGTGCGTTGCCTGCCAGCTTGGACGATCAGATCTTCTTGGAAGGCGGGAAGACCCGGATTGCTCACCTGCGAATTGAGCGATCGCCATTGCTCAGGCGCATGTTCATCAATTTGAATCCGGAGCCGCTCTGCGATGCTTGCGAGATGGATATGCGCGAGGTATACCCATGGACCTCGTACATGATTGAGATACACCATCTGTTGCCGCTTGGTTCACCATTGACCGTGCAGCTCAGTGGTACCTCTTTAGAAGATGTTGCTGGGCTATGCCCGAATTGCCACAAGAGCGTACATGCCTACTACGGCAAGTGGTTGAGCAGTAAGGACCAACGGGATTTCCGGTCCAAGGATGAAGCGAAGGAAGTCTACCACATGGTACAAAAGGAAATACGGTCATGATAGACTTGAAGACGAAGCTCAGTTTCAAAGAGCAAGCGCGGTTGATCCAGAAGGCGATCCAGACCGATACGCCATTGAAGGATTACCTGAAGGCTAAAGGCCTTGGCTATGATGACCTGCGATACGAAGCCTATGCCAACGATCTTGGCTTCGACACACCATACACTCGCATTGAGGATCTGGTGCAGAAAAAGCTGGGGGTACCTGCGGTGAGTTTCTTCTCGGGCGCGGGCGGCCTCGATATTGGGTTTGAGTATGCAGGCTTCGACAACCTTGCTGCCGTAGAGTACAACGGTGTCTTCGCACAGACACTCAGACACAACTTTCCGGGCAAGGTTGTCATTGGGCCGCCCGACCATAGCGGCGATATGAAGGAGAGGGAATCAGTTGCCAAGATGCTCATCGACAAGGCTGACATCACTGCGCCGTTTGAGGGCGTGTTCCATGGCGGACCTCCTTGCCAGCCATTCAGTATTGCATCTGCACAACGCTTCACGAAGGACGGTGACAACTACAAGCGCCGTGGCTTTGAAGATGACGAGAAAGGGGACCTGCTTTTCGACTATGTGTGGATGATCGAGAAGTTCCGTCCAAGGGTGTTCGTCATTGAGAACGTGCCTGGGTTTGCCGAACTGGATGGTGGTGAGGGACTGAGTAAAGCAATCACACGGTTGACGCGGAAGGGGTACAAGGTGGCCAAGCCACGCGTATTGAACGCTGCTGACTTTGGTGTGCCGCAGAACCGCCACCGTGTGCTTGTGGTCGGTGTGCGCGATGCTGAAGAGTTCAGCTACCCAATACCCAACGCAACGCCGACAGCGTGTTTTGGTGTCTTTGCCCGGAGCCTTGAAGGACAGCGGAATCATGACACGCGTGAGCATGGTGCTGAATCGATTGAACGCTACATGCGATTGGGTTACGGACAACGCGATCACCTCGGTCGAGTGGATCGATTGAATCCATTTCTCCCAAGTAAGACGGTCATCGCAGGCGGTACCAAGGGCGGTGGCAGGTCGCATCTGCACCCGTACATACCACGGACCATAAGCGTGAGGGAATGCGCACGGGTACAAACCTTCCCTGATAGCTATGTTTTCACTGGACCTGCTGCGAGACAGTTCACGCAAGTCGGCAACGCAGTGCCGCCAATGTTGGCGTTCAAGCTGGCAAGTCGAATTGCTGACCTTTTCTTCCGGTGATGCGCGGCCTTAGCCGCGTCTTCAAGTCCTTTCCGGCGGAGCCGGTTCTTTTTCTTCAGTCCTCCGAGTTCTCGGGCGGCATTGGCTGCCGCCCTTTACAGGGTTCTCAGCCGGGCCGGGTTCTGTTCTCAGTCGAGCGTGGGCCTTGGTAGCGTTGGCGCATTTTCGTGCGAGGGCTTTGCGCGTTGGCTTTTTCGCGATGGCACCCAACTACTCGCTTGTATGACCTGGTACGACAACTTCGGTTATAGCAGGTAGTACTATTCCACTATTGAGGTAGCAAAAGCCTACCATCGGGTTAGATGTCAAGGTCATCCAAAGGGCTACGAATGTTGCCAAGTGCCTTTGTGCTGACATGGGTGTAGATCTCCGTTGTCTTGCTTGAACTGTGCCCAAGCAGGGTTTGAATGTAACGCAGGTCTGTTCCTTTCTCCAAGAGGTGTGTTGCGAAAGAGTGCCGCAGGGTATGTACAGATGCTGGTGCTGTGATACCGGCCCTTGCTCTGGCATCCTTGAACACCTTTTGTACGCTCGCCGCGGAGTACATCTCGCCTGACTGTCCCTCGAACAGGTACCGCTTTGGCCGGTATGCATCCAGGTATTGGTCGAGTTGCGATAAGACCTTGTTACTTAGCAAAGACACACGGTCCTTACCCCCTTTGCCTCCGCGTATCAGCACTTGCATGCGATCGGGGATGATGTCCGTGCGTTCCAGCGCGATCAGCTCTCCTCAGCGCAGCCCAGCGGAATAGACGAGCATGAGGATGCAGCGATGCTTCAAGTTCGTCGGGGCTTTCAGGATGGCGGCCACTTCTTGTTCGCTCAACACCTTGGGCAGCTTCCGTTCGCCACGCGGCCGCTCGATGAACTTCACGCGGTAGGCATCGCCCAATACGTCCTTGTAGTAATACCGAACGGCGTTCACCACTTGGTTCAAGTAGCTGTTGCTCACTTTCCGCACAGAGGCCAGCTCATGCTGGTAGCCTTCGATGTCCCCGGCACCGATGTTCTTCGGCTCTTTCTTCGGAAAGTGCTGGAAGAACAGTTTGGTGGCATTGAGGTAGGTTTCGATGGTGTTCGCGCTGTATCGGGCCACTTCCAGCTTACGCCGCATGGCGGCCAATGCCTCTTGCTGCGCTGGGTTGATCGAAGGCACTTCTTCCCTTTTGGATCGTGATGGTGTGGGATGCACTTGGGTGCCCTGCGTGCCACCGGATCTTCCCAAGCTCCTCTGCATGGCAGAAGGTTTCGGTCCGGGCGGTTCAGCATCCAGCTTCTTGCGCAGTCCGTTCATATCCACCCACGCCAAGCCCTTGTACGCGGCGAAGATGGCTTGAAGGTGTTCCGGTGCGTTGGGCACATACCAGCGTTTGTGGCTTGCACTCCATTTGGCACCGGCTTTCTTCGCAGCGGCGATCAACTCCTCGTCGTACGGGCAATTCAGCGCGATGCACCGCTTGGCATCATGCACCAAGTGATCCAGCACCACCCTTCGTTTGACGCTTTTCCCGTCCATGGCCCAACAGCAAGATAGCGCACGATCACGCGCAGTTGGGCGATCGCCCCACTCACTTCTTGAGGAACCCGCTTCCTGTCCGCCCCGTGGCGTTGATCAGCACGCACCGGTAGCTGCCGGGGGCGAGCGATCGCAGATCGAGGTGCATCGCACGCGTGCGCACCTGCTGCGTGTACACCACCCGGCCCAGGGCATCCACGATGCGCAATTCACCGGCTTGGAAGCCTGCTGGGACCGTGATCGAAAGCTGCTCTTCCACGGGAACAGGATACAGGGTCATGGCGGGCTTGTCCACCGGGGCATCCATGGCCGTCGGTGTGCACAGCACTGCGTTCAGATGCTGCCAGATCTCGTTGTTGAAGACGTTCGGTACAAAGAGGCCACCAGGCAGATCGCCCATGCGGATCACCACCAACCCTTGCGAAGGCACTACGTTGATGATCTGCCCGTTCTTGCCCAACGCGTTGTACGCCTCTGCCGGGGCATCGGGCATCAATGGGCCTGGGAACTCGAATTGGATCCCGGGCAGTTGGTAGGACGACTGACCGTTCAACCACCACAGGTACCCGTAGGCTTCGTTCAAACTCTGCGAAGGCGTGATCATGGCGTTGAAGTAGTCCGTATCGGTCATGATCGGCGTTCCGTTCCAAACGCCTTGGTTCATCGCCAACAAGCCGAATCGGGCCATGCTCCGTGGGGTGCTGAAGAAGACGTTGTTATAGCCCAGCGGAACATACAGCCCGAGCATTCCGGTGGTTTGCCCCAACCGGTTGTACGTGTACCCGTTCAGGTTCTGACCCGTCGCTGCGGCCAGCACACCATCCAAGAGCGTGTACGGCGCATTGTGGTACGACCACCGCGTGCCGGGATCGGCGAGGTAGGTCAGGCATGCGGGATCCGTGCAATCCAGGTCGCCGCTATCGTCCAAACCCGTGGTCATGGTCAGTTGGTTCCGGATCGTGATCGCAGCTTCCTGTTCCGGCGTGCAGCTCGTCCAACCGGTTCCGAGGTAATTGCTGCTTGGTTCATCGATATCGAGCGATCCTTCTTGCTGGGCCGATCCCACCAGAAAGGCGGTCAGGCTCTTCCCCGCAGAAGCCCAATACCAGGAGCTGTCCGCCGTGAAGGTGCCGAAGTAGGCCTCGATGGCGATGCGCCCATCCTTCAACACAAGGAAAGCCTTGGTGTTGTTGGTCTCCAGGAAGTCGAGCAGCGGAGGTAGTTGATCCTCGCACCATCCCAAACTCGATGGGTCCACGGTCTCCCATGTATTGCCGATGGTCGGCGGGAAGTACACTTCTTGTGCGATCGAAGGTGTGATCAGCAGGATCGCGAGGAGGAGGAGTATGCGCATGTCAGCCTTTCGTTTAGGACGCAGGATCTGCCTTTTGGTTCGATCCCGTCCAGAGTATGATCGCCAGGATGATCAGGCCGAAGCAGCCGATCCCCAATGCACCATAGTGGATCAATGTGTCCGAGAAGGAGCCCAAAGCATCTTCCCAATTTCCGCCAAAGAGGAAAAGAAGCGGTACTGCAATGAGCGCTAGCCACCGTGGTTCGGCCCTCGGAACCAGTCGATGGATGATGTACGCAACGACCGGTGTGGCCAACAGAAAGTGTTCCGTATCGGTGAGCGTGATGCACGGTACCAAGGCGACAAGGATCAAGAATTCGAAGGGGAAGGATCGGTCCTTCTTCCGGTTGCGCAGAACGAAGAGTCCGAACAGCAGGGCGATGACGCCTAGCAGGGCATAGGCTTCTGCACCGCTTGGTGCCACGACATGCTTGAGCAACGCCCGATGAAGGAACGAATAGACCGTGTTCACCGAACGGTGATCATCGCCACCCACATAGATGAGTGAAGCGTTGTGCGCCGCCATTTCGCCCAACCACGTGCGATGGATCGCAAGGTCTTCGGCCCAGCCAAGGAAGAGCGCCGGGAGGAGCACGCCAACGGTAATGGCTGCGAAGGCGAATGCGATCGACCTCCAACGACAGTGAAGTGCCAGTAGCGGAAGCAGCACCATGAAATGCGGTTTCGCGAGCATGACAGCCCCGAGCAGCAGCCCACCGACCATGGCACGCCCTTTGATCAAGGCTTCCAATGCGACCACCACGAGCCACAGGAGCATCATGTTGATGTTGCCCAAGTGCAATTCGCGATGCAGGTGGACCACACACACCAACGCTGTCAAGAATAGCGGTAGATAGGATGCGGCGCGCCCACCAAGCAGTTCCTTCCGTACCAACCGATCAATGCGTCGCATGCCGTCCAGGAAAGCCAATGTGATCAGCAGATACTGGATGGATGCGGCCACGGCGTATGGCAACAGCGCGAATAAGGCGTAGAGGAACGCCAGCAGGGGCGCGTACTTGAAGATGCCGGTGTCCAGGCCGTGTGCCACACCATAGAGGGGGGCTCCACGAAGCAGGGCTTCACCGGCCCCATAGTAGACCCTGAAGTCGTTCAGCCAGAATCGGCCGTTGACCTGCTCCAGAACGAAGAGCAATGTGGCGATCGCGCCGAAGACGATGTACAAGCGGTTCGGGTAGCGGTTCCAATGGCCCATGGCGTTCAGCGGAAGAGCGAATGCATGGATCGATGAAGATCAACGGTCGAATGCACCGTGTCCCGGATCACCTTGGAATGCAGAAACGGTACGGTTCGGAGCATTCCCAGAACCGATGACCTACTGTTTTGAGCGGTCCACCTCTTTCACCAACCTGCCGTGATCGTAGTGCAGCTCCCGATATACTTGGCCATCTGGAGAATAGTCGTAGTGGATGCCATTCTCCACGCCGTGGTCCCAACTCTCTACGTACTTCTTGGTGCCGTTCTCGTAGTAGTACATCCAGATGCCGTGCTCAACACCTTTATCGAATCGACCCAGGTATTCCATTTGGCCGTTCGGGTAATACACCTTTTCCATCACCTTTTCTGCCTCTTCGCCTTTGCCCTTCATGTAGATCACCACCTCCGGCTTCCCGTTGGGGTGCGTACTGGCCACGAACTTGTGGGTTGAACAAGAAGCCAGCAGCAGAGCTGAAAGCAGAAAAAGCGGAATGCGGAACCTCATGGCCCGGCTAAATTAGGGGAAAGCCCGTGTACAGAAGAACAGCCTTGGGAAGTTCGCGATCCGACCAACAACTCCCGGGGCCATCCAAGGTCCTGCGCTCAGCTGCGCCTGAAGACCAGATCCACGTACGCCCTGTTCACGCGGACCTCCTGTAGGATACCTCCAGCGTAACGGTAGTGGTTGGTGTGGTTCTTGCCCAATTCCAGCGAATACGTTTCGGGCCCCGTTTTCTTCAACGGGCGATCGCTCAGCAGACTTTCCACGAAAATGCTCGTCAGACCTACCGGTTCTTCATAATACAGGCGTGCTGTCGTCCAAGGGTTCACTTGGTCGCAATCCGTCGGCACTCCGGGATGCACGTAGCACTGCCCCGTAGAGCGCTTCATGCTGCTGGAATCGCGCACCGCGTTGTTCACACGCACGCTCGTGTGGCACGATACGAGAACGCCGTTCTGGTAATCCGACTGTGCCGATGAACGCACCACATGCTTCCACAGCAGGTTGAATTCGGAGTAGGAGGTCATCACATAGATCGTGCGCTCTGCTGAGGTGGAACGCATGGCGACCACACTGCCGATGACAGCATCGCCCTTGTACACGTCGAAATTCGTGCGCTGGGCCAGCAGGGCCGAGGGGAGGAGAAGTGCTGCCATCACCCCCCGCACAAAGCGCTGCCAAGGGAAGGTGATGGGGCTGGCACTCCGGAATTCAAGCATGCGCTTCGTAGATGCCCCGAAGGTACCATGGGTTGCCATTGAAGAGGTGTTTCTTCTTCAGGACAACGTTAAGGTTGGATACCCCTACTGGGTCAAAGCAGACCGGGTGGCCAAGGCGGCCTCCTTTTCCATGGTTCCGCGGCCCAGCAGGTCCAACAGAGCCTCGGTGATGCCCGGATGTTCGAATCGGAATCCCTCACGAAGCAAACGCGTGGGTACCACACGGCGGCTCTTCAGGATCAATTCGGTCTCGGTGCCGAGAAGGAATGCGCCGAGGTTGAGCAGCCACTTCGGTTGAGGAAGAGCGAGCCAAGGGCGATAACGGGCTTTCAATTGTTCCATGAGGTAACCATCGCGCGTTGGCTCAGGCGCAGCGAGGTCATAGACCCCACTTCCATCTTGTTCCGCAAGGATATGATCGATCGAACGGCACAGGTCATCGGCATGGATCCAACTCACGAACTGCTCGCCGGACGCGTGCTTTCCGCCTAACCCCAAGCGGGTGAGTTGGACAAGTCGTGGAAGCACCCCGCCGAGCGGGCTCATCACCATGGCACTTCGCAAGAGTACCGTACGTGTTGCAGGGAGGCGAAAGGAATTGGCAACGGCCTCCCACGTGCGCGCTACCTCCACGCTGAACCCCTCGCCGATATCGCCGGTGAATTGGTCCATCGGTCGGTCCTCTGCATGGCGATAGATGGTGGCCGTGCTCAGTTGAAGCCATGCCACAGGTGGGTCGCTGCATCGTGCGATCGCATCACCCAAGGCCATGGTGCTGCTCACCCGACTGTGCAGGATGGTCCATTTTCCCTTGGCGTTGTAGCGTCGGTCCACCGTAGCACCGTTCAACCCGATCACCGCTTTCGCACCGTTCAGGTGCTGCTCGAGATCACGTGGTCGCTCGGGATCCCAATGGAGATGGGTGACCCCGTTGTGTCCCGTGCTCTTCCCTCGCGTCAACACGATCACAGGTATCCCTTTCGAAGTGAAATATGCGGTCAGGATCCGACCCATCAGGCCGGTGCCTCCTGCCAGTACGATGTGCTTGTTCATGATCTGTCATTCCGGGCTTTGACCTGGGATCTCGGTTATTGAATGGAACTGTCAGTTGATCGCACTGACAGCTATTGGTGCAGTTGGTGGGAAGGCCCTATTCGCATTGCTCTTCTTCCTTCCTCGGAAGAACAGCCAGAGGTTCAGGAAAAGCATGATGCCGAGGTAGATCGCGAAGCCACCGATCTTCCCCGCCAGGGTTTCCACCACTTCCTGATTGGTGTCGAACGGGTTCCAGTCCCCGTGGCCATGTACCTGCATGATGCGAAGGGCGAATCCGATGTTCACCAGGTAGAACCCCATTTCGAAGAGGTGGTTGGTCGCATCCGCGATGTCCGTTTTCCCTTTGAAGATGTCGAGCATGAATACTCGACCATTCCGGAAAAGTGTGCGCGCAACGTACAAGGTGAGCAGGATCACCACAGGCAGGTACACCAGGTAGGTGAGGACGATCTTGTTGGTCATTGGAACGGGGTTTAGTGGATGGTTTCATTTTGGGGCACATCATGATGCGACCGATCACGGTGTTTGAGATGGCTCCAGATCAGGAGCACGGCGATGTTCTGGTAATGCAAGGCGGCCAAGGCGAGCACGATGGTCGCCATGTGCTGGGCTAGCGTTGCGATGAGTTGTTCGATGCTGTGCACGGTTTCCCACACGTTGATCACCAGAGCGATGTAACCCAGGTTCACCAGGTAGCAGCCGACGAGCAGCATGTTGTTCACCGCGTCCACCAGTGGAGCGTTATCATCGAAGAGGCCAAGCATCCATGGCCTACCGTGCTTGTGGCAGGTCTGCGCCACGCCGATCGCCAACCCCATCATGGCGGGGAAGAAGATCAAGTACGCGAGCAGGTTGAGGTTCATCACGCTTTGGTTGCAGTCACCAGGAGGTAGCGGAACAGGTCGCGCTGTGTTCCGAGGGCGATCCCGTACAGGCAGCTTTTCAAGTGGGCTTTCTCCAGTGGGTCCAGGCGCTTTCCGGTGAACAGGTTCTGCAGTTGGGTCCAAGCCATCAGGGGCAGCCCGTGCAAGGCGCACAAGGCCACGCGGTAGCTCAGGTCCGTGACCTTGATATCGGTGAAGCCGGCGCGTTCCAGTTCGCGTGTGAAGGCCCGTTGGCGAGGGAAGCACGGTACAGCCCAGCCCTGTTCGACGGTGCGCACCGCTCGGCGACGCATGCCTGTTGGAGGCCGCACGATGAACCCGTCGACGAGTGCCAAGCGGCCGCTTGGTTTCAGGATACGAGCCACTTCACGAAGGACATCGCCTTTTCCATGACCCTTGCCGTAGCAAAGGCTCTCGATGGCATAAGCGCCATCCAAAGTGGCGTCCTTCAGGTCCGTGTCGCGGAAATCCCGCAGGTGCATCCGGACATCCAACGCTTCGGCAACGGCTTTCGCCTGGCCTTCCTTCACTTGCTCGGGTACGACGGTGAATGCATCCACGCGCGTGCCATACGCCTTGGCAACGAGGCGGGCAGAAGAACCGTATCCGCAACCCAGATCGGCAAGTTGGTCCCCGGGCTGCGTTCCAAGCTCATGCACCACGCGATGCACCATCCCTTCCAACATCGCTTTCCGGTCCCACGGTGCAGTTGGCCAACTCCAATGACCGAAGTGCAAATGGCCCTCCTTGCTCCAGACCTTGTACAGCGCTGCACTAGCGTGGAAGTGGTCGATCACCCGGGGATCGGGTTGGACCTGTACTTCGCGTTCGGGGATCAGGGTTTCGGTGTTCATTGTGCTGAAGTTTCAATAATAAATGAAACATTGCGACAAAAGAAAGCCATCACCGGAGGAGGGTGGAGGCGGCTTTCAGGAACCATTGGACATCGCTGCGGGCACTGCGTTCGAGCACAGCATCGATCCGGCTGGTGAGGTCGTGCAGGTCGGTGGCGGTTTGTTTGAATGCCTTCGCTTCGGCAGAGGTACCAGTTGTTTGTTTCAACTCGCCCAACAGCCGCACCATAGGCTCCAACTCACGCTTCTTCCGCTCGCGTGTGATGTTCGTGGCGATCTTCCACACGTCCTTTTCCGCTTGGAAGAACTCCCTGCGCTCCCCATTCTTCAGGACCTTGTCCACCAAGTGCCAATCGATCAAGGCGCGCAGGTTCATGTTCACGTTGCCCCGACTGATGTTGAGTTGTTCCATCACGTCCTCGGTGCTCAAAGGCTCCGGGCTGATCAGCAATAGAGCGTGTACTTGGGCCATGCTGCGGTTGATGCCCCATTGGCTGCCGAACGCGCCCCAGGCTTGGATGAACTTGTCCTTTGCTTCGTGGAGTTCCATGATGGGACAAATGTAAGGCAATTAGAGTGGAACTTTCAAATAGTATTGAAATATAATGCGCTTGGCTGCGATTTGGATCTCTTTCTCAAGGCAAGAGTTGGCTTGGTAAGTACCATGTCGGACCACGACCACCAAGGTGTTCTTCAAAGATCGAAGGCCCTTTCCAAGCACGTCCGGTCCCTTGGTCCTTTCCGATCCTCGAGAATGCTACTTCTGGGACGTGTAACATCGTCCATCATGGTATGCGATGATCGATCGCGTGTTGCTGTGAAGGTGTTTTCGATCGATACGTGCTCGGTTCACGCACGTCCGTGTCTCGTGCCGTATCCAGGTGGAGCAATGCGAACCATGACCCTGTAATAGGATTGATCGTTGAGAACGGTTGTTCGCTTTGTCGATCTGTGATGTGTTGAGTTACTCCTCACCACTGTTCTTGAGCGAGGAAAGCAGACTGTACGCCCCTTTCAACACCACGGGCCGTTCGCGCAGTTCGGCCGAGGGCTCTTTCAATTCGAAGTAGCCGTACTCATTCGCTCCGGTGGTCACGGGCACCAAGGTGTAGCTGCCATCCGCGTTCGCGGTGAAAACCGCCTGGCCGTCGCCGCTGCGCACCACGGCTTCCTCGGGTACGCACCACACGGTATCGGTGCGGCTCTCTAGCGTGGCGCTCATGGCCATACCGGGCACCAGGTCCTTCGGCGCCTTGGTGAAGTGGCAGTGGACGATGGCGCTGCGGTCGGCGTCCAAACTGCGGCCCACGAGGATCACTTCCGCTTCGTATTCGTCATCGGGGTGTGCGGTTGGGCGCGCGTGGACTTCCTGGCCAATGTGAACGTTGGGCAGGTCCTTCTCGAAGAGCGTTAGTGCGAGGTGGATATCATTGGGATCCACCAGTTCGAAGAGCACATCAGTGGGTTGCACGTAGCGACCGATGTTCACGTTCACCTGC
The DNA here is from genome assembly GCA_902826215.1 of uncultured Bacteroidota bacterium. Taxonomy (GTDB): domain Bacteria; phylum Bacteroidota; class Bacteroidia; order Flavobacteriales_F; family PHOS-HE28; genus PHOS-HE28. The sequence continues at coordinate 30,459 of CADEDY010000029.1, forward strand.
GAGACCCACCCGTGGATCGGTGAACGAAGCGCAACGCTGCGCGAGATCGTTTCGGCCGTAAGCGAAGTGGGCTCGATACTGATCAACCGCAGCTGTTCGCCAAGAGATCGGAGCGTGACCTTTTGCGTGTTCAGTTCGGCTGTTACTTCCTGGAGCACCTTGTCGCTGCTGGTCTTCGAAGCGTTCAGGGCCTTCTGGCGATCGAAGTCCTGCGCGAGCATCTCCACCTTGCCTTGGGCGATCAGGTAGTCCTGTTGCAGTTGGATGAACTTCGGGTCCTCCATGATAGCCAGCGTTTGTCCCTTCTGGATCTCCATGCCCGGCAGCAGTTCCAACGAGCGCAGGTACCCTCCGAGCGGCGCACTTATGCTGACGAGGTTCTGTGGTGGTACATCCACAACGCCTTGCACGGGCATCAGTAGTCCCAATGAGCGCCGTTCGGCCTTGCCGGTAATGATGCCGGCGTTCTTCAGTTGTTCCGCGGTAAGGGTAACCGTTGTTTCCGAAGCAGGGACAGCCACGGTGTCGGCAGGTGCCTCGGTCGTGGTACAGGAAGCAAGCGTTAGCAGCATAGCGCAGACGCTGCCAAGCACCTGTAGCGTCGACCCTGCCATCCCGGCCTTGCGCCGGGAGGGTCGACCGATGATCGGTCCAAGCGTATTCGGGATGGGTCCGATGTGAATTGACTTGTATTGACGCATGTTCTGCGGTAGGTTAGAATTCGTTGAAGGCGTTGAGTTCGAAACTGGCGCGGCCCAAGGCTTGTAGCGCATCGAGATATTCCATGGAAAGGGTGATGGACTGGCCGGTGAGCAGGCTCCATTGAAGGCGGTCGATCTGTCCGTTGAGGTAGGCCTCCTCCGCTGAGCGACGGAGTTGTTCCGCTTCTTGCGTCGCGCCTTGTTCGAAGGCTTCCACGCTCGCCAATTGGGCGGTGTAGCGTTGCTGCGCTTGTTGGAGTTGTGTGCGGATCTCCTGTGTCAGCGCCTCGGTCTCGTTGCTGGCGCGTTCCGTGCCGAGCCGTGCTGCCTTGTTCCGGGCGGTCTGCGCGCCGAAGAACAACGGCACACCGATCCCAGCGCGCACCATGGTGAACCGATCGCTACGACCGTAGATCACCGACCCATCCGGCACGGAAGGCGACTGGTATAGCGTCATGGAGGCAACGCCAAGGGTGAATTCCGGCAATAGGGTAGAGCGTTCCATTCGCCAACGCGCATCCGCAGCAGCTTCCTGTTCATTGGCCGAACGCACAATGGGATGTTTCAATACCGTGCTTTCATCAGGCATCACCGCAACGGTCTGTTTCATCGGAATGGGCGTGACGGTCACGGCTCCCGCGCTGTTCATCAGCTGTGCGAGTCGTGTGCGGGCCTGCTCCAATTCGGCGCTCACTTGCTGGACGCGGGCGCGCATCAGCATGGCTTGTGTGCGGGCCGTGGCCCGTTGCAGCACATTGCTGGATCCCAGATCGAAGCGTTGCTCTTCACCAGCAACGGCCAGCGTATAGATGCTATCGGCTTCTTGTAGCAGTCGCATTTGCTCGCTGAGCACCAGCACTGCATGGTAGGTCTGCTGGACCTGTACACGCACTTCACGTTGCCGTAAAGCCTGCTCCCAGCGGACACCTGCTGCACCGTGCTTGAGCATCTTCCGCCGTTGCGCATACACCGTCGGGAACGTCAGGCTCTGGGTCAAGCTGATCCGATCATCGTTCACGTTGGTGTTGACCTGTCCGTACTCGAAGTCCACGTTGGTACGCGGCAGGTCCCAAGCGCTACCGATCAGCGCTTCCTCTGCTTCACTGCGCAGTGCGGCACTCTTCAAGTAGAGGTTGTTGCGCATGGCACTGTCCACGGCTTGCTGCAGCGTGATCGGCTGTACCATGGATTGGGCGTTCATTCCGACAGGCACACCGAAGAGCGCGATCACTACGGTCGTTATGGCCCGTTTTGGACTCTTATTTCCGCCGCTCTTCGGCTTCCTGAAAACAAGCATGTATAGCGCGGGGAGCACGAATAGCGTAAGCAACGTGGCCGTAAGCAATCCACCGATGACCACCGTGGCCAATGGACGTTGCACTTCCGCACCGGCACCGTTGCTCAGGGCCATGGGCAGGAAACCGAGCGAGGCCACACTGGCGGTCATCAGCACCGGGCGCAACCGGGTGGCCGTGCCTTGCCGGATCCGTTCTGCCGCGTCCTTCAGCCCGCTCTTCAACAAATGCTCGAACTCGCTGATGAGCACGATGCCATTGAGCACCGCAACACCGAAGAGCGCGATGAAGCCCACGCCCGCCGAGATGCTGAACGGCATGCCCCGCGCGGACAGAGCGAAAACACCACCGATCGCGGAGAGCGGGACCGCACTGAACACGAGCAGGCTCAGCTTCAAGGAACCGAAGGCGAAGTACAGCAGCAGCAGGATCAAAAGCAGCGCGAGCGGAACCACGACCGTGAGGCGTTTCTTGGCATCCATGAGGTTCTCGAACGTGCCGCCGTAGGTGGTGTAATAGCCGACCGGTAAATTCAACTGCGCGTCCACCTTGCCCTGCAATTCTTCCACGATGGTCTGCACATCGCGGCCGCGCACGTTGAAGCCCACCGTGATCCGGCGTTTGGCATCCTCGCGCTGCACTTGGTTGGGGCCATCCTCGATCCGCACGCTGGCGAGCAGCGAGAGGGGCACGGGTCTTCCTGTCGGTGTGGGCACCAACAAGCTTTGCACATCACTGAGGTCCGAGCGGCTCTGCGAATGGGCGCGAACCACCAGGTCGAACCGGCGCTCACCTTCGAAGACCTGTCCAGCAACGCTGCCTGCGAAGGCTGTCCGCACCACGTCGTTCACTGCTTCCACATCCAGGCCATAGCGGGCCAGCGCAGCGCGGTCGTGCGTTATCACGATCTGCGGAAGTCCACCCACACTTTCCACATAGAGGTCCTTGGCGCCCTCTACCGTGGTCACCAATTCGCCCAGCTTGTGCGCGTATTTGGATAGTGAATCGAGGTCCTCACCATAGATCTTGCACACCACATCTTGGCGCGCACCGGTCATCAGTTCGTTGAAACGCATCTGCACGGGGTATTGGAATCCGAAGGTGACACCGGGCAATGCGCTCAGTGTGGCACCCATCTTTTCGGCGAGTTCATCGAAGGTCTTCGCGCTGGTCCATTCCTTTTTCGGTTTCAGGATCACCATCATATCCGCCGCTTCGATCGGCATGGGGTCGGTGGGGATCTCGCCGCTTCCGATCTTGGCCACCACCTTCTCCACTTCGGGGTATTCCGCTTTCAAAATACCGCCGGCTTTCAAGCAGGTTTCCACGGTGTTGGTGAGCGAGCTACCGGTGAGCAAGCGCGTGTCAATGGCGAAGTCGCCTTCTTCCAGTTCCGGAATGAATTCCCCGCCCATCGCTGACATGATACCCACGGCCAGGAGGAGGAGCGCGCCTGCAGCGACCACGAGCCGCATGGGTTTCAAGAGGGCCTTGTCCAGCCAGGTGAGGTAGAATTTTCCGAGACGTTCCATCATGCGGTCGGTCCAAGTGGGTGGAGGGTTGAGCCTTTTGCTGAGGAACAACGCGCTCATCATCGGAACATAGGTGAGCGAGAGGATCGCAGCGCCGAGCACGGCGAATGCCACTGTCTGTGCCATCGGCTTGAACATCTTGCCCTCGATCCCTTGCAACGAAAGGATGGGTAGGTACACGATGAGGATGATCACTTGCCCGAACATAGCGGAGTTCATCATGCGGCTCGCCGAGGAGCGCACGGTGTCATCCATCCGTTGTTGGTCCAATTGGCCCTTTCCAAGTCCATGCCCTGTGCCATGTAATCGGTGCAGCACCGCCTCCACGATGATCACTGCGCCGTCCACGATCAGGCCGAAGTCGAGTGCGCCGAGGCTCATGAGATTGCCGCTCACCCCGAACAGGTTCATCATGATGACAGCGAAGAGCATGGCCAGCGGGATCACCGATGCCACCACCAATCCTGCGCGCAGGTTGGCGAGGAAGAAGACAAGGATGAGCACAACAATGAGCGCACCTTCCAAGAGGTTCGTTTCCACTGTGCGGATGGCGTTGTTCACCATCTTGGTGCGGTCGAGGAAGGGCTCTATGGTGATGCCTTCGGGAAGTGTCTTCTCGATCTGTGCGATGCGATCCTTCACTTGTTGGATCACCAAACTGGAGTTGGCGCCCTTCAGCATCATCACGACTGCACCGGCCACTTCACCCTCGTCATTGTAGGTCATTGCCCCGTAACGTGTTGCTGTGCCCAACCGGACCTCAGCGACATCACGCAACAGCACCGGCGTATGGTCCGGCAGTACCTTTACTTGGATGGTCCGGATGGCATCCATGTCCGTGAGCAGTCCCTCGGTGCGGATGAACAGCAGGGCAGGGCCCTTCTCGATGTACGCCCCGCCGGTGTTGGCGTTGTTGCGTTCCACGGCAGTGAACACATCGGCTATGGTGATGCCCATCGCGCTGAGCCTTTCCGGATCCACCGCGATCTCGTACTGCTTGAGTTTGCCGCCGAAGCTGCTCACATCGGCCACACCTTCGGTGCCGATCAGTTGGCGACGCACGATCCAATCCTGGATGGTGCGCAGTTCCGAGGCATCGAACTTGCCTTCGTATCCGGGCTTGGCCCTAACAACGTATTGGAAGATCTCGCCGAGTCCGCTGGAAACCGGTCCCAGTTCCGGTTTGCCGAGTTTTTCCGGAATGGTGATCTGGCTGAGCCGTTCCGTGACCTGTTGGCGTGCCCAATACACGTCCGTGGCATCCTCGAAAACGATGGTGACCACGCTGAGCCCGAAGCGGCTGAAGCTGCGCTGCTCGATGATGCCCGGCACATTGCGCGTGGCCTGTTCGATGGGAAAGGTGATCAAGCGTTCGATGTCGCCCGCGCCCAACGCCGGGCTCACGGTGATCACCTGCACTTGATTGTTCGTGATGTCGGGTACGGCGTCGATCGGCAGTTGTGTGACGTTGTACGCCCCCAAGCCGATGAGCCCGAATACCAGAAGCGCGACGATGAGCTTCTGCTTGATGGAGAATGCGATGATGCGGTCCAGCATGATGTTCCGATGAAATGGTTGAAAGCACCGCGTACCGCGCGAAGCGGATCAACGGTTCGACCGGATCAGAGAACAGTGCTGAGACCGGCCTGGGATCAGGCCTGGGTTCGAGGCGGACGCAAGAGCTCCGGGTGGTGCCCGGCAAGTAGGTCCATGTCCATGGGAAGCGCCACCGCTTTGCGGGCGGAATGCGTTGGAAAGCTCACTGGACGCAAGGGGTCGGAAGCGATCACTTTGGCGAAATGCTGATCCAAGGCTGCACCGTGATGATGGTGGAAAGGCAAGTTCTCGTGACCGGAGTGATCCTGCGTTTGGTGGTCGTCATCTGCATAATGCATTTCGATGAACGTAGCCAGATCAAGTTCTTCACTCGTGGCTTGATGGTCCAAGAAATGCGCGAGGAGAAGAGGCAGCTTCATCAGGTCGGGGCTTACTAAGAAACCCTGTACCCAGAGGATCGGAAGAAGGAACCAAATGCGATGCGTCACGCGTCAAAGGTATGGAGGAATTGAGCAGCCGATGTGAGGATCATCACGACGTGACGTTGGCAACACGTTACCGCACTGGAACGGATCCCAGAACCTCTCGACCGAGCTGGTCCGCTGCATGGTGTTGACGCTTTGATCCAGGTCATTATGCATGGCACGCGCGAACGGGACTTACCTTGGCCAACCCCTTTCTGCCATGGAATTCGTCAGTGAGCCAACCACCCTTTCAAGCACGTCTCATCGCGAGATCGCTGCGGACCTTTTGGAGCGCCACTTCGGCTACAAGACCTTTCGACCTCAACAGTTTGAAGTGATCGATCATGTGCTGCGTGGGAAAGATGCAGTGGTGTTGATGCCTACCGGTGGCGGTAAAAGCCTGTGCTTCCAGATCCCCGCACTCGCTTTCGAAGGGCTAACTGTGGTGATCTCCCCTTTGATCGCCTTGATGAAGGATCAGGTACAGGCCTTGCAAGGGAACGGTATTCCGGCAGCATTCCTCAACAGTTCATTGAATTTCGGCGAGGAAAGGCTGATCCATCAACAGCTGCGCCACGGCGAATTGAAGTTGCTGTACGTATCACCCGAGCGGCTTTTCCAACAAGGCTTCTTGGATCAACTGTTGGAAATGAACGTCTGCCTATTCGCAGTGGATGAGGCGCACTGCATCAGTTCATGGGGCCACTCGTTCCGGCCCGAATACAAACAACTGAGCGTGCTCAAACAGCGGTTCCCGCAGATACCCGTCGTCGCGCTCACCGCTACAGCTGATCGCACCGTGCGGAGCGAGATCGGCCAGTTGTTGCGTATGCGTGAGCCGCGCACCTTCATCAGCAGCTTCGACCGCCCGAATCTTTCGTTGGCGGTGCTGCCCGGTCAGGACCGCTGGAAAGCCATTGAGCGGATCATGGGGCGGCACTTGGGCAAGTGCGGTATCATCTATTGCAACAGCCGTGCGGGTGCGGAGAAGCTCGCCGCCAAGCTGCAAGGCATCGGTGTGAAGGCCGCATACTACCACGCCAAGCTCGATCCCGAGGAACGCAGCCGCGTGCAGGACGATTTCATACAAGGTAAGCTGCATGTGATCTGTGCTACCATCGCCTTCGGCATGGGCATCGACAAGAGCGACGTGCGTTTCGTGATCCACTACAACCTGCCCGGTACGGTGGAAGGCTACTACCAGGAGATCGGTCGCGCCGGTCGTGACGGTCAGCCCGCCGAAACGATCCTTTTCTACAGTTATGCCGATGTGCAAACGCACATGCATTTCGCCGAGGAGATCGAGGATCCGCGTTACAAGGAAGTGGTGATCGCCAAGCTCGATCGCATGAAGGAGTACGCGCAGGCCCAAGCGTGTCGCCGCACCATCCTGTTGAGCTACTTCAGCGAGGAAAGTGGTGAGGCCTGTGGCAATTGCGATGTGTGCAAGGATCCACCCAAGTACTTCGACGGTACGGTGGTCGCTCAGAAGGCGTTGAGTGCGGTGGTACGCAGTGGTCAGAAATTGCCACTGAGTGTTCTGGTGGATGTGCTGAAAGGCACCCATAGTCCCGCTGTAAGCGAGAATGGTTGGCAGCGGATCAAGACCTTTGGTGCCGGGCATGATACCACGGCGTTCGCATGGGTGCAGTTCATCCAGCAGTTCATCCATCTCGGCCTGCTGGAGGTGGACTATCGCGATCACCATCACCTGATCATAACTCGTGCAGGAGAGGCCGTTCTCAGAGGCGAGCGACAAGTTGGGCTCGTCTCGCCGGAGACCATCAAGGAACGTCAGGAACGTCCGAAACGTTCCCGGCAGGTGGTGGCTGAACCTTCTGCAGCAGCTGGGAACCTTTTGGCCGCGCTCAAGGAATTGCGTCGCGAGATCGCCAAGCAAATGGGCAAGCCGGCCTACGTGGTCTTCAGCGATGCGTCGTTGATCGACATGGCTGAGAAAGCACCCAAGAACATCTACGAGTTCCGATTGGTGAATGGAGTTGGTGATCACAAGGCCGCCCAGTATGCTGATCGCTTCCTTGCTGCGATCGCAGCTCACTTGCTGTCCTGATCATTTTACAGGAGGGTAGGATCCTGTTCCTTCATGCAGTGTTGGGTAATTTCCGCCCCATGGTCGATCGTCGGTCTTTGGTTGTTGAAGGTCAACGCTACAGTGCGATCCAAGCACTGAAAGGGTTTTGGGTGAAGTAGCTTGACACCGCCGATCGTTGGCACGCACTTCGCACCAGTGATCTTTTGAATGCCACCTCACCAGAAGGAGCAACCCCTTGAAAGTTCCTCGCGTGCGCGATGGGGACGTCGGTTTCTGCGCACCCTCATCTGGCTGGTCCTTTTGCCCTTCGTCCTCTTGTTCCTTGCCGTGGTCTTGGTCTATGTGCCGCCGGTGCAGAACTATGTGCGGGCCAAGGCGGTCGACTTTCTGGAGGAGAAGATCGGCACACCGGTGCAGTTGGATCATCTTGCCTTGAAATACCCACTGGGCCTTCGGATCGATGGCCTTTTGTTGCTCGACCGCTCCGGCGACACACTGCTGTATGCAGGTGCGGTGAAGTCCAACGCCGATCTTTCTTCCTTGATTTCAGGCAAGGTGGCGTTGAGCGGAACAACGCTTTCCCATGTGCGTGCAACGATCGAGCAACGCGGGGACAGTACCTTCAATTTCGACTACATCATCGAGGCGTTCACTAGCGCGGATACCACCGCCGCGGCTCCGGTTGATACGAGCACTGCGCCATTCTTTTCCATGGATGGTGTGACGCTGGAGGAAATTCGCCTTTCGCTGGCATTGGTCCCTAGCCGGATGAGCATGGGCTTGGTGCTCGGCAGATTGGAATTGGATCTGGAGGAAATGGATCCTGCCCGCATGCGGTTCCACGTCGGAGACATTCTTCTTGCCGACACGCGACTTCGGCTTCGTACCGCTCCAGGACCTTCCGAGCCGGACACCTATCCGGATCTCGTGAACCCCTTCGCAGGGCTTGATATCACCTTGGATCAACTCGAATTGGACAACGTGGGTTTCTCGATGATGAATACTGTGAGCGGTGATAGCTTGTGGTTGGCTGTTGATGAAGGCGATCTCCAAGTGAATGAGATGGCATTGGATGAGCAACGGATCGCGATCAAGTCTTTAGAGATCGACGGAGCCCGGTTCGGTATGCTTCAACCGAACGCGATGGCTGCCGTGGATACGATCGGAACCACTGCTCCGCTGTGGTTGGATCAGAACGACGGCTTCCGTTTCTGGACGCGTGGCCTTGATGTGCAAGTGGAGGTACTGAGTTTCCGTGAAAGCGAGTTTCAAATGCACTTCGGATCCCTGAAGTCAGCTGCGAGTGGCTTCGATCCCGATCACTTGGTATTCCGGTCGCTATCCATGGATGTCGAGAACGTGGTGGTCAATGATGACCGGATCGCCATGGATCTGCAGAGCTTCTCCGTCATGCCGGAAACTGGAGGACCTCTACTTAGCGCTGCTTTGAAGTTGGACGCGACAAAGGAGCATATCGCAGTTGCCGATGGGTCGTTGATGGCGGATGAAATGAAGGTCAACTTCTCGGGATCGGCTGCGCTCGATGACCTGTCAACGGCGTATCGAGCACCGGATCAAGTTCCCCTGAAGATGCAGGTCCATGGTGAACTTGCACTGGACGAGCTCGGAAGCTTGTTACATCAATTGGGCGTGACCCTTCCAGAGCCCATGGATGCTGAGGAAACATGGACTACGAAGCTCACATTCTCAGGTACTTCCAACCGGGTTGATTCGATGGCGCTTGATGTGCGCGGTGATCAGAATTCGGTGATCCACCTCTCAGGTCGTTCAGCGGATCTGAAAGGCCTGCCGGGAAGCGCTTTTCATGCTGAACTGAAGGAGATGGTCATGGGCCAAGGCATGCGCGACCTGATCCGACCGTACGTGCCCGCGAACATCGCTTTGCCCGACCGTCTTGCAGGTTCGGCCCGCATCGATGGAACTGGTGATGGGATGGATGCGCAATTGGACCTAGGGAGCGATCTCGGTGACATTTCCGGTACGCTTGGTGCTTTCGGTCTTTCACAACGCACCCCGGATGTGATCACCGCCGATCTGGTGGTGACCAATGCCGATCTGGAGCGCCTCATTGGCGATACCGCATTGAGCAAGCTGAGTGTACACGTCGTTGGGCAGGGAAGCGGATTGAATTCAGCGGATCGGACCGGATCACTGGAGATCAGCCCCACCACGTTCGCCTATCTCGGTCAGGACCTCAGTGGATCGTTGCTGGTTGCGCGACTGCGCGGTGATTCGGTCTTCGCTACCGTTCGGACCGATGCACCTGCTTTGGCCGTAGTTGCCGATGTGCGTGGACGTTGGCCGAATGGTACGGACAGCATCGCTGGGGCGTTGGACCTGCGCGTCGAACAACTCGCTTTGGAGGAACTCGGGTGGTATGGACACCCATTGAATGTGCGTGGTAACTGGATAGGGAACGGATCTTTCTCCACGGATGGTTTCGGTTCATTCGCGTTGACCGGTGACAGCATGTTGCTCTTCAACGGCGATCGATCCTTCCATTTCGAGCGTTTCGATGCGAGCGGCCGTCTCGCTGCGGATTCCACCCGCTTCGAACTGGATAGTGATGCGCTGGAAGTGGCGTACAGCGCCAACCTCCCGATCGACAGTGTGGTGCCTCGAGCAAAGGAACGATTGCTAAGCTTTTTCCGAGCCGATACTACAGAGCAGATGACCCTCGGTACGCGCATGGACCTGCGTGTAGCATTGCCGAAAACAGAATGGCTCACCGGTATAGTGCTTCCCGAACTGAATGCCATCGAACTGAAGGAATTCACCGCTCTTGTGGACGATGAGGGCTTGCAGCTGACCGTTGATGTACCCGTTTTCGAGCATCGATCTGTGACCATAGAGGATCTCACGATAAGCGTTGATGCAAAGGAGAGATCGTTGGATGGTGCGCTTCGCGTTCATCACATCCAACGCGATTCTGTTCATCTGCATGGGTTGGAACTCACGGCAGCTTCCGGTCCTGGTTCGCTTCTGATCACCTTGAAGGAGCAAGAGGACGATGCTGCGCCGAGCTACGTGGTGCCCGTGCGGTTCCAGCGCACCGACGGGGATATCTCCTTGCATCTGATGGATGGTTTGATACTCGATACGGCACACTGGACAGTGGACCCAGCGAATTTGCTTCGCTTCCAAGAGCATGGGCCACAAGCCGAGCATTTCATCCTTGCCAGTGGAACTCAAAAGGTGGAGTTGTTGACCGGACCCACGACAACGTCGATCCGCTTCGATCGGTTCAACATGGGTGCTTTGCTCAATTTCGTTTCCATATCGGACAGTGTGCCATTGGCAGCTGGGGAACTGAGCGGCGAGGTCGTGTTGCCTTTGCGTGACACCGGAGCCTTGCGGGCAGACATGCGAGTGAAGGGACTCGTCATCACCGGGCAACCCTTGGGGGATCTTGTGGTCAACGCTCGGGAGAGGGGAGCGGACAAGTATGATGCAGCCTTGACCTTCGAGAACGGTCCGAACACCTTGGATGCGAAGATCCTTTATGATGGAACTCCATCAACGGCGACGATCGATGCACACGCGGACATCGGACTGACCGATATGGCGTTCCTGCAACCATTCGTTTCCGGCGTACTGTATGATCTCGGCGGTGGCCTCATTGGCACGGTGGATTGGGCATCGACTAGCCATGGCAAGGAACTGCGGGGTGACCTCACGTTCAAGAATGCGGAGGTGGGTATGGTGATGACCGGCGCGAAGTACCGGTTGAAGAATGAACGGATGATCGCTGATGAGGCAGGATTCCGATTCGACGATCTCACCGTGCTCGATAGCTTGGGCAATGCGTTCACACTGGATGGGCAGGTCTTCACGAACAACCTCGCATCGATGCGCTTCGACCTCACCTTGAGAACGAATTCGTTCCAGTTGGTGAACAGCGCTCCTGATCCGAAAGCCTTCTTCTATGGAGATCTTTTGGCATCGGCTGATCTGCGCGTTACCGGCACGGACAAAGCACCCGTTGTGAAAGGCGACCTGGGCATATTGTCGGGTACCGACCTGAGCGTGGTGATGCCCGGAAGCGAGGTGGAATTGGTGAGCAGTGATGGCATCGTGGAGTTCACCACCGACCTGTATGGCACGGACACCACACGTGTGGCCACGGATGAAGAGCGCTTGCGAGATTCGTTGAAAGCACAGTTGCCTCGAATGGATCTGGACCTGCACATCCGCGTGGATCCGAAAGCCGGTTTCGCCGTGGTGCTCGATCCTACCACTGGCGACCAAGCGACGTTCAAGGGTGAGGGTGACCTGCGCTTCCGATACACCCCGGAAAGGCAGATGCTATTGACCGGGCCATTCACGGTTTCAGAAGGTGGCTACACGCTGGAGTTCTATGGTCTGGTGAAGAAACGTTTCGATCTCGTCCCGGGAAGTCAAGTAACATGGAGTGGTGATCCATTGGCCGCACGAATGGATATCAAGGCACGCTATGTGTCGGAAAGTGCTGCCTATCCGCTGGTCGCCAGCTCAGGTTCATTGACCGAGGTGGAGCGGAACCGTTTATCCACTCGGATGCCGTTCGAGGTGATCATCAACATCGGTGGTGCCATGAAGAAGCCGGATATCTCTTTCGCACTGGATCTGCCGCGAGAGTTCCGCAACAGTTACCCGAAGGTCGATCAGGAGTTGGACCGGCTAGCGGGCAATGGGCAGGATGAAGAGCGCAACCGACAGGTGTTCGGATTGCTCGTACTCAATTCCTTCATCGAGGACGAAGGCACCGGGAATGCGCCCAGTAGTGGCATTGCAAGCTCGGCTGCCCGCAACTCCATCAATGGCATCCTGACCGATCAACTGAACAAGGTCACCGGTCGCCTGGTCAGGGGTGTCGATATCCAACTCGGTGTCAATACCGTTGATCAAGCGCAAGGATCAACCGTCTATCAGCGCACTTCCGTGGATTACAAGGTCAGCAAGAGCATCCTCAACGAACGGTTGAGCTTCGAAGTAGGGGGATCCGTCGGCGTGAACGAGAAGAACAATGATGTGAGCAATGTGAGCAGCACCCGTGCCGCCCAGTACGCCATTCTCTATGATCTGACCAAAGATGGACGATTCCGGTTGCGCGGTTTCTTCGAGAATGCCTTCGACCTGTACGATGGGGAGATCACGGACAGTGGGGTCGCGTTGATGTTCACACATGATTTCGAGGAGAACGAGATCGCCCGTGAGAAAGCAAGGCAGGCGGCGAGGAAGAAGGAAAAGGAGGAAATGAAGCGAAAGCAAACGGAACGGAAGGTCGAGGAAGAGCGTGGTCCCGATCTCGCAGCACCGGAAGGTATCAGCGATCCATGAGTGGGAAGCTCCATATCACCCTGTGTGCTGCGACCCTACTGGCGTCCTGCAGTGGTCTGAAGTATGCTACACCGGATCGACCCTTGTTCTCCGACTTCGAAGTGAAGTGGGAGCAAGCACCCGCGGAAGCGCGCAATCGGATCACCCGGGAATTGGAAGGGATCGTGGAGCCCGCGCCGAACAACAGCATTCTGGGCGTTCGACCGACGGTGGTTTTGCACAATATGGTCAAGGAGAAACCGGAGCAGAAGGGGTTATCGAACTTGCTCCGCAATAAGATCGGATCCGAGCCGATCTATCTACCGGATGTGCCACTCTCGGACATCAATGGCGCTTTCGAGAACAGGTTGATCAACCACGGCTATTTCCAGGCGAGAAGTCGATACGAAGTGAAAATGAAAGGACGGAAAGCGCATGTCGTTTTCTTCGTCACACCGGGCATTCCACATCGCATTCGGAACATCAATTATGCAGATAGCACGGATACCCTGAACCTGTTCGTTGCACGGGCATTCGAGGATTCGCCTTTGAAGGCTGGTCAACTATACGACCTCGGGGTGCTGGATGCCGAGCGGGGCCGTGTCACGGGAACATTGCGTAACAAGGGGTGGTACCATTTGGGCGAGGATCATTTGGTATTCGCGGCGGATTCATCGGTGGGTGGTCATCAGGTGGATCTGTTGTTGCGGATGAAGACCAACACAAGCGATGAAGTTCGGCAACGCTTCCGCTTGGCCGATGTTTGGGTGCACGGGGACTATGATCGCTGGCTGGCGCCGAACGACACGGTGCTATTGGACAGTGTTCGTTACATCAACTACCTGAACAACTTCAGACCAGGAACGATCGTGCGTGGTGTTCCGTTGCGACCAGGGCAATGGTATTCCGAGAGACGAAGTGAACTGACCTCGCGCTACCTCTCGAGCTTCGGCGTGTTCAAGAGCGTGAACGTCGATCACACAGAGGATACGCTGCGACCCGGTCTATTGCGGACCGATGTCTTCATCACGCCGCAGAAACGATGGTCCTTGTTCAGTGAACTGAATGCGATCAGCAAGAGCAACAACTTCGCTGGACCGGGTATCCGCGTTGGTTTCAAGGATCGCGATGTGTTCCGCGGTGCTGAATTGCTCACCGCCGATATCAACGGGCGCTTCGAGACACAGGTTGCCGGTGCGCAGAAGGGGACCAATGCGTATGAGATCAACATGAAGATCGCCTTGCAGATCCCGCGGATCGTGCCCTCCAGATTCCTGCGGACCGTGCGTTCGTCCGCACCCAGTACACGGGCCGATATCGGTTATGGCTTGTTCCGGCGCGTCGGGCTCTATGGTCTGGAATCGTTCAATACCTCGTTCGGCTATGTGTGGAGGCAGAATCCGCGGGTTTGGCACGATGTACGATTCCCTGACATCAGCTACACGTCGTTGTATTACAGCAGTCAGGAGTTCGATGATTTCCTAGCGCTCAATCCCGCCGTTCGACAGAGCTTCGAAGAGCAGTTCATTTTGGGCGTTGGCTACACGTATACGGTTTCGACCAAGCGTCGCAACAATCGGGCTGGCTACGGCTTGGTCAGCATCGGTCTCGACGAAAGTGGCAACCTCGTTTCGGCGGTCATGCGTAGCGGAGGTCCTCGATCCGAAGAAGGCACACTTCTCTTCGGTCGGCGCTATTCGCAGTTCGTTCGTGTACGACCCGAGTTCCGGTACTACAGCCGCTTGGGCTCCAGAGGTGGTCGTTTCGTAGCGCGTGTCATCGCCGGTGCAGCCGTTCCCTATGGCAATTCGGATGTAGTGCCGTATGTGAAGCAGTTCTTCGTTGGAGGAACCAATAGTCTTCGGGCTTTCAGAGCACGATCGGTCGGTCCCGGTACGTATGTTCCAACAGTAAGCTCAGGTGTCCTTATCGATCAGGTCGGGGATATCCGTTTCGAAGCCAATGCCGAATACCGGTTCACCATTGCGGGCTACTTCAAGGGAGCGGTCTTCGGTGATGCCGGTAACATATGGCTGGTCAATGATGATCCCCAACGCCCAGGTGGAAAGTTCGAGTGGGAGAACATGCTTTCGGAATTGGCTTTCGGTGCCGGTTTCGGTCTGCGGTTCGATCCGGATGTGATCGTGGTGCGGTTGGATATGGCAACGCCGCTGCGCATCCCTTCATTGCCACCGGGTGACCGCTGGGTGTTCGATGACTTCCGACCGAGGGTATTCGACAACGTGGTATTCAATATCGCGGTGGGCTATCCTTTCTGATCCGCAAAGTCGGATGAGAGGGAAGTGGATGAGCAAGAACCTTCGTCAATCCTTGATGAACCGTACGTTCATAGTGCCTCCCTCGGTGAGTGCCTCCATCAGGTAGCTCCCAGTTCTGAGGGTACTGATGTCCATCGTGACCGGTCCTGTTCCGTTGGTGGATCGTGATAGCAACAGACGTCCGTCCATTCCGAACACGCGGATTTCCAAGATCCGTTCACTCTGTGAAGTGCTGGTCGTGATCCGGTCATTTGCAGGGTTCGGGAAGAGCCGAAGGGATACTTGGTCAAGGCGCTCGCCTATCCCCACATGGTTCCCCAACTCCCCGTTACGATAGATCCGCGCGCCGTACAGATCACCCGTCACCGTCCGCCAAAAGCTCACGACGCCGCCGTTGCCGTCGGGCATTTCCTTTCGTTCCGCATAGAACGGGTTGAAGGGTGTTGTGCAGAACTGCCCAGTTGTGGACCAGTCTTGTGTGCCATCTTCACGGATGCGCATGGCGGCATAACCGTCCACATTGCCGTCCATCATCACGATCACTGCACCGCTATCTGAAGATACCATCCCGGTGGTAACGAAGCTGGTGTTGATCTGCAAAGCTGCCAGGCCATCCACGGTCCAAAGAGGGGCACCGTTGGCATCGAACTTCTGCAGGTACACAGCGCCTGTATTTGCTGGTGGGCGGTTGTCGGCCCAAGCGGCGAAGAGCGCACCTGCGCTTTCGGCGAGTTTCGGCTGGTCGTGGTAGCTGGCATAAGTGCATATCGGCAGCGGGGTGGATGGGAAGGTGAGCGCCCCGGTGTTGTTCAATCCCGCCATCACAATGTTGCCGGGCACATCGCGCCAGGATGTGATCTGTGTACCTCCGCCCATTTCCACCGTGTGGAAGGCATAGTTGAGGCCGGTGTTGTTGGCACTGGTCTGCACGTTCACGGGCCAAGCATTCGCACCGTTCGCATCCACACGCATAGCGAAGAGTGCGGCTCCGGTGCCGTTGCCGGTGCGCCATTGCACCATTACCCCGTCGGCACCGTCATCGTGCAGTTCGAAGGGGCCGTAGTAAGCGTTCTGGATGTCGTGGCCACCGGCGCCCCAGGGTAAGGTGCCATTGTTGTTGATCCGTGATACGTTCAGCAAATTGCTCCCGCCGAAGAAGTTGTCGTACCAACCCACATGCGCCCCTCCGTCAGCAGGGATGGCGGTCACTTGGTCCAATCCAAGCAGCGTGGTACCGACCGAATCGATCACGGTGGGTGACGCCCAAACGGGCTCACCTGCAGGATCGAAGGCCATGGCCCAAAGCGAGTTCAGGAATACCGATGGACCGAAGATGTAGGTGATGAGTACGTTCCCATTATCCAGCAGCACCGGAGCCAGTTCCTTGATGTCTTCGCTTGGAGCGCTGAGCAGGAGTTTGCCGTTCCCGGTCCACTGCGCATAGCCATCCGCGTCCAAATGCTGGCCATAGATCTCCGCGTTCATGCCATCTAAGCGATCGTCGATCCAGAAGGCATACCAGCCACCGTTGCCATCGGCCATGGCGCGCAGTACGGTTTGTGTGCCGGTGGCATTGCAAACCACCAGTGGTGCAGCAGGGTCGGTGCTCCATTGGGCGGTTGAAGTCAGAGTGAACAAGAGCGTGCAGAAGAGGAACAATGGTTTCATGATCGGGGCGTTGGTGGTCGAAGCAAATGAAACAACCTCAGGCTGTAGGAAAACTCCGAGCGAACGGTCGCAAGGTTGAAGGAGCAGAAATGATGGAAGGCGCTATCGGAAGATGAATCCTTGTGCATCTGCGGGGTCATTGTGCTCGATGAGCTTGATCGTGTTCCAGTTGGCGCTAGTGCCCTCGATGCTCCAATACCATCCCGGGAAGGTCAAACTCTCCATCGCGTATACCGGCTGGCCATCAACCGTACCTCGGTTGTGGCGGATCCAGCACATGTAGTTCGCGAAGTCGGGCATTTCAAGGATGGAAAGGCCGAGATCCACCTGCTTCAATTGCAAGATGCCGTTCACATCTACCGGCACCCACCACTCTTCGGTTCCGGGCATGTTCAC
>CADEDY010000030.1 GCA_902826215.1 uncultured Bacteroidota bacterium
CGCTAATGCTGAGTTGCTGCTGATGCCGGGTGAGACACAGACGCTAAAGTGGATCCCAACGCGGGTTGGCGTGGTGCCCATGTATTGCACGGACTTCTGTTCTGCGCTCCACCAGGAGATGCAAGGGTATGTGCGCGTATCGCCCGCCAATAGCAATGTGCCGCTGACGGCACTCACCGTTTCGGTGGACGCCGAGCTGTAGGACCATTTACAAGACCTGAGAGTGACCACGGCCCCGGTGCATGCCGGGGCCGTGGTCCTGAAGGCCCCGACCGCATTGACCTTTCCACCATGAAGCCCATCTCCCGCGTAATGATCGCCCTGGCCGCCCTGGCGCTGTTGGCACTACTGTTCGTTCCCATCTGGCGCATCGATCTGCAGGCGCCACAGTATCCGGAGGGGCTTTTCATCCAGATCTACGCCGACCACTTCGCCGGTGATGTAGACAAGATCAACGGGCTGAACCACTACATCGGCATGGGTACCATACACGATGAGATGTTCCCGGAGTTCGTTTACCTGCCCAAGGTGCTGATCGGTTTGGCGGTATTCGGGGTACTTGCTGCGATCTGGGGCAAACGGAATGGGCTCTTCGCGGGCCTGATCACACTTTCTGCCTTCGGGCTGTGGGCCTTGTATGACATGTACGAATGGGGTTACAGCTATGGCCACGATCTAGATCCGCGTGCGGCGATCAAAGTGGAAGGCCAGGCCTACCAGCCGCCGTTGATCGGCCACAAGCAATTGCTGAACTTCGATGCATGGTCAACGCCCGATACGGGCGGCTGGATCCTCTTCGGGGCGATGGCCCTGTTGGCCGGTGTCTATATTCTTGAACTGCGCCGTAAGAAACCGGCCATATCCACTACCTCATGATGCGCCTCAGTTCGATCCTTCCTTTCGTCGTTTTAGCACTTCTGTCCTGTGGGCAGTCGGCCCCTTCCATCGATTTTGGCAAGTCGGAATGCGCCCATTGTCGCATGAATGTGGTGGACCGCCACTTCGCTGCCGTGTTGGTGACCTTGAAAGGCCGCCAGTACGTATTCGATGATGTCTCGTGCATGGTGCACTTCGTGGCAGAGGGCACGGTTGCAGAAAGCCAGGTGGCCTCCTGGTATGTGTGCGATCATGCCAAGCCGGGCGAGTTGATCGATGCCACCACCGCCCTGTACCTCCGTGGTCCTGCCTTCCGCAGTCCGATGCGTGGGGATGTGGCCGCCTTCGCAAACGAGGATACACGCCAGCGAGCCACAGTGGAAGGGAAGTCCGACCCCATGGAGTGGAAGGCCGTACGCGAGCTATTGGCCGAGTGATGGACCGGGTATGACCAGGGCGCTACAACTCCTCATCCTCATCCACTTCACAGGTGTTGCACAGGCACGTACCTGGACACACAAGGGCGGGTCAGGTGGCACACTTCGCGAAGGCATAGAGCGCGCTTCGCCGGGAGATACGATCCTGGTGAGCGGCACGGTCAGCGAAGGAACGATCCGCGTGGACAAGACCATTGTGCTTCTGGGCAAGGTCGATGCGGTGATCGATGGCGGTGGCATGGGTGATGTGCTTTATATCACAGGCGACCACGTGGTCGTCCGGAACTTCACCATCCTCGGTTCGCGCCACAGCAACCTGGATGATCAGGCCGGCATCAAGGTGAACGAATGCCGTGGTGTGGTGATCGCGGACAACGTATTGGACAAGTGTTTCTTCGCGATCTACCTGAGCGGTGCGAAGGATGCACTGGTCGAGGGTAACACCGTGCTGGGTAAGCCGGGTGAGGAAGACCACATGGCCAACGGCATCCATTTGTGGAAGTGCAACAACGCCACCATCCGCAACAACCGGGTGGAGTATCACCGGGATGGCATCTATTTCGAGTTCGTGACGGATTCGCATATCACGGGGAACACGACCAAGCACAACCTGCGCTACGGGCTGCATTTCATGTTCAGCCACCGTGATGCTTACGAGGACAATCATTTCGAGGATAACGGGGCTGGCGTGGCCGTAATGTTCAGCAGGGACATCGCCATGCGCCGCAATCGTTTCCTGGCCAACCGAGGCGCCAGCGCCTACGGACTGCTGTTGAAGGAGATCAACGATGGCGAGATCATCGGTAACACCTTTCAGGACAACACCACGGGTATCATGATCGATGGCTGCAACCGGATCAATGTGCACGACAATGTGTTCCGACTCAACGGCTGGGCCTTGAGGCTCTTCGCCAATGCCATAGACTGCGACTTCCGGGGCAACACCTTTGCTGGCAATACCTTCGATGTGAGCACCAATGGATCGCTGATACCCAACACCATGAACGGTAACTACTGGGACCGGTACGCGGGCTACGATCTGGACCGCGACGGGTATGGCGATGTGCCGCACCGGCCGCTGGGTTTCTTCACCCTGCTCGTGGAGATGCAGCCCTACGCCATGGTCTTTTCCCGAAGTCTCTTCGTGTCGCTGCTGGACCGTGCCGAGCGCTTGATCCCATCCCTGACGCCCGAAAGCATGAAGGACGACAAGCCCTTGATGCGACCGCCGGTGCGGGGTGGGCGATCGTCCGCCAAGTTGAACGAGAGGCCCTTTCCGTATTCAACATTGGGCATTTTTCATGCATTATTTTTCATTCCTGCCGGGCCATGGCAGGATGAGAAGTGTAGAATGATGAATGAGAAATGGAGAAAACCCGAGCGCTCCATGGCCATGGTGAACACTTGCATTTTCCCATTTCCGAACCTTCCGCACACACATGGCTGAAGCGCGCATCACATTCCAGGATGTGGGCAAACGCTATGGCTCGCTTTGGGCATTGCGTCATGTGGACTGTGCATTCCATGCCGGTGAGGTGGTGATGTTGATCGGCCCAAACGCCAGCGGCAAGACCACCTTGATCAAGAGCCTGCTCGGCCTGGTGAGCCCCACCGAAGGCCGCATCACGGTGAACGGCGAAGTGATCGGCAGCGACCCGGCCTACCGCAAGGCCATCGGCTACATGCCGCAGATCTCGCAGTTCCCGGCCACGCTCACCATCGGCCAGTTGTTGGAGATGATGGCCGACATCCGCGAGCTGCGTGCTGACGAGGTGGAGGACAGCCTGGTGGAGGAACTGGGTCTGAGCGCCCAGCTGGACAAGCGGCTCTCCACCCTCAGCGGTGGCACCAAGCAAAAAGTGAGCGCGGTGCTGGCACTGCGCTCGCGGCCCGGCATTTTGGTGATGGACGAACCTACCGCAGGGCTTGACCCGCTATCCTCCCAGCGCGTGTTGCAGCGTGCGGCCGCCGTGCGCGATGCCGGAGGCACGGTGCTCATCACCTCGCACCTGATGGAGGAGGTGGAATCGCTCGCCGATCGCGTGGCCTACCTGGAGGACGGCAACCTGAAGTTCCTGCTGCCGGTGCAGGAGATCCTTTCCTCCACGGGAAGCACGCGGCTGTCCGAAGCGCTGCCAAGGATGCTGGAGTCCAATGCTTTGTCCCATGTCCTATGACGACTGACCGTTGCTTGTTGCCTCGGACATGTATGACAGTTGTCAACAGTCATAGGACATAGGACATTCCCCTCATGCTCAAAGTCTTCAAATACACCCTGATCGATCTGGCGCGCAACCGCTTCGTGCTGGGCTATGCGCTGCTGATGCTCCTGGTGGCACAGGGTCTGTTCGCGCTGGAGGGCGACCCGACCAAGGCGCTGCTGAGCCTGGTGCAGGTGGTGATGGCCTTGGTGCCCTTGATCGCATTGGTCTTCACGGTGGTGTACATGTATGACACGCTGGAGTTCACGCAGCTGCTGGCGGTGCAGCCCATGCGGCGCAGTGCCATCCTTGGTGGGCAGTTGTTGGCCCTGGCCGCAGCGTTGCTCTTGGCGCAGGCGATCGGGCTGGGTCTTCCCCTGCTGGTGCATTCGCCCACGGTGGCGGCGCTGGTGTTGTCCCTCTCGGGCTCGGCACTGGTGCTGGTTTTCGCCGCGCTGGGTGCGCTGATCGCTTTGAAGCAGCGGGAGAAGGCACGTGGGGTGGGCGTGGCACTGGCCATCTGGTTCCTCTTTGTGCTGGTGTACGATGCGCTGCTGATGTGGGGCATGTTCACGCTCAGCGACTATCCCATCGAGCCCTTCGTGGTGCCGCTGGCGGGTATCAACCCCATCGACCTGGCGCGCATCATGGTGATGCTGCAGGTGGACCTGGCCGCCATGATGGGCTACAGCGGCGCCATCTACAAGAACTTCTTCGGAAGTGTGGGCGGCACCATCGTGGCTGCGCTGATCCTCTCGCTGTGGGTCGCGGTCCCCGTTCTCTTCGCATTCCGTGTGTTCCGTCGGAAGGACCTTTGAACCAAGTGGTCATGAATAACCATCCTTCTCTATCCACCTTCCTGATCGGTCTGTCCATCCTTTTCTATGCCTGCGGTCCTGGCAAGGATGAGCAGCCTGTGGACGGCGCGCACAGCACGGATGCGGTAACGGCTGTACCGGACAGTGCATCGGGACCGCTGCTGGAACTGAACAACGGCGAACGCTGGGTGGTGAGCCCCCCGATGTTGGTTCCGATTCGACGCATGCAGCAGCGGATCGCTACTGCCATTGAGCCCGGCGCGGCCATCACCCTGGACCATGCCGTCCTGGCCGATAGCCTGTTCGTGGACCTCGATGCACTTGTGGCGGGATGCACCATGGAAGGCAAGGCGCATGAGGAACTGCACGATTGGTTGATGCCGCACATGCAATTGGTGCAGGACCTGGAGAAGACCACCGACACTGCGCAAGCGCGGACCATCCTGCAGCAGTTGGCCACATCCTCGGCGGAGTTCGATCGCTACTTCCAATAGGAAGCCACACAAATTCTTCGATCCGTGACGATCATCATGTGCGGATATCATGAACAGGATGAAATTGTCCCCTGTAAACCGAACCAACCGACCATGAAGATCCCGATGAAACAGAAATGGACACTGGGTGTCCTGTTGCTCCCCTTTCTCGTTGCCTGTGGCGGAGGGGCTTCGGAGCCTGCTGCCGATGCAGCCGCAACGACCAGTGAGCCCGGTGCCGGACAGAGCGCCGTGGTGGATGAGATGAGCACACCCACCGTGGTGGGCGTGGCATCGAAGTCTCCCGACCACAAGACGCTGGTGGCCGCCGTGCTGCATGTGAAGTACCAGGACGTGCTCTCCAACGCGGGGCCGTTCACCGTCTATGCGCCCACGGACGCCGCCTTCGCCGCGCTGCCTGAGGGAACGTTGGACAACCTGCTGAAGCCAGAGAACAAGGCGACGCTGGAGGACATCCTGGAGTACCACGTGGCACTGGGCGTGTTCAAGACCGAGAGCATGACCAACGGCCGCAGCGTGGGAATGGCCAACGGCGACAATGTGAAGTTCTCCGTGGCCGAGGACGGCACCCAGATGGTGAACGATGCCAAGGTGCTGGGTTCCGTGGCCGCAAGCAATGGCTTGGTGGTGGTCATCGACAAGGTGCTGCTGCCACCGGCCGAGTAAGGGTCCTCTGCCGGACCGATCGGAACGGATCGGACCGGAATTGGTGAAAGGCGACAAAGGCGTCCCATGGGCGCCTTTGTTGTGTCCGGATGTCCCGGGGGCCTACAGCACTTCCAGCGACGATACCCTGCATGGTCCGAAGGCTTGCGCGGGAACTGATGATGGTCAGGTGAAGAACACGGCCGCTGCCTCACATTCGCGCGCCGTTCGCCGCCGGCCGTGGCAACCGTGATCATCCCGACCCCCATGAAGCACCGCACCATCATCGAACCCTTCCGCATCAAGAGCGTGGAGCCCATCGGCATCAGCACCGCCGAGGAGCGCACCGTGCAACTGGCCGCCGCACACTACAACCCCTTCCTGTTGCGGTCAAAGGATGTGATCATCGACCTGATGACCGATAGCGGCACCAGTGCGATGAGCGCACAGCAATGGGCCGGCATGATGGAGGGCGACGAGGCCTACGCGGGCTCCCGCTCCTGGGAACGCATGGAGCTGGCGGTGCAGGAGCTCACCACCATGGCCAACGTGCTGCCCACCCACCAAGGGCGCGCGGCCGAACGGATCATCTACGGGCACCTGGGAGGGGCGGGCAAGGTGTTCATCAGCAACACGCACTTCGATACCACGCGGGCCAACATCGAGTTCAGCGGTGCCATGGCGATCGACATCCCCATCCCCGAAGGCAGGGACACGGCGCTGGAGCATCCCTTCAAGGGCAACATGGACCTTGACGAACTGGAACGCTTGCTGGAGCGACACCAGGGGCAGGTGGGGGCGGTGATACTCACGGTGACCAACAACAGTGGTGGCGGTCAACCGGTAAGCATGGCCAATGCGGAAGGTGTGGCAGATCGATGCCGGCGCCATAACGTGCTCTTCCTGCTGGACTGTTGCCGCATCGCGGAGAACAGCTGGTTCGTGAAGCACCGCGAGCCGGGCATGGAAGGCAGGAGCTACCGGCAGATCGCAAGGCAGATGTTCGCGCTGGCCGATGGTGCCGTGATGAGCGCGAAGAAGGATGCGCTGGTGAACATGGGTGGTTTCCTCGCTCTGCGCGATGGGCAACTGGCCGAGGCGTGCACCAACCTGCTGATCATCACCGAAGGGTTCACCACCTACGGTGGACTGAGCGGCCGCGACATGGAGGCCATCGCCATCGGGCTGGACGAGGTCTTCGATCCGCACTACCTGGATTACCGCATCCGCAGCACCACCTGGCTGGGCGACAAGCTGCACGCGCTGGGCGTGCCGCTCATGAGGCCGATCGGGGGGCACGCGGTGTACATCGATGCCAGGAAGTTGTACCCGCACATACCGCCGCACGAGTATCCGGGACAGGCACTGGTCTGTGAGCTCTATCGACTGGCCGGGGTGCGCAGTGTGGAGATCGGGTCCGTGATGTTCGGGAAGTACGCCGAGAACGGTGAACTGGTGCCGTCGTCCATGGAACTGGTACGCCTGGCGATACCCCGCCGCGTATACACGCAGAGCCACATGGAGTACGTGGCGGAGACCTTCGAGGAGGTGATGCGGCAGCGGGAGAAGGTGCGCGGCTACCGCATCGTGAAGGAACCGAAATTCCTGCGTCACTTTACCGCTCACTTCGAACCGCTCTCCCGATCATGATCCCCACGACCAAGGTCCGCGTCACCAAGCGCTTCACCTTCGAGATGGCGCACGCGCTGCGCTGCCACGATGGCCTGTGCGCGAACATCCACGGCCATTCGTATGTGCTGGATGTCACCCTGCTCGGTGATCCGATCACCGAACCCGGCAACGCCAAGGACGGCATGGTGATCGATTTCGCCGACCTGAAGTCCATCGTGAAGGCCGCGGTGATCGACCGCTACGACCATGCCTTGGTGCTGCACGAGAACGACCGCAGCGCTGTGGCCGCGGACCATGCCCTCTTCGGCCGCGTGCTGTTCACGCCCTGGCAACCCACGTGTGAGAACCTGTTGCTCGACATCGTGCGCACACTACGGGAACGATCGCCTGCCGAAGCACCGCTCCACTTGGTGCGTCTTCAGGAGACCGCCACGAGCTGGGCGGAGTGGAGCCGGGACGACGGGTAGCGGCAGGCTACTTCAGCAAGGCCTGCAGATCCTGCCATAATCGGTCTTCGATCGACTATCCGACAAGAATGATGGACCTATTAGTAGCCGCATATCTATCGGCTGGCATGGGGTTCCGAACGGGATGTAGCCCAGTTCCGAACGTTTCTTGTTGAGAGCACGACCGTATGGTAGCAGCTGTTCACAGTGCTCCCTTCTCCCCGTTGATCCAGCGTTGCATCATCACGCGTTCGGCGGGGCTCTCTTCGAAGGGGATGGCACCAGCGATGATGTTCAGGACGCGGTCCCAGAGATCGGTCTTCTTGGAGGCATCCTCCTTGATCTGGTCCATCGCGGCCAGGTAGTCGCGCTCGTATTGGTCAGCTTCGGTAAGGGAGAAGCTGCGTGGGATGTGCTGGAGGATGGTGGCGGTTAGCGCTTCGGCCTCGTCCTTGCCGAGGTCGGCGATCATGCGGGCCTTGAGGTAGGCAGCACTGCACAGACCCTGCACGGCATCGAGGTTGGAGCGTACCACATTCCACAGGGTCTTCCAATCCTGGGCATTGGCGCCGTCGGTGGTTGCGAACGGAAGGTCGCTCATACGACGGAAGACATCCTCGGCCGCATGGAGCCGGGTCTGCATGCCGGTCCAATCCATGGCCGGGTCGATGGGGCCGCCTTGTGCGAGGGCTGCCTTGGCCTGTTCCAGTTGCGCAACGACGCCCTTCATGTGGTCGCGCAGAGCTGCCAGCAGGGTGTTGAACTCGTCCTGGAAGGCGCTGTCGCCATACTGTTCGGCGAGGCTTTCGGCCTGCTGTAGTTGCTTGTTCACGCTGCCTTGGATGGTGGCGATCAGTTGCCAGTCGGTGCTGATAGCCTCTACCAGGTGGCGCAGCTTGATGGCGGAACGGAGCTTCGGGTTGATGGTCGTTGTGTTCATGGGGTTCACGTGTTTGTTGGCGCTTGTGCACCGGTTCATGCAGGGGTATTGGGCAGTACCGCCTTCTTGCGGAAGGTCCGTAGCCACCAGGAGGCTAGGCGTTCGCGACCGCTTTCAGCGATGTGGTAGACCACGGGCACCAGGAACACGGTGAGCAGCATCGAACTGGTGAGGCCGCCGATCAGCGCCCAGGCCAGTCCGTTCTTCCATTCGCTGCCCGTGCCGGAGGCCAGCGCGATGGGGAGCATACCCAAGGCCATGGCGATGGTGGTCATGATGATGGGCCGCAACCGCGTGCGCCCGGCCTCCACCAATGCTTCCAGGCGGGGCATGCCCTCGGCGATCAGCTGGTTCGTTCGGTCCACGATGAGGATGGCGTTCTTGGACACCAGTCCCAGCAGCATGATGAGGCCCAGCAACGTGAAGAGGCTGAGGGTGGAGAGGGTGAGGTTCAGGGCGAGGAAGGCGCCGATCACCGCCACAGGGATGCTGAAGAGCACCACGAAGGGGTGGAGGAAGCTGTCGTAGAGCGCCACCATCACCAGGTACACGAGGATGAAGGAGATCAGCAGCGCCCCACCAAGTGCGCCGAAGCTGTCGTTCTGCCGTTTCACGTCGCTGCCCCAGGTCATGCGCACCCCAGCAGGCAGTGGGTTCTTCGCCAGATAGGCCACCACATCATCCGCCACGCTGCCCGATCCACGGCCCAGCGCATCAGCCGTGAGGGTCACGGCGCTCATGCGGTCCATGCGTTCCACAAGGGAGGGTGGTGCGTGGCGTTCCACGGTGGCGAACTGGCCCAAGCGCACGGGCAGGCCTGAACCGTTGATGACCACGAGCCGCTCCAGGTCCACGGCATCGCGGCGCTGCTGATCGTCCAGGCGCACCCGGATGGTGTATTCGGTGCCGTCCTCGTATAGCCGTGCATCGTCGTTGCCGGCCAGTGCGTTGCGCAGGGTTGCCCCCACGGCTGCGGTGTTCAGGCCCAGTCGTGCCATGCGATCACGGTCCAGCAGCACGCGCAGTTCGGGTGCACCGCGCTCGGTGCTCAGGCGCACGTTGTTCGCTCCGGGGATGCCCGCGAGGGTGTCCTTTAGCAGCAGGGCGGTCCGTTCCAACTCGGCAACGTTAGGACCGCTCAGGGTGATCTCCACGGGTGCGCTGCGGGGCACCAGACCGATGGTGGACATGGTGATGTCGATGGCCGCGAAGCGCTCCTGCAGATCACGCCGCGCCTGCATCATGTACGCTTCGGTGCTCCGGTCACCACGCTCCTTCCGGCCCACCAGGTCGATGGTGAGCTCCGTGCGGTATTCGGCGCCCACGCCCATGCTGCCGATGCCGGTGCTGGGTCCGCCGACATTGCTGAACACGGACCGTACTTCGGGCTGTGCCAGGAGGAAGGCCTCCACTTCGCGTGAGCGCAGGTTGTTCTCCCGCACGGTGGTCTGCTTGTCGTATTCCAGCGTGAGGCGGAATTTGCCCTGGTCACCGGTGGCGATCAGCTCCTTGCCCATGATGCCCTGCTTGGTCATGATGCCAGTGCCGACGAAGAGCGCGAGGATGATGCCGATGAACGCAAGCTTGTGGCTGAGCACCCAACGCAGTTTGCCGGCGTACCACTCGTTCAGTCGGTCCAGCTGCCGCTTGGTGGCGAGCAGGAAACGGTTGTAGGGGTTGGTGGGCAGCAGCTCCTCTCGTTTGCCCAGGCGCGAGGCCAGCCAAGGGGTGAGGGTGAAGCTGACGAAGAGGCTCATCAGCGTGGAGACCACCACCACCACGCTGAACTGCTTGAGCAGATCGGCCACGAAGACCTGCACGAAGATGATGGGCAGGAACACCACCACATCCACCAAGGTGATGGACAGGGCGGAGAAGCCGATCTCGGCACGCCCGGTGAGCGCAGCGCTGCGTTTGTCCATGCCCTTGTCCAGGTAGCGCTGGATGTTCTCGAGGATCACGATGCTGTCGTCCACCAGGATGCCGATGATGAGCGACATGGCCAGCAGGGTCATCAGATTGAGGGTGTACCCCAGCAGGCCCATGGCGACAAAGGCACTGACCAGCGATGCCGGGATGGCGATGAGCACGATGAGCGAGTTGCGCAGGCTGCGCAGGAAGAGCAGCATGACCAGGGAGACGAGCACCACGGCGAGACCCAGGTCGAAGAGCACGGCGTTCACAGCCTCCACGGTGGTGTCGGTGCTGTCGTCGGCCACGATGAAGTGGGTGCCCAGCTCAGCCTCCTCCTGTTCGATGCGGGCCAGTTCGGTGCGCACGGCACGGCTCATGTCCACGGCGTTGGCATCGCCCTGTTTCTTGATCAGCAGGCCGATCCCCTCCCGCCCGTTGTAGCGGTTCACCGAGGTGGCGTCCGCGATGCCGTCCACCACGGTGGCCACATCCTTGACGCGCACCACGCTGCCGGGCATGGGCATGGCCACCACCACGTCCTCGATGTCCTGCACGGTGGTGAGCTTGCCGGCGAGCTTCACGCTCAGTTGGTCGCCTTCCGTGCGCACGGTACCGGCCGGCACTTCGCGGCCTGCACGCAGAATGGCCTCGGTTACCTGTGGCAAGGCGACACTGTGGTTCAGCAGTCGTTCCTGGTCCACCTTCACCAGCACTTCACGCTGCTCGCCACCCAGCAGGGTGATCTCCGCCACACCCTTCAATTGCTGGATGCGGGGGAGCAGGTCGTCCTCCATGTGCTGGCGGAAGGCCGGTGCCGCCTGTCCGCTCTGGGCGCTCACGCTCATGATGGGCAGGTCGTTGGGGGAGACCTTCGTCATCACGGGGGCCTGAAGCCCTTCGGGCAGTTCCTGCCGGATGTTGTCGATGCGGCGCTGCGCATCCTGCATGGCCAGGTCCAGGTCGGCGCCATACTTGAAGTTGACGATGACGATGGAGGCATTGGCCAACGATCGGCTGCTGATGTAATCCACGTGCTCCAGCGCGCTGAGGGCATCCTCCACGGGACGGGTCACGCTGGTGGCCACCTCCTCCGGCGCCGCACCGGGGTAAAGGGTGCGCACGGTGATCACCGGCTGGTTGAAGTCGGGCATGAGCTCCACGCCCAGGCCTCGGTAGGCCACGATGCCGCCCAGCAACAGCACACCGAAGATGACGATGATGAGCGATGGCCGCTCAATGGCGATGCGGGTGAGGTTCATGGCGATGGGTTCTTCGATGGTCGCGGATCACTGTATCGTGACGGCCGATCCATCCGTGATGCTGATGAAGCCGCTGGTGATCACCACATCCCCGGCTTTCAGGCCGGTGGAAACGGTCACCATCCCGTCGCCACTGGATACCGTGGTGATGGCCTTGCGGTGGGCCTTTCCATTGCGCACCAGGTAGACCTCCGGCGTCACGGTGGAACCCACGAGGGCCCGTGTGGGAATGGTGGGAAGGCCTTCCTGCTGCGCACCGGGCAGCTGCACAGAGGCCGGCAGTCCGGCACGCAGTTCGGTCGCTCCGGGCAGGTCGATGCGCACGGTGAAGCGGTTGGCCGTGTCGCCACGGCGACCCACATGGGTGATGGTCCCCTGGATGGGCTGCGACATGCGCGCCATGGATACACGTGCGGGAGCACCCTCGCGGAAGAGGTCCACCTCCTGTTCGGAGACCTGCAGAAGCACTTCCAATTCGCGGTGGTCGCTCAGCTGCGCCACGGGTGCCGATGGCCCCACCACGGAGCCCACTTCCACCAGCAACTGCATCACCTGGCCGCTGAACGGTGCGCTGATCGTGGTGCGGCGCAACTGCTCGTTCATGTTGGCCAGTTGGACGCGTGCCGCTTCCAGGGCCTGTTCGGTCTTTTCCAGTTGAACGCCTTGCACGGCATCCGCCTGTGCCAGTATCCGATAGCGTGCCTCATCCTTCTCCAGCCCTTGCACCGTTATGCGGGCGGCCTCCTGTTGCAGGCGCAGCAGCTCGCCGTCCAACCGGGCGATCACGGCACCGCGCTCCACCCACTGCCCCTCGCTGACGTCCACGCTCACCACGCGGCCCGGCACTTCGGCCATCACACGGCCTTCGTTGCGCGCCACCACCGTGCCCCCGAAACGCTGGCCGGAAGCCATGGTCTGCAGGCGCACGGTATCCACGCCCACATGCACCGGCGCGCTCTTGTCATGGCGGTACATGCGTTCCTCCACGGTGCGCTTGTTCTGTGCGAGCTTCACAACGGTCACCACCAGCAGGGCGGCGATCACTATCCAGGGGATCCAGCGTTTCATGGTATTCAGCGGGGGATGAGGGTTCCGTGCAGGCGGCGGCGTTCGAGTTGCACCCTGCGCAATTGCACGAGGGCATCGAGGTAGAGCTGCTGGGCGTCCCGATGGCTTTGGTCGGCCAGGATGAGATCGCTGAGGGTGGCCAAACCCTCGCGGTGTTGCAGGTCGGTGTTCTTCCGGATGCGTTCGGCAAGGCCCAATTGCGTTCCGGCATCCTGCAGGGTCCTGCGGGCCAGGGCCTCGTCGCGCTCGGTACGGCACAGGTCCAGGCTGTCGCGTTCGGCCAGGGCATCGCGTTGCAGCGCGGCCTTGTCGCGTTCCAGTTCCTTGATGCCGATGCGGCGCTGCACCGTGGTCCCGTTGAAGAGCGGCACCTGGAGCGATGCGCCGATGAAGCCGATGGGGTAGAAGTCGAAGCGCTCCTCGCTACCGATGGGGCCGAAGCCGGTGGTACCGTAAAGGCCCTGCCCGTTCAAGCTGGGCAGTCGGGATCGTTTCAACAGGCGGATCTCCGCTTCCTGCACACGCAGCCCCTGTTCCGCGGCGCGCAGGCGCGTAGTTGCAAGTGCTGCGTTCGTGCCGGGTTCGATCGTCGTACCCGGTGGCTCCACGGCCAAGGGAACGTCGGCCCCCAGACCCATGTGCAGACGGAGCACATCCAAGGTCTGGTCCAGTTGCCCCTGCACCCGTTCCCGCTGCGTGAGCAGTTGGTCCAGCTGCAGCTGCAAGCGGTCCACGTCGGTGCTGCGGGCCATGGACTGTTCGCGCATCAGGCGCACATTGCCCAGCAGTGAACCGGTGTTCGTGACGTTGCTGTCCAGGAAGGCCAGCTTCATCTGAAGGACCTGGGCGGTGTAGTAGGCCAGGGAAACGTCCATCACCACGTCCTCACGTGTACCATCGGCCATCAGCCGGGCCGCCTGTTCCGCTTCACGGGCCACATGGATGCGTTCCCAACTCCCCGCGTCCACCAGCGGAAGCTGGGCCTGTACGTTGGCGCCCACGTTCTGTGGGGTGCCGAACTGGAGTGCGCGATAGGAGTCGGCGGGTCCACCGAAAACGGACGCTGGCAACAGTTGGAAGGGCAGGTCGGTGTAGTAGCGCCAGTCGGCGGTGCCTCGCACCTTGGGTAACAGGGCGCTCTTCGCCTCGGCGATCCGCGCTCCGGCGATCTCCGCATCCACACCCGCCACCAAGGCGCGGGGGTCATGGCCCAGCGCCTGGGTGATGCAGTGCTCCAAGCTTACCGTCTGCGCGTTCACCGTGGTGACCAAGGTGCCGAGCAGCGCTCCCTGGGAAGCGATCAGTGCGATGCGTGCGAAGCTGTTCATGGCTTATTCGAAGTAGTCGGCATAGCGTGCCAGCAGGGCAGCGATCGTGTCGCGGTCCGCCTCGCGAATACCGTCGAGGTCGGCCAGCGCATGATGGATGGGGATCAGGTAGTTGTGGAGCTGCTCGTGCGACTCCCCGGTCATGGTGCACCGTTCGAAGATGAGCTTGAACTCGTCGTCCAGTGCGGCCTTCAGGTCCTTGGGATCGCCGCTTGAAGGGTCGTAGGTGTCGAGTATGCCCACCATGTTGGCGATGCCGGTGGTGGTCTCCGGGTTGGCTTTCCAGCGCTGGCCGTTGTCGAGTTTCACGGAAGGTAGGGCGTCGTGGACCGTGGCCGGGGTGCTGTC
The DNA here is from genome assembly GCA_902826215.1 of uncultured Bacteroidota bacterium. Lineage (GTDB taxonomy): Bacteria > Bacteroidota > Bacteroidia > Flavobacteriales_F > PHOS-HE28 > PHOS-HE28. The sequence continues at coordinate 14,407 of CADEDY010000030.1, forward strand.
GGGCGCGGCGGCTGAATGGTCGTCATGGGCGGCTGCATCGTGGGTGTGCTCACTACAGCTGCTTTGCAGCGAGGCGATGGCAAGTAGGATAAGGGGAAGCAGGATGCGGTTCATGGGTTCGGGCGTGTTGCAGGATGATCGGTCGCGCGCAAGCTCCATCGCGCAATGAGATAGAAGGCCGCAGTGAGCAGCGTTCGGAACGTGAGCGCACCGATGGTTCCTGTGCGGTATTCGCCACCAGTTGCGATGTGCAGGGCAAGGAGCACCGCGCCCACGATAAGTACCACAACGGCCGTCGCGAGCAGCTCGGCTGTCCAGCGGCCCTTCATCAGCAGGCCGGCACCGGCGGGCAGGTAGAGCAACGAGGCGATCAGGTTGGCCACCACCACGGAGGGCACGTACGGCGATTCGCGTTCTCGGATCCCGAAGAGGTCCAGCAGCACGGAAGTGCTCAGGAACAGGGTGAGCGCGCCGAAGGCGATGATGGCCAGGCCGAGGATGATGCGTGCAAGCTTCCGGGGTTCCATGGCGGTTCAGCGGGTGATGAGGTCCAGGGCGGCACCGATGATGGTCCGGCCTTTTTTGCGCACATCGAAGGAGCGTCCGCTCATGCGCCATTGCAGCATGTGCAGCCGGAAGGTGCCCATGATGATGTGGGTGAGCGTTTCGGCCGAGTGGTCCGATGTGAATGCACCTGACCGTTGCCCGTCCTTGATGGCGTTGAGCAGATGGCGGCGTTTCACCACCATGATGCGTTCAATGCCGGCATCGATGCCGTGCGAAGCCTCCAGGAGCCCTGAGGCGAAAATGGCCATGAGGTATTGGGGGTTCTTCTGGAAGTAGGTGAACTGGCTGTCGAACATGGCACGTACCCGCTCCACAGGCTCCGGATGGGCTTCGGCCACGCTGGCAAGGCGCTCGTCGATGTTCGATGCGAGGTGATGCAGCATGGTCACCAGGATCTCCTCCTTGCTCTTGAAGTGGCGGTAAAGGGCCGCTTCGGTGAAGTGCATGCGTTCGGCCAGGCGCTTCGTGGTGAGCGCCGCGAAGCCATCCTCCGTCACCAGCTGTCCGGCGGCTTCGATGATCTCCAGTTGGCGGGGCTTAATGTCCATGGGAAGGCTTGAGTTTGAAGAAGGCGGTGCCGAGCAGGAAGACCGAGGTCGTCATGGCCAGCGCGCCGATGAGGACGAGCACGGGAGGCGCTCCGAAGTAGATCTCCGCGAGGATCCCGAGCGGCATCAGCAGTCCGATCAGTGCCATCCAGGAGGTGAGGGCGGACCAACGCAGCCGTTCACCGAAGTGAAGCAGCAGGTAGCCCATCACCACGTTGAGGAAGGCGAAGAGGTTGCCGTGTACGTGCGCGAGCCGGGCCTCGAAGTGCTTGCCCACGCTGTAGCTATCCACCCAGGCCTGCTTGTCGGGCGCGAAGTCGCGCAGGTAGATGAGCAGGAATCCATAGAGCATGAAGGCCCCCATGGTGAGGAAGCCGATGGCGATGTTACGTTGTCCGTTCATGGGGGTGGTCTGTTTGAACGCAACAAAGTAAGTGAACACTAACATACTCGTTCAATGACGATCGTCACCTGGGCCTCTTTATAGTTCGAGAGCAGCCGTGCCCCATACCTGTGTTGTCGTGATCGGGGCGGCCCGTTCTGTGCCGAACAGATCCTGAGTGGTCTGGAAGGCGGGCCTACCGACACGCTGCCGTTCTCCGCAAAACCACCATGATCGTGCGAAGCCCATGTCGTGAATGACCTCTTTCTTTCACGGGTGGCCGGGCAACTGATGGCGATCATGTTGGAGAAAGGACCAATGGGTGATCTTCGGTCCTGGACATGACCACCCTGATCATCATCAACGACCCACCTTACGGCACCGAGAAGGCCTACAACGCCTTGCGTCTGGCCATGGCCCTTCAGAAGGACCATTCCGATGTGCATGTCTTCCTTATGGCCGATGCGGTCACCTGCGCACTGGCCGGGCAGAACACGCCACAGGGTTACTACAATGTGGAACGCATGCTGAAAGGTGTGCTGCTCAAGGGTGAGGTGAAAGCCTGTGGATCGTGCATGGATGCGCGGGGCGTGAAAGAGATACAATTCGTGACCGGGGTGCAGCGCAGCACCATGGCCGAACTGGCGGCCTGGACCTCGGCGGCGAACAAGGTGCTGGTGTTCTGACAGGGCTACTATGCTCAACGACCGCCCTGCGCAAGCGCAGCGATCAACGGCACGCTCAAGAACCGACCGATCGCAATGACTGCACGTCGGTGCGAAGAGGCGGCATGGCCAAGCTTGGTTCCTGAACACAATGCAAGACCTGCTATCTTCACCTGAACGAACGCAACGCACCATGGATACCAACTCCTTCGACCCGAAACAGCATTGGGAGGACCTCTATGCCAAGAAAGGTCCGCAGGAAGTGAGTTGGTTCCAGGCGATGCCCAAGGTATCCTTGGAGCTTTTGGCCGAAAACCGCGTGCCGTTAACGGCCCGCATCCTGGATGTGGGTGGCGGTGACAGCCTGCTGGTGGATCACCTGTTGGAACGCGGGTACAAGAATGTCACCGTGCTTGATATCAGCGGCACCGCATTGACCAAGGCGCAGGAGCGCCTGGGTGAGGCGGGTGCATCCGTACACTGGATCGAAGGTGATGCGACCCGCGTTGAAGCACCCGGACCGTTCGATGTGTGGCATGACCGGGCGGTGTTCCATTTCCTGACCACCGATGCCGATGTGGAGCGCTATCTGTCCAGGTTGGCATTGTTGCTGAAGCCGGGAGGGCTGTTGATCCTTGGCACCTTCAGCGAGAACGGTCCGGAGAAATGCAGTGGCATTCCGGTACATCGTTACAGTGAAGCGGAAATGGTGAAGCGTCTTCAGGAGCTGTGCGTCCGTATCAGGTGCTTCACAGTGGACCACGTGACGCCCTTCGACACGGTCCAAAATTTCCTGTTCTGCGCTTTCCGTAGGTCGGATGTGCAAATGGCCGCTCCATGACCCGAGGGCGACTCCTACCTCCCCGCCAGTTGGCAGTGTACGTTGCGCAGTTTGGGCATCCTGGGCGGTGAGCGAGCCTTCGTTCCGGCTGGATGTTTGCCTTCCGTTCACCCTGTCATAGCTGAACAGGTGGTAGATGGCGGCAGCGGGCAGCCGATATGCATCGCTACTCCCTCACCACCAAACGCATCAAGCGCATTCCACAGCGAGCGGCGCTCACCAAATACGGGCCCGGAGGTAGTCTCTCCAGATCGATCGGAACTTCTGTGGCACTGTTGACCCTTGCACGCATGAGTTCACGGCCGCTCATGTCATGCACGAAGAATTCATCCACAGGTGTTGTGCTGTGTAACCATACAAGACCGGAGGTGGGGTTGGGGAAAATGCCGATCGCATCACCAGTAGGTGGTTCTGTTGTGCCCACGGTAAGTTGGTCCGTCACGATGAATTGCAGCATCATCATGTTGTCCTCGTGCAACAGGTTGTGGCAATGGTACATGAAGGGCCAATCATTGGTCGGGTGATCGAAGCGCATGATCAAGCGCACTGTTTCCCCAGCATCAACAAGCACCACATCCTTGGCGCCTTGTTCCCAGGGTGCTGCTGCAATACCGTTGCGTTCAAGCACAAAGAACGATACACCATGGATGTGCATGGGATGGGCCATGTTGGAGTTGTTCGGGATCTCCCAGATCTCCACACTGCCCAGTTGCATCGTATCGTTGATCACTTCCATGTCGAACATCTGTCCATCGATCATGAACATACCCATGCCCACCATGCCGTTGCCGGTAAGGGCCTTGGTCCGGGATCTCACGGAGAGGGCTTCGTCATATGGCGCCGCCTGACCGAGTGCGCTTGGTATGGCCATTATCGGATCCGCAGTGGGAGCGGTTACCCGGATGCGCAATACAGGAAAGTCGATGCCGTTGAGCCAGCTGCTTTCCCAAAGCATGTTGTTGGCACCGGGCACGGTCTGGGGCAGTTCACTGCCGAAGCTCATCAGCAGCAGGCTGTCGCCTTCCATGCCAGTGAGGTCCAGTAGTACTTCGTAGCGCTCGCCGTTGCTCAGCCACAAGCGGTCGGTAGCCACAGGTGCGTTCAGTAGTCCTCCATCTCCAGCGATCACGTGCATCTCCTCACTGTTCTCGAAGCCGAGTGTGAACACCCGAGCATTGGCCCCGTTCAGCAAGCGCAAACGGACCACCTGGGCCGGACATTCCAGATAGGCATGCGGGGTTCCGTTCACCAGCACCGAATCGCCGTATGGCGCCGTGGGCATGTTACCGTTGGCAAGGAAGCGTCGGTCCTGGATCACAACGGGGATATCATCCACACCATACGTCCGCGGTAGGTCCAATGCCGCTTCCTCCGCATCGCGCACGATGATCATGCCGGCAACGCCCTTGGTGGCCTGCGATGCGGTGAGCATGTGCGGATGTGGATGGTACCAGTACGTGCCAGCCGGATTTTCCACCCGGTACTTCACGTCCCACACTTCGCCTGGCATTACTTCACGTTGCGGGCCACCGTCCATGTCACCTGGAACGTGCATGCCATGCCAGTGCATGCTGGTCACCTGCGGTAATTCATTGATCACTCGCAGGCGGGCGGTATCCCCCCGTTGCATCAAGAGCGTTGGGCCGAGATAGGGCCCGTTAACTCCGAAGGTGGTGGTGTTGACACCGGGGTAGAACTGGTGCACGTGCTGCCCTACACTGAGTTGGAACGTGTCCTGTTCCAGCAAAGGCGGGATGGCCATGGGCAACTGCGCTTTTGCTGCATGAAGGCCTACAATGGCGAACAGGATCGGGAGGGAAAGGCGAAGCATGTATGATGGGAAGGAAGAAGAATGGATGCTGAAGCTCAGGCGTTCTGCGGACTGCGCAGTTCTTTCTCCAGTGCCTGGGCCCTTGGGAACAGGATGTTGTTCTCCAGGTGCACATGCTTGTGCAGGTCCTGCTCGAACTCCTGCAACATGGCCATGGCCGTGGCATAGGTGGTGCAGCCGTCGGGCGGGTTGGTGTAGCCATTGGTCAGTTCGGCGATGCGGCGGAAGCGCTCGCCTTCGGCATCGTGGTCCTGCTCCATCATGGCGATTGGGTTGTCCACCGTGCCGAAATGCGGCGTGGGCAGGGTGGTGCCGTGCTGTTTCGCCTTTTCCAACTGGTTGATGAAGGGGAATAGGAGAAGCTCCTCCTTCTTCATGTGGGCGGCCATGGCACCGGCGCATTCGTGGAACTCGCGCTGTATGTCGAAGAGTTCCGGGTGACGGTCGCCGTGTACTTTGCACAGCTTGTCCAGGAACTGAAGAAGGGTGAGGGACCGGCTCTCCACGTAACGGTGATGCACGCGTTCGATGTGCTCGATGAGGCGCCCCATGGTCCACGTGCGGTAGTCCTCGTTGGTGTCGTTGTTCCGGTCCATGGCCAGCCGGAGTTCTTGTTCGATGGTTGCCTGGTCGAGTCCATTCTTCTTGCACACTTCTTCGAGGCTGCGTCCACCGCGGCAGCAGAAGTCGATGCCGTGCTGGCTGAAGACGGCGGCGGTACGGAAGTCGTCGGCGACAATGGAGCCGATGGTGCGTTCGGGTGTGATGCTCGGTGTGTCCATGAATGATGTGGGTCGGATCGAATGTGGGAACAAAACAACAGATAAAAATATCCGAAATACATGACCTTTGATAGGAACTCTGGTGGTCGTGGCCTGGTAGGTCCTTAACCGCGCAAGATCCCCTCCAGCTTACGGAGGTCCAGTATGCGGATCTCGCGTCCCACGGTCTTGATCACCTTCTTCTTCTGCAGTTCGGTCACGGCGCGGATGGTGCTCTCGTAGGTGGCGCCGGCGTAGTCGGCGAGGTCCTGGCGCGAAGGGGTGAAGGCGAGAAGGTCCGGGTCATCCGGGTCGAAGCCGAAGCAGTCGGCGGTGGCGCGCAGGGCCTTGGCCACCCGCTGTAGCACCGTCATGTTCATCAGGTTCTTCACTTGTTCCTCGCTCCGCCGCAATTCTTCCGCCATGAAGAGCATGAAGTGGAAGCCGAAACCGGCGTTGGCGCGCAGCAATTCCAGGAAGAGCGGCATGGGGATCATCTGCACGGAGCAATCGCTGAGGGCAGTGGCGGATACGGTATATGTAAAGTCCAGCCCGATGCCGCGGTGGCCCAACACTTGGCCATCGCGCGCAAAGCGCAGGATGCGTGTCGCGCCCGGTTCGAAGGAGCTGTGCACCTTCGCCTTACCGGTGTTCATGATGTAGAGCTGGTCGGCCGGCTGTTTTTCCTTGAAGATCTGCTCGCCTGCCACGAAGTGCAACTCGGCGGTGCGCTGAGCCGTCAGCTTGCGCCATTCCGGGCTGCAGTGCGCTTCGATCAGCGCATCGATACGATCCGGCAGAGGGATGGAGTCCATGGCGCCAAGGTACCGAGCGGCGCAGCTCAGCGCTTGCTTCGGGTCACAGGGGGCGCAATGGGGGTGCCCGATACAAGGTCGTGGATGCTGGTGCTCTCCAGCATCGTGCGCAGCTTTTCGCGCACCTCCATGAAGTGGTCGTGCAACGCACAAGGGTTCTCCCCGCTACAATGTGGCAGACCCAGTCCGCAGGCGGTGTAGACCGCATCGCCATCGATGGCGTCCACGATGGCGCTCAGCTTCAGCTTGCGTGCCCGAACTGGGGTGAGGTTGAAGCCGCCACCGGGTCCTTTCATGGATCCCACGAGCCCGGCGCGTACCAATTTCTGCAGGGCTTTGGCGGTGAATGCCTCGGGTATGCCGGTGGCTGCAGCTACACTGCGCACAGTGGCCTGCTCATCGGCGGCGGTTCGTTCGGCAATGTGCACCGTGGCGCGGATGGCGTATTCACAAGCTTTGGAGAACATATGATGCAATGCGAAACTATGGCTCCTGCTATATTCACAAGGTGACAGGTCTCACATGGTGCCGAAGACAACAAGGTTGGAGATCCCCAACGCACACCTGAAGTGCCCCTTCGGACAAGCCCTGTACCCATGCAGCCCGCAAGGCCTGCAGTCCAATTTCTCGCTGGTCTCCACCACACGCCCGTTCTCGCGCAAGGGCCCAAAGCCGAAAGCGGGCACCGTGCTACAGAAAACTACGGTCACCGGGGCATTCATCGCACTGGCGATGTGCAGCGGCGCGCTGTCGTTCACGTAGTTCATCGTGGCGCCTTCCATCAGGGCTGCGCTGGCCAGGAGGCTGAGTTCCTCCGAGAGGTCATGTCCACGACCCGCAGCGCTGATGATCCGTTGGCAAAGTGGACCATCGCTGGGTGCCCCGATCAGGAATACATGCAGGTCGGCTGGTAGGGCCTTGATCAGTTCCACCCACTTCGCCTCAGGCCATTGTTTGGTGAACCATACCGACGCCGGGGCGATGCAGACGTATTGCCCTTCGTTCTCCGTGAACTGAAAAAGCAGCCGTTCTGCATCATCGCGTGCCTTCTTGTTCGGATATAGACAGGGGAAGGGGCGTGTTCCGTCCGTCAGGTGCTCGATCAAGGCGTTCAACCGATCCACTTCGTGGCGGCCATCGCCGATCACATGCTTCACCTTTTTCGAGAATAGGAAGCTCAGCGGGTTCTTGTCGTAGCCGACCTTCTCCTTTCCACGCGCCAACACGGTCATCAAGCCCGTGCTGAAGAAGCGTTGCGCATTGATGATGTGATCATACTCGGTCTTTCGAAGTTCACCGATCAGCTTGAACAAAGCCCTGGTCTTGCCTTGGCGTTTGTCCCAAACGAAGAGCTTACGTACGAATGGGTGATCCGCGAACAAGCCGTCGTTGCCCTTTCGTACGACGAGGTCGATGGCCGCATCCGGGTACAAGGCGTGCAACTTCTCCACGATGCTCGTCACCAGGACGGCATCGCCGAGGAAGGCGGTCTGTATGATGAGTATCTGTTTCAACTATTCCTGTGGAAACGACCAACCAACTATCCAACGAGGATCTATACCGCTACGTTATGTTCCCTCAACGCCTCGTTCAAGCTCGTCTTCTTGTCCGTGCTCTCCTTGCGCTGGCCGATGATCAATGCACAAGGCACACCGAATTCGCCGGCCGGGAATTTCTTCGGTAGCGTGCCGGGGATCACTACGGAACGCGGCGGTACATAGCCGCGCATTTCCTTCGGTTCGGGGCCTGTTACATCGATGATCTTGGTGCTGGCCGTGAGCACCACGTTGGCACCCAACACGGCCTCCTTGCCGATGCGCACGCCTTCTACCACGATGGCGCGCGAGCCGATGAAGCAACCGTCCTCGATGATCACCGGTGCGGCCTGCACGGGTTCCAACACACCGCCAATGCCTACACCGCCGCTCAGGTGCACGTGCTTCCCGATCTGGGCGCAGCTGCCCACTGTGGCCCAGGTGTCCACCATGGTGCCTTCATCGACATAGGCACCGATGTTCACGTAGCTCGGCATCAGGATCACACCGGGGGCGATGTAACTGCCGTGCCGGGCAACGGCGTGTGGCACCACGCGGATGCCGAGCTCGGCATAGCGGTGTTTCAAAGGGATCTTGTCATGGAACTCCATCGGACCCGCCTCCATCGTCACCATTTGCTTGATGGGGAAATACATCAGCACGGCCTTCTTCACCCACTCGTTCACCTTCCAGCCGTCGCCGTCGGGCTCGGCTACACGCAATTCCCCGCGGTCCAATTTCTCGATCACACCTTCCACAGCGAGGATCACTTCCTCATCCTTCAACATGGAGCGATCCGCCCATGCCTTTTCGATCAATTCGTGCATGATGCAAAGATGCGGGCTGGTGCACGAACATGGCCCTGGTTTCTGCCATCCGACGATCCTTCGCACCTTCACACCCCATGCCCCGCGTCATCGCCATCGACTTCGGTCTCAAACGCACTGGTCTAGCGGTCACCGACCCCTTGCGGATCATCGCGACGGCGCTGGATACCGTGGAGTCCGTGACGTTGATGAGCTACCTGAAGTCGTACGTGGCCAAAGAAGCCGTGGATGGCTTCGTTGTGGGTCTTCCCATGAATTTGAACGGTTCAGCGACCGATATCACCCCCAATGTGCTCGCCTTCGTTGATGCGTTGAAAAAGACTTTCCCCTCCCGTTGGGTGGAGACCGTGGACGAACGCTTCACGAGCCGAATGGCCGAACGGACGCTTCAAGAGAGCGGCAAGGGTCGGATGGCCAAACGCGAGAAGGGTCAATTGGATCGGATCAGCGCTACGATCATCCTGCAAGGGTGGATGGAGCGGAAGTGAGCAATTGGCAGAAGGCCGTCGACAACCCCAAGCTCCGCCTTCCTCGGCCGGTCGAGCCATTCATACTGCCCCCAACCTCCTTACTTTTGTGCCTCGCACCATGATCCTCCCCATTCGCGCCTATGGCGATCCCGTCCTGAAAAAAGTGGCCCAGGACATCGAACCCGGACATACAGGTTTGAAGCAATTGATCGCCGACATGTTCGAGACCATGTATGCCGCCAGTGGTGTTGGTCTTGCCGCTCCACAGATCGGCCAGAGCATCCGACTGTTCATTGTGGATGCATCTCCTTTCGCCGAAGATGAAGATGGCGAACCCACAGAGGATGCCCATTTGAAGGACTTCAAGAAGGTCTTCATCAACCCGTATATCGTGGAAGAGGAAGGGGAGGAGTGGCCTTTCGAAGAAGGCTGTTTGAGCATTCCAACGATCCGGGAGGAAGTGAAGCGCCAGCCCAGGATCGTGTTGCAGTATCAGGATGAGAATTTCAAGGAATACGAAGAAGAGTTCGAAGGCTTTGCTGCCCGTGTGATACAACATGAGCACGATCATTTGGACGGCGTGCTGTTCGTAGATCACCTCACCCCCTTGCGGAAGCGTTTGCTGAACGGCAAGCTGCGCGACATCTCTCAAGGTCGAACCGAGGCCAAGTACAAGATGCGTTTTCCCATGACGAAATGACCAAAGCCATGAAGCCTGCATTCCTGATCCTGATCGTTGCGATGATGGTCGCTTGTGGTGGTGAGAAGACCGAAACGCCTACCGATGTCTCTGCGCGCATCCAATCGATGGAAGATTCGGTGTTCCAAAGCCTCAGCTTCGATAAGCGGAAGGCACAGGCGCTTCTGGATGTCTACAAGGCGTATGCGAATGCCAACCCAAGGGATACGATGAGCGCGGAGTATCTCTTCCGCGCAGCGAATGTGGCCAAGAGCATGCACGAAGGCCAACAATGCATCGATCTGTACGACCGCATCATCGCTGATTTCCCGAGCTGGCGGCGACTGCCGGACGTGCTGTATCTGAAGGCCTTCACCATCGACAGCGAGTTCGATCGCAAAGGCGAAGCCAAGACCGCCTACCTGGAGGTGATCTCAAGGTACCCGGATCACGCCTTCGCGAAGGATGCCCGGGCCATGATCGAGAACCTCGAATACACCGACGAGGAGCTGATCCGGCGTTTCCAGCAGATGAACGCGGACAGTGCGCAGGCGGTTCAATGACCTTGATGAATGTGAATGTTGCCGAAGGGGCCATGTCCTCTTTGGAATACCGAGAACTGTTCGAAGGGATCGTGGCGCGAGGTGAGCAGTATGGACCTCCCGGTGGAGGGTACGGAGCGGATTACACGAAGTTGAATCTGGCCCGGACCCGAAGGATAGAAAAGACCTTGAAGGTGTTGCCAGCCGTGCAAGCCTTGATGGAAAGGGCTGAAGCGCAGACCTGGTTGGTGATCACTGAGCCTTGGTGCGGGGATAGCGCACAGAATCTTCCCGTACTCCTGACGCTCGCATCCATGGCGCCCTCTATCAAGGTACGCATACTCCAACGCGATACGAATTTGGAGGTGATGGACCGCTACCTCACGAATGGTGCACGAAGTATTCCGAAGCTCATCGCTTTCGATCGAACGGGGAATGAATTGTTCCAATGGGGACCGAGACCAGTTGCCGCACATGACCTGATCATGGGGAACAAGATCAAGCCCGAAGGTGAACGGCTCGAGAAGGATGCTCTGGCAGAAGCATTGCACCGATGGTACCATGAGAATGGCGGACATGATGTCCAGATGGAGATCGCCGAATCCATGGGTGCAGTGGGTCGTTCTGAAGGATCCTGAGTTATCTACGCAGGATGAAGCTTCACACCTCCACGAAATCCATATCCGTGCGGAAGGTCTCCTTTACGTGCAGGGTGGCCCAGATCGCGGCCCCGATACATATCAGCCCTACCACAAGCGCACTGGTGATGTTGCCGACCGGTGTCGCGAGAAACGTGAAGGCCAGCGTGACCGGGATGACGGAGCCGCGCACGAAATTCGGTGTGGTCGTGGCCACCGTGCTACGAATGTTGGTGCCGAACTGCTCACTGGCGACGGTAACGAATAGCACCCAATAGCCTGTGGCGGTGCCCAACACCAAGCACATCCAGTTGTACGTGCTGATCGTAACACCTTCTATTCCGAACAGGAAGATCAAGGTGAGCACAAGGTTGGCGAAGAGGTAGCCCAGGATCACCTTCCTACGGCTGCGGAACACTTGGCTCAAGAGTGCGCTGAGCAGATCACCAAGGCTCAAACCGATGTACGCGTATCGTATCGCCATGCCGTTGATGTGCTTGAGGCCATCTTCATCCAAAGCACTCGTGTCGATGTGCAATTGAGGCACGAATACATCCTGGCTCAGGTTCACCAATACGCCGATGACATACCAGACCGGTACGCCGATCAGGATGCAGCTCAAGTAGGTCAGGAATCGCTTACGATCGCGAAAGAGCATCCAGAAGTCGCCTTTGCTGATGTCGGTCTTTTCTTTCACAGTAGCGAACAAGCCGCTCTCCAAGGCTCCAACACGCATCACCAAAAGCAGCAGGCCCATGGCACCTCCAACGATGTAGGCGATCTGCCAGTTCATGAAGGCATTACCGGTGGCTTCCGTGAGCAGGGCCCCGATACGTTGGCCTTGGCTATAGACCTCATCAGCGAAAACCGCGCCCAAGGCTCCGAATACCACGACGATCATCGTACCATAACCACGCTTTTCCCGAGGCATCGTTTCGGTGATCAACGTGATGCCCGCACCCAATTCCCCAGCCAGGCCCAAACCGGCAATGAAACGCACGATGGCATACATCGTGAGGTCCGTGGTGAAGGCATTGGCGATGTTGGCAACGGAATAGAGCAGGATGCTGCCGAAGAGCACCGTGAGCCTTCCCTTCTTATCGCCCCATACACCCCAGAGTATGCCACCGAGGAGCATACCGAACATCTGCATATTGAACAAGTGAACACCAATTTCACTGATCCCCGGGTGCCCGGCGCCGAGAATGGCCTCAAGGCTTTCACGCTTCACCACGTTGAAGAGTACCAGATCATATATATCCACGAAGTAGCCAAGTGCGGCCACGATCACCAGCAAGAGGGAACTGCCTGGAAATACGCTCTTCATGCCAGGATCTCTTCGGCATTCTGCGCGATGATCTTCGCGAGGCGCATCATGGGCAGATCATTGGCATCATCGCCAAAAGGGTCCTCGATCTCCTCTGCGATCAGTTCCAAACTCGCGAGCACGTAAAAGATGAAGGTCACCACCGGAATTGCCAGGTAACCCAAGGAAAAGGCCACGCCGAAGGGCAGCGTGAAGACGTAGATGACGATGAACTTCTTGATGAAACTGCTGTACGAATAGGGGATGGGGGTGTTCTTTATCCGTTCGCAGGCTCCACAGATCTCCATGAATTGGACCAATTCCTTGTCCACCGTGATCAACTGGTCGCCACTGATCTGACCTTCCTTGTACAACCGTTGTGCCCGCTTCTGCATCAGCAGTGCCATTTGGGCCGGGACGTGTTTGCTTTGGTCGAAGTCCGGGATCTCGGGATGGGGCTCGCTGTCCATCTCCATCCGGGTCTTCTCCAGCATCAAATGCCTGCGGAGCTCCGCAGCGAATTCTCCGATCAATCGCGCAAAGAAGGTGCGTGTTACAGTGTCCTCCTCCGGTATCATCGCTGCGATCTTCACCGCCGTGTTCCGGCTCACGTTCACCAATTGCCCCCAGAGTTTTCGCCCCTCCCACCATCGGTCGTAGGCTGTATTGGTCCGGAAAACGAGCAGCATGCTGATCGCGAATCCGAGCAAACTGTGCATCACCGTGAGATTGTTCACGTAGCTGGTCTTCGATACGTGGAAGTACTGCGTCTCCAACCAACCCGCGCCGGTCGTGAAGAGGGCCACGAACACCAATGCAGGCAGTAGCGACCGGAATGTGTCGGATCGATGGAGGGCAAGGGCCCGGAGCCAATTGTGTGAGTCGTAGGCTTTCATCCGTCGTTATTCGTAATGCTTGCGGACCATGCGTTCGAACATACGACCCGGCAATATCTTCTTGGCCAAGATGCTGACACGCTGCATGCCTTGGGCCACCACATAGAGCGCTTTCGGTTCCGGATCGGCGATGATCTTCTGGACCACTTTGGCAAGCTCGTCCGGGTCTCTGCTGTAGTGCATGCTGCCACCGAGAATGTCCATGGCCTTTTGATAGCCGGGCCGATGGGCCTCGGAGATCTTTTCAGGTCGAAGTCGCGAATCACTTATCGCGGTGTTGAATTCACCTGGTTGTACCGTTACGATCTTGATCCCGAAACGATCCACTTCGGTGCTCAGTGCTTCGCTCATGCGGTCCAAGGCAGCCTTGCTCGCACTGTAGAACCCGCGGTAGGGTAGCCCGAAATTGGAAGCCACACTACTGATGTTGATGATCGTTCCGCTACGCTGATCCCGCATATGCGGCAAAGCAGCCCGGCACACACGGTGCGGTCCCCACACGTTCGTATCGAAAAGCCGTTGTCCCAATTCCGGAGTGATGTCCTCCACCGCACCTTGGATCCCCAGTCCGGCGTTGTTCACCACAACGTCCAAGCGGCCATTTGCTTTCATGACAGTTTCCACAGCCCGGTCCACGCTGTCGCCATCACACACGTCCATGGGGATCAACGTGTAACCATCAACCTTTTCACCAGTGGCTTTGCGACTCGAGCCATACACTACATGACCAGCCTTGGCCAACCGTTGACAGATGCTCTTTCCCAACCCGCTGGATCCACCGGTCACGAGTACAACTTTCGCTTTCAACGACATGGTGGGAAAGGTAGTCGGTACCCGTCATTCCGAGGATAGACCCGCAGCCACCACCCGAAATTCAAGTACTTGGACCGTCGGCTCCTCAGTCGCTTTTTGCTCGCATAGGGGCAAAAAAGAGGGGCAAGCGACCTGCATCGCACCGCTCAACCGCTTACCCTTGCTTCCTTCCGGACCTGGGGGATTCAGCGGGAGCTGGTCGTACAGGACTTGCCCCAGCCACAAAGGTAGGTCGAAGAACCGATGGCTTCACATGCCATCCATGGAATCTGTTCAATTCAGCGTTTCCGGCGAAGTGTCGGACGCTTCGGATCCGAGCCGGTACTCGAGCACGGCAACCAGATCCTTCAACATGGAGGCCTTGTAGGCATCGCTCTCGGTCGCATGCGCCTTTCGGACACGGGCCAGAGCCTGACGCGTGGTCTTCTCCGGCCAGATCTCTTGATGCTCGATAACGGTAAGGCATTCAAAGCACTCCTCCGCACTCCCTTCCAAAGCGATCGTGATGAAGCGGTCCAGGTGATCACGAACGTCGATCCCAGCATTCCAGAAGGCGCCGAGGATCGTGCGTCGAACACTTGCGAATCCGGGTTCATCAAGGGCTGCAAGCAGTTCTTTTGCAGCATCCGGAGCTTTCACCTCGTTCAAAAGCTGTGTGATCCGTTGCTGAATACGACCTGGTTTCGAATTGACCAAAGCTGTTAGTAGGGGGCGAACCGCGCGCGCGTCACCATCTTGCTCGATACGCGTGAGTGCGGCGATAATGGCCTCGTCGTCAGCACTCAGCAGCGCCGCAAAAGCGAGATCCATTCGTTTGGTCTTGGTCGTTGAGGTCATTCCACAGTAGTAGCCGCTGGTCGCTGTCGTCCACAAAGTTAACCGGGTGGACTGGTCTTGAACGAAGAACGGCCCTGAGGATCGGGCCGTTCGCGAGGTTCAGGAAGTGTATCAGAGGCTCATGTAGCTCCTGCGTGCAGGGCTGCGTTTGAATTTGTAGGAGATCTCCAAGCTGAAGTAACTGAACGAATCGAGCAGCGCTGGATTTCCGCGCTGGCTGGTCGCAATGCCGATCTCGCCACCATTGCCCCAGCCCGTTGGATCACTGATGTATCGGGCCAATGTGCGGTCGTTCGCATCCGAATACGTGGCATCCAACTCGTCGTAGGTCGGGTATCGATCGCTCACATCATCCAACATATCGGTGAGGAACATGAGGTAGCAGTATTCGATCCCAATGCTGAGTTGACGTGTCGCCATGACCCGCAGACCGGCTCCCAAAGGAATGCCGACATGCCACGGAGAGAAGCGCGGACCACCACCCGTCTCTCCGGCTCCCACGCCGCCTTCGGTCTGCCAACTGTACAGGTCGGTTTCGTACTTCCCATCACGCTGTATCACATTCGCGCCGGGTGTTTCCCTTGGCGCATCCCGCACGGTGCCGTCTTCCCAGAAATAGTACCGGTTCGCAGAGTCGATGTCCCCTTTGAAAAGATCCGCTTTCGGTCGTCCATGGTAAACACCCACGCCAACATGGAAATACATGAAGAAACGCTGTTGGAAGAGCGGAGTGTAGGGTTCCCGGTAAGCGTTCAGCACGAGATGCCCCGAAGCACCGACCAGATCATTGCGGAAACTCAACCCCCGTCGGTAGTTCTTCAGGTCCTTCGTTTCCACATTCTGCAAGGCAGCGGTCTCGTCGTAACCGATCCTGAACCAGCTGATCCGGGCTTCGGTGGTAAGCGAGCGGGTGATGTACCGTTTCTTGTTGTTGAGGAAATCGCGGAAAGTGATGGTCATTCCGGGGCGCGCACTATTCCATTGCACTGGACCATCGATATTGCCCAGATCGCCATAATAGTGTGTTACACCGCCGCTAACGCCAACCTCCAAGTGACGTTGCGCCTGCGCCTGCAGTACACAGAAGGAAGTGAGGACGACAAGGACCGAGCGTATCATTTCACCATGGAACACTTCGAATGTACGGGGAATAGACGCCGATCGGATCAACGGTTGCCTTGGGAGGCTATTGACCAGCCGAATGGATGCGCTCACCGAATATGGCGGTTCCGATGCGGACCATCGTACTACCCGCGCTGATCGCGAGGTCCGCATCGCCGCTCATCCCCATGCTGAGTTGGTCGAAATGCCCTGAACGCAAGGTGTGAAAAAGTGCGGAAAGCCCGTCGAATTCACCCTTCACCTGTTCTTGATCTTCCGTATTGGTGGCCATGCCCATCAGGCCTCGAACCCGAACGTGACGCCATTTTCCTTGCTTTTCGGATCGCGTCACGGCCTGGACTTCATCTGCGGTGAATCCGTGCTTGGTCTCTTCCTTGGCAATGTGGATCTGCAACAGAACGTCCTGAATCCGCTCGATCGAGGCTGCGCGCTTGTCGATCTCGTCCAACAACTTCTCACTATCAACCCCGTGGATCAGCTGTGTGAAAGGGGCGATGTACTTGACCTTATTGGTCTGCAGATGTCCGATGAAGTGCCATCGGATATCTACTGGCAGGAAGGGTTGTTTTTCCCGAAGCTCCTGCGGATAGTTCTCGCCGAAGTCTCGGTGGCCCATGTCGTACAGGGCCTGGATCTCCGACACGGTGCGGGTCTTGCTGACGGCGACCAAGGTCACATGTTGTGGAATGCTGGCCTTCACGGCTTCGTAACGTGCCGCAAGGGCTGCAATATCCAAGAGCGCCATGGGGGGCTTCAAATATCCTCCAAGCTGTAGACCGTAAGTCCACTGCGAAGCTTGGGTTCGATGTACGTGCTTTTCGGAGGCATGCATCCGCCCGTGTCCGCCACAGCCTTCAATTCATCAAAGCTCACGGGGCGTAGATTGAAAGCTGCGGCAGCCTCGCCGTCGCGGACCATCCGTTCCAACTCGTTCACACCACTTGTTCCTGGAATGAACTTCACGTGTGGATCGGTACGCAGATCGTGGATGCCTAGAACGGGGTCCAGGACGCGTTCGCTCAAAATAAGGGCGTCAAGGCGCTCAGCAGCAGTGGCCTTGGCGTTCGGTCGTGGCAATTGAAGGGCATACCATCCCTGGCGCGTGCAGACGTTCACCACGCCTTGGTCAGGAGAAACGGTGGGAGCGTTCCCCAATTCGGTCAAGCTCCCCACTTTTTCCAGTGCATTGAGGAATTCGGGGGTATCCATACCACCGAGGCTTGTCACCGCACGATCGAAGTTGTGGATATGGAGATGCCGTTCGGGCACAACGAATGCCAAGCACCATGCCTTCGGAGCATCTGCGAAGGCGCCATTGCTTTCAGCTAAGCGGGCGCTACTGGCCAACCGGTGATGACCATCAGCGATGTAGAGCGCATTGGTCTTCCCAAAGCTGACGTTCAATGCTCCGATCACTGCTGGATCCTGGACCGCCCAAACACGGTGGCGCACCCGATCCGTAGTGGTGAAATCGTAGTTCGGTGTGCCTGCGAACCAAGGAGCCAAAGCGGCGTCCAAGCCGCATTCCTTCGGGGCTGCAAGAAGCACGGGTTCCGCATTGATCCCCGTTGCGTCCAAATACTCCTTGAATAGTTCTTCGCGTTGTTGAAGCGTGTGTTCATGCACTTTTACGCGCCCACCCCGGTAGTCACCGACAGAGACCGCTCCGATCACGCCACGTGAGTAGGAATCCTTCTTCTGCTGTTCGTACAAATACACACAAGGCTTTTCGTCACGTACGAACCATCCTTCTCCTACGAATTCGTTCCACTTGCGGCGTACATTGTTGAAGCGCTGCGCACGGCTCAAGGTTTCGGTGGAGCCGTGGTCGGGGTGGATCACATGGAGAAAAGAGAACGGATTACCCTGTAATTTCTCCAACAGCTTCTCTTCCGAGTAGCTCACGTAGCTGCGACTGGCCACCAGATGGGCCTTGTCAGCTACTGGGCGCCACGCTCGGAAGGGGCGGAAATTCACCATCAACCCACGCTCACGTTCGAGCGCCAAGCAATGATCTGATCCGCCAATTCGTCTCCTACGCGACCTTGCGCTTCGGCGGTGGCTGCACCGATATGGGGTGTCAGGCTGATGGAGGCCTCGTTCAAGAGGTCTTGCCTCGGCTCTGGCTCACCTACGAACACGTCCAATGCAGCACCCTGCAAACGACCATCGCGAAGCGCTTCCAGAAGTGCATCCTCGTCGACACTTCCACCACGTGCCGTGTTCACGATCACTGCATTGGGCTTCATGTGTTTCAATTCCTCTGCGCCGATCAGCGGTTTGCCATCCTTCTGTGCAGGCACATGCAAGCTGATCGCATCGGCTTGTTGCAACAGTTCTGTCATCGTGACCATCTTCACCGCAACACGAATGGTGTTTCCGCCGATCTCCATCTCGATGGCTTCGACGGTCGCATTCGTATCAACGTAGATCACCCGCATTCCGCAGCCCAAGGCATAACGGGCCGTCCATTGGCCTATCCGGCCGAAGCCGACCACCCCAAGGGTCTTACCGCGCAATTCGAAGCCTTTTTCGTACTCTTTCTTGAGGTCTTTGAATTTAGTATTCCCTTCAGAAGGCATCCGGCGGTTCGCCTTGTGGAGACTACGCATCAAGCTGAAGAGATGTGCCATCACCAATTCCGCTACGCTGATGCTCGAGGAGGCTGGCGTGTTGATCACGGGAATGCCTTTGCCCTTGGCGTAGGCCACATCGATGTTGTCCAGGCCCACACCACCGCGCCCGATCAGTTTCACCGATGGGCAGGCATCGATCAGCTCGCGACGCACCTTGGTGGCACTTCGCACCAACAGTACTTCGATGTTCTCCTTGTTGATGTAGGCGTTCAACTGGTCCTGCGGAACATGTTCCGTCGTGACCTTGAACCCCTCTTCTTGAAGGCTGTTCTTCGCTTGGGTCGAAATACCGTCGTTGGCGTGTACGCGCATGTGCTGTGCTGTTTCCCTGCTGCGCAGAGAAGGTTGTTCTTGCTATCCGTTCTTTTTTGCGAAATCCTCCATGACGTCCACCAATACCTGCACGCTTTCGATGGGCAATGCATTGTACATGCTGGCGCGGTAGCCACCGACACTACGGTGTCCCCGAATACCGCTGACACCAGCCGCTTTCCACTGCGCGTCGAATGCGGCTTCCATCGCCGCATCCGTCATCACGAAGGTCGGGTTCATCACGCTGCGGTCCTCAATGGCAGTAGTGCCTTTGAACATCGGAAGACGGTCGATGGTGTCATATAGGAGTTTCGATTTGGCTGCGTTGCGACGCTCCATCTCCACCACACCGCCTTGGTCCTTCATCCACTGCATGGTGAGCATGCTCACGTACACGGCATATACAGGTGGCGTGTTGTACATGCTGTCCTTGGAAGCATGGTTCTTCAGGTCGAGCACAGGGCTCAATTTCCGTCCCGTCTTGCCCAATTGGTCCGGGTCCATCAAGTAAACGGTGGCACCGGCAGGTCCCATGTTCTTCTGGGCACCACCATAAATAAGCGCGAAGTCGGCGACGTTCACCGGGCGACTGAAGATGTCGCTGCTCATGTCGCAGATCAAGGGCACAGCGCTCTTCGGGAACTGTTTGAACTGGGTCCCGAAAATGGTGTTGTTACTTGTGAAGTGGAAGTAGTCCGCATCCGCAGGAATGTCGAACCCTTTCGGGATGTAGTTGAAATTCTTGTCCTCGCTGCTCGCGACAACAACGGTTTCACCGACGAGTTTGCTCTCCTTCACGGCTCGACCTGCCCATTCACCCGTGTTCGCGTATGCGGCCTTACCGCCGGGCTTCATGTAATTCAATGGCACAATGTGGAAGCCCAAGCTGGCACCACCGCCCAGAAAAACGACCTGGTAGTTGTCCGGTGCGCCCAATAGTTCCTTCACCAAGCTCTGCGCCTTGGCCATCACGGCCTCGAAAGGCTTACTGCGGTGGCTCATCTCGATGATCGAGAGCCCGGTGCCATCGTAGTCGATCATCGACTCGGCCGCTTTCCGCAAGACCTCCTGTGGAAGGATACAAGGGCCAGCGCTGAAGTTGTGGATCTTCACTTGGGTGGTCGTGCTCATGGGAATGCCTTTGGATCCGGCGCGGCAAAGGTAACCCGCTCAGTGGAGGTCTATCCACAGTGAACAACGATCGTCAACATCAACAGGTGCGATCTTACTCCTGCGCAGGTTTGCGCGGTGCATTGAACGGCTTGACCGTGCTTCCGGGGTCGCGCAGGTCGATCTCCGGTCCGAACCACCATTCTCCCTTGTGCCAGAAATAGGCATCGTGGCTCATATCCGGGCCATAGAATGCCCACTGGTCCTTCATGTCGGCTCGTGAAGGGGAGAGGTGGTCGAGGATGATGCCTTCGATCATCGGGTCGTAGCGGAGCGTCATACTGGCTTGATAGGCATAGCCGAAGACCTTCCGCATCGACCGCAATTTGCCCGAACCGAATACCGGTGCACCAAATCGTGGCTTGCCATTCTTGAAGCTGAGGATCTCGATCACTTTTCGTGTCTCTGCGCGAGAATAGCCCTTCCAGCCCAGCAGCGTATACAGGGTGCGCCCTCCCTTCTGAACGGGGATCACTTCATAGTACAAGGCACCATACCAGCGATCCGGCCCCAATTCGGGCACTTCCGGCGAGGGGATCTTCGGAGTCATGTCCCGCAGTTCGGTCAGGACCTGCCCCCTGCTGGAACGTGCAAGCAGGAACCCTTCGAATTGATTGGAGCCATCGGCGCGGGGAAGGTTCCACGTGAGTAGCCGGAAGGCCCCGTCCGGCGCATCGACCCGGGTGATGGGTATGCCTTTGAGATCCCTTATCAATCCGCTGTCGTTGTCCAGGACGACGCGGAGGTCGGCTTTGATCAGTTCGTTCAAACTGTCCTGGTAGGTATCGTTCGGCGCACTCACCACGGCTTTGAGGTGCTCGGCGAGCCGCGCCTCAACAGGCACTTGCCCAACCGCGCAAGAAGACGAGAGAATGATCGCTGAAAGCACTTGGCCCCAATACCGGTTCATGTGGGTAGAACGGTCCATTCCATGGAGAACGTGTGCGGAGATGGTGCCGGAACGGGCGTTGGCTCGACCAGAGGCCGAACACCTTCCAGGAACAGGGATACTTGGCTGCTACAGGTGCATGAATTCCTTCTTCGCCATCAACTGCTCCTTGGTCTCGCGGAAATCAGGGTCGTCCACGCAGCAATCAACGGGGCAAACCGCCGCGCACTGGGGCTCATCGTGGAAACCGGTGCATTCGGTGCACTTGTCGGTAACGATGTAATACACATCCATGGTCTTGGGTGTGTTGGCGGCCTCGGCATCGAGGGTGGTCCCCATCGGCGTGGTCAGCGTTCCTTTCAACGAAGTGCCATCGGCCAAACGCCATTCACTGCCGCCTTCATAAATGGCATTGTTGGGGCATTCGGGTTCGCATGCACCACAGTTGATGCATTCGTCGGTGATCATGATCGCCATGGCGGTAGGGTCTACTTTTGGGCTCCCAAAGAACGAACGGTGCGCTGGATGGTTCACCGGACTTTGGTAAGTGACCGCAAAGATACACGGCCTATATCGGCATGGATACAACGACACGAACGACCTTGGATCAGCGGATCTCGGCCTTGGCCCAGTTGGGAACCGTGATGGGCCATATCGCCTTGGCCGAGCCTTGGCCTGGCCACGGCTGTGGGTTGAACGAGGCCGAGTACAGCGAGCTGGATCGGGCGGTGCGACAAGCCGTGCTCGCCAACGGTTGGTTCACGGAGGATCAGGTGCGCCACGCCTTCGGAACTTGGGCCCAGGCCTTGAACGGAAGTGGTCTCGAGCAATGGCTCAAGGACTACCCGGAACTGCGTTCGCCCCGCACAACGGTCCGGACCGTGGGCCTGATCCTCGCCGGCAACATTCCCTTGGTCGGTTTGCACGATGTGCTTTGCGTTTGGCTGAGCGGTCATCGTGCGCGGGTGAAATGTTCATCCCAGGATCCTGCATTGATCCCCGGCCTGATCACGGTCTTGGATCGGTTCCTCCCCGGTACTACCGACTCCATTCTTTTCAGCACCGGGAAATTGGGCGCCGTGGAGGCCTTGATCGCTACCGGCAGCAACAATACGGCCCGGTACTTCGAGCATTACTTCGGCCATTTGCCCCGGATCGTCCGGAAGAGCCGGGTAAGCGTGGCCGTGTTGGATGGCTCTGAGACCGAAGCGGAGCTCTCGGCCTTGGGTGAGGACATCTTCCGCTATTTCGGGCTGGGCTGCCGCAACGTATCGAAACTCTTCGTGCCAGCGGACTTCGATCTGGACCGCTTCTTCAAAGCGATCTATGGTTGGAATGCGATCGTGCATCACAACAAATACGGCAACAATTACGACTACACCCGTGCGCTTTGGCTTTTGGATGGAGTGCCCTTCTTGGAGAATGGCTTCGTGTTGGTGAAAGAGGATGACGGCTTGGCCAGCCCCATGGCTTCGGTCTTCTTGAAGCGTTACACCGATCGCACAGCTGTGGAATCTGAGTTGGCCGCCAATGCAGAGGGGATACAGTGCGTCATCGGCCATGGACAGGTTCCATTCGGTACCGCCCAAACACCCGGGCTGGCCGAGTTCGCCGACGGGGTGGATACACTCAGGTTCCTTGCGGACCTGAACTGAGCACTAAGGAACGAACTCGTAGCAGCCGAGGTCCCAAGCCCCGTCCATTCCACGATCCACTTCATCGAGATCCCGAATACCATTGGGGTCACCCGTTGGTGTGCCTCGGCCCCTAGCGTAGGAGTTGGAGCCGATGTGGAAATTGCGACCCGGAACATCCACGAAGGCTGGATTCTGGTTCCGGTACATCGTCCCACCATCGAAGTAGGCAGGGTCGTTCGTGGACTGTTCGGTCTTCACCATCGTGTTGCTGAAATTCAGCCCGGTGGGAAGTTGTAGGTCATTGAATTCCAACTGGAACTCGTTGCTGTTGCTGCCATGAACCAGCCCGTTCACGAAGGTGCTGTTCGTGATGGCCCGCACTTGCAGCGTGTTGTTGATGTCCGGGTAGACATTGTTCATGTAGAACCCGGGCGTTTGCCGGATCTCGTAGTCCCAATAGTTCGCTATCGTGAAGTGGTTGAAGTCGTACTCGCCGCCACCGGTGAGTGCGACGCCGTATTGCCCGCAATCGCCCACGAGCAGGTTAGAAGCCTTGATGCTGTAATTGCGGCTGAGAATGCCTGCCGCACTGCAATTCCGGATCTTCACCTTGTCCAGTATCAAGCGGGTTCCGCTCGTTGGCTCATCCGGGTACAACGGGAAATTCTCGCATTGGATCCCGACCAGTGCGTTCTTGATCACCACGTGGGTGAATTCGTTGGTGTTGCCTGCGGGGCCTTCATTCAACCAGATCCGGTCCCATTGACCGGGTAGCTCGCTGTAGAAAGGTTCCAATCGGTCTCCTTGGAAGACGATCTCCTGACCAAGGTCCGCGTTGGCCTTGATCTGTCCGTGACGGTAGACCCAAAGTCCTGCACCGCCGTGGAAGTATACCTGCACACCGGGGTCGATGATGAGGGTGCAACAGCTATCGACAACGCCATAGCCATAGATCACGTACGGCAGGTCATTCGGCCAGGTCACCGTTTCGCAGATCTGGTTTCCGTTCTCATCATACCCGCCAGCGATGTAGCTGAAGGGCGGAAGTCCTTGGATGGCTTGGTCCGGATAGATGAAGTGAGCATCCTGCCCCCAGGCCAAGAGCAGCACTTCCTGCTGCGTCCCATTGGTATTGAAGAGAATGTGATCCTCGAAAATGAATGGATTGCTCGAGTTAGACTGGTCCAAAGTGGCCTCTACGAAGATGAACAAGCTGTCATTCCCGAGTACTTCCACATCGTCGAACCGGATCCCCGAAGAGCCGTCCACGTTGATCCGGAAAGGGGAGGGGGTGCCTCCTTCCAAGGCGATGTCGATACGGATGGCGTTGTTGCTCGGGTTGCGTACAACAAAGCGCTTGGTGATCGACCCGATCGTGGTGAAGATGGTGTCGAACAGGACCGTATCCCTGCTGAAATCCAGCTGGATACCCGATTCATCCGTGAATTGGGCATCCTTCCGGCAGGACGCAAGTACCCCGACGGCAAGAGTGAGCAGGAAAAGGGTTCGAAGCGTTTTCAAGGCTGACAAAGATGGTTGTTCGCGCTTATGTACGCTCTGAATGGGGCGATCATTGCCTTAACCTTGCAAAGAATCGAGCCAAGAGGCCCGAAGAAGTGTAGGTCAAGCTAGGTGTACGCATTGTTATTCGGGATCCACGCCTTACATTTGCCGCCCCAAAGACGAATTTCCAATGAAACCCGATATCCACCCAACCAACTACCGCTTGGTGATCTTCAAGGACATGTCCAACGAGGATATGTTCATGGGCAAGAGCTGCGCGAACACCAAGGATTCCGTCAAATGGGAAGACGGCAATGAATACCCACTGGTGAAGTTGGATATCAGTCAGACCTCGCACCCGTTCTACACCGGTAAGATGATGTTGGTGGACACCGCCGGTCGTGTGGACAAGTTCAAGAAGCGCTTCGCCAAGCACGTTGCCAAGAACGAAGCCAGCGAGAAAGTCGAAGGTGCCGAGTAAGGCTCTTCCGAGTTCAGAACTCACGAAGCCCTCGACCTCTGGTCGGGGGCTTTTCATTTGGGCCAAGGCGAACGCCACAGGGCAAAGGGCCTTTTGAGCTACTTTGGTTCTGAACCCAAGGTTGCACCATAGGGCTCTTACCGTCAGTGAGGCAAGATTGAATTCGAACTTGATTAAAAGCCTTTCAATACGTTGATGATCAATCTATTGATAGGCTGTAACTCAAGTGCTGTTCAGGCTGATCCCCCGGTCCTGGCAAGGTACTTCCCAAGAAGCCCTTCAGCTAACCCGGTGCTTCTCCTCCTTGCCGACCCCTTCCCGGATCATCTCCAGAGCTTGGGCGATCCGGCGCTTTCGGGTCTCGTCCTTCTTAGCGTCGGTGATCCACTCCACGTATTCCTTCTTGTGTGAGTAGGAGAAGTTCTCCCAGTGGCTCCACGTGGTCTCGTCCTTCTTCAGGCAGCCTTCCAGATCGGTTGGGACCTCCAATGTCTTGCGAGCCGGTTTGGCATCGCCCAGCTTGACACCGGTCTCGTTCAGCTTCACCGCCTGTTTCACAAGGTCAGAAAAGGCTTTCTCGTTGATGGTTCCGCCCTCTTCCAATTTGTACTTGCGGATCACGCGATCCTCGTCCTTTTCGGAGGGTTTGAACAGCCCGTGGACATCTTTCAGCAACGCTCCCTTATGGAACCAAACGCTCACGCAGGTCTTGAAGGCGTGCATTCCGATCATGGTACCGTCGTGCTCGAATTGCGGGCCGTTCGAGCGCCAGGTCTCTTGCACATCCCCATCCACGGCATGGATGAGCTGGCGCAATCGTACCATATGTCGGCGCTGCCATTCGGGCTGCTCGGCGATGTAGGTATTGATCTGTTCTTGCGGATGCATGGGAGCGTGCGGATGTGAGGGACAAACGTAACAACGCGGAACGCGATCGTTACGCCAAAGTGAAGTCGGTTCTCAACAGGCTTCCAGCACCGTAGCATAGCCTTGGCCAACACCTATGCACATGGTACACAGGGCGTAACGCTTCTTTCTAGCCTGCAATTCCAAAGCTGCGGTCTGTAGCAAGCGCGTGCCGCTCATGCCCAAGGGGTGCCCCAAGGCGATCGCCCCTCCATTCGGATTGATCCGTTCGTCGTTGTCGGCGATGCCCAAGCTGCGCGTGCAACTGAGTACTTGGGCCGCGAACGCTTCGTTCAACTCCAGGATGTCCATGTCGTCCAGCGAAAGCCCGGCGCGCTTCAAGGCCAGCTTCGATGCAGTGACCGGCCCGATGCCCATGATCCGCGGTTCTACGCCGACAACGGCGCTGCTGACGATCCGAGCCAAGGGTTCCAAGCCATGAGCGGTCAAGCCGACTTCGCTGGCCACAAGGGCTGCGGCAGCTCCGTCGTTCAATCCACTCGCATTGCCCGCTGTTACGGAGCCGTTCTTCTTGAACGCTGGACGCAGCCCTGCCAAGGCTTCCAAGGTGGTCTTCGGCTTCACGAACTCATCGGTATCGAAGATGACCGGATCGCCTTTCCGCTGGGGAATAGCAACCGGTGCGATCTCGATGGCAAGTCTTCCCTTCGCTTGGGCGGCAGTGGCCTTCTGTTGGCTCCATAATGCAAAACGGTCCTGGTCCTCCCGACTGATGGAACTTCCTTCCAAGAGGTTCTCGGCTGTTTCGCCCATGGCGTCAACACCGTATTTCTCCTTCATCAGTGGATTCACGAAGCGCCAGCCGAAGCTGCTGTCGAAAAGTTGTGCATCGCGGCCGTATGGCGTGCTGGTCTTGCTCATCACCCATGGTCCGCGGGTCATGTGTTCCATGCCCCCAGCGATGAATAGGTCTCCATTGTCTGCAGCAATGGCCCGTCCAGCTTGCACCACAGCGCTCATTCCCGAAGCACACAACCTGTTCACGGTCTCGCCGGGCACGGTTACGGGCATTCCGGCCAGCAACAACGCCATGCGGGCCACATTGCGGTTGTCCTCGCCTGCCTGGTTGGCGCAGCCGAGGATCACATCTTCGACCGCAGCGGGGTCCAGGTTAGGATGACGTTCCAGCAACGCGCGGATCACGTGGGCTGCAAGGTCATCGGCCCTAACCGGGGATAGGCTGCCGGTGAAACTTCCGATGGGCGTGCGGATGGCATCGACAAGGAATGCTGCTTTCATAAGGGGACTGAGGATATTGGATCAGGGAACCAGGGTTTGCCTGTGCGGTAGACGGTCCCTTTGAATAGTGCGACGGTATCGTCACGCTGATCGGTAACGGTGATGTGGTACACGCCGATGCGGTTGCTCAGGCTCATTTCCTGGGACGTCGCCGTGAGGACATCGCCCTCCTTGACCGGCTTGGTATGGCTGATGGAGGTCTCTACAGAAACCGCTTGGATCCCGTGGGAGTTGGATGCGAAGGCCAAGCAGCTATCGGCCAAGGAATAGGTGATGCCGCCGTGGGCGATCCCGAAGCCGTTCAACATGGGACCTTGCACCACCATGCGCAGCACGCAGCCGCCCGGTTCGACCTTGATCCTTTCGATGCCCAGCCAGATGCTGAAGGGGTCGTTCTCGTACATACGAGCCACCACCTGCTGGGCCAAGACTGAAGCATCCATGAGTGGTCAAAAGTACCCTTCACTCGGCCTCGAAGAGTTCTTTCGGAAGCACACCTTCGTGTTGAAGCAGCCACTTCTTGCGCCACAGCCCGCCGATGTAGCCGGTGAGCAGCCCGTTCGTAGCAACCACACGGTGGCACGGAACGATGATGGGAATGGGGTTCGAGCCACATGCGTTGCCAACGGTCCGGGCAATGGCCTTTCCTCCGATGCGATCGGCGATCTCCTGATAGGTCGCTGTCGTGCCTTGTACGATGCCGTCGATCTCTTCCCAGACCAGCTTTTGGAAACGCGATCCCTTGCGCTGGACAGGCAGGTCGAACGTCCTGCGGCGGTGCTCGAAGTAGGCGTCCAGTTGCTTCTGGGCGTCCGACAATAATTTCGGCAACTTGGCGTGGCGCACATGCAGCGATTCAAAGCTCAGGCGGGTAATGACGATACCATCGCTTTCCACCCACAGCTTCCCGATGGGACTTTCGACCACCGCCACGTGCAGCGGGGCGAACAGCTCCGGTTCCTGATCGTTGTTCTTGGCACCCATCACCAACTCGGATAACTTCGGACAAATTACGCACTGGTATGAACTGGTTCACCAACGACTTCAACGCCTTCTTCAAGGATCTCGCCAAGAACAACAACAAGGAGTGGTTCGATGCGAACAGAAAGCGCTACGTATCGACGGTGAAAGAGCCTTTCGAAGCTTTCGTTTCCGCAGCGATCGATCAGATCCACAAGCATGATCGGTCCGTGCTGATCACTGCCAAGGATGCGATCTTCCGGATCAACAAGGACATCCGATTCAGCAAGGACAAGACACCGTACAAGACCAGCACCTCCGCGATCATTTCGGCCACCGGTAGGAAGGACCATACCGTGCCCGGGATCTACTTCGAACTCGGACCAGAAAGCGTGAAGTTCTTCGGAGGTGCCTATATGCCGGAGAAGGAGCAATTGCACCGGATCCGGACGGCCATCCTCAACGACGGCAAAGGATTCCGCAAGGTGATCACGGCAAAGCCCTTCGTTTCGCACTTCGGAACAGTGCAGGGCGAAGCGAACAAGATCCTGCCCGCCGAGTTCAAACAAGCGGTGGCCAAGGAGCCGTTGATCGCCAAGAAGCAATTCTACGTGGGCGCTGACCTGCCCGCAAAGCTCGTGGCTGCTCCCGATCTCTTGGACCGGCTGATGGATCATTACACGGCCATGCGCCCGTTCAACAACTGGCTTACCCAAGCCATGAAATAGCGCAACGAAAAAGGCCCCCACCTTGCGGCGGAGGCCTTTCCGACTTTCACCGAAAGGGAGCTTACTGGGCGCTGCCGGTAAGTTCCACGGTCAGTTCGATAGCGTCGTTGAGGACGACGTCCTTCATAGGCGCCTTCCAAGCAACACCGTACTTCTGGCGGTCGAAGGAGAGCTTGCCGCTGGCCTTGGCCACGCCGTTCTCTTCGCTGATCACGATATCCGTGACCTGCTCTTCGTTCGTGGTACCGCGCACGGTCAAGGTGCCTTTTGCTGTGTTTCCTTCTACACTTGTGATCTCGAAATTGGCTCCTGGGAATTCCTCCACCGCGAAGAAATCAGGGCTGCTCAAGTGACCGATCAACATGCTTTTTGTTCCTTCCTTCGAGCCGTCTGGGGCATAAGCACTATCCAATGGTGCAATGGACTTCATGTCCACCGTGAAGCCGCCGGAAACCAGCATGCCACCCTTCGTTACGAATTTGCCCTCCGACAGACCGATGGTGCCGTGGTGGCTCTTCACACCGAGCATGGTGCCTTTCCAGGTCAATTTGCTAGCAGCCGGATCGACCATGTAGATATGCTCCATAGCATCCAAAGCGGCAATGCTATCGGTGGCGGCCTTTTCCTTTGCAGCAGCGATCTCTGCTTCGCTAGGCCCGCAGGCGACGAGTAATACTGCGGCCATAGCCACAACGGACAGAACAGGGAATTTCATGGTCAGGGTTGAATTGTTGTTTGGGGGCGCAAAGGTAATTTTCTTTTCCATGGAAACAATTGTTCCGAGAAATTTCATCAGCACCCAGCCTTAAGCAAGGGTGGTTCCGGCTCGGGCCGCCGCGCGCAGCAGGGGTGAAGGCCGGTAACGATCCTCGCCGGTCTCGATCTGGAACCGTTCCAATATGGCCAACCAGTGTGCAGCGCCTTGCTCATCTGCCCAGGCCAGTAGCCCCTTCGGGTAGTTCACACCCTTGGTCATGGCAAGGTCGATGTCCTTCGCCGTCGCCACTTTCCAGAACAGCGCATCAGCCGCTTCGTTGATGAGCATGGCCAGGACCCGCTCCGTGATGGCCTCCATCAGAATGGGGTCTTTTTGGGGTGGAGTTGAGACCTGTTCGTCGCTGTAGCTATAATATCCACGGCCCGTCTTTCGCCCCAGACGCCCACTCTCCACTTGGCGTTGTTGTGTGAAACTCGGCTTGTATCGGGGATCGAAGAAAAATGCTTCCCATACCGTCCTGGTCACGGTGAAGTTGATGTCGTTGCCGATCAGGTCCATCAGTTCGAACGGCCCCATTTTGAAGCCGATGCTTTTCATGGCCGCATCGATCGTCGGCATGTCTGCGACGCCCTCTTCGAAGATGCGGATCGCTTCACCGTAGAAAGGACGCGCAACCCGATTCACGATGAAACCGGGCGTGTCCTTGCAGATCACCGGCGATTTGCCCCAAGCCGTCATCAACGCAAGACATTGTTGCGTGATCCGGTCATCGGTAACGAGGCCGGGTACCACTTCCACCAAAGGAAGCAATGGGGCCGGATTGAAGAAGTGCAGGCCGATCACTCTTTCGGGTCGTGCACATGCCGCAGCGATGGCCGTTACCGAAAGGGAGGATGTGTTGGTCGCAAGGATCGCTTCGGGTCCGAGCAGACCTTCCAATTCGGTGAACAGCTTCTTCTTGATGCCGAGGTCCTCGATAATGGCCTCGATCACCAGCCCGCTACCAGCCATCTGTTGCAGTTCCGTAGCCGGGGTGATCCGATCAAGGATGTTCTTGGCTTGATCTGCCGTCAATTTCTCCTTTTCTACGAGCCGGTCCATGACCTTGCGCAACCCAGCTATGGCTTTGTCAACAGCTTCTTTGCGCGTGTCGTACAAAACCACATCATGTCCGGCCTGTGCTGCTATTTGGGCAATGCCGCTGCCCATGGTGCCTGCGCCGATGATGGCTGTTTTCATTGAGCTATCCATGTGTTGTCCGCCGAAGCTGGTGCGAAGGCGTGGGCGCGAAGATCGGGGTGCAGAACAGAAGATCAGAAAATGAGATGATAAGACGATCAGAAAAGGCGCAGCTCGCCGAATAGGCTCCAGCTTCGCGTATTTGACCAGCCGTCCATTCTCAGGCAACGCTGATATCCCTTGTCACTAGGATTCAATCTCTGGCATCTCCTCGGTTTGTAACCGTGGAAGGTCTTCACCACGTTGGCGATTGGTTCCAAGCGTGGATGAATTGGAACTGTGAACAGCGAATCGTTTACTGTCAACTGTATCTCGAAGGGATATGACTTGCACGCGGACTTGCGAGCAGGCTTAATGGAATCTTCACGACGTTCAGATGGACCCGAAGGATCGCTGAACTGATACCACACAACAGAGGTATAGGTCGTGTCCCAAGAACACTGTAGAAGCAGTTCGAATCGCTGGACCCGGATGGTATCCACGCTACAGCTGTCTGCAATGTGGATATGAAGGGATCCAAGGCCTGTCGTCAAAGGGATCTGAATGGGTACGCCATGTCGCCTTTTGAATTCGGCCTTATAGTTCGGGTAGGTTGAACGACTGTGTTCACCACCAACTGGTTCAGCACCCCATTGGTATGGAAAGCCAGTGTACGGCAAGTGGGATACATCGAATTCGGCTCCATTGGACACTACGGTATCTATGATAAAGACTGTCCATTGCTGTGCGATCCCAACAGGGTATATCCCCAAGATCGTGAGGAGCA
>CADEDY010000031.1 GCA_902826215.1 uncultured Bacteroidota bacterium
GCAGGTGGCTGTAGCCGATGTCGGTGTGGCTGTGGTGGACGAGGTGGATGTCGCGATGGATGATGGGTTGCAGTTCGACGAGCTTGTTGAAGACCACTTTACCACCGAGTTGGACAACTACTCTGGCACAACTCGGCTTTTCGACCGGTGTGACAACCGCCTCGAATGTGTTCAGCCCGTGCTTGACCTCTATGAATTTTGCCGAAGCCTTGGAGCCTTCCTGTTCAACCTTGACTTTCATCTTGGTTGTAGGGCCGAAGTGCATGGTGGTGATCTGGAGTGGTTGCCAGCTTCCATCCTCTGGCCATGCATAGATGAACGGCAACGCTTCCACCTCTACCTTCTCCTCGAACGTGTACCGGAAGGTCATGAACCAGTCCGGGCTGTCCTGCGCGTGGCCAACGACCTTCAAATTCAAGGGCTGGCCAAGGGTGCAGTACTTCCGAGGAACGCGCAGATGCGCAAAGCCATGCGCATCGCCGTGGCGATCGGCCTTGCTGAACTCGAAGACGAGCTTCGTGCTATCAGCCCCTGCTGCCGACCACGATCCTGGCTTCGTGCTGTGGTGCGTGGTGAAGGTGAGCGCGAGTTCATCGTTGATGAACAGGTCGAAGATCCGGTCGCCGCCGCTGGTGGTGCTGTTGTGCGCGGCGATCCAACTGAAGTAGAAGTACTGCGTCGTTTCCCTTTCTGAGAAAGGTACTTCGGCGGTTTCCCACGCGATGGCCTTCTTCCCATCTGTGCATCGCGTCAGCAATGCGGCCGTCGCGTGCTCCGGGTACACGCTGAAGTAGGAGAGGACCTCGCCATCGATATCCTTCGCGTAGCCGTTGATCACGTCCTGCTTGCCGAAGACGGGGAGTTCCACCTGGGCGCAGAGCGATGCAGGGAGAACTAGGCAAGGCAACAGCGATCGGCGCATGTCCCAAAGATGGAGAAGAATAGGCGTTTCACCGCCACGATGCGAAGTGCGCCAAGGCCAAGCCAATAAGAAATAGAACGTCGCGTTGCCGTTGCGTTCGCTGCGCCGTTGCGGTGAAAACTCAGAATGCGTACCGCAACCCAACGTTCAGGACCAAGGATCGGGTAAGGCCATCAGGGCGGACATCGCGCACCACCAGCGGGGTTCCCATGGCCAGTTCCAAAGCCCATTGGTCATTAAAGGCATACCGAGCGTCGGCGGTCAGGTTCAAGGTCAAGCCATCCGAACCCTCGATGTCCTGATACCTTCCACCTTCTGTTCCATTGGAGGCCGCAATGCTCTGGTCCTTGGCCAAGTGCTGGATCGCAAGGAGGCCGGGCTGGAGCAGGAGATCACCGAACTTGAAAACGTACTGGCCACGCACAACGAGGTCGTTGGCCCGTTTCAGATGGAAGGAGCCGAAAAAGGCCGCTGCGTCGCTACCGCTTGGGTAGAACGCCGGATCGAATGCATTGAGGTTGTTCTGGTCAAGGACGTGCTGGTAGGCAATGGCCGCACTGAAGCGTTGCCGTTTGTAGTTCAACCCGAAGAGGAGATCGGTGGTGCCCAAACTGGTCTGGTAAGGCATCGGTAACGGTTCGCCATTCGCTTTCGCATCGGCTTTGTTCGCAGGGAACTTGGCGCCCACGATGACATCGAGCCTACGTTGGTTGGTGCGTACCAGCCCGTACGAAGTGGTGATCGTCGGATCACCCAGACCGCTGTTGCTGCCCAAGTTGCCCGATGCACTGACATACGGGATCTTGAATTGTACGCCCCATCGTTCGGTGATCCCAAGACCGATCTCCGGCACCACCTGCACGATGGTCGTACCCTGCTCTCCTACGCCGAAAGAGAACGTGAGTCGAGCCAAATTCCGGTATTCCTTGCCTGCGACCGCGCTGTCGCCGACCATCTGTAACTCACCGATCGGACCTGCGGTGCACACGCCCGCATCGCTACACCCTTGGCCGTGCACGAAGGCACAGGAAGAGCCGATCAACAGAACGAACGTGAGGCGTCGAAGGGATGGGTTGTCGTGCATGTGGTGCTTGGTCGAACGTATGTGCAGAACCTGACTGGAAGAACGACCGAAAGCGTCCAAAGTTCGTTCGCTAGTGCATCAATTGGGCAATGGCGATGATGTGTGCATCCGGGTCCGCGAAGTAGATAACACGGTGTCCCCAATCGCGGTCCTTGGCTCCATCAACGATCGCGGCGCCGGCTTGTTGTGCGCGAGCAACCGAGGCATCGAGATCATCGACCACGAGGTAGAGTTCGCACCGAGGCACACCTTTGCCGGTGGATGGATGCGGCATGGTCGGGGAAATGATCCTCGCTATTCCTGCGTTGGGCATCAGCCCCAACTTGCAACCGCCGAGGTCGAACTCCGTCATGCCCGGCACATCGAGCGTCGGGGTTCTTCCCAGCAGCGCTCCATAGAATTCGCTGCTGAGTCCTTGATCCTCCACGTACAGGATGAATTCGACGTTCATGTGCGCAAAATAGGTTCCGCTCCTCATCTTCGGGGCCGATGCGCCACATCCTGCACCTGCTTTTCGAAGTCGCTGCTTTCACGGTCGGCTTCGCTTACTACCGGAGGCTGCGCGCAGCGGTCGGCGATGCGATCGTCGAGGAGAAGCGGATCTGGATCATCATCGGCGCGGCAGCAGGTGCCTTGCTCGGCTCGCGGATCCTCGGTGCGTTGGAGGATCCATCCTTGATCCATGGCGATTGGCGAGCACTCCTGATCGCCTTCGGGAACCGCACCATCGTTGGCGGCCTGCTTGGCGGCCTCATCGGCGTGGAGCTGATGAAGAAGGTCATTGGCGTTCGCACCAGCAGCGGCGATCTGTTCACCTATCCGATCATCCTCGGCATGATGATAGGCCGCATCGGCTGCTTGCTGGGCGGCTTGGAGGACAATACCTACGGTGTGGCAACGGACCTTCCTTGGGGCATCGATCTCGGCGACGGTGTGTATCGGCACCCCACCAATGTGTATGAGATCCTCTGGGTCGGCGCCACATGGCTGGTATTGCGCGCGATCGAACGGCGATGGACCTTGGCCAATGGCGCGCGTTTCAAACTGTTCATGGTCCTGTATCTCCTCTTTCGCCTCGCCGCCGAAACCATAAAACCGCAACCCGATCTATGGCTTGGCCTCTCGGCGATCCAGTGGGCCTGTGTTGGTGGTTTGTTGTATTACTTCAGGGTGTGGATCCAACCGCGTCATCTTTTGGTTGAATCACTGATGGACACAGATGAACACGGATAGGGAAGAGCAGGGGGGATTTCGACTTGCTGGAGTGAGCGAGGAGATCATCGGTTGTGCCATGGAGGGCGATCACATCACGGATCATGAACTCGGACAAATGATCAATTATCTCCGGATCAAAGGCCATCGAGTCGGTCTTATCCTCAACTTCAAACGAGCCAAGCTCGAATGGAAACGCGTCGCCCTGTGATCATCTGCATTCATCTGTGTTCATTCGTGTCCATCTGTGGTTCCCATTTTCCCCATGCCTGATCGCCCCTACACGTACTACGATTTCACGTTGAGCCTGTGTCCCACGTGCTTGAAACGCGTCGATGCCAAAGTGGTCTTCGAGGACGACAAGGTCTTCATGCTGAAACGATGTCCCGAACATGGCGCGCAGAAAGTGCTGATCGCGACCGACGTGGAATACTACAAGCGCTGCCGTCACTACCTGAAGCCGGGGGAGATGGTGAAGACCTTCAATACGAAGACGCACTACGGCTGCCCATACGATTGCGGCATCTGCCCTGATCACGAGCAGCACGGATGTCTTACCCTGATCGAGATCACCGACCGATGCAACTTGGAGTGTCCGATCTGCTATGCAAGCAGTGGGCCCATGCACGGTAAGCACCGCACGTTGGAGGAGGTGGAACGCATGTTGGATGCGGTGGTCCGCAACGAAGGGGAACCGGACGTGGTGCAAATAAGCGGGGGAGAGCCCACGGTGCATCCGCAGTTCTTCGAGATCCTCGATGCGGCCAAGCGCAGGCCCATCCGACACCTGATGCTGAACACGAACGGGATCCGCATTGCGAAGGACCGAACGTTCACCGAACGGCTGGCCAGCTACATGCCGGACTTCGAACTCTACCTGCAGTTCGATTCCTTCAAACCCGAAGTGCTCAAGCGTTTGCGTGGTGAAGACCTTACTTCTACAAGACAGAAAGCCATCGATCACCTCAATGAATTCAACCTGAGCACCACGTTGGTGGTGACCGTGGAGAAAGGGGTGAACGACGATGAGATCGGCGCGATCATCGACTACGCGTTGAAACAGCCCTGTGTGCGCGGTGTGACCTTCCAACCCGTGCAGGCAGCCGGTCGTACCGAACAGTTCGATCCCGCCACGGACCGGATCACGCTCACCGAAGTGCGTCAAGGGATCCTCGACCAATGCCCGGTGTTCACGCCGGAGGATATCGTTCCCGTGCCGTGCAACCCGGATGCGCTGGCCATGGGTTATGCGCTGAAGATGGGCGGCGAGGTATTCCCGCTCACGCGGATGATCGACCCGGACGACCTGCTTAACAACAGCCGCAACACCATCGTGTACGAACAGGACGAACGCTTGAAGGAGCACATGGTGAAGCTCTTCAGTACCGGAACGCCAAGCGACAAGGCGCACGAGACTTTGCACCGGATCATGTGTTGCCTACCGGACATCGACGCGCCGGAATTGAAGTACGAGAACCTCTTCCGCATCATCATCATGCGGTTCATCGATGCCTACGATTTCGACGTGCGTGCCATCAAGCGCAGTTGTGTACACATCATCGATCCGGTGACCTTGAATGCGATCCCGTTCGAAACCATGAACCTGTTCTACCGCGATGAAGCGCAACGCAAGCGTTTGAGCGAACTTCGCACTGAACGGACACCATGAGGTCGATCGTCTCCATTCAATTGCTGATCCTGCTGGGATACAGCGTGCTTTTCATCCTTCTCGGTGAGGTGATCGGGGATGAGGCCATTGGACCGCATTGGGTCGCCATCATCGTGCATGCGATCATTCTGTTCGTGCTTTCCATTCGAGGGTTCACTGCGAAAGAGCAGACCGGTTCAGGGCAGAAGTATCTGCTCGCCTTCTTCCTGGTGCTCCTGCTCGGTCATGGCCTTTGCGTTTTCAACGGTCTGATGCACTTCAATTTGCATTGATGGACATTCGGCTCCTGCGTACCAATTTGCTGATCCTCTTGGCGTATGCGGTCCTTATTCAGGTTGGATCGTTCTTCCAAAGGAGTGGAGCCAGCATGATGGTCCTTATTCTCATGATGACGGCTGTTGGGTCACACGTCTCCGTGTTGACCCTTGGGTCCTTCGGCCATTTCATTGGGAAGAACAGAAAGACTGCTGTTCAGTGGTTGCTCAACGCACTGCTTATTGGCTTGATCGGCTTCGGGACCTGTTGGGGTGGTGCTGCACTCACCGATCTGTATTCTTCAGGCGGTGGCTTCCACTAGCCGGTTCAGTGCCCGCTGGGATCGAAAGCCTCTATGCGCATAGCGATGCGTTTCGAAGCGCGCTCCAACAACTGCGCACGTGGGGCGCCTTTACCGATCTCCTGCTTGTTCACGCGGATCACATCGGCCAAGAGGATCCGTCCAGTTTCCGCATCGATCATCTGGATCTGCACTTCGATCTGTTTCTGAAGGATGTCATCGAAACGCAGGACGCGGCCGGTAAGGACATAGCGCGCTCCTAGTAATTTACCTGCTTCTGCAACGTATCGGTCGTCGTAGGTGCCTTGCATATTCCGTTGTTGCTCATCCAGGATCTCGTGCGTGTTGTCCCGGTCCACGAGCATGATCAACGGATCCTTCAGATCGAGCAGTGCCACTTTCAAGGTGCCCGAGAGTTGTTCTTCCACCTGCCCCGGTGCGCCGCCCAACTGAACGGTGTAGAGCATTTCGTTGAAGAGGGGCACGTACGCTAAGGTGTAAGCTGCTTTCTCCTTGCTTATCGCCAGTCTTTGCCAGGCATCCTTGTAGTCCACGTCGCGGTCGGTCACCCATCGGTACGCCCGGAAAGCCTCGCGCCAGAGCTGAAGTTCCTCGGCTCTGCGTCCTTGTCGGTAGCGCGGTTCGAGTTGGGCGATCAGCGACAGGTATTCCGCCTGCTTCAGATCCGGGTTCATCTTCAAGCTGGTGTTCGCCAATTCCTCCGCTGTGCCGAATCGGTCCTCGCGGAAGGCCTCGTTCGCCTCTTCATACAGCGCCTGTGCTTTCACTACTTGAGCGCTCTTGCGTTGTTGATCCACATGCCCGTCCCATTGCAACGACAAGCCGTTCCGGTCCATGGCCTGTTTCCAATGAATGGCTTCGTTGCGCGAACGATCGCCTTGTTCCAGGTCATTCGCGGCGTAGCGCTCCGAAGCTTCCAGCAAACGCTGATCGAGCAAGGTCTGCGCCGTGCGTTTCATTCCAACGTGTGCTTCCACCTGCTTCGGCTTTCGATCGTGGATCGCTTCGTAGGCATCGTAGGCCTCGGTCAGCATGTTCGACGCTTCATAGTGCTGCGCCCGCTCGAACTGCTTCCGCGTGGATCCGCAGGAGCAGAAGATGAGGGCGAGTAGAAGTGCGGAACCGGTGCGCATGGGTGGCAAAACTATCCTAGCAAGTCCTGTTCCGGAATACCCCGGTGCTACATTCGCCGCATGCCTGCACGTGCGTGGTGGACCATCATTTGCTTACTGATCGCGGGGTGTTTGCTCTTCTTGCTCCATCTCTGCATCGGGCCTGTGCGCATCGCCGTGCCCGACGTGTTCGCCGCACTGTTCGGATCTGCTGAGAATACGAGCACATCCTTGATCGTCCGGTCCGTGCGACTGCCGGAAGCAATTACTGCGGCCCTTGCTGGCAGCGGGTTGGCGGCTTGCGGGCTGCTGATGCAGACCTTGTTCCGCAACCCGTTGGCCGGCCCTTCGGTCCTGGGTTTGAGTTCGGGTGCCAGTTTGGGCGTTGCCTTGCTGATGCTCGCTGTTCCGATCGGTGGTCTCTCCGCGCTGGCCGGCGTGATCAGCCTAAGCGTCGGGGCCTTCGTTGGCTCGATGGCGGTGCTCGGTCTGATCATGTTGGCCGACCGACGCATGGGCGACGGTGTGGCCTTGTTGATCGTCGGCCTGATGATCGGCTATCTGTGCTCTGCGCTGATCAGTGTGTTCCAGGTCTCCAGCAGTGCGGGTGCTTTGCGCGGTTTCGTGCTTTGGGGCATGGGCTCGTTCACCGGTGTGACGCCGGATCGTTTGGCATGGCTCGCAGGACCGGTCGTATTGGGGCTGATCGGCTCACTCTGGTTGGTGAAGCCGTTGAATGCATTGATGCTCGGTGAGGCCTATGCGGCGAGTTCGGGTGTTGCGGTTCAGCCTACGCGGCGATGGATCATGTGGATCACCGGACTGCTCGCGAGTACGGTAACGGCGTTCTGCGGTCCCATCGCATTTCTTGGTCTGGCAACGCCGCATGTTGCGCGCGGCCTTTGTCGCAGCAGTGATCACACCGTGCTGATGCCCGTCACGCTGCTCTGCGGGGCGGTGTTGGCGCTCTTTTGCGACCTGCTCATCAAGCTACCCGGTGTGGGTGCAGGCATACCCTTGAATGCGGTGACATCGCTGTTGGGTGCGCCCGTGGTGGCGTGGGTGTTGTGGAGCGGTAAACGTTGGGCACGTTCCACATGAAGGGGCTGCTTTCCACCACGGACCTGGCTGTCGGCTTCGGAAAGAAGCGATCCATCGAACACATCGACCTGCAATTGAATGCGGGTGAACTGGTGGCGCTGATCGGTGTGAACGGTTCCGGAAAGTCCACCTTGTTGCACACGCTTTCAGGTCTACTACCACCACTGGCTGGGACCGTTCACTTACAAGATGATCCGATCGATGCCTTGCGGGCTGATCAACGGGCGCGGCAGATGGCACTTGTGCTTACCGGTCGCCCTCAGGTGGGCCTGCTGGATGTGCGCACCCTTGTGGGCCTCGGCCGACAACCGTGGACCGGACACTTTGGTCGACTTTCAAGTGAGGATCGCGAGCGGATCGAAGAAGCCATGCGTGCAACGGATACCCTGCGCTTCGCGGATCGACACATCGGGCAATTGAGCGATGGCGAGGCACAGCGGGTCATGATCGCACGTGCACTTGCTCAGAACACACCGATCATCCTCTTGGACGAGCCGATGGCGTTCCTCGATCTCGTGAACCGGATCCTGGTCTTTCGATCGCTTCGTGACCTCGCGCACGCAAGCGGCAAAACGATCCTGCTTTCCACCCATGATCTGCAGACGGCCTTGGATCTCTGTGATCGCTTCTTCGTGGTCCACGATAGAACGCTTTGGACCGGAACCGCAGCAGAGGCAAGGTCAGGGAACATCCTCAAAGAGGCCTTCCGGATCGATGGGGTCGAATTCGATCCGAACACAGGAGCTTTTCGATCCCGCTGAACGAAAAAGCCCCCCGGATGACCGGAGGGCTTTGTTCAATCGTTCGTCGAGGTCTACTTCTTCAGCGCGTCGCGGATCTCCATCAGGAGCTTCTCCTCGTTGGTAGGTCCTGCTGGAGGTGGCGCAGGCTCGGCCTTCTTCATTTTGTTGATCGACTTGATCACCATGAACATGACGAACGCTACGACGATGAATTCAATGGTAGCCGTGATGAAGCTGCCCCAAGCAACGGATACCTCTGCCACAGCAGGAGTGAGCACAGCCCCGGAAGCGTCCTTCACTTCTGCGACAGCTTGGGTGAGTACGAATTTCTTGTCATCGAAATTGACGCCACCCGTGAGCTGCCCGACGAGAGGCATCACCATTCCTTGAATGAAGGATGTGGTGACCTTGGTGAAGGCAGCACCCATTACGAAAGCGACGGCCATATCGACGAGGTTGCCCTTCATCGCGAACTCCTTGAACTCCTTAAGCATTCCCATGTTTGTTGGTTTTGGTGTGGATTGGACGTGAATCTAGTATTTGGTCACACGCCGTCTTCAATTTGCGCCAAAAGTGCTCCAAGTGCGAATGCTTTCTTCCCGCTCTTTCGTCGTGTCCATGAGGCGGATGGTCACGCTTTGCGGTGACTTTTCACCTTTCTGTTCGGGGATGGGTATCATTCTATAGGACAGTGGTTTATCCCGCTCCCGAGGTGCCAATGCAACGGGCACATCGAAACGATGGGTTTCCCCAGAGTTCCAAGTTACGCCGACCACTTCCACGGGTAGATCATGGACGTTCGCCACAACGATACCGTCGAGTGCGGCTTGTGTATCGCGGATGTAGGCAAGCACCAAGGTCTTTGGGTGCAAGGCTTGGTCAATGACCGTGCGATCGTGCGCGATGATCAAGGTATCCAGATCGATCCGGGGAAACTCTGCGTTGACCACGGTCCGTGCTGGTTTCCATGCAGGCTGCGTTCGTTGCAGAAGGCCTTGCCACCAACCGGGAACCGAAAGGGTATCCAGGTATGCGAGGTAGGAGGCATGGATGGCGGGGTCCGCAAGGAATCGATCCGTGATCTCCGAACCGTTCTTGTTGATCCGAAGGGCAGAGGAAAGTCCTTCAGTCATGAGCGATCCAATTGGGGCATGGTCAACGATGTGCAACGGGATGGGCACCAGTTCTTCACTTACACTATCGACCAGAAAGCGCAGTTTCCACCACTCCAGCGCTGAACGCGTACCCAGCAGTTCACAGGTGGCGAGAAGGCGAGCGACCTGATCGGTGTCGAATACGTCCGATGCCTGGGCTTGTCCGTTGCGAAAGGCTTCCATGCGTTTGATGGCCTTATTCGCTCTGCCGCTCAGGATGTCGCCTTCTGCAGATTGAAGGAGCAGTGGCGCTGCGAGCCATTCACCTTGACCTGGAGGTGAACTCGGGAAGATCCGTTCGGCCATCATGGCACGTGCGTCCACCATCAAGGCATCATCGAAGCGCAGGACGGGTCCGTTGCCACGGGACCATCGGGCAAGCATCGTGCGGTCCGGTCTGCCTTGAAGCATGCACAACCCTAACGGCTTCCCATTGATCTCCACCTCCGCGATGCCGCTTTCCAGATAGGCGTTGCCTTCCTCCTGAAGTGCTGCGTGCAGTAGAATGGACCAGAGCGGTGCATCATCGACGATGGGTAGGACATCAAAGGATTGCATCCGGAACACGGTATCTCCGGGCAAGGCCCGAACGTGCAAGGGCCAATTCCTGAATTCCCCCGGCGGAGCAAGACCCTCGCGCAACCCTAGGACCACGGGTATCTCAATGTCGCCGATGCGCACTTGCCCAGTGAACACGGCACTTCCTTTCACGGCTAGGACGT
The DNA here is from genome assembly GCA_902826215.1 of uncultured Bacteroidota bacterium. Lineage (GTDB taxonomy): Bacteria > Bacteroidota > Bacteroidia > Flavobacteriales_F > PHOS-HE28 > PHOS-HE28. Next base: position 10,297 of record CADEDY010000031.1, read on the forward strand.
GGCTCTCGATGGCTTCTTCAGAAAGTCTGGATAAGCTGTCGAACGCGATGGGATCGAGTTGTATGCTGATCGTGGCGACCGGTGCTGGCTTCGCTCGGAACGCGTTCAGCACCGGATCGCGCAGCTTCCGGAAGCCGGGATCGATGACCTCCCGCACGAAACCTGTACGCTCAGAACGGACACCAAGAAAGAAGACCAGACCGATGAGGACCAAGGCGGCCAATTGCTGCAGCCAAGGCCGCAACCGCTCACCGTGGTGCTTCCACTTCGAGAACATCGCTATTCAACCATGCTCCGTGAGCCCTTGCGCACGAAGTCGTAACGGTCGATCACGAACTTGCCTTTGCTCGTGCCGGAAACCGACACCTTCCAAGCATCGGGACCGATTGGCGCGTATACGATGCGCTGCGGAAAATCGTGTGCAGGGTTGGTGAAGACCAAACTATCGGTGCCGTGTTCCAGTGCGAAGAGCACGGCCTGGCCATTGTTCTGGCCGCCCACAGTGGCTGCGTAGTGCAACTTGCCTTCGATGTTCAAGATGCCGAGGTGTTCGATGAAGACCGTATCCAAGCCCGAAAGCACGAAGCCCAAGCCAGCCATGGATCCATCTTTCGCGCGCTCCCAGTGTTCGTTGAAGACCGTACGGCCACTGTCCTGCACGTCGGACCATTCTCCGAGCAGTGCATTCAGGTCCACTTCATGGGAAGCGGCTATGGGTGCTGGGATCCGGTCGGTCTCTGATGACGATTCCGTGGAACAGGCGGCTAAGAAACAGAGTGGAAGCAGGGGCAGGCGTTTCATGCTTCCAAATTAACTCGCTTGCACTTTGGCAATGGCCGCTCGCACTGTTTCCGGAATGCGCACCTTGTGGCCGTTCGCATAATCGTACATCACTTGCACGCTCGTGCCTTTCGCGATGAGGCGCTCCGATCCGTCGGTGATGGTGTATGTCATCGTGAAACTGGTGTTGCCGATCGCTGTGCAACCCGTTCGGACAGTGAGCAATGCGGGCCATTCCACGGGTCGTTCAAAATCGCAGGTCGTACTGGCCAGGATCACGCCGATGTTCTGTTCGGCATGCGACTTCAGCACGCCGATGCGCTCCAAATAGTACATGCGCACGTTCTCGAAGTAGCGGAAATAGACCACGTTGTTCAGGTGACCGAACGCATCCTGTTCGCCCCAAGCAAGTGGGATCTCGATGGAGAGAACGAGCGGATCAATGGCGCTCACTTCAGTTCCTTGAGCATTTCGCGGTGCTGACCCTTGAGACGTTCCACATCTCGGCCGAGCTTCTCGATCTTCTTCTCCATGTCCTTTTTCATCGCTTCGCCGCTGGCGCTCTTGAAGTTGAACATGCCCATGCTGCGCTCCATGGTGCGCATCTCACCTTCGAGTTCTTCGATCTTGCGCTTGATGAAACGGCTCTCCTTTTCGAGCTGGAACTTGCCATCCGGTCCGCTCTTCAGGTCGTCCATGCGGTCCTGGAACTGCATGCGCCGACGTTCTTCGCCCTCCATCTTCAGCTGGCCGTAGTGCTTGTCCAATGCTGCTCGGTAGCGCTCACTGAACGCGTCGTACAACTTGGGCGAAACACGGCCGGAATCCATCCAACGTGCCGAAAAGGACTTGAGCGTGTCGATGTCCTTGTTCCGCTCGCCGGTCGGCGTGAATCCTTCGATCTCCGCCAGCAGTGCTTCCTTCGCTTGGGCGTTCACGGCTTGCTCCGCATCCAACTTCTCGAAGGTCGCTTTGCGCGACTGGAAGAAGCCGTCGCAGGCCTCACGGAATTTGTTCCACAATCGGTTCTCATCGCGTGGGCCGGCACTGCCCGCTTCTTTCCATTGCTGTTGCAGGTGCTTCAACCGATCGGCGGTGTTGCGCCATTCGGTGCTGTCCTTCAGCTTCACGGCTTCATCCAACAGCGCTTGCTTCTTGTCACGCACCGCTTTGAACTGGTCCTTCAATTGGTCGAAGAAGTCCTTCTTGGCATCGAAGAACACGTTGCACGCCGTCCGGAATTCCTTCCAGATCCGTTCGTTGTCCTTCTTCGTGGCGAATCCGATGGATTTCCAAGCGTTCTGCAGTTCGATGACCTGATCGGTGAGCGTTTTCCATTCCTTGGAGGTGGTGGCGCTGAGCTCTGCGGTCAGGGTGTTCACCTTTTCGATCAGGGCCTGCTTGGCCTGTAAGTTGGCCTCATGCTCGGTGCGGCGTGCCTTGTAGTATTCGTGGATCTTGTCGTAGATGATCCGTGTGGCGGTGGAGAACCGGTCACGCAAGGCTTCCCATTCTTCCCGGACCACAGGCCCTATCTGGTGCCATTTCTCCTGGTAGTCGCGCACGGCGTGCTCCAACTCCTTCACATTGTCCTTTTGGGAAAGGCTCTCCACATCACTGATCAAGGCTTGTTTCAAGGCCGTGTTCTTCCGCAGGTCGTGGTCCCGCAGTTCCTTGTAGATGCGGATGTGGTAGAAGAACTCATCGCGTAGGTGGGAGTAATCGTTCTGCAGATCGCGGTACGTCTGCTGGGGCACAGGACCGATGGTCTTCCATTGCTCCTGCAATTCCGCAAAGCGATTGAAGGCCGTGCCGATGTTCTCCTCGCCTGATATCAGCGTCTTCAGCTCGTCCATGATCGCCTTCTTGGCGGCCAGGTTATCGGCTTCCTCCTTCGCTTTCTTGCGGCGGATGTCGTTGACGCGCTGGTTGAAGGCGTCAAGCAGTTGTTTGAAACGCTTGTCCTCTTCATCCGCCAATGGCGCGGATTCCATGGCGATGGGTGCCGTTTCCGAAGTCCCGCTGGAGTGTTCAAGGACCTCGCCGTCGACGCCTACTGATTCGGCAACGTGCTGCTCTTGCAGCGATGCGACCAATGCTTCGTAAGTTTCCTTGATCCCTTCCACCGCTTCCGATGCGGCTTCCACATCTTCCAGTACGACGGTCGCTTCAAGTTGAGCGATCAATTCCGATTTCGTTGCCATGCCTACAAGGATGGCCTATGCTCGACCATCCGTCCAAAGATAGGAGGCTGGTTGGAACCGGATGTTATGGGCTAAACGGCAAGGCCGAGCATGCACACATCGTCCATCTGTTCCAAGGGGCCTTTCCATTCCAGGAATGCCCGCTCGATCACAAGGGCCTGTTCCTTCAAGGGAAGGTGCTTGTTCTGTAGGATGAGGTCGTGCAAACGGGTCGTCATGAAGCGCTTCCGCTCCGGGCCACCGAACTGGTCCACATAGCCATCACTGAATAGATAGATACGGTCCCCGGGCAAATAGGCCAAGCGGTGTGAGGTGAACTTGCGGTCTTCGTGATGGTGCCCACCACCTACCGGACGGCGATCGCCATTGATGACGCTGAGTTGCTCCTGATGCAGCCAATAGAGGGGACGGAAGGCTCCCGCAAAGAGGATCTCATTGGCTTTGCGGTCCACCCGACACAGGGCCACGTCCATGCCATCACCGGCACCGCGTTGCTTGCCTTTCTGGTTCAGCGCAGCCACCATGCGCGTGTGCAGGATGCTCAGGATCTCCGCAGGATCCTTGTCCGCATGTTGGGGTACCACCTCGTTCAGCAGGGAGCAGCCGATCGCAGCCATCATCGCGCCCGGTAGGCCATGTCCGGTGCAATCGGCAGCAGCTACGTAGCAGGTATCCGCATCGATCCGGTACACCCAATGGAAGTCGCCGCTGACCAGATCCTTGGGGCGGTCGATGATGAACGATTCGGCGAACAATTCGTCGTAGACCAAGGCCGAGGGCACCAATGCGCGCTGGATCTTCGCCGCGTACTCCATGCCGTCCGTCATGTCCTCGTTGCGGGCTTTGATCCGTTGATGGTCCTCCGCGTCGGCGCTCAACCACCCTCCCACGTACCGGAAAAGAAGGAACCCGATCAAGCCGAAGACCGCCAAGGCGATCCCGATGTTGCGCAGCAGAGAGGACCGGGCAGCGGTGGAGGCCATGTCCGGTGCATGTCGCGCTACGACCATACCCATGACCTTCCCTGAAGGTTCACGAATGGGTTCAAAGGCGATCAGCTCCGGTCCACCTTCGGTAGTGCGTGTGGTATGTCCTGCTGTGCCGTAGTTCGCAAGCATGATCTCGGCATCTGCATCCCATGGGAATCGGAAATGGGGTTCCTCTGCGGAGGTGACGATCACCTGCAACTCGTGTTTCACGGTGTCGTGCACCAGGATCTCCAAGGGCAATTCCAGTTCATTGCGAACGGCGGAACGGCTGAGCCGCTCATGAAGCACGTAGTACCAGGCGTCCTGGGTGTTCTTGATCACCAAGCCTCGGGCATCGTAGCGCTCCAGCAAGGAACGAATATGTCCGGCGGGGATCTGCTCTGAAAGGGTTGCCGTGATGCTTTGAAGCTGGGCCAAGCCTTGGGACTGCCGTGCCTTTTGCTCCCCTTGATGGACGAAAGCAATGACGGCGATGCACAATACGAACAGGGCCGCGTAGACGGCGAGGAGGACCTTGTGCTTGGTGTGCTGTGGAAGGATATTCACGCGGTGCTTGCCGGGTATCGGTTCCGGCGTGCGTTCCTACGTGGTTTCGTGCCTGTTTGTTCCCTGTTCAGGACGTGGACACCAGGTAGAATGCAGTTGGCAGTAGGCAGATGGCAGTCCAGAGGTATGCGTGCTCTCCAACCGACAACGAGTTATTGCAGGCTGCTTTTCAATCCAAGAACGGATACCCATGCTCCGTGGGCGGCACGAAGGTCTCCTTGATCGTACGGGGACTCACCCAGCGCAACAAGTTCAGGTAACTGCCCGCTTTATCGTTCGTTCCGCTGCCGCGTGCGCCGCCGAAAGGCTGTTGGCCTACCACTGCGCCAGTGGGTTTATCGTTGATGTAGAAGTTGCCCGCGCTGTGGCGAAGGAAGTTCGTTGCTTGGAGTATGCTTGCCCGGTCGTTGCTGATCACAGCACCGGTCAAGGCATATTCACCGGTTGAATCCACCAACTTCAAGGTGTCCATCCAACGGTTGGAACTGTACACGTAGATGGTAAGTACAGGCCCGAAGATCTCCTCGCACATCGTGGTGCTCTTCGGATCTTTGGTCACAGCAACGGTGGGCTCGATGAAATAGCCTTTGCTCTTGTCGTACTTCCCACCGGCGATGATCTGCACGTTCTTCTTGTCCTTCTTCAAGCCATCGATGTAGCCGCTGATCTTGTCGAAAGCCTTCTCATCGATCACCGCACCAATGAAGTTCTTGAAATCACGCGGGTCGCCCATCTTCATCTCGGCGAGGTCGGCGAGCAATTCCTTTTTCACCTGTGGCCAGATGTTCTCCGGGATGTAGGCTCGACTAGCGGCGCTGCACTTTTGCCCTTGGAATTCGAACGCTCCACGGGAAAGCGCCGTGGCCACCACTTTCGGATCGGCAGAAGGGTGTGCGAGCACGAAGTCCTTGCCACCGGTCTCACCCACGATGCGCGGATAGCTGCGGTACATCGGCAGGTTGTTGCCAATGGTCTGCCAGATGTGGCGGAATACACCTGTGCTGCCCGTGAAATGGATGCCGGCGAAATCCTTGTGCTTGAAGATCACGTCACCGGCGACGGGACCCTCGACGTGGATCAGGTTGATCACGCCATCGGGTAGACCGGCGGCCTTGAAGACTTCCATGATCACGTGAGCGCTATAGGCTTGCGTATCGGCACATTTCCAAACGACCGTATTCCCCATCAGAGCACAGCTGCTCGGCAGATTCCCCGCGATAGCCGTGAAGTTGAAGGGCGTCAACGCGAATACGAATCCTTCTAGGGCACGGTATTCCAACCGGTTCCATACCCCCGGTGAACTGACGGGCTGCTCTTTATAGATCTGCTGTGCATAGCTCACATTGAAGCGCAGGAAGTCGATGAATTCGCAGGCCGCATCGATCTCCGCTTGGTAGCAGTTCTTCCCTTGTGCCAACATGGTGGCCGCGTTGATCTGCGCGCGATACGGACCAGCGAGCAGGTCAGCGGCTTTCAGGAATATCGCAGCCCGCTCTTCGAACGGCATGTTCTCCCAATCCTTCTTCGCTTTCAACGCCGCATCGATCGCCGCCTTCACGGTCTTGGCATCGCCGAAGTGCGCGGCACCCAAGGTGTGTGCATGTTTGTGCGGCGGACTCATCCTCCGCTTGTCCTTCGTCTCGATGATCTTTCCTCCGATCCACATCGGCGCATCGATCGTGGTCTTCAGCCGACGATCGTATTCAGCTTGCAGGGCCGTACGCTCCGCTGTTCCGGGAGCATAGGTCTTCACCGGTTCGTTCACTGGGGCAGGAGGATGGAAGATGGCGTCGGACATGGGTGCTTCGTGATGCAATTGGGCCGCGAAGATACCGCACGCAGAAAAGTAGCTACGTGACCGTTGTTACCACCGGGTGCTGCGACCCGATCAGAGGTTTCCGTACATGTGGATCGGTTCCTGCGCTGTGCCTGCGGGAATGTCGCACACGCTGTGCACGATCCCATCACTCAGGCGATAGACCCAACCGTGCAGATCAGGGCCGTTCCGATCGGCCCAGCCGCGTTGCACGATCGTGGTCTTTGCCAGATCCATCACTTGCTCCATGACATTCAGTTCAACCATGCGGTCGAACCGGCCTTGTTCGGAAGGGATCGCATCCACCTCCTCCTTGTGCAGGCGATAAACGTCCTTGATGTTCCGGAGCCACGTATCGATGATGCCGATGGACTGATCGGTCATGGCCGCCTTCACGCCACCACAGCCATAGTGGCCACAGACGATGACGTGCTTCACTTTCAGCACAAGAACGGCGTATTCAAGCACGCTCAAGAGGTTGACGTCGGTGTTCACCACCATGTTGGCGATGTTGCGGTGCACGAAGATCTGGCCGGGCAAGGTGCCTGTGATCTCGTTCGCGGGCACGCGACTGTCGCTGCACCCGATCCACAGGAATTCAGGATTCTGTACATGCACCAAGCGCGAAAAGAACCCTGGGTCCTTGCGTTCCATGTCCTCTGCCCAAGCCTTGTTATTGCGGATAAGTTGATCGTAGGTATTCATCGTTCCAGGTTCTTCAATGTGCTTTGTTGTCACTTTCCAAGCGCGAATTTGCGCACCGCGTCCGTCAGGTCGTTCACACGGAATGGTTTCTTCTCCAAATGCTCGTAACCGACCAGTTCATACTTGATCTTTCTTTCGAGCGCGTGGTCGAGGAATTCGTCGATGATCTCGCGCACATCCGGGTCGAGGTCCGCCGTGCGGCTGGCATCCAGCACGACCCGGCAACCGTCCGGCAATTCGGCCAAGGTGCGTTTGATGCCTGCTTTGTTCAAGAATGTGACGTCTTCGCTCAACTGAATGTGGATCGGCATCCCGGGCCGGTACTTATGCGGGTCGAAGTGGAAGGGTATGCGGTAGTTCTTCCAGAGGATGTGCACTACGGCGACCATCAGCCCAAGGCCCACTCCCCATAGCAGGTCGATGAAGTAGACGCCGACCACGGTGACGAAGAAAGGGAGGAACTGCATCGGGCCTGCGTGCCACATCGCCTTGAATTGGGCCGGCTTGATGAGCTTATAGCCCACAAGGATCAACACCGCTGCGAGACAAGCGAACGGGATGCTTCGAAGGAGGTCCGGAAGTAACAAGGTGGCTATCACGATGAGGAGGCCATGTGCGATCGCTGACAGTTTGGAGCGGCCACCGGCCTGGATGTTCGCTGAGCTACGCACAATGACCTGGGTCAGTGGAAGTCCACCCAGCATTCCGCTGATCACGTTCCCGATCCCTTGCGCTTTCAATTCCCTGTTAGCCGGTGTGGTGCGCTTCCACGGGTCCAGTTTGTCCGTAGCCTCTACACAGAGCAGGGTCTCGATGCTTGCGACGATGGCAATGGTGAATGCGATACGCCAGACAGCACGGCTCGCGATACCATCGAAGACCGGTGAGGGAAGGTCCCAGATCCCTTGGATATCCGGCAGGTTCACGAAGTGTGTGGGACCGATGGTCAGCGCAGGAATACCGCTGAACACCTTGGCCAGAAGCATGCCAACGACCACTGCCAGAAGCGGACCAGGAACGACCTGAAGCACTTTGTTGTTCTTCACCCAGGGACGCTCCCAAACGATCATCAGCAGCAAGCACACCAGGGTAACGATCACAGCACCCATGTTCAGACTATCGAACATGTAGAACAGCTCTGTCCATGTAGTGTGTTGATCGGGCTGCAAGAAGCTCTCATCGCCCATGAAGTCCTTATCGAAGCCGACCGCGTGTGGGATCTGCTTCAAGAGGATGGTGATGCCGATGCCTGCCAACATCCCATTGATCACGGCGTTGGGGAAGTAATAGGCGATGATGCCAGCTCGCATCACGCCGAAAACGAATTGCATGACACCGGCTAGCACCACCGCTAGGAGAAAGGTTTCGTAACTGCCGAGTTCGGCAATGGCGGCAATGACGATGGCCACCAAACCCGCAGCAGGCCCGCTAACGCCTAAGGTGGACCGACTACATGCACCGATGACGATGCCACCGACGGCACCGGCGACAAGACCTGAAATGATGGGCGCACCGGAGGCCAAGGCAATGCCCAAGCAAAGCGGCAACGCGACAAGGAAAACAACAACGGAGGCGGGAAGATCCTGCTTCCAATTACGGAACAGTTCGAAAGAACGCATGAAGAGGAATTGAGAACGTTGATCAATGGATCGAGGGTCGTCAGGTCGGCGACGGTCCGATACTGACCTCATCGGAGGACAAGGACCGGTCGGGTCTGATCACGCCCAAGGCGGAAGATGGGGCACATCCCCATTCAATGCACCTGTGAGCCGCTCATTCACACCGAACAATTCAGAGCCCTTTGCACTCGGTCCAACTAAGGCGAGCAAGAGCATGGATGGTTGAGTGCAGTCGTTGTGAACCTCCTCTTCTTCGATCAGTGGTGGACGATCATTTCCAGCCTCTTCCACCAGATCCATCACCGAGGTACTGAAGATCACTTGAGGCACGCACAGTAGCCATGCACCCATGATCGCGGCGAATAAACGAAGGATCGGACGAGTTGAAGGGACTTTAGGCCGTGATGGGGCGGGTGACATCTCAAGTCCAAATGTAGGTCGACCGTGTCCGTTGATCCTGATCATCCAATGTTCGCGCAACGAGCCGGATGGTCCATTCAATTCGAAGCGTACGGCACGTTCAACTGGAATTCAGGGATGGTGACATCGAATTCCTCGCCTGTAGCCTTGCGCACCATGCGGTAGGTGCCCTTCATCTTTCCGAAACCGCTTCGTAGATCGCTCGCACTGCTGTATGAAAAGGTGCGGTTGGGTTCAAGGGTCGGTGTCTCACCGATCACGCCCGGACCTTCGACCTCACGTTCCGGAGCTAGACTATCACTGATGTACCAATGGCGCCGCAGCAATTGCACGGTATCACGGCCCGTGTTCGTGATCGAGATGCGATAACTGAACAGGAAACGGCCGGCTTTCGGGTCGCTGTGGGCAGCCTCGAACCGACTACGGACCGTGATCCTGATGTCGTGCGTTACCGTTGTGCTCATTTCATGGTCGCCGAGCCGATCCGCCGACGACAGTACAAAGTTCCAACATCCGAGCGTATGACCCGACATTTGAACAAGGATCAGGGTGAACCTTCAGGTCGGCGTGACCTACCACGCTTGATCGGGCCGAGCCTATGATGGTCTTACCGAACGATCTTGCACACGACGGATCGTGGAAATGAGGGCCGGCTGTGGTTGCCTCGTATTGAACTGACCCGATACCTTGCCACCCATGTCAACGATCGTACGTCACATAGTGCTAGGACTTTCCTTGTTCACTTTCATCCATGGTGTTCATGCGCAATACAGCGGACCCGAAAGTGTGGAGTACGACCCCGATGGCGATCAGTATTTCGTCAGCAACACGGGTTCCAACCTCATCCGCGTGCAGGATCAAGCGGGTGCGGTGACCACCTTCGTGAATGTGGGTGCCTCACCGTACGGCCTGGAATTGATGGGGGATACCCTTTTCGCTTGTGTCGGTGGTTCCATCCGTGGATATGCCACAGCTGACGGAGTGCAGGTCTTCAACCTGGCACTCGGAGCAACGTTCCTGAACGGGATCACGACGGATGGCACGTACCTGTATGCTACCGACTTCAGTGGAGGCAGGATCTACAAAGTGGACGTGGCACAGAATACCTCAACCGTGCTCGTAGCTTCCACAGGCGGTTCACCTAACGGCATCGTTTGGGACCCGACCGGGGAACGTTTGGTGGTGGTTTTCTGGGGAAGTGGCGCAGCGATCAAGAGCTATGATCGCGATTCGGGTGCAGCAACAACGCTGGTCGCCAATACCGGCATTGGGAACATCGATGGCATCACGATCGATTGTTTTGGGAACTTCCTCGTGGCTTCATGGAGCCCAGCTCGGATCACGCGGTTCGAACCCACCTTCACCAGCACAGGTGTGAATACGGGCATCTCGGGGCTTTCCAATCCGGCTGACATCGACTTCGATCCGGTCAACAATGTGGTCTGTATCCCGAACAGCAGTGCGAACAATGTGCTTTTGGCGGAGGTGAGTTGCTCGAGCGGTGTGATCGAGCATCGGCCCTATGCCACCACGACCATTCCGAATCCCACGACCGGCCTGGTCGGTTTCAACCCGCCTTTCGATCGCACGGAACCCTTCATGGTATTGGATGTGCGCGGCTTGTTGCAAGCATCAGGAAGCCTGCGTGTGAACGCCATGCTCGACCTCGGTGATCTACCGGCCGGCATCTACACCATCCTTTTCACGCGACTTGCACAGCAGGTGCGGGTGGTGAAGGAGTGATCGGCCCGGCTCAAGCGCCTTCCTTCGCTTCGCCCTCGTTCGCTTTCTTCAACCGGCGGTAGGCGAACACGCTCAGGATGTGGCGGCGTGCAAAACGGAGGTTGCCCTGGTTGTTCACGAACTTGTTGTACACGTTCACGGGTACACCGAAGTACTCGTATTCGCTGCCGTCGCCGAAGATCAGGTGCAGCGTCATTGCTTTGTAGCGCCAATCGCTGATCACGCTGGTGGTGGCGGTGCGCTCGAAGTCCTCTTTGTTCGTGGCGTGCGTTTCCGGGTGAATGCTCACCAAGAAATGGTACGCGTCGATCACATGCTTGCTGATCTCTTCGGCCTTGTGCCGCTCGCCCTCATCCTGGAACCGGTCCGGATGGTGGGTCTTCATCAGGCTCTTGTACAACAACCCCAATTCCTTGAGGTCGGTCTTGGCTGTAGCGCCGAGCAGTTTTCGGCTATCGAGGATCTTCTTGCTGGACATTGGGGCGCGAAGGTCGCATTTCGGCCGCTATCCAGCGCCATGAAGCACGATCCGATCTATTCTGCCGCTGCTGTGGTCGCACTGGTCGGTACTACCGGCGCAGGATCCACAAGCACTTCCTCCCAACGATTCCAGTTGTAATAGCTCGCCTGTCCGTGGGCTCTCGCGAAGGTCATGGCGTTGTGCCGATCGGTGAACAGCCGACAACTCGAGTAGTGCATCTTTCCATCGGCCGGATCGCGGTAACCGCTCACGATGGCATCGTGATCCAAGGCATGCTGAAGCACGGTCTCCAGATCGGGTATGCCGTCCTTGCCGTTCGGTACGCTGTACGCTGCGATGAGGTCCGAGGTGACGTAGGAGTTGCCCCGTACATCGTAACTGAAACGCTGCTTTCGGGCAGCAATGGAGCGGAGGCGATCGATCAACAAAGTTTGGGCGCGTTCAGACATGGTCCACTGTTCGACTGGGCTACGAAGGTGCGCCGACCTGTGCGGTGGAATGAGGCCATGTGGCCGAGAAGGATCAACAAACGATCGTCGCTAATTCGGAAGTGCTTGGTCTTCAGCGGAACCACGGCCGTTGATCACCGCAAAAGGGTCACATGCCCCTGCCGCTCTTGCATCTTCCCACGACTATCGCGCAGTCTCACAGTCCAAGCGTACACACCATCGGGCACATTCTCGCCGGCCCAAGCGTCGGCCTTGTCGGTCAGGCTGGCCAGCGCGTGACCCCAACGATCGTAAATGGTCAAGAGGTAGTCCTCCGGAGTGCGAACACTGGTGATCAGTAGGAAACCATCGTTGATCCCATCGTTGTTCGGCGTGAAACTGTTCGGAGCCCAAAGCGAGAACGCATCTTCTACACAGATCACGTCTTCGGCGGTGTCGGAACATCCGTCCGCATTGCTTGCAAGTAGAGCGACAGTGTAACAGTCCACTTCACTGAAGGTGTACGTGAAACTCGATACGTCCGAAGTGTATGGTTCTAGTGTGCCGAGTTGCCACTGGATCGAAGTGGAATTCGTGCTGAGATCCATGAAGCGCACGATCGGCGCATCCAAGGTGACCACGGTGGGAGAAATGCTGAATGACGCGATCGGTGTGAGCCAGGCTTCGATGATGTCCGGTACGCTCAAGATGCCGGGGCAACGCGGGTCACCATCCGCTGGGATCGCGGTCAGGGTCACGTCGTAGACCCCGGCGTCGAAACAGTGTTGTGCTGCTGGGCCATCAGCCATGCCTCCATCGCTGAACGACCACGCATAGGTGAAGGTCGGATCGGAAGTAGCATTCAATTCAATGCACAAAGGTTCACACCCGGTGCTGATCGGAGCGCTGAATGTGGGTATCACGGCTTCCGCTGGTGCCAATGAGATCGAGGCGGTATCCGCTCCACAATCACCGGTAACGATCACGGAATAGGTGCCAGGTCCTTCAACGGAGATGGTGTCCCCTGATGCGCCTGTACTCCAGATGAAGGAATTTCCTCCTGCCGCACTCAATTCTGCGCTAGAGCCAGCGCACACCGCTGCCGGTCCAGCGATCGATGCAACGGTCGCGGCGTTCACCGTGACCGTGACGTTCGCCGAAACACTTCCGCAAGCATTGGTGGTCTCCACGACATACGTACCGGCCGTATCGACCGAAATGGATGCCGTGGTCGCACCGGTGTTCCAGGTGTAGGCACTCCCTCCGTTCGCCGTCAATACCAACGTGGTGCCATCGCAGATCGTGGTCGGTCCATCCGGATCGATGGAGAGTGCGGTAGAGGCTTCCACTTGCAGGTCCACCGTGGAGCAGGTGGTATCGCCGCATGCGCTCACGGCGCAGAAACCGAGGGTGGTGCCGATCGTTTCGTTCGCGCCCAGTGTGTAGTTCGTGGAATACGCATTCGGACTGGTGAATGTGCCCGTTCCGCCGGTCCAGAACACGGCAGCGATGTTGCCGGAAGCGATGCCCGCTAGGCCAGTTGTCCCGCCGCAGGGAAGCTCTTCCGGTTGCGTGGTGACCTGCGTCCAGAAAGGCGTGATCGGCGCTTGGCAGCCATCGTTCACATAGGTGACCAACGGTGCGCCCGGCCAACTCACCTCCAAGCTGGAGCCATCGTTATCCGTGTAGGAACCACCGTACGTTCCGTATTGGTTCACCATCAACGACAAATTGTATGTGACCGAATCCACACATTGCTCGCTCAGCATCGTCAACTGGAAGGTGCGATAGCTCGTCGGGCCGCTTGGGAATGTGGTGATCCCCGCGTTGTTGTTGTGGTTCTTGAAATGCCCGAACGTATTGCCCGGTGCTTGGAAGATCACGAAGAGCGTGTCGTTCAACCCGGCGAAGGAGTTGCCAGCGATGCACAGGTTGGTGCTGGTGATCCCCAGAACCCGTCGCCCCGCAGGTAGGATCCCGCCCTGCGGCTCCACCAACCAACCGCAGTTGGTGATGGTGGCATTCAGCTGCGCGGTGACCGATGCGGTCGTTGCGTTCTGCACCCAACCTAGAAAGGCGTTCGGTGTGGCCCAGGTGGCTTGCAGGTCGGATAGCTCAATGGGTTGCGGACCAACGATGAACCGGAACATCTCGTTCTCACCTTCCTGCGCACCCGCACACGCGCTGTTGCACGCATCGGCGAGTACACGTTCGATCTCCAGGCACTTGGTGGGTATTTGCGCGAAGGCCGTGTTCGCACCGCAGCAGCCAAGCACAGCGAGCAGCACTGGAAAGCGACGATAGTTGGAACTTTTCACGTGAACGTGGTGCAGGTGAGGACGGTCCTGCAGTGCTGCAAAGGTCGGTCAAGATCGAGGGAGTAGGGCACCTTATATCTGAGCCACTATTGGGTCACCAGACCGACTGCTAAAGCGTTCTTCCGGTGTGACGGTGTTGAGCAGGTCACCGCTACACTGCACGGTGGTGATGCCCTGCGAGGTCCGTCACGCCGGGCGGAGAGTGGGCCGGTGCGAAAAGGACCAGATGTCTCACAAATGACCGGATCGTTGTCGAGCCATTTGAGGATCACCGAATAACCCGCTACCGCGTGCTTCCAGCGTGATGACGGGATCGAGAGCGATCCCGCAATTCACCCCCGCACCGAATTCACGAAACGCACCGCCACCAGTCGATCGTACCGCTGCTGGTGGTCGGTGAGGTACACCAGGATCAGGTAATCGTTCTCCGTTTGGTAGTGCGAACCTTCGATGGCCGTGAGGTCGGGAATGGTGGCTCCGGCCGGTAAGGTGGCATAGGTGAAGTCGTAGTAGCCTTGCTTCACTATGCCGGCCAGTTCGTAGGTGCGGGTTTCGGGTGCCCAAGCCATCCGAAAGGCCTTTTGGCATTCGAAGTCGCTCAACCCACCATACACGTACACATCGTCCCCCAACTCTTCGGGCATGGGCAGGGTGAAGTGGATCTTTACATAATCGGCACCGAGCGGGTCGCCATCCACCACGTCGTTGCGCACCAAGAACTTGCCGTTGATATCGCGCTGGTTGTCATACACGCGGATGTTGCGCTTCGGCTCGGGTACCAAGAAGGCTTCGTACACTCCCGCACCGAGCCCGGGCGTGATGCGGCCCACGTTCCGTGTGGCGAAGCGCAGGTTCTTCAGGTCCACGCTCCGGTATTCGTTCGCGCCCAGGAAGAGCCCTTGCTCCGGGAAGTCGTACACCAGTTCGTTGTCCTTCACATAACGTGGCGTGAAGTTCGTGCGGGCATCGTCCCAGCGCATGTTCTGCAGTATCGTTACGTGCACATCGCCGAAGGGGTCCCGAATGGACACCCCGGGATGCCGGATCGTGAGGTCCACCTGCTGGGCCACATCGCGGAGGTCCACATTGCGGCTTGCCAGCACGCGCGCATCGATGTTCACCCGTTGCTCGGTGACCATGAAGCGGCGCGTGAGCACCAGATCCTCCTCGTCGCTGCCCCGGTACACTTTCAGCAGGTAGTTGCCCGAGCGCGCGATCTGCATCAACCCGTTGGGCACCTCCAGTTCGTAATGGATGAAGGGTTGCAGCGTATTGTAGCTCTGCCGTCCAGAAGGCACGTAATCGCTCATCGCACCGGTGAGGTATTGCCCGGCCATCAGGTCACTGGCCTGCCAATCCGCCGTGCAATGCACCACGGTATAGCTCAGGTTCTCGATGTTCGGTTGCAGGTCGTCGAAGCGCAGGATCAAGGAACTTTCACCACCAAGGTCGATCACTGGCGGTGCCAGTTCGAAGCCCTTCTTGAACAATTGCACGGTATGCACCGTCGGGCTGTATACCTGATCCTTGTAGAGCAAGGTATTGGCTTGGTAATAGTCGGGCGGGTTGCTTGCCACGGTGCTCGCGCTGCTGCTGCAGCTGCCCAGTACCACCGCAGGGAGCAGGAAGCCGAGGAAGAAGCACTGACGCACGGTTCGGTTCGAGAATAGGCGCATGGTGCGAAGGTACCGATCGGGTAGTGGGCTTGGCTTGAGGCATTCTCGTTGATCCGGATCAATTGCTTCAGGTCACGAAGAATTGTTCTCGGTCGCATGGATGATCGAAAAAGAAAAGGGGCGCCCACATGGGCGCCCCTTTCACAGAAATTCAGGACACTGATCAGCGGATCACGATGCGTTGATCATAGGTCTGTGAATCGGTGCTCAAGCGCAGTACATAGGTGCCCGCAGCCAAAGTGCCGGCCAAGCTCAACGGCATGGAACTGCCTGCACTTGCTGCGCGACGGTCGTTATAGACCACGCGGCCGGTCATATCCAGCACCTCGATGTTCATGCGTCCATCGGTGTCGATATTGCGGATGGTGAAGTCACCGTTGCTCGGGTTCGGGAATACGCTCCAAACTGTAGCGTTGACCTGATCGATGCCTGTAGGAACACCGGTCACATCCACCGTGTAGTCTTCCACCTGACCGTAGGTGGAAAGGTCGCAGGGCGTATCGTTCGGTGTGTTGGGGTAGTTGGGGCCCACATAGGTATCGTGCAAGCGAACGCGCATCCGGGTTGTACCGGCAAGCGCTGTCAACGGCACAGTGATGTTGCCCGTATGCGGCCCAACTCCATTGGCCGATGCGAACACGAGTTCACCGGCATCGAACGTGGAGCTTTGGTCCCAGTCGATCCAGGCCAGCACTTGGTCGGTGGCGTAGCCGCCAGCGATGGTCACGGTCATGGGGTAGGTGGTGCCTCCGATAACAGCTGCGGTCTGGGCCGTGAAGTCCTCGAATCCAGCGGGGCTGGTGGAACTGTTGTCGAGGTCGGCAAAGTTCACGTTGCTGATCTTCTCTTCCACGAGTGCGGTGGCACCTGCGGTGCAGTAGTCGCCCGAACTTCCACATGCGCTAGCGGTCACAGCGATGGAGTATGGTCCCATGGCCAAGGCCGGATCCATGAGCACGGGCAGATACCAGGTGCCGGCCGCGAGGTCGAAGAACGAGATGGTGATGTTACCGTCGCCACAGCTGGTGGTCTCGAACCCGCCAAAGACAACGGTGTTGGCTGGACAGCTGTTGGCCAGCACCACCCACGCGTTCTCGAATGCAGGGTCAGTGCCGCAATAGGACACTACCACATTGCTGCATTCAGTGGTGGTGAAGGTGTGCCAAACCGTTGGGTCGATGGGATCCAGATCGGAGCCCGGAGCTGCATCACCGGTGCTTGTGGCGTTCGTATTGTCGCCCGTGAAGTTGACGGTCGCTCCAAGGCCAAGGGATACTGGGATCACGTTGCCGCACAGGTCGTTGGCTGGTGGGGGGCCGTTACCACCTACGAGGACCGTGTAATCTTCCACTTCTCCATATTCACTGGTTCCGCAAGGGGCGGGTGTTCCTGTGAACATCATGCGGATGCGCATGCGTGTGGCACCGAGTGCTGCACCGGCAGGTACGTTGATGGTGCCCGTGAATGTCACCTGCGCATCTGCAGAGGTCAGTGTATAGGTCTCCTCGGCACCCGAGAATACGAAGTCCTGGTTCCAATCGATCCAAACAACGACTTGGTCTTCCACATACGTGGCCGGGCCGTTCGTGACAGTGATGGCGTAGCTGCCACCTTGGGTCACGTTTGCGCTGATGGACGTGTAATCCACTGCCGGGCCATCGGAACAATCGGAACTGTTATTGATGCCGACGAACGACACATTGGCGATGTATTCATCGCACAGGTCGGCGCTTGCTGCGCAATAGCCTGGAGGACATGCTGTAGCGCTTACCGTAAGCGTATACGCCCCTTCGGAACCGGGTTCGCTCAGGATAGGGTAGTAGTAGGTTCCGGCTGGGAGATACTCGAAGTAGATCGTGCCGTTGCCGTCCACACAATCCGTGGTGTTGTTGGAGGTTGCGGCCACTCCTGCGTCGATGGGGCAAGAGCCGGAGATGCCGATGATGAAGTTCTCGAAGACCGAAGCCGTACCGCAGTAACTGACGGTTACAAAGGCGCAGGAGGTGATGGTGAAGGATTCCCACACGCTGGCAAAACCCAGTCCTTCTGTATCCAAGGCTCCGGTGTTATTGCCGTTGAATACCACACTTCCGCCAATGGGCAGGGTTTGCGCGATCGCACCGCTGCAGTCGTCGTTCGCTGGTACACCACCGCCAGTGCTCACACTCACCGAGTAGTCCTGCACTTCCCCGTAGCTGGCCGTGCCGCAAGGCGTGTCGTTGAAGATGTTGATGTAATTGCTTCCATCATGTGTGTCGTGCAAGCGCACGCGCATGCGGGTCGTGCCTGTTGCAGCACTCATCGGAATGGTGATGCTCCCCGTATATGCCGTTGTCGCTTCAATGGCCGACGAGAAAGCCAATTCACCCAGGTCATTGAAGTCGCCGTCCTGGTTGTAGTCGATCCAGACCAATACCTGATTCTCCGAATAGCTGCTTCCTGCACTGCTGTTCGCTCCGATCGTGATCGGGAAGGATACTCCGGGCACCACGTTGGCGGTGAAGGCTGTGTAGTCCGTATACGCCGGGGCCGTAGGCGCAACGTCCGGCGTCGTATTGTTGATCCCTGCGAAGCTCACGCCAGTGATCCGCTCATCCAAGCCCAAGCCGGTACCATCGGCACCTGCAACACAATAGGACCCGCCACGGGACAACATGTTGAATTGGTGGGAACTGGCCTGGGTCACTGGAACATGTGGGCGCAGGCCAACACGATGAAGTGCTCGAGGAGCCTTGGTAGGAGGGTGAACGCCAGGATCCAAGCGAGTTTGGGCAAAAGCCACAGCCCCAGAACCCAAGGCCAGGGCAAGAACTAACGTACGCGAAGTGAAATGTCGTTTCATGTTACTGGTCGGTTGATGAAGGGACGAATAGACGGCGCGACAAGGGCTTTTCCAAGACTTTATACCAGACTCTTTCAACAACGTTGTCTTTGATGTGTTGGAAGTGAAGATCCACCCGACATCCGGATAGGTTCACTTCTGTCTTGAAACGTCGGTTGGATGCGGGTTCTGAGTGTCTCATTTGCTTTGGAAAGGTCTGATCCCGTGGCAACGTGGTGGTGGGGTGGGTGAGGCAACGAACGCTCCCGTATCAAGGTTCGCGGACCAAGGCTGGAATAGCCTTGCGATCGGCCTCACGAACGTGCCCGATCCCACCTTTCGTCGTATGGAAAGATGGCTACATTTGGCCCCACCGCTCATACCGGTACCCTCTTAGATCCATGTCCAAGTCCATACGGATCCGTAAAGGCCTCGATATCCGCCTCAAGGGCGAAGCCGAGAAAGTCCTTGTGCAAGCGGAACACGCGAAGGTCGTCGCGATCAAACCGACCGATTTCCACGGGCTCATCCCCAAGGTGCTTGTGAAGCCCGGTGACCACGTCACCGCAGGAAGTCCGCTGTTCATGGACAAGTACAACGAGCGGATCCTGTTCACCAGTCCGGTGAGCGGTGAAGTTGCTGACGTGGTGCGTGGTGATAAGCGCAAAGTGCTCGAAGTGCGCGTACTCGCCGATACGGAATCGCGATACGATGATCTAGGTGCTGGTGATCCTAGCACCATGAATCGGGAAACGATCATCCAGAAGCTGTTGAAGAGCGGTGTTTGGCCCATGCTGCGCCAAAGGCCCTTCGATGTGATCGCGGATCCAAGTAAGGAGCCGAAATCCATTTTCATCTCTTGTGTCGATACCAATCCGCTTGCACCTGATCTGGATTACATCGTGCGCAACCATGGCGAGGATTTCCAGACCGGCTTGAACGCCTTGGTGAAACTGACCAAAGGCAAGGTCCACATTGTGGTATCGTCAAAGACCACCGCTCGCGAGTTCCTCGATGCCAAGAACGTGGTGCGTGATACCGTCGACGGTCCGCATCCTTCGGGCAACGTCGGTGTACAGATCCATCACATCGATCCCATCAACAAAGGCGATCTGATCTGGTCCTGCGGGGTGCAGGATGTGATGATGATCGGTCGGCTTTTCCGCACAGGGAAGTATGACGCCACCCGTGTGGTCGCGATCACCGGCAGCGAAGCCAAGACCCCGAAGTACGTGCGCACCATGATCGGTGCACCGGTGAAGGACCTCGTCGGCCCTGTTCCCGGTGGTGTTCGCATCATCAGTGGGAATGCGCTCACCGGGGAGGAAGTGCAATTCGAGAACGGCACTTTGGGCGCCTATCACACCCAACTGACACTTCTGCCGGAAGGCGATACTCCCAAGTTCTTCATCACCGATGGCTGGGCGAGCCCTGGTTTCGACAAGTTCAGCGCAAGCCGCAGTTTCCCCGCTTGGTTGATGCCCGGAAAGAAGTTCCGGATGGATACCAATCAGAATGGTGAAGAGCGTGCATTCGTGATGACCGGTCAGTATGAGGCGGTGTTCCCGTTCGATATCTACCCGGTGATCCTGTTGAAGGCGATCCTTGCCAACGACATCGAACAAATGGAGAAGTTGGGCCTTTATGAAGTAGCCCCGGAGGACTTCGCACTCTGCGAGTTCGTGTGCACCAGCAAGATCAATTCACAGAGCATCGTCCGTGAAGGACTCGATGTTCTGAAGAAGGAAACAACCTAAGACCACTATTCCTGTGAAAGCACTACGTAATCTGGTCGATGGCATGAAGCCTGCCTTCTCGAAAGGAGGCAAGCTGGAGAAGCTGCATTGGGTGTTCGATGGATTGGAGACCTTCCTTTTCACACCCGGCCATGCCACGGAAAAAGGCGCTCATATCCGCGACGGCATCGACCTGAAGCGCACCATGAGCATCGTGATCACGGCAATGATCCCCTGCCTGTTGTTCGGCATGTGGAATGTTGGGCACCAACACTTCGTCGCACTGGGTGAATTCATCGGGCATGGTGAAGGCTTCTGGGACAAATTCCTTTTCGGAGCCATCAAGGTGTTGCCCATCGTTGTGGTGAGCTACGGCGTTGGACTGGGCATTGAGTTCCTGTTCTGCACCATCAAGGGCCACCCGATCCAAGAGGGCTACCTCGTAAGCGGTATGCTCATCCCCTTGGTGATGCCCGTAGATACCCCGCTTTGGATGGTGGGCATCGGTGCCGCTTTCGCCGTGGTCATCGGCAAGGAAGTGTTCGGTGGCACAGGGATGAACATCCTCAACGTAGCATTGACCGCTCGCGCTTTCCTCTTCTTCGCCTATCCCACGATGATGAGTGGTGACAAGGTGTGGGTGAACACCAGCGTCGAGCCGGGGCAACAGGTCGTGGACGGTTTCAGCGGAGCTACTTCCTTGGGCCTCGCCGCCACGGGCCATGCCGACAAGGTGACCTCGCTGCTGGATTCGTTCTGGGGATTCGAGGCTGGAAGCATCGGAGAGACCAGCGTTGTCGCTTGCTTGATCGGTGCGGCGATCCTCATCATTACTGGCATTGGTAGCTGGCGGATCATGCTGGCCGTTGTCCTCGGCGGTGCCACCATGTCGGGCATCTTCAATCTGGTAGGACCCGGACTTGGGAACGCTTACATGCAGATCCCGGTATTGCATCAATTGATGCTGGGTAGCTTCTTCTTCGGTCTGGTCTTCATGGCCACCGACCCTGTTACCGCTTCGCAGACCAACACAGGCAAGTGGATCTATGGATTCCTCATCGGGCTGCTTGCCATCCTCATCCGGGTGGTGAACCCGGCTTATCCAGAGGGCATGATGCTCGCCATCCTTTTCATGAACGTGATGGCCCCACTGATCGATCATTACGTGGTGCAGGCCAACATCAAGCGCCGGTCGAAGCGCATGAACCTCCAAACCGCCTAAGACATGGCATTCGACAAGAACAGCAATTCGTTCACCTTCATCTTTGCTGCGGTTCTGGTGACGGTGGTAGGTACCCTTTTGGCCGTGACCTACATGAGCTTGAAGCCGGCCTACACCGAGAACGTGCGCCGGGAGAAGATGCAGAACATCCTCTCGGCCATGAACGTGAAAGTGGCACGCGATGCCGCACCGGAGAAGTACAAGGAACTTATCACAGAGACCCTTCTGGTGAATGCCCAAGGCAAACCGGTCGAGGGCGATGCCTTCTCTTTGGATGTCTTGAAACAGTACAAGGATTGGAAGGCCGGTGAGGTGAAGTCCGAAGACCTGAAGTACCCTGTCTACAAAGCGACGGGAGCCGAGGGCCAATTGTACATCCTTCCCATGGTAGGCACGGGTCTTTGGGGACCTGTTTGGGGCTACTTGAGCGTGAAGAAGGATGGCCGTACCGTTTATGGTAGCACCTTTGACCACAAGGGAGAAACCCCAGGACTTGGCGCCGAGATCGCAACGCCGGTTTTCCAAGATCAATTCCCAGGGAAGACCATTGCCGATGAGAACGGGACGTACACCGGTATCAAAGTGTACAAAGGAGGAACTGGTACTACCGACCCGCATGGCGTGGATGGTATCAGCGGTGGCACCATCACCAGCGATGGCGTGAATGAGATGCTGATCCGCACCCTCGCGATCTACGATGTGTATCTGAAGTCGACCAACACCAGCACAGCAGCCCGATGAGCACCGAAGTGTTGACCCCCGAAGCGAAGCCGGCCGAGCCGCTCTTCAGCAAGAAGAACCGTGCATTGATCACCGATCCGTTGAATGACAACAACCCGATCACTGTGCAGGTATTGGGGATCTGTTCGGCCTTGGCGATCACCGTGAAGATGTCGAATGCCTTGGTGATGAGCATCAGTGTGCTTGCCGTCGTCGTTGTGGGAAACGTGATCATCAGTTCACTCCGCAATGTCATTCCTAGCCGCATCCGCATCATCGCTCAACTTGTGATCGCAGCCGGTCTCGTGACCTTGGTGGATATCATGCTGAAAGCCTACGTCTACGATGTGGCAAAGCAGGTGGGTGTGTACGTGGGATTGATCATCACGAACTGCATCCTCATGGGGCGCTATGAGGCCTTCGCAATGGGAAACAAACCTTGGCCCAGCGCACTCGATGGACTGGGCAATTCGTTGGGTTACGCTTGGATCCTGCTTGTCGTTGCTTTCTTCAGGGAGATCTTCGGCTCCGGCGCCGTAATGGGTATGCGTGTGATCCCTGAAAGCTGGTACTCTGTGAACGGCGGCTTCTACTTCAACAACAACATGATGATCCTGCCACCAATGGCCTTGGTGATCGTGGGCATCATCATCTGGATCCAACGAGCTCGCAACACGAAGTTGATCGAAGCAGCTTAATTCCGCGAAGACAATGAACCTAGTGAACATATTCGTCAAGGCGGTCTTCATCGAGAACATGATCTTCGCCTACTTCTTGGGTATGTGCTCGTACCTGGCCGTAAGCAAGACCGTGAAGACAGCCGTTGGCCTGGGAGCAGCTGTGATCTTCGTGCTCGGGGTCACCGTTCCGGTCAACTACCTCCTCGAGAACTACGTGCTCAAGGCAGGCGCGTTGTCGTGGATGGGTGCCGGTTTCGCCGATGTTGACCTCAGCTTTCTCTCTTTCATCATGTTCATTGCGGTGGTTGCTGCGATCGTGCAGTTGGTAGAGATGATCGTCGAAAAGTTCGCACCTGCTCTTTATGGTGCCTTGGGCATCTTCCTCCCTCTCATCGCTGTGAACTGTTCCATCCTTGGTGGAGCGCTCTTCATGCAAGAGCGCCAATACAGCAACATCGCCGAGGCTACCAGCTTTGCTTTGGGCAGTGGCGTGGGTTGGTTCTTGGCGATCGCCGCCATCGCGGCCATCCGTGAGAAATTGCGTTACAGCGATATCCCAGCTCCCTTGCGTGGTTTGGGGATCACCTTCATCCTTACCGGGCTCATGGGCATGGCCTTCATGGCTTTCATGGGCATCAAGATCTGATCACCGATCATGGGTTCAACCATCATCATCACACTCGCGGTCTTCATGACCGTTACGTTGTTGCTCGTCGGCTTGCTGCTGTTCGCAAAAGCCAAACTGTCACCCAGTGGTCTGGTGAAGATCCGGATCAACGGGGAGAAGACCATCGAAGTGGAAGCGGGTAGCACCTTGCTCACGACGCTCGGCGAAGCGAAGATCTTCCTCCCCAGCGCATGCGGTGGAGGTGGAACCTGCGCCATGTGCAAATGCCAAGTGCTCGAAGGTGGTGGCGAGATCCTGCCGACCGAGGCGCCCTATTTCAGCCGCAAGGCCATCGCCGACAACTGGCGTTTGGGTTGTCAGGTGAAAGTGAAGAACGACATGGACATCAAGGTGCCCGAGGAGATCTTCGGCATCAAGAAGTGGGAGTGCGAAGTGGTGAGCAATTACAACGTGGCCAGCTTCATCAAGGAGTTCGTGGTGAAATTGCCTCCCGGAGAGACGCTGCATTTCGAAGCGGGTGGATACATCCAGATCGATGTGCCGCCCTGCGAAGTGGACTTCAAGAACATCGACATCACGGCACACCCCGAACTGGTTGCCCTGGGCCGCGATCCGCAGGATTTCCGTCCCGAGTGGGACAAGTTCAAGCTCTGGGACCTGAAGATGAAGAACCCCGAGCCGATCTTCCGTGCCTACTCCATGGCCAACCACCCGGCCGAAGGCAACATCGTGATGCTGAACATCCGTATCGCGACACCGCCCTGGGACCGTTCCAAGAACACCTGGATGGACGTGAATCCCGGTATCTGTTCCAGCTTCGTATTCAACTGCAAGCCCGGCGACAAGGTCACGATCAGCGGACCGTACGGTGAGTTCTTCATCAAGGAGACCGGAGCAGAGATGCTTTACATCGGCGGTGGTGCGGGTATGGCCCCCATGCGTTCGCACCTCTTCCACCTCTTCCACACATTGAAGAGCGGCCGCAAAGTGACCTATTGGTATGGTGGCCGAAGCAAGCGCGAGTTGTTCTACTTGGATCACTTCAACAGCATCGCCCGCGAGTTCCCGAACTTCAAATTCTTCGTTGTCCTCAGCGAGCCGCACCCCGATGACAACTGGAAGGTGAAGAAGGATGTGAACGACACCGAAGGGGACGGCTTCACCGGCTTTGTGCACCAGGCCGTGATCGACCAGTACCTGAAGAAACACGAGGCGCCCGAGGACATCGAGTTCTACTTCTGTGGCCCTCCCATGATGAACGCCGCCGTGCTGAAGATGGTGGACGATTGGGGCGTGCCGAAGGAGAACGTCGCGTTCGACGATTTCGGAGGATAGCCGATCGGATGATCAGACGATCAGATAATGGGAAGCCCTGCCTTGTGCAGGGTTTTCTACTTTGTTGCGGTGCTTTGCTGCTATTGGCAGCGTGTCAATCGAAGTCCACCGAAGGGTCGGATCAGCTTACCCTTCAAGGTAATGCCCAAGGATCGACCTTCACGATCAAATACTTGGACAGTTTACACCGCGACTTCAGCGGCCCGGTGGACAGCATCTTTCGCGTGATCGATCGAAGTTTGAGTCTTTGGGATAGCACCAGCACGGTGACGCGCTTCAACGCTTCTGCGGACACATTCGAGACCACGGATCCGCACTTTCGGGTGGTGCATTCACTTGCGCTCGGGTATTGGCGAACGACCGATCACGCTTTCGATCCGACCGTATTGCCCTTGGTCCGTGCCTGGGGTCTTGGAAAGTCGGGCCGATCGGAATTGGACACGACCTTGATCCGTGGGCTAAGGTCGCATGTCGGTATGGATCGGATCAAATTCACGGAGAGGTTTCGATCGAAGCCCGATGCATCGATGACCTATTTCAAGCGATCAGCCCACGTGCAATTCGACCCCAACGGCATTGCCCAAGGCTACACGGTGGATGTGATCGCGCTATACCTCCAGCAACAGGGCATCGCCAATTACATGGTCGAGGTGGGCGGCGAAGTAAGGTGTAGCGGTTTGAACGAAAGCGGTAAGCCGTGGTTGATGCAGATCGACAAGCCCGAGATGGAGCACGTACAACAGACCGTTGTTCCGTTGCAGGACAAGAGTTTGGCGACAAGTGGGAACTACCGGAAGTTCATCGAGATCGGCGGGAAGCGATATGGACACACCATCGATCCGCGCACCGGTCGACCGGCCATGAATGCCTTGCTCAGCGCCAGCGTCATCGCCGATGATTGCGTGACGGCGGATGCCTTGGGAACAGCACTCATGGTCATGGGGCCCGAAGAAGGAAAGGCTTGGCTATCGCAGCATCGCGAGGTGGAAGCCTATTTCATCATCGATGACGGCGCTGGCGGCTACGAGGTCTGGAACACGCCGGTTTGGCCGACCAAGTGATCCTCTTCAGTCCTCGATGATGATGCCTGTGCGGTCCAAGAGGCCGGCTACGCCATCCTTGGAGAACCGCGCCTTCCGGATGCGATTGGTCGAGGGATCGATGGAATAATTCAATGCGCCACGGAAGTCGGCGCCTTCGAGCACGGTGCCATCGAAGACCGCAGCACCAAGATCACTGCCAGCAAAGGAACCGTTCGTGAAGTCGGCGCTGCTGAGGTCCGTTTCGCGCATGCGGCACCGATCGAACTTCGTGCCCTTTAAACGCAGTCCATGGAACGTGGCCAGATCAAGAATGCACTGATCGAAGGTGAAGGCGATCAAGAAGGTGTGGCAGCTATCGAATCGTGCGCCCAAGAGCTTACAACGTTCGAAACGGACCACCCGGAAAGAGGTACATTC
Source organism: uncultured Bacteroidota bacterium (assembly GCA_902826215.1). Classification (GTDB taxonomy): domain Bacteria; phylum Bacteroidota; class Bacteroidia; order Flavobacteriales_F; family PHOS-HE28; genus PHOS-HE28. The sequence continues at coordinate 36,624 of CADEDY010000031.1, forward strand.
CAGTTGGACCAGGCTCAAGTCACAATCCCGGAAAACGCACTCCACAAAGGTCTTCTTACTGAGGTCCGCGTTCTTCAGATCCAAGTGGTCGAAAGTGCAACGGTCGTATTCCAAGGCAAGTAGTCCATAGGCGCCGATGTCCAGCAATGTGAAGATCCTATCCTCTTCGATCAAGGAAACCTTCGCAGACCGGTCGGGAGCAGCCATTGAGGTGGGATCGCCGATCAAGCCTTGCACTTCTCTTCGGGGCGTGCACCGCAAAGGCCACAACTGCCGCCTTCGGCTTGAACGAGCGGATTGTTGCTGGCACAGGTGCCTGCGAACTGTCCGCCTTTCTTCGCTAGGATCTTGATCGCGATCCCTGCAAATCCGAGTGCCAGAAGGCCAACACCCAAGAGTATGGTGAGCACTGTGGTTGACATGGAGCAAAGGTACGATCCGCACCAGCCTATGGTCGGTCGAGGATCCGGGAAAATTCCTCATTTTCACAGGAATGAACGACCTCGGATCACGACCGCGTTTTCGATTCCGTACGACGATCCCGTTAGGAGTGATCCAAGAACGCATGCAGGCTGGTATTCGTGATCAGAACCCGATGGGGTTGCATCTTGGAGGCACCGGAGGTCACTTTGTTCTGCGGTTCCCTGAAGTTGACCAGCAAGCTTGGACCCCTCAAATGGATATGGATGTGGGGCCAGAGGAGGGCCGACCGGAAGTGAACTTGGTCCGTTGCCAGATCGGCCCGTCCCCGTCGGTGTGGATGTTATTTCTCGGTGGGTACCTGGCATTGGGTCTTACGGCCCTGCTCGGCATCACATTGGGAATGTCCCAACAGTTCTTGCACGTACCTGTATGGGGTTATTGGCTTGCCCTGCCGACACCCTTCCTAGCGTTTGTTCTGTGGTGGTTGGCCAGAGAGGGTCAACGACGCTCCATTGATCAAATGCAAGGTCTGAAGCGGTTCGTACAAGAGGTCTTTGCCGATGTCCTTCATAGCGTCGATGAAGACCGGTAGTACCTTCGCACGCGAGTGAACGAGCTGCACAGCGCTCTTCGCGGAATTGCATGAGAATAGGGATCGTTTGTTACCCCACCTTCGGAGGAAGCGGCGTGGTGGCCACGGAGCTGGGCATGGCCTTGGCCGAGAAAGGGCACATCATCCATTTCATCACCTACGACCGGCCGGTGCGATTGCGCGATCATCCCAATGTCTTCTACCACGAGGTGCGCGTGAGCGATTATCCACTCTTCGACTACCAGCCGTATGAACTGGTGCTCACCAGTAAGCTGGTGGATGTGGCCAAGTTCGAAGGGCTCGACCTGTTGCATGTGCATTACGCGATCCCGCACGCATCCGCCGCGTGGATGGCCCAAAGGATCCTTGCAGCGGAAGGGAAGCACCTTCCTTTCGTGACCACCTTGCACGGTACCGACATCACTTTGGTAGGCCGCGACCCCAGCTTTGAGCCAGTGATCACGTTCAGCATGGAACGCAGCAACGCGGTCACGGCGGTTTCGGAAAGTTTGAAGCAGGATACCTACACGCACTTCCCCTTGAAACGCCAAGTGGAGGTGATCCCCAACTTCGTTTGTGTGAAGCAGTACCCGAACACCCCGGATCCCGCGCTGCGCAAGCGTTATGCACCGAACGACGAGAAATTGGTGGTCCATGTCTCCAACTTCCGGCCGGTGAAACGGGTGGAGGATGTGCTCGCCATGTTCAACCTGCTTCGAGAGCGCATCCCAGCGCGCTTGCTCTTGATCGGCGATGGCCCGGAACGTCAACGTTTAGAAACCTTGTGTCGACATTCGAGTTCGTGCCATGCGATCCAGTTCCTCGGCAAAATGACGCGTCCGGAGGAGGTGGTGGCGAGCTGCGACCTCTTCGCGCTCACCAGCGAAAGCGAGAGCTTCGGTCTTGCTGCATTGGAGGCCATGGCGTGTGGTGTTCCAGTAGTGAGTACCAACGGTGGCGGCCTGCCGGAAGTGAACATCCACGGGAAAAGCGGCTTGTTGAGCCCGGTAGGTGATCCGGCCGCCATGGCGGAGAATGCGTTCGAGATCCTGAACACCCCGGATTCCTTTGCGCGATTCCGCCAAGGAGCGTTGGATCAGGCGCAGCGTTTCGACCTGAGCTTGGTGTTGCCACGTTATGAGCGGTTGTACGAGTCGGTGTTGGCTGCAGAGAACGTGTGATGGAACAGCTGAGCGAACGGGTGAGCGTGGACCGGCGGGATGGCCGCGTGAGCGTAGTGATCAGTGCACGCATATCGAAGCCTCGAGAAGCCTTGTTGGTATCCTGGTTCGGTGCCTGGATCGCCATCGGGATCTACGTGATGTATGCACGAACGACACTGGAGAGCGGTGATCCATTGCGGCAGTATCTCTTGGCTTTTCTGGCCTTTTGGCTCTTCTTCGCGTTGCGGGTAGGAAAGGCCGTTTTGTGGCGTTTGAAAGGCTTCGAATTGTGGCGTGTGAAGGATGGAACCCTGACGATCAAGGACAGTTTGTTCGGCTACGGTAAAGCGAACACCTACTTCGTTGAGAACATCAGCGCCATGGGGCTGCTGAACATCGATCGCAGCTCACTGAAGTACCAGTTGAGCGATTCGTTCTGGACCATCGGCGGAGAGCGGCTCGGGTTCGAGAACGCTGGTCGGAAGGTGATCTTCGGCAAGGGGCTCAACGATGATGAAGCGCGCCGTGTGCTCCGCGTCTTGCAGGATGCGCTGAAACGCTCCCGAAAGGAAGTAGCGGCTCAATAGGGCTCTATCCGGAAGGCGTTTCCACGGATCCGCCGAGTGGGTCTGCCATCGATCTCCGACTCCAGGATCATGCCCTTCGCGATCGGTGTCGCCATCGCCTCGTCGATCGTTCTGACCGCACCGGCAGGGACTTCAGCGTTCAGCAAGGCGACCAGGAGCGTGTCGCGATCCATTCCTGCTATGGCCGACCCCAACTCATCGGCCAGTGCACGACGGTGGGCAACGCGATCGACGTTCCGTGCGAAACGACCGTCCTTCGGAAGCTCTGGTCGACCCAGAACATCGCACAGTCCAGCGAATTGCGCATCGCTTCCCACAGCTAGGATGATCCTTCCGCCTGAACGGCACGTGAAGACCTCACCGTACGGGGCGATGTTCGGATGCAAGGTCCCCAGTGGCTGGGCAATTGCGCCCGCCATCAAATAGTTGCTTGCTTGATTCGTGAGCCCGCTCAATGCCGCTTCCTCCAATGAAACGTCGACGTAAGCTCCCTTTCCCGTGCGATCGCGCTGCCAAAGCGCGAGAAGAATACCCTCTTTCAGTTGATGGGCGGCCAATTCATCGATCAAGGCGATCGGTAGTTTGGCCATGTGCTGCGAATCGGTCCCCGTCATGCTGATGTATCCTGACTCCGCCTGAAGAACAATATCAAAGGCAGGGCGGTCGGGTTGATCCGCGAAGCCCTTGATGTGGCCGTGGATCAACCGCGGATTCAGCGTGTGCAACCGATCGCGCTGCAGACCCAGCTTCTCCGAATCGGCTGCCAGGTGATTGGTAATGAGCACATCGGCGCGAACAAGCAGCGCATCGAAAACGGCTCGGTCCGTCCCGTTCTTGAGATCCAACGCCAGGTGTTCCTTGCCCCAATTCACGCTGCTGAAATAGGCGCTGACCGGCGAGAGCGGGTCCTCCACTGGAAGTTTCCATTTGCGGGTGACATCACCACCCGAACGCTTGTTCTCGATCTTGATCACACGGGCACCCAGCTCGGCGAAGTGCATTCCAATAGCAGGACCGGCCAGTACCGCTGCAGTTTCTAGGACGATGAGATCACTCAACATGGGGCGAAAGTAGGGGGCATGGCAGGGCGTCGAGGAAATATGGGGCGTACCAAGTTCGATCACGAAGTGGATCGAGCCCGGCTCGCTTCGCTGGACTTGAGCCTTTTTCATGCCCTTCGTCGCTCAAGTGCTGCTTGGCTCCTTGGTCGCGAAAAGCCCCGCCGCTTCGCGACAGGGCTTCATCATCAAGTGCCCAGGACTGGATCGACTTCGCTTCGCTACGTCGGACCAGGTTTGGCCGTGAAATGGATCAAGCCCGGCCCGCTTCGCTGGCCTCGGGGCTTTTTCATGCCCTTCGTCGCTCAAGCGTTGCTTGGCTCCTCGGTCACGAAAAAGCCCTGCCGCTTCGCGACAGGGCTTCATCATCAAGTGCCCAGGACTGGACTCGAACCAGCACAGCCTTTCGGCCACACGCCCCTCAAGCGTGCGTGTCTACCAATTTCACCACCTGGGCATACATCCCGCCTTTCAGCGGTAAGGGGCGGCAAATATAGCAGTCCGATTCACTCGTCGGTAGGTGGATGTTGTTGGGCGCGTTGAAGCAGCTCCGTTCGGATGGCAGCCAACCGCCGGGCATGCTCCGGGTCGGTGTGGCCTTGCGCGTCCGGATCTTCCTTCCACGGGGTCTCTGGATCCTCCTGAATGTTCCCTTCTATCGGGCCATCCAAGGGTTCTACATCCGCCTTTGGGTAAATACCTGACGGATCCTTCGGAGAGTCTTCGGTCGTCATGTTTTCCAAGGTAACCCCTTGAACCCGCGATCGATACCGACGTTCGACGAACAACTTGTGAACCGAACAGCGTGATCGCGCCACTGACGGGAATTTTCGACGAATTGGTAGGTCGAGAGCACAACGGTCAAAAGGAAGCAGTCGACGGAAATGCCCAGAAATGAAGAAGCCCCGGCTAGTGCCGAAGCTTCTCTGTGATCCCGCTGGGGCTTCCCGCATCTCCGCACAGTTCCGTGCGGGATGAACTTCTCGCCCGAATTGCTTGGAAATGAAGAAGCCCCGGCTGATGCCGAGGCTTCTCTGTGATCCCGCTGGGGCTCGAACCCAGGACCCCGACATTAAAAGTGTCGTGCTCT
>CADEDY010000032.1:0-9449 GCA_902826215.1 uncultured Bacteroidota bacterium
AAGACCCGGACAATTTCCTCCTCAGCAAGTACCAGTACGCGCTGGCCTACAACAACACCCGCGGCACCGCCGCGTGGGTGAGCTGGCACCTCAATGCCGACTGGTTGGGCAACGTGCCGCGCTGCGATTGTTTCGAGCCGGATACCGAACTGCCCGCCGACTACTTCCACGCGCAGACCTGGGACTACAGTGGCACCGGTTTCGATCGTGGCCACCTGTGCCCGAGCGCCGACCGCGACCTCACCGACGCCGACAACGCCGCCACCTTCCTGCTCACCAACATCATGCCCCAAGCGCCGCAGCTCAACCAAGGCATCTGGGCCGAGTTGGAAGACTATGCCCGCACCTTGGTACTGGACGGCAACGAACTGTACATCGTGGCCGGTGGCTACGGCAGCGGCGGCACCGGCAGCCAAGGGGGCACCACCACCACCATCGCCAACGGCGCCATGACCGTGCCCGCCCGCTATTGGAAAGTGCTCCTGATCCTACCCAACGACGATGCCGACGACATCCCCCGCATCACCTCCGATACCCGCGTGATCGCCGTGGACATCCCGAACACGCAAGCGGCCAGCGCCCTGCCTTGGGGCAGCTACCGCACCACGGTGGATGCCATCGAAGCCAGTGCGGGCCTCAACCTCTTCGATCGCATACCCGTTGCGTTGCAGAACGAGCTGGAGGGTGGGGTGGATAATGGGCCGACGCAGTAGGGGCCTTATTCCGCTACCACGAATCGTAGGATCTGGCTTACACCCATAACCTGTGGCCCGATCCCGAGAGCGTAGGGTCCGGAGGCTATTCCACCGAGATCGATCAAGGTGTGTGCGCCGTGGAGCGTGCCGGTCCTTACCACTCGACCAGTGCCGTCCATGATCCGCCAAGCGGTGTTGCCTGTTCCGGCCCACTCCACTTGAAGTTGGTCGCGTACTGGGTTGGGGAAAACCGAGATCCGTGGTACGACTTGCTCCGGTATACCGACCGATGCACAGCGTTGCGTACGAACCATCGCCGCATTGCTCAATACAAAAGGCAGGTCGGTCCAAGTGGAGGTGCTGCCGATGGATCCGATGTCATTGCCTGAAGGTTCGTCGAACGAGCGTTCGGTTATGGTCGCGTTGGTCATCGGGTAACAGCCGTCCAACTCGACCCCTTTGCACACCGTGGCGGAAAGGTTGAACTGGTCCACTGCAGCAAAGGCGAAGGTTCCGTCCTGTCGCGCCGAAATATGGATCGGTGCCATGAAACCATCCAAGCTGTACGCCTTGGCATTCCCGAAGGTAGGATCGCACGTGAAGAGGACAGAGGGCAACCCGCCACCGAGGAACTCATGCTCAGCCAGCAGAAAAAGTCCATCGGCACTCACCTCCAGATCAAGCATAGCGTTCGAAGGGTTCACTTCGAAACCCGGGATCGTCGTAGGGAAGTCGTAGAAGCCCAAAGGGAATCCCGTATCGTACATGACCCCAATGCCAAAAGCGGCCGGTGGCAATACCGATTTGTAGGCGAAGGCGATGGTATTGCCGAACACCTCGATGTCGGTTACAGACACAGCGGGGTCCAAGAGATACTGGTCCCATACCAAGCTGCCATCCGCTGCCAAGCGGAAGAGGTCGCTAGCACCGGCGCAGTAGTAGTTGTTCTGGTACATGGTCATCACCCCGCCGAAGGGATTTCCGCCCTCGATGAAACGGGCCCATTGCAGGTCGCCATCCGCATCGAAGCAGTGCACCTTGCGGCCCGTGCCCCACAGATCATCGGTAACCAGTCCCTCCAAGGTGGCGAAGCCGCCGTCCGGCAGCAGCACAAGGTTCTCCTTGGCCGGTGGGGCGATGTCGTCCAACCGCTTCATGTGCCGCAGCACGTTGCCATTCGCATCGAAGAGGGTGATCTGCGCACGGATCCCATCGCCGTCGTACGAGAGGGCTACGAAGCTTCCATCGGCACGCTCCACCATGTCCACGAAGACGGCGTCAGCGCCGTTCTTCTGCCACAGGATGTTGCCGTCCACGTCCAGCCGGACCAGCCCGCCATCACCCATCAACATCATGCCTCCATCGGCAAGCATGATCGCGTTCACATCGTCGACCACGCCGGCCTGGGCCTGGGTGTAGCGCCACGTGGAACTTTGGGCGAGCATGGCATCAGCGAAGGCTGTACAGAGCAGAAACGCGAGCAACGAATGGCGTAGGTGGTGTATCATGGGCGGTCTATTCGAAGATGAAATTAGCACGATCATCCCAATACCCTAGCGGCAAGTGCCCTGCCTTGGGGCAGCTACCGCACCACGGTGGATGCCATCGAAGCCAGCACGGGCCTCAACCGCTTCGATCGCATCCCCGCTGAGTTGCAGAACGAGCTGGAGGGTGGGGTGGATAATGGGCCGACGCAGTAGGGTTATGGGGTGCGCACAGGTGCAGGGTCCAAAGTCGGCGACCCTGAAAGGGGTTATAGGCTTCCTTTAATACGTAAGCAGCTTGCGCAGCTTCTTCGTGAAGGTTTTCGCCGGGACGCTGTACTTGAAACCATCGATCCAGAGGTCCAGGTTGATCGGTTGGCTACTGGTGGTTGTGCGCCGATAGCTCATGAAGAGACGGTCGTTCACGGTATAGTCCTGATACACCTCTTCGCTCATGCTAGGCTTAGCTGCAGCCCTCAATTGAGCCTTGATCTGAGGTTCCTGTTCGAGTATCGCCTGGCATTCCGCTACGGTCAGTTGCAGGTAGGTGACTTCCATGCCCTCTACAGGAAGCCCGGTCAACTTTGCGCGAGAGCGGTAGTATCGATCCGCACCGATCACCAAGCCTTTAGTACCATCGAACTTGTATCCGGTCAGCTCCAGATAGGTGGTTGTGGCGGCCGATACCGAGGATCTGTAGATGCTATAGGTCCGAATGGAACTGGTTGTAAGCGGCGTATGCTTCTCGATATTCGTCTTGATGTATTGTTCAGTGATGGAGCGCGTGTGCATGCAACTACTGCAGAACAGCAGGACCGGCGCAAGTAGGAATGTGTTTCTCAGGTTCATGATCGATCGTTTTGTTTGGTTCGTGTTACCCACCATGCATCCAGCACTTCCGCCTGCGATACCCGAGATAGTGGACATACCCGGGTGGATATTGGGATATGCGTATCAAAGCATTGCACTTGCTCAATCCCCACTGAATTCCCCCGCCAACATCTCCGCCTGCCTCAGCACCAACTCTGTCGCCAGCTTCTGCATATCCGGCGGATAGCCGAAGTGCCTTAGCGTCCGCTTCACGATCACCTTCAGCTTCGCCTTCACGCTTTCCTTGATCGTCCAGTCGATGCTGGCGTTCTGGCGCACGCGTTCGGTGAGCACCACGGCCAGTTCGCGCAGCTTCTCCTGTTGCATCAGCTCCTTGGCGCTGTCGTTGTTGGCCACTGCTGTGTAGAAGGCGTACTCGTATTCGGAGAGGCCCATGTCGGCGGCCTGCTTGTCGCCGGCGGTGATCTCCTTGCTCACCTTGATCAGCTCTTCGATCACCTCGGCGGCGCTGAGGATCTTGTTGTGGTAGCGCTTGATGCTGTCCTCCAGCATGTCCATCAAGGAACGTGACTGCACGATGTTGGTGCGGGCGCGGGCCTTGATCTCGTCGTTCAGGAGCTTCTTGAGCACTTCGATGGCGACGTTCTTGTGCGCCATGCCTTTCAACTCCAAGAGGAACTCTTCGCTGAGCACGGAGATGTCCGGCTTCTTGATGCCTGCCGCATCGTAGACGTCGATGACCTTCTCGCTCACCAACGCTTGGTCGATCACCTGCCGGATGGTGGTCTCCAATTCTTCATCGGTGCGACCGCTGCCGGTGCCGTCGAATTTCACGAGGCGGGCTTTCACGGCTTGGAAGAAGCCGACCTCGTCCTTCACATCCATCGCTTGATCGTGCGGGATGGCGATGGCGAAGGTCTTGCTGAGGGCGGTGACCTCGTTGATGTAGCGCCGCTTGCCGTCCTCCAGACCGAGGATGTGTTCTTCGGCGCCGAGGATCATGGAGAGCTTCTTCGCCGTGTCCGCTTGGAAGTACTCCTCGTAGGGGAAGCCGTTGTACATGTGGGCCACCACTTCCAACTTCTCCAGCATCAGCGCCACGGCCTGCTCTTGTGCGATGGTGGGGTCGCCCTTGCCACCGGCATCGGAATAGAAGCTGAGGGCCTTCTTCAGGTCGGCGGCGATGCCGAGGTAGTCCACCACCAGGCCGCCGGGCTTGTCCATGAACACGCGGTTCACGCGGGCGATGGCCTGCATCAGGTTGTGGCCCTTCATCGGCTTGTCGATGTACAGCGTGTGCATGCTGGGCGCATCGAATCCGGTGAGCCACATGTCGCGCACGATCACCAAATGCAGGGGATCGTTGGGGTCTTTCATGCGCTCAGCCAAAGACCGGCGCTGCTCCTTGGTGCTGTGGTGCTTGCTCATCGTCGGCCCATCCGATGAAGCGGCCGTCATCACCACCTTGATCCTGCCCTTGCTCAGGTCATTGTCGTGCCAATCCGGACGCAGGGCCACGATAGCGGCGTACAGTTCGGCGGCGATGCGGCGGCTCATGGCCACGATCATGCCCTTGCCTTCAAAGACCTCTTGCCGTTGCTCGAAGTGCGTCACGATGTCGCGGGCCACGTTCTTGATCCGGTTCTCGCTACCGATCAGCGCCTCCAGTTGTGTCCACTTGGCCTTGGCCTTCTGCGTGTCGGTGAGTTCCTCCTTGCCCAACTCGTCGTCGAGGTCCTTGATAAGCTGCTTGCCTTCCTCGCTCAGGTTCACCTTGGCCAACCGGCTCTCGTAGTAGATGCGCACCGTCGCGCCGTCCTCCACGGCCTGCGCGATGTCGTACACGTCCACGTAGTTGCCGAAGACGGCCGGGGTGTTCACATCGGTGCTTTCGATGGGCGTGCCGGTGAAGCCCAGGTAGGTGGCGTTGGGCAGCGCATCGCGCAGGTACTTGGCGAAGCCGTACACGATCTTGCTGCCGACCACTTCACCCGCCTCATCCTTCACATCCACGTTGCGGGCCTTGAAGCCGTATTGCGTGCGGTGCGCTTCGTCGGCGATCACCACGATGTTCTGGCGCGCGCTCAGCTCGTCGTACACGTTGCCCTCTTCAGGCTGGAACTTCTGGATGGTGGTGAACACCACGCCGCCGCTGGCCACCTTGAGCAACTCCTTCAGATGGTCGCGATCCTCGGCCTGCACGGGCTCCTGCCGCAGCAGTTGCACGCTGGCCGCGAAGGTGTCGAAGAGCTGATCGTCGAGGTCGTTGCGGTCGGTGATCACCACGATGGTGGGATTGTCCATGGCCAGCACCACCTTGCCGGTGTAGAACACCATGCTCAGGCTCTTGCCGCTACCCTGCGTGTGCCACACCACGCCGCCCTTGCGGTCGCCGGTGGCCTGCTTCGCCACGCCTGGCAAGCCGTAGCTCTCGGGTGATTCTGCGATGAAATTCCCCTCCGGCGGAGGGGTGCCCGAAGGGCGGGGTGGTGGAATTTCTTGCATCGCCGGATGCTCCTCCAACCAAGCCATCGTTTCTCGCAAGTGCTGAAGTATCCCCTTCGCGGTAATGTGGATGACCGTCAACCCAAGCGACTGCAAGAACTCATCCCGCTTCGCATCATACTCCTGCTTGTCATCGTGGCTCTTGCCATCGATCTCGACCACCACGCCGACGTTGGCACAGTAGAAGTCAACGATGTAGTTCCCGACGATTTTCTGCCTATCGAAGTCGTAGCCTTTGAATTTCTTCTGGTGCACTTGCTGCCAGAAGAGGACCTCGGCGAGATTGCCGGCCTTGCGTAGCTCCTTCGCTCGTTCCTTCAGGTCGGGGTTGAAAGGGAGGTCGAAGTACTTCTTGCTGTCGCGGGAGATCTTGGGGTAGTTCCTGGGCGAATTCCCCACCCCTGGTGGGGTGTCTGCATTATTCCCCTCCAGAGGAGGGGTGCCTGAAAGGCGGGGTGGTGGAATTCCTGAGTTCACCACCCCGGCCTTCGGCCACCCCTCCTCTGGAGGGGAATTGAACGCCGTCGAGGAATTAAATCCCGTCGCGCGCAACGTGCTCGCCACCGCTCGGTTCACCGCGTAGTACTGGTGGTAGGCGGCGATCTTCTTTACCGTGGTGATGGTGTTGACGCCCGTCTTCGGGTCCTGCTTCTTGCTGCGCTCGAACACGATGAAGTGCCGCACCAGATCCAACAGCGTCTCCTTCTTGAGCATGCCTGTGATCAGCGTTTCCAGCTGACCGACCAAGGGCGAAGCTTCCACCTTTCCATCGGCGGTCTTCCAGCTCATGTACCGGCTGTAGCCGCTGCTCACCGTGCCGGCCTTGGCCTCCAGGCCGTCGCTGATCACCACCACGCAGTTGTAGGTGAACAGGCCGGGGATGGTCTCCTTGTAGGTCTCCACCTGCTTGTAGGCACTGCGGATGCTCGCCTTCTCGTCGGCTGCGTTCTTCAGCTCCATCAGCACCAGCGGCAGGCCGTTCACGAACAGCAGCACATCGGGCCGCTTGTTCTTGCCGTTCTCCACCACGGTGTACTGGTTCACCACCAGCAGGTCGTTGTTGGCGGGGTTGGCAAAGTCCACCAACCACACCAGGTCGCCACGGGTGTTGCCGTCCTGCTGGTGTTCCACCTTCACGCCTTCGGTGAGCATGCGGTGGAAGACCTCGTTGTTCACCAGCAACTCCGGGCTGGCGATGCGCGCCACCTGCTTCACCGCCTCCTCTTGTGCCGCTGCCGGTATGCGCGGGTTGATGCGCCGCACGGCCGCACGCAGCCGCTCAAGCAGCAGCACCTGCTCGTAGCTCGCACGCTCGGGGTGCTCGCCATCGTGCGCAATGCCGGGGCCGTGCTGGTAGGCATAGCCCAGCTCGCTCAAGCGCGCTAGGGCGAACTGTTCGATCTGGTCTTCGGTCATCCTATTGACTAAGACTGCGAGAGGGTGTGATTCAAACGCTTTATGACAACCGCCTTGCGCGTTGACGCAATAAGAGGAGTTCCCCAACTTGGATCCAGAAGTGCTTTTATGGAGGTAGCCATCATGCCCAAGGTATCCCTCGCCCCTTGCTCCAACTGTTGCTGCTGCCTAGCGGGCACCTTCTCCACTCGGCCAGCAATTGGTTTATTCGCTGCAGCCTCTAAAGAACGGCCGATGTTTCGTACGATCCGACCCAGCTGGCGGTCGAAATTCTGACGCATCTGGATGAGCCAGTAGCCCTGATGGAGCCACATGGCGCCAGCCAGTGGATTATTGCGGCCCGTTCGCTGCAATAGCTCGTGAAATTCCTGTAGCAGACGGAGGTAGCGAATACAACCCTTGGCCGCCTTATCCAAATCGTTGGATTGCCGTTTGCGGCGCACGACTTTCTCCAGTCGTTCCGAAGACCCCAACAATTCGATCAAGTCCGGCAATCCCTGCTCATCGTACCAATAGTCGTCCAACATTCCGAGGAACACATCCACCTCGGCGTCACCTTCGATTGCACGAATGAGCATCAGGAATTCATCGAACCTCACACCAGCTTCTACTGTGCTAAACTTGTAAACAGAGCCTGGACTTGGCAACGAGGCGATATTGCCAATTACCAACTGATACAGAAGGTCTGGAAGCAAAAGAGGGTAGAATTCCTTGTAGTATGCCCTTACGCTCGGATCCCCCAAGATCATCTTGACCTCATCACATAAAGCCTTTGGCAGGGGTTGACTGATCCGGCCTGCAATTAGGCCTACAGTTACCAAACTGTAGAACCCGATGAGCTGATCAACACATTCTCGACCGTCGATTTCCTTGTCTTTGTAGATCGCTTTCTTCCTGTGGTCGCGTAGTAGATTATCGAGCTTCTTTCGCTTCTGCGTGCGGATCAACGGACGAAGGAGAACGTAACCTCGCTTTGCTTGGCCACCTCGCCGGAACTCATTCGACAGAAGTTCCAAGTTCACATCGTCCCCATACAGGAATTGCTTCTGCATCACAAAACGCGCTTTAGGAACTCCAAGGGTTCAGGATAGTAACGTCCGTTGGGCTTGCAAACCGTCGAATGGTTCTTGCGAGTAACTACCTCAAATGGTAGAGCATCCTCTAGGAACCTATGATCGTTGACCACGCGCTCGGTTCCAGCGTTCACGACCAATTTGGCCTTTACGAAGGCATGTCCGTTGCGCAAGACTCTCCTGCTATCATCTAGTAGATCCTGCAGCGTCATGCATCCTTCGGAGAGGTCTTCAAGCACCGGCATGCGTTGTCTTGCCAGCAGAGCGATCAGTTTTGAATAACCGGGTAGCTCATTGAGCAGCCTCACTGCCGAAGCACCGGTGTGTGCCGGGGCGAACAGCAGAAGGCCACTGCGATCCACCCATTCCGCGCGGGGGCTGCTGTCGTGGGCTATCAACATTGCCCGCCTTGCGACAATGGCACCTAAAGAGTGACAGACCAACAGGATAGAGCCATACGCGGCCTGTGTTCCTATCGCATTACGCATGGGATACCGCCTGTGCTTGGTCGGATGGCTGATGTCGGCCAAGAACCGCGCCAACTGCCCTGCAAGGGTAGTCGCCCGCGTTCCAACGCTATCGTAACCATAGAACACGAAATCGGTATCTGCCAGGTCCGGATCCTTCCTAACAAGCAGCGGAAAGTCATTCCATGTGGCAAGGGCTTCTCCCCTGAACCCATGAACGAACACCACCAATCGTTTTGGCATCTCTTTGGCGACGATTGCCACTGTTCGCTCGCCTCCTTTCAACGGAATTGCTGGATAGTGCGCTTCTACCATGGCATCAGGATTTATCTATCGTTGGCGAACTGTTCGATTTGGTCTTCGGTCATGCTCAGCTTTTCTTCTTCAGAATGACGGCCAGTTCACGCTCAGCGCGACCATTCCAGCGTTGCCAACGAGCCCGGTAGTCCACACCTCGTTCGTATTCATGCTTGCTCATCCAAGCCCACAACCAATGAATATCGTCTTCAACGGCCCACTCTGTCTTCTTCAGTTGGTCTTGGAACAAGTTCGTATACCACCAAACGAATGTATCCCCGAACAGGTCCGGAACCAGATCCATTCTGACTTCCTTGTTCCGGGTAAGGATCGCGACGCGATGATAGAATCCGAGCAGCTCCCAAAGGCAATTCAAACGTGCAGAATCTTCGATACGCGTCCCCAGAACTGGGAACGGCACGCCATGTATCTCGGGAACCAAACGGAACACATCATCCCGGACCTTGCTCATGCGTTCCGCCAAGAACTCCGCATGTAGCATGTAGATCACATCAAGGCGACGGTAGTAGCGCTGTGTAAGCCAAGTAACCAAGGCACCGACAACGACTCCGAGTATGCTTGCAAGGATCTCTTTCATTGCGACCTAGTGTGCCTCTTCGTTCTGGTATTAGTCATCATGCAGGAACATCCAACTGCCTCTCCAACGCCTGCCGCACCACC
>CADEDY010000032.1:9464-40147 GCA_902826215.1 uncultured Bacteroidota bacterium
ATGCCGCCTGGGTCTTCCAGTTCGATGAACGGCATGTTCAGCGATAGGCTGAGATCCTTCGTGCGGGGGATTACATCCACGAAATTCGTCTCGGCCTTGAACGCTACGTAGAGCTTCAACACATCCATCACCACACAGGGGTCTAGGGCCATCACCTCTTTGCGGAGGGCCTCGAACAGGTCGCGCATGTGTGGCGTGGCCAGGTTCGGATGGTCGGCCAAGGTGTACTGTGCGCCCTCTTTCTTCTTGGGGCGATGGCTCTCCAACACTTCCGAGGTCAAAGCGGGTGCGGTCCAAACGGTCACCGCCTTTGCAGCTAGTTTGGTTGCGCGCTCTTTGATGGCATCCTCATTCCAATGCTCCAGCTTGCCCAACTCCTGGTTCATGCGGATGGGGCTGTCCTTGAAGCCGCCTTCCATGTTGCGCTTGTCCAGGAAGGGGCGGTCGCTCAGTTCGGGGTTGTAGCCGGTGAGGGTGAGGTTGCCCAAGGTGTGCAGGTAGGTGCTCTGGATCCGCTCCCACTCTGGACCGAGCTCTGTGCGCCATGCGGCACTCAGGTCCTCGTTCTGCGGCATCACGTGTTCGATGGTGAGGCTCTCGATCTGGATGGGCTCCTTGCGCCCGTGGTTCTCCAAGCGGCGCAGGAAGTAGCTCTTGCTGCGCATGCTGTAGATATCGCGGCGCTGGATCTCGCGCTCGAACTCGGCATCGCTTGGGAAACGTCGATACGATGGCAACAGCAGGAACTGCGCTTGTATGCTCTCCAAGTAGCGTTCCTTATCCACCGAAGCGGTGAAGCGCGAGAACGTCTTGTTCATTGAGTTGGTTGGGATGGAACACACCGTCCGGCGGAACACATAGTTCTCTACTGAGCGCACCGCTGCGATCAATTCCTCCAAGGTCAGTTTGCCTTCGCTGTGGTCGTTGTACAATTCCAGCAGGAAGGGGTAGCTCACATCCACTTTCAGTTCGCGCAGGTCGTGCAGGGCGCGCATCAGTTCCTTGTCGGCGTGGGCGCCCAGGGCGATCACGCAGTAGTAGTGGGCAAAGGCCCGCACATCCTTCAGCAGGGCCTCGGTATTTCCGGCCTCGGGCTGGCGGCTCCAATCCTTGAAGGCCGCGTACACTTCGCCTTGCCGGGGAATGTCGCCGGTGCGCACCGTGAGGTAGTGGCGCATGAAGGCATCGAAGTGCTCGGTGTAGGCCTGTTGCGTGAAGTCCAGTTCCATGGGCCGCCAGTACTGCTCGTACAAGCGCTTCTGCAGGCCGGGCTCCAGGCCCATCAGCACGAAGTTGCGGATCAGGTCCGCCTGGCTCAGTTCCTTGCCGGTGCTGTTGAGGCTCTCGAAGATCAGCTGCGGGTTGTCCTGGCCGCGCGTCAGCGCCACATCCACGATCATCAGCTTGTTCAGGCCTCGGCACACCTGTGCCACATCGCCATTCATAGCAGCCAGTGCTTGCGTGAAGAACTCGAAGTTCTGCCGCACGCGCACTGAGGCCTCTCGGGGTTCCGGCGCTTGCGAGTGCAGTGCGATCAACGAGTCGCGATCCGTTTGGGTCAACAGCAGCTTGAAGCGGCGATCCTCGCTCTCCAAGTCGTTCAGCAGGTAGTAGCCGCGGATCTTCTTCTCGCTGAAGCCCTCCACCGGTTCGCCATCGCCCATGTGGCGCGCCACGGCTTCCAATATGATGGCCACTGTGTTTACCCGCTGCTTCCCATCGATCACCATCAGCGGGCTTTGGTTGCTCACCTGGCTCTGGTCCCGTTCGATGTACACGATGCTGCCGATGAAGTGGATGTGCCCCTCGGCCGATGCACCGGCATTGAGGATATCTGCCCACAACTGCTCGCACTGCTCCAACTTCCAACTGTACGTGCGTTGGTAGATGGGAATGATGCTCTGCGTTGCATTGCGCATGAACGTGAGCAGGCTAGTGTCTTTGGCTTTCATGAATACTGAGGATCCGTGCAATCAGCTACTTCCGTTTCTTTTTCGTTGCCGGTGATTTCTCAGCGCGCGGTTTCGCGGGTTTATCTTTCTTCCTCACTCGCGCATCCGGCTTCTTCTCTTTAGCGACCGACTGTGCATCCTCAGGTGCGATTGGCAACCCAGGCGGTGGCATCGTCGCGAGTATGTGGCCTAGGCAGAATCGCAGCATCATCCACCACGCATTGAGACCTTGTTCACTTGCACACTCGCCTTCCGTGATCATGCCGTGTGCGATGCGGTGCCTCAAGTTGTACCCTGAAGCATCGTAGAACACTCCGCGGATATCAAAGAGATCGTCCTCGCCGAAAATGGCCTCGGTCTCTGGGAGGCCAAGAAGGGGTCCGGCACCCTTGTTTGGCTCTGTGAGGTCCGCTTCCAATTTGGTTACCGGTACACCCTGCGTCGTCAGCAGATAGCGAATGGAATTCTCAAGCTGCGGAACGAGAAGGTGTGCTGCGACGAGCAGATCACCATGTAGACCTGCATGTAGTCCACGAAGGAAGATGGATTCATGGCCAGGAGGAATGAATGGATTGTGCCTGACCAGCGGGATGAAATCCTCTAAGGAGGGATTCCAATCAGTCAGTACTTGCATCCTCGCTGGATTGATGTATGAAATGGCCCGGTGGCCCCAAACCCATACCGTTGCATGGGCCATCATCCGCTGGCGTAGAGCCGTATCATAGGTCTCACCTTCTAGGTTCAACAGACCCCGTTGCTGTACGGTTTTCCTGCCCTTCGTATCGACAACCCCTACATCAAGTATCCCCAAGAAGAGGGGATGTTCTCGTGCAAGAGCAAGTACACGGTCTTTGATGTCCTCCACCGGTGTCGCCTGAATATTGAAGGCCAGATGCGTAAGTGCATCCTTGAAGGAATCGCTCTTGACCGACTCCATTGCAGCATAGGCTGAAGCAGTTGAATCCATGGGCACAGATACACTGCCCATCTCGTCTATGCTGTTTAACTCGTACTCCCGCAGCTTCGACCATAGGCTCCGCAATCGTTCTTGGTCGACACCGGCTTGCTGAAAAGCCATGATCGCCCGTTTCGTGTGTTCGGCAGCGATGCTGTTAGCCGGTCCGCCCCGGGCGAACTGAATTTCGATCTGTCGCAAGTAGGACTCGCCGATTTCCTCATGAGCCTTCTGCTGGTTCGCTTGAATCCCAAGTTGCTGCTCGTAGTCAAGAACAATGGTCCAGTAGTCCCTGAAGATGTCCTCTCTGCGATCGGCCTTATGATGCTCGCCCGCCACCTTGGCCAATGCAATGAACTCCTGTTCATCGCCAATACCAAACTCCTGTGCTAAACGAAGGCACTGGATAAACCGCGCCCCAAACGGCGGTTGGCCTAGTTCACGTACCGCGCGTTCGGCAAGTTCTATCATTCGCTTTCCTAGGTCCTTGCTGCCTTGATTCGTCATTCGCACCAATTGAAGCGCGCGCCGAAGCATGTGCGGCACCTCAAACGCCTTTTCGTGTAGCAACACCTTCTCGACATGCAGAAGCGCCTCCTCAACACTCGCTTGTGCAGCTTTGTAGTCCATGGGCTTCTTGCTTAGAAAGCGGTAGTCGAGCAGCCGTGACCGGATCGCAGGCACCTTCGACTTACTCAGCACTCGGTCGATCGCATACAAGTCGTTGGCCGTGAAGTCCGAGGGGATAGCATTTCGACCATCAGGGCCGCGATAGCTTGGAACGTACGGCTGCGCTGGATCATCGAACGAAGGGCTTATGCCAAGTAGGAGCTGTATGAAGCGATACACACCCTCTTCTTCAACGTTGCTTGCCTCCTGTGCCCGCTTGGCCGCTTCCCCGAAAATTCGCGGATATTGCCAAAAGCAAGCGACCCGCTCAGCTACGATGGGTGAATCCAGTTCAACAGTGTCGAACCAGTCGAGATCACCAGTGTAGAGGTCTGCTGGGGTGGGTTTGCCGTTACTCATTGGATAATCGTCAAGAAAGTATCACTTCCCAGCATTGCCCGAATGCCGCCCTTGCCGCTCAGCAATTCGCGCTTGAATTTCTTCAAATTCGGGTGAGAGCTTCTCCAAGTCTTGTATCACTTGAGCCGCTTGCTGCTCCAAGCCCGAAATCGTCGACTGTGCTGATGAGATCTGTCGCTGGATTTGCTCATGCTGTTGAATGCCATTCTTGATGTTCCCGATCAGTTGCCCAAGTCTCGTTCTATCGTCACGGTCCTTGACCAACTCATTCCATGCGTTCGCAGCAAGTGCCTGTGGGAATCGCGGATCGGCCACCAGACCAGCAAGATCATCGAGCGATACCTTGTCTTCTTTGGAATGCTCGCGCATCCATTTGATCAGATCCTCCTTGGTGTACTCAGCTTGACTCATGGCGTTGTTTGTGTTGTGCTTGCATTTCCTCCACCCTCACCTCCCCGCTCATCAGCTTCGGCAGCAGCGTGTCGCGGAGTGTGGCGAGCGTTCTTGATTCCTTACAGTTGGCCAGGATGCGCGTTATCATGGGGTCCACTACATCCGTGAAGCGCTTGAGCACATGTGCCGGCGGTTTGACGACGGTAAGTTCGCGCACCCCTGAGAAATTGATTCCTGGAATAGCAGCACCGGTACCATTGTTCCGCATCTCATCCATGATGGCCTCTGAGGTCAGCCAGAAGTACAAGAACGATTGGGGCAAATCAGGTTCGGTCCGAATGCGGAACACATGCTCATTGATGCAGCATTCGTCAAATGGGAACCCATGGCCCACAAGTGTTACGTGTGGCTCGAATTCACCGGGTCGCCCACCATCCTTGTAGATGAGAACATCCATGTCCTGTACCTTACCGCGTTGCATGCTGTTGTAGTATTCACGCGGCACGTACTTGGTTTTCGCATAGTCGAAGTGACCTAGGCCAACAATGCTCTCGGCCCCGATGCTAGGCACACCGCTCAGAATGCCGGTGACCCCTCCTGCAGGTCGCCGGCCAGCCTCAAGCACTGTTGTCACTGAACCGATCGTGCTTTCCTCCCAAGTCGAGGCATCCCCTTCCACATCTTGCTTCAGAACGAACCACTGCCTGAACAGCGTTTCGGCCATGGCCTCCAGCGTCTTGTTCTGCCGGTGCAGCAGGTCGATCTTTGCATCCAGGCTGCTGAGTACCGAGGCGATGGCGCGTTGCTCTTCAACAGGGGGAAGAAGTATCGGCATCTCCCGCAGATTGT
Source organism: uncultured Bacteroidota bacterium (assembly GCA_902826215.1). Taxonomy (GTDB): domain Bacteria; phylum Bacteroidota; class Bacteroidia; order Flavobacteriales_F; family PHOS-HE28; genus PHOS-HE28. Next base: position 14,643 of record CADEDY010000032.1, read on the forward strand.
ACATCGGCAACTTGGGCTGGGTCGAACCCACTGTGCGTTGCCTCAGTTCATCCTGACCCACACTTCCAGTCAGGTAAAAGAAGAGGTATTCAGGGCTTACCAAAGAGGTCTTGAAGCCCGATATCCTATTGCAGTTTTCCGTGAGACTCGCGTTGTGCAACTCTTCAGGGATCATTGCACAGAGGCCAATAGTCCCAACAACAGAAACTATGATATCGCCAGCGGTTACGATGTACTGCTTGATGTGGGGAAAGACATCATCTGGAACGAACTGTAGCGCATTCGCATCCACCTTGTTCCCGGCAAGATCTCGTGTCCGTATGTAAGGATGGCTGGTCGGCATATCAGTCAGTAATGCACCCATCGGAAGCCTCTTGCCTCCAGTCACGGATGCCAATTCATCGAGCTGGTATTCCTTCCACTCACCCATCGACCTTCACGGTTTTCAGGTTCTTCAAGATGGCGCTGTTCAGCTCGGCCTCTTGCCGCAGCTGCGCGGCGAACTCGGCTTGCAGCGTGGCGAAGCGCTCGGCGAACACAAAGTCGTCCTCTTCCTCGGCCAGGCCCACGTAGCGGCCGGGGGTGAGCACGTAGTCCAACTCCTTCACCCGGCTCAGTGGAGCGGCGCAGCAGAAGCCCGGGATGTCGGTATAACCACCCCGGCCTTCGGCCACCCCTCCGTTGGAGGGGAATTGCTCCTTGGTGGGATTGCGCCATGCGTGGTAGGTGTCCGCAATGGTATTGATGTCGGCCTCGCTGAACTCGCGGGTGCGGCGGTTCACCAGGTGGCCCATGTGCCGCGCGTCGATGAAGAGGATCTCGTTGGTGCGGTTCCGGAACTTGCCGTTGGCGCGGTTGCGGCTCATGAACCAGAGGCTGGCGGGGATCTGGGTGTTCAGGAAAAGCTTCGAGGGCAGGTTCACGATGCAATCGATGAGGCCGGCCTCCACCATGGCCTTGCGGATCTCGCCTTCGCCGCTGCTCTTGCTGGTGAGGGCACCCTTGCTGAGCACCACGCCCGCCTGTCCGCTGGGGCTGAGGTGATAGATGAAGTGCTGCATCCACCCGAAGTTGGCGTTGCCCTCGGGCGGCACGCCGTATTGCCAGCGGCCATCGGTGCGCAGCAGGTCGCCGCTCCAATCGCTCACGTTGAAGGGCGGGTTGGCGATGATGTAATCGGCCTTCAGGTCCTTGTGGGCATCGTTGAGGAAGGAGCCCTCGCTGTTCCACTTCACCTGCGAGCTGTCCAGCCCGCGAATGGCGAGGTTCATCTTGGCCAGCCGCCAGGTGGTCTGGTTGCTCTCCTGCCCGTAGATGCTGATGTCGTTGACCTTACCCTGGTGCTCGGTGACGAACTTCTCGCTCTGCACGAACATGCCGCCGCTGCCGCAGCAGGGGTCAAACACGCGGCCCTTGTACGGCTCCAGCATCTTCACCAGCAGTTCCACCACGCTGCGCGGGGTGTAGAACTGGCCGCCCTTCTTGCCCTCGGCCAGCGCGAACTCGCCCAGGAAGTACTCGAACACATGGCCCAGCACATCGGCGCTGCGGCTCTTGGCATCGCCCAGGGCGATGTTGCCGATGAGGTCGATGAGGCCGCCGAGGCTGGTGGGGTCCAGGTTCTGCCGGGCGTACACCTTGGGCAGCACGCCCTTCAGCGAGTCGTTCTCCCGCTCGATGGCGTCCATTGCCTCATCTACGGTCTTGCCGATGGTGGGCTGCTTGGCGTGGCTTTGCAGAAAGCTCCACCGCGCGCCGGGCGGCACGAAGAAGACGTTCTCCGCCTTGTACTCGTCCTTGTCCTCGGGGTCGGCACCGGCGTTCTCTTCGGCCTTCAGCTTGTCGTACAGCTCCACGAAGGCATCGCTGATGTACTTGAGGAAGACGAGGCCGAGCACGATGTGCTTGTACTCTGCGGCGTCGATGTTCTTGCGGAGCTTGTCGGCCGTTTTCCAGAGCTGCTTTTCGATGGGCTCGTTGGCCTCGGTGGCTTTGGGCTTTTTGGCTTTTGGCTCCTTTGGCTCTTTGGCTTTTCGGCCGGGCTTGGCATAGGTCACAGGCTCGGGCTCATTGAACAAGGCGCCATTGGCTACTTGGCCTTTTGGCTCCGCCAACATCAAACTACCGCCGCGCCCCCGGCCAGTGGCCACTAGGCCTTGGGCCAAGAGGCTTGCCTTTACCACTTCATACTGTGATTCGGTCCAGCCCAACTTTTCACGGGCCTTTCCATTGCCCATAGGGCCGTTGGCTTTCAGCAATTCCAATAAGGTCTCCTCGTTCGTCGGCATCGTTACTCCTTGGCAAAAGGCCCGACAAGATATCCGCCTCGGCGATACGGCCGACTGTGAAAAAGGCGTGGTGAACCTGTGGCCGAAATGCCCAAAGCCCAATGCAAGCACCAACCACCCACCAAAAGCCACCAGCCCCAAACCTCTTCCGCTCCGCGGCCTTTTGCCCAGGCCTTTCTAAAGTGTTGCGCGTGTGTACCCTGTTCCCGTGCGTTGTACCGCAACCGGGTTGTGCACTACCTACCACATGCCGCAAGCCCCTGCTTGCGCAAGCAGCCTTGCCTGTGCCCGTGCAACCCATGGCCGAATGCCTGCATGCCCGATATGCGTGCCTATATATAATAAGGATACAAGCGTGCACTGTACCCGTGTACCGTTGCACCTGTGCTGCGCAATAGGGAGGCGCTCCCCAAGCAGCGTGCGTGCGAAGGGCGCGTGGTGGTGTGTTGCAGGTGGTTTGTGCAGGTTGTATTACGGGCCGGTTGGCCTTGCACGCTCGGCAAGTACATGTACCCATGCGAGAAGTACATGTACCAACGCCACAGGTACATGTACCAACGGGAGCAGTACATGTACTCGCGCCACAAGTACATGTACCGACGGGAGAAGTACATGTACCAACGCCACAAGTACATGTACCGACGAGAGAAGTACATGTACCAACGCCACAAGTACATGTACCAACGGGAGAAGTACATGTACTCGCGCCACAAGTACATGTACCAACGGGACAAGTACATGTACTCGCGCCACAAGTACATGTACCAACGGGAGAAGTACATGTACTCACGCCACAGGTACATGTACCTGTGGGCTTTGCAGGGGTGCTGCGCGGCGGTTCTGTACGTGTGTTACGGTGGTGCGCTGTACTTTCTTGCAACGCAGTGGTGGCGGGGCTTTCAGGAGGCCTTCCCCCGGTATACCGGGGGAACATCAGCCCCCGGTATACCGGGGGGTGGTTGGCCGGCCGCAAAAAAGTGAACGTTCAACGGCCATAACCAACGCTTTTGTGGGTTCAGCCTGACAGGCCCTCAAACATGAAGAAAGTATGGTATGCAGTAAAACTGGGACATTCCCGCGTGACCTTTGTGGCTTTGGTCGGAAAAAGCCGCACGAACATCACGAAGTTGACCGGCAACGCCGCTTACCCTTCGCCGAACCCGACGCTGCCCGTGTTCACGGCCGCTACGGATCGCTTGGCTGCGGCGAACGACGCGTACAATTTCAACCGGGGTCGTTCAGAAAAAGAAGAACGGGACATTGCTTTTACGGAACTCAAGGCATTACGTTCCGATCTGGGTGGCTATGTGCAAACGACCAGCGGCGGCGATCTGGAATTGATCACCGGTGCAGGTTTCGCAACGGAGAAGGGCCGCGAGCCGTTCGGCTTGCTGCCCGCCCCGATCGATGTGCGCGCTGTGGTCACCCCGTACCCCGGCAAATTGGATCTGCGGTACAAGGGTGTCAAGGGTCGCTTCGGTTACAAGGTGTTCATCTGCAGCGGTGACCCCAAGGTGGAGGCCGATTGGAGCCTGTACACCACCACCAGCAAGAACCGTCTCAGCATCACGGGTCTGGCAAGTGGCACCGAGTATTTCTTCCGTGTGTTGGCTTTGGGCGCCGCAGGCGAGAGCCCTGCAAGCGACGTCACCTGGGCGAAGGCCGCGTAAGCGCACCGCGCGTTCCCACGAGCGGGGAACAGGAACACCCTTCTACAGATGCGAAAGCCCCCCGACGAGTTCGGGGGGCTTTTCGCGTTGGGGGGCAAGCGCGTTCCGCCAGCGACCAAGCGCGCCAGGCCCGACCGCCTCCTCAATTCACCCAGAACACCGTTCGTAGCAGGCGCTGCACAGCGCCTTTGGCGGTGAACACCACGCGCCACGCGCCAGTGGAAGCGGCCCGCAGAAGCTGCAACGCCGGGGACGGCATCGATGGGAACAGCATGGAAGTCCCCGGTTACAAGGTGGTGGATCGGTTGGCCTGATGCGCAATTTCCTACTTCCGTTGCAGGCTGTGCTTGCGATGGTCAAGGACAGGCGGCTACGGAACGACCCTTGCAGAACTGCGCACGAATAGAACAGCGAGAACGGCACCGGTCACTGTGGCCGAAGTGTACAGCACGATGTAGGATGGATCGCCGCTGACCAGTGCTGGCGCCATGGTTCTTGCCGGGTTCATCGAAGCACCGGTCAGTGGTCCGGCGAAAAAGGCTTCCAGCCCCACGGTAGCGCCTAGTGCTATGGATGCGGTAAGCGGTTCCCAAGACATGGTGCGCAGTACCACGAGCATCAGCAGAAAGGTCAGGGATACTTCCAATGCAAAGGCCCATAACGGGTCGATGGCTGGAATGGTGGCGCCAAGATGAACGCTTTCCGGGAAGGACGATTTCACCACTGCACTGGCAATAAGCGCACCTGTGAGTTGTGCACTGGTATATGGGAGGACCGATCGCCATGCGAATGCGCCTTTCGCGGCAAGCGCCACGGTGACAGCAGGGTTGATGTGTGCGCCGGAGATAGGGGCAAAGGCATGGACCATGGCGACCACGATGAGCCCGAAAACAAGCGCGATACCTTCCACACCCAACAGGCCCGTGCGTTCGTCCAAGGCGATGGCCCCTGTTCCGCAAAGGACCAGCCCGAAGGTGCCCAGCGCTTCAGCGACCAACTTCTTCACGCGTACTGTGCGATGAATTGTTTGCAGTACAGCTTGATCTCGTCCCGCGTCTTGCGGAAGGCGGTGAGGATCTCCTGCTCGGTGCCGATGACCTTTGAAGGGTCCGGGAAATTGCGGTGGTGCTGCCTCACATCTGCCGGGAAGAACGGACAGACCTCTTTGGCGTTATCGCACACGGTGATCACGTGGTCGAAAGGAATGTCACGGTATTCGTCCACCTGGTTACTGGTGTGGTGCACGATGTTGATCCCGTCCTCCAGCATTACGGCAATGGCGAGCTCGTTCACGCCATGTGTTTCCATGCCCGCGCTATACACTTCGACCGCGCTTCCGCCGAAGCGTTGCAAGTAGCCGTGGGCCATCTGGCTACGGCAGCTGTTCCCGGTGCACAGAACAAGGATGCGCATGTTCAGGCTCGTTTCCGGAAAGCGCAGAAGAGGAAGTTCTGCAAGGTGTTGAAGGGCGTCACGTGGTCAACGGTGATGCATTTGATGCGTTCACAGATGCTTTGCAGACGCGTCACCATCTCGGCTTCGCTGTAGCGATGCACGGGAATGCCACTGCATTTCTCCGGGCCGTTGTCGCTGAAGGTGCCCAGGATCAACAGGCCACCGGGCCGAAGGAACTCCGCCACACGTCGGAGGTATCGCTCTGCATCCTGGTCATTGGTGAGGAAGTGGAAGACCGCACGGTCGTGCCAAACATCGAACGGTTCCACAGCGGTGAGGTCGGTCGCATCGCTTTCGATCCATTCCACTTCAGCAGACCTTTCGCCGAGTCGCAGCCGAGCCTTGGCCAACGCCGCACTGGAGATATCCAGAACGGTGATGGCGCTGAAACCCCGTTGGAGCAAGTGGTCCAACAGTAGGCTATCGCCGCCACCGACATCGATGATGCGCGCATCCTTCCGCACTTGGTGCTCTTCCAATAGTGCGAGGGATACCTCTGGAATGGCTTGGTACCAGCTGACCTCTTTCAGCCCTTTCGTACGGTGGATATTTTCCCAATGCCCTTTGGCATCGAATGGTCCGGTCGTGCTTTGCATGGTGGTTCGGTTCAGCAGCACGTGCTGTCGACCCCGCAGCCGCAGGTCTCGCCCGTCGCGAGCTTCACCTTTTCGGTTTCCGCTTCGTTCGGTGCGCAACAAGCTGCGGCATCTTCCGCGTTTCGTCCTGAAGGCGTTCCTTCCAAGTGCTTCTTGTACGCTGAAACGGTGACGCTGAAGATCCCGGTCCCGCTCGTCTTGAAGGCGGCGATCTCCTCCGCATTCATGTAGTTGACGAGGATGTCATCCGGGATCACGATCGGCTTGCGCTTCTGTACCGTCACCTGCTCGAAGCCGAGGTCGTGGATGATGCCGAGGTATTCACGCTCCTGGATGGACCCACTGACACAGCCGGCATACATCTCTGCCGCCTCCTTGAGGGGTGCGGGCAGCTCGCCGCGCAGGACGACATCGCTGATGCTGAAATGACCACCGGGCTTCAGAACACGGAGGATCTCGGAGATGGCCTTCTTCTTATCGGGCACCAGGTTGAGGACGCAGTTGCTCACCACCACATCCACGAGGTTGCTGGTCATGGGCAGTGCTTCGATATCCCCCTGTCTGAATTCCACGTTCTGGAACCCCAATTGCTTCGCGTTCTCCTTGGCCTTGGCGATCATTTCCGGTGTGAAGTCCACCCCGATGACACGGCCATCTTCGCCAACGGCCGAGCGCGCTACGAAGCAGTCGTTCCCAGCGCCGGACCCGAGGTCGAGCACGGTATCGCCGGGCTTGATGCCGGCGTATTCGGTGGGTAGGCCGCACCCGAGGCCGAGGTCGGCATCCGGGGTATACCCTTTCAGGTCGGAATAGTCATCGGTCATGATGTTGTAGATCTCCGTGCTGCAGCCCCCGGCCCCGCAGCAGCTGCTGGCGTTGGTGGCTTTGTCCTGTAGCGCGATCTCGGCGTATTTGCTCCGTACGAGATCCTTCAATTCCTGGTTCGTGTTCATCGTTCGTGCGTTCGGGTGAGTTAGTAGGCTTGCGTATCGTGTTCCGCAGCGGGTCGATCAGCAGCAGTCGCTGTCCGTGGGCTCGTATTTGTCGAAGAGCTTGTTGAAGGCGGCTTGCGCTTTGGCCCAGCCTTTGGGTTCGATGCAATAGCACACACTGGTTCCCTCAACGGTGCCGGTGATGAGGCCAGCGTCCTTCAGTTCGCGCAGGTGCTGGCTGATCGTGGCTTGCGCGAGCCCGAGTTCTTCCACCAAGCTGCCGCAGATGCAGGTCTTCTCCTTGAGCATGTGCTGCAGGATGGCAATGCGGGCCGGATGGCCCAGTGCCTTGGCCCAATTGGCCACTTTGTTCTGCTTGTCCGTGAAGAGTTCGGTCCGTGTGACACCCATGGTATTCTATTATAGCGCAATATTACGATGAATATGGACCATCGTAACATTGCGATCAAGAATTAACTGGTGTCTACTTGGGAGCCTGCCGGTACAGAAGCACACCTACGATCGCGAACAGGACGTTGGGGGCCCACACGGCGATGATCGGGTCCAGGCCTGCGTTCGTGGCCGCAACGGTGGTGAGCTTCATGGCGAAGATGTAGAGCAGGCTCAGTAGGACTCCCAAGGCCAAGTGCAGGCCCGTTCCGCCCCTGACCTTCCGGCTGGCGATGCTGACGCCGATGAGCGTGAATACATACGTGGCAAAAGGGTAGGAGGTCCGTTGGTATTTTTCGATCAAGTACGGGGTCACGGTGCCGTCGCCTTGAGCGTTCTTGGCGCGGATGTAATTGTTCAGCTCGGTCCAGCTCATGGCCATGGAGGTTTCCCAGCGCTGCCCCATGTCCGATGGCTTCAGGTTGATCACGGTGTCGAGCATCTGGCCCCTTTGAATGCGCTCAGTGGTTCCATCCATGGTCCGGATCAGGTAGTCGCTCACGCGCCAGGCACCCTTCAGACTGTCGTACTCTGCACGATCGGCCGTCAGTTTCTTCGTGAGCACGTCGTTCTCCCAATGCTCCAAGCTGAACCGGAAGCCCATCTTCTCCTTGGCCTTCCACGATTCGAAATAGGAAATGGTGCCGGGTGAGATCTCGCGGTGCAGGTGCTTGGCATCCACGAAGTAGGTGGCCCGGATGTGCTCCTCCTCGAACGCCAGCCGGACCTTGTTCGCTGCCGGCAGGATGGTGTGGTTCACCAACAGCGACATGCCGGTGAGCAGAGACGCCGCTAGGAAGTATGGCCACATGATGCGTGGGAAGCTGACGCCGCTGCTCAGCATCGCGATCACCTCGGTGCGGTGGGCCAAGCGGCTCGTGAAGAGTAGCACGGCGATGAAGATCAACAGCCCGCTGAACAGGTTGCTGTAGTAGACGATGAAATTGATGTAGAAGTCGAAGATGATCTCGTGCGTGGTCGCTTTCATCCGAGCGAAATCCTGCGTCTTCTCGCTGATGTCGAACACCACCGCGATGAGCATGATCACGACCAGGATGAAGAAGAAGGTCCCAAGGAACTGGCGGATGATATAGCGGTCGAGGGTCTTCAGCACAGGGACGAAGTTCGGGAAGATGGGAGAAGGGATCGGACGATTGGTCAAGGATCAAGACACAAGCCTCAAGTCACAAGTCACAAGTGTCAAGTATCAAGTGTCAAGTATCAAGTATCAAGACACAGTTCTCAAGTTCCATGTCCGCGGTCTTGACCTTATGATGGGCTTTGTTGATCGAGCTTTGAACCTTGTGAATTGTGAATGGAGTCTTACAACCTGGTCTTCAACTTCGGCAGTAGGGCGTTCTTCCATGAGGTGAAGGTGCCATCGTGGATCCGTTCGCGTGCGTCCTTCATCAACGCAAGATAGAAGCCCAGGTTGTGCAAGCTGGCGATCTGTTGCCCCAACATCTCGTTGCTCTGGAAAAGGTGGCGCACGAAGGCGCGACTGTATGCGGTGTCGACCCAGCAATGCGCATTCGCATCGAGGGCCGAGTGGTCATCGCTCCATTGCTTGTTCTTGATGTTCACCACGCCCTCGCGCGTGAAGAGCATGCCGTTCCGACCGTTCCGCGTCGGCATCACACAATCGAACATGTCCACGCCGCGGGCCATGTTCTCCAACAGGTTCCACGGCGTGCCCACACCCATCAAGTAGCGTGGTCGGTCGTTCGGGAGGATGTCACAGCACAGCTCGGCCATGGCGTACATCTCTTCTTCCGGTTCCCCAACGCTGAGGCCACCGATCGCATTGCCGAGGGTGCCCTTCTGCGCGATGTACTCCGCCGAGCGTTTGCGCAGTTCGGGGAAGGTGCTGCCCTGCACGATCGGGAACAGGGCCTGCATATGACCGTACTTCGGTTCGGTGCTGTTGAAGCGCTCGATGCAGCGGTCGAGCCAGCGGTGGGTGAGGTGCATGCTCTTCTCGGCATACGCCAACTCGCAAGGCCAAGGGGTACATTCGTCGAAGGCCATCACGATGTCGGCCCCGATGGAACGTTGGGTGTCCATGACGCTTTCGGGCGTGAAGAGGTGCTTGCTGCCATCGATGTGGCTGCTGAAGCGAACCCCTTCTTCGGTGATCTTGCGGATATCGCTCAACGAGTGTACTTGGAACCCCCCGCTATCGGTCAGGATCGGTCGGTCCCAGCCGTTGAACTTGTGCAACCCGCCGGCATGCTCCAGCACCTCGATACCCGGCCGCAGATAGAGGTGGTAGGTATTGCTGAGCATGATCGGCGCGTCGAGGTCGTTCCGCAACTCGCGCGGATGCACGGCTTTGACGGCACCGAGCGTGCCCACAGGCATGAACACCGGGGTGGGTATGTCACCGTGGTCGGTGTGGAGGACGCCCGCTCGTGCTTTGGAGCCGGGATCGTTGGTAAGGAGGTCGAACTGCATGAAGGGCGGCAAAGGTAGAGGGGGCGAGGGGAGCTCATCCACACCCCGGGTCAAGACCCGGGTGACGAGGGGGAGGACCTTTAACAGCAGCCAATTCTGATCGTATCCGCAGATCTCGCAAATAGGCTCGCTTATCGCCAGCTGACGCCAGCCGAAACTGCATTCAGCAGCCGTTAGGCGGCTGATCCTCTTCATCTATGGACGCATTCCATGAACCACACTGCCGGTAGGCAGTGTCATCTGCGAGATCTGCGGATAACCTTTCTTACTGCGTTCCCCAGCGGCGCTGTTCATAACTGGTCGGTGTTCCTTCCGGGCCGCGCGCAGGTGCCGGATAGCTTCGCCCTCGACCCGGGCCACTGTGCTTCGGGCTTACAACATGTGGTCCGTAGCGTTCTTCGTCATGGCCGGTGCGCTCGTCGTGCTGCTGTTCTACCATCTGGTGATGTTCGCCCGCTTGGCCTTCCGCAAGCCGACCGTCGACCCCGATCGCGAGCTGCCCATCAGCGTGGTGATCTGCGCCCGTAGCGAGGCCCGCACCTTGGAGGAGATCATCCCTCTGCTGATGCAACAGGACCACAAGGAGTTCGAAGTGGTGGTGGTCAACGACCGCAGTGAGGATGATACCTGGGAAGTGCTGCAGTGGATGAAGCCCAATTATCCGCGCTTGCGTCCGGTGAACATCCAGGCGGATGAGAAATTCAACTACGGGAAGAAGCTGGCCTTGGGCGTTGGCATTCGTGCAGCCAAGTACCCGCATGTGCTCTTGACCGATGCCGACTGTCTACCCGCAGGAACGGATTGGATCAGCACCATGGCAGCCGGTTTCGGCAAGGGCAAGCAGATCGTGATCGGGCACAGTCCCTACGCCTATCAGTCCGGCCTCACCAACCTCCTGGAGCGCTACGACGGCACCATGAAGGCCATGCAGTACATGTCCTTCGCCCAAGCCGGGTTCCCGTACATGGGCGTTGGGCGCAACCTGGGCTACACCGGCGAGCTGTTCTTCAACGCCAAAGGACCCGGTAGGCACAATCATTTGATGAGCGGCGACGATGATCTGTTCATCAACCAAGTGGCGCGTGCGAAGAACACCGGGGTGGTGGCCGATCCACGCGCATTCATGACCACCCAGCCGACTCCGGACCTGGGCACATGGCTGCGTCGCAAGCGCAGGCACTATACCACGGCGGCGCATTACCGGTTCGGTCATCAGATCCTGCTGATGCTGCTTCCGCTTGCGCGTACTGTTTTCTGGGCCATGTTGTTGTGGTTCGCGATCCAAGCGCAATGGCGCGAATTGTTCGTGGGCCTTGGAGTTGAGTTCGGCATACTCCTGCCGATCACGGTATTGGCGATGCGGAGACTGCATGCCGGTGCGTTGGTCTGGCTCGCAATACCCTTGGAATGGTTGTTCCTACTTTTGGATCCTCTGCTGTACACCAGCACACTATTGGTCAAGCCCAAGCGATGGAAGTGAACGAGAACCTCAGCGAGAAAGCGCGGTACGATTATATCCTGGTGCAGCGCGCTGTACAGAAAGGAGATCAGAAGGCCTATGCCGAACTGATGGGCCGTTACAGGGACTCCATCTACTTCATGTTGTTGAAGATGATCAACAACAAGGACGATGCGGAGGATCTGACGATCGAAGCCTTCGGCAAGGCCTTCCACCGGCTGAAGCAATACACGCCGAACTATGCCTTCAGTACGTGGTTGTTCAAGATCGCATCGAACAACTGCATCGATTGGATCCGGAAACAGAAGAAGAAGACCTTCTCCATCGATAACCCCATCGGCACCGATGACGGCGATGAGATGACCATTGAGTTGAAGGGCCACGGATTGGATCCATCGGAGATCGCGATCAAGGAACAGAAGAACCTGATCATGCGCGAAGTGGTGGAGAAGTTGAAGCCCCGCTACCGCACCCTTGTTGAACTGCGTTACTACAAGGAGTACAGCTACGAGGAGATCGCGGAGGAATTGGATCTTCCGCTAGGTACGGTGAAGGCCCAGCTGTTCCGCGCCCGCGAATTCCTGCTGAACCTGATGCAGGACAGCAAGGACCATATTTGAATGCACATGTGACCATGTGGACATGGTATCATGGCGGCATGCGCTTCATGGAATGTCACGCCGGAAGCCGTGGGCGTGGATCGGCGTGGTGGAAGGCTATCCGGTGTCTCACGAATGTATCTGCACATGATCGGTCTTGAGCTGCTGTTGAAGTACTTCCCCGACCTCACCGCCTCCCAACGCGCGCACTTCTCCCAGCTTGGCGCACTTTATGCGCACTGGAACGAGCGTGTCAACCTCGTTTCCCGCAAGGACTTCGAGCACCTTTACGAGCGGCACATCCTGCATTCGCTTGGCATTGCGAAAGTGGTGCAGTTCAAGAAGGGCACTCGGATCGTGGATGTTGGCACCGGCGGCGGCTTCCCCTTGGTGCCCTTGGCGATCATGTTCCCCGGAAGTGCCTTCCACGGTATCGATGGGATCGGCAAGAAGATAACGGCCGTGAAGGGCGTTGTGGACGGGCTCGGCCTTACCAATTGCACGGCCGAACAGGTGCGAAGCACAGAGCACAAGGACCACTACGATGTGATCGTCAGTCGTGCGGTGACCACGCTACCGGAATTCATTCGCGACACGAAGCACCTTGTTACCAAGGGCCAAGGGAAGATGTACTACTTGAAGGGCGGTGAACTTGCCGATGAGATCCTGCCGGTTCGCAACAACGTGCGCGTTCACGAGTTGAGGGAGGTGTTCGTCGAGGCGTTCTTCGAGACGAAGAAGGTGGTGGAGGTCACGCTATAGAAGCGTCGCCCTGCAACCTGCTCAAGCTCCTGTACAGCCCATCTTCCGAAGCGATCAGCTCGTCGTGCGTCCCGCTCTCGATCACCGTGCCCTTGTCCAGAACGAGGATCTTGTCCGCACTGCGGATGGTGCTCAATCGATGCGCGATCACGATGCTGGTGCGACCGATCATCAGCTTGTCCAAGGCCTCCTGCACCAAGCGTTCACTCTCGCTATCGAGCGCACTGGTCGCTTCGTCGAGGATCAGGATCGCAGGGTCCTTCAGCACGGCACGCGCAATGGCGATCCGCTGCCGTTGACCGCCACTGAGCTGGATGCCGCGCTCACCTACAACGGTGGAATACCCTTCCGGGAACGTGGTGATGAAGTCGTGCGCATTGGCCTTTCTCGCCGCCGCTTCGATCTCCATCTCGGTGGCATCGGGCTTGCCGTAGGCGATATTCTCGCGAATGCTTCCACCGAAGAGCAGTACTTCTTGGGGCACCAAGCTCATGCGATCACGTAGTGCGCTCAGGTCGAGTTCACGAGCATCCGTTCCGTCGATGGTGATGCGGCCTTCAACGGGGTCGTAGAAGCGCAGCAGGAGCGAGGCGATGGTGCTCTTGCCCGCACCGCTCGAACCCACAACAGCAATGCGTTCCCCCGGTCTTGCTGAGAAGCTCACATCGCGCAGTACCGGAACATCGGCACGCGTAGCATAGTGGAACGCCACCTGCTCGAAGGTGATCGCACCCCGCAGCGCCAACGGTTCCTTGCGCTCGCCAAGGGAAACGGGTTCAGCGACCTCGTCCTGCAGGTCCATCAAGCGCTCGCTGGCGCCAATGGCCTTCAACATCCGGTTCACCAATTCCGGCAATCCCCCGATGCTAGCACCGATGAACATGGAATACAGGATGAAGGAGAAGAGCTCGCCCATCTGGATCTCGCCGGTGGGCAACATGCGCACCCCGCGCCAGATCACCAATACGATGGCCCCGAACATGCACAGGATGATGAACGAGACGAAGGCGCCTTGCCACCGTGCACCCTTCAAGGCCAAGCGACGCGCATCGAGCACACTGCTGCCATAGCGCAAAGACTCCCAGCGCTCGTTGGCGAAGGCCTTCACGTTCTGGATCCCTTGCAACGTCTCGTCCACGATCACATTGGTATCGGCGATGCGATCCTGCACCTGCTTGCTCAGCTTGGTAACGAAGCGTCCGAAGAACACCGCGACGAGCGCCACCACGGGAATGATCGCAAGCATGGTCAAGGTCAGTTCCGTGCTCACCGTGGTCAGCATCACGATACCGGCAACCACGACCAGTACCTGTCGGATCAGCTCCGCAAGGTTCGTGGTCAGTGCATCCTGCAACATGGCGATGTCGGCGCTGATGCGGCTGTTCAATTCGCCCACCCGCCGCTGCGCGAAGAAGGTCATCGGGAGTTTCAACAGATGATCGTAGGTGTCACGCCGCATATTGGCGAGCATGTTCTCCGTGATCCAGCTGAAGAGGTAGATGCGGAAGAAACCGAAGAAAGCCTGCGCTGCGAACACCACAAGCAAGGTCAGCGCAACCTGGTCGATGCGTTCGAGCAGATCACTTTGCGCACCGATGTCACCCCGTGCAGCATCCACCAACTGACCCAGCAGGAGCGGGAAAAGCAGCGACAATCCGGTAGTGATCGTCAGCAGGACCAAGCCAATGGCGAACCAAGCGCGATAGGGCTTCAGGTAGCGGAACACCCGCATCGCCTTGCGCAGCGTGGCCTTGTCCAGCGTGGCGCGTGGTGCGTCGTCGAATGCTTTGGCGTTGCGGCGGGAGGCCATGGGGCGCAAAGATCGCGCATTGGACCATGGCTACGGTGCAACAGACCGTCAAGGACAGAAGATGTCGTTGCTCGGGTACGTGACCCCGCAGATCCGCGGGTCGAATTGATCTCCGGCTACGGGTGTTCCATAAAAGTGGAGACAAGGGCCTGCATACGCAAGTTTGTATAAAAGACTTTGGGCATGCAGCACATTTCCGGAAGTAGTCGTTGCAACCACCTTCACTGTAAATGGACCTGATCCGCTCGCATTTGATCCATTCCAGCCGCTGTTCAATTCGGAGGTTCGGAAGAGGATCGTGCCATTCTCACTCTTGATGGTCACGGTGATGTCCGTAATGTTCTTCGCAACGATCCAGAATCTGTCATTGATCCCGTCGCCCGCTAGGGGGGTGAAGACGTTCGGGGCCTGCACACAAGCGGAATCGATGGCGGCTTGCAAATGACCTGGGAAGGGCGCGTTGCTCGGTGCAGAGATCTCATCCCGTCCGCACCCAGAGATCGCTAGCACCAGACAGAGCGCCAACCCGAGTTGCAGTGACAGGTTCGAGATCATTGGAACACGCGTCACCCGTGTATCTCCTTCATCCGATCAGCAATGTGATCGAAGAGGTTCTTCAGCGGCTTCTCCACCATCATCTTGATGAAGGGATTGATGTCGCCATTGAATTCCTGCCAGGCCGTGGTCACACCGCCATTCTCCTTCATGTACACATCCAGTGTGAACGGGAAGGGGCTGCGCTCTGTGGCTTTGAGGCGCACGTGGTCCGGTGGTGTGCCACCATCCAATTGCAGACCGATGGTAGCTGCACCCTGCACCTTGAAGGAGCACGAGTTCCCATCGCTCTTCCATTCGCTGATCCGATCCTGCGGCAACAGCTGTTGGAAATTGTTCATGTCCTGAAGGAAGGCATACAGCGTCTCCGCCGGTTTACCGATCTCCACCTTCTTGCTCTCGATCTTGGTCATGCGTTCCGTTCTCTTAACCGATCCCCTTCACATCTCATCCGACCTTCACTCCCCAACCGCTGGGGTCTTTCCGCCATTCGTTCAGCGGAAGCAGGTCCTTTTCCGTGATGTAGTCACTTTGGAGCGCTTGGTCCAGCAGGATGCTATAGTTGGTCAGTGCGTGCAACTTCACCTTCTGCGCAGTGAAGGCTTCGCGTGCCTGATCGAATCCATACGTGAAGATCGACACCATGCCCTTCACCTCGATCCCTGCATCGCGCAGCGCTTGCACGGCGTTCAGGCTGCTTCCGCCGGTGCTTACCAGATCCTCCACCACCACCACGTTGCGGCCCACGGTGATGTCGCCTTCTACTTGATTCTTCAGACCGTGTTCCTTGCTACCGCTGCGCACATAGATGAAGGGCAGGCCCAGATCATGAGCGACAAGCGCGCCGTGCGCGATGCCACCCGTTGCCACACCAGCGATCATGTCCGGGCGGCCGAACTCACTGTTGATGATGTGCACGAACTGCTGGCGGATGAAGGTGCGCACAGCAGGGTAGGAGAGTGTCTTGCGGTTGTCACAGTAGATCGGCGACTTCCATCCCGAAGCCCAGGTGAAGGGTTTCTTCGGACTCAATTTCACCGCTTTGATCTGGAGCAGGAACTCCGCAACTTTGAGGGCTGGATCCAACTGGGAGGACATGACACAAAAGTATGCCGTTTACATCGGGGGCAAGCCGATGGTTTTCCACGGAACATCGTCGGCTGCGAGCGTAGCCCAAGCGGCCGTGGTCGATGTGGGTGATGACCACTCCATGAAGGAGCTAACGGCTGCGATGAATGCGGGCGAACATCCGTATGGCGCGATCGTGCGTGCGATGGGCAACTTCGATGCGTGGGCATCCTTTCAGCAGCTCCATAAGTTCGTGCAGGCGGCGGGCGGTCTGGTCGCCGATGAGAAAGGGCGCTTACTGGCGATACGAAGGCTCGGCACGTGGGATCTGCCAAAGGGGAAAGTGGAGAAAGGCGAGGCCATTGACAGGGCTGCCGTGCGAGAAGTGCAAGAGGAGTGCGGGTTGCAGCAGGTTTCCTTGGTCGGACCCGTGATCAGCACTTGGCATACCTACGAGCGCAACGGCAAACAGCACCTCAAGCGCACCGATTGGTTCCATATGAAAGCCTCGGCCAATGAACACTTGGTGGCACAGACCGAAGAGGACATCGAAGAGGTCCGTTGGATGGATGCTTCCGGTGTGCTCGACATGGAGCAGGATACATACCCGTCCTTGCTTCCGGTATTGGAAGCGTGGAAGAACCTGCACTGAATCGTTCCTCTTCGCGGGATCGCTCAATCGTCCCACACCTTGATCCGCTTGTCGCGATCCTCCTTCACTTGGGCCTTGAGGAAGAGTTGGCCCAAGCCTTGGCTGGGCAGTGGTGCAGGTGATCGGGCCAATACGCCATCGTTCAGGAGATAGAATGCGGGCAAGCTCCGAAGTCGGAGCTCCTCGCGCAACTCCTGTTCGGCTACGGCATGCAGCCAGGTGAATTCATTCTTGGCCATCGCCTTCTTCAACGCGTTGAATGCGTCGAGCGACTTGTCCAGCCCGATCACGATCACATTCACCGCTCCGGGGTATTCCTCACCCAGGTTGATCAACCCTGCCATCTCTGTGGCGCAATACGAACACCAGCCGGCCGTGAAGGCGATACAGGTAGGTCCCTGCATCCGTCCATCCAGTTGAACAGTTGAGCCGCGTTCATCCTCCAAACGGATGACCGGTAGCATGGTGCCCACCCGCATGGTGGTGAGGTCCCAGAGCATGTCATCCGCGATCCTGCGATGTTCCGTGAACGTGGAGTTCGCCATCACGTCCATCAGGATCGTTTCGGCGTCCTTTTGCGGAACGATCCTTCGGGCATGGTTCAGGTACAGCTGATCCATCATCACCAGCTCAGCGAGGCGGTCATCGTTGCGCAGGAAATCGTTCCGTTGGAAGAGTCCGCGCAACGCATTCTTCTTTCCTTCACGAGAGAGCAAGGCCAACGAATCTCCACGGAAGCGATCGATCTGTTCCAGTCCATCGGTGAACAGGTTGCGAATGAAGCGCACATACTCGGGATCATCGTAGAGCACGGGCTTGCCTTTTACGTGCGCATCAAAAAGTTCCCGTTCGTTCACGCGCGGCCCAAGTTCCATACCGGCAATGCTGTACTCCAAGTAATGGGCGAACCAAGGGTCCTTCACGTCCGCGTAGAAGCGTTCCAGTTTGAAGGCGAACGTATCCACCTTGACTTTCGAGAGCACGGGCGTTACGAAGAGCGTCGGCGGCCGTTGTGCGCTATCCGGCCGATGCGTTCCTTCCTTCCGTTGGATGTCCACCACCTGCATGCCTGCCGCTTCATCGGTCGCTAGGTCCTCGGCGATGAAGGCATCGATGCGTTCGTTCACATCGGAAACCAGTGCATTGATATCGAGCGGATCCAGATCCTTGAAGGTGATGCCGAGCGGTGTGGTGCCGCTCAAGCTTTGTGCCTTACCCAGGTCGAACGCCTCGATGCTGTATTCGCTTCCGGGCCGAACGTAGAGATCGCACACTCGTTCACCGATCCGCAGTTGCACGCGCATCGTTCCCTCCACCTCCCCGGTCAATGTGGTGTTGCCGGTGGCGTCGAACAGTCCGCGTGTGACCAGCACGGTCCGCATGGTGAAGAGATCCGCATAGCGGTAGAGCGAAGCCACATCCTCTCCCAGCCCGCCGGTCTTCACATGCAAGGTGAAGCTTCCCGCTTGAGCCATGAGCGAACCAATAAGAACGATCGGGAGCAGGAATTTCCGCATCATCATCGACGGCCCATCACCATGGGAACCAACGCGGAAACATCGGCCTTATTGGCGATCAGTTCGCGCACGATCGTGCTGCTGATGTGCGCGTGTTCCGGCGCGGCAGGAAGGAAAATGGTCTCCACTCCTGCTAGTTGACGATTGGTCAATGCGATGCTCCTTTCGTAGCCATGATCGGTGCTGTTCCGCAGGCCACGGACGATGAAGCCAGCACCAACGCGTTTGCACAATTCCACGGTCAGGCCCTCGAAGGCCATCGCTTCCACCTTCGGTTCGTCCTTGAACGCTTCGGCGATCCAGGCCATGCGCTCTTCATGGGCGAACATGGTCTTCTTGGTGTTGTTCACGCCCATGCCGATGATGATCCGGTCGAACAAGGGCAGGGCACGCAGCACGATGCTCACGTGGCCGACGGTGATCGGGTCGAAGGTCCCTGGGAATACGGCGACGGGTCGGTTCATGGGATCGGTTGATTCAGGCTTCTTGCTTTTCGGGGCCGAAGAAGCTGAAGTGGATCAGGCCATAGGTGCGTGTACGAAGGTACCCCGGTTCCTTGCTGAGGACCACCTTTTCGTGGTGTTCCAGGATCAAGACGCCTTCTTCGCCCAAGAGACCACTTTGTCGGACCAGCGCAGGTACCCGCTCGATCTGTTCCATGTGGAAAGGCGGATCGGCGAAAACGATGTCGTACTGTCCGCGATGGTTGTTCAGGAAAGCGAACACATCACTCCGCACCATGCGCCAACCAGTTTCGCCAAGGTCCCGTGCGGTGCGTTGCATGAAAGCGAACAAGGCCCGGTCCTGATCAACGGAGATCACTTCCAGAGCACCGCGTGAGAGGAATTCCAAGGAGATATTCCCCGTTCCCGCGAAGAGGTCGAGCACCCGGATCCCATCCAGCGGCACGCTGTGCTGCAGCACGTTGAAGAGACCCTCCTTGGCGAAGTCGGTCGTCGGCCGTGCTTCCATTTCCGACGGTGGATGGAGCCGCCGGTTGCGGTATTTGCCGCCTACGATACGCATGCGAACTGCTCCATGGCCGCCAGCCAGCGATCCGCATGCTCATGTGCACCCGCGCCTGGCCAATTGAAAGTGACTGCGGAACGGTGCTGCGGGAAGTAGCGACCCAGAAGTGCGCGCTCGGCATCCGAGAGGTGCGTGCCACCACTGTGCAAAGCGATGTCCGTTGGGGGGAGGGCGCTGCGCTCGGCAGCCAGTAGGCAGAAATAGAGCAGGTCTTCTGCCGTGCGCGCTGGATAGGAATTGCTCAAGAGGACGCGTTGACCATGCGCAAGTGCCACGTCCACGCGGTCCGCGCCGCGGTGGATGAGCATCGCAGGTCCTGCATTTGCCCGCAGTTGGGCTCCTTGCAGAAGCACAGCTTGCAAGGGCAACGAGCGTGCGTTCGGGAAGCGCTGGAGGACCTTGGTTTCCTCTGCCGCCTGATGCACATGGATGCAGGTAGCGCCAAGTGTGGGTACCGGCGTATCGCGAATTTGGCCAACAGGCAGCTTCCCGTGCACCAAGGTCAGGTGCTTTTCACCGGCGCCAGGTTCCAATGCGCCATCGGGGACCAGGGTGCTCCATTCAGGCAACGAAACGAAACTGACCGCGCGAGGGTGCTTGGGCAACAAGGGGTGTTGAAGGATCATGGCGTCAGTACCCCATGCCATTGCCGCCGGGGTGGCTTCAACAAATTCGTGGGCCACCCATGCGACCACTTCTTGACCGATCAGAATGCTCAGATGATGCTCCCGATCACGACGTTGATCGTAACGGGCAGTGCGGTGATCACCGCTCTTCATCCCGTTATTCGCCGGTCCAATTACCAGCGACGCTGTACTTTTCCAAGTTTCCTACGAGCAAGGTATCCCCGGCCACAATGGGTTGTGGATCACGCGCCATGAACACGGGAACACTGCGACCGCTGGAGTTGATCACACCGGCGCGCAGCAAGTAGGGCTTCTTGCTCACTGGTGAATTGGCAAAGGTGTTCAGGTCGAACGGGTAGGCACGACCCTCCAACGCCTTCTTCGTCATGAAAAGTGAATCCAGTGCTGGAGCCAGGATCGTGTCACGAACGATCAGTTTCAATTCCAATGCCTTCAGTTCGGTCAACGAATCCGGCACTTGGCCGATGGACTTCACCATCGGGATGGTTCCATTCTTCAGGAAGTTGGTGAGCACGTCGATGCTGCCGGTGAAGTTGCCCGTTGCTTCCTTGTAGCCGAGCTCTGCCGTGCGAATATCCTTCAACCCTTGGATCACGAGCTTATCGCTCTGTGCCTTGCGCTCGTTGAACTCGATCACTTCGACCACCGACCGATAGTTGCGGTAGGCAAGTCCGATGGCGATCACGGCGAAGAGGATCCCCACGATCATACCCACCTGACGGCTGATGATACCAAGCTGAAGGAGTAGAGCCACCACACCGGCAAGCAGAGCCAAGCCGGCGCCTAAGAGCACCCATGCATTCTGGCCTTGCTGCATACCGATGATCAGGAGTCCGCCACCTACGATGATAAGGAGCAGGGGAAAGATGTAACTGGCTATGTTCTTCATCACGTTCGCTTGCAGGGGTTCGGAAGCGCCCAAAAGTAAAATAAATTCACCCCCGGCCCCGATGCGTTGCACAAGGTCCTTCGCCCGCTCCTCCGATCATACCGACCGCTTTGAACCAAACCGCCAACGGTGACCTTCGCCAGCGCATACTGGCTGCATTGGGCCACAGCCCAACGCCGGGGCAAGAGAAAGCAGCGATGGCCTTGCAGCGATTGCTTGCAACGCCGAAGGAGCGCACTGCCCTGATCCTTAAGGGATACGCTGGTACGGGTAAGACCACCTTGGTGGGTGCCTTGGTGAAAGTGCTGGCTGCCGAACGGAAGCCAGTGGTCCTGCTTGCCCCCACGGGAAGAGCAGCGAAAGTATTGGCGAGCTATGCCGGGCGCTCTGCTTCCACGATCCATCGGCGGATCTATCGTTCCAATGAGGAAGAAGGTGGAGGCCGGTTGCAGGTCGCGGTGAACAAGGATGCGGGCGCGTTATTCATCGTGGACGAAGCTTCCATGATCGGGCGTGGCACCTTGGGCGATGGCCCCTTCGGTGGCGGCGACCTGATGCAGGACCTCTTCGAACACATTTATTCCGTGCCCGGCACTCGGGTGCTGCTGATCGGCGACCCCGCTCAGCTTCCACCCGTGGGTAGCGATCACAGTCCAGCGCTGGAACCCAAGGAATTGCAGGCATTCGGGCTGACCGCAGGGGCGCTGGAACTGACGGACGTAGTGCGCCAAGCATCTGCATCGGGTATTCTGGTGAATGCGACAGCGCTTCGGGAGATCCTTCTGGAGGAGAAGCCGATGCCCCGCTTTGTCCAAGGGTTCCCGGATGTGATCCGGTTGGACGGTTTCGACCTGCAGGACGCCTTGGAAACGGCCTATGGACAGGATGGTGATGATGAGGTCTGCCTCATCTGCCGAAGCAACAAGCGGGCCTTCCAATACAGCCAACAAGTTCGGTCACGGATCCACGGGTATGAGGAGGAAGTGTGCCCCGGAGATCGCTTGATGGTGGTGAAGAACAGCTATTTCTGGGCCGGCAAGAACGGCAAGGCCGAACTGATCGCGAACGGTGAACCCATGGTGGTGCAACGCGTGTACGGGGTGGAAGAGGTGCACGGCCTGCGTTTCGTGGATCTCACGGTGAGTTGGTGGAACGGTAACGAGGAACGGGAACTGGACGTGAAGGTGATGTTGGATGTACTGAGCATGGAAGCGCCTGCTTTGCCCGGCGCGCGTTTGCGTCTGTTGCGCGAATCGCTCTTCAATAGCTACACCTCGCCGACCAAGGCCGAACGCATGCGGCAACTACGCGAAGATCCCTATGCGCAAGCATTGCAGGTGAAGTACGCCTATGCAGTCACCGCACACAAGGCGCAAGGAGGCCAGTGGAACACCGTCTTCGTCGATCAGGGGTACGTAACGGAGGAGATGATGGATCGTGAGTACGTGCGTTGGCTGTACACGGCGATCACCCGTGCCGGAAAGCGATTGTACCTGTTGAATTTCCATCCCCGTTTCTGGGGGGAAGATCATGCTGAGGATCAGTGAGCGATACGTCGGAAGGTGACCGCACACGGTCCTGGTGTTGCTAAGCTCACGATATGATCCGAACCGATATGCCAAGTACCGACATGGTATTCGGGTTCCGCCATGTCAATGAACGCGTGGTGCAGGATCGTCATGCGGTTCACCGCCTGATCCACACGTAGCACTTTCAGATCGTCCATGATACCGACTCCGCTGGCTTTGAGCACGGCTTCCTTGCGGGTCCAGAATTCCAGAAAACGTCGCTTCCCATCGGGAGCGCTGGCAATGGCCGCTTGCTCTTCTTTCGTGAAGTAATGCTCACCCACAGAAACGTGGTCCACGGCCCGTGCTACGGTCTCCACATCCACGCCGAGCACCTGATCTTCACCTACAGCGATCGCGATCGCATCCTTGGTGTCACTCAAATTGAAAGGTAACGGATGATCGGTGAGAACGGGTTTGCCGAATCGTCCGCGGTCGAAGGACAGGTCGCGTGGTTCAACGCCTACATGGGAGCCGAGGACCGAGCGCAAAGCACCGTGACCAAGCAAGAAACGTTCGCGGTCCGCATCGAACCGGAAGCGGTTCAAACGGTCCACTTCGCTCTGGTCAAGGAGTGTTCCATAGAATTCTGCGTAAGGCCGCAGTTGATCCAGAGCAGCAAAGTGGATCATCGTTGAAGAGCGGTGCCCTGCGGATCCTGCAACATGCACTTCCGCATCATGCGGCCCCTCGCAATACACGGTCAATGCGCGACCTTGAACGATGGTCATACCGCAATTTCCGATCGACCTACTGGCTTCGACTTGTGGGCCATCGCCTGTTCCATCTCCTGGGCCAATTGCGCAACCAAAGGCTCTTTGATCATGGTGTAGTGATCGCCTGCGGTATTCTGAAGTGACAACTTCCCCTTCACATGGTTCTTCCAACCCATGTCATCGTTGCCCGGTGAGTCCACCGCTTTGATCAACGTAACATCTCCTCGAAGTGGTTTGATAGCATAGCGTGATACAGCTTGATCATAGGTGTCGATGATGTGGAAGTTCCTGAGTTTGGCGGGTATGGGTTTGTCCAAGGCGCGGTACATGCGGATCACCGCTCGCAGGATCACCTTCTTCAACGGTTCATGGATCTTCTGCTCCTCGCGCATGATCTCCATGAAGGGTGCTGGAGCGTACGTGTCGAGTAGCAGGACCATCGGGACCTCTTCGCCTTGTTCGGAAAGCTGACGGGCCATTTCGTACGCCACTAGACCTCCGAAGGAATATCCGCAAAAGTCATAGGGACCATGCGGCAGCGCCTTCTTCAACTCGTCGATGTAGTGGGCTGCGATGGTCTCCACCTCCGTGTGTTCGATCGGCAGCCCATCCTCACCTTGGTGGCTGATCCCATAGAAGGGTTGTTCGGCATCCAAGTACTTCGGAAGGAAAATATTGGCTTCGTCGCCATGCACACAGATCAGTGGGGTTCGTGATCCCGTTATGCGAAGAGGAAGCAACTGGTCGAATGCTTGGGTCGAGGCAGGTCCGTCCAGCAAATTTGCCATTTGTGCAACAGTGGGCGCTAGGAAGAGTTGCTTGAACTCGATCGACGCATTGAAATGTTGTTCGACCTGTGCGAGCAATTGCATCCCTGAAAGGGAGTGCCCCCCGATATCGAAGAAGTTGTCATGCACACCGATGTCATTCACACCAATGGCCTTCGACCAGATCGCGGCAAGCTCGATCTCTACCGGGGTGCGTGGAGCCACGTGCTTCGCGCGCATCGTAGGACGTTGCAGTGCTGGCGCCGGCAGGGCTTTGCGGTCCACTTTGCCGTTCGGGCTGAGCGGAAAGGTTGGGAGGACCACGAAACTGGTCGGCACCATGTGTGGAGGAAGATCGGCCAAGAGGATCGCCCGAGTCGTTTCCACGAGTGTGGCACTTGCCTCGCTACTTGCGTCACTTTCTTTCTGTGGAACTAAGTAGGCTACCAATTGTTTCTCGCCGACCCCTTCATCGCGCACCATGACCACACGGTCTTTCAAGCCGGGCACAGCGTTCATAGCGTTCTCGATCTCTCCCAATTCCACGCGGAATCCGCGGACCTTCACTTGGTCGTCCGTTCGACCGATGAACTCGATGGTGCCCTCAGCGGTCCAGCGCACCAGATCGCCGGTACGGTACATTTTCTTGCCGCGATCCCACGGATCATCAACGAACTTCTCAGCAGTCAGTTCATCGCGTTTCCAATAACCCAATGCTACTCCATCACCTCCGGTGAAGAGTTCTCCTTTCTGGCCGATCGATACGGGACGCATCTGTTCGTCAAGTACATGCACCGTGGTATGGTAAATGGGCTTGCCGATCGGCACACTGCCTTTGATGCTGCGCTCATCGATGATATGGCAGCAGGTGAAGGTCGTGTTCTCCGTAGGTCCGTACCCATTGATCAAAACGCCCGGGCCGAGCACCTTCAGTGCCTTCTTCACATGAGGTACGCTCAGTACATCACCACCGGTGAGAATATGTCGTAGGCCGCGTAACCGATCAAGGTGTTCATCCACGAGGACATTGAACAGACCTGCGGTGAGCCAGATCGTAGTAACGCCCTTCTCCCGGATCGTGTCGGTGATGTCAAGTAGCGTCGGTTTTTGCTGTGCAGGCAGCACCAAACGTCCACCGTTCAGCAATGCGCCCCAGATCTCCAACGTGCTAGCATCGAAACTGGTATTGCTAAGCTGCAGGAAGGTGAGGTCGGGTCCGAAGGGTAGGTAATTCTGTGAGCGGACCAAACGAATGATCGCTCGGTGAGGAACAACTACACCTTTCGGCTTTCCTGTACTACCGCTGGTGTACATGATGTACGCGGCACTTTCCGGACCTGCATTGGGCGGGATCGGTGCAGTAGGAGCGGGACGTGCATCCTCGAGAACGATCACTTTCGCTTTGTTCGTCGGGAGGGAATTCTTCAACGCGCGTTGGGTAACCAGTACTGCAACGTCCGTGTCCTCGAACATGAACTGCAGTCGATCGGCAGGGTACGTCGGATCCAAGGGAACAAAGGCGCCGCCACATCGAAGTATCGCGAGCATGGCTGCGATCATGTCGAAGCTGCGCTCAGCGAACAAACCGACCGGATCCCCAGGACGAACGCCTTGTGCGATGA
>CADEDY010000033.1 GCA_902826215.1 uncultured Bacteroidota bacterium
TGGTCTTCGCATCCGGGTTGCCGTTCTCCTCCTTCACGGTGCTCAACTTCTTGAAGGCCGTGTAGCTGCCCGGCGCCGGAGCACCCAAGGTGCGGATGCGTTCGGCCACCTCATCCACTGCCAAGGCCAGTTCCGTGTACTGCGTCATGAACAGGCCATGCAGCGTACTGAACATCGGACCGGTCACGTTCCAATGGTAGTTATGCGTCTTCAGGTACAGGGTGTAACTGCTGGCCAACAAGGTGGCGAGCGGGTCTACAACGGGGTTCTTGGTTTGTTTGCTCATGATGTGTTCGGCTTTCGTCGAAGGTAGCCCAACGCCTACCCTTGGCAGGTGAGGAAGGTCACCGCGCGGGTGGTCACACGTCCCTACCGGACTGCCTTCGCCTCGAACATCGCCGCTGTACCTACCGGGCACTGAACGCGAATCCACAGGCATGGTGGCAGCACCTGCTAGTGCCTACATGGATGCGATCTCCAATTCGCATCGCTCAATGGACTTCAATACAGCTCGATCAATATCGACGCGGAATTGAGCTACTGATCCGATCCGAGAAGCCATTCGATCGCAGTTCCCGAAAGCGAAGATCCGATCCAGGTATTGGGTTCTGCACCCGCTATGCCGTCGGCCGCGGAAGATCCCAGGGCTTCACGGCGCCACCGGGTGTGCGGGTAGGCCGCAGGGCATCCGCCCGCTGCTGGTCCAACCGGTCCATCTGTTCCAGCTGATCATCGAAGAGCTTGCCGTGGTCCACGAAGGTGATGAGCTGGGCCACCTTGTGAGGTATCACCCAGGTGCCGATGATGTACCCATGGGTAATGCCCACGCGCACATCGTCGTTGTCCAGGCAATACTCCGTGCCGAAGTCCATGTTCTCGCGGATGAACTCCTTCATGCGCGTGAAGCCGTCGCTGGTCCGGTTGAAGCGGGCCGCGTACTGCTCGAAAATATGGTGGCTGATGTGGAAACACACGCCATCCTGCATGATGCGCGCCGCCCGGTAGTAGTCGTCCTCGCCCCGGTACCACACGAAAGGAGCAATGTGCAACACCTTCTTCGTAGGCAGCATGGCCACCAGCCAATTGTTGCCCGCATGCGAGCGGTACTCGAAGAGTTGCGGCTCCATGCGCAGGGACTTGTCCACGCGCATCCGCCGCTGCAAGCGATCAATGGGCTGCTTCAGCTTGTTCCACATGGCAGGCATATCGCGAAAGGCTTCGCGCACCACCTGCTCCGGACTATGCTTTTGAACGATCATGGCTCGCGACCTTGAACGCATAACGGAGGGCCGAGGTTTCTTGGTATGGGCGGTGGGGTGGTCGGACGTTGCAGGGGGCTCGAGGAAAGGATCCTGCGACGGTCTGGAACGAAGGTTCTCGAAGACGAAGACCCTGTGGAGGCTTTAGGGTCCACCCGCAATGCACACAGGGTCTGGTCGGTCAGTAACGCGGGGATCAACAGGCAGCTCAATGTTGAAGATATCGCACGTTCATGGTACACGTGCCCTAACAGGACGATCACAAGGCTTGACTTTCCTTCCGAAGTTCGGGTCTTCAGCACACGATCACCATCCGAAGCTCAAATTGAACAGGCTCTCCAACTTCCCCCACTTCAGATACGCGGTGTACCGGCCGTAGGGCAGGTCGGTCACGTCCACCCACTTGCTCGTCTCTCCATCAGCGGGCATGTCCTCGCGCAGGGTCGGCTCAGTGCTAGGCACACCGGTGCTGTCCTGCAGGTACAGCTCGAAGCGTGTGCCGGGTCCGCTGGCCGGGAACTCCAGCAGGTGGTGCGCGTAGTTGGGGTCGCGATCGATGGCGATGGTGGTAAGACCGGTGCGCAGTCCATCCATCTCGAGCGTGAAGGAATGGCGGGCAGTGTCGTAGAGCGCGAGCACCTCGGTACGCCGTGACGCCCAGTGCGCGTCGAAACGATCGGTGAGCGCAATCGTGCTCGGCTCCAACACCAGATCGATATTGGTGAACCAGCCCTTGCGGAACGGCAGCAGCACCGGCGGACGCGGCGGCACACCCAGCTTGGCGGTCCGCTCCAACATGCGCGTTTCCATGCGCCCATCCAGGTTCAGGTCCACGATCATGGTATCGGATCCGCGGATCACGATCAACTTATTGTCAGGATAGCCGAAGATCCCGCGCATTTCCACCACCATCAGGGGCGCGCCGTTCACCTTGATGCAGGGTGTCAAACTGCGCGGCTGACCGGGGTGGTGAACAGTCCAGCGAGGATCGATCATGGTCCAGTATTGACCGCGCCCGATGTACTCCACGCGGTAGGTGCCCTTCAATGGTGTGAGCGTGGGCCCGTCCTCGATGAAGGCGTAGTTGTGGCGGAATGAGAACCTGTCGAACTGCGCAGTGCCTTGCAGGTGCACGAAGGCGATCAGGAGAGTGGAAAGGGTGCGCATCAGTGGACGGTACACTACGTGGACGGTCGGGTTCAGTTCGTTCGGTGGTCGTGAATGCGTGATGAAGCTAATGGTTGAACGCACGCGTCGCCTTGCGTTTACCGCTACCCCCCATGAACATCAAGCGATACGCACCTGGTGCCAGCACGTGATCCGTAGTGTTCCTACCATACACTACCTCCTCTTCAACGGGATCAGCACCTCACGTTTGCGCCAGCGCCATGAACCCGGTCCGCAGAGCTGCTGCGCGCCCGAGAAGGGAACCCGCTCGACCCAGCCGCTGTCCGTGCGCATCTCCAAGGCCCAGAGGGGGCGATCGCCCGAGCATCCGCCATCGAGCATCACCGTGCCGGTTATCCGCACGCGCACCGAATCCGTGCACGCGCTCACCAATTCCACCTTGCGGAGGTTGCGGGGCTGGGTGCACGATAGCAAGGAAAGCAATGAAGAGACCAGCACGATCCCCAGGTAAGTGCCAAATGGGATGCGTCCAGGTATCATGCTTGGTAGGACAGGCGGAAAAAGAACCGACTCAGCGCCCCACCAACATGCGACCGAGCGCCATATCCGAAGATCCGGAACGTGCCAACAGCAGGTAGTTGCCCGGAGCCGCTCCATGAAGGTCGAGGCGGATCGTCGCGCCAGTTGATGTCCAACTCATCACCGTCCGACCCTCCATGTCGACCATGGTGAGTTCCACAGTGCCCACGAAGGGCAGTTGTACAAGCACTTCATCAGAAGCAGGCTGCGGACCGATGACCAGCGATGGTGCACTCCGCTCACGGATGCCTACCTCGCTCAGTTGCGCATCGAAGACCTCCAAGTGAACACCCGGCACAAACACACCAATGCGCCGCAGCACATTCCCGGCCCTGTACAGCTCATAGGAGCTACCCCAATTATAGGAAAACATCACGACATCATTGATCGTGCCGAACGGTGCTTCGATGGAACCCGAGGCCACATACTCCATGGTGAAGGTGTTCGTGGACCCGAACATGATGTAGGTGTCCGTGAACTGACCCCCGATGTTGAACGGGTATTCACAGGCCGTTCGTCCACCGCTGATCACCTCATCATCCACGCCCACCCAATCCGCCAGGTCTTCGTTCACCTCCCAATAGTACCAGTCGGTGGTTCCCGATTGGGTCGATGATGCGCAGATGTTGCTGGTGGAATGAAGCGCCGCATAGGGTGTGCCCGCCACGTCGGTGTACGTGATGATGATGGCATCGTCCACGGCGGCGATGCCACTGGCACCCCACACGTTACCCGTGCCGGTCGTGCTCCACGCCGGAGGGTTCGATCGTGCATGAAGTTGCCGCGACTCGACCGTGCCGACAGGCGGGATACTATTGGTCGGAAGCAGGGTCTGGGCTTGGCCATCGCCGCAGAACAGGCCCACCGTCAAGGCCAGGAAGATGATGTTCAAACGCATGGCAGCGATCTGTGGGTTGAAGCTACACTTCCAGACCGACCCGGCAAGTACATCCCGCATGTGCCGATCAGGCCACTTCACTATATTCACACAACCAATAGACCGGCCATGAAAGCGCTCCTGTGCACCATCGGGGTACTTATGCTCCCCATCATCACACAAGCGCAGTGCGATATCAGTATTCCTTCGGATGCCATGGTCGTGACCACAGGGAACGTCACGATCGACCAAAGCGATACGGTGATCTGGATCTGTGCCGACGTGACGAACTTGGTGCTGTCCGGGAGCAACAACACCTACATCATGTCGGGTTTTGGCACTGTGGGCCTTTCGGGCACGGACAACACCGCTTACATCCGGAATGGCAACTACTGGACCATCACCGGTAATGGGAATACGGTGTACGAAGGCTACGGCGCCGATGCCCTGCTGGGTGGTGGCAGCACGAGCACGATCATCGCCTGCCCCACGATGATCATCGACTTCAGCAATGCCCCATCCCAGGATTGTTCGGGGGTGGGGATATCAGAAACGGAAGGGACCGCACCATGTTCCGCACGCGCCACCGTGAACACCCTCGAGGTGACTTTGGAAGATGGTCCTTCCTCGTTCATGATCACGGATGTGCTGGGTCGTGAGGCCCGTACCGGGACCTTTCAGCGAGGATACAATAGCGTGGACCTTCAAGCCCTTCCGGCTGGCACCTACCTGCTGCTCAATCAAACCCGGCGCGTGATCTTGCGCTTCGCGAGGTCCTGAAGGCGTTGGTCCGCTTCAAAGCGACCCATCCGTTCGTTGATCAGGGAGCGGGCCGGCGGTGGGATAGATGGTCTTTGCCATGGGTCGAGTTGCACGCTTCGTTCAATCCAACATCATCGGCACCTCCAGTTCCACGCTCCTTACATATGGGTGCCGCGCCAGCTGCTCCAGCTGCCCGATCAGGAAAGGCCCCGCTAGACCGGAGACCGGCTTCACTTCCACACCGTGACCGCTGAACGCCAACGGGAGCACCGGTTCATCCGCGTAACCGGAAGTGGTCTCCGTGAGCCGGAAGCCGAACGCATCGAGCAGTCGGTTGATCTCGAGCATGTAGGCGAACGCGCCTGAGCCTTTCATGCCGCCTGCGTGGAAGGTGATCCGCACGATGCCCGGGTACTGGTGCTGCTGGGTCATGCTCGATCCTGCATGCGGTGTTACGCCCACCCCCTCGTGAAGATGGCGCTTCTGGTGCTCGGCATAGAGCCCGGCAGCTATCACCACCGGGTTCTTCCGCACGGCTTCAAGCGCAGCATTGTGGTGCAGCTTGAACTTGCTACCGTTCTTCCGCCGCAGGTAGGTGCAGGTATGGCGCTCACAGACCAGACCCTGTTCCGCGAACCAGGGGCGCAGGCTGTCCGTGCGAACGCCATGGTGGTAGTCCACTTCCAAGCGGCGCTCATCGAAGACCAATCGTGCCTGCCGATGTCCTTCATCGATCAGGTAATACGGCCCCTTGCGCATCGTCATCCGGATGGTATCAGGGTGGGAACCGAACCACTGGCAGCCGTTCAACAACTTGCCGGCGGCCTTCACCTGCAGGGCATCGTAGCCCTCCGGCACCTCCTCGAAAGTGAAGACGCCATCCTTCTTCGCCGAGGGCTTCACCCCGCGATAGCGCGCATCACGCAGGCTCACGTGGGCACCCGGCAGCGGACGGCCTTCCTCATCGTGTACCACCACCACGAGGGGCTGGGCGCGGGCGGAGCGAACGGCGAAGACTGCGCACAGGCAATAGATGATCAGCGGACAAGAATGACGCAGGTGCATGTGTCGGACTTCAAAGATGATGCCCGATCGCACTTCACTCGCCCGCCACCGCCGTGAATGACGGACCCACCAGCTCCTTGTCGCCCACCAACAGCACCACAGCGCGGTACTCGCCAGGCTTCCAGGGCTTACCATAAGCAGGTCGCGCCACATGTGCCGGGATCAGCGCCACGGTCTCCTGGAACCACCGATCGGGCATGCCGCAGCATAGCTGCACATGGCAGGGCGGCAGGTAGTCCGTCCACCTATCGCCCTCCTTCCGCTGGAAGCCATAGATGGGTCAGTTGGAGCCGCAACTACCATCCAGTTTCACATAGCCCATCAGCCTCATCTCGATGGTATCGGTCAGGTAGTAGAGCGGTGCTGAAGGCCGACCAGAGCGCGAGTACAGATGACCGATCGAAGGCTCTGGAGGGCGGATGAACGGCGCCGAGTCAACGGGCTGAGCGTGCAGGAAGGGCGCCAGCGCTAACGCGACGAGGAGGCACAGGGAACGCATGCCTACCGGTACACGCCAACATCGCATCGGTTCAATGGAACGCCGCAGGTGCGTTCGGCGCCGATCCGAAATACCCTTCCAACACCTTCATCCCCTTTCGCCAGACGACATCCCTGTACGCTTGGTCCGGATCATCGTTCCGGCGGGTGGCGAGGCGTGCCTCCAAGCGGTCGAATGCCGGATCGTTCGCCAGTTCGGCGTAGGTGAATCGCCCCGGA
Organism: uncultured Bacteroidota bacterium; assembly: GCA_902826215.1. Lineage (GTDB taxonomy): Bacteria > Bacteroidota > Bacteroidia > Flavobacteriales_F > PHOS-HE28 > PHOS-HE28. Next base: position 6,388 of record CADEDY010000033.1, read on the forward strand.
CGGAAGCGGAACACTTCGGGCGAGGCGTGCGTGACGGAGCGGCGTTGCATCCGTTGCAGAAGCGCCCACCGTTCGGCCGATGCATCGGGCAGGTCGATACGCATGTGCTGCCCGCCGCGCTCCACCACCACGAAGGCATCCCGGCAATAGCAGTCGATCAGCGCCACACGGAGGTGGGTGCGCAAGCCGAGCTTGATGCGTTCTCCATTCAAGGTCCAGGACTTCCGGTCACCGGGCTTCTCGGGTCCGTAGGGGTAGGTGTCGGCGATGGTGAAGTGCTCGCGCACGATCCACGTTGATCGACCGAAGCGCTGCCAGAGATCCAGCATCATGCGGCTGTCGGCCAAGATCCCGCGCATGGGTCGCCCGTGCTTGTTCTCCACCACCACGAAAAGCAGGTCGGGTTGCGGTGGAGGCTGAGGAACGGGTTGCGCGAACGCGGACAGCCCACAGCCCGGAACGAGCAGCACGAGCAGGATGTGTATCGCATAAGCGCGAAACAGCAGGAGCAGTCTTGACATGCACACACGGTACCCGGCCGTAGGCAGAAGGTTCAACGAGAACGCAGCGCGAACTCGGCTACTTGCTCTTCGACCCTGAGAAGTAGCCGCGCACCTGTCTGTTGTTGAGGAATGGGTGCGCCTACAGGGTGAAGCTGTACAATGCCGAAAGTGCCTCTACATTCCCTCGATACTGCCCTCCACGTCGAACACCGCTGCTGTGAGCTGGTCCAGCACCACATTCGAACGATCGGCTCACTGGATCGTCACCTGGAATTCTCCACTCGAACCGCACGAAAGCATGCGCACGAGGTAAGTGCCGGTCCGTTCGGTGATGTCCCAGCCGTATCCCATACGCCGCAGCGGGAAGGTCTTGCGCAGGACGCGTTCACCGGTGGCGACCTCGACGATCTCGTAGGCTGTGGATGTCCCCATGGCGGGTAGCCGGAGCATATGGCCGGTACAAGCCGGATCGCGCGTGATCGTCGTATCCTTGAAGGGCTGGTAATTCTGCATGTCCGCCGGAATTCCTTGGCTCACCAGTTCGTACGCGCAGCGCTCGGTCCTTCGCTTCTCCTTGGAGTGGACCGGGGCATTCCACGACACTGCTGTGAACGCGGATGCGAGCAGCATTATATGTAGGACTGCGGAGGTGCTCGTGGATCACATATTCCTGCGGTACTGGCCCTCTACCTCGAGCATCGCCGCATTAACTGCCCCAGCGAACAACACTTCGTCGCCTCCATCAGCGCTGAAGATCATGAACCGATCAGCGGTACATCGTACGCTTGGAACTGCGCATCCACGGTGATCAGCTGCATGCCTTCATGCTTGGCTTGACCGATCAGCATCCGGTCGAACGGGTCGCGGTGGTGCAGCGGTAGCGCGGACGCCTCCACGATGTGGGGCTGCTCCACGGCCAGTATCTGGAACGGTGCTTCGGTGATGGTGTTGAAGAACGCATCGAGCGGCATGCGCAAGGGCAACTTGCCGATGCTGTGCTTCAATCCGATCTCCCAAAAAGAAACCATGCTCACATAGGCGTCATTGGCTTCGGACCGAATGGCTTGTTCCGCTTCCTTCGGAAGTGCCGGATCACCCGCTTGGAACCAGAGCAGGATGTGCGTGTCGAGCAGCAGCTTCATTCCATGTACTCCTTGAAATCATCCAAGGGCGCATCGAAATCAGGCGGCACGGTCACCATGCCTTTTGCAAGTCCCGGGACCGGTGTCTTGCGTTTCGGCTGGGGCTCGCCAACCTTCCGGCGCCGCATCAGGAACTCAATAAAATCGAGCACCTGCTGGCGAACATCCTCCGGAAGGGAGGATAGCTGGATGTAGTTGTGCGCCGTGGACATGACACGAAGATAAGTCTGGTTCGAGCCTGTTCACATGTTGCGGCGGTACTGACCCCCAACTTCGAACATCGCTGCAGTGTGCTGCCCCAGCGAGCTATACTTCGTCGCCTCCATCAGTTCCAAACTACGATTAGGTCATCCGGCCCGTGCAACACCATTGCTTCAGGTCCGACGAAGCTCTCGTCGCGCAGATCGATCACCAATTGTAGCCCGTCATTGAATCCGATCAGTGCCGTGTGTTCGTTCTCTTCAACTCGGTTGACCATCTTTCCCGTCAAAGAGCTAAGCTCCAAGGCACCATCAATTCCAGTAACATGTACTGGGTTCACTATGCTCAATTGATAGTCTTCGAATGCAATCATGCGTGTGATCACAGCTTGGCCGCTCTCCGGAAAAGGCACAGGGGTATTCAATGGAATGCAGGTGGCGATATCCTCAGACACCGCGAGCACTGTTTGACCGACAAGCCTTTCAAGCAAGGACATGACCGGCTACATATTCCTCCGATACTGCCCCCCCACCTCAAACATCGCCGCCGTCAACTGCCCCAGTGAGCAATACTTCGTCGCCTCCATTAGCACTGCGAACATGTTCTCGTTGCGGATGGCTGCCTGCTGCAGGTCCTTGATCGCTTTCACGGCTTCTTCGCTGTAGGCCCCGCGGAGGTTCTCCACCGTTACGATCTGCGCTTCTTTCTCCTCCTCGGTAGCGCGGATCACTTCCTTCGGCAGGATCGTCGGCGAGCCTTTCGAGCTCAAGAACGTGTTGACCCCAATAATGGGATACTCGCCCGTGTGCTTCAGCGTCTCATAGTACAAGCTCTCTTCCTGGATCCTTGAGCGCTGGTACATGGTCTCCATTGCGCCGAGCACGCCACCGCGTTCGGTGATGCGGTCGAACTCGGTGAGCACGGCTTCTTCCACCAGGTCAGTGAGCTCCTCGATGATGAAGCTGCCCTGCAGCGGGTTCTCGTTCTTGGCCAGGCCAAGCTCCTTGTTGATGATGAGCTGGATGGCCATGGCGCGGCGCACGCTTTCCTCGGTGGGCGTGGTGATGGCCTCGTCGTAGGCGTTCGTGTGCAGGCTGTTGCAGTTGTCATAGATCGCGTACAGCGCCTGCAACGTAGTGCGGATGTCGTTGAAGTCGATCTCCTGCGCGTGGAGGCTGCGGCCGCTGGTCTGGATGTGGTACTTCAGCATCTGGCTGCGCTCGTCGGCGCCGTAGCGGTGCTTCAGCGCCTTGGCCCAGAGGCGGCGCGCCACGCGACCCATCACGGCGTACTCGGGGTCCATGCCGTTGCTGAAGAAGAAGCTCAGGTTCGGCGCGAAGGCATTGATGTCCATGCCCCGGCTGAGGTAGTACTCCACGTAGGTGAAGCCGTTGGCTAGGGTGAAGGCGAGCTGGCTGATGGGGTTGGCGCCGGCCTCCGCGATGTGGTAGCCGCTGATGCTGACGCTGTAGAAGTTGCGGACCTTCTGGTCGATGAAGTACTGCTGAACGTCGCCCATCAAGCGCAGCGCGAACTCGGTGCTGAAGATGCAGGTGTTCTGCGCCTGGTCTTCCTTGAGGATGTCGGCCTGCACGGTGCCGCGAACCTGGGCCAGGGTATCGGCCTTGATCTTGGCGTAGACGTCGGGGGGAAGGACTTGATCGCCGGTGACACCCAACAACATCAGGCCCAACCCTTCATTGCCATCCGGTATGCTACCCGCATACCGTGGGCGTGAAATTTCACGCCCCTCCCAGATCTGCGACAACCGCTTCTCCACGGCCTCTTCGAGGCCATTCTGCTTGATGTACTTCTCGCAGTTCTGGTCGATGGCGGCGTTCATGAAGAACCCCAACAGCATCGGCGCGGGACCGTTGATGGTCATGCTGACGCTCGTTGTAGGCGCGCTGAGGTCGAAGCCGCTGTAGAGCTTTTTGGCATCGTCCAGGCAGCAGATGCTGACGCCGCTGTTGCCCACCTTGCCGTAGATGTCCGGACGGCGGCCGGGGTCGTGGCCGTAGAGCGTGACACTGTCGAACGCCGTGCTGAGGCGCTTGGCGGGAAGGCCCTGGCTTACGTAGTGGAAGCGCTTGTTGGTGCGCTCGGGGCCGCCCTCACCGGCGAACATGCGCGCGGGATCCTCGCCGGTACGTTTGAAGGGATAGATGCCTGCGGTGTAGGGGAAGAAGCCGGGGGTGTTCTCCTGCATGGCCCAGCGCACCTTGTCGCCCCAGCTGCGGAACTTCGGCAGTGCCACTTTCGCGATCTTCAGGTGACTGAGGCTCTCGGTGTGGTTGGGGACCTTGATCTCCTTGCCGCGGACCAAGTACACGTAGAACTCGTCGGAATACCGCTTCTCCTCTCCGGTCCAGCCTTGCAGCATGCTCCAGAGGTGGGGATCCAGGTCCTTGCGCAGCTCGTTGAACTTTTGTGTGAGGGCGTCGAGCTGCGAGCCACTAGCCGCGAGCTTATCCGCGGTCAAGCTCGTGGCTCGTGGCTCAAGGCTCGTGGCTTCGAGCAGATCCGGACCCCCGAAGGTCAACACCGCACTGTACAGCCCGTACAGCTTGTCCGCGATCTCCGCCTGCTTCCGGACATGGGCATCGTAGCGGCGGTTGTTCTCACTGATCTCACTGAGGTATCGGCTCTTGGCGGGGGGGATGATCCACACCTTCTCGCTCATCTCGTCGTGCGCGTGGAAGGTGCTGTGGAAGTCGACGCCGGTCTTCTTCTTGATCGTTTCCATCAACCGCACGTACAGGTTGTTGGTACCTGGATCGTTGAACTGACTGGCGATGGTACCGACAACAGGGAGCGTGTCATCGTCGGCGTCCCACAGCTGGTGGTTGCGCTTGTACTGCTTCTTCACATCGCGCACGGCATCAAGGGCGCCGCGCTTGTCGAACTTGTTGATGGCCACCACGTCGGCGAAGTCCAGCATGTCGATCTTCTCCAGCTGTGTGGCCGCGCCGAACTCCGGCGTCATGATATAGAGCGAAACGTCGCTGTGGTCCAGGATCTCCGTATCGCTCTGGCCGATGCCGCTGGTCTCCAGCACGATCAGGTCGAAGCCCGCGGCCTTGAGGATGCTCACGGCCTCCTTCACGTGCTTGCTCAGGGCGAGGTTGCTCTGGCGCGTGGCAAGGCTGCGCATGTACACCCGCTCCCCGCGGATGCTGTTCATGCGGATACGGTCGCCCAGCAGCGCGCCACCGGTCTTTCGCTTGCTCGGGTCCACGCTGATCACGCCGATGGTCTTCGTGGGCTGGTCGAGGATGAAGCGACGGATCAACTCATCAACCATGCTGCTCTTGCCCGCGCCGCCCGTGCCCGTGATGCCCAGCACCGGGGCGGTGTTGGCCTCGGCCTTCTTGTGGATCTCGTCGGCGATCTTGGCGAACACGTCAGGGTGGTTCTCTGCCGTGCTGATCAACTTGGCGATGGCCGGCCAGTTGTTCGGGCTCAGCTTCTTCGCTTCACCGTTCACTTTATCGCTGAGGTCGAAGTCGGCCTTCTCCAGCATGTCGTTGATCATGCCCTGCAGGCCCATCGCGCGACCGTCGTCCGGATGGTACAGCCGCGTGATGCCGTATTCATGCAATTCCTTGATCTCCTCGGGCAGGATCGTCCCTCCTCCCCCACCGAAGATCTTGATGTGCCCCGCGCCCTTTTCCTTCAGCAGGTCGTGCATGTACTTGAAGTACTCGGTGTGCCCGCCCTGGTAGCTCGTCATCGCGATGGCGTGCGCATCCTCCTGGATCGCGGTGTTCACCACATCCTCCACGCTACGGTCGTGCCCCAGGTGGATCACCTCGGCGCCGGTGCTCTGGATGATCCGCCGCATGATGTTGATGGCGGCATCGTGGCCGTCGAACAAACTGGCGGCTGTGACTACGCGGATCTTGTTCTTGGGGACGTAGGGGGCGGCTTGGACGTAGGCGGTCGACATGGTCGCGAAGTTACCGGTGGGACGGGAACGGCGGGCTCGGTGAGCGGTCAATGGTGATCGGATGCCGCCGGAGGGGCTTCACGCTGGACATGGAACCTCTCGCTGAGTCCCATTTGTAGCAAAGAGAAACAGTGATCACCGAAGATCCACGTGATCCACACACCAGCAGAGACGACCTCACTACCCTAATCGCATTCCGCGCCCTGGTCGCGCTCACACCCCCGCTCCCAGATCGTAGATCTCCCGGATGTTCTTCAGCTTCTGCTCGAAGTCGATCTTCAGGTCGATCAGCTCACCCGTGCGCACATCGAACACCCAACCATGCACGGTGGGAGTTCCTTTCTTGATGAAGGACTTCTGGAGCACCGCGGTCTTGATGACGTTAATGCATTGCTCCTCCACGTTCAGTTCTACCAACCGGCGGTAGCGTTGCTCCTCATCGGCAATGGCATCAAGCTCTTTCCGGTGGATCCTGTACACGTCGCGGATGTACCGCAACCATGGATTCAGGATACCGAGATCCTGTGCTTGCATAGCGGCCTTCACCCCACCGCAGTAGTAGTGGCCACAAACGACCACATGCTTCACCTGCAAGTGACCGACCGCGTACTCGATCACGCTCAAGGTGTTGAGGTCGGCGCCGCCCACCACGTTGGCGATGTTCCGGTGCACGAAGACCTGTCCCGGGCCTGCGCCCATGAGGTCCTCGGCCGTAGCACGGCTATCGCTGCAGCCTATGTAAAGGAACTCCGGATTCTGTCCTTCCGCGAGGTGCTTGAAGAAATCCTTGTTGGTCGACTTCTTCTCCGCGATCCATTTCTTGTTGTTGTCGAATGCGCTTTCGTACAAGCTCTTGTTCTGCTCCGCCATCTTTTTCAGGTTGTGTGCCTGTGATCGATCAATTCAAGATCGGCCCTAAGGTACTTGCCCAGCATTTCGTTACATAGCGGACCTTCACGCATTGCACACGCAACATCATGCGTTCCACTATCCTCCTTGTTTCCCTATGCTCCGCCTTGCTGTGGCCGGTTACCGCATCGGCCTGCACCTTCTTCAAGGTGACGGTGGATGGATACACCATGGTCGGTAACAACGAGGATGCGTGGAGCATCGATCCGCGGATCTGGTTCGAGAACGGCACGGACGGTGAATATGGTTGCGTGTTCGTCGGCCAGAACAACAGCACGCCCCAAGGCGGCATGAATGAAGTGGGGTTGATGTTCGATGGGTTGAAGTCGCCCGTCAAGTCCTTTGCGCCGACTGCGGGCAGACCTCCTATCCTCTTCCAAGATCTTGTGCGCCGTGTGCTGCGGGCTTGCTCCACGGTGCATGAGGCTGAAACCTTGATCCGAACCTTCGATGTCAGCCAGCTCAATGGTGCCTACGCGATCTTCGTGGACAGGAACGGCGAGTATCTGGTGGTGGAAGCCGATACGCTCTTCACCGGGAATGAGGCGACCTACGCCGTTACCAACTTCTGCCTTTCGACCTGCACCGACTTCGACTCCGTGCCCAGCGAGCGCTATCAGCGTGGTCGTGCTTTACTTGCCGTGGGTGCGGACACCTCGCTGGCCTATTGCACCTCGGTGGTCAAAGGCATGCACGCTTGCCGCAAGAAACTCGGGGAAGGAACGCTCTACTCGAACATCCTTGACCCACAGCGCGGGCTCATCCACCTCTACTTCTACCACGACTATTCCGTACGCCGCACCTTCGACCTGAAAGCCGAATTGGCCAAAGGAGATCACAGCCTGGACATGATCACGCTGTTCCCACCGAACGCTGAATTCGAAAGGTTGTTGGCCTACCGCACGCCGTTCCATGACAAAGGCATACTGGCGTTCCTGATACTCGCGGCAGTCGTGGCCTTGTTCTTCATTGCGTATGCGAGCATCATGCTGCTACTTGCCGCTGTGGCACGAGTGCGTAGGAAGCTCGATTCTCCGCCCGTGCTTCCTTGGGCCGTTGGAGCATTGGGCAGTGCCTGTGTATTGTTCTTGGTCCCCACCTTGTTGCTGAACCGAGGTGTGTTCTACTTCGGATTGGGTGATGCAACAGACCCGATCCATCCTGCGCTGAAATACCTGCCGCTCCTCCTGTGTGTGATGACGATCCTGTTGGTGATCATCGCATACCGCTGGCCCTACCGCATTACAACCCGCTTCGGGCGCTGGGTGCTGGGCCTGCACGCCGCAACGTTGCTCGCACTTGCGGGCTGCTTGTTCTATTGGGACCTCGTGATCCCGTGACCAATTGGTGATGGCCTATGCGAGTTCCGGCTCAACCGGGGGATACTTCATGCGACCATACTGCTTCATGTAGAGATCATAGATGATTCCGTCGGCCAGACCCACCTTGGGTACGAACACCTCGGTGATATCGGCCTTGTCCATGATGCGCAGGAAGATATCGGCAGCGGGAATGATCACGTCAGCACGATCAGGTCGAAGTCGCAAGAGCTTCACACGATCCTCGAAGGAATAGCCTGCGATGCGGTCGCGTTGCTTCTGGATGTCCTTCCGTGAAAGTGGCTCACCGAACGAGTTACCGTTCTCCTTGAAGAGCCTGTTGATGTTTCCACCCGTACCGATCGCCATCAGATGGCCATGCTCTTCTCGCAGCTCTTCGAGGAAGGCACGGATCTCATCCCATACCTGCGGATCGACCTTGTTCTTCAATGTCCGCACCGTACCGACCTTGAAGCTGGCGCTCTTCACCCGACGGCCTTTCTCCAACCAGGTGAGCTCGGTGCTACCACCACCGACATCGATGTACAGGTAGCTGCGGTCCTTCAGCAGATCCTGGGTCCAGAACGTGCTCACGATCAGGTCCGCCTCCAACTTGCCTTCGATAGGTTCGATGTGGACCCCGCTCTCCATTTCCACACGGGAGAGTATTTCTTCGCGGTTGGTCGCTTCGCGCATCGCACTTGTGGCGCAGCAACGCAGGTACTTCACACCGTACACTTCCGTGAGCAGGCGAAAGGCCTTCAAGCTCTTGATCAGGTAATCGCGTTTACCTGCGCTGATCGCACCGCTGTCGAAGACATCCTCACCCAAGCGGATCGGCACACGCACCAACGTCTGCTTCTTGATGATCGGGTGATCATCGCGCTCGATGACCTCGCCCACCAGCAAACGCACAGCGTTCGATCCGACGTCGATGGCGGCATATGTAAGCTGGCGGTCGATGCTGCGAAGCTAACAGCACACACGCCTCTGTGGATCGACCAATTCATGGACCTGTGCACTTCGCCCTGAACTTCCGACCTTCACACAACCGAAGGAAAAGCCATACGTCATCACAACAAATCTCCCCATATGATCCGGACACTTACGCTCGTATCAGCACTGTTCTTTAGCGCCATCGCTTCAGCGGTTACCGTGGTTGTTTCCGTTTCGAGTGCCTCGTGTGGCGCCTGTAATGGTAGTGCTGTTGCTACTGCGGAAGGTGGTTTGCCACCATATACCTACCTGTGGTCGCCAGCCCCGGCATCGGGACAAGGCACGCCGAACCCGCAGGGCTTGTGCGAAGGCACATGGACCGTGGTGGTAACAGATGGACAAGGCGGCACCGCACAGGCCGATGCCATTATCACCAACAATACCACATTGAACCCAGTGGCGATGAGCGAGCTGCGCGGCGCTTGTGACGGTGGTTGTTCTGGCTGGGGAATGATCAATTCGGCTGCCTTGGGAGGCACCGCGCCATATAGCTTCAACTTCCCATCTCCGCAGGTGATCGTGGATCAACTAGGACCCGGCACAGTAGCCTTCGCCGGTGTATGTCCTGGCCTGAATTCGATCGCGGTTACCGATGCCAATGGCTGCGCTGGGACAGTAGAAGGGTGGATCATGGATGCACAGTCCGGGCCGCCACAAGTCCTGAGTACCCTTCCAGCCTGCGGCAGTGCTGCGAACGGAGCGATCATCATGAGCGGGGCGGGTGCGTTCGGCTATGCCGCATACATGGTCGATGTGAACGGTACAGAGGTCATCTACTCGTTCAACAGCGATGGACCCTACACCTTGGACGGCTTAGCATCAGGAACCTATGATGTGTATGCGTGGAATGAGTTCGGATCGGGACTTCCCGGCCTGGAACAACCCGGCGTGATGTATTGCACCAGTGCGGCCCAAGCCACCGTCGGCCCATTGAACGAACCGTGTGGATCGGTGAGCGGCCGGATATACCACGATGCTAATGAGGATTGCGTGTTCAACAACTTCGACCTGCCACAGCCCTATCGCGTGCTGACGATCGAACCCACCGGAACCTATGCGATCAGTGATGGGCTGGGGATATACCAGCAGCAGTTGTGGCTTGGGAATTATTTCATCGACCTGGATGCAGCGCCACAAGAGACCACGGTTTGTCCCGTGACCACACCCGTCGCATTCGAGATCTCGGGTACAACACCCGAAGCTGTGTTGGATTTCGCCATGCTGACCACCATGCAATTGGACCTGAGCGTCTCCGTGAACTCATCGAACGCACGTCCTGGTTTTGCGACACAGGTGTGGGTTACCGTTACCAACCACTCCGCATTCCCGAGCGATGTTGTGACGCTGGACCTGTCGTTCGATGGCCTTCTTTTGAATGCAGTGCCTGCAAATGGTGAATGGAACCTTGGTGTGATCCCTCCCTACGGGTTCGCCACGCGCACCTTCCATGCCATGGTACCTGCAGACATCAACTTGCTCGGCATCGAATTGAATTACATGGCCACCGTCACCAATGCCGGTGCAGAAACCAACACCGTCAACAACACGGCCATCACAACGGTGAACATCACCGGCAGCTACGACCCCAACGACAAGACCGGCCGCACCAGCAGCGGCTTCGCCGACAACCTCTATTTCGCCGATGTCGACGAGTGGATCGACTACACCGTGCGTTTCCAGAACACCGGCACCGCAGCCGCAGAAACCGTGGTGATCCGCGATACCCTTGATAGCGATCTCGACATCACCTCGTTGCAGATCCTTGGCGCAACGCATGCCTTCACGCCATCGTTCGACGCTGGGCGCACGCTGATCTTCACCTTCAACGACATCAACCTGCCCGATAGCACCAGTGATCTCGCCGGTAGCCAAGGCGCCATTTCATTCCGCTTGAAACCGCGTGAAGGGATCACCTTCGGCGATGTGCTGGAGAACACTGCGGGGATCTACTTCGACTTCAACCCGCCGATCATTACGAATACCGTGAGCCATGCTGTGGACTTCAGTGTGGCGGTGAGCGATGCGGCATATCCGATCCGGCCGATCGTCCTATCCCCGAACCCTGCATCGGATCAAGTACGGATCACAGGGGTCCGATCCAGCATCCATGTCATCGAGATCCATGCCGCTGACGGACGGCTCGTACGCTCCTTGGTACCGATCGACAATACATTCGATGTGGCAGACCTCGAACCCGGTTATTACCTTGCGTATGTGGTGACGAAAGACGGGCAGTCCTTCTTGGTCCGCTTCACACGCGCCTGATCATTCCATGATGAAGCACGCCCTCTCCATCAGCGCGTTCATGCTGTTCGCACATGCAGCGTTCGGCGTGCAGGTTACCGTTTACGTCTCACCTGCACGGTGCAACCTGAGCAATGGCACGATCACCGCCAGCGCCAACGGAGGAATTCCACCGTATTCCTACCTATGGTCCAACGGTGCCATCACACAGACCATTCAGGACCTCGCGCCAGGGGATTATACCGTGACGGTGACCGATGGCCTGAACAACACCGACCAAACCACCGCGACGGTCGAGGCCGTTTTTGCGATGGGGTCCGGGGGGATAACCACCCAATTGCAACCCGACTGCCAGGGTATGTGTACGGGGATCGCCATCGCTCAAGCCCCGTATGGTGGAGCCCAACCTTACAGCTACCCACCAGGGGTCATCGAGACGAGTGGATTCCTTGGGGAGCTTACGATCATGGGGATCTGTGGACCCTCATTCGGAACCATCACCGTTTGGGATGCCAATGGCTGCCCCGGTGAGGTCGACATAAATGGTGCGATCATGCCAGCCGAGCCTTCGTCGATAACGGTCCAAGCCACCTCCCCTGCTTGCGCAGGCCAGAGCAACGGAAGCATGACCATTCTGATGGACGGCCCCTTCGCCAGCTTGATGGAGGTGGTCCGCATTGGAGGTGGGTACAGCCAACTACACGGTCCCGCGTGGAATGTGCCCTACACGATAACGGACCTTCCGGCCGGCGATTACGAACTCATTTCTTCCATTCTCGCGGATGGTGGAAGTGGCGGGCCGCTTTGCTCCAGCACGTTCACTGGTTCAGTGCCCGAACTCCCCGGTCCATGTGGCGGCGTTAGTGGTCGTGCCTACCACGATGCAGATGAGGACTGTTCCTTCAACGACTTCGACCTCGGCCTTCCCTACCGCATACTCTCGATCGATCCTGGCAACCAGTTCGCGATCACCGATGGCAATGGGAGCTACCAGCGCAACCTCGACTTCGGGACCTACACCATTGCCCAGAACACGAACCCGAACGAGGAGCCGCTCTGCCCCGCATCGGGTTCGGCGAGCTTCAACGTGGACGCAGGCAACCCAACTGTGATCACCGACTTCGCCAATTTGAGCTCCTTGCCCTTTGATCTGAGCGTGGCATTGTATTCCTCCAACGCTCGTCCGGGATTCCAAACGCAAGTGTGGGTTTCCGTGAGGAATCTTACTGCATTCCCGAGCGACAATGTGACCTTGGACCTGGCCTTCGATGGCCTGCTCTTGAACCCCATCCCCACAAATGGTCAATGGGACCTTGGTGTGATCCCACCCTACGGGTTCGCCACGCGCACCTTCCATGCCATGGTACCTGCAGACATCAACTTGCTCGGCATCGAATTGAATTACATGGCCACCGTCACCAATGCCGGTGCAGAAACCAACACCGTCAACAACACGGCCATCACAACGGTGAACATCACCGGCAGCTACGACCCCAACGACAAGACCGGCCGCACCAGCAGCGGCTTCGCCGACAACCTCTATTTCGCCGATGTCGACGAGTGGATCGACTACACCGTGCGTTTCCAGAACACCGGCACCGCAGCCGCAGAAACCGTGGTGATCCGCGATACCCTCGAGAGCGACCTTGACATCACCTCACTCCAGATCCTTGGCGCGACGCACGATTTCACGCCATCGTTCGACGCTGGGCGCACGCTGATCTTCACCTTCAACGATATCAACCTGCCCGATAGCACCAGTGATCTTGCCGGAAGCCAAGGCGCCATTTCCTTCCGACTGAAACCGCGTGCGGGTATCACGTTCGGCGATGTGCTGGAGAACACCGCGGGGATCTACTTCGACTTCAACCCGCCGATCATCACGAATACGGTGAGCCATGCTGTGGACTTCAGTGTCGGAACTCAAGAGGACACCCAGCAGCACGAGCAAATGCGCCTGCTGCCGAACCCGGCGAACGACGTGCTCAACATTCTACTTCCGGAACGCGCTGACAAGAACTACCAAGTGTTATCCATCGATGGACGCGTTGTTGAAGTGCCCGCGACACGTCAAGCCAACAACGTCCAACTCGATGTTCGGTCCTTGGCCAGTGGTACATATATGATCCACACATCCAATGGAACCGCGCGCTTCGTGAAACATTGACGTTGATGCGAAGCGCGCATTCATCAGCTTATTAGCACATCGACTGATCACGCTAATTGAGCTATTCTGGCCTCCAACGCCCTGATCTTCGCTTCGGCATCAGCTTTCTTCTTGCGCTCCACTTCCAACACCTGAGGCGGCGCACCGGCCACGAACCGTTCGTTGCTCAGCTTCTTCTCCACGCTGGAAAGGAAACCACGCAAGTGGATCAGTTCGCCTTCGGCCTTCTTCACCTCGGCTTCCGCATCGATGTTGCCGCCGAGATCAACGGCGTAGGTGGTGGTGCCGACCAGGAACGTGACCGCTCCTTCACCAACGGTTTCAACGGTTGTTAGCGCGCCAACATTAGCCAACTTGTTCACCAAGGCTGACACCGATGCGCGCATTGGAACGATGCCTTTCACCTGCACATCCAGCGACTCTTTCGGGCTCATGCCGCGCTCGTTGCGGACGTTGCGCACCGCCGTGACAAGGTCGAAAGCGTGCTGTACTTCAGCATCCAACTTCGCATCGCCTTCACCGCCTTTCGGCCATGGTGCAACAATAATGTCCTCCCCTTCCTTCCGCTCGTGCAGCAAGTGCCACACCTCTTCGCTGAGGAACGGCATGAACGGATGCAGCAGCTTCATCACATCGCAGAAAATGGCCACCGTGGCCTCGTAGGTCAACCGATCGATCGGCTCCGCGACGCCTTCACCCGCTTCGTTCTTCACGAAACCGGTCTTCACACTTTCCAGGTACCAGCTGCATAGATCGTCCCACACCAGTTTGTACGTGGCCATCAAGGCTTCACTGATCCGGAACTGCGCGAAGAGCGCATCGATCTCCGCGGTGCCACGCTGCACGCGGCTTTGCATCCACGCCACCGCAGCGGCGGATGAAGCCGGCTGCGGACGACCATCCACACTCCATCCCTTCACCAGCCGGAACGCGTTCCAGATCTTGTTGGTGAAGTTCCTTCCTTGCTCGCACAGCGAATCATCGTACGGCAGATCGTTACCAGCGGGCGAGGTGAGCAGCATGCCCACGCGCACACCGTCCGCACCGAACTTCTCGATCAGCTCCAAGGGGTCCGGGCTATTGCCCAGGCTCTTGCTCATCTTCCGCCCTTGCTTGTCGCGCACGATGCCGGTGAGGTACACATTCTTGAACGGCACCTCCTTGCGGTACTCCACGCCGGCCATGATCATGCGCGCCACCCAAAAGAAGAGGATCTCGGGTGCCGTCACAAGGTCGTTCGTCGGGTAGTAGTATTTGATGTCGGCATTCTCCGGGTCCTTGAAGCCGTCGAATACGCTGATCGGCCACAACCAACTGCTGAACCAGGTGTCCATGACATCCTCGTCCTGATAGAAATCGTCGAATCCGGCAACAATACCAAATTGCTCTTCGAACGCCAACATCGCACCGTGCTTGTCCTTCTCAACGACATATCTTCCCTTCGGATCGTTCTTGAGGTACCACGCCGGGATCCGCTGCCCCCACCACAACTGGCGACTGATGCACCAGTCGCGCACGTTCTCCATCCAATGGCGGTAGGTGTTGGTGAACTTCTGCGGATGCAGTTTCACCGTGCCGTCCATCACCACATCCAGTGCGGGCTTGGCGAGTTCGCCCATCTTCACGAACCACTGCAAACTCAAGCGCGGCTCGATCACCGCATCGGTGCGTTCGCTGTAACCGACCTTGTTCTGGATGTCCTCGGTCTTCACCAAATAACCTTCGGCCTCCAATTGCTTCGCGATCTTCTTACGCACGATGAAGCGATCCTCGCCTACGTACAGCCGTGCTGCTGCGCTCAATGTTCCGTTCGGCTCAAGGATGTCGATCGTCTCGAGTTTGTGCTTCTTGCCGAGTTCCTGGTCGTTCACGTCATGCGCCGGGGTCACCTTCAAGGCTCCCGTGCCGAACTCGCGCTCCACGTAGTCATCGAAGATCACTGGAATGCTTCTGTTGATCAAGGGAACCAGCACGCGCTTTCCTTTCAAATGCGCATAACGCTCATCCTCTGGATGAACAGCAACGGCCGTGTCACCGAGGATCGTCTCCGGTCGCGTGGTCGCGATCGTGACCCACTCGTCCTTCGTGCCTTCGACAGCATAGCTAACGTGGTACAACTTGGAATTGATCTCCTTGTGGATGACCTCTTCATCACTAACAGCGGTCAAAGCGACAGGATCCCAGTTCACCATGCGCAGACCACGGTATACCAGTCCTTTCTTGTGCAGGTCGATGAAGACATCGATGACCGCCTCGCTGAGGTCGGGCTCCATAGTGAAGCGCGTACGCTCCCAATCGCAGCTGGCACCGAGTTTCTTCAGTTGCTCCAGGATCACGCCGCCGTACTTCTCTTTCCACGCGAAGGCATGCTTCAGGAATTCCTCCCGACCGATCGCGCTCTTCTTGATGCCTTGCTCACCTAACAGTCGCACCACTTTCGCTTCCGTAGCGATGGAAGCATGGTCGGTACCTGGTACCCAGCACGCGTTCTTTCCCTGCATGCGCGCTCGGCGCACCAGCACATCCTGGATCGTGTTGTTCAACATGTGCCCCATGTGCAGCACACCCGTTACGTTGGGAGGTGGGATCACCACGGTATACGGCTCCCGCTCATCGGGCACACTGCGGAAGTAGCCTTTCGCCATCCAGTGTGCATACCACTTGCCCTCGCTCTGCGCAGGTTCGAAACGCTTGGGGATCTCGGTCATTGACATCGTGCTCGCAAAATGTACGCTGGGCGCGGTACTGTTGGCCCGAACGGATCGCAAAGGTAGCCGGACGGATCACGCGGCGCAGTAGAGATCATCGGTTCAGGAAGAAGAGCATTGTCAATGTTCTGTTAGATCCGAACAGGTTCCGTTCGGACCATCCGAACATTGTGATTGCAAGCAGAGAAAATGAATAGCCTGATCCTTGTTCCACTCATCCTAGGTGTCGCTTCCATTGCGCGCACGTCGAACCCCGAGCCCAACACGGGCGCACGGATCCTCTTCGAACGAATGGAAAACGACTACGGCTCGATCACGGAGCACGGGGATGGTCGTTGCACATTCATTTACACCAATACCGGTGATGCACCGCTGGTGATCACGGCATGCAGGAGCAGTTGTGGCTGCCTCGTCCCGAACTGGCACAAGGAACCGCTCATGCCCGGTCAGCGGGATTCCATCATGTTACGATACGACACGCATCGCATCGGTCCGTTCCGAAAGTCGGTAACTGTCGAAAGCAACGCGGTGGACCAACCAACGGTCATCTTGCGGATAAAGGGCGAAGTCACTCCGAACCCGCAGCCATCGAATGTCACCGAATGAACGCATCAAGACCGCTGTTAATGTCCTGTTAAGGTCACTTTGAAGCGGAACCGACCTCCCTAATTTCGTCGTACAGAAGCTAGACAACAACCCAACTCAACCATGAAACACCTCCTCTTGACCCTCGGCCTCGGCCTGTTCACCATGGGCGCTATGGCCCAGCCAGATATGAAACCTGTTGGCGGCACCGGCCCCATGATCAGCCTCGACAAGGAGGTGCATGACTATGGCACCTTGCAACAAGGCGGTAACGGCGACTGCGAGTTCACCGTGACCAATACCGGTGACCAACCGTTGATCATCTCTCAATGCCAAGGCAGTTGCGGTTGCACGGTACCCAAATGCGAAACCACGCCGATCAAGCCAGGCACCACGAGCATCATCAAGGTCCACTACGATTCGAACCGTGTAGGCCCGATCAACAAGAGCGTGACCATCACCAGCAACGCCACGAATGCGCCGAGCAAAGTGGTAACGATCAAGGGAACCATCGAAGCTGCTGCTACTTCACCCACCAGCCCGGTGAAGGAAGCCGCACCCATGGCTCCTGTGGAAAAGCATTGATCGCGTGATCAGTGGCACGAAATCTGTTTGAACCAATTGCAAACTCGAACGAAACATGAAGAAGTTCCTCCTAACACTTGCCTCGGCCTGCTTGGTCTTCGCCGCTTCTGCACAGGACACCGCTAAGCCCGTTGCTGGCAGTGGCCCACAACTCAGCATCGACAAGGAAGTGCATGACTACGGCACCATTGCACAAGGCGCCAATGGCACGTGCGAGTTCATCGTGACCAACACGGGCGATCAGCCCTTGATCCTCACGAACTGCAAAGGATCCTGCGGATGCACGGTTCCAAAGTGCGATACCGAACCGATCAAGCCCGGTGGAAAGACCACGATCACCGTGAAGTACGACACCAAGCGTGTCGGCCCCATCAACAAGAGCGTGACGATCTCCAGCAATGCCACGAATACTCCTGAAAAGGTGGTGCGCATCAAAGGCACCGTGGAAGGCGCTCCTGAAACACCGACCAGCCCTGTGAAGGAGGCCAGCCCAATGGCTCCCATCGAGAAAGGCTAATAGAAATAAAGTCTTCTGCGTGAAGCCCCTTCCGATCCGTCGGAAGGGGCTTTTCCTTTTCGCCGGGTCGGAAGGGTTCCCGACCTTCGCACCCCAAGCCATAAACATGCCTGCGATCTCCACCAAAGGGCGACTGATGCCGCCTTCGCCGATCCGTAAACTGGTGCCCTTTGCCGAAGCAGCCAAGAAACGGGGGGTGCAGGTGATCCATCTGAACATCGGCCAACCGGATATCAATTCCCCCAAAGTGGCGCTTGATGCGATCCGCAACTTGGATCGCACAGTGATCGAATACAGTCACTCCGCAGGCTATGAGAGCTACCGGAAGGGACTGGCGAAGTACTACGCGAGTGTCGGCATCGACATCACTCCGGAACAGATCCTCGTGACCAATGGCGGCAGCGAAGCGCTGCTGTTCGGCATGATGGCCTGCTTCGAGCCCGGCGATGAAGTGATCATTCCGGAACCGTTCTATGCCAATTACAACAGCTTCGCGCTCGCAGCTGGCGTGGTTGTGGTTCCCTTGCGCACACGGATCGAGGATGGCTTCGCCCTTCCATCGGTGAATGAATTCGAAGCGTTGATCACACCACGCACGAAAGGCATCCTGATCTGCAACCCGGGGAATCCGACCGGACGCATCTACGAGCGTGATGAATTGGAGCGTTTGCGCGATATCGTGAAGAAGCACGACCTCTTCCTCTTTTCCGATGAGGTCTACCGCGAGTTCTGTTACGACGGCACCGAGCACATCAGCACGATGACGCTGGACGGGATCGATGAGCAGGTGGTTCTTATCGACAGTGTGAGCAAGCGATACAGCATGTGCGGTGCGCGCGTAGGTGCGTTGCTCACTCGCAACAAGGAACTGTATGATGCCGTTCTGAAATTCGCCCAAGCCCGACTGAGCCCTCCCACCTTCGGACAGATCGCCTCCGAAGCAGCACTTCAGACACCGGCTTCGTACTTCACGAACGTGATCACGGAGTACAAGGAACGACGCGACATTCTGGTGAATGGCCTCAACTCGATACCCGGCGTCATCTGTCCGGAACCGAAAGGAGCGTTCTACTGCGTTGCAGAACTCCCCATCGATGACAGTGACCGGTTCTGCCAATGGCTGCTCGAATCCTTCGAACTTGATGGTTTCACCTTGATGATGGCACCCGCGACAGGCTTCTATGCCAAGCCGGAAACAGGGAAACACCAAGTTCGCTTGGCCTACGTGCTCGAAAAGGAACTGCTGACCAAAGCCGTAGAGTGCCTTCGCGCAGCCTTGACTAGTTATCCGGGTACCACCACCGCATCTTCAGCCTCCGAGGTGGGCCGTCATTGACCGGGTCCCGGATCTTCACGCTTTTGTGGACTTGACGACCTGGATGCCGGTTGTCGAGACCTTATGGTTCTTTGAGCAGCTCACTTGACACAGGCTCACTCGGCGACATATATTGCATGTTGGACAGATGAAATCATCACTCCGTCGAACAAATGTGATCACGATGTCGAACGCTCTCCTCTCCTGGATCGTTGCATCCGAACGGTCGGCCCTCCAGGCTCGATCGACCTTGTGGTTCAACCTTTTTGCTCTTGCGTTGGGTACGGCTCTGCCCTACTGCTCCTCCGGGCAATCCGGGGACCAATGGCACTGCCGCATTCAACTGCCCGTGATGTCCGCGGACGACTCACCGAAACCCCTATTCGTGCTTTTATCGGAGCGCTTCGGAGCGAGCGGATTCGCACTCGATCAAGAACTTGGGTTACTTGTCTTCAGCACAGAGCAAAGGCCGACGAGCGAAGACCTTGGGATTCTGGCCACTGTGAAGCCATACCAAGCACTTGGCGCGCAGTGTTCGGCTCGGTCGGGTGAGGTGATCACATTCGGCACGGTGCCGTTCCCGACCTATCTGGAAACAGGGGATGCCACTACTGACGATGCTCGTTACGATGCGGCAAAAGCGGCTTGGATCTCATCGGATCCCGAGGGATATCAGCACTTGACCGATCCTGCGTCCAATGGAAAATGACCGAATGTTCGCGCGGATCGTTGTGGTTCCGCTCCTCAGTTTACTCGTCCAGATATACGCGCTTGGGCAGTGCACGAACAACAACAACCCCATTGCGGGAGGCGCGATCACGCCGCCCTGCCCGGGTTCCATGCTGGTGCCCTGTGTGAATGGTGGTCAATATGCCTTGGTCAACGTCACGAACGGCAATATCTACGAGTTCAACACCTGCAATGCCACATATGATACCCGGATCACCTTGTTCAATAACACGGGCGGTGGCGCTCTCGGATTCAATGATGATGCATGCGGGGTTCAGTCCAGCGTGATATGGACGGCAAATTATACAGGGCAATTGAGGGTCCTGGTGGATCGCTACATCAGTTTCTTCAATACCTGTAACCATTCAGGAGGGTGTGCACCACTCTCGATCACGTGTTATCAACCTCCGCCACCGGTCTCGAACAACGAATGCGCCAACGCCATTGACCTGTTCGTATTCCCGGGTTGCTTCACGCAGAGCTTCTCCAACGTCGGTGCCACGAACTCAGCGACAACGCCCAACCCGACATGTGGATACAACGGAACAGCCCGTGATGTGTGGTTCCGCTTCACCGTACCGGCCAGTGGCGTGGTGATCATTCGCACCACAGCGTTCACGTTGACAGATGCCGCCATGCAGGTGTACTCCGGCACCTGCGGAGCATTGACCCCGGTTGAATGCGACGATGACGATGGTCCGGGCTTGATGCCGTTCATCGACCGTCGATGTATGCTTTTGAACCCCGGTCAGACCTACTATTTGCGCTTTTGGGGATACAACGGCAGTTCAGGCACATTCGGACTTTGCGTGGACGGCCCGGACTTCTTCCCCACCCCGCAGCAGGATTGCTCGGGCGGTTTCACCGTGTGCAACAGCGGCGGAGTGAACAACACGTCGGATTTCACAGGATGCTCGCAGGATCTGAACAGCGGTAACAGCGACTGCTTGGTGAGCTACGAGCGCCAAGGAACTTGGTACTACTTCTCGCCTCAATCCACGGGTACGATCGCTTTCAACGTACTTCCGGTCAATGCCCTTGGGAACCCTGCACCGGTTGACTATGACTTTGCGATCTGGGGACCATACAATAGCGTCAGTTGTCCGCCGCCCAATGCACCGATCCGATGCTCCTATGCACTTCCGGCGACCAATGGACCTTGGAATACGGGCTTGGCTGCTGGCAATGTGGATCTTTCAGAGGGAGTACCCGGCAATGGGTTTGTTGCTCCCATAACGATCGGTGCAGCACAGGTCGGTCAAGTATATGTGATGTATCTCGATAATTTCAGCACGAACGGCCAAGCCTTCAATCTGGCATGGAACCTCAGTTCATCTGGCATGCTGGACTGCACGCTTCTTCCGGTAAGATTGCTCTCCTTCACCGGTGAACCAATTGGCACGAACGTCCAACTCAAGTGGGTTACACAAGCGATGGGCGAGACGGAACGATTCATGGTCGAACACTCCTCGAACGGGACCGACTTTTCGACAATAGGCATTCTGGACGCCGGATCAGGGTCCAGTTCCACGAACTATGACCTCGTGCACAAAGACCCGCAGAACGGATCCAACTACTACCGCTTGGTTCAGATCGATAACGACGGTTCACGGCACACTTCGGATGTGATCCATGTGGTCATGCGCTCCGGGCAGCATATGCTCACCCCTCGGCCGAATCCCGCTTCGAGCATGGTCTACCTGGACCTTCCAGCGACGAATGCATCGGCCTATCAAGTGAACCTGATGGACGCCAGTGGTCGGATCGTGCGCAGACAAGCAGGGCAGGTGCTCGACGCTTCCACTCGGATCGCAGTACCCCTTGATGGTATCGAGGTCGGGTGCTACGTGATACAGATCCTCGATAACATGGGGAATACTCTTGGAACAGGTCGGTTCGTTCGCGAGTAGGCTGCATTTGACCCAACATTCGACGGTAAGAAGACCACCCGGCAGAAAGCACGGACCGGGTGGACCAGCAACCTCCGGGTAGCCCGATCGTCTATCCCAAGGAAGGCGGCGAACAAAAGCCGGTTGATAGGGGATCTTGAGCCCAAGATCGAGGTTCTATCGAAAATCCTATCTTGCTTCAGGGTTAAGTCAGTATCACTGTTGGATAATTGCTTGCATGAATAGACTTCTTACGCTGACCTTCTTTGCGGCACTTGCCTTTCATGTCCAGTGTCAAGGCCAATTCACGGTGCATCACTTCACCTGCCCGTTGGATCTCGTCGGCAGTTCGGAAAAGCTCATCATCTCCGAAGTAAAGGTCCTGGACGCTGAGGCCCGTATCAGTATCCATGGCCGTGAGTTGAAGATCGCTGCTCGCAACGGGATCACTTCGAGTGAAGTTCGGAGCGCCGTGCAACGGTCGGGAGCATGTGACCCTGTTCCGGTGGCTTCCGGAGGAAGATCAGTTGCAGGCGAGAACGAGGCAGAGGTCATTTCGGACTTTCCGGTCCGTCGAGATACAGGTGACGCCGAGCGGGATGATGCGGAATACGATGCAGCCAAGCGTGCATGGATCATGGCGCATCCCGAAGGCTACTTGAACTTGAACCAGTCCCAAGGACAATAAGATGTTGAACTCCAACCGACCAATGACCACAGTTGGGGTTCGCATTCACCTGCGATCTTCTCGGCAGTTGCAGCTTGTAGTGCGAGCAGCGCTTCTGCTCTTCTTCGCACTGTTCTTTCAAGCGCGCACCTATGCGACGACGTGTGCGGGTGCCACCGTCCTGAATCCTGCATCTTTACCTATCACCAACCAGGCCTTGGCTTGTGGAGGGGCGAATGACCTGAATTCAACCAACGTACCAGGCGCGCTCTGTGGTTCGGGTGCGATCGACTTGTATAAGAACGGTCTCGAGGCCCTGTACTCCCTGACCCCTTCCGTGACAGGACCGCTCACGGTTTCCTTGACAGGCCAAGCGTGGAGTTCGGTGCAGGTGTGGGCGGGATGCCCGAACACCGGTGGCACATGCCTCTACGGCAATGGGAGCGCGGCCACTACCGTTAGCGTCACCGTGACGCTCACTGCAGGCGTCCAATATTTCATCTGGTTCGATACCTGGCCAGCCCCGAATAGTCCTTGTCCGGGAACCTTCAGCATCACCCCGCCACCTCCTCCACCTGCCAACGACGAACCGTGTGGAGCAACGCTTCTGACGGTCAATACCACGTGCGTGAACACGAACGGCACCACCGTGAACGCAACGGGTTCAACGGGCCCACCAGCGCCTACCTGCGCGTCATACAACGGTTATGATGTGTGGTACCGCGTTGTCGTTCCTGCCAATGGCAGCATCATCATCGAAACCACCGCTGGTGTGGTCACAGACGGTGGCATGGCTCTTTACACCGCCCCAAGTTGTTCCGGTCCATTCGTGCAGGAAGCCTGCGATGATGACGGAGGCACCGGCCTGATGCCATACTTGTCCTTCACTGGGCTAGCACCCGGCAGCACGGTTTATATTCGATTCTGGGAATACGGAGGCGACAACAATGGCACCTTCTCCATTTGTGTGCACACGCCTCCGCCTCCACCGACGGGCGATTGCGTTTACGTTTTGAACCTGTTCGACAGCTTCGGTGACGGCTGGGGCACCTCCAATGTCGGGTACCGGATCAATGGCGGTCCTTGGACCTATTATACCGTGGGTGGAAGTACGAACCAAGTCCTGATCGGTGTGAACATCAACGATGTGATCGAGTTGACCTATGACGCCTCTGGAACCTATCAAGGGGAGAACAGCTACAGCCTCGGCCTGAATGGCGGAGGCGTGTATTTCAATTCTGGTTCGCCCCCAACCGCAGGGATCTCATTCGGTCAATTGGTGGATTGCTCAGCCCCACCGGCCGCGCCACAAGACTGCAACGGTGGTTTCACCATCTGCAACGGGCAATCCTTCAATAACAACAGCAGCAATACCGGAAACATCGTCGATCTCAACACCTCCAATCAAGGTTGCCTATCTTCTGGTGAGCGTCAGGGTACCTGGTACTACTTCTCCCCGAGCAGCAGCGGCACGATCGGCTTCAC
This sequence comes from uncultured Bacteroidota bacterium, assembly GCA_902826215.1. GTDB lineage: Bacteria > Bacteroidota > Bacteroidia > Flavobacteriales_F > PHOS-HE28 > PHOS-HE28. The sequence goes on from CADEDY010000033.1 coordinate 30,298, forward strand.
CATCAGCCCGACCGTGGTGACCGACTATGATTTTGCTGTATGGGGGCCCATGAGCAGTGTGAGTTGCCCCCCACCAAGCGCTCCATTACGTTGTTCATATGCTGCCCCTACCGGCGACACAGGAGCCGGCAATGGCGCTACTGATCCTTCAGAAGGAGCAGGGGGAGACCGATGGGTATCACCTTTGACCGTGACCACCGGACAGATCTACATCCTCTACGTCGATAATTTCAGTTCGAATGGTCAATCCTTCGACCTCTCCTGGCAACTGAGCGGCGGTGCATCGTTGGATTGCACCTTGCTTCCTGTTGAATTGGTGAACCTCACAGCCAATTCTTTCGGAGAATGGGTCGAACTGGATTGGGCCACCTTGAGCGAATCGAACTCCGACCACTTCCTCGTTGAACGGTCCAGGGATGGTTTCGAATTCCATCCGATCGGATCCGTGGAAGCATCCGGCACTTCCACCGTTTCGATGGATTATTCCTTCAAGGATCAGTTTCCAATGAATGGGGTCAACTACTACCGTGTGGTCATGGTCGACATGAACGGTTCCCGATTGCTTTCTCCCACGGTCACCGCGTTCATCGGAGATCACGACAAGCCCATCGTCGCTCCGAATCCTGTCGGCGATCTGGCCTATGTCACACTTCAGAAAGGCTTGGATGGCATAGTGTTCCTGAATGTGATCGATGCATCGGGTCGACTGGTGCGCTCCAACTCGGTGAACACCTCGAATTCAAAACGGATCGAACTGCCCTTGGTGGGATTGGATCACGGGATGTACTCGCTCTTGATCACGGATCCCACAGGACGCCCGATCGGGAACACGGTCTTCGTGAAATAAGATTGGTTCCCTGCTTGTCGTTCGGCAAAGGCCTTGTCCTCGCTTGTACACAGCATCCATCGCCGAGTGACGCTGATCGCATCGGAGTATTCCGGAAGTTGAACGATCAACGGTCCTCGCGCTGCTCACTTTTCGATCACGATCCGTTGTGCCTTTCCGTCATCGACTTGCACCACATAGGTTCCTGCTTCGGATCCACGGAGATCGACCCGATGGAGATCCGAAGTGGCACGCTCTGTCCGTACGACCCGACCGAATAGGTCACTGATCCTGATCGAGCTACCCGGCTTGCATGGAATGGTAACGAAGGACGCGGTCGGGTTGGGATGGATCGAAGTGGACGTCCAATCTGGGCCTTGGTTCAAACCCACGGTGAGCGAACCACAGAACGTCGTATCCGGATCCAATTCGACGTACATATCCGTCGGAAAGTCCTGGAGCCCGAGGAAAGGATGATCCGTTGGGTACTTCAAGGCCATGAACACATCGGGCCCTGCTATGGTCGTTCCTTGTGCAATGGGCACGTCACCGATCACGGGTACGATATACTCCCAAACCACTTCGTCCGACGGATCAACTTCGACGAAATAGCCTTGTCGTCCGGAACAGATCAGGGTGTTGCCATTGCGCAATTTCTGGGCGCTGGAGATCCTCCCCGAATTGAGCAACAATGTTCCATCGGACGTGATCCGACGGTATGCCTCACTCGGCCCGAATGCCGATCCTCCCTCGATGGTGTACGAAGTGCCGTCCCACGGCGGTGTCAAGAGATCCACGGAACTGAAACCGACACCAGCCTGATTGTTGAATACGATGATGTTCCCACGATCGGGATCATCGGGCAACAGCCCCGGCCCCATCCAGCGTGCATGATGCGGAAAGAACAAGGTGCGGTCCGACTCATCACCGCGACCGTATGCATCCGGCGAACCCCACCGATAGAGCAGATCGCCTCCCCTGCCGCTATTCCCCCCGGCACTTGTTGCAGCTTCTGCCGTCGTGGTACTATGGTCGATGATCCAGATCTCATTGAAGAATGGCGTAGTGAGGAGGATCTGATCAAGTTCCGCGTTGTAGTCGATGGAATTCACATGGATCCAATCCTCGTCGCTCATGGGATGATGATTGATGTCGATCCGTTCAGGATGCTCTGCAATGACGCCATACCCGGGTAACTCGGGATCACGGTCCTGCACGAGATGGTCCCAAGCGTGCCACTCCCAAACAATGGTGCCTTCATCGATGCCGCTAGGAACCACCTCGATCACGTGATCCGGCCAAACTGCACCGGGTTCGAATCCTACAGTATCCAATCCAAGTGCCGCAGCCTCTTCCAAGGTCTTGAGCTCCCATGCGACGATCAGAACATTCCCATTGGGCATCATGGCCACATCGTGGTGCATCAAATGCGTTGGTGAGTCATAGGTATAGCGCCAGATCAGATCCCCGTTCCAATCCCTCCTGTCCACGAATTCCCCAGCTCCACCGCGCAAGAATGCGGGATTGCCGATGCCATTGGCCTTCCCGCATCGGACCAGGTCGCCATTCTCCATCAAGTAGAACGATTGGCTCGGTACATGGGCCGCATCATCCCAACGATGCACCGATCGACCACAATTATCGATGAGGTACGCGGTATGTTGTTCACTGGGATAGAAAAGCGTGAACCCATCCTGGCTCACGGATGCCTCGTTCGTGATCAACCCGACCGTGTTCTGGGCGATCAATGGACCGAACGATGTTGTGAAGAGAAGTGCTGCAATGAAATCGGACCTCATGGACGCGTAGTTACGACCGGGAAGATACACCGACGTACTCCAATGTTCGAAGCAGCGAGGATCGAACACGCGGCCACTCGACGATATTGCCCATAAAGAGAAAGGGCCGCCTCGCTTTCGCGAGGCGGCCCTTCTTCAAAGGTTCAGTGGATCCCTTACGGCTGGATCACCAAGCGCTCCGTGTAGGTCTTGTCACCAGCGGTGATGTTGACCATGTACAGACCACCAGCGAGGTCGCCGTTGAGTTCCAGCACCGTGTTGAGGTAGCCATCCTGGACAGCGATCGTGCGAGCGCTCACGCGCTTGCCGGTCATGTCGTAGATGTCCACGC
>CADEDY010000034.1 GCA_902826215.1 uncultured Bacteroidota bacterium
TTCGTACCCGATGCCTCACCTCGTTGCCCCCTCCCTCCTATCCGCCGATTTCGCAGATCTGAAAAGCGCCGTCCGCATGGTGGATGAAAGTCCAGCACCATGTATGCAAATAGATGTGATGGACGGTGTCTTCGTCCCAAATATCAGCTTCGACTTTCCCGTGATGAAAGCGATCCGGCCCTTGACGCAGAAGATCTTCGATGTGCATTTGATGATCGAGCGACCGGACCAGTACATCAATCCGTTCCGCGATGCCGGAGCCAATGTCCTTACCGTTCATGAGGAAGCTTGCACGCACCTGCACCGCACCATCCAAGCGATCAAAGCGGCAGGCATGAAAGCCGGGGTAGCGATCAACCCGCACACTCCTGTGAAACAATTGGAAGATGTTCTGGGCGACATCGATGTGGTATGCATGATGAGCGTGAACCCGGGCTTCGGCGGCCAACGTTTCATTGAACACACCTTCACGAAGATCCAAGGCTTTATCGCTTTGCGCACGTCGACTGGTTCATCAGCACTCCTCGAGATCGACGGTGGAGTCTCCGAGTCCAACGCGAAACGATTGGTGGATGCAGGTGCCGATGTGCTCGTAGCGGGCAACAGTGTCTTCGGTGCCAAGGATCCGATGCAAGCGATCGTGCAGCTTTCCGCCTGACCCCCGTCGTCCGTATCTATTTTTGTGTGCTTCCTACCCGAAGCTTCCGCATGGCTTCGCCTCTCGCACCCGACCCGTCCGCCTATGACCGGGAATTCACGTTCAGTCGCATCGGTATGGTGCAGCGTCGCGAAGTGTGGGGCTACATGGACCACATGCTCCACATGCCGGGCATGCAGGTGCTTGAGTTGAACTGTGGCACGGGTACCGACGCAGTCCATCTTGCGCGAAACGGACACCAGGTCCTTGCCACGGATCTCAGTGAGGAGATGTTGAAGGTCGCAAGGGAGAAAGCCCGTCAGTTCGGTGTGGAGGATCGCATCCAGCATCGGCGCCTGAGCTTCGACGACCTAGCTGATCTGGCGATCCCTCCTGTTGACCTTGTATTCAGCAATTTCGGAGGATTGAATTGCATCGACGCCGACCACCTGAAGCAACTTGTGGATCCGATCGCCGATGTGCTGAAACCAGGGGGGCGTTTCATCGCCGTAATGATGCCCGATAGGTGCATGGCCGAAACAGCTTATCACTTCCTCGGAGGGCGGTGGACCGAAGCTGTTCGCCGAGGTAGACACGATCCCGTATGGGCCGGGCTAAGTGGCTCCGGCGTGGCAACGTGGTACCATGATCCGGCTTTTCTTACCAGCGCCTTCAGATCGAGGTTCCGGGTCGTCAATATCCGGCCCATTGGGTTGTTCGTGCCTCCTACCTACCTGGAGCACCGCTTCGGGCATCGGGCGGCCCTGCTTGAAAGGTTGGCTCGATGGGACACTAGGCTAGCGCGGTGGAGATGGACAGCCCGCTATGCAGACCACTATCTGGTCGATCTGGAACGCGTTCGTTGAAAACACGTCCATACGCATCTGGAGCAGGTTCCTTTGGAAGGAATACTTTCGCGGACATGTTGCGAAAAATACTCCCTCTGATAGGCCTTTTGCTTGTCGCACCGACCTGGGCGCAAGACGACGCTACTCCGCACCGAACCTGTGGTGCCCACACGATCACCAAGCATTACTTGGAACAGCAAGGTCTATCGACCGACCTGCTGCATGCGCTGCCCACGCCGGGAAGCGTTGCCCGAGGCGGCATCTATACGGTTCCTGTGGTGGTCCATGTAGTCTACAACAATACGGCCGAGAACGTACCAACAGGTACCATCAATGCCTTGATCACCGAGCTCAATCAGGACTATTCCGCCGCGAATTCGGACATCAGTGGCGTTCGCTCCACATTCACCAGCAGTATCGGGAACGTTGGCTTCCAATTCTGTCTAGCGCAGGTCGACCCCAATGGGAATGCGACCACGGGTATCACCCGTACGTCGACCACCGAAACTTGGTTCGACCCGGATCTGGAGACCAACGATATGAAGTCGGCACCGAAAGGGATCGCCCCTTGGGATACCGACCGTTACCTCAACATCTGGATCTGCGACATCACCAGCGGGGCTGGGGGCAGTACGATAACCGTGGGCTACGCCTACTTACCGACAGGGGGTGTGGTGGGAAGCAACATCGACGGCTTGGTCATCGACTATGATTACGGTACCCAGATCGGGGCACGTACTGCAACGCACGAGATCGGTCACTACTTCGGCCTCATGCACACGTTCGATGACGGTGGAGCATGTGTGAATGCGGACGGATTCTCGGATACGCCCACCACGAACAGCCCTACGTTCTCCTGTACGAACACCAACCTGATGAAATGTGGTGTACTGACCCAGTATGAGAACTTCATGGATTACAGCAATTGCACCGCGATGTTCACGAACCAACAAGCCAGTTACATGGCTGGCGTGCTCACCGGAGTTCGAAATGGACTCTTGCTGAATAACGCATGCGCTGGTCCAGTTGTAGGGCTTTGTATTCCCACATCGACGAACGGCACTGCTGATGGTGACTTCATCGATGGGGTGCAATTAGGCTCCATCAACAATACCGGATCGGGTGGAGCGTCTGAACCGACATACACCAACTACACGGGTGTTTTCAGCACCAACCTCACACGAGGAGCAACGTACTCGGTCACTATCACCGCTGGAGACTACCAGCCAGATAGCTACGCGGCTTGGATCGACTATAACCAGAATGAAACGTTCGAGATCAGTGAGAAACTGGGGGAATTCGCGACCACCACCATCGGTCAGACGCAGTCCATTTCATTCACTGTTCCTGCTGGAGCGACGCTCGGCAATACCGTGCTCCGTGTTCGTGGGGTATACTTGAATACCGGAGAACCAGCGCCGGTGGACCCGTGCTTTGCCTATGGCTTTGGCGAGACCGAGGACTATGGCATCGCGATCCTCAACGGAGGGGGATCCGGTGGGTGCATTCCAACGTCCACGAGTGGGACAGCGGATGGTGACTTCATCAATGCCGTGGTACTCGAGGACATTCAGAACACCAATTCCGGTGGGGTCGGCGAACCAACGTACACCGACTTCAGTTCGGTGTACAGCACTTCCCTGGCACGCAACTCGACCTATGTTGCGGTCATTCAAAGCGGATCCTATGACGCAGACAACTATGCGGTCTGGATCGACTATGATCAGGACGACCAGTTCGAGGCGACCGAGAAACTCGGTGAATTCGCCACAACTGCGGCAGGAGAAGCACAAGTGATCGCTTTCACGGTACCTATCACCGCAACGCTCGGTGCGACGACCATGCGTGTGCGTGGGGTCTACTTCGATACGGGCGAACCAACTCCCGTTGATCCATGCTTCAATTACACGTACGGCGAAACAGAGGACTATGCGATCACCATCACCCCGGTCATCGTAGGATACTGCACACCCAGTTCGCTCAACGGTCCTGTAGACGGTGATTACATCGACGGTGTTGTGCTTGGCGAGATCAACAACACGAACTCGGGCGCGCTCGATGGTCCGAGCTACACGAATTACACGTCAACCTTCACGGCGAATCTCGAACGCGGCAGCAGCCAGTCCATTGACGTGACCGGTGGTGAGTACGCTCCGGATGCCTATGCTGTTTGGATCGACTACAACCAGAACCAGACATTCGAAGTCGGGGAAAAGCTCGGGGAGTTCGAGACAACTGTTGTGAATGAGACCGGTACGATCAACTTCATCGTGCCTGCCAATGCCACCTTGGGCTCAACCCGTATGCGTGTGCGAGGCGCCTATTTCAACACCGGTGAGCCGACACCTGCTGATCCGTGCTACCCGTATCTCTATGGTGAAACGGAGGACTACGGTATCATCATCGAGACCACCATCGGCCTGAACGAAATGGACGAATTCACTTTCGGACTCCGTCCCAATCCGACATCCGGTCAAGTGACCATCGATCTGCCTGGTGCCGGTGCAACCACCATCGAACTGATCGACCTACAAGGACGGCTCGTACTGACCGAGCGTACAGGATCGGACCGTGTTGTGTTGGGTCTTGGTGAAGTTGCAGCAGGTTCCTACCTCGTTCGCATCTCTCGCGAAGGCCAGAGCGTGACCAAGCGATTGGAAGTACTCAGCCGGTCGAACTAAGGAACCTCGCCTCGTGCTGAACGGCCAAGACCTTTCCGGTCTTGGCCGTTCTCTTTTGTAGTCCCGTCGATCATGGATATCGAATTGGTCGAATTGCAGAGTCCCGACCGCAACCGTGGATCGCGCGGTCCGTATCCGCACCTGTACCAAGCTGATCCAACATGCGTTCAAGATCGTTCGCGCTCCTACTCGGCCTGGTCCTCGGTGTGGTCTCCCACGCACAGTCGGCCGGCATCGGTGCCAAGGGTGGCATCCTCGTGAGCTCTGTACATGCCGTCAACATCCGCACGAGTCCGATACCCGGCGCTACTGCTGGGATCTACTTCCCTTGGGGCATAGGGCCTCGAGTAGAACTGCAACCGGAGATCCTGGTGACCGCCCTGGGCACGGTCTACACTGAACCCGATGACGATCGTTACACGGAACGACTCCTCTACTTCCAGGTTCCATTGCTGATCAAGCTCTATTTGAACAATGGCCTCAATGTGAGCGGTGGCTACCAGTTCGCAAAACCCCTTTCAGCTATGCGAACGGCGAACGACTCGAAGGTGGATGTACTTGAACGGTACGAATCCTTGGACATGGGGTTCGTTGGAGGAATGGGCATGGACTTCCGGTCCGGAGTGGATCTTTCTCTGAGAGCCTATAGTGCCATGACCCCTTCCTTACGGAACGATGATGCCCTGTTCTCGAAGAACCGATCCCTTCAACTCACCATCGGCTATCGTTTCGTTCAATTCCGAGGATCACAGCGCGGAAGTCGAAGAAGGTGATACCCTGAAGGCCAGGGCTATCTTTGCGCCCGTATGGAAAGAGTACGGACCATCGCGCTTCTTGGTGGCGGCCAGTTGGGCCGGATGTTCATAGAGAATGCGCTGCGATTCCCTGTTCAGGTCAACGTTCTGGATCCGGACCCGAAAGCGCCTTGTGCCGCCCTTGCGCATCGATTCGTGGTCGGAGATCTGAACGATGTTGACACCGTGGTCCGTTTTGCTGCTGATGCGGACGTTGTAGGGATCGAGATCGAGCATGTTTCCGTAGAAGCGCTGGAACGCCTAAAGGCCATGGGCAAACGCGTCGTTCCCGACCCGGGGGTATTGCGCACGATCAAGGACAAAGGACTTCAGAAGGAGTTCTACCTCGAACATGGCATTGCAACCACTGACCATGTCCTGATCGAAGATCCATCTGAGATCAGCAGACACGCACATCTCCTTCCTGCTTTCTTGAAATTGCGCACCGGCGGTTACGACGGCAAAGGGGTAATGCCCTTGAATTCCTTTGCCGATATCAGCAGCGCATTCTCGGGCCCCGGTGTTCTTGAACAACAGGCGGATATCGATGTCGAACTGGCCGTGATGGTGGTGCGTTCGATACATGGCGCAATCGCCGTGTACGATCCTGTGGAAATGGTGTTCGATCCGCGCTTCAATCTGGTGGATCATTTGAGGGCACCTTCACGGATGACACCGGGCTTGATCGAGGGTGCCCAGAAACTCGCCGTGCAGGTCGTGACGGCATTCGATGCGCCTGGTATCTACGCCGTGGAACTCTTCCTCACCAAGAAGGGTGAATTGCTCGTGAACGAGACCGCACCTCGTGCGCACAACAGCGGTCACCATACGATCGAGGCCTGTGCCAGCTCGCAGTTCGACCAGCTTTTGCGTGTTTACATGGGTTGGCCACTGGGTGATACCACCCTTCGAGGGCCAGCAGCCATGATCAATCTGGTAGGTGAAGGAGGCGATGGCCGCGTGGCTGTTCATGGCTTGGAGGACGTGCTCGCCATACCTGGCACGTTCCCCCATCTCTATGGAAAAGAGAAGACCCGAACCGGACGAAAAATGGGGCATGTCACTGTTCTGGCTGAAAGTGATGTAGACCTCGACGCAGCCATCCGAAAGATCAAAGTTTCGTGCAAGGTCCTGCCCGAACCAACCTTACCGAACGACCTAACTGGAACCACTTGAACCTGATCAGCACATGGTAAGTATCATCATGGGAAGCCGTAGCGATCTTGAAACGATGCGTGAAGCGGTGGATACGATGACGGAATTCAATGTTCCGTATGAACTGACCGTGGTGAGCGCCCATCGTACACCGGACCGCATGTTCGCATTTGCGAAAGGTGCTGCCGATCGCGGTGTGAAAGTGATCATAGCCGGTGCGGGCGGCGCTGCTCACCTACCGGGAATGGTCGCCTCCTTGACCATTCTTCCCGTGATCGGTGTACCCATAAAGTCGCGTAATTCAATAGACGGTTGGGATTCGCTGCTCTCCATCGTACAGATGCCTTCCGGAGTGCCCGTTGCCACCGTAGCGGTGAATGGTGCGCGCAATGCGGGCCTTCTCGCCGTTCAGATACTAGCAACTTCGGACGATAAGCTGGCCGAACGCATGGCCGCTTTCAAAGGGGAACAAGAGGACAAGGTGCGCGACGGGATCACCGCACTGAAGCAACAATTCCCGAATTCGTTCGACGCATGATCTCGGCTGTCGGTAGGCCTTATCAATTGCATGTGATCCGCCTATTACCCAGAGAGGATGTGCGCGAGGAACTTCAGAAGTGGTGTACCTATCGCCACATCGAAGCCGCGGCGATCATCAGCGCTGTAGGTAGCGTTTCGATAGCAATGCTCCGCTTCGGTGGAAAGAACGAAGGAACACCGATCGCTGGGGATCTGGAGGTCTGCTCCTTGTCCGGTACACTTTCCCACTATGGCATGCGCCTGCACCTCGCCGTTGCGGATAGTGCTGGTACGATGACCGGTGGCCACCTCATGAAAGGCAGCCTGGTACGCACGACGCTGGAAATTGTGATCCAGGAGATCGGTGGTATACGGTTGCTGCGCAAGAAAGACGATCGCACGGGATACGACGAACTCGTCCCGGAGTTCATTGCGCCTTGATCACGCGAGCCTTCAGGGTACGACCTGCAGGATGGTCTTCCCCGACATGATGTACGGATAGATCTCGTCGATATCCGCATTGCGCAAGGCGATGCAGCCCCAGGTCCAATCCGCTCCGGAATCGATCCAATGATCCATGCCGTCCGGCACTCCATGGATCCCGATCTCACCACCGATATCCTTTCCTGCAGGGATCTGCCCTAAGGCCTTCCGCTCCTTGTAACGGCGCCAGCTTTCGGCATTCGGATAATCCACCCACACGAATTTGTGCCATTCGGGGTGAACGCGCTTGCTGCGGAAGGAGAATGTGCCTTCCGGTGTCTTGCGGTCGCCTTGGTGGAATTTGTCCCCGACGGGCTTTTCACCCAATACACATGGATAGACTTTCAGCACCCGTTCTCCACCGAAGACAGTGAAGGTGCGATCGGACTTGTCCACGTGGAATCGGATCAGCGCCGGATCCATCGAAAGGCTATCAAGTAAGAATGCCAAGGGGTGAACTATCGTTTCCGGTCCGGGCGTGACAGGCTCCTGCACGACCTGCCTGGAACTTTCCCTGCCCTGGCATGATGCGAGCAGTGGAAACGCGATGAATACGAAAAGGGATGCGCGCGTCATGATCGGAATCGGTTGGTCAGTGCATGGAATGCACACACCCCACGCTCGTAACGGGGCTCACTCGACGGTCACTGGAAAAGCGACTTCGATATCGGTATCCCCCCCTGCGTTCGTGATGTCTCCGTCACTGACTCCGGATGCTGCTTTGTCCGGCATATGCCGTAAGGTCACCGTCAACGTACCGACACCTGCGGTGGTTGTATAGGCGTTGTTCACCAGGCCGATGGGGCGACCGTTCGCATCCGCATCGGCGTATGAGATCACCGGTGTGGTCCCGTTCTGTTGGAAGAAGAACTGGTGATCGATGCCTTCCGAAGTGATCTCCGCTGTGAGTTCCACTGCAGGCGTCACACTTTCGTTCAACAGGCGCAATGCCACGTTGTACGCGCGGTTGCTCGGGATCGGGTCGTTGGTGAACATGGGGTCGTTGCCTCCTGCACCATCCGGATCGGCGAATCGCAGTTCGTAAACATTCCCCGCGTTCTCCTGATCGGTGAACGTAAGTATGAGCGTGGTGATTACCTCTTCCTCGTTCACTGCAGGCGGCGCCGGAGCTACGGGTTCGTCATCCTTCTTCTTGCACCCGATCATCGTTGCAATGGTCAGAAGGGCTATGATGGTTCTCTGTGATCCGGTTCTCATTGTGTTCTGTTCTGTGTTGATCGTCTTTAATTTCTTCAACCTTGTTTCCCGAAGGCATACCGCACCCACAGGACCAGATCCGCACCGCGCGCATCGGCGTAGTAGCGGAACCGATCCAGGTAATCACGGTAGGACGTATTGAGTATGTTGGAGGCTTGTAATCCGACCCGAAGTTCATGCTTCCCGAGCATCCGGGCACCGCTGGCCTGCATCCCGAGGAGGTGATACCGAGGTGGGGCATCAGCGAAGTCCAGTCCTTCCGGCACCCGTCCTTGGTGGAAAACCAATTGACTCCTGAGGCTGAATTCCACCGCACGCCATGAACCTATCTCCTGAGCCGAATAGACCAACGCGGTCTCTGTCCGATCACTGGGCATTTGGAAGAGCCACTCGTTCCGCGACCGATCGCGTCCACGGACGATGCTCGTGCGCGACCGCAACGCGAACCGCTCCGATATCTTCCATTGCAGCGATACATCGGATCCGTAAAGCAGTGCGTCGGTGGCAACATACTGGAACACCGGAAAGGCGCCACGAATGGTCAATTGGTATCCATCGGGCCGCAGGTAGATGTAGTTCGCCATTCTATCTACGTAGACCGTGACGTCCGTTCGAAGTCGGCCATTGAACCAGAGCGCCTCCAGATCCGTCGTGGCTTTCAACGAACGTTCACTGGTAAGCTGATCATTGCCCAGTTCAATAGCCGCTGCCCCATGATGCAATCCTTCGCTGTATAATTCACTGACATGCGGTGGACGGTACGCCGTAGCGAGACTGAAGCGAAGCCGCACACTATCCGTCACGGTCCAGTTGGCGCCCGCCGTAAGGGCATGGTTGGTGAAATCATGCACCGGACGAGCCAACGAATCGTTCAATGTGTAGAACGCCACATCGAGGCGCGAGGCTTCGAGTCGTGCTCCAGCCTCAAGCTCCAACCGCGAATTGATCGGAAGGTGCTCCAACACGAACACGCCGCCGCTTCGTTTTCTGTAGTTCGGGATCAGTGGGCGTATTCCAGTACCAGGTACGTTGATGTTCTCTTGCTCCAAGCCGCTGATGCCCACCTTCCCATGGACACGCTGGCCGATCCAGTGCGCGAATGACGCATCGGCTGTGTGTGTATTGAGCGACAGATCGGTCGCCGGGATGCTGCTTCGACCGGCACGTCGGATGTCGAATTCCTGCCTGCTATCCACTTGATGACCGTAGGTCAATAGCACACGACCGCGATCACTGACGGCGTATCCGGTCTCAGCCTTCAGCAAATGGTGCGACATGGTCTGCCGAGGGGCTTCAACATCGTATGTGAAGTCCGCGGTGTACCAAGGCGTTCCGCTCGAGATCGCATTCTGTAGGTCCGTAAGGTTACCGATGTGTGAGGTGCGGAGGATCCCCAGCTCACGTTGGAAGTAACTGTAGTACACCGATGTGTTCCAACGCCTGATCCGGTACCCGACCGTGGCCGAAGCCCCTTGTTCGTTCATGCCGGTATTGCTGAGGACATAGCTCGGTGCTTTGCAATCACCCAACAGGCGACCACTACTTTGCAAGCGCCAACCCGATCCCTTCAGGCCTTTCACTCCACCTTGAACCATCCCGTTCATGCCGCCACCACGGCCATTCAAATTGCCTATGGCCCGCAACTCCCCGCTCACCGAAGGTGCTGTGGGAAGGGCAACCGGCTCCGTGATGATGACACCTCCGATCGCATCGCTGCCGTACTGCACGCTGGCCGCACCTTTCACCACGGTGACCCGGTCGCTGGAAAAGGCATCCAGATTCGGTGCATGTTCGGTACCCCATTGCTGATCTTCTTGCCGGATCCCTTGGTTCAAGGTGAGGATGCGATTGCCGCTCAGACCATGGATGATCGGCTTTCCGATGGTGGGGCCGCTACGGAGAATGTTCACTCCCGGAATAGAGGATAGCATCTCTGCGAAACTGCCACCAGAGGCCTGTTCCATGGAATTCCGATCCAAGGTGCTCTGGGACAGGCCAACGTTCTCATCCGGTCGCGCACGTGCCACTTCGAATTCAGCCAACTCATGTGCGTGATGTTCCAGTTCGATCCGCAGGTCCAGGTCCGTTGTCAATTGCACAACACGTTCCACTGGTTCGCAACCGAGATGCATGATGCGGATCCTTTGTTCACCTGCGCAAAGACCATTGATCCGGAAGCGACCTTCTGCATCGGCCACGACACCTCTCTCCAACGCTGGAAAGTAAACCTCGGCGTAGGCCAATGGAGTGCGATCATGCTCGTCGATGACAGCGCCGCTGATCACCAAGCTGCATGCAGGGTCCTGCCCGAAGCCGAGAACAGGCAACAGGAACAGCGCACGCACCAATACGGACTGAACGATGGACATGAATTGCGCGCAGGTGCGCGCGCTACTGTTGGAAATGAGTTGGAACGGATGTCGAACGATGACCAACGGTGGTCATCGACCTTCGGCCGGAGCCGGATCAACTCAATGCAGGCGGACCACGATCGCTGCTTGCGATCGGCCGGGGACAGACTTGTGCCAGCACGTGGCCATCACTCAACGCGACGCGAAGCACCGACGTACTCGGCAAACCGATCCCTTCTGGTGCAGGGGAATACGGGACAGCGAATTCGCATGCCGCGCATGAAGCGGTAACCTCCTCGCCGTGGTGATCGATGGTGCCCTGATGTTCACCATCGTGCATCCGTCCATGCAAGAACTCCTTCGGGAATACCAATGTGACGAAGCAAAGGCCGAGAAGCCAAGCCGATACCCTATGGTGATCCAAGCGTGTCACGGCACAAAGATAGCCCGGTCCATTTCCTTCGCTCATTCCCCAACAAGTCGGAAGACCTTATTTTTGCCCGAAAGCAAGTCATCATGATCCTCAATCGCTACGCGACCCTCGTCCTTCTCATGTCACTTCAGTTCATCGCCACGGCGAATTGGACGCCCTACAATTTGACCAACTCGGGGCACAAGAGCATGACCACGTTGAATGGCAACCTCTATGTTGCCACGACGAATACGGGGATCCAAAAGAGCATCAATGGCGGAACGAGTTGGACCTTGGCGAATACCGGACTGCCCTTGACCGGCTCCGACATCAAAGTCCAATCCGTCGGCAGCAATGCGACCACGCTTTTCTGTGGAACGGAATCCGGCATCTACCGCTCTACGGATAACGGCTCCAGTTGGGCACTGGCGAACGGTACACTGACAGCCAGTGCCACCGTTTTCGCAAATAAGTTCTATAACTATGGGGGCGTCACCTTCGCCGTGTTCAGCGGCATGATCTCCCAGAGTTCAGGCGGGATCTTTCGGACCGTGAACAATGGCGACACATGGCTCGCGGCATTCTCCGGCCTCAGCTCGAACATGACCATTTACAACATCGCGGAGATGAACGGGACGCTTTATGCCTCCACGAGCACAGCGTTGATGAAGTCCACTGATCTTGGCCAATCGTGGTCCCAAGTGGGAACAACGAACTATGCGGTCTATGCGGTGGCCGGTGCTTATGGCCGATTGGTAGCGCTTACCACGTTCGGTGCACGATACTCCGTCGACGGAGGAACGATCTGGACCAACAGCACCAACTATCCGGTAGCAAGTCCTGCGGCAGGTTCCGAACTCATCGCCTATGACGGCAAGTATTATGCGATCACGAAATCCGGAAGCATCGGTTGCCAGCGTTCCTTGGATGGTGGTGCCACCTGGGAGGCCTTCAACACCGGGCTCTCTATCCAGAACACCTTTGCGCAAGAGGAATTCCACGCCAATGGGAACGACCTGTTCATCGTGTGCGCTTTGGACATCCATTCCACGGCTGCTACTTCGGTCGGCACAGCTGAAGTCGCTCGGAACACGGCGCCTTTGATCCGCCCTACCCTTTTCACCGATGGATTCAGCATTGACCTGAGCGCTGAGAACGCTGGTGGTAACATACTCCTGTTGGACGCTGCTGGACGTATAGCCCATCAGTTGACCAACGCACCGAACACCGTTCTGAACATCGATCGGAATGGACTTGCCAATGGAATGTACCAAGTGGTGCTCGTGGATCAGCACGGGGCGTCGATGCGCCTTCTCGGAAAGGTGATCGCACAGTAAGCTACCTGCTGGCCATCCGGTGCGCTTGTATGTTCGCGAGCCACGATCACTGACCCAGGAAGAATGCGGTAATTCGTACTGTTGTTCGGATTTGAGCAGTGCTAGTGCTTCGTGCTCCAGCAATACGTGCAATTCAGGATCATGGAGGGCTGCATGGGTGATACCGCTGTGGGAGCTCCTTAATAGGGGCACCAACCATGCTGTCGTGGTGAATAGAAAGCAGGAATCGCCCTTGGGCCATTCGAGCAAGTCATCAGGAAACTTCCGGAACTGAGCCGAAACTTCTTCGGATCTCGATCCTAACGTCATAGTTGTCCTTTCGGTCGAAGCGCCTATTTTTGAGAATGGACCTTTTGGTCCGTTCCTTCGATGCGGACGTTTCCACGGGTCTTGTTGCTCACTGCGTTATGTCTTCCCTTCTTCTTATGGGGGCAGCCTTGCTTGGTAAGCAATACGTTCACGGCAAGCACACCTCCAGTGAATGGCACCTATGCCTGCGGCGAAACCGTTACGTTCTGTTTCACAGTGACCAATTGGGCCTCGACCAGTGCCAACTGGTTCCATGGTGTGGCCGCCGATTTCGGGCCCGGCTGGGATGTGAGCACGTTGGTGCCGAGCGCACCACCCGCCAGTTGCTCCGGCTCGGGAACCTGGGGATGGTACAACTCGGTGCTGGGAACCGCGGGCACCAACATCGGCCCCCAGGGCCCCGGCTTCTTCTATGATTTTGCACCCGGTGATGGCAACCCGGGTAACAACTTCGGTGACTTCTGCACCGGCGCGGTGAGTTGGACGTTCTGTTGGACCATCTCCGTGCTCTCCGGACCGGCATGCGTAAACGGACTTGACCTCAGCGTATCCGTGAATTCCTTCGGTGATAGCGAGACCGGAAGTTGGGGTAGCACGGGTTGCACCAACGACCCTATCGTTGTCAATCCTCCGACCGTTATTCAAAGTTGCAGTGCTGATGCAGGTTCTGGCTCGAGCCTCAGCCTCTGCGGTACGGCGCCACCGAGCAACTTGTTCTCCGCATTGGGAGGCACTCCGAATGCTAGTGGTGTTTGGTCGGACCCGACCGGGCAACCACATTCTGGGCTGTTGGACCCTGCATCCGATCAATCAGGAAATTACACCTATACAGTGACGAGCGTTTCTCCGCCATGCACAGCGCAAGCCATCGTGGCAGTGTCCGTTTTGACCCAACCGGAAGCTGGAACGAATGGCACGCTCGACCTCTGTGCTTCGAGCGGAGCCAGTGCACTCTTTGCGGCTTTGGGTGGCACACCCTCATCCGGTGGCATTTGGACGGCCCCCAACGGAACAGCTCACTCCGGAACCGTTGATCCGGCGCAGGATCCGTCAGGGAACTACACGTACACCCTTGCTGGAGCGGCTCCATGCGTCTCCGTTTCGTCGGTAGTTGCAGTTACAATACTGCCTGCTCCGAACGCCGGATCGAATGGCTCCCTTTCCTTGTGCTCATCCGGATCACCCGCGCTCCTGTTCGGCTCACTTGGAGGCACACCTGACGCGGGTGGTACATGGACGGGACCGGATGGGCTGCCATTCAATGGGACCTTTTCCCCGAGTTCGGATATGCCCGGCATCCATACATACACCGTTCAAGGAACAGCGCCATGCCCGAGCAGCACTGGAACGGTCAATGTACAGTTGAGCATACAACCCAATGCGGGAAGCGATGGACCTCTTTCAATTTTATGTTCATCGGAAGGACCTGTCGCGCTTATCGGTCTGTTGGGTGGAACGCCGGATCCCGGAGGAACTTGGACCAACCCGAATGGCGGTGTATCCAACGGAACGGTTGCACCAGGTTCCGCGCAGTCAGGCACCTATACTTATTTCCTATCCGCTCCTCCTCCATGTGTGAGTGATGCGGCTTCGGTGGAAGTCGTCATCACCTCGCAACCAAGCGCTGGCACAGGTAGTGTGTTGACCGTTTGTGACGCCTCCTCACCATTGGACCTCTTTGCAGCGCTTGCCGGATCCCCTGGGTCAGGTGGTACTTGGTCCGACCCGAACAGCGCTCCCATCGTCGGCATATTCGACCCTGCGGCCGACCCTAGCGGTGCATACACCTATACCATCGCTGCAACTACTCCTTGTGTTGACGTCAGTGCGGTCATCGACATCACCGTAGCACCTCAGCCGAATGCCGGCGATGATGCGACCCTAGCCATATGCTCTACCGATGAGACGGTGGACCTATTCACCTTGCTCGGTGCGAGTGCGCAGCCGAATGGGACTTGGACGGACCCGAATGGACTTTCCGTTCCGAACATCCTTCAGCCGATGGACGCGCTCAACGGCACTTATTCCTACACCGTTCCAGCCACCGCACCTTGCATGAATGATGAAGCAACGGTCGAGATCAGTTCGGTATTGGCCGGCGATCCTGGCTTGAGTTCCGCAGTCACTGCCTGTAGCTCGGACCCTGTGCTGGATCTATTCGATCAATTGCTCGGGACACCGCAACCAGGTGGCACATGGACCGGACCGCAAGGACCGATCGGTGTTGGCACCATCGCGCCTCAAACGGCCTCAAGTGGCACATACACGTACACGCTAGCGGCCATAGGCCCATGTCCGGCATTCAGCGCGACGGTGGATCTTGCGATCACCAACGCAGCCTCTGCTGGTGTGGACGGAACACTCTCGGTCTGCGATGCACCGACCATCGCTTATCCGCTGATCCAGGCACTTGGTGGTGCCCCGAACCCTGGAGGCTCCTGGTTCGCACCTGATGGAACAGCACATGGCGTTGATCTGCTTGTCGGTACGGACCCGGCCGGACCGTACAGTTATCAGATCCCAGCAACAGGTCCGTGCCCTGCTGTCATCAGTGTCGTGGATGTGACCTTCACGCAAGCCCCTGATCCTGGGATCGGTGGTGACGCAGTGCTTTGTGAAGGAGGTAGCCCAATTGATCCAATGACCTGGTTGACCGGCAGCCCGGACGCCACCGGAAACTGGACCTCACCGAACGGATCGACCATCAACCTCGTCGATCCCGCGATCTCGGAAGCTGGGATCTATACCTATACCGTTCCCGGCACCGCACCTTGTGTCGCTTCTCAGGTGACCGTTCAAGTTTCTGTTGATCAGCTTCCTGACCCCGGTGTTGATGCCGAGCTGGAAATCTGCACGACCGATGCTCCGATCGAACTCTTCGGGCTGCTCGGCAACAACGCAGAGAATGGTGGGAACTGGACCGGACCAACAGGGGCCTTCGTCGGCGAATTCGACCCTAGCCAGCATCTTGAAGGGATCTACACTTACGCTGTGGTCGGTGAAGGTGCTTGCGTAGGCTCCATGGCCGAGGCCGTGGTCGTGGTTTCGGTTCGGCCACCGTTGGACCCGGTCATTTCCGTCGACGCGCTATCGGGTTGTGCGCCCCTGCTCGTTGAGCTTTCGGTAGGCTCATTCTTGAACCCGGTTTCCGCTTCATGGTCTTTCGGCGATGGCGGGAATAGCCTCGGTTCGACAGAGGCGACCCACATTTATTCCACTCCAGGGTCGTTCGAGGTCACAGTTCTCGTGACGGACGATCTGGGTTGTATTGGATCATCGACCTTCTCCGAGCTGATCCGGATCTCCGATGGTCCGGACGTGAACTTCGGAGTGTCCCCATCACGCGTAAGCGTTGAGAACCCTGTTGTCGACCTCATCCTGTCCGATGAGAACCCGACACGTGCTTGGTCCATCGATGGCATGGCGTGGGTGTTCGATTCACCCTATTTGCTTACCATTCCTTCTGATCGAGTAGGCGAGCATGTGATCTGCCTCACGGCTGCGGATGAGTTCGGTTGCGCGAACGAACACTGCGAACCGGTGATCCTGGACGATGTATTGACCATCTACGTCGCGAACGCCTTCACACCGAACGGAGACAACTTGAATGAGTCGTTCACTCCATCCGTGATCGGCTTTGACCCCGAATTCTTCCTATTCAAAGTGTTCGACCGTTGGGGCGTCGAAGTATTCCATTCGGATGACCCCATGATCGGTTGGAACGGGGCCTTCCGGAATAGCGGTGAACTCATGCCACAAGATGTCTATATCTGGCGACTTTGGGTGAAGGAAGGGTTTTCCACCGAGCGACGCAAGCACTTCGGTACGGTGACCCTGTTGAAATGAAAAAGGCCCTCTGTTTCCAGAGAGCCCTTTTACCAACTTCAACCCGTCGCTACTGGCGAACGAGCCTTGTTTGTGCGAGCGGTCTGCCTTCCGCGTCGAACACAAGCACCATATAAACTCCCATGGAGAGTTGTTCAAGATCCAATTGACGGCGCACCGGTGCTTCGAAGACCAATGCCCCCAACGCGTTGTGGAAGCGGAGCCACTTCGCACCCGGTACGGAACAGGCCACGAATACCTGTCCGTTCGTAGGATTCGGGAACATGCTGAAGGTGCTGGTGGAGGAGATCTCCATCAGCCCCGTGAACATGTCGCACGCATCGCCTACACCATTACCATCGATATCAGGCTGTTCCGGATTGTACACCCAAACACAGTTATCGCAGGCATCACCAACACCATCCCCATCGAAATCCTGCTGACCCGGATTGAACGAAAGCAAACAGTTATCCTCGCATGGGATCAGACCGTCCTGATCGATATCGGCATTGGGCAGAACGCCTGTAGAGCCACCCGCACATGTTCCGCAATCGTCCATGAACGCTGATCCACCAGGAACACCGGAGCAATCCACTAGCAGGTATGTACCTGTGCATTCACAATTCGAGTTCCACGTATCACTCGTACTCTGCGGATCTCCGTCATCGCAGGGCGAGCCCGGAACGGCGCTCCCGTTCGGAACGCCAGCACAATCGAACACAACCAGCGTACCAACGCAATTGCAGTTCGAATTCCATGCGTCGTTGATGGTATTGTCGTTGTTGTCGTTGCACGCGCTACCGGGTACAGCAGTTCCGTTGGCGACACCCAAGCAGTCATAGACCACTGGCACGCCAGCACATGTACAGTTCGTGCTCCAGATATCGTTGATGGTGTTCGCGTTGTTGTCGTTGCACGCCGAACCAGGGAGGGCAGTTCCGTTCGCCACACCCAAGCAATCGAATACCACGGGCGTCCCAACACAATTGCAGTTCGAATTCCACGCGTCGTTGATCGTGTTCGGGTTGTTGTCGTTACACGCAGTGCCTGGCAGTGCAGTACCATTCGCCACGTTCAAGCAGTCGAATACGACGGGCGTTCCAACACAATTGCAGTTCGCGTTCCACGTGTCGTCAATGGTGTTCACGTTATTGTCATTGCAAGCGGTACCGGGCAAGGCGGTGCCATTGGCAACACCCATGCAATCAAAGACCACAAGCGTACCAACGCAGTTGCAGTTCGCGTTCCACGAATCATTGATCGTATTGGCATTGTTATCGTTGCACGAGGTTCCCGGCAATGCAGTTCCATTGGCCACACCCGAACAGTCGAACACTACTGGTGTACCTGCACAGGCACAGTGCGCACTCCAGACATCATCGATCGTATCGGGATCGCTATCGTCACAAGGAGTGCCTGGCGCTGCAGGTCCATTCGGTTGTCCAAGACAATCCACAGCGACCGGGGTTCCTACGCAGTTACAATTGGCATTCAGAACGTCGTTGATCGTCGCTGAAACTCCGTCATCACATGGCGATCCGATCTGACCAGGGACATTCGGGCAGTTGTCCTGCGCATTGCAAACGCCGTCGCCATCGCTGTCCCCACTGTAGGTTCCAGCACATTGGCAATTCGCATTCAACGCATCGTTGATGGTACAGGGATCACCGTCATTGCAAGGCGAGCCGACCTGGCCCGCAACACCCGGGCAACTGTCCAAACTATCACAAACACCATCGCCATCGGTATCGCTCACCGGTGTACCAGCACATTGGCAATTCGCACCGATCACATCGTTGATCGTACATGCCTGATCATCGTTGCATGGCGATCCGATCTGACCGGGTGTGTTCGGGCAATTGTCCTGTGCATCACACACACCATCCAGGTCACTATCACCACTGGGCGTTCCTGCACACTGGCAGTTCGCGTTGATCACATCATTGATCGTGCATGGATCGCCATCTACACAAGGTGATCCGATCTGACCAGGAACGTTCGGGCAATTGTCCTGGCTGTTACAGATGCCGTCGCCATCGGAATCCGGCGAAGGCGTTCCTGCACATTGACAGTTCGCGTTCAGAAGGTCGTTCGTTGTACACGGGTCGCCATCGTTGCAGGACGATCCGATCTGACCGGGGACGTTCGGACAATTGTCCTGGCTGTTGCAGATGCCGTCGCCATCCGCATCCGGTGCTGGCGTTCCAGCGCATTGACAGTTCGCTTGGCGCACATCGTTGATGGTACACGGATCACCATCGTTGCACGGCGAACCCACCTGTCCAACTACCCATGGGCAGCTGTCCTGTGAGTCACATAATCCATCACCGTCCGTATCCGTGCTGGCAACTCCCACACACTGGCAATTCGCGTTGATGATGTCCCCTGTTGTACATGGGTCTCCGTCGCTACAGGTCGACCCGATCTGACCAGCGATGTTCGGACAATTATCCTGTGCATTGCAGATACCGTCTCCATCGCTGTCCGGTGAAGGCGTTCCGGCACACTGGCAGTTCGCGTTCAACACATCGTTCGTCGTACACGGGTTGTTATCGTTGCACGCTGAGCCGATCTGACCGGGAACGTTCGGGCAGTTGTCCAGTGCGTTGCAAACTCCATCACCATCACTATCCGGAGAAGGGGTTCCAACGCATTGGCAATTCGCATTCAACACGTCGTTGGTCGTGCACGGGTCGTTGTCGTTACAGGCCGAACCGATCTGGCCGTACACGTTCGGGCAGTTGTCCAGGCTGTTACAGATCCCATCACCGTCACTATCGGGCGAGGGCGTTCCGGCACATTGGCAATTCACCAAGCGGACGTCGTTCGTTGTACAAGGATCACCATCGTCGCATGGTGAACCCACTTGACCAACCACCCAGGGACAGCTATCCTGTGCGTCACAAATACCATCCCCATCCGTATCGGCCGCTGGCGTACCAGCACATTGGCAGTTGGCATTCAGAACATCATTGGTCGTACATGCATTGTTATCGTTGCACGGTGAACCGATCTGGCCTGCCACGAACGGGCAATTATCCTGACTGTTGCAAATACCATCACCATCCGTATCCGGCGATGAGGTCCCTACACACTGACAATTGGCATTGATCACATCTCCTGTTGTACACGGATTACCATCATTGCACGCTGACCCGATCTGGCCCGCGATGTTGGGGCAATTGTCTTGGCTGTTGCAGATCCCGTCACCATCCGAATCGGGCGAAGGCGTCCCAACACATTGACAACTTGCGTTGATCATATCGTTCGTGGTACATGGGTTGTTGTCGTTGCAACTCGATCCGATCTGACCCGCGATGTTGGGACAGTTGTCCTGGGCATTGCATATCCCGTCGCCGTCGGAATCCGGCGAAGCAGTTCCCGCACACTGACAATTGGACGTGTACACATCGTTCGTCGTGCACGGGTTGTTGTCATTGCAGCTGGAACCTACCGTGGCACTTCCCCCAACAACACCCAAACAATCCGGGCTTGGGGAACCAGCGCTCGTGCCGATCGCACCAAGAGAGAGATTCTGGTAGCTACCGCTGTAGTTGGTCTCCAACTTCACGGCACGGACCATGTAATCGCGGCCGGCGACAAAAGGAACCGCAGATGCCACATAGCTGGTCGATGTCACCGGGTTCGTGGTCAAGCGTGTGACCGTTCCAGAGGTCTCGAATTGATAGATGTGGTAACCGAGAACAGCATCCGAGGAAGCCGTCCATGAGAATCCGGCGTTACCACCGGAATTAGTTACCTGCAAGTTCGAAGGCGGTGAAACCGACTGCATGCGCAGCGTTGGATCCCCCATCAAGTTCAGGTGGGTGCGACCAATGGACGATTGCCACCCTTCCGTAAGCGGGAGGTACAATCCTGTATTGTTCATCGTTTCCCGCACACTGTACCCGATATTCTCGCCCATGCCCATGTGGTGGAAATACCATGAAGGGATCCCTGCCCAGCACATGGTCAAACCATCACCCCGTGCAATGATGGCGCGCAGGAAGTTGTTGCGGTTGTCGAAATCGTAGAAGAAGCTACCTAGCGCCATGTTGAAGACCCCGCCCATGGTGACCGATGAGGCCAACATCTGGGTGGTAGCGCCACCGTCGGTTCCATTGTAGGTCACCACGCCGTTGTCAACAGCTTGCAAGCCGCCACCGCAGTGATAGGTCCAGAGGTAGCTCTGGTTGTTGATGTAGTTATTGAAGGACAACACTGGAGCAGGTGGCCCTAGGTTCGTATTGCCGGCCAACGGGGCCATCCGGAATCCGCTTGCGGCAATCGGGCTACCGACCCAGGTCAGGTTATCGATCACAACGCCTCGCATGGTCGGCGTCCAACCCTTCGCCTTGAAACTGTGCGCCTTGTTGAGATAATTGCGCATCAACTGCACCTCTGTGGAGCCGAAAGCAGGCATGTCGTACATATCCACACGACCTACTTGCAATTCGATCGCGGACGGGAAATCACTCTGATCGAACTTGCCATCACCCGGCGTGTTCCATGCTTGTTGGTGGGTGGAGATGGTCGTATTCACCGAATTATCCGTCCACGTGCCATCAATGTCAGCATAGTAACCGTCTGTTGGACGAGCGCCTTTCCCGTCATCGTGACCATCCGGTGTGATGTTGCCTGAATAAGGCACGGGAACGTGACCTACCAAGTACAGGGCTTTCACATTCGTAGGGTCGCTGTTGTAATGCCCCTGAACAATGCTCTTGATGCTGGTAACGGAAGCAGTACGAGAAACATCCGTGCGGAGAACGGCCCAACCATCGGCTCGAAGATCAAGAACCAATTGGTTCAGTTCGGTCGTTAGTTGTGAAGCCAAGGTGTTATCCACCAATAGGATCACTTTGCCCCGGTAATCCGTAGCAGCAACGTTGATGCCTGTATTGATATACCCGATACCGGTGATCCCGTTCGACACACGAACCACCTTGTATTCGTAGTTGACACCAACGCTCACGTTGATATCTACCCATTGCGTTGCCGATGATGATGGGTTGGCGACTGCGCTGCCCCAAGTAGTGGCCGTCTTGAGCTTCCGATAAACGGAGAAGGAAGTCGTGCCCGCCATCGCAGGCCAATTCAGTGTAATGCTCGGACCGGATGCTTGAACAGTTCCCGTAAGTCGAACAGCAGCGCGCTCAGAAACGGTTTGTCCTTGAGCCCCAAGGAGGATCAACGAAGTGAAAAAGGCTAGCAGGTATCGTACCATCGGGCAGACTGAAGTTGGTTGGACCTCCGACCCTGTATCCTTCCGTCCTTGATAGAGGTCCCTAGCAAGGCAGTGCTCTGAGGACCGGACAGTTGAATGGTGTCGGTTGCCCTTTGTACCGTCTTCCACACCTGTTGGGTTACAGGGTGGAGTGGGTTTGCGTGCATTTGACGAACGAAAGGCCACTTGACTTGCAGGACGTCCAGAGTAGAACTCATCGGGAACAGGTAAACCTTAACATACTGATCATCTGCTCCTTAACTAATTCATCTCGCTGAAGAATGAAAACCGCCGACCCGCGCGATGAAAGCGCACGTCGAAACATCAGCGAAGCATACCGTTCTAGCCATACAAACTCCTCTTTGTCAGTATCTTGAGCCTCAATCGCTTGGACTTCTCGTTTCTGAGGCTGCGAAAATAGGCCTTGAGACCAGGCAACGCCAGTATTGTTCATAACCTCGGGTAGCCTGAAAACCAAATGAATACGAGGGAAGAGGCGGTGAGTCTGCTTGGATTCCCGACCAACTTATCCACCGTTCAGATGGAACGCTGAGTCGGAAGTACCTTTATTCTCGATTTACACTTCCTTTTAATCGACGAATTGATCGTTCCTGCCGTCGGATCAAGAAATAGTTGAAGGCTGATCAATGTTTACGACGAAGGCAACCTTTCACCTGACGAATACGTTCAACTCGACCTTGGAAAACGCACTTTTCAACGATCGCGGACCCGTTGCTTGCGACCGTGAGATTTGTTCTCTGCCCAGAATCTGAAAAAGGCCTACAACCACGAATGATCGATAGCTTCTCCAACCTCTCGGATCTCTTCAAGAAAGGTCGACAAATAGCCCCTGATAGCAAAGCTCTCGTCGATGGCTTGCGTGTGTTCTCTTATGAGCAGCTTGAACAACGCGCTGCCCGTATCGCAGCGGCATTAGATGGCCTCGGAGCTGGACCGGATCGCACGGTCGGCCTGTGCCTTGAGCGCTCGAACGAACTCATCACTTCTGTGCTTGGCATCGTCCGCAGTGGTGCCGCCTACGTCCCCATCGACCCCGCTTACCCTGTTGATCGCATCGCTCTAATGCTCGAGGATGCCCAGCCGCCGGTGGTGATCACCGACCGCGCGCATCAGCATCTCTTCAAAGGTAGCAAGGCCAGGATCCTCTTGATCGACGAGGTCGACCTGGAGAACGGACCGCTGTTCGAAGGCCCTTGCCCGGCAAAGCCCGAGAACCTTGCCTATGTCCTTTTCACCAGCGGCAGCACTGGTCGTCCGAAAGGCGTGGCCATGCACCATGCGCCACTTATGAACTTGATCCAATGGCAGCTTCGCACTTCAGTGCTGAAGGAAGGTGATCGTACCCTGCAGTTCGCACCGATCAGCTTCGATGTGAGCTTCCAGGAGATCTTCACGACGTTCGCGCAAGGTGGTAAGTTGGTACTGATCACAGATGAGGATCGCTTGAACAGTACTCAACTACTGCACAAGATCATCGCCGAGAAGATCAACCGCGTGATCGTCCCCTTCGTTGCATTGCAATATCTGGCTGAAGCCGTTGAGCGCACTGGGGAGGTACCAACTTCGTTGAGGGAAGTGTTCACCAGCGGAGAACAGCTAAAGATCACACCGGCTGTCGCGAACTTTTTCAAACAACTACCCGGTTGCCGATTCTGCAACCAGTACGGGCCGACAGAAGGACACGTGGTGAGCGAGTTGGAATTGACCGGCGACCCTTTAAGCTGGCCCGCTCTGCCGAACATCGGCAAGGCCATTGACAACGTGAAATTGCTCGTACTCGATGAGCAGATGAATCCCGTTAAGCAAGGCGAAGAGGGTGAGTTATACCTCGGCGGTGCTTGCGTTGCGAAGGGATACATCGGTCGTGACGACTTGACCGCAGAGCGCTTCCTCGCCGATCCATTCACTCCGGGTGGACGCTTGTATAAGACCGGCGACCGCGCAGC
Organism: uncultured Bacteroidota bacterium; assembly: GCA_902826215.1. Taxonomy (GTDB): domain Bacteria; phylum Bacteroidota; class Bacteroidia; order Flavobacteriales_F; family PHOS-HE28; genus PHOS-HE28. The sequence continues at coordinate 23,764 of CADEDY010000034.1, forward strand.
GGAGCTTCGGAACGGCGAGGTCGACTACAAGGGCCGCATCGATGGACAAGTGAAGGTGCGTGGTTATCGCATTGAACTCGGCGAGGTGGAGGTCGCGCTGGAAAAGCTCCCTTCGATCGAACAAGCAGTGGCGACCGTGCGCGAGGACCGTCCAGGTCTTAAGCGCTTGATCGGCTACTACGTCGCGAAGCACGAGGTGAGTGTGAACGATCTGCGCAAGCACCTTGCTTCGCTCCTCCCCGATTACATGGTCCCTTCCGCGTTCGTCGCAGTGAAGGAATTGCCACGTACACCTAGTGGTAAGATCGATCGCAAGGCATTGCCTGCGCCGGATGTGAAACGTCCGGAACTCGACGTTGCCTTTGCTGCTCCACAGACAAGCGGACAGAAGACCCTCGCCAACGTGTGGGCCGACCTGCTGGGCATCGATCGCGTCGGCATTGATGACAACTTCTTCGATCTCGGCGGCAATTCCTTGCTGAGCATTCAATGCGTCGCGCAGCTTGAAGGTCATGGCCTGAAATTGCCGATCGTGAAACTGTATCAGCACCCGACGATCAAGGCATGCGCTGCTTTCCTCGAAGGTGACGCGAGTTCTCTTGCACCTTCTGAAATGGCAAAGGCCCGGAAAGCGAGGGCCGGTGGCTCGAAGAAAGGAGATATCGCCATCATCGGTATGTCGGGTCGCTTTCCCGGTGCTTCCGATGTGGAGCAGTTGTGGAAGAACCTGCTCGACAAGAAGAACAGCATCAGTCGCTGGACCAAAGACGAGATCGACCCCAGCATTCCTGATGCTGTGAAGAATGATCCGGATTACGTCGCAGCGCGTGGTGTGATCACGGACGCGGACAAGTTCGATGCGGCCTTCTTCGGTGTGAACCCGCGCGTGGCCGCTCTGATGGATCCGCAACAACGCGTGTTCCTAGAGACCGCTTGGGGCGCGCTGGAAGATGCCGCCTACGACCCCGCGCAATTCACTGGCCTCATCGGCGTGTACGCCGGCATGGGCAACAACACCTATTTCACGCGCAATGTCATCGGCCATCCCGAGCTCATCGAGCAGGTGGGCGATTTCGCGGTGATGACCGCCAACGAGAAGGACTATATCGCGACACGTCTCGCATTCGAGTTCAACCTGCGCGGACCCGCATTGAGCATCCATACGGCGTGTAGCACTTCCCTCGTAGCGATCGCGCAAGCGTTCAAGGCCTTGCGTGATGGCGAATGTGACATGGCCCTGGCCGGTGGTATCGCGCTCACGGTGCCCTTCAACAGCGGCATCACTTACAATGAAGGAGGCATGTACAGCCCCGACGGCAGTACACGCACCTTCGACGCACAGGGAAAAGGAACAAGCTTCAGCGATGGTGTCGGCATCATTGTGTTGAAACGTCTCGACGATGCCATCCGCGACAACGACCATATCTACGCCACGATCAAAGGCGCAGCACTCAACAACGACGGCAGCGACAAGGCGAGCTTCACCGCACCCAGTGTGCGCGGGCAGGCCGAAGTGATCGCCATGGCGCAGGCCGATGCAGGCGTTACGCCGGAACAGATCACCTACGTCGAAACGCACGGCACAGCTACTCCCCTCGGCGACCCCATCGAAGTTGAGGCATTGACACTTGCCTTCGGTGGAAAGGTCGATGGACAGCATTGCACAATCGGTTCGATCAAGAGCAACATCGGCCACTTGACCGCAGCTGCCGGTGCTGCCGGTGTCATCAAGACCGCGCTCGCCTTGAAGGAGGAAGTGATCCCTTCCAACGTTGGTTTTGAAACGCCCAACCCTTCTATCGATTTCGCGAATTCGCCGTTCCGCGTTGCGAACGAGAACATCACATGGCCGCGTGTGCCACAAGCACGCATCGCCGGCGTTTCATCCTTCGGTGTTGGCGGGACCAACGCGCACGTGATCCTCGCGGAACCACCTGTGATGGCCGCTTCCAGCGCATCGCGCGGCAAGCAATTACTGATGCTCAGTGCGAAGAGCAAGACCAGTCTCGATGCCATGACGGAGAACCTCCGCACTTGGCTCGAAGCACACCCGAACGCGTCGCTCGCTGATGCGGCTTACACCCTGCAGATCGGTCGTCGATCATTCAAGTATCGCCGACTGATCGTAGGCGGATCACATCAAGAAGTGATCGATGCGATCGCGAACAAGGACCCGAACGTGATCGGCACGCGCGAATTGCACGAAGCCGCACCGGGTGTGGTCTTCATGTTCCCCGGGCAGGGATCGCAGTACGTGAACATGGGCCGCGACCTGCACGCCAGCGAACCAGTGTTCGCGCAACACTTCGATCAATGCTGCGCCTTGTTCAGCGAGGAGCTCAACACTGATCTCAAGGCCATCATTTTCCCGAAAGCCAGTGAAGAGGAGAAGGCGGCCGAGCAGTTGAAGCAGACGGTCTACACGCAGGCCTCGCTCTTCACCATGCACTACAGCCTGGCGAAGTTGTGGATGCATTGGGGCATAACACCCGACGCGATGATGGGACACAGCATCGGCGAGTTCGCTGCTGCTTGTCTTGCTGGCGTGTTCTCGTTGGAGGATGCCGTGAAGCTTGTCGCCAACCGAGGTCGCATGATGCAGGACCTGCCCGGCGGAAGCATGCTGAGCATGCGCGCCGCGGAAGAGGATATCGCGAAGCGCATACCAGCTGGTTGCAGCATTGCTGCCAACAACGGACCCCAATTGTGCGTGGCCAGTGGACCGCATGATGCGATCGCGCAGCTGCAGGCGGAACTGGAAATGGATGGCATCACCTGCAAGTTGCTGGTGACGAGCCACGCCTTCCATAGCCCGATGATGGATGCCATGGTGGGACCCTACAAGAAGGTGGTGGAAAGCGTGAAGTTGAACGCGCCACGGATACCGATCATCAGTACCGTGACCGCTGAATGGTTGAAGGATGAAGAAGCGACTTCTTCGAAATACTGGAGTGATCATCTGCGCGCGACCGTCCGCTTTGCGCAAGCCGTGAAGTTCGCCTGGAGCGATGCGGACCGTGTGATGTTGGAAGTGGGACCGCGCACCACGGCTACCACGCTAGCACGCCAACAAAGCACCGACCCAAAGAAGCAGACGGCTGTCTCCTCGCTGAGCGACCATGCGGGCAGCAACAACGAACTCACGCAACTCCTGAAAGCTGTTGGCGGTCTTTGGCAGAGCGGTGTCTCCATCGACTGGAACAAATTCCATGAGAAGGAGGAACGCCATCGCATTTCCCTGCCAACGTACGCGTTCGAGCGCGTGCGGCATTGGGTTGATCCCGTGTCGATGGTCGCTGCCGGTGGTCATGCCATCGCGAGCACTTCCATTGAAGCATCGGTGCCGAACGCGGGTGACGCCAACCTCACACCGAAGGAGGCGCTGATCCAACAGATCAAGACCTTGTTGGAGGAAAGCTCCGGCTTGGAATTGGCCGAGGCCAGCCCCGAGGAGACCTTTCTCGAAATGGGTCTCGACTCGCTCTTCCTGACACAGGTCGCTACATCATTGAGCAAGAAGTTCGGCGTGAAGGTGAGCTTCCGTCAACTGAACGAGGAGCTGCCGAACCTGGACAAATTGGCGGATCAAATCCTGCCGCATTGGAACGCGGGTGGCGTTGCTACACCAGCTGGTGCACCACCTGTGGCGGCAGCAACATCCACCGTGAACGCCCTGGAAGACGCTCCCGAGCTGAAGAAAGTCTTCGGTGCTCAAGCGCGCATCGTGAAGGAGAAGGTGGACGACATGACACCCGAACAGCGCATGTGGTTCGACGCATTCGTTCAGCGTTACACGAAGAAGACGGCCAAAAGCAAGGCCTTCACGCAAGCGAATCGCCAGAAAATGGCCGACCCTCGCGTCGTCACAGGCTTCAAGCCACAGACCAAAGAACTCACCTACCAAGTGGTGGTGGACAAGAGCCGTGGCTGTCACCTAACCGATATCGACGGCAACGAATACGTGGACATCCTCAGCGGTTTCGGTTCCTCGATGTTCGGCTACATGCCCGACTTCATCCGCGAAGCTTGTCACAAGCAACTCGACGCGAGTGTGGACATCGGACCCATGCATCCGCTTGCTGCGGACGTTTCGAACCTGTTGTGCGAACTCACCGGTGGTGAGCGGGCCGCCGTGTGCAACACTGGATCAGAGGCTGTGCTAGGTGCCATGCGCATGGCGCGGACCGTGACCGGTCGCAGCCTGATCATCGCCTTCAGCGGCAGCTACCACGGCATCAACGATGAAGTGATCATCCGCGGCAGCAAGAGCAAGAAGAGCTATCCTGGTGCGCCCGGCATCATGCCGCAGGCCGTCGAGAACATGCTGATACTCGACTACGGCACGCCCGAAAGTCTGCAGATCATCAAGGAACGTTGCCACGAAGCAGCGGCAGTCCTTGTCGAACCCGTGCAGAGTCGTCGCATGGAATTCCGACCGGTGGACTTCCTGCGTGAGGTGCGCGAGATCACAAAACAAAACGGCGCAGCGCTGATCTTCGATGAAGTGATCACCGGCTTCCGGATGCACCAGAACGGCGCACAAGGCCTGTTCGGTATCGAAGCTGACATCGCTACCTACGGCAAAGTGATCGGCGGTGGCATGCCCATCGGCGCGATGATCGGCAAGCACGAATGGATGGATGCGCTGGACGGTGGCTTCTGGCAATTCGGCGATGACAGCGTGCCGCCCTCTGGTGTCACCTACTTCGCCGGGACCTTCGTGCGCCATCCACTTACGATGGCCGCCGCGAAAGCTGCCCTTGTTCATATGAAGGAGGTTGGGCCTGGGTTGCAGGAGCACCTCAACGACATGACCGGCGAGATGGTGAAGCGTGCCAATGACCTCTTCGATAAGTATCAGCTCCCCTATCGCTGGGTCAATTTCGGCAGTGCATTCAAGACCAAATACGACGAGAGCGTCAACTACACCGAGCTCTTCTTCATGCTGATGCGCTTCCACGGTGTCCACGTGCTTGACTTCCCGCATTTCCTCACCACCGCGCACACCGAAACCGATGTGGAGCATATCATCGCGACCGTCGAGAAGACCTGCGTTGAACTACGCGCGTCAGGCTTTATGCCCGAACGCACCTATCCGATCGAAACGATCAATTCCTCGCTCCTTGGTCATGTCCGTAGGCTCAGCGAGCGCGTGATCAGTGCGATGGAACCTCCGGTTCCGGGTGCACGTATGGGTCGAACACCAAAAGGTGAACCCGCTTGGTTCGTACCGGACCCGAAGCGGGCGAACAAGTATCTGATGGTGGAGATCGACGAGAACTAGAAGGCGGACAACGAGAACAGAGCATTCTGAACATGGAAAAGTTCATCCCAGAAACCCGATACATCGCTGTTGACCACGACCCGTTCACCGGACCGGCGATCGACCGCATCATTCCGACCACCGAGGCCCAACGCGAAGTGCTCACCGCCTCCACCATGGGCGATGATGCCTCACGTGCTTATAACGAAAGTGTCAGTCTCGAATTGATCGGCACCTTGGACCGCACCTCCTTGGAATGGGCCATGGACCAGTTGATGGTCCGGCACGATTCGCTACGCAGCACGATCAGCCCAAGCGGTACCCGTATGGTGGTCGCAGGCAATGCGACGTTGGACCTCCGCTTCGTTGACCTCAGTGCATTGTCTGCAGCCGAGCGTCAAAAGCAATTGATCGCGTTGGAACAAGCTGATATGAACACGGCCTTCGACCTGCATAACGGACCATTGTTCCGCGCTGTGCTGGTTCGCGAAGGGACCGAGAAACACCTGCTTCGACTGACCGGCCACCACGTGATCTGTGATGGCTGGAGCCTGGGCATCATGATGGCAGAGATCAGCGCGCTGTACAATGGCGCCAAGAACGGATCGCAACCACAGGTTCCAGATGCCGTTCCTTTCGGTGATTATGCAATGGCCACGTTCGACCATGCCAAGAGCCCGGAGCATGCAACAGTAGAGAACTATTGGCTCGACCAATTCAAGGGCACACTGCCACGACTTGACCTCCCGACCGATCGGGCCCGGCCCAAGATCAAGACGTACAAAGGGCACCGTATTGACCTGGCGATGCCATCGGAACTTGTGCGCGGACTGAAGGAGACCGCGACGCGCAGCGGCGCAAGTTTCGTGACCACCCTGCTCACGACCTTCGAAGTGCTCCTGCATCGGATCACCGGCGACAACGACATTGTTGTTGGATTGCCTGCCGCTGGACAGAGCGACATGGACATGAAGCACCTCGTGGGCCATTGTGTGAACCTGCTCGCGTTGCGCAGCCGCATCGATGACGAACGGACCTTCATCGACCATCTTAAGGCTCGTCGAACTGCGGTATTGGACGCCTTCGACAACCAGAAATACACTTTCGGGACCTTGCTTCGCACCCTGAACGTGCCCCGTCAACCCGGTCGTATTCCGCTGTGCCCGGTCGTGTTCAATATCGATATGAACATGGATGACGGTGTAGCCTTCGATGGGTTGCAACACCGGTTCATCAGCAACCCACGGGCCTTCGAGAACTTCGAGTTGTTCTTGAATGCCACCGGGAATGAGAACAGCCTGTTGCTGGAATGGAGCTACAACACCGATCTATTCGACGAATCGACGGTGCGTGGCTGGATGGATGAACTGGTGCGTATTGCCTCACGCATTGCCATCAATCCACAGGCGAGCATCGGAGCGATCGCAGGAGAAGAGACCCTTACAGGAGATCGCCAATTACCCCCGGATGATTGGACCGGAAGTTCGCCGGAC
>CADEDY010000035.1 GCA_902826215.1 uncultured Bacteroidota bacterium
CAGATCACCACGGTCGATCTGCTCTGGACCACTTCTTCGGAGCAGAACAGTTCGCACTTCTTGGTGGAACGCTCTGCCGATGGCCGCGATTTCGAAGTGATCGGTTCGGTGGATGCCATGGGAGACCGCAGCATCCCAACGGACTACCAATTCACCGATGAGAACCCGATCCGTGGCATGAATTACTACCGCCTGCGGATGTTCGATCTGGATGGCACCTCGGGTTACTCCAATGTGGTCACCGCCCTATTCGAACCGGATGAGGTCCGCATCATGGTGGTGCCGAACCCGACCCGTGATCGCGCGGACATCGTGATGAGTTCCATCTACGAGGACAACCTGATCGTTCGGATCACGGACGGAAGCGGTCGATTGATCAGTACCTACCTGGCGCCAAGCGGTGCCCAGCGCATCGAATTGCCGATCGAGAAACTCGAAGCCGGTAGCTACACCGTTCAACTGGTCACCCAGCAAGGGGCTACTTTCGGTCGAACGCGGTTCGTGAAACAGTAGCACACTCACTCCTCTAAACGAAGGGCCGTTCTCCGCAGAACGGCCCTTTGCTTTTGGCGCCGGGCTACCAGCGCACGTGTGGCCCGACCTTTCCCACAACAATGGATCAGGGCAGGGACCGCAAGGCCCACGAACGTTGTTATCCACGTCAACCTGTGGAGAGTCGATGCGGCATCGGCCTTCCGGGGAAAAAGGTGCCCAATAGCTTCGTGCCATGCATTCGTTCCTCCGAGTTGGCGGTATTCTGAACGTGATCCTGGCCTTTTGCTCGGCTTCTGCCTGCACCGCCCAAACGATCCATTACTACAGCGCTAGGATGGCCGGTATGACCAGCACCATGCACGAGAAGCAATTGGAAGGCATGCTCGTCGACCTTGATCCGGCGGGCGTATTCAAGATCGACCGGAATGAAGGCACCTTGGAATGGAAATCCATCGTTCCCATGGATCGGTTCCAGTTCGAGCACCGCATCGGTCGCTTCGGACTTTCCCTGCTCTCCTACGAAGAGCGGATCGGGAACAGTGATCCAATGCCTCACACTGAACGCATTCAGCGCTTGGCGGATATGCCCTTGTACATGGACACCGGCGACCCTGTGCGGGACAATGCACGATACGATGCCTACAAAGCAGCTTGGATCGCGACTCATCCGGAAGAGTATTTGGAGCTGACCAGGCCCACGAACGTTGAACCCCTCATCGACAACGACTGACCATGCGGGTACTCGACCTTGTGCGTTCCTCCATCCTTGCGGTTGCTGTTCTCTCGGGCCAAGTGGCGCAAAGCCAATGTCCCAACAACAATACCGCTCAAGGCGCGGCGGTCACCGTTCCTTGCCCCGGTAGTGTTTCGGGCGGGTGCATCAATCGAAGCCGATATGCAACGGTGAACGTCGTTACCGGGAGGATCTACACCTTCAGTACCTGTGGAGCAAGTTGGGATACGCACATCACCCTCTATAACGGCGGCGCAGTCAGCAGTTTGGCATCCAATGACGATGGTTGTAATGGGACTCGTTCGACCGTGCAGTGGACCGCAACGTATACTGGAACAGTGCGGGTGCTGGTGGATCGCGGCAGTTGCAGCGATAGTGGAAGTCCTCCTTGCGCACCACTTTGGGTGACTTGCGACCTGAACGACGATCGGTGCACGGCGACCACGTTGTCCGTTGGCACAAATTGCTCGAATACGGTCGGTACGAATGAAGGGGCAACAGCTACCACTGGGGTAGGCACGCCTACTTGCTCAACCTATTCCGGTGGTGATGTGTGGTACCAATTCGTGGCTCCGACCTCGGGCAACGTGGTCATTTCCACCAGCACAGTGGGTGGTAGTTCATTGAACAATGGAGGATTGTCGCTTTACTCGGCTGCCACCAATTGCTCGAGTACCTTCACGGAATTGGCTTGTGCCAACAACTCCACGTACGGCGGCAACATGCCGTACATGACCTACACGGGCCTTACTGCGGGAACGACGTACTATATCCGCTTTTGGGAGAACGGCAACAATGCCTTTGGAGACTTCAACATCTGCGTGTACACGAAGGTGCCCACGAATGATGACCCGTGCAGTGCGGTCGCACTCACTCCCGGTGCCACTTGCACGAACATCACCGGATCGAACCTTTTCGCTACGGCCACACCGGGTATTCCAGCCCCATCGTGCAGCAACTATGCGGGCGGCGATGTCTGGTTCACATTCACCGGTCCGGCATCTGGACAGATGACGGTGACCGCGAGCACCTTCACCGGAAGCCCCTTGACCGATGCAGGCATGGCCATCTACACGGCTACGGCCTGCGCTGGAACCTTCACCGAGGTGGTGTGTACGGATGACGACGCTGGAGGAGGCCTGATGCCGTCGCTCGTCCTTACAGGACTTACCAATGGGACGACCTACTACGTCCGCTGCTGGGAATACGGTAACAATGCCTTCGGCGAGTTCAACATCTGTGCGGTCACTCCACCTCCACCGGGCAATGACGACCCCTGTAGCGCTACGGTGTTGACAGTAGGCGCTTCCTGTTCGAATACGACCAGTACGACAGGTGGAGCTACGAACACCGCCGGGATCCCAGCACCCACCTGCGGAAACTACCTAGGTGGTGACGTTTGGTTCAGGGCGGTGGCACCAGCCTCGGGACGGCTCACGATCAACACGAGCACTGTTGGGGGCAGTGCATTGACGGATGCGGCCATGGCCGTATACAGCGCGGCCAGTTGTGGCGCTGCAATGACCCAGATCTCGTGCAACGACGATATCGGGGCGAACACAATGCCTGCACTGACCTTCACGGGTCTTACGGGTGGTTCGAGCTACTACATCCGGGTCTGGGCCAAAGGCAACACCACCTATGGCCAATTCAACATCTGTGCATTCGAGCCGATCGCGAACGATGAACCGTGCGGAGCCATCGCCTTGACGGTGGGGTCGAGTTGCAGCATGGTCTCACGAACGAATGTTTCGGCGAACTATACGAGCACGGTACCCGGCCCGGGTTGCGGTGCGTTCTCGGCATCCAGTCGAGATGTCTGGTACAGCTTCGTGGCTCCAGCTTCAGGTGTGGCCGTTATTGAAAGCACAGCTGGGACGCTCAACGACGGCGCCATGGCCCTCTATTATGGTCCTTCGTGCGGCGGTTCCTTGGAATTGCTCGACTGCAGCGATGACGAAGGGCCTGGGTTCATGCCCTTCTTGCGCTATTCCGATTTGGTTCCAGGCGGCACATATTATCTGCGATACTGGGGATATGGCAGCGGTAGCGGCACTTTCAACCTTTGCGTGTGGAGCCCGACCATGCCAACGGGCAAGACCTGCGTCTATTTCTTGGAACTGTTCGACTCCGGTGAGAATGGCTGGGGATCCAGTGCCGTACAAGTGCAGGTCAATGGAGGCGCGGTGGTCAACTACACGGTGACCGGCTATTACGCCAACGCCACGATCGGGCTCAATTCAGGCGACCTTTTCCAAGTTTCGTATGTGAACTCAGGACCGGGCCAGAATCAGAATCGCTACCAGATCCGGCAGGTTCCGGGTGGATCCGGCGTATTCACCGCTGGCCCTTCACCGGCCAATGGTGTGTCCTTCTTCGAGGTCGCCGATTGCATACCACCCGATGCGCCTCGAGAGGATTGTCGCGGTGGCACATCCATCTGCGGTTCCCAGACCTTCAATGACAATCCTGGCGGAACCGGCTACGACCGCGACCTTCGGGTCACGACCTTCGGCTGCCTATCCTCTTCGGAACGCCAAGGCACTTGGTACAAATTCCTCATCAGCGGCAGTGGAAAACTGGGACTGACCATCGCTCCTTCAAATTCCAGCGACGACTATGACTTCGCGATCTGGGGGCCAGAGTCCGGCGTCATTTGTCCTCCCTATCTACAACCCGTACGTTGCTCCTATTCGGGTACTTCAGGCAATACCGGGCTAAGCACTTCATCCTTCGATTCCAGTGAAGATGATACAGGGGATAAATGGGTAGCCGCCATGGATGTGGTCGTTGGCGAGTACTATGTGATGTACATCAGCAACTATTCGCAAAGCGGTCTTGCGTTCGACCTTTCGTGGCAGCTCACCAACGGTGCTGCATTGGATTGCTTGCTCTTACCCGTGGAGTTCATCGGCCTCGAAGCCGACCTGCAAGGGGATGTCGTGGAGGTGAAATGGTCCACCGCTTCCGAATCGAACGCGAGCCACTACATCGTGGAACGTTCCGAAGATGCGACGATTTATGTACCCATCGGGACCGTGCAGGCCATGGGAAATACAACGACCGTGACGTCCTACACCTTCGTGGATGATGCACCCATGGAAGGGTTGAACTACTACCGCGTGCAACAAGTGGATGTGGACGGAGGATCGATGCTGAGCCCTGCGGATCATGCCATCTATCGCAGGAGCACCACAGGAATGGTGTTATTCCCGAATCCTGCTGGTGATATCCTGTGGGCTTCCTTTGAAATGCCTGAGGATGATGCCGTGATCTGGCGCATCGTGGATGCGAACGGGCGGCTGCTCGAGCAAGACCTCTACCAAGGTTCAAAAGGCAACATGCTCATCGATGTTCCTCTCGAACGGTTGGCAGCTGGCTCTTACACCCTGTTGGTGAACGACTCGTATGGACGCCTGAACCGTTCTGCGCACTTCGTGAAATACTAGCGCTGTAGCGGGCTCTCTATCTTTACCGGGCGGTATCGGATTCATTCCGTTCCGGCCCACATGCGCTCGACCCTTCGTTCCGTCGTCTTTTTCCTTGCGCTGCTCGTTCTGCCGACCGGGCACGGCGAACGTTCTCCAACGCTTGCGAACTTCACGTTCGGTGTGAGTTTGACCACTGGCCTCAACAACCAGATCTTCACCCTTTTCACGGTGAAGGAATTCGAGGGTCGAATGATCCAAGCCGACCCCATGACCCGGGAGCAGTTCGTGCTACAAGCCCAGGGCGTGGTCCCGAGCAAGGCGAACCCCAACAAGGAGAATCTTTTCCGGAAGTACGAAGTGGACCTGTGCTTACCGCAAAGCGAGGATACCGTGGGCAAGTACGTCATGGACTGCCCCGTGTTCGACAACCTGTGGAAACTGCGGTTCTGGGATTACCCCTATCGGTTGGTGGAAGGGCAGCATCCGGGTAAAGGCTGGGCAGAGAAACGTGAAGCTCCGTCCCCACGCCAAATGCTCCTCCTTACGGATTATGGCATCCTGCACCTGAGCGATATCGCGCGTGGTGAGAGTGCTTTCAGGCTGCTCCATGACGTGGGCGACAGCTCTTGGGTGGACAACTACCGTAAAGGTTATTGAGTACCGATGGCAGATCCCACGGGCGACGAGGAATTGTTCCGAGCACTCTGCGCCGGAGATCGCGTCGCCCTGGGCAAGGCCATCACCTTGGTGGAAAGCACGCGCCGCGCTGACCGCGACCGCGCCGTAGCATTGGTCGAGCAGGCGCGCAGCGTACAACGCACCACTTTGCGGATCGGGATCACCGGTATACCCGGGGTCGGAAAGAGCACCTTGATCGACCCGATCGGGCGTGAGGCCATTGGTCACGGTCATCGGGTTGCAGTGCTTGCCACGGATCCCAGTAGCATACGTTCTGGTGGGAGCATTCTGGGCGATAAGACGCGGATGGATGAACTGTCCCGTTCCGAACATGCCTTCATTCGCCCAACTGCGAGCCGAGGTAACCTTGGTGGTGTGGCACGTCGCACTCAAGAGACCATTCTCCTCTGTGAGGCGGCTGGCTACGATGTGATCCTGGTCGAGACAGTGGGCGTAGGGCAAAGCGAGTTGGAGGTGGACCGCATGACGGACCTGAACGTGCTGCTCACCATTCCCGGAACGGGGGATGAATTGCAAGGCATCAAACGCGGCGTGATGGAAAGCGCCGATGTGATCGTCCTGACCAAGGCTGATCCGAAAGCCGCTACGCTCTATGCCGATGCGCGTCGTTCTCTGCTCAATGCCATCGCCTTCCTACCCGCTCGGGATAGTGGGAAACGACCTGAGGTCCTGCTCACGGAAGCCCTCTCTGGCGATGGAATTGCCGCACTTTGGGCACATATCGTTTCCATGAGCGAAGGGTCACATGCGACCGGCTACTTCGAAAAGCGCAGGGCGCAGCAGAATGCGCAATGGCTTCAACACGCATTGCGCGATGGGCTGCTTGAAGAACTGTTGACGGACCCGGGGATCGCAGCGCATCTGGAGACCTTGCAAGCGTCCGTTCGCAGCGGAGAGTTGGGGCCGTTCAAAGCCGCAGCAGAACTGATCGAACGCTTCAGAACAAGCGGCGGACGTCTTCCTTGATCACCACCAAGCACTCCTGTGACGGCGTGTGGGTGAGGCGCGAAACGTTCTCGAAGATGTGGCGGCTGAGTTCTGTTCCCGATGGGGTGTCGCCCGTTTGTTCGTAGCTCAGGTTCACCAACCGGATGGTCTCCTCCTTGGCTTGTCGCACCTTGGTCCAGGCCTTGTCGCTCACATAGATCTGCTGCGTGACATTGTGCTCGTACTCCTCCCGGATCGTTGCGACCAGCTCGGCATGGAAGGTGCGCGACGACATATTCCCCTTGTGCACCCGAAGCAACAAGGAACCGGGTTGGATCCTTTCCGCGAACAGCGTCAACCGCTCGTAGGCCTGCAACCGCAGGGGAAGCAGCTGCTTGTGGTCCTCCTTCCGCACCTCCGTCGCTTGCTCGTGCACCTTGGCGCTCGTGAACTGTTTGATCAGGTAGAACGCGGTGAGGAACACCACGATCGATGGCAGTATGGCCACCAGGATCTGTACCAATGGATCGTTCATGGTTGATAAAGCAGTGGACGAATATCGGGATGATCCACGGGTTCTTGCGGAAGCGCCCCGAAAGGCATGCGTAGTTTTGCCGCTTACTTTTTACGCTTCCACCGCTCCTGAGCGGGTCGAGGCGGTCGTAAAGCAACCCTATGCACCTTTCCCCCACCGTAGCTGCGATATCCGAACCTGCCACCTTGTTGATGGCCCGTCGAAGCCGCGAGCTCAGGGCCCAAGGCCGTGACATCATCGATCTCAGCCTAGGCGAACCGGATCATGATCCGCCTGCCTTTGCGCTGGAAGCCGCCCACGAAGCGATCCGTGGACCTTGGCACAAGTACCCGCCTGTCAACGGCTACCTCGATGTGCGCCAAGCGATCGCCATGAAGTTCGAGCGCGACAACGGCCTCTCCTACTCGCCCGACCAGATCGTGGTGAGCACCGGTGCCAAGCAAGCCTTGATCAACGTGGTGATGAGCTTGGTAGGCCCCGGCGACGAAGTGGTGATCCCGGCGCCATATTGGGTGAGCTATTCCGAACAGGTGCGTTTGGCCGGAGGAACGCCAGTGATCGTGAAGTCCACCTTGGAAGAGGACTGGAAAGCCCCTATCGCACGGATCGCTGGTGCGGTGAACGATCGTACGCGCCTGATCATGTTCAGTTCGCCGTGCAACCCCAGTGGTTCGGTGCTCTCCAGAGCAGAGTTGGAAGCACTGGCCGAAGTGGTGCGTGTGAACCCCAAGGTATACGTGATGGCCGATGAGATCTACGAGCATATCCTCTTCGAAGGCAAGCACGTGAGCTTCGCATCGTTGCCCGGAATGGCCGAACGAACGATCACCGTGAACGGACTGAGCAAGGCCTTTGCACTGACCGGATGGCGCCTTGGTTACATCGGTGCACCGCTCTGGATCGCGCAGGCAGCAACGAAGGTGCAAGGGCAATTCACGTCGGGAACCAACAGCATCGCGCAGCGCGTGGCAAAAGCCTGCATGGAGGCCGACCCTGCGCAGCTCGCACCGATGTGCGTCGACTTCAAGCGCCGACGTGATCTGGTCCTGGCTGAACTCGCCAAGATCCCCGGATGGCGTTGCAACGTGCCCCAAGGTGCCTTCTACCTGCTCCCCGATGTCAGTGCCAACATCGATGGACGCACGATCAAAGGTTCGGTGGATCTTAGTTTGTATTTGCTCGATACGGTCGGGGTCAGCCTTGTGGAGGGACACTCCTTCGGTGCAGAAGGCACATTGCGGATCAGCTACGCCACCAGCGATGCGAAACTGACGGAGGCCATGGCGCGCGTGGCTAAGGGCATCGCGCAACTCACGAACGGATGAACGCCGCGATCGACGCTTTCTTCGACCGTGCCGCGAAGACCACGGTGCTGGTGGTGGGCGACGTGATGCTCGATGCCTACCTCTGGGGACGCGTGGACCGTATTTCTCCGGAAGCGCCGGTCCCCGTGGTGCACGTGACCGAACGGAGTGCTCGCCTCGGTGGTGCAGCGAATGTGGCCTTGAACCTGCGTGCGCTTGGTGCCATACCAGTTGTGGTAAGCACCATCGGTAGTGATCCCTCCGGTGAAGCGTTGGCCGATGCCTTCCTCGCTTCCGAATTGGACAGTGTTGGACTCGTGCGGAGCAGGACGCGACACACGACCGTGAAGACCCGTGTGATCAGCGGTCACCAGCATGTGGTGCGGGTGGATGAAGAAATGACCGACGATCTTTCGTCCGAAGAAGAAGACGCGCTGCTGAAGCGGATCCAAGAGGTCATCGACTTTCGCAAACCGGCTGCCGTGGTCCTCGAGGATTACAACAAGGGCGTTCTCACCGCACGAACGATCAAGGCGGTCATCGCTGCGGCGCACAAGAGCGGGATACCGGTCTCCGTGGATCCGAAGATGAAGAACTTCCTGGCCTACGAAGGTGTTGACCTGTTCAAACCGAACGTGAAGGAATTGCGAGAAGGCTTGAAGGTGGATGTGTCCGGATCGGATGCTGAAAGTGTGCGACACGCTGTGCGGAAACTCGAGCAGGCCCTCCGGAACAAGGCCACCATGGTGACGATGAGCGAGCATGGCGTGTACGTGCACGATGCCGAGCACGACCGCGTGATCGCAGCACATCACCGAAAGATCGCCGATGTGAGCGGGGCCGGTGATACCGTCATTGCGTTGGCAACACTGGCAATGGCACAAGGTCTGCCGTTGGATCATATCGCCGAGTTGGCCAACCTCGGCGGTGGATTGGTCTGCGAAGAGGTCGGCGTGGTGCCGATCGACCCGCAACGCCTTCGTTCGGAAGCGAACCGGCTGAACCTATTGTCATGAACGTCACCCCGTATTCCGAAGATGGTTCCAAGCGCGAGCAAGTGGAACGCATGTTCGATTCCATCAGTCCGAAGTACGATCTCTTGAATCGGTTGTTCTCCCTGGGGATCGATCAAGGGTGGCGCCGTTTGGTCGTTCAGCTCGTTGGCCAAGAACCCGTTGAACACCTGCTCGATGTGGCCACGGGAACCGCGGACCTCGCGATCCTTGCTTCGGCGAAAGCAAAGAGGGTGACCGGCATCGACATCTCGGAAGGCATGCTTTCTCATGGCCGCACGAAAGTGACCCAACGTGGACTCGATGATCGGATCACGTTGATACAGGCGGATTCCACGGCTCTGCCTTTTGCCGATGGAAGCTTCGAGGCCGTTACTGTTGCATTCGGCGTTCGCAACTTCGAGCAATTGGAACTCGGGCTGAAGGAGATGATGCGAGTGCTGAAACCGAATGGCAGGCTCTTCGTGCTGGAATTCTCCAAACCGCAGCACACTCCGATGCGCCAGCTGTTCCGCTTCTATTTCCACCGTGTAATGCCTATGATCGGTCGCACGGTAAGCAAGGACAGCGCGGCGTACACCTACCTTCCCAAAAGCGTCGATGCCTTTCCAGAAGGCCCTGCTTTCCTAGCACTGCTGGCCCGTGCCGGTGGCAAGGACGGAGCAGCGCGACCCCTCACCGGCGGCATCGCTACGTTGTACACCGCGAGGAAGTGAGCACATTCTCCACCCGGCCACACAACGATCCTTGCCTACTTTCGTTCCAACGTTCGATGCAACCCCGTCCCTTCACCAGTCTGGCACTGCTTCTCGTCTGCATCCTCGGTCTTCTTGGATCGGTGCAGGCCCAGAAGAAGATCAAGGTGGAGAACCTGCCCAACTTCGACCTGCACCGCTTCCACTTCGGTTTCGCATTGAGCTACAACACGAGCGATTTCCAGATGAAACTGGATCCGGCCTCACCTTTCCGGGATTCTCTGCTCGTGCTTCAGCATCAACGACAACCGGGGTTCAACCTTGGCATCGTGGCTTCCCTGAACGTCAACCCCTTCCTCAGCGTTCGATTCTTGCCGACGCTTTCGTTCCAAGAACGCATCCTCCAATACCAATTCAGGAAACCCACGGAAGGATCGGTGTACTTCCAGAAACCGGTGGAGAGCACCTACTTGGAATTCCCGCTTCTGCTGAAATACCGCAGTGCACGGATCAACAACTTCGCAGTGTACCTGCTCGGTGGTGGCAAATTCTGCATCGACATGGCCAGCCAGAAGGATGTGAACAACACGCTCGATGAGGAAGTGGTCGTGAAGCTCGCGAAGTACGATTACGCTGCAGAGGTCGGCGGCGGCATGGACATGTTCCTCACCTACTTCAAGTTCGGCGTCGAGTTGAAAGCGGCGTTCGGGATCCCGAACCTGTTGATCGACGATGGCACACGGTTCAGCACACCCATCGAGAGTTTGCGCTCCAAGACCTGGGTGCTCAGCTTCACCTTCGAAGGTTGATCCATGGAGGTGGTGGTGGACATCGCGATGTCGCCGCGTGATGCGAATGATCCCGTTCTGGTCCGTGAGGCAGCGGCAGAAGCAGCAGGTTTGGCCGTGGATCGCGTTGCGGCTTCGCGGATCCTGAAACGATCCATCGACGCACGCAGCAAGCATCCGTTGATACGCCTACGCGTTCGTTTGTCGGACGAGATCGATGAAGGCAATGTGATCGAAACCGAACTACCCGACGTCTCAACAGCCCGGCCGGTGATCATCATTGGATGCGGACCCGCTGGCCTATTCGCCGCATTGCGCGCGATCGAACACGGGTTGCGACCGATCATTCTGGAACGTGGAAAGAACGTGCGTGATCGCCGCCGTGATCTAGCTGCGATAAACAAACAGCAGGTGATCGACCCCGACAGCAACTACTGCTTCGGCGAAGGTGGCGCGGGAACGTACAGCGACGGCAAGCTGTACACGCGCAGCCACAAACGCGGCGACGTGGAATCGATCCTGACCACCTTGGTCCGCTATGGCGCTTCGCCGGACATCCTCGTGGATGCACACCCGCACATCGGGACGAACAAATTGCCGCAGATCATCACCGCCATGCGCGAAGCGATCATCGCTGCGGGTGGTGAAGTGCATTTCAATTCCCGGGTGGTGGATCTTGTCGTGAAGAACAACAGCATACATGGTGTACGAACAAGCCAAGGTTCTGAGTTCAACGCGGTGGCTGTAGTGCTGGCCACCGGCCATTCCGCGCGGGACATTTTCGAATTGCTCCACCACAAGGGCATCCGGATCGAACGCAAGGATTTCGCGATGGGTGTTCGCATCGAACATCCGCAGGCGATCATCGATGCGGCGATGTACCACTGCGACCTGCGCGACCCTTATCTGCCACCGGCCAGCTACAGCTTGGTGCAGCAAGTGGACGGGGTTGGTGTGTATTCGTTCTGCATGTGCCCCGGCGGGATCATTGCACCTTGCGCGACGGATCAAGAAGAGGTGGTCACGAACGGTTGGAGCCCGAGCAAGCGCAACAACCCTTTCGCGAATTCAGGCATCGTGGTCGGGCTGCCCTTGGATCAACTGAGCCAGGAAACCGGCGGTGCGAGCAAGGCCCTTTTCGGTATGCACTACCAACGTACTGCCGAACATGCGGCGTGGATCGCCGGCGGCAAGCGCCAGACCGCTCCAGCGCAGCGCATGGAGGACTTCATACTTGGAAGGAACTCCACGGACCTGCCCGACTGTAGTTACCCGCCGGGTATCGTGCCTCAACGCTTGGATGAACTGCTACCCGACTATGTGGGCTCTCGTCTGCGCGAAGGACTGAAAGCGTTCGGCAAGAAGATCCGAGGATACCGCACCAATGAAGCTGTGGTGGTAGCCGTGGAATCACGCACCAGTTCACCGGTCCGGATACCGCGCGATCGGGAGACCTTGGAGCATATTGAAGTGAAAGGCCTCTATCCGTGCGGCGAGGGTGCTGGCTATGCGGGCGGTATCGTCAGCGCAGCGATGGATGGCCAGCGTATCGCAGACCGGGTGGCCCAGCGCTATGCCGAACGCTGACGCGTGAATTCCATGCACAGTGCGGATGCGGCCATGGCCACATTCAACGATTCGGCACCGCCACGCCCTGGAATGCCGATGAGCTCACCGGGAAGTCTTCGCACCTCCGCAGATAGCCCGTGGGATTCGCTGCCCAGCACCAATACACCTCGTTTCGCCAAACGCATTTCAAATGCTGAAGTGCCTTCCATGCTGGCGAAGTACAGGGTTGCACCCGACCTGTGTTGGCGGTCCAGCATCTCCGGTAGGTCCAGTTGGTCCACTCGCACCCGGAACAGCGCACCCATGCTGGCCTGAACGCACTTCGGATTATAGGCATCCACACCGCCTAGGTTGCACCAGACCCGTTGGATGCCGAACCAATCCGCGATCCGCAGAACGGTGCCCAGATTTCCAGGATCACCGATACCATCCAAGGCGATCACCAACTCGTCCGGACCAAGATCCAGCACCGGTGTTGCACTCGGTTTGCGAACGATGGCGATCACCTCGTTGCCGCTCTCCAAGGTCCCGACCCTTTCCAATTCATGGGCAGGCACGGCCGTATACTCCTTGAAGTCCATCCGCTCTGCCGCCTCGGCCGTGCAGAGCACGTCTTCAACATGGAGGTCCGACCGAAGCGCCTCCTTAACGACCTTCTGCCCCTGCACCAGGAACGAACCGTGCAGATCCCGGAACTTCTTTTGCTGTAAGGAGCGGGCATGCTTCAGCAAGTTCTTCATGGTCAACGTGGCGGGGTATATTTGGCGCTGCCCTTCCTCCGGCAGATCCAGCAGGAGCGCAAAATAGGTAGCACGAAGCTGCACGTGCGATTCCGCCAACAGCATATCCTCCTTGCCCTCGCCATCCCATTGCTGTGGGGTTGCGATCCCACCAAGCGTTTGAGCGAAGGGCAATACCTGCTTAAACAGAACCACGTTACGTTGACCGGGTCGGGCGCCGACCGGAACGAACTGGCAGCCATCATCAAGCAGAAACCGAACAAACGTATCTTGGGGGTGCCGCTCTATCTGGGTTTCTACAACCTTCGAGATCCGCAACTTGTGGCTTTGGAACGGCTGGAGAAGGACAGCATCTGTGCGGCCAAGAACGTGGAACGGGTAGCGAAAGGCAAACGGGAACGTCGTTGTGACCACAGTACGCGCGAACGCACGAGCGAGCCACCCGTCATCCTGGACTCCAACCTCACGGCGCGTTCAACGGAACAGATCCGATTGTACATGAAGAAGGAGGGCTGGTTCAATGCCCAAGTGCGTGATACGGTCCATTATCGTCACCGCCGATCGATCGGCAAGAAGCGGGGACGGTTGTACAAGCAAAGGAAAGTGGAAGTGGAGTATATCGTCGATCCCGGCCCTATGCACCGCTTTCGCAATATCCGCTTCACCACGGACGATGCCGCGATCAGGGCCTATGTAGATGCAGCCTGGGACGAGAGCCTATTGAAGACCGGTGCACGCTTTGATACCGATTTGCTCGACGATGAACGCGCACGGATCACCGCTGATCTGAAGGAATTGGGTCTGTTGTACTTCAGCAAAGAACTCATCGTGTATGTCGCTGACACGTCCGTCGGAACCGATGAAGTGGATATCAATTTGAGACTGGAACGGACATTCGAAAAGGTCGATCGCGGATTGGAAGGCACCCCAGAAGGCAGTGTTTACACCATCAAGGATGTTACCATCGTGACCTCTCGCGGCCCCTTGAGCGCGATGGATACAACCATCTACGAAGGCTACCGGATCCTCCACAACGGCCCATTGAAGTACAGGCCGAAAGCACTGGTAGGGGCCATCTTCCTGATGCCCGACCAGCGTTTCAGGCAAAGCGATGGCGATTTCACGTATCGGCGACTCTCCGGACTACAGGTATTCGACCGCGTCGATCTGAACTATGACACCACCGGCCTTGGAAGACCAGGACTGGCCAACGCCCGCATTGGACTACTTCCCGGTAAACCCCAAAGCGTGACCTCTGAGCTATATGCCACCAACCGAGGTGGTTTCCTCGGCACTACCATCAGTCTCGGCTACAAGCATCGGAACATCTTCCGATCCTTCGGTTACATCAAAGCCCAGATGAACTTCGGCTTCGAGGCGCAACAGAGCTTCACCTCTGGCCCCTCCGCGGATCAAACAAGTTCCAACCTCACGAACAACGCTCTTTTCAATACCCTCAGCATCGGTCCTGAGGTCACCGTGGGTCTGCCTCGCCTGTTCACGCGATGGTTCAGCAAATCAAGTGGGTCCCGTACACTCTTCAACGGGGTTTTCAACTACCAACAACGACCAGACTTCACGCGCACTTTGGCCCGCGGATCGGTGGGTTGGGAATGGAATGAATCATCTACCAAGTTCTGGGGCTTGTACTTCGCCGATCTCAGTGTGATCAAGATCCCTTCGAAGAGCGCTGCATTCGAGCAATTCCTGCTCGTTACGAACGACCCGGTATACACGAACAGCTACACCGATCACCTCATCCTCAACATTCCACGCGCAACATTCACTTGGAACACCCAAGTGGACAAGAAACGCCGCACCAATTTCTTCCTGCGAAGTTCCGGGGAGTTGGCCGGAAGTGCGCTGCGAGCGTTCAAAGGAAATGCGGAGCAATTCACCGACAGTCTTACCGGGCGGGGCTACTATACTTTGTTCGGTGTGCGCTATGCCGAGTACGTCAAACTCGATAATGACTTCCGGGTGAACCACGTGATCCATGACCGAAGCAGCCTTGCCTTCCGGGTCGCCGCGGGCATGGGTGTGCCGTTCGGCAACTTGGAGGTGCTCCCCTTCGAGTCCAGTTTCTTCGGTGGTGGTGCCAACGGCATGCGGGCTTGGCGGGCCCGTTCGTTGGGCCCCGGCTCTTACTCCGCTCCACTTCTCTCCTTCGATCGCATCGGAGAGATCCGATTGGAAGCCAACTTCGAATACCGCTTCAAACTGATCAGCTACCTCGAAGGAGCGCTCTTCACCGATGTAGGCAACATCTGGAACCGACGAAAGGATCCAGCGCGCCCTGACGTGGAATTCGAGTTCAAGGACTTCTACAGTGAACTCGCCGTCGGAACAGGTGTGGGTGCGCGATTGAACTTCGACTTCTTCATCGTCCGTTTCGATCTGGGCATGCAGACCAAGGACCCTGCCCTGCCCATCGGTGAACGCTGGCTCTTCCAGCCCAAAGACGCGTACGAAGCACGGGTGACGGAACTGACCGGACGCCCTTATTCGTACCGAACACAATTCAACTTCAACCTTGGTATCGGTTATCCATTCTAGCCAAAGGCCCTGCACTTCGATCCAACCTGACAACCGGGGACTCATTCCTTACCTTCGCCGCCGCTTTGACCGGCCAGTTGCCGCTGAACATTGCGATCACAAATGGGAAACACATCATCCACTCTGAAGACCGGGAATATCGTTGAGCTATTAGGCGCAGATGCCACCAACCTCCTCGAACACCAGTGCAAGACCATCGATAAGTCCATGATCCACCTGCCCGGGTCGGATTTCGTGGATCGCAGTTTCGCCCTCAGCAACCGCAGTCCTCAGGTGATGCGGAGCCTGCAAGCGCTCTACGGCACAGGTCGCTTGGCGAATACGGGTTACATGAGCATCCTTCCGGTGGATCAAGGCATTGAGCACAGTGCGGCGGCCAGTTTCGCACCCAATCCGATCTACTTCGACAGTGAGAACATCGTGAAGCTCGCTTTGGATGGTGGTTGCAATGCGGTCGCTAGTACGTATGGTGTATTGGGCAGCGTGGCCCGCAAATACGCCCACAGGATCCCGTTCATCGTGAAGATCAACCACAACGAGTTGATGACCCTGCCGAACAAGTTCGACCAGGTGCTCTTCGGCAATGTGCAGGATGCTTGGGACATGGGTGCCGTTGCGGTGGGCGCCACCATCTATTTCGGTAGTGAGGAAAGCACGCGGCAGATCACCGAGATCTCCGACGCCTTCCAGCACGCGCACGAGTTGGGCATGGCCACGATCCTGTGGTGCTACATCCGCAACAACGGCTTCAAAGTGGACGGCAAGGATTACCACACCTCCACCGACCTCACAGGCCAGGCCAACCACCTCGGTGTTACGATCCAAGCGGACATCATCAAGCAGAAACTGCCGGAGACCAACGGCGGCTACAACGCCATCAAAGGGTACGGCAAGACGCATCCCAAGGTGTACAGCGAACTCACCACGGATCACCCGATCGATCTGTGCCGCTACCAAGTGGCCAACTGTTACATGGGCCGCATCGGCCTGATCAACAGCGGTGGAGCCAGTAGCGGTGCCAGTGACATGGCCGAAGCCGTGCGCACAGCGGTGATCAACAAACGCGCTGGTGGCCAAGGTCTGATCAGCGGTCGCAAGGCCTTCCAACGCCCGGTGAACGAAGGTATCGCTCTGTTGAACAGCATACAGGACGTGTACTTGGACAAGGGGATCACCATTGCCTGATCAGGCCGTTCGTTGGAGGTTGCACGTTGTGAGGTTCAACCGACCTACAACCCGTACCCGTCGACCATCAACGAACCCAACAACCTAACTTCGACCACCTAAGACCAAAGCATGGGCTGGTTCACACGCGTCAAGGAAGGCATTACCACCAGTACGGAGGAGAAGAAGGAAACGCCCGAAGGCCTTTGGTACAAGTGCCCCGAGTGCGACGAGATCATGACCTCGGAGGATCATGAGAACAACCTCTGGGTGTGCGTGAAATGCGACCACCACGAGAAGATCGGCAGCGAGGAATACTTCGCCATCCTATTCGACGACCACAAGTACACCGAGATCGGAGCCGACCTCATCGCCGGTGACCCCTTGCAGTTCGAGGATACCAAGAAGTACGTCGACCGCTTGGAAAAGAGCCGGAAGGACAGTGGCCTCAACGATGCGCTGCGTGCTGCGGAAGGCAAGATCGATAAGCACTACGTCGTGATCGCCTGCATGGACTTCCGTTTCATCGGTGGTAGCATGGGCAGCGTGGTCGGCGAGAAGATCGCCATGGCCGCCGATCAGGCCATGAAACGCAAATGCCCCTTGGTGATCATCAGCAAGAGCGGCGGTGCCCGCATGATGGAGGCCGGCTTCAGCCTGATGCAAATGGCCAAGACCAGCGCCAAGCTCGCGCTATTGGCCAAGAAGAAGTTGCCATACATCAGTGTGATCACCGACCCCACGACCGGAGGTGTCACTGCCAGCTTCGCCATGTTGGGCGATATGAACATTGCTGAACCCAAGGCACTTGTGGCTTTTGCAGGCCCTCGCGTGGTGCGGGAGACCATCGGCCGTGACCTGCCCGAAGGCTTCCAGACCAGCGAATTCGTGCTGGAACACGGCTTTTTGGACAAGATCGTGCACAGGAAGGAGCTGAAGAACTTCCTCGCGCGCACCTTCCTGATGCTCAGGAGCTAAGCGGTTCGGGGGCAGAAACAGCGCGGATCGGGAAAATACCTATCTTCGCGGCCTGTTATCACGACCATGTACCTGACAACCGAGGCCAAGAAGGCCATTTTCAAAGAGCACGGCACCACCGAGAAGAACACCGGCGGCGCTGAAAGCCAGATCGCCCTCTTCACCGAGCGCATCAACCACCTTACCGGTCACCTCAAGGTGAACAAGAAGGATCACGGCACTGAAAAGTCGCTGATGACCATGGTAGGCAAGCGCAAGCAGTTGCTCAACTACCTGAAGATGTACGATATCGAGCGGTATCGCGCGATCATCGCGAAACTAGGCCTACGTAAGTAAGGCCATGCCGAGGGCCGCACTACCGGCCTTGACGGCAGGAAGAAATTGAATGGAACGAAGGGCGATCGTATACCACGATCGCCCTTCGGCATATCAGGCCCGACCGGGCCGACCACGGCAAGCGAGATCCCGGATCGCTGGCCGGATCGATCAACGGGGAAGATGTAAAGAGGAACAAAGAAGAAACGAAGATGAAACCACAAGCAACTACCAAGACCATCACAATGGGTGATGGACGGACCATCACCATCGAGACCGGGGTGCTGGCCAAACAAGCCGACGGAGCCGTAACAGTGCGCCTGGGTGACACCATCCTGCTCGCCACCGTGGTGAGCACCAAGGAGGCGCGCGACGGCATCGACTTCCTGCCATTGACCGTGGAATACCGCGAGAAATTCAGTGCTGCTGGCCGTTTCCCCGGTGGCTTCTTCAAGCGTGAGGCGCGCATGAGCGACCACGAGACGCTGACCTGCCGCTTGGTGGACCGCGCGATCCGCCCCCTGTTCCCCGATGATTTCCACGGTGACACCCAAGTGGTGATCTCCATGATGAGCAGTGATAAGAAGAACCCCGGTGATTCACTCGCGTGCCTCGCAGCTTCCGCCTGCATCGCCGTGAGCGATATCCCCTTCGACGGCCCTGTGAGCGAAGTGCGTGTAGCCCGTGTGGATGGTAAGTTCATCATCAACCCCATGGTGGATGACATCGCGCGTGCCGACATCGAAATGGTCGTTGCCGGTACCTCCAGCGACATCATGATGGTGGAGGGCGAGATGAAGGAAGTGCAGGAAGCCGACATGATCGCTGCGATCAAGGTGGCCCACGAAGCCATCCAGGACCAGTGCCGTGTGATCAAGGAATTGGGTGAGGCCGTGGCGAAGAGCCAGGTGAAGCGCACCTACGTCCACGAGAACGCCAACGCGGACCTGGAGAAGAAGATCATGGACTTCTGCTACCAGAAGTACTACGATGTGGCCATGGAAGCCAGCGCCAAGGAAGTGCGCGCCGACAAGTTCAAGGCGATCAAGGAGGAATGCATGGCCACCCTCAGCGATGAGGAGAAGACGGACAACGTGATGTTGGCCCGCTACTTCAAAAAAGCCATGAAGAAGGGTGTGCGCAATGTGGTCCTCGATCACGGCAAGCGCTTGGACGGTCGCAAGACCGATCAGATCCGCCCGATCTGGGGCGAGGTGGACGTGCTGCCCGGCACCCATGGCAGCGCGGTATTCACCCGTGGTGAAACGCAAGCGATCAATGCCGTTACACTGGGCAGCTCCATGGACGAGCAGACCGTGGACCTCGCCACCAAGAAGGGTAGCGAGAACTTCATGCTGCACTACAACTTCCCGAGCTTCAGCACCGGTGAGGCCCGCCCCATGCGCGGTCCCGGTCGTCGCGAGATCGGCCACGGCAACCTGGCGCTCCGTGCCCTGAAGCCGGTGATCCCCGGCCTGCCTGAGAACCCCTACACCATCCGCCTGAACTGCGATATCCTGGAGAGCAACGGTAGCTCTTCCATGGCCACGGTCTGCAGTGGAACATTGGCCCTGATGGACGCCGGCGTGAAGATCAAAGCACCCGTGAGCGGTATCGCCATGGGCATGATCAGCGACGGCACGCGCCACGCGATCCTCAGCGACATCCTCGGCGACGAGGATTTCCTGGGCGACATGGACTTCAAGATCTGCGGAACTGCGAAAGGCGTGACCGCGACCCAGATGGACATGAAGGTGGACGGCCTTCCTTACGAAGTGCTGGCCCAAGCCCTGGAGCAGGCCCGTGTGGGTCGCCTGCACATCCTGGGTGAGATGAACAAGGTGCTCGACGCACCCCGCGCCGATTACAAGGAGCACGCACCGCGTATCATCACCATCGAGATCCCGAAAGAGAGCATCGGTGCCGTGATCGGACCCGGTGGCCGCGTGATCCAGGAGATCCAGGCCGAGACCGGTGCGCACATCAGCATCGACGAAGTGGACGGTCGTGGTGTGGTGGAGATCATGAGCGAGAACAAGGCGAGCATCGATGCCGCCCTGGCCCGTGTGAACGCCATCGCCAACCCGCCCCAGGCCGAAGTGGGCGCTACGTACAAAGGCAAGGTGAAGACCATCATGCCTTATGGCGCCTTTGTGGAAGTGATGCCCGGAGTGGATGGCCTGCTTCACGTGAGCGAGTTGGAGTGGCGCCGCATCGAACGCGTGGAAGAAGTATTGAAGGAAGGCGACATGGTCGAATTCCAAGTGACCGGCAAGGATCCGCGCAGCGGCAAGCTTAAGTTGAGCCGCCGTGCTCTGCTGCCGAAGCCGGAAGGGTACATTGAGCGCGAGCCTGCGATGGCCGGTGACCGCCCACGCCGTGACGATCGCCCTCGTAGGGATGATCGTCCGCGCCGTGATGATCGCCCGCGCGACAACTAGACTGAACATCAACCGATGGAAAGCCGCCCCAACGGGCGGCTTTCTTGTTCCATGCCTGCTGGTCCGATCTCAGTCCTGCCCACGTACATACAGCAGGGAGAATTCAGTATGGTGGTAACCTTCAGCGCATGCCCAGCGTTCAACGATCCACTCTTCGCAACACACAGCGCGCATATGGCAAGGATGAGGCAGTTGAAGATCACCAAGCAGGTGACGAACAGGGATACTCCATCCCTTGATAAGTACCTTCAGGAGATCGGTAAAGTGAAGTTGATCACCGCCCAAGAGGAGGTGGAACTTGCACGCCGTATCAAACAAGGAGATACGTTGGCGTTGGAAGAACTGGCGAAGGCGAATCTGCGTTTCGTGGTCTCCGTGGCCAAACAATACCAAGGTCAAGGACTCAGCCTTCCCGATCTGATCAGCGAAGGCAATTTGGGCTTGATCAAAGCAGCCGGTCGCTTCGACGAGACGAGAGGCTTCAAATTCATCAGCTATGCCGTGTGGTGGATCCGCCAGCAGATCCTGCAAAGCTTGGCGGAACAAGCACGCATCGTGCGACTGCCTTTGAACAAGATCGGCTCCATCAACAAGATCAACAAGGCGTTCGCCAAGTTGGAACAGGAGCATGAGCGTCCACCGACCGCCGCCGAACTGGCCGAAGTGTTGGAAATGACCTTGGAAGAGGTGAAGACCAGCCTGAACAATACGGGCCGCCACGTGAGCATGGATGCACCGTTGCGCGATGATGGTGACAGCGGGACCATGATGGATGTCATGCGGAACGACGATACGCCAAGTCCATTGGAAAGCTTGATGACCGATAGCCTTCGGGCGGAGATCGAGCGTTCGCTCAACGCTTTGGCTGGTCGCGAATCGGATGTGATCCGCCTCTACTTCGGTCTGAATGGCAACCAACCGCACACCTTGGAAGAGATCGGTCAGAAGTTCGACCTCACCCGGGAACGCGTCCGCCAGATCAAGGAGAAGGCGAT
>CADEDY010000036.1:2500-21233 GCA_902826215.1 uncultured Bacteroidota bacterium
TGCTGAGGAAATCCTTCTTCGATCCGATCTGGAGCAGGTGTTGGACAGTTTGGCCAACATTGAACCCAACGGTCAGTTCGCATACGGTGTGAACATGGACCTGCGTTTGGAAGCTGCGGCGCAGCTGGGTCCGGATGCGATCCTTCGAACGTTCAACTTTTCTGAGCCGCGCGCACTGAGAAGTTCGGCCTACGTGAAGGCCGCGATGACCTATTTGCAAAGAGTCCCCTACGATGACGAGTTCGCTTTTCATCGTGCCTCGGACACATTGCTCCATCGTGCATCCTCGGACCCGACATGTTGGTCCTTCATGAGGCGATACCTCGTGGAGTTGTTCACTACGTATGGTCCTGATGAGGTCGCACAGTACCTGGTGGATCGCTATGTGGTCGGTGATGCGTCCCTGCAACCACCGGAACCTGATCTGCTTTCCATGGCTGCGGCACAATTGCGGCTGACCAACGGTGCCCCCGCTCCTGAGATGATCCTGGTGGATCCTGGGCGAACGGATACTTTACTTCTTTCCAAAGTGCTTCCCAAAGCGGAGTACACGGGACTGTTCTTCTATTCCAGCACATGCGATCACTGCCATGCACAAATGCCAGGCTTGCGAGAACTCGTTGCTTCGATGCCACCACCGTATTTTCAGCTCATCGGCATTGCGTTGGACGCCACGGAAGAGGAGTTCCGAACGACATTGTCCGAGGAATCGATCAACTGGCCTTGTTATACCGAGTTGAAAGGCTGGGGTGCACAGGGCGCGAAGGACTTCAATGTGAAGGCGACACCGAGCCTCTTTCTATTGGACCGAGCTGGCCACATCATCGGCAAACCAATGGATCACGAGGAGCTTCAACAGATCCTGGAAACCCGTAAAGGTTGAACTACAACTGTAAGGTCCAGCTTCTGTAGCCTTCAGGGTACCGAGGCACTTCGGGCCTTTCATCGAAAAGGCCGAATATGCTCGACCCTGAACCGCTCATGGCTGCGTATCGTGCTCCTAGTCTCAGAAGGTCGTGCTTCAACCGCCCGATCTCCGGATGTGCACTGATCGCATAGTTCTCCATCGTATTGCGCAAGATCGGGGTGCTATTGGAAATTTCGGATCTAGCGATGCTTGATCCGATCGCCCACTCTTCATTCGTGGGTATCGTGTTCCGGTAGGCTTCAGCAGTGGACACGTGGATCCCAGGATTCACTAGTACCAGCCACAGGCCTTTGAGGTCGACCTCGATCTGCTTCAATCCGTCACCACGACCGGTAGCAAGCTGAGGCCCGTTCTCCAGAAAGAAAGGACAATCGCTGCCCAATTGCTCAGCCAAGACATGCAGGTCCGCGGTCGTCCGGTCCAGCTTCAGTAACCTGTTGAGCAAGAGCAGCGTGTGTGCTCCATCGCTGGAGCCACCGCCCAAACCAGCGCCCATCGGGATCACTTTGTGCAGATGAAATCGAATTCCCGCGAGTTCCTGATCTTTTTGAAGAAGCCGAACCGCTTTGTAGCACAGGTCGTTCTCGATCGATCCGTGGATGTTCAGGCCGCTGCGTGTGTAGATGATCTCGTTCGGTCGAAGTCCCTGGTCGACAACAGCTTCCAAGGCATCGTGGAGCGGGATCGGGACAAGAACGCTCTGGATCTCGTGATAGCCATCTGGCCGTCGCGCTGCGACGTTGAGGCCCAAATTGATCTTTGCGTGCGGAAAAAGGATCATCGCGGCGCGAAGGTATTCGGCGGCGGCGTGGGTGTTCATGGTATCCGGTTCCTTCTACCTTCGCCTTCCCAACGGAGAAGCATGCAGACGTTCCTGGAATTCGAGAAGCCCATTCAACATGTGATGGAGCAGATCGAGAAATTGAAGGAGGTAGCCACCCAAGGTGACGTGGATGTGGCCGCTACACTGAAGGACCTGGAGAAGAAACTCATGGAGACGCGCAAGTCGATCTATGCGGGTCTTACCCCTTGGGAACGTGTCCAAGCGAGTCGTCATCCCGACAGACCGTATACGCTGAAATTCATCGAGGTGATCTCGGATGGGACCTTTGTGGAACTCCATGGCGACCGCACCGTGAAGGACGACAAAGCCATGGTAGGCGGCTTCGGTAGCATCAACGGGAAGACCGTGATGTTCATCGGACAACAGAAGGGCATCAATACCAAGATGCGCCAGTACAGGAATTTCGGAATGCCGAATCCCGAAGGCTATCGCAAGGCGTTGCGGTTGATGAAGTTGGCCGAGAAATTCAACAAACCCATCGTCACCTTGATCGATACGCCAGGTGCGTTCCCTGGGTTGGAAGCAGAGGAACGTGGCCAAGGCGAAGCGATCGCCCGGAACCTCTTCGAGATGGTGCAATTGAAAGTGCCTGTGATCTGCATCGTGATCGGCGAAGGCGCTTCCGGTGGCGCACTCGGGATCGGTGTGGGCGACAAGGTGCTGATGCTGGAGAATACCTGGTACTCGGTGATCTCTCCGGAATCCTGTTCAAGCATCCTTTGGCGAAGCTGGGACTACAAAGAGCAAGCTGCGCAGGCGTTGAAACTGACGGCCACGGACATGCTGGCGAACAAGTTGATCGACGGTATCATCGAGGAACCCGTTGGTGGTGCCCATGCAGATCCAGTGGCTGCCGGCTTGAAGGTGAAGACCGAGATCCTGAAGCACCTGAGCAAGTTGACCAAGGTGGATCCCGATAAGTTGGTGGACCGCCGATCGAAGAAGTTCTTCGAGATGGGGGTGGTGCTCAAGGCGAAACCTGCCGGAAGGAAGCGTTGATCGCCTACCTGTTCCGAAGACTACAGATCGTTGCGATGGCGGATCCGACAGCCGTGCTGTTCGAGATGGTTCCGGTATTGGCATCGAGGGTCAGCAAGGTCGATCCTTGGCCAGCGAAGATGGAGCCCGTGGCTGGGTCGAAGTCCAGGGCCTGAACGCCGGAGAGCGCAGCAAATTGGTTCGCCGTGTTGCTGGCATAGTTGAATACCACCAATCGATCGGGTAGCGCGAGGATGTATCGATCAGCGGAAACACGTGTCACGGCGGTGATCATGCCCTCCGGAAAGGTGCGGAGGTCCGGTGTCCCCAGGGCATCGAGGTTCACTTGTTCGATAAGGCCATTGCCGGCTTCATTCGCGAAGTGCAGGAGCCGATCGCCGGTCAGTCGAAAGAAAGCAACGCGTTCATGCTCAACGGGTAGCGATGCTTGCGAAGTGCCCGCAACGGTATACGTCACAAGGATCTGCGCTCCACCCACTATTGCGCGTTGCCAGGTAGCCAGTCGATCACCAAGAACGGCAATTGCTTCGCACCGATGGCCGGTCAGACATTGACCTGTGAAACGCTGAGAGCCATCACCCGTGAACCCACGGATGAAACCATCCCGAGTAGCGAAGTAGGTTCGACCGTCGAACGGATCGACCGTCAGTGCCGTGAACTGCTCGGGAGCATCGTTCATCGGAGGAGCAACTTGCCAAGTCGTGCTGCTTGGTGCAGTGGGTACGGCTTGGAAAGGTGCGAACCGAGAACCGGCGAGCATGACATGTTGGGTGTAGCTGTCGACCGCCATGCCATTGAAGTCCTGCATCGTTGACCAGGTCGACAATTCGCCCGCGCTGTCCATGCGAATGATGTTCACCGGGTCCGTGCTCGAGGGTGGAGCGATGAATACAGCGCGCAATCGCCATGGTGCCGCGATCACATTGACATCTTGGAAACCGCGTCCTTCGTTCCTTCCGTCGGAAGCCCGTACGATAATGGAGTATGTTCCGGATGCCAGGCGTTCGCTCGCCACCACGAAATTCCGTGTCACAGTCGAACTCATCGCATTCACAGCGGCCACTTGCGCAGCGACCGGACTTCCTTGCTCGTCGACCAAGCTGATCACCACACTCTCCACCAGGTGATCGTCACTCACTTGCACGGTGACCTCCAGCGTGTCGGGTATCGCGAGCACTTCACCTGCTGTTGGTGAAAGGATCCTGACCGACGGTGCAGTTCCATCCTCGTCCTTGCGGCAACTCCACAGAAGGAGCGTCAAGAATGCCAGGAATAGCGGGGATTTCCGTAAGGACATCTTCACCAAAGGTAAGCCTGTCAAGGCCGCGAACATTCTTCGGAAATCTCTCCACGATCCCGTTGTTGATGGCGTGGGTACGAGTTGTTGATGATCGGGTACGGGAGGGATCGTTGCAGGACTACTTTTGCCGCCCACCCACGAACGCATCCTGATGTTCTCTCGTCCGGTTTCCATCGGACCTCCTTTGCGACGCCGACGTTCTCGATAATGGCCGAATTCTCCACCTCCCGTTCCACTGACCGAACCCGCGGCACTGCTGGTCGTCGCTCTTCCCTGATAGACAACGCTTTGGAAGCCGGGAAGCTTCCGCCGCAAGCACCGGAATTGGAGCAGGCCGTACTGGGTGCGCTGATGTTGGAGCGCAACGCGGTGAACGAGGCGATCGACATTCTGCAGCCGGACAGTTTCTATGTGGAGGCGCACAGGAAGATCTTCGATGCGATCCTCGGATTGTTCCGCAATGACCAGCCGATCGATATCCTCACCGTTACCGAGGAGTTGAAGAAACGGGGCGAACTCGACATCGTTGGTGGGCCGTTCTACATCAGTCAGTTGACCAACAAGGTGGCGAGCAGCGCCAACGTGCAGTACCACGCACGGATCATCAGCCAGAAGCACATTCTGCGCGAATTGATCCGGGTAAGCGCCGAGATGCAGCGTGATGCATACGATGACACGGCCGATGTGTTCGATCTGTTGGATAAGACCGAGCAGGATCTGTACGCCATCACCAGCGGCAACCTGAAGCGGAATTACGAGCCGATGAGCGACCTGATCCAGGATGCCATCGCGCAGATCGAGAACGCCAAGACCAAGACCGGTGGTGTGAGCGGGGTGCCGACAGGATTCATTCAGCTCGACAAGTTGACCGCTGGTTGGCAGCGTAGCGATATGGTGATCGTGGCGGCTCGTCCGGCCATGGGTAAAACGGCTTTCGTGCTGAGCATGGCGCGCAACATCGCCGTGGAACACAAACGGGCGGTAGCGGTATTCAGCTTGGAGATGAGCAGCACTCAGCTCGTGACGCGTTTGATCGCGAGCGAGGCCGGCATCAGTTCGGAGAAGTTGCGGAAAGGCGATCTGTCCGATGCGGAATTCACCATTCTTCATCAACACATCGCTCGGCTCACGAACGCACCCATCTTCATTGATGATACGCCCGGCCTGAACATCTTCGAGCTCCGCGCGAAAGCCCGTCGATTGAAGAGCCAACACAATGTGGACCTGATCGTGATCGACTACCTGCAACTGATGACAGCCGGTGGCGATAGCAAGGGTGGAAACCGCGAACAGGAGATCAGCAGCATTTCGCGCTCCATCAAGAGCATCGCCAAGGAATTGGATATCCCGATCATCGCGCTCAGTCAGCTGAGCCGTGCGGTGGAAACCCGAGGTGGCGACAAGCGACCAATGCTGAGCGACTTGCGTGAATCGGGTGCGATCGAGCAGGATGCGGATATCGTGTGCTTCCTGTACCGGCCGGAGTATTACAAGATCCACGAGGACGAACACGGTAGCACGCTCGGCATCGGCGAGGTGATCGTGGCCAAGCACAGGAATGGTGCGGTGGATACGGTGAGACTCCGTTTCATCCCCGAATTGGCCAAATTCACGGATCTGGAGAGCATGTCAGGTAACTTTGGGGGAGATGGCACGGGATCGGATGGGTCGGATGGAAACCCTTTCCGAACGATCACCCGACCCAGCCGAATGAATGATGACACGGATTTCGACGATCAATCAGCGCCTTTCTAGTTTGCGTGGACTCCTTCTCGCCCTGAGCTTTCTTCTCGTTGGTGCGCAGTCGTTCGCTACCAAGTTGCTGATACCCATGGATGGTTCGCAGCAGAACCACCTGAAGGCTTACGGCATTGCTTTCTGGACCTTGGGTCGCGAGGCTTCCATCGATTGGCTGTTGAACTATCGCGGCGGTAGTTTCCTGATCGACCATTTCAAGGAAGTGGAGCAGGAATGCATGATCCGTGGCGTCACCTTCCAGATCATTGCAGACGGTCAGGCCAATGCCATCCTCGCGGAAATATCCGACCCTGAGGTCAATATGGAGGTTGTGAGACTGGAGAAAGCACCGAAGATCGCCGTGTATGCTCCGGAGAGTTTTCAGCCGTGGGACGATGCCGTTGCCATGGTGATGACCTATGCCGAGATCCCCTACGAGCGGATCTATGATCAGCAGATCATTGCAGGGGTGCTTCCTCAGTATGATTGGCTGCATTTGCATCACGAGGACTTCACCGGCCAGTACGGCAAGTTCTACCGCATGTACCACAATGCGCCCTGGTACCACGCCAGCGTGAAGGAAAGTGAGGAGACGGCCGCATCGCTCGGTTTCGCCAAGGTGAGCGAGATGAAATTGGCCGTGGCCACCAAGATCCGGGATTACGTTGCGGGTGGCGGCTACCTTTTCACCATGTGTTCGGGAACAGATAGCTATGATATCGCCTTGTCTGCAGAGGGGGTCGATATCTGCACGCCGGAGTTCGACCATGACCCCATGGATCCGCAGGCACAGGAGAAGATCGACTTCTCACGCACCTTCGCCTTCAAGGATTTCCGGTTGGTCACTGATCCCATGACCTACGAGTTCAGCAACATCGATGCGACGGATATCCATGGTTCCATCGGCCAAACCCGCGACTTCTTCACACTCTTCGATTTCAGTGCGAAATGGGATGTGGTGCCCACCATGCTGTGCCAGAGCCACGAGCAGGTGGTGCGCGGGTTCATGGGCCAGACCACGGCATTCCGCAAGAGTTTGGTGAAGCCCAGTGTTCTGGTGATGGGGGAGAACAAGGCCCAAGGCACGGTGAAATACATCCACGGTGAATTCGGCCTTGGCCAATGGACCTTCTACGGCGGTCATGATCCAGAGGATTACCAGCACATGGTCGGCGACCCACCGACGGATCTGAGCTTGCACCCGAATTCGGCGGGGTACAGGTTGATCCTGAACAATATTCTCTTTCCTGCGGCTCGAAAGAAGAAGCAGAAGACCTGATCCGTGCTGGCCGCGATCATTAGCTTTGACACCCCAAGACATTCGAATGGACCTCACCAAGATCATTTCCGTTTCCGGTAAATCCGGATTGTTCCGCGTTGTTGCGCAAAGTCGTCAGGCCGTCATCGCCGAGTCGTTGCTCGATGGCAAGCGCATTCCGGTGCATAGCAGTGTGAAGGTGAGTTCGTTGGATGAGATCAGCATGTTCACCACAGGTGACGATGTGCCACTGCGCACCGTGCTGGAGTCCCTGTACAAAGTGGAGAAGGGTGCAGCTAGCTTGGATCCGAAAGAGAGTGACGACAAGCTCTTCGCCAAATTGGGGGAAGCTCTGCCCGAACATGATCGTGAGCGGATCTACGCGAGCGATGTGCGCAAGCTTTTCAGCTGGTATGACCAGTTGCTGAAAGCCGGTGAGTTCGTTAAGAAGGAGGCCAAAGAGGAGAAGGAAGAGAAGGAAACCGCTAAGAGCAAGGCCGCTAAAGAAGGTGTCACCAAGAAAGCGAAAGTGGCCAAGAAAGCAGCCCCTAAGGCAGGTGCAAACACGAAGGCGAAGTCGACCACCATGCGCAAGAGCGCACAGCGCGGGGCCTAAGACACTCTTCTTCGTTCGAAGTACGGTTCACCCTCACGCGAGATGGGGTTGGCACATGCCGTGCATTTCAACCGACATTGCCCTTGGACCGGCGAACCTTGGAAGCCTGAACAGGGCTCGGTTCAAGGAACATCGGGAAGTACAGTGGTGGCTTGCCGGGCTTCACTAATTTGGTACCGAACTCGCATCCATGCAGAAGAATCGTACCCTGATCACCAAGTCATTCATCGTAGCTGGACTGGTAGGCACCGTTGTCCTTTTCGTGGGATGGAGCCAAGGTCAAATGCCCAAGGCTCATGCCTACCACAGCAAAGCAGAATTGCTCGAATTCCGAGGCGGTGGATTGGATCTTCCGATCGAGGGTAATACCTACTTCAAAGGAAGTGGAACATGCAACGGTTGTCATGGGTTGGATGACATTCCACCTGTGTTGGCGAACCACAACGCGGCTGGAGAAGATGTGAATCCGGTGGACTCCTGGCGGTCCACGATGATGGGGAACTCTGCCAAAGACCCGTTCTGGCGTGCGAAGGTGAGCCACGAGGTCGCTGTGAATCCAGGGCATCAATCCGAGTTGGAGGACAAGTGCACCTCCTGTCATGCACCCATGGGTCGTTACGACAAGTTCTTGACCGGTGGTGGACATTACTCCATCGCGGAACTGGTGCAGGACCCTTTGGCGCTCGATGGTGTTTCATGCTTGGCCTGCCATATGCAAGGCCCGGATAGCCTAGGTCTTCTCTTCTCAGGTGAACTGCGCTTCGATACGAATGATGTTGTCTATGGCCCCTACTTCGCCGAGAACCTGTTCGGCGCACCGATGGAATCCTTCGTGGGTTATACGCCGCAGGGAGGTGCACACATCAACGATGGCGGGCTCTGCGCTGGCTGCCATACCCTGATCACGGAGACAGCCGATCTTTCAGGGAATGCAACGGGTGACCATTTCGTGGAGCAAGCGACCTACCACGAGTGGCTGAACTCGGTGTTCAATCCGGAGCAGGATCCAGAGGGCGGCGGGGTCACCTGCCAAGGCTGCCACATGCCTCGCATCAACGACCCCATGGTGATCTCGGCCTTGTATGACTTCCTTTCTGCTGACGAATACCGCCGTTCACCGTATGGCCAGCACCATTTCGTTGGAGGTAATACCTTCATGTTGAGCCTGCTGAAGAACAACAACCAAGATCTGTTGCTGACCGCCAACGCGGTGCATTTCGATAGCACGATCGCTCGCACGACGCGCCTGCTGCAGCATCAAACACTGCTGCTCGAAACAGAAGTGGAAAGCCGCACTTCGGACACGGCATTCATTGCTGTGCAACTTACCAACCTGGCAGGGCACAAGTTCCCGAGTGGTTATCCGGCCCGCCGCGCTTTCGTGGAATTGGTGGTGGAGAACGCCATGGGCGATACGCTCTTCCGAAGCGGTGGTTGGGATGATTCCTACGATGTGATCGGTCACGATGGATCGTGGGAGCCGCACCACAACGTCATCACGAACCAGGGTCAGGCGCAGATCTATGAAATGGTGATGGCGGATGTGAACGGGAACAAGACCACGGTTCTCGAGCGCGCGAAGGAATCGCTCAAGGACAATCGCCTTGCTCCTCTGGGATTCACCACCTCTCACCCGAGCTACGATACGATGCTCGTTGCTGGTGTGCCTCCGAGCGATATCGATTTCAACCACTACCCCAACGGCACGGAGGGCAGCGGCACGGATAGGGTCCACTACCACGTAGCGCTTGATGGTTATGCCGGTCCGATCACCATCCGAAGCAAGGTGTGGTATCAATCGGCTCCTCCGCGATGGATGGAGGAAATGTTCATTGTGGTGACACCCGAGATCAATACGTTCCGGGGGATGTACGAAGCGGAAGGTGCAGCGCCTGTACTCGTGAAGTCAGATGAGATCGTTGATCTGAGCACCGGAGTGGATGATCTTCAGGAACTCGGTATCAGGATCTTCCCGAACCCTGTTCGTGAAGGGGTGTTGCGCATTGATGGTATCGATGCACGAGTGAACCGGATCCAGGTCTATGATGTGCGTGGTGCGCTCATCGCTGAGCGCATGCCTGCTGCTCCAAGGTCTTGGCAACTCCAACTTCCGCACGTTGCCGGAACCTATTTGGTCGTCGTTGAAGCGGAAGGCAAACGCTTCGTGGAACGTGTCGTTGCTTTTTGATCGGATAGATAGACCAACCTTCAAGGAACGTTCGGAGGCTATTGCCGTCCGCCATCAAACTCGGATCATGATCAAACGATACCTATTGCCCTTTTCCTTTCTGACTTCCTGTGCCGTATGCGGTCAGGATCCGGTGGTCCAAGGGATCTTGGATGCGGTGAGCATCGATTCGATGATGCAGTCGGTTGAAGAGATGTCGGGTGAAGTCTCCGTGGATCTTGGTTCGGGCCCGGTCACGATCGTTAGCCGACACAAGGACAACGCGGGAAACAACCTGGCGCAACAATATTTTGAGCAGCGCTTCACCGCCATGGGTTATTCCCCGGTGGCGCAATCATTCAATGCAACGGGCCGGAACGTGATCGT
Source organism: uncultured Bacteroidota bacterium (assembly GCA_902826215.1). GTDB lineage: Bacteria > Bacteroidota > Bacteroidia > Flavobacteriales_F > PHOS-HE28 > PHOS-HE28. Next base: position 12,737 of record CADEDY010000036.1, read on the forward strand.
TACCAAGCCCGGGATGGTGCATCCGGAAGAGATCGTGATCCTTTGCGCGCACTATGACGCAATGCCTGGTGGTCTTTTCGCTGCTCCGGCTGCCGATGATGATGGCAGTGGTTGCGGTGCCGTGCTGGAGGCCGCTCGGATCCTAAGGGACATTCCCTTCGAGTGCACGATCGTCTTCGCTTTGTGGGATGAGGAAGAACAGGGGAAAGTGGGGAGTATCTACTACGCGCAGAACATGGCGGCCAACGATGAGTTGATCCGCGGTGCGGTGAACATGGATGCGATCGCCTACGATGGCAATGGTGATACGAAAGCCCGTGTTCACGTTCGGCCGGTAGCCAATTCATTTGCCATGGGCGATACGGTCTTCGCCGTGCTTGATCGCTACAACATCGATATCGACCTGTTGCTCACCAACCCCGGTGCGACCTACAGCGATCATGCCTCCTTCTGGAGCGCAGGCTACGGCGCCGTTCTGATCATCGAAGAGTTCGGGGCTGATGGCAATCCGCAGTATCACACCCCGAATGACCGGGTGCAGTATTTCGATGTGCCGTACTATGAGAAGCTCGCGAAGCTTTCCATCGGGACGTTGGCCACATTGGCTGTACCCTTCGACCCTGCAGCTTCCATTCATCCCGATGAAATGGCAGGGAGTTCGATCTACGCGTATCCCAATCCGACAGCTTCCGATGCGATGATGTGGATCGAGCGCAGTAGCAACGGAAGGACCAGCATATCCCTGTTGAACTCCTTGGGACAAGAGGTCGATCACCTCTTCGATGGTATCATCGCCAAAGGCAAGCAAGGACTCGTTGTTCCACTTGCACAACAGGCACCGGGCTTGTACTCGGTTATGGTACGCAGCGCGGATGGAGGTCAACAAGTGACCCGCATTCTGCGCACGCCGTGATCAACGCTTGTTGAAGGGGTGCGATGTCACGGTTCCGTTCGCTTCGGTCAAGCGTAGGAGGTAGTTCCCGGTGCTCAGGTCCCGAACAGGTACGATCAGAATGTCGCTCCTTTCGAAGCTGGGACTCGTAATCAAACGACCGTCCATGGCGAAGATCTCTGCACGAATGATCCTGCGTTCGCCGACATCGGCTTTGAGAACATCCACGGCTGGTGATGGGAAGAGTACGATGGCAGGGCTGTCGTGCAACTCAACTACACTGTTGCTTGCTTCCACGATGATGGTGCCTGTTTGTGTGTCGGCGTGCCCTTTCGAATCGCACTGGTAGTGATAAGTACCCGGGATGGTGAAGGTGTACGACCAGGTCCACGTGCCATTCGCAGGTTGCGCATTGTAGAATCCCTCCGGATTATCCGGGAACAATTGGGCGGTCCCGTTCACGTTGTGGGTGCCGGAACTGTTGGACCAACGAACGATATCACCTTCAATGATCGTGAGCACGTTCGGTGAGTAGTAAGGCAAAGGCGTATCGTTGCCGAACCCACCGACATCAACGATGTGAATGGTTTGCGCAGAAAGCGTGAACGGCAATGCCAGAAGAAGGGTCGAGATCAATTTCATGGTCGAAGTGGGTTCAGTGCGAATCTAGTTGCTCAAGATCGGGATGCGTGATCGGAGGTGCGGTGAACCTTGGGTTCCCGATCAGTGTGAAGGTTGAATTCGTGTATCGATGTAGTCCAATACTTTGTTCATCAAGTGCAAACGGTCCTTACCGCGCACGTTGTGGCCGTGACCGGGGTAGTTGAAGAAATCCACAGGAATGCCATTGTCCACACAGGCTTTCAGGAAGGAGTAGGAATGCTCCAGCAGAACGGTGTCGTCTTTTCCACCCGTGATGATCAGTAGGTCATCTTGCAACTCCTTCGCCAACGTAGGGAGCGTCGTAGCGGCATAACCGACAGGGTTCTCCGCAGGCGTATCCATGTAGCGCTCGGTGTACATCACCTCATACATGCTCCAGTCCATGACAGGGCCGCCTGCAACACCCACCTTGAAGGCGCCCGGATGACGTGTGAGCATGGCTGTTGTCATGTGTCCGCCGAAGCTCCAGCCGTGAACTGCAATTCGATCGCCATCCACGTATGGCAGGCCTTTCAAATAGTCCACGCCACGCATCTGATCCTCCACTTCCAGTTCTCCAAGGTGACGGTGGATCGCTTGCTCGAAATCGCGACCTCGGTCATCACTGCCATGTCCGTCAACGGTCCAAACTAGGTAACCGCGTTCGGCCGCCTCCAGCATCCACAACGATGCACCGCCCAAGAACGAATTGGAAACGAGCTGCACATGTGGTCCGTTGTACGTGTAGATCAGCACCGGGTATTTCTTCTTCGAATCGAAATGACTCGGCTTGATCAAGCGTGCGTTCAAGAATGCACCGTTCGCCCCGGGTATGGTGAGCAAATCGATGCTGCCTACGGTCGTTCCTGCTAGCGGGTCCTTGGAGGTCAGGAGCTCCTTCATGATCCTTCCGCTCTTTGCATCGCGAAGAACAATGTGGTTGGCGACCGAAGGACTGCTCCATTGGTCGATCAGCGAGCTGCCATCCGTGCTGAGCTGCCCATAGTGTGCGCCCGGTTCGTTGGTGAGGCGCGTGGTCTTACCACTGTTCAGTTCCACGCGATAGAGGTGGGTTTCCGTAGCGCCGGACGGTCGTCCTGGAAGGATCTCGGCCGTTCCTTCGACGATGACGAAGCTCTCTTTGGGGTCCATGCCAACGACTCCTTTCACTACCCAGTTGCCTTTTGTGAGCTGACGTTGCAAGCCCTTGTTCGCATCGTACAGGTACAGGTGGTTCCAGCCATCGCGTTCACTCTGCCAAATGAATTGCGATGGACGTGTCTTCAGGAACTGCGCAGGATGTTCCGGCTCCAAATACTTCGGATCGTGCTCTTCCAAAAGCGTTGCGATGGTTTTGCCCGTGGTCGGGTCATAGCGCACTACACGAAGGTTCTCGGTCTTGCGGTCCAGATGTACAACATGGATGTAACGGCTCTGCTCATCCCACGAGATGTTCGTAAGGTATTGATCCAATGGTCTGCCTGTCTCGAGGAAGATGGTCTTGCCGCTCTTCGTGTCGCACACCCCAACGGTAACGTGGTGGCTGGAATCACCGGCCAAGGGGTATCGGATCTTGTCGAAGGTGCTGGGCTTGGTGCCGATATCCTCCAAGAAGTACGGCGATACCATGCGTTCGTCCATCCTGTAGAAGGCAAGGCGATCTCCGCTGGGCGACCAGAAGGTGCCTTGGGTAATGCCATACTCCTGGCGGTGGACGCTCTTGCCATTCACGATGCCGTCCGTACCGTCGTTGGTCACACGGATCGTCTTTGCCAAGCCCTTCTGTTGGATGTACAGGTCATTCTCGACCGTGTAGGCAACTGCCCCGGTGGTCTTGTGGATGTCCTCGTTCTCCGCATCTGCTGGAAGTGCTGTGGAGGCCGTCGATTTCGCACCGATCTCCTGTGTGTACAAGCGACCGTTGTGCATGAAGCGGATCGTCGTTGGGGAAAGCCACGTGATGGCTGGGATTCCCTTGAGTTTGGCGGTGTCAGTAAGCACGGCGTTCAAAGCAGCGAGCTCGATGATGGGCGTGTCCACGCTCTTGCCCAGCGTGCCGCGCATCAACACGTCACCTTTCACATAGCTGTAGTTCGGTGCTCCTTCGATCCATTGCAACCCGCGCAAGCGTTCCGGAGCATACTCCGTCCCGGCCTTCAGGATGGCGTCGCGCAAGGTCAAGGCCTTTTGCGCGAAGAGGAAGGCAGGAGCAACGAACGTAGCGATTAGGAGGGTCCTTCTGATCATCAGGGTAAGGGGCGATGGACCGCGAAGATGCGGATCAATGTGCGAAGATCGCTGGTCAGTTGGGGTCGCTGAACGCCGGGTCCGTTAGGAAGGTCGAGTCGGTCAGTGCATGCAGGAAGGCCACAAGGTCCCGTCGGTCATCGGCATTCAACTGGACCACCCCGAGTTTCCAGGCGAACATGTGGTCGTCGAAGTTGGGTGTGTTCACGTGTACATCGTCCGCGTAGAAGTCAACCACTTGTTCCAGCGTAGCGAAACGTCCATCGTGCATGTAGGGTGCGCTGGCCGCGATGTTGCGCAGGGTCGGGGTCTTGAAACGGCCAACATGCCATGGCTTTCCTGTGCGCGTCGCCAAACCTTTGTCGGTCGGAACACTGTCCAGTCCGATGTTTATCACGCCGTGATCCTGGAACACCGGTAGCTCGTGGCAGTCGGCGCAATGGGCTTTGCCGAAGAAGAGGTCCATGCCACGGCGTTCGGTCGGTGTAAGAGCCGTGGTATCGCAATCGTAATGGAACCGGTCGAACGGTGATGCGAAGGAGATCAGCGTGCGTTCGAATTGAGCGAGGGCTCGAACGACATGAAGGCTATCGAAGTCCAAGGTTCCGAAGGCAGCGAAGAACTGCCGCTCATAGCCCGGTCGTTCTTTCAAGCGCAGGATCACTTCGGGCCAAGCGTTGAGCATCTCCCGATGGTCCTGGACAGGTTCAAGTGCTTGTAGTTCCAAGCTCATGGCGCGCGCATCCCAAAAGAAGAAATGGTTCCACGCGAGGTTCACCAAGGCCATGGAATTGCGGCTTCCGATCTCCTCTTCCGTACCCTTTGAGAACCGCCGTGGATCGCTGAAAGCGTGTTCCTGCCGGTGGCATGATCCACAGGAAAGTGTTCCATCGCGTGAGAGTGCTTTCTCGTAGAACAATCGCCGGCCAAGTGCGACCCCTTCCAATGTGGTCGGGTTGTCGATCGGGGCATCCGGCGAATGCACGCTATCGCTTGCCCATTCCGGAAACCGCAGCTTGTATGGCGTCCGATCCGATGGCCAAGAAGTGCTTGGCGTATCGGTGCGGACTGCACAAGCATGCACCAATACGATGCAACAGACAACCACCAATGCGAGCGATGACTTCCTCATGACGACCCTGCGAAGATGCGACCATCGACAGCGGTCTCGCCAAGTTCCTGGCCGGATCGATGATCAGAGAATATTGACCTCGCGCTCCAACTCAACCCCGAAACGGGCCTTCACGGTCTTCAACACGTGTTCGCTGAGATCGTAGATGGCCTTACCCGTGGCGCCGCCATGATTCACGAGTACCAAAGCCTGTCGATCGTGAACGCCCTGCTGACCCTGACGGTATCCCTTCAGCCCGGCACGTTCGATCAACCAACCGGCCGCTAGTTTGAAGTGACCTGGACCGGCAGGGTAGGCCACCACATCCGGGTCGCTCTTGCGGATGCTGTTCAACACGTCTTCCGGAACGACGGGATTCTTGAAGAAGCTGCCCGCATTGCCGATTACAGCCGGATCGGGCAGTTTGCTGCGGCGGATCGCGATCACCGCGTTGCTCACATCCCGCAAGGTCGGCGCAGTGATCCCCATGCGTTCCAGTTCCTGTTGGATGTTGCCGTAGCTGGTATTGAGCACAGGCCGTTCGGTGAGTCTGAAAGTGACCGAAAGGATGATGTACCGACCCTTTCCTTCGCGTTTGAAGTAGCTCTCCCGGTATCCGAAGGCACATTGATCCTTAGTGAAGCTGACGACCTCGCCGTTGTCGATCCGCAAAGCTTCCAGCGCGTGAAAGGTGTCCTTGATCTCCACGCCATAGGCGCCGATGTTCTGCATGGGTGCTGCGCCCACCTTGCCGGGGATCAAGGAGAGGTTCTCGATGCCCCCCCAGCCTTGCTCCACGCAGAACAGCACGAACTCGTGCCAGACGACTCCTGCGCCGGCCTTCACCCACACGTGGTCCGAATCCTCCTTCACGACATCGATGCCGGGGATCCCGTTGCTCAATGCGGTGCCGCGGAAGTCTTGCGTAAAGAGGATGTTGCTTCCACCGCCGAGGACGAGTAAAGGGCTGTTCTGCACTTCTGGATCAGCGAGCAGCCCGCGGAGCTCCTCCACGTTGTGGAAGGTGCCCGACCGATCGGCATGGACAGAGATGCCGAAGGTGTTGTACGGTCGTAGGTCGACGTTGTGTTGTAGGGCCATGGTGCGGGCACAAGTTTACTGGGTGCGCTCCGTTACCTTGGGCACCGCCGGCCCCGCTTGTTCACAGGCGACGGGGGAAAGTGCATGAAAGGACGGGCCATCGTCGCCGTTACCAACGACCTCAGTACCGACAATCGGGTGCATCGGACGTGCTCCGTACTCGTGGAGTTGGGGTATGAGGTGTTGCTCGTCGGGCGCGCCTTACCGGGGTCTCTGCCATTGGATAGACCCTATGCCACCCACCGCATGCGATTGCTCTTCCGAAACGGAGCACTGTTCTACGCGGAATACAACGTGCGCTTGTTCTTCCTCTTGGTGATGAAGGGCAGCAAGTTGATCGTAGCGAACGACCTGGATACACTTCTGGCTGCTTTTCTCGTGGCTCGTTTGCGCGGGAGGAAATTGGTCTACGACAGCCACGAGTACTTCACCGAAGTGCCAGAACTGGCCGAGCGACCGGGCGTTCGGCGCATCTGGTTGGCCATCGAACGGTGGATCTTTCCCAAGTTGAAGCAAGTAATCACCGTGAACGATAGCATTGCGAGGGCTTACCAGCAGCGTTATGGGATACTTCCGGCAGTGGTGCAGAACATCCCCATGCCTCGGGACCTGGGTGAATTGCTTAGTCGTTCGGAGCTGGGCCTACCGGCTGATCGCTTCATCCTGATCCTGCAAGGCAGCGGCATCAACGTGCAACGCGGGGCTGAAGAAGCCGTGGAAGCAATGCGCGATCTGCCCGATGCCCTATTGCTCCTAGTTGGCGGGGGCGATGCTTGGCCGGTTCTGGAGCGCATGGTGAAGGAGGGGGGGCTGGAAGACCGTGTTCGTCTTCTGCCACGCATGCCATACGAGCAGATGATGCAGTACACGCGCAATGCGGATCTCGGCCTCTCGCTGGACAAGGACACGAACCTCAATTACCGGTACAGTCTGCCGAACAAGCTCTTCGACTATTTCCGCGCAGGCATACCCGCCTTGGTGACGGACCTCCCCGAGGTGGCCGGTATCGTTCGGAAGTTCGATGCTGGACTGATCCTTGAACGCCCGGATCCAGCGCAGATCGCTCGGACCGTTCGATCGGTGATGGCCGATCCAGCCCGTCGTGAGGCCCTGCGGAGGAATGCTATTTTCGCGGCCCGATCGCTGGATGGTGTGCTGGAAGTGGCCACCTTGAAAGCGGTTCTTGAACCACTTGGCTGATCGCCACCTCCATATCGTCAGTTTCGACGTGCCTGCTCCACCGGACTATGGTGGCGTTATCGACGTGTACTTCAAGGTGAAAGCCTTGACCGAGATCGGCGTGAAGGTGCATCTCCATTGTTTCGAGTACGGAAGGCCGCGGGCGAAGGAATTGGATCGGATGTGCGCTTCGGTGCATTATTACCCGCGTCGCACGGGCAAGCACCAGCTCCTGAACGCCTTGCCGTATGTGGTGGTAAGCCGCCGCAGCGATGCGTTGATGGATCGCTTGCTGAAGGACGATCACCCCATCCTTTTCGAAGGCCTCCACAGCTGTTATTCACTCGGCGATCCGCGCCTGCACGGCAGAAAACGCTTGGTGCGTGCGCACAACGTGGAGCACGACTACTACATGGCCTTGGCGAAGGCCGAAGGGAATGCCTTCCGACGCACCTACTTCATCAACGAGGCGCGCAAACTCCTGCGGTTCGAGCCGGTGTTGAGCGAAGCCGATCACGTGCTGGCCATTTCACCCAAGGATGAAGCCTACTTCGCCGGACATTTCGGCCATGTGACCCACGTACCCGCATTCCACTCCTGCGGGCAGGTGAACGTCGCCGATGGAGTGAGCGACTTCGCCTTCTACCATGGTGCATTGGGCGTGGCAGAGAACGATCAGGCTGCGCTGTTCCTGGTGCAGAAGGTCTTCCACGGCACCACGATGAAACTGGTGATCGCCGGTAGCGATGCGAGCCGTGACCTGAAGCGAGAAGTGGCCAAGGCACCGAACGTCGAATTGCGCGAGAACATCGGCACCGAGGAGATCCACCGCTTGGTGCGCGACGCGCAGGTGAACGTGCTGCCCACCTTCCAGGCCACGGGCATCAAGTTGAAATTACTGCTCTGTCTTTTCACCGGGCGTCATGTGGTGTGCAACAGCCCGATGGTGGAGGGCACTGGCCTCGCGGAATTGTGTCACGTGCACGACAGCCCGGAGGCCATGCGCTTGAGCATTCTTGCGTGCATGGCCGCCCCTGCGAACGGCCAAGCCATCGAAAGGCGCACCCAAGTGCTGGAGGAGCGCTTCAGCAACGTGCGGAATGCGGAGCGGATCGTGGGGTTGCTTTGATCCGAACCGAGTGTCTTGCACTGGCGGGTCCGATGCCAGCGTTTGGTTCACTATCTATCCTTCAACACCCTAAACAGCCGGCGCAGCACTCACCTCCAACAACTTCGCATCCTCGCACCGCACCACCCGGGTGTTGAATTTCTTCATGTGGGTGTAATCGTGCGTGGCCATGATCACACTGCGGCCGCTGTGGCTG
>CADEDY010000037.1 GCA_902826215.1 uncultured Bacteroidota bacterium
CGGTGATCGGGTCCGGAACCGCATTCGCGAACCAACGGCCATCCACCGGAAGGAGTGCCAACTGCACGTTGCTCGGCGCCACCGGCAGCACGATCGCACTGCTGCAGAAGGAATTGATGCCGGTCTGTGCGAGGGCGAATAATGGGGCGACGAATGCGGCAAAAAGGCATGAACGCAGCATGGCGAATGGCTTTGGTGCTACCAAGGGAACATGAACGCGAGCGCAGAACAAGTGTGATCGATCGAACGCGGGGAATGGTGATCGAACGTCACCGCTTCAACACCACCCGCGCTGTCTGCGGCGCTTGCCCTTCCACCCGAACCATCACCAGGTATAGGCCTTCTTTCCAGTCTTGCGACAGATCAAGCGGTTGCAATGCGCCGAACGAACCCACCTGTTCGGCGTACACGCGACTGCCAGTAGCGTCGAACACTTCGATCACAGCACGCTGGCCGAAGAGCGAGGCATCTGCCACGATGTTGATCAAGTCGCTGGTGGGGTTGGGATATACGCGCAGATTGTCCCCGCTACTGTTCGCATCTTCATCCAACGGTGGTACATCGCCGATGCTGGTGATGCAGCTCGGGTCGTTGATGTGGGAGACCACCACATCGTCGATCGCATAGTAGGAATCGCCGGTGCTCGGGCCGATGCGCCTTGGTTCACCTGTGCGCTGGAACGCGCCGATGGTGATGTGGTCCACGGGCGAAGTGGGCACATAGATGGCGCAGACGTTCGTCCACTCCATGGTGCAGATGGCGTCCAGCGACACCGCAGCAGGCTGCGCGGTCAAGGGTCCGTTCTGATAGCCCCAGACCAATGGACCCTCACTAAGCGCAGCTCCCAGGCCGCTCAAGCAGATGTTATACGTTGGGTCAATGGCCGCGTAGAAAGACACCAGGTACGGTTCGCCCGGCACCAGTGGTTCCGCGAGTTGCGCTTGCAGGTACTCCACGTACGCGAAGGGCTGACCGTTGGCCATCAAGAGCCCGCCCATCCCTTTGCCACTGCGTGAAAGCACCATTGGCGCGTTCTGATAGTTCCCGATGGGTCCCGGCACCTCCCTACGTTCACCGTGGAGCGAACAACTTCCGAATGCATCACTTGATCCGCCTTGCATGCGTGGCCAGCCGGGCGCCAGCAGTCCACCTTGCCCAGCTATGGCACCAACGTCCGCGACGTGCGCGAAGCACTGTACGCCCTGCTCGATGCCGGGGTTGTTCAACAGCACAGGACCGAGGCAGTTCTCATCCACACAACCGTTGGCGGTGAGCGATGGGGTCAGGAACAAACCGATGCGACCTTCCACCGGAACGGCATTGCCCCAACTGTACACGCGGGCATAGTAGGTCTGTCCGCTGGTGAGCGCGGATAGCTCCAGGATGTTGCCGTCGCACGCGATGGACAACAGGTTGCCGGGCGTGCCGCTGAAGAGTTCAATGGTCACATCCTCCGTGGCGTAGCCGATGGCGATGCGTGCGACACCTGCCGTCGCCGTGAACTTGAACCAGATGTCATCGTCCGCCGTGTCGTCCACCTGGCAATCGGCACCGGGCTGGCTTTGCGTGGCGCCCGTGGTGTTGAAGTAAGCGGTGTAGTCATCTGCATACGCGAGGGTATGCGCACCTGCGGCCTCATCGTTGTTCGCATTGCTTACGCTGGTGCTGAAACCGCAGCGCCTTGTGGGACCGCTCTCGGCCTGAAAGACGCGGTAGACGTACTGCTTGCCCACAGTGAGTCCCGTGAGCGCGACCGGGCTGAAGCCACAACCCACCAGGTTGGCAGCGAGCACCGCGGGATCGGAGGTCAGCGTGTCGTACACCTGTACTTGGAAAGCACTGTACGGGAAGAGAGAAGGTTCGTAGAACGAATTGTTCCGCTGGTGGGCCTGTACGCTGTGAGTGGTAGCGCTCGCCGTGAAGGTGAACCACATGTCATCGTCTGGGCCCCAACCGGGGCAATGCGTAGGCATGCTCTCCGTAGCACCGAACGTATCATACTGTTCTGCGGCTTGTGCGAAGGTGCTGCCCCAGGGTGCCGGCAGTGCACCGGCCACGTCATCGTTCACCGGCTGATCGAAGAGCATGGGCGTGTGGAGGCCGATCGACGCACGCGACCAGCGGATGCGATACTCTGTGCCGGGTACCAGTCCGTTGAAGATGGCGCGTGGCGCATCGTTGGTGCAGCCTAAGCTGATGAGCGATCCGCAAGTGCCTTGGAAGAGTTCGATGGACGTATCCAAGAATCCTTGATCGCCGTTCACGGCCATGAAACCTGCGCTCGTGTGCGCCGCGGTGAAACGGTACCACACATCCTTGGTGGGCAGGCAACCGCCCGTGCCATCCGATGCCAATGCGTTGGTGCCTCTTGGCAGGCTGCTGTGATCCTGTAAATCACTGAAAGGAAGTTCGATAGCTCCATCGCATGCATCGTTGAGCAATACATCACGCACCGCCACACGAAAGGCGCTGGCCCAAACGGATTCCATTTCCAAGTAATACTGCTGGCCTACGGTGAGCCCGCTGACCACCAGCGGGACGGAGATACCCCCGGCAGCCAGCTGCGTCAGGTTTCCACAGGCCCCGCTGTGTACCGCTACGCTTGCCGCGATGCCGTTTTCGGTTGCGGTGAGGAAGCCTTCCACCACGTGGCGCGTAGCCGTGGCGGTGAAGGTGTACCACGCCCGTTGGCTCGTGTTGAACTGGTGCCCGTGTGTGAAGACCTCCGGATCGTTCTGCACGGCGATGGGCATGGCCGTGGCGCAATCATCGTTCGTGACCGGTGCGAAGGCCCATACGGTGATGTTCTTTCTCCCGAGGCTGGTCTCTCCGATCTTCAGGTAATACGTGTTGCCAGGTGTCAGGCCGGTGAATTCCACCTGCGGGCTGGCGTTGTCCTCCGACACGCACACGAGCGCGCCGCACGATCCGCTGTACAGAGCGGCGGACGGGTTGCCATCATCGGCCACAACGATCACGTTGGTGCCCGGTGCGGTGAAGCTGAGCCAAGCGTCATGTTGTTCCGTATAGCAGGGCACCGTGCTGCTGCTGGTGTGTATGGTGGAGATGTTCACGGGCTTGGGCACTCCACCCACCAGCGTTACTTCCAGCGGCAAGGCACCGGTGCATTCGTCGTTCAGCGCTGGAGCGTACACATCGGCCACCGCGCGCATCGTCTCTGCCCCGGTGCTCTCGTGGTAGGCACGTATGTAGTACTGCGTGCCGGGCGAAAGTCCGGTCTTGAAGTCCACATCGCAGCCTATGCTGGTGAGGTTCTCGCAGGTGCCGCTGAACCATTGGAACACATTGTCCTGTACGGCTGTGCTCAGCCGCGTGTTCGGCAGGAAGTGTGTGTTCGCCGTTGCGGTGAAGCGATACCAGACATCATCGTTGGAAGCTGCTGCGTTGCCTGTACACGCAGTCTGCGACTGCGTGGCGCCCAGCGAGCTGATCTCCGAGGCGGGCCAGACTTGAATGGCGCCGGAAGTCACGGGCAACTCGATGGCACCTGCGCATTCATTGTTGCTGGGTGCGGACACCACACCGATCCAGACCTGGCAAAGATTAGGGCCACAGTTGCTCATCCGTACGCGCAGGGTGTAGCTGCTGCCAACGCTAAGGCCCGTGAGCGCCGGTGTGGCGCTGTTCGCCGAAAAGCACCCGATGCTGGTGAGCGATCCGCAGCTCCCGCTGAACACCTCCATGCTGGCATCGTCCGTGCCTTGGCCATCGGTGCGCACCCAATGGCTGGTGGCCGTGGCCGTGAAGCGGTACCAGGATGTGAAGCAGGACGTGTTGCCGCTACACGCCGTTTCAGGATCCGGCACCGCGTTGGTGAACCACCCGTAGTAGACCGGAATGAGCGAGGACTGCACATTGGTGTGTGAGACCTCCAGCTCCATGGCCGAGGCGCAGGAGGAGTTGAGGCCCGTTTGTGCAAGTGCGAATACCGGTGAAAGAACGGCTGCTAGGAGGAATGGGCGGAGCATGGCAACTGGCTTTTGAGCTACCAAGGGAACATGAACGCGAGCGCAGAACAAGCTGGATCGATCGAACGCAGGGATTGGTGATCAAGCGTCACCGCTTCACTACCACCCGCGCCGCTTTCGGTGCCTGCCCTTCCACCCGCACCATCACCAGGTACAAGCCTTCCTTCCAGTCCTGCGACAGGTTGAGCGTTTGCAGCGCGTTGAAGTAGCTCACTTGTTCCGCATGCACGCGACTACCGGTACCATCGAACACATCGATCACCGCACGCTTGCCGAAGGTCGAAGCATCTGCTACGATGTTGATCCGTTCGTTCGCGGGGTTCGGGTACACCCGCAGATCATCGCGGCTGCCGTTCGCTTCATCATCCACGGGTTGTACATCGCCGATGCTGGTGATGCAGCTCGGATCCGCTACGCGCGCCACCACCACGTCATCCAGGAAGAAGTACGAGATGCTGCCCGGGCTATTGCCCGTGCAACCTTCTGCCCGCGAACGGAAGTTGCCGATGGTGATATGATCCACCGGCGATGTAGGGATGACGATCCCACAGATGTTCGTCCACGCACCGCCGCAGATGAACTCCTCCTCGAGAACATCAGGCCTTACCTGTATCGGTTCGAAATAACCGGATACGAGCGGCCCTTCGCTGAGCGCGGCGCCCAGTCCGCTTATGCACTGCTGCGCTTCACGTCGGTGACCGGCCACGTGGAATGAAACCAAGTACGGCTCCCCAGGAACCAATGCCTCGGAGAGTTGGGCTTGGGCGTATTCGAAGTAGTCCGGCACGCCGCCGAACGACAAGCCCGTGGCGAAGAAGGCGCCCATGCCTTTGCCGCTCCGTGACAAGGTCGTGGGCGTTGATCCTACGAGGCCCTGTGGCCCGATCCCGGGATTGTCCATCTTGGCTCCCGCGTAGGCGCAACTGTGCAGTGCATCCGAACTGCCGCCCTGCATGCGGGGCCAACCGGGCGCCAGCTGTGCGCCATATCCCACGGGGATCTCCGCAATGTGTATCGGGCATGTGCCCGCATCCTGTTCGATGCCCGGATTCGGTACGAGCACCGGACCCAGGCACGTCTCCTCCACGCAGCCATTACCGGTGAGCGATGGCGTGGTGAACAGACCGATGCGGCCGCTTGCGGCCACGGCGTTGGCCCAGCTGTAGACACGAGCATAGTACGTCTGTCCGCTAGTGAGCGACGGTAGCTCCAGAATGTTGCCGTCGCAGGCCACGCTGGTCAAGTTGCCCGGTGTGCCGCTGAACAGTTCGATCGTTACATCCGCAGTGGCGTCGCCGACCACCAGGCGCGCCGGGGTGTCGGCGGCCACGAAGCTGAACCAGATGTCGTCATCGGCGAAGTCGTCCACCTGGCAATCCGTTCCAGGCAAGGTCTGCGTGGCGTTCGATGTAGTGAAATAAGCAGCGTAGTCCGTGCCGTAGGGCAGCGGGTGTACATCATCCGGATCATCGTTGTCGCTGTCGGTGTACCATGTCGCGAAGCCACAGAACCCGCTCTGTGCGCTCGTCCCGGTGTACACACGGTAGAGGTATTGCTTGCCGATCGTAAGTCCGGCGAGCGGAACGCTGCCACCGCCGCAGCCGATCTGGTTCGCGTTCAGCACCGCCGCGTCGCTAGAGAGCGTGTCGAACACCTCGATGTAGTAGGAACCTCCTGCTGTCGGCTCCTCCTCGTAGAACTTGTTCCGTTGCATTACGCGGACAACATGCTGTGTCGCGCTCGCGGTGAAGGTGAACCATGTGTCGTCATCCGGCACTCCGCCCGGACAGTTCGTGGCCAAGCTTTGCGATGCGCCGTTGCTCCAGTACTGGGCACCTGGCTGCACGAACGTGCTGCCGACCTGAGCTGGCAGAGGCGCACCCGGGTCGTCGTTCACCGGTTGATCAAAGAGCATCGGCCTGTACTGTGTCGCTTGGCTGCACGACCAGCGGATGTGGTACTCCGCTCCCGGTACCAGTCCGTTGTAGTTGGCCTTCACCGAATTGTTGATGCAGCCCAAGCTGGTGAGCGCGCCACACCCGCCTTCGAACAGTTCAATGGTCACGGCAGTTGGAGCGCCCACATCCACCACCATGAACGCCGCGCTCGTATGCAACGCTGTGAAGCGGTACCACACATCCTTCTGGATGTTGCACCCCCCCGTTCCGTTCGCCGCCGCGGAACTGGAGACACGGTCGACGTTCAACACATCGGCGGGTGTACTGAAGGGCAACTCGATCGCTCCCGCGCAATCATCGTTCACCAGTGGTGCGCGCACGGCGATCCGGAAGGCACCGGGCTCCTGCGGATCCACGCGGATGTAGTACTGCTGACCGGTCACGAGCGTGGTGAGCAAGAGGGACGTCGAGATGTCCACGGACTGACCGACGTTGCTCAGTGATCCGCAGGAACCGCCCTCCACCCAGACATGAGCAGGATAGTCGCCCGATGTGGTGTAGCCTTCGATCAACGCGCGCGGGCCAGTGGCCGTGAAGCGGTACCATGCTTGCTCCGGCTCCGCGTAGGTGTGCCCAGCGCTGAAGTCGACAGGATCGCTCTGCGCTTGTATTTCGATCGCATCCGCGCACGCCGTGTTGGGCTGTGGCGCGAATACGTAAACGCGCATAGTGGCGCGGTTCGCGGCCGTGGTTCCCAACTTCAGGTAGTACGTGCTGCCTGCGGTCAGTCCGCTGAAGGTCACTTCCGGGTCGTTGTCCCCCGCCGATGTGCAGATCAGCGCGCCGCAGGGTCCGCTGTAGAGTGAATGTACCACCGTGCCCGGCGCATCCGTTGCCACGACGACTTCCGTGTCGGGCGCCGTGAAACTGATCCACACATCGTGCGCCGTAGTGGCGCAAGGCACGGTACTTCCGCTGGCGTGCTTCGTGGAGACGGTCACTACATGGGGGTCTTCGCCCGCCATCGTCACGGCGATCGGCAATGCGCCAGCGCACTCATCGTTCACTGCCGACGCGAACACATCCGCCGCCACACGCAGGGTCACCGCGGCATTGTCGCTCTCGCTGTGCGCGCGGATATAGTACTGTGTGCCCGGTGTGAGTCCGGTGGCCACAGGCGCATTGCACGCCAAGCTGGTGAGGTTGCCACAGGTCCCGCTGAACCACTCGTACACATTCGTCTGCACCACGTCGGAAAGCGAAGTAGTGCCCAGCACGTGCTTGCTCTCCGTGGCCGTGAACCGGTACCACACGTCATCATCGGCACCCGCCGTACACGCCACCTGCGATTGCGTGGCACCCAGCGAGCTGATCTCTGTGGAAGGCCAAGCCACAGCCGTCGGTGGCACCACGGATAGAACGATGGCCCCGGCGCACTCGTCGTTCACGGGTGCTGAGACAACGCCGATCCAGACCTGGCAATAGTCGGGGTTCGATTGGCAAAAGCCCTGGTTGGACATCTGCACCCGAAAATGGTAGGTGGCGCCAACGGTGAGGCCGGTCAGCGCGGGCATGGCGCCGTTGGCCGGAAAGCAGCCGATGCTACTGAGGTTGCCGCAACCGCCGCTGAACGCCTCCATGCTCGCATCGTCGGTGCCTTGGCCATCCGTGCGTATCCAATGCTTGGTGGCCGTGGCCGTGAAGCTGAACCAAGCGGTCGTAGCTTGGGCATTGCCGCTGCATGCGGTGATCGGGTCCGGAACCGCATTCGCGAACCAACGGCCATCCACCGGAAGGAGTGCCAACTGCACGTTGCTCGGCGCCACCGGCAGCACGATCGCACTGCTGCAGAAGGAATTGATGCCGGTCTGTGCGAGGGCGAATAATGGGGCGACGAATGCGGCAAAAAGGCATGAACGCAGCATGGCGAATGGCTTTGGTGCTACCAAGGGAACATGAACGCGAGCGCAGAACAAGTGTGATCGATCGAACGCGGGGAATGGTGATCGAACGTCACCGCTTCAACACCACCCGCGCTGTCTGCGGCGCTTGCCCTTCCACCCGAACCATCACCAGGTATAGGCCTTCTTTCCAGTCTTGCGACAGATCAAGCGGTTGCAATGCGCCGAACGAACCCACCTGTTCGGCGTACACGCGACTGCCAGTAGCGTCGAACACTTCGATCACAGCACGCTGGCCGAAGAGCGAGGCATCTGCCACGATGTTGATCAAGTCGCTGGTGGGGTTGGGATATACGCGCAGATTGTCCCCGCTACTGTTCGCATCTTCATCCAACGGTGGTACATCGCCGATGCTGGTGATGCAGCTCGGGTCGTTGATGTGGGAGACCACCACATCGTCGATCGCATAGTAGGAATCGCCGGTGCTCGGGCCGATGCGCCTTGGTTCACCTGTGCGCTGGAACGCGCCGATGGTGATGTGGTCCACGGGCGAAGTGGGCACATAGATGGCGCAGACGTTCGTCCACTCCATGGTGCAGATGGCGTCCAGCGACACCGCAGCAGGCTGCGCGGTCAAGGGTCCGTTCTGATAGCCCCAGACCAATGGACCCTCACTAAGCGCAGCTCCCAGGCCGCTCAAGCAGATGTTATACGTTGGGTCAATGGCCGCGTAGAAAGACACCAGGTACGGTTCGCCCGGCACCAGTGGTTCCGCGAGTTGCGCTTGCAGGTACTCCACGTACGCGAAGGGCTGACCGTTGGCCATCAAGAGCCCGCCCATCCCTTTGCCACTGCGTGAAAGCACCATTGGCGCGTTCTGATAGTTCCCGATGGGTCCCGGCACCTCCCTACGTTCACCGTGGAGCGAACAACTTCCGAATGCATCACTTGATCCGCCTTGCATGCGTGGCCAGCCGGGCGCCAGCAGTCCACCTTGCCCAGCTATGGCACCAACGTCCGCGACGTGCGCGAAGCACTGTACGCCCTGCTCGATGCCGGGGTTGTTCAACAGCACAGGACCGAGGCAGTTCTCATCCACACAACCGTTGGCGGTGAGCGATGGGGTCAGGAACAAACCGATGCGACCTTCCACCGGAACGGCATTGCCCCAACTGTACACGCGGGCATAGTAGGTCTGTCCGCTGGTGAGCGCGGATAGCTCCAGGATGTTGCCGTCGCACGCGATGGACAACAGGTTGCCGGGCGTGCCGCTGAAGAGTTCAATGGTCACATCCTCCGTGGCGTAGCCGATGGCGATGCGTGCGACACCTGCCGTCGCCGTGAACTTGAACCAGATGTCATCGTCCGCCGTGTCGTCCACCTGGCAATCGGCACCGGGCTGGCTTTGCGTGGCGCCCGTGGTGTTGAAGTAAGCGGTGTAGTCATCTGCATACGCGAGGGTATGCGCACCTGCGGCCTCATCGTTGTTCGCATTGCTTACGCTGGTGCTGAAACCGCAGCGCCTTGTGGGACCGCTCTCGGCCTGAAAGACGCGGTAGACGTACTGCTTGCCCACAGTGAGTCCCGTGAGCGCGACCGGGCTGAAGCCACAACCCACCAGGTTGGCAGCGAGCACCGCGGGATCGGAGGTCAGCGTGTCGTACACCTGTACTTGGAAAGCACTGTACGGGAAGAGAGAAGGTTCGTAGAACGAATTGTTCCGCTGGTGGGCCTGTACGCTGTGAGTGGTAGCGCTCGCCGTGAAGGTGAACCACATGTCATCGTCTGGGCCCCAACCGGGGCAATGCGTAGGCATGCTCTCCGTAGCACCGAACGTATCATACTGTTCTGCGGCTTGTGCGAAGGTGCTGCCCCAGGGTGCCGGCAGTGCACCGGCCACGTCATCGTTCACCGGCTGATCGAAGAGCATGGGCGTGTGGAGGCCGATCGACGCACGCGACCAGCGGATGCGATACTCTGTGCCGGGTACCAGTCCGTTGAAGATGGCGCGTGGCGCATCGTTGGTGCAGCCTAAGCTGATGAGCGATCCGCAAGTGCCTTGGAAGAGTTCGATGGACGTATCCAAGAATCCTTGATCGCCGTTCACGGCCATGAAACCTGCGCTCGTGTGCGCCGCGGTGAAACGGTACCACACATCCTTGGTGGGCAGGCAACCGCCCGTGCCATCCGATGCCAATGCGTTGGTGCCTCTTGGCAGGCTGCTGTGATCCTGTAAATCACTGAAAGGAAGTTCGATAGCTCCATCGCATGCATCGTTGAGCAATACATCACGCACCGCCACACGAAAGGCGCTGGCCCAAACGGATTCCATTTCCAAGTAATACTGCTGGCCTACGGTGAGCCCGCTGACCACCAGCGGGACGGAGATACCCCCGGCAGCCAGCTGCGTCAGGTTTCCACAGGCCCCGCTGTGTACCGCTACGCTTGCCGCGATGCCGTTTTCGGTTGCGGTGAGGAAGCCTTCCACCACGTGGCGCGTAGCCGTGGCGGTGAAGGTGTACCACGCCCGTTGGCTCGTGTTGAACTGGTGCCCGTGTGTGAAGACCTCCGGATCGTTCTGCACGGCGATGGGCATGGCCGTGGCGCAATCATCGTTCGTGACCGGTGCGAAGGCCCATACGGTGATGTTCTTTCTCCCGAGGCTGGTCTCTCCGATCTTCAGGTAATACGTGTTGCCAGGTGTCAGGCCGGTGAATTCCACCTGCGGGCTGGCGTTGTCCTCCGACACGCACACGAGCGCGCCGCACGATCCGCTGTACAGAGCGGCGGACGGGTTGCCATCATCGGCCACAACGATCACGTTGGTGCCCGGTGCGGTGAAGCTGAGCCAAGCGTCATGTTGTTCCGTATAGCAGGGCACCGTGCTGCTGCTGGTGTGTATGGTGGAGATGTTCACGGGCTTGGGCACTCCACCCACCAGCGTTACTTCCAGCGGCAAGGCACCGGTGCATTCGTCGTTCAGCGCTGGAGCGTACACATCGGCCACCGCGCGCATCGTCTCTGCCCCGGTGCTCTCGTGGTAGGCACGTATGTAGTACTGCGTGCCGGGCGAAAGTCCGGTCTTGAAGTCCACATCGCAGCCTATGCTGGTGAGGTTCTCGCAGGTGCCGCTGAACCATTGGAACACATTGTCCTGTACGGCTGTGCTCAGCCGCGTGTTCGGCAGGAAGTGTGTGTTCGCCGTTGCGGTGAAGCGATACCAGACATCATCGTTGGAAGCTGCTGCGTTGCCTGTACACGCAGTCTGCGACTGCGTGGCGCCCAGCGAGCTGATCTCCGAGGCGGGCCAGACTTGAATGGCGCCGGAAGTCACGGGCAACTCGATGGCACCTGCGCATTCATTGTTGCTGGGTGCGGACACCACACCGATCCAGACCTGGCAAAGATTAGGGCCACAGTTGCTCATCCGTACGCGCAGGGTGTAGCTGCTGCCAACGCTAAGGCCCGTGAGCGCCGGTGTGGCGCTGTTCGCCGAAAAGCACCCGATGCTGGTGAGCGATCCGCAGCTCCCGCTGAACACCTCCATGCTGGCATCGTCCGTGCCTTGGCCATCGGTGCGCACCCAATGGCTGGTGGCCGTGGCCGTGAAGCGGTACCAGGATGTGAAGCAGGACGTGTTGCCGCTACACGCCGTTTCAGGATCCGGCACCGCGTTGGTGAACCACCCGTAGTAGACCGGAATGAGCGAGGACTGCACATTGGTGTGTGAGACCTCCAGCTCCATGGCCGAGGCGCAGGAGGAGTTGAGGCCCGTTTGTGCAAGTGCGAATACCGGTGAAAGAACGGCTGCTAGGAGGAATGGGCGGAGCATGGCAACTGGCTTTTGAGCTACCAAGGGAACATGAACGCGAGCGCAGAACAAGCTGGATCGATCGAACGCAGGGATTGGTGATCAAGCGTCACCGCTTCACTACCACCCGCGCCGCTTTCGGTGCCTGCCCTTCCACCCGCACCATCACCAGGTACAAGCCTTCCTTCCAGTCCTGCGACAGGTTGAGCGGTTGCAGCGCGTTGAAGTAGCTCACTTGTTCCGCATGCACGCGGCTGCCTGTCGCATCGAATACTTCGATCACCGCGCGCTGGCCGAAAAGCGAGGCATCTGCCAAGATGTTGATCTGTTCGTTCGCTGGGTTAGGGTACACGCGCAATGCATCGCCTTCTCCAGCGGTGCTTTCATCCAACGCCGGCACATCCCCAATGCTGGTAATGCAGCTCGGGTCGTTGATGCGCGCCACGACGACATCATCGTAGAAGTGATAGGCTACGTTGGCGGCGCCTGGGGTTCCCACATGCGTGAACGCCTCCCGGTCAGCGAAGAAGCTGCCGATGGTGATGTGGTCCCAGGGCGCATCGGGCACTACGATACCGCAGATGTTCGTCCACGCACCTTTCTCCACCATTTCGTAGGTGATCACTTGCGGTTCGGCATCGAACGGTCCGTAGGTGTCTTCCACCATGGGACCTACAGAGAGGAAGGCGCCCAGTCCGTTCACCTTGATGAACGAACTCGGAGACAGCACCGCATTGAAGGAAACGAGGTAGGGCTCGCCGGGTATGAGCGGCTCGGTGAGCGTACTCTGCAAATACTCGCGGTAGTAGGGTATCTCCCATGCGAGGGCTCCCCCCATTCCCTTGCCCGTGCGCGCCACGGTGCGGTCCAGCGTGATGCCGTTCAACTGTGCGGGCATTTCAGCGAACGTGCCAAAGAGGCTGCAACTGCTGAAACCATCCGAAGAGCCACCTTGGTAGCGGGGCCAACCCGGTGCGAGCGGCACGCCAAGTCCTTCGATGTCATCGATGTCGGTGACCGCGGCCAAGCAATAGTCCCCTTGCTCGATGGACGGATTCTCCAGTAGCACAGGACCCAGGCAGGCTTCTTCCACGCAGCCATTCGCGGTGAGCGATGGGGTGATGAAGATGCCGATGCGACCTTCCACCGGTACGGCGTTCTTCCAACTGTACAAGCGCGCGTAATACACCTGTCCGCTCACCAGCGCAGGCAACACCAGCACGTTGTCGCTGCACACCAGGCTGGTGAGGTTGCCGGGTGTTCCGCTGAACAACTCCAGAGCGAGATCCGCCGTGCCGTGGCTAGCGATCAAGCGCGCGGGCTGGTTGGTGGCGGTGAATTTGAACCAGATGTCGTCGTCCGCCGTGTCGTCCACGCTGCAATCGGCGCCAGGCAGGCTTTGCGTGGCGCCAGCGGTGCTGAAGTAGTGCGTGCACTTCTGGGCATAGCTGAGTTCCACCGCTCCATCGGCCTCGTCGTTGTTCTGGTCCTGCACCCAAGTGCTGAAGAGGCAGAGTTCCGCAGGCGCGCTTCCCGCTGTGTACACACGATACCAATAGTCGCGGCCGATCTGCAGGCCCGTGAGGCTCCGTGGTGCCGCGCCACAACTCACCAGATGCGCCTGTAGGGTGTCAGCATTGATGGAAAGCGTATCGTAAACCTCCACGTAAGGAGTGCCGAAAATATTCGGCTCGGTGAAGAGCGTGTTGCGTTGCACTGCACGCACAGTATGCGCCGTGGCCGTGGCGGTGAAGCGGTACCATGTGTCGTCGTCGGGGTCGGCTTGGCTGCAGAACTGCGGGTAGCTACGGGTAGCCCCGTAACTGCTGCCATTGTGCAGCGGGCCGGTGCTGGAGCTTCCGAAGGGTGCCACCAGCGCACCACTTATCTCATCATTGGGCACCAGCGCGATGTGCGGTACAAAGTCGACCTGGCTGAAGCTGGCGAAGCGTACGAGGTATGTGGCCCCCGGTGTCAGCCCAGTGAATCGGTTCCGGCTGTTGTTCACGCAGGAAAGACTGGTCAAGCTGCCGCATGTGCCGCTGAACAACTCGGTGTAGGCATCCACGTTCGAGCCTTCGTAGGCCGCAACGAAGGTGGCCTCATCATCCGTGGCCGTAAAGGTGTACCACAGGTCCGGGAAGAGCTGCGCGCAGGAGCCGGTACTGATCGAAGCATCGCGGGTGTTCTCCTTGCGCTGAACGGCGATCTGATCGGGGTATAGCACCGGCAGTGGCAAGGCGCCAGCGCACTCATCGTTCACCATTCCCTCCGTGATACCGATGCGGAAAGCGGTGGTGTTGTTGCTGTTGGAATACACGCGCACGAAGTAGTCCACACCCGGTGTAAGGCCACTCACCTTCAAGGGGTTCATTTCACCGTTGTCCTCATCGCAGATGATGCTGGTGAGCGCCCCGCAGGATCCCGAAAGGACCTGGGAGAACAGGCTGGTGTTCGTTATGGTAGGCTCCAGGTTCACGTAGTGCTGTGCCGCAGTGGCGGTGAACGAGTACCACACATCGCGCGGCTGTGTGTT
This sequence comes from uncultured Bacteroidota bacterium, assembly GCA_902826215.1. Taxonomy (GTDB): domain Bacteria; phylum Bacteroidota; class Bacteroidia; order Flavobacteriales_F; family PHOS-HE28; genus PHOS-HE28. The sequence continues at coordinate 14,136 of CADEDY010000037.1, forward strand.
GTTGCAGGCTTGCACACCCGTGGCGGCTCCGCCGGTGTGTCCATGCACGAAGCCTCCACCGCTCAGGTATGGCTGCACATCCAGAGCTACCGACCCGCTGCACTCATCGTTGGTCGGCAAGGCCATTATGCGGATGGTACTTTCACGGAAGGTGATGTTCTCGCCGAGCTTGAGGAAATAGGCAGTGCCTGCTGTGAGGCCGGTGACGTTCCATGGGGAGTTGAGCGCATTATCGTCAACGCAGGTGAGCGAGCCACAGCTTCCGCTGTAGATCGCAGCGGACTCACTGTTGGTACTCACGATCGTTATCCCGGCGGTGGGGGCGACGAAGCTGAGCCACACATCGCTGTTGCGCGGATCGCACGGCACCGTGCTGCCCGTGCTATAGCGCGTGGAGATCTTTACCTCCTCCGGTTCCTCGCCGGTGAGCGCCACCGCGATGGGAATGGCACCGCTGCACTCGTCGTTGGCTGCGCTTTCGCATACATCGGCCAGCATGCGCAATGTGCTCGTCGCGCCCTCGCTGTGCAGCCGGATGCGGTACTCCTGCCCGGGCGTAAGGCCAGTGGCTTTGGTGGCATCGCACGCCAAGCTGGTGAGCGCTCCGCAGCTACCGCTGTACCATTGGATCACGGGTTCTACTTCATTGAGCAGGTTGTACACCAGGTGCTGCGTTGCCGCCGTGGTGGTGAACTTGTACCAAACGTCATCGTCCGAATCTGCCGCACTGCCCGCACAAGCCGGAAGGGATTGCGTCGCACCGATGCTCGCGAATTCAGTTACGGGGCGTTGGACCGCCTGCGCGGAACGCACCGTGAGTTGAGCGGCTCCTGCGCACTCATTGTTGGGCGCGGCGGAGACAATCGCCAAGCCCATGTCCGCCCCGTTTCCATCCCCGCCACCGGCCATGGAGCGGATGTAGTACACCGCACCCACCGTAAGCCCGGTGACGGGTTGGTACGGCGAATCCGCGATCAAACATTGCAGGCTGGTGAGCGAACCACAACTACCACCGAGCACCTCCAAGGTGCGTGCATCCACGGTAGTGCCCTCTGTACGCACCCAGTGCGTGGTGGCCAACGCCGTGAATTTGTACCAACCTGTGACCCGGTTCACAGTCCCGCTGCATGTGGTCACTGGAGCAGGTGCTATGTTGGGAAAGAAGCGTGCGTTCACGTAGGTGAACGGCGATACGTTGGTGCTGGAGACCGGCACTTCGAAGGCCTTGTCGCAGGTGGAATTGTCTACCAGCTGGGAGAAGGCCATGAATGGAAGTACCGCGAGCAGGGTGAGGAATGAACGGCGCATGGCGAAGGTGCTTTGGCGCTACCAAGGGAGCATGAACGCGAGCGCAGAACAAGCGGGATCGATCGAACGCCGGGAATGCTGATCGAACGTCAGGCCGAGAGCGCCCGAGCTACATCCTCCCTCCTACGCGAGGCGACCTCCACCCGTTTGCCGTTGCTCAGCACCACGAAGCCCGACCGGTCGAGGTGGTCGACGTGCGCGCGGTTCACCAAGTAACTGCGGTGCGTGCGCAAGAAACCCAGCGGCGTCAGCATGTCCTCGTAATCCTTCAGCGTACGGGCGGAAACGAACCTCCGCTCATCCTTCAAGTGCAGGTTCGTGTAGTTCACATCGGCCTCGCACCAGACCACTTCGGCAGGATCCACGAAATAGCTGCGGTCGCCGCTAGTGAGAGTGAGCTTCATGGTGCGCTCATCGGGCTGCGCGATGTTCTCGAGGAGCTGCTTCTGTTGATCGGGTCCGGATGCGCGCTTCGCCACATGCCGGTCGACCGCGGCACGCAACTCATCACCGAGCACAGGCTTCATCAAGTAATCCAGCGCGCTGAAGCGGATGGCCTGGATTGCATGGTGCTGTGAACCGGTGATGAAGATGACGTCGAACGTCCACGTACCGAGCTTCCGCAACAGGTCGAAGCCATCGCCGCCAGGCATCTGCACATCCAGGAAAACAACGTCCGGTGCGTAGAGGTCGATCGCGGTGAGGGCTTCAGCGACGGAGGAGGCTTCCGCCAACACCTTCACCTCCGGAGCGTGTCTTTCCAGCATCACGCGCAAGACATGGCGCGCCTCCTGCTCATCATCCACGATCACTGCGCGCATGCGTCTTCGTCCCGGCTTGTTCGGGAGGAGCAAGTTAGGCCGAAGTGCCCGTAAGCCGCAGTACCACACGGGTGCCCGTCGGGCCGCCGGCCTCGTTGCGCAGGTCCTCGATGTGGAACTCCCCGGTGCTCTTCATGCGTTCGGTGAGCAACTGCAACCGTTCGCCGGTCAGCTTCAAGCCCAGTGACCGCCGACCATCCTCCCGGGCGGTTCGCCCAACGCCGTTGTCCTCGATGGTGCATTGCACGCCGTGATCCATGGCCGCGAATCGTACGGTCAAGTCCTTGGGTCCGTTCTTCGACGAGAGTCCGTGCCAAATAGCGTTCTCCACGAAGGGCTGAACGAGCAATGAAGGGATCATTGCGCCCTCATCCAACAGCGCCGGGTCGGCCTCGATGCTCCAGGTGAATTCGCCCTTCATCCGCAGCCCTTCCAATTTCACGTAGTACCGCAGGAAGTCGAGTTCCTCTTCCAACCCGATGCGATCGCGCACGCTGTGCTCCAGGACCATGCGCAACAAGCGCGCAAAGCCATCGAGGTATTCCTCCGCCCGTTCATGCTCGCCGGCCAGCGACAGGCTCTTGATCGCATTGAGGCAATTGTGGATGAAGTGCGGGTCCATTTGGGTCCGCAACACCTTCAACCGAAGCAACGCGTTGATCTCTTCGATGCGTGCTTGCTTCTCGCTCAACTCGGCGTTCAATCCCTCCAGTATCGCACTGTGCTTGCGCTTTTGTTGCAGGTTGCGCCACACCAGCAGCACGCCGAACAACGCCAGTACCACAAGCCCTAGGCTGCCATAGAGCTGCAAATTTCGGGTGCGCAGGCGCTGGGTGCTCACTAGATCCTTCTCGCGCAGGAGTTCGTTGTCCTTTTCCGCACGTTCGGTCTCGAATTCCGTGCGTAGGCGCAGCAGTTCATTCTCACTGCTCGCACTTTGCATGCTATCCTTCAAGGCCATGTATCGCTCATAGTGGGCGAGGGTGGCCTTGCTGTCCCCACGCGCACTGGCCAGTTGGGCCAGCAGTCGTTCAAAGTCCATCACCAGCTCGTTCTGGCCATGCCCAAGTGCCAGGGCCCGACCGGCGTTCAGGCTCGAGTCCGCTTCGGTAAGCGCCTGCTGTTGCAGTTGCGATCGCCCGATGCTTTGCAAGGCATAGGCTTGATCGATGGCGCTTCCCGCGCTGGTGTAGTAGCGCAGTGCCCTGCGATAATAGCGCATCGCCTTCAACGGTTCATCCGCCTCGTAAAGCCCCGCGGTGTTCTCGGCGATCAACCCCATGCTGATCGGGTCGCCGATGCGCGTGAAGAGGACGTTGGCCATTTCGTAATGCTTCAATGCTTGCGGATGGTCACCTTCACTCCGGTACGTATTGCCGATGCCCATCAAACAAATGGCTTCCTTGTCCGGACGGTCCAAGGTGTGCTCCAGTGCAAGTGAACGACCGAAGAAATCGCGTGCACGCGCATATTCGTTCATCCGGTTGTATGTGGTGCCGATGTTGTACAGCAGTACGGCGATGTTGCCCGTATCCTTCGCGGCCTCGGAGAGCTTCAACGCGTGCTGGAATTCCTTCAAGGTGGTCACACGATCGCCCTTGTGCTCGGCGAGCCAACCGAGGTTGCTGCGCACCACGGAGATGAATGCGGGATCTCCGATCTCCTCGAACAATTGGAGCGCATGGCGCAACTCAGCCTCCCCGGTCTTCAGGTCACCCTGGCTCACCGCAAGCCAGCCGAGGTTGTTGTGTGCATCCGCGATGGACCGGTCATGCCCGATGCGTTCGGCCAGGACCAGTGCCTGTTCGCCGAAGAGGCGGGCGCTGTCCGGATGTGCGGCGGTGAGGTTGTAACAGAGTTTCACCAGGATCTGGGCATGGACGGAATCAGGCACGTTGGTGCGCAATGCCCGAAGCAGTTCCGGAACGAGGGTAGGATCCTGTGCACACACGGGACGTAGTAGCAACAAGACGAGGAGTGCCAGTGCCGTGCGCATCGGTGTGAAGATCGTGATATCCATGCGTTGGGAATGCAGTTGGCCTGCCGCGATGGGTCGTGCCCAATGGTCCCCCTACGACAACGCAATTAATGGGAACGCGTGATCGGTGATGACGGGGAACGCTAAAGCACTGCCGATCACATCAGGGACAACCAAAAGAATTGGAGGGTCGATGGATCCGATCGCAGGTAACGATGCGGGCCGATCATGATCGGCCTCAACCGCGAAAACACCGGCCCGGAGGCCGGGGCAGGCCCCGCGAATTGGAAAGGGGGCGGATCGATCGGTGATGCCGATATTCGTTCATGCCCCGCGAATTGCCGCAACGCGCCACCATCCGTTGGCAGGGATACGATTACGCCAATGTTGGCGCGTATTACCTGACCATTGTGACCGATGACCGGCGCCCGTTGTTCGGTCGTATTGTCGATGGTGTATGGCAACCATCATCTATCGGTGAATTGGCGCAACGGTGTTGGGATGCGATACCGGAACATATGCCACATGTGGGCATCGGGGAATTTGTTGTGATGCCGAACCATGTGCACGGGATCGTGGTGATACGGGATCGATTGATGGTTCCCGTGGGGGCCGATCATGATCGGCCCGGCATTGCAATCGATCATGATCGGCCCGGTACCATGTCGGACCACGATACCATACAACGGCCCGACACCGTGCCGGACCACAACGCAACGCCGCCAACCGGAACACCGGATGCCATGAACGACGGACCGGACCATGGCACGTCCACCGCGCCCACCGCACAAATCCGGGCCGATCATGATCGGCCCCAACGCCCACCCACGCCGGACGCCCCACCAAAACGCACCATGCCCATCGTTCCCGTGGGTTCGTTGGGCCGCATTGTGCGGGCATACAAATCCGCCGTGACGCGCATGGCGTACCGCGATGGGTTGTTGCACCATGGAACACCCGTTTGGCAACGCAATTATTGGGACCGCGTCATCCGCGATGACGCCGAATACGAACGCATTGCGAAATACATCTGCGACAACCCGATGAATTGGAAAGGGGATAGGTTCAACGAACGGTAACCATGGGGGGCGATCATGATCGGCCCCAACGCGCGACAACCCCGCCAATTGGAAAGGTGACCGGTTCAACCGTTGAATGGAGATCCATGGTCTGAATGCCCTAACTCGGACGGTATAGCTGTGCCAACCAGGTAGCGCGCCGTTGTTCATCCGGCGACAGTCTGCTCCACTGTTCATCCAGGGCGTTCACCACGTTTGGGGCAACCGCCCGAATCTCCGGATGACGCTGCAGATAACGCTGCATGAAAGCGATTGTCCCCACGGGAAGTCCGCCCTTCCCGGCAAGTAGGTGCGCGAGGTGTTGTTGCAGCGCATCGAACCCGCGCTCATCGCCAATGGAACAGAGGGTGGCGAAGGCGAGCTGCTGCACAGGCGCCTGGCCTGATAGGAGCATCTCGCCGTACCAGGGCGTATTAGCGGCACCAAGCAGATGTACCACGGTTTCGAAAGCCGATCTGCGCACATCCGGTTTACAATGGGACACGTGCGGCTTGATGGATGCCACCACGCCCATCGTGCCGACCTCCCGCAGCCCCCAGCACGCGCAGCACAGGTCTCCCTTCTTGTCCGATGTACGCAACACAGCCACGAAGTAGTCTTCGGACCAGACGAGGTCGCGATGCCGGAAGTGCATCTCTATGGTCTTGCGGGCACGCGCGGTCGGGAACATCTTCAGGTTTGTAAGACCTCTCTAGTGAACGCTGTCGTCGCCGCCCTTGGCTCTAACTTGGGTTGCCAGTCCACATCAGTCCTTGGGAGGTTCAAAGGGCGGTTCCATGGGAGCTATCTCCTCATCCGGTATTGCAGCACCCCTCCACCCGATACATATGATCTGGTCGATCGCGCACTCGGAGGTCTTATAGTAAACGTACACGCTCAGGTCACTGGGATCGATCTCCTTGAATCGGCAATAGACCACGAACCTGTCGGGTTGGCTATCGGTGAAGACGACCAAGGTGAGCTTATGCACTTGTGCGAACTCAACGATATGGTCGTGGGTCACATCAAGGGACCGATCGAAATCATCTCGTTGATGCGGTCCGATCGGAGCGCACAGGGCCTCAATCTTCTCGAACTCACCCGATCTCAGGTGGCGCATGACCTCCTTGGCCTGCCGCACCTTTTTCCTATCGCTGCAATTGACCGTAGTCGCACTGTCTTGCGCCGACGTGATCAGCGCAAAGCAGCAAAGGACAGATGCTAGTTTTGACCGCAGGACCATTTGTTCACGTCTGAAGCACTCCCATATTGAACTCCCGCGTGGCCGGTGCCTGGCTAGCCGCTTCAATACCCAACGAGATCCACGTCCGAGTCTCCAACGGGTCGATCACCGCATCCAGCCACAGGCGGCTTGCCGCGTAATACGGACTGATGGTCTCCTCATACTTGCTGCGGATGCGGTTGAGCAGTTCGGCTTCCTTCTCGGGGGTGATGGTCTCGCCCTTGCCTTTCAGCGCGGCCACTTCGATCTGGAGCATCACCTTGCTCGCCTGCTCGCCGCCCATCACGGCCACCTGCGCGCTGGGCCAGCCCACGATCAGGCGCGGGTCGTAGGCCTTGCCGCACATGGCGTAGTTGCCGGCGCCGTAGCTGTTGCCGATGATGATGGTGAACTTGGGCACCACGCTGTTGGCCACGGCGTTCACCAGTTTCGCACCGTCCTTGATGATGCCGCCGTGCTCGCTGCGGCTGCCCACCATGAAGCCGGTGACGTCCTGCAGGAACACCAACGGGATGTTCTTCTGGTTGCAGTTGGCGATGAAGCGCGTGGCCTTGTCGGCGCTGTCGCTGTAGATGACGCCGCCGAA
>CADEDY010000038.1 GCA_902826215.1 uncultured Bacteroidota bacterium
CGAAGAAGAATGCGTTAAACGATCTGGCAAGCGAGATCAGCATGAAAGTAGAAGGGAACAGCCTGCTCTATACCCTCGATCGGAAGAACCAGTTCGATGAGTCCTTCACCAGTTCGATCAAGACCACCAGCAACGAACAGTTGGAAGCCTTCGAATTGGTCGACTCGTGGGAGAGTCCCACAGAGTATTGGACCTACTACCGGTTGTCCAAGGCGGAACACGCGCGTATCAAAGCAGAGAAGAAGGCTGCGGCGATCAGTATCGCACTCGACCACCACGGGCGTTCCAAGCAAGGCATCGCAGCCGGTGACCTCCGCACGGCTTTCGATCAGGATCTCCGCGCCTTGATCGCCATGAAGGATTATTGGGGCGAGAACGATGTGGTCGAATTGGACGGAAAGCAGGTGCCGCTCGTGAACGAATTGTATTCCGACCTGCAGAAACTCACCAGTGGTGTGCGCCTAGCGATCCTCCCGGATCGCTGTGACCTTGGTTACGCAGAGCATTACAAGCGCGAACTCCTCGTATCGGCGACGTATGCCAATGGTTCGGGGGCTCGGGATCTTGTTCAAATGCCACTTTTCATCACTTACCCTGGAACGGGAGGGAAGGTCACGGAATTGAAGAACACCGATGCGGAAGGCCAAGCTCGGGTAACGGTGCAACGTGTCGACCCGACCGCACAAGTCAGGGAGGTCCTTGTGAAATTGAACCTTGACGAACTCATTGGTCGCGATATGGACCGAGCTCTGGTAAGTGTTTTGGTGAGCAGCCTTACGGCACCGGAGAAGCGTGCCATCATCGAAATTCGGATGCCAAAAGTGCTCATGCGTTCTACGGAGACCAACCTTGGTGAACCGGTGAATGATGCCGGAGTTGCTCTGGCTATTCGCGAAGAACTCACCGCCAAGGGCTTCCGATTCGTGGATCGTGAGAGTGATGCGGATCTGGTACTCATTCTCAAATCAGCCAGCCGACAAGGTGGCGAGTCCAACGGATTCTTCACGGCCTTCCTCGATGTCAGCTATAGTTTCCGCGACCGAAAGACCCAGGATGTGGTCTACGAAGGGGGCAAGCAAGGCGTGAAAGGCGTTCAGTTGGACTACAAGAAAGCTGGGTTGGAGAGCTTCAAGAAGGCCATCCCAGAGGTTCGTAAGGAGCTCGTGCCCGGCATCATGAACGCATTTAATTGAGGAATGACGGGCTTCGCCGAAGTTTGGCACAGAATTGGAAACACCACTTACAAGACACATCAACGTCCACAACCATGAAAACCTTGACCACGAACCGTTCCCTTACGGTGCTGATGACCGCGCTGATGCTGTCCGGTGCCATGACCGCTTGCAAGAGCAAGAAGAAGGCCGCTGCGGCTGCCACTCCTCCTTCGGGCGAAACCGAGATCAAAGTGCTGTGCTCCGGCCCCGAGTTCTTCACGGACAATAAAGTATTCCGCGCCAACGCCCTCGGCGAAAGCATGGATCAGGCTACGGCCAAGAAGAAGGCGCTGGCCAACGCTCGTGCACAAATGGCGAGCGATATCAACACCCAGATCAAAGGGGTCATCGACAACTACGTGAACAGCCGCGAGATGAACAACCGTGAGGAAGTCGCCGAGCGTTTCGAAGGTCTCACCCGCGAAGTGGTCGATCAGAAACTCACTGGCGTGCGCACCATTTGCGAAAAGCAAGTGACCGTGAACGCGACCGGCAACTACAAGACCTACATCGCCATTGAGTTGAGCGCACAGGACCTGCTGGCTGCCTACAACGAGCGCCTGAGCAACGATGAGCGCCTCCGCATCGACTACGACTACGAAAAATTCAAGGAGACCTTCGAGTCCGAGATGAACAAGATGGGGAACAAGTAGTTCCTCAAGGATCACGAACAACGAAGCCCCGGTCGAACGACCGGGGCTTCGTTGTTCTGTTCTGGTTCGTCCCGACCTTTGATCCCTGTGATCCAACCACAAGTCAACATGGACAAACGATCCTTGGCCTGGGGTGCCATCCTGCTTTTCATAGCCGTAGGCATGGGTGCATTTGGATCCCATGGATTGAAGGTGGTACTTGCACCGGATGCCCTGGCCCAATGGCGAACGGCCGTTGAGTACCAATTCTACCATGGTCTTGGACTCGTGTTCCTGGCAGCATTGGGATCGCACTTGCCCGCTCGTCGTCTTCGCCTCATTCGTTCAGCATTCGTTGCAGGCATCGCGCTCTTTTGTGGAAGTGTCTACTTGCTGAGCATCAGGGATTTGGTCGGTATCCAAGCACTTTCGCCGGTACTCGGTCCGATCACGCCGCTGGGTGGACTTTGTTTCTTGGCAGGGTGGGGTATCCTGTTCGTAACCGCGATATGTCAACCTGACGGTCGTTAGGTCCCACGTGCTGGTTACCCGTACTTTTGCCGACCTATTCACAATTTGATAAGGATCATGAACGAGTTCGGTCATAAACCGAAGAATGCCGACCTCTCGAAGGTCGGCTTGGGCAATGTGGGCGATGCCTACTGGAACCTCGAACCTGCCGAGTTGGTCGAACAAGCCATCCTCAGCGGCCAAGGCGTTTTCGCTGACAGCGGCGCGCTGGCGATCGATACCGGTGAGTTCACTGGTCGAAGTCCCAAGGACAAATTCTGCGTGAAGGATGCCAACACCGAGAACACCGTTTGGTGGGGTGATGTCAACTTTCCGTTCACTCCGGAGAACTTCGACCATCTGCATGATCGTATGGCGGCCTACCTCATGGGCCGCGAGGTATATGTGAAGGATGCCTACGCATGTGCCGATCCGACCTACAAGCTGAACATTCGTGTCGTGGCCGAGTATCCGGCCAGTGCCATGTTCGCAGGCAACATGTTCCTGCGCCCAACAAAGGCTGAATTGGAATCGTTCGATCCCGAGTGGCACATCATCTGCGCCCCTGGATTCCTTGCGGATCCCGCCAAGGACGGCACCCGTCAGCACAATTTTGCGGTGCTCAACTTCACGAAGAAGATGATCCTCATCGGTGGCACAGGCTATACCGGCGAGATCAAGAAAGGAATTTTCACGGTGCTCAACTACGTGCTACCACAAGAGCGCAAAGTGCTGAGCATGCACTGCAGCGCCAACATCGGTAAGGACGGGGACACGGCCGTATTCTTCGGCTTGAGCGGAACCGGCAAGACCACCCTTAGCGCAGATCCCGACCGCAAGTTGATCGGAGACGATGAGCACGGCTGGAGCGATAAAGGTGTCTTCAACTTCGAAGGAGGATGCTATGCCAAGTGCATCGACCTCTCCAAAGAAAAGGAGCCGCAGATCTGGGAAGCCATCAAGTTCGGTGCGATCCTGGAGAACATCGTGTTCGAAGAAGGCACAACCACCGTGGATTTCAAAGATGGCACCAAGACGGAGAATACCCGTGTGAGCTATCCCATCGAGCACATCGAGAACGTTGCTGTGCCAAGCGTTGGTGAGCACCCTAAGAACATCTTCTTCCTCACCTGTGATGCGTATGGTGTTCTGCCGCCGATCAGCAAACTCACCCCGGGCCAAGCGATGTACCACTTCATCAGTGGCTACACCGCGAAGGTTGCGGGTACCGAGACCGGTGTAACGGAGCCACAGAGCACCTTCTCGGCGTGCTTCGGAAAGGCATTCCTGCCCCTGCATCCTACCAAGTATGCCGATATGCTCGGTTCGCTCCTCAAGCAGCACGATGTGCGCGTTTGGTTGGTGAACACCGGCTGGAGCGGCGGTGCCTATGGTACTGGCGAACGCATGAAGCTGAAGTACACCCGGGCCATGATCACGGCTGCCTTGCGCGGTGAGTTGGATGGGGTGGAGTACAAAGAGCATCGTGTGTTCGGCATGAATTTCCCCACCACATGCCCGAATGTTCCTGCTGAGATCCTTGATGCACGCGGATCCTGGAAGGACAAGGATGACTACGACCGCACCGCAGAGAACCTAGCTGGTCAGTTCATCAAGAACTTTGACAAGTACAAGGATGGCGCTAGCGCTGAGATCCTTGCTGCTGCTCCTCGAGCTGCTGTGAAGGCTTGATCAGAAATACACGGAACGAACGCCCTGGCACAGTGTGCCGGGGCGTTCAAATTTCATCTGGCACCGTAGTTGCCAACAGCACTGGAATACCGTTCCGAGGTCTTCTACCTTTGCGGGCTTTTTGAAATGGATATGGTGCGTAGGATAGGTGGTTTTCTTCTTTCTTGGTCGTCCGTTTGGTCTCTTCAAGCCCAATCGGTCACTGGTGATCGCTATTTGTATCCGGAGCGATTGCACGCCGATCTGGAGTTATTGCGCAATGCCGTGCACGAAGCCCATCCCGACCCGTACCGATACCACACGAAGGCCGAATTGAACGCCTTGATCGATGCGGTGCGTGATTCGATCGAGAGGCCGTTGGACATTGTGGAGTTCCACCATTATGTGACCACCGTGCTCAAAGCCGTTGGCGATTCACATTGCCGGGCAGAGTGGCCCAAGGATCATCTACAGCGCCAGCAGACCACCGCAATGCTCATCCCGTTGCGGATACGGATCCTCCCAGACGGCATTTATCTCGAGGAGGAATTGAAAGGTTTTCGAAGCATTCCGCTTGGTAGTCGGATCCTATCCATCAATGGGCACGCCATGGAGGAGGTGGTGCGGACGATGATGGCCACGGTGGTCACGGACGGCGCCAACCGGACCTACGCTGAGCGCATGGTGGAACGGGATTTTCCGCAGCTCTATCATGACTTTGTTGAACAACCGAATTCGTTCTTGGTGAAGTACACGACGCCGGACAAGTTGCCGGGTGAGCAGGTCGTCTTCGGAATGACAGGTACAGAGATCGATCGCACACGTAAGCCCGTGGGTGCATCGTTGCTGCCATGGGGTTCTACATGGGATCCAGAGCGCGGGGTGGTTTGGGTAACCATGCGAACCCTTGACGTCGACAGCCTTGGTAGAGCGGCTCAGCGTCCGGATCGCTTTCTGCAAGGCGTGCTTTCCGAGGCCAACAGGAACAAGGCACGCACCTTGGTGATCGATCTGCGTGGTGCAAGTGGCGGGGAATTGGCGATGGCCGAATTGGTCTTTGCCTCCATCGCGAAGACACCCTTCAGGATGTTGAATGACATGATCGTACGGAGCATTTCCCCGCCGGCGAGCAGACCTGGCCATGAAGTTCCCACTGATTTCTACGCAAGCACGAATTCGCGCTATCGCGTTGGCGCTCAAGGAACATATCGTGTGCCGGAGACCGATGAGCGATTGGCCGAGCATTTGCCCATGACAGGAGCGTTCCAGGGAAAGGTCTATGTGATCTGTGATGGTGCTACGCGCGATGCAGCTGCCTATGTGGTGATGATGGCTCGACGGGAGCGTCGAGCGCGGGTTGTCGGAGAGGAGACGGGTACGAACGCTTTCGGTTCCACCGGAGGTGCGGAATGGGTGGTCACCGCACCGGGATCGGGCATGCGTTTTCATATCCCCTTGCTCAAGTACGTGCCTGCCGGTAGAGGCGAAGGGCCCATGGATCGCGGCGAACAGCCGAACCATCAGGCCTATCAAGCCCCATTCGGACTTGCCAAGGGATACGACTCGATCAAAGCTTCGTTGCTGGAGCTGATCAGTGAATTGGAATGAAGAATTCCGCATTCCCGGTGCTGGCATTACTCCTGTCACTGGGGTGCACCAGCCACGAAGAACAGGTTCCTGGTCAGGCGGGTTGGATGGCTATCCCGAACGCATATGCCAAGCATTTCCAGTTGCAGTTGCGGGATTCTGATCGGCGCCTGCTTGTTTTCGGGAATGATGTGAACAAGGACACCATCGGGATCTATCGGTGGACTTCAACGGCTACTGGTAAGGAGGTCGCTGTCGAATTTCCCATGAAGCGAGTAGCGTTGGTGAGTACCACGCATCTTCCGTTCTTCGAAGCATTGCAGGCTACGGATGTGGTGGTCGGCTTAGCGCATGCGGATCAGGTTCGTGATGCACGCGTCCGCGAGCGCGTTCGGACAGGCGGGATCCAAGAGATCACACGCGCCGATGGCTTGGATCGCGAACGCCTGATCGCGTTGACACCACAGGCGGTGTTCGACTATCCTTTCGGCCGAGGTGGCCAAGAACAGAACCTGTTCCACACCACCATTGCTGTGACCGAATACCTGGAGGAGCACCCTTTGGGTCGGGCTGAATGGATCCGCTTCTTCGGGATCCTTTTGGATAGACAGGAGATGGCCGATAGCCTTTTCCGTGCGATCGTTCACCGCTACGAAGTTGCGCGAGACATGAACCAGCACTTGGGGAAGGCCCCGCATGTCCTTTTCGGAAGTCAATGGGAACAGCGGTGGTGGATGCCCCCCGGGAACAGTTACATGGCGACACTGATCAACGATGCCGGCGGTCACTATTGGTTCACGGACAGTATCGCGGAAGGCAACATCGAGGTGCCTCTGGAACAGGTGCTGGACATCGGTCGCGAATGCCAGTTCTTCGGGTTGATCATGGCTGCCCAGGGAAAAGTTGATGGCTCCCGTTCGGTGGGTGGCGATGAACGGTTGTCCGCATTGGATGCCGTGCGGAAGGGGGGCTTCATCGGCAATACAGCACGCAACGATCTATTCGGTAAAGCACTTCTGGAACCCGAAGTGGTACTGAAGGACCTTCGTTGCATCTTCCATCCGGGCAGCTGCGGAGACCACCAGCCGAGCTATTTCTTCCCGATCGATCAATAGGGAACACCGAAGCGTCGGTAGATGAAGCCCATCAACCAAGCCGGTCCGATCATCAGGAATTGCAGGTCGTGCAGAAAGCTCGGCTTCGCACCTTCCACCTTGTGCCCGTAGAATTGGCCGATCCAGGCCAGAACGAAGAGTACGGAGCAGATCGCCCATAGTGGCCATGGTGCAACGAGGTCGATGTAACTGCACAACACATAGCACAGGACACTCCAAAGCAGCATTCCGATCATGATGGGGAACGAGATCCGTACATAGAAAATGGTAACAAGGCCGATCGCCGCTCTGGCCAGGAGGTGTGCACTGGAGAACGGGGGCGCTTCCGGCATCGGAATGCTGTACAGGAAGCCCACTACGCAGAAGTAGATGATCGGCACACAGATCCAATGGATGGCCTTATTGGTCGGGTTCTTGTGACTTACGCCGTAAGCATCGAACCATTGTTGCATGCTGCGTGTCGCCATGCTCAACGGTAGCGTTCTTGGAAGATCGTGAGGTGATGCATAGCGTGGCCAGCGATGCTCCAGCCCAAAGCGCGCACACTTATTTCCTTGCCGTTCGCCATACCGGTCAAGAGCAGCATCTCTGGGCTGAAACTACTGAACAAAGCGATGGTGCCTTGCCTGATGATCCTGTGTTCAGCAACGAGATCGGCCAATCCACGTCGGCCCGTATCTGCAGTTGCGACGTAGTCATTCTCTTCGAAGCCCGACAGTTCGGTGGGATCCTTCCGAGCGAACCGCAGCGCCCGATAGGCGAGTATCCGTTCCGTATCATTCAAGTGCTGGAATACTTCCTTGACGCTCCACTTTCCTTCCGAATAGCGGTATTCTTCGCGTTCAGGAGCTACTTCAGCAGCAAAGTGTTCCAAGTTGATCAAGGCATCATGCAAGGAGACCAAGAGGTCATCGCCGTTCGCCTCGGTCACATAGCCTCGGAAGTGCGCGAACACTTCCCTGTCTTCCGGTCTCGCAATCATGCCAACAAGATAAGAGGAGGATCATCACTCCATGCGATCCACCAAGTAGGAGGCAGGCACTCCGCCCAGTTCCTTCAGCACTTTGATCCAACCCTTCATGCTGCGCCACCAGACCCCGCGACCGACTTCGGGATCAGGAATGCTCACGACCCCGACCTTGACTCCCTTGCCACATGCGGTATGGTAGGTCACGCGCGAGCGGCGTGCATGGATGCCGAAGGAGATCACATCCACCGCATACACTCCATCACGTGATGCGCGCAATGCGAATAGCTTCGCATTCGCCCAGGTCCTGCTCTCGCCAGCGTTCAGCGTCCTTAGCGTGATGATCTCAGATGGATCCATTCCCGCTCGAAGAAGTCCTTTCGCAGCGACGTCAGCGAAGGTCGGTGTGCCGACTTCTAACGATCCATCTTGCCGGTGGATGGTTGTGCTTCGTTGCAGAGCATGCAGGTTGGTGCCGTTCACAGTGACATAGGCAATATAAACGAGTTCCCAATCCGGACGCGGGATGCCGTTGAAGTTGGGGGTGATCCACAGCTGTGTTGTTGGACGCTGGATCGTCGCAGCATACTCTTGGCAACTACCTTGAACGCTGTCCTGGAGAACGATGCCTTGCGCGTTTCCGATGACGAATCCGCAGTGGTCGCTGCCGCAGGTGTTGATGACCAACTCACCTTCCACTTCCCTATTCAACTCCACGACCAATGTATCTCGGATACGCAGGGTATAGGAGCAATTGCGCAAGGTGCCGGTGACATACACGTTATCGTATCCCAAGCTGTCGATGGTACGCTTCACTTCAGGAAGGTGTTCCTCCGGGATCCAGCCCTCGACCACAGCGATGCGCGCTCCGCTCGGGTCGTTGACCGCTAGGAACGGGTATGAAAGCGCAACCACCAACAGCCCCAAAGGTGGTACAACCAATAAGGCAATGAAGATCCATTTGCTTCTTCTGCTCACTGGTCGTCCTTCAAGGTGTTCATCAACTCTTGCAATTCGGCCCGGGCTTTCCGGTCGCCGGTCACCAAGCATTGCATGGATCCGGCCTCACACGTCGCGATGGCATCGGGGGTATAACCCAGATCGGCCTGCAACAATGCCAATTGATAGTAACTCGCAATGTGCTTTGGGTCCTCGTTCAGGATGGCCTCCAGATCTGTTATCGCCTGCTCCATGTTGCCCGCACGTTTCAGTTCCAATGCAATGGCATATCGAAGGAAGAGGTCGCCCGGTTCCTCAGCCAGCATGCCGCGCAATTGATCGATACGTGTCGTGTTCATGTATCGTTCCGTTCAATGGTTCTTGCTATTCGTATCCCGACCAGCCCCATACGCCCTATTCTGCTCAAGTTCATCGGGGATACTGAATTCAATGTTCGGACCATGTCCGCTGTTCTTTGAAGACAGTGGAATACCGGGCTCAGATGTGGGGTGCTTCGGTTGCGAAACTACGGCTGCGGGTCTGAGCCATGCGCATGTTACGTTACATCCCGCTCAGGTCAACATCATCGGTGCCCTCGAGCGTGACCCATTGCTTCATCTTCTTCTGGATCACCTTGAAGTGGGGTTGATCTTCCGGAGTGATGATGGAGAAGGCGATACCTGACCGTTGTGCTCGCCCTGTGCGACCGATGCGATGCACGTAGTCCTTCGGTGAACGCGGCAGTTCGTAGTTGATCACGTACGGAAGGTGATCGATGTCGATCCCGCGTGAAAGCAGGTCCGTGGTCACCAGGACCCGAAGCTTGCCGGCCTTGAAATCGGCCAATGCCTGTTGGCGTGCGTGGTTGCTCTTCTTGCCGTGCGTGGCCTTGGCTTCGATCCCGTTCTTGACCAACTTGTCGGCAACGTGGTCGGCGCTGTGGCTGGAGGCCGTGAACACCAGGACCTGTTGCATGTCCATGCTATTGATCAGGTATCGGAGAAAAGGCCCTTTGCGCTCGTTAGAAACCCGGTAGGCACGTTGCTCGATCAACACGATCTCTTGCGGTCCATCGCTTACCTGGATCACTTCCGGCTTGTGCAGCACCAGTTGCGTGATGGCATCCACTGCATGGTTCAGCGTGGCCGAGAACAAGAGGTTCTGCCGCTTTCGAGGCATCAGTGCCAACAACCGATCCACTTCTTCCTGAAAGCCCAGATCGAGCATGCGGTCGGCTTCGTCCAGGACGAGCATCTTCACCGATGATAGGTGCACGGCCTTGGAATCGATCAGGTCCAACAAGCGGCCCGGCGTGGCGATGAGCACCTGCACACCTTGCATCCCGATCATCTGCGGATTGATGGAGACGCCTCCGAAAACAGCAGCGACCTTCACCCTTTCCGGTAGCCCGTTGATCAGCTCTTGGAAGACAGCTTCCACTTGCACCGCAAGTTCACGTGTAGGAACCAGCACCAGCACCGGCACGTGGCGGTTCGCCATGGGCCATTTCTGCTCCAACGTTCGCTCCAGGATCGGTAGCACGTAAGCGGCGGTCTTCCCTGAACCCGTCTGCGCAATGCCCAATACATCCTTGCCGAAGAGGATCGCAGGGATCGCGCGCTCCTGGATGGGGGTTGGCTGCTTGTAGTTCAAACTGGACAAGGCCGCCAGTAGTTGTGGCGATAGGCCGAGCGGCTCGAATTCTTGGGTAGGGGTTTCCATGGAGGTCAGGTGGATACGCAAGCGCGTACGCCTACAGTACGGCACGGCCAAAGTACCTATCGCCAAGCTGCGGTCAGGTCTTTCATTCATCGGGCACCGCGTGAATGCTGCCTTTACCCACATCAGAATGATCCATCAACACGTGCTTCTTACTTGTTCTTGATCGCGGATCGAACCTTCTCCGACTCACCGTGTACCGATTTCCAGAACCTCGATCACGATGAGAACTTTCCTCTGTGCACTTGCTTGCATTCTATCCGCCACGTTCGCTCAAGCGACCGACCTCTTCGCGCAGTTGCGCGCCTTCAACCCCTATTGGGCGGACCATCAGGAGGCATTGGAGGGTGTCGAAGCGCAACCCATTCAGAATGAAGTGGACTACGTGCAGGCCCATCTCACACAAGTCCTGAAGGTGCTTTCGGTCGCACCGATCGGTCAATTGAGTCAAGACCAGCTTGCGTCCCGGTTCGAGTTGATCACTGTGTTACAGGAGTATGCTGAAGCAGGCCGCTTCCCGCTCAACTACTACCGCCAAGAGCGCATTCCTGTCTTCATTGACGAACATGACACGCATTGTGCGGTGGGTCACCTCATGAGGCATACCGGTAACGAAGCCATGGCCCAGCGGATCGCCGCAGCGAACAACTATGCCTGGGTGAAGGAGATCAACGATCCTGATCTCGCCGCTTGGCAACACGCTTCGGGATTCTCGCTCGCGGAATTGAAGCTCATCCAAGGAGCCTACGACTTCTATTTCGAGAATGCTTTCCTGCTTCCGGACAAGTACGAGGTTCCTCAAAAGCCTGAACGGGTGGTCCGCTATTTCGAAGGTGCGGACAAGGACAAGGTCTGGTGCCAAGGAGAAGGGACGGGAGGAGATCTGCATGGCGCATGGGTGCAGAACTATTCCGCCACGCTACCGTGGATCGTGGGCTATTTCGAGCATGGCAAGCGCTCGGGCCGCTGGAAGGAGTATTACAAGGGCACCGACAAGCTGTGCCGCACGGAGCATTGGCGCAACGACAAGCTCAACGGCATTCGTACGCGGTACGATCGAGAAGGCAAGGTGATCGAGACCATCGAGTTCAGGGATGGCGAAGCGGTGACCAAGATCAATATCGATCATGACAAGGCGTTGCGCTGGGTGCGTAGACCAGTGGACTCCGCTACGGTCCACACGCAGGTCTTCACCGTGGAAGGTGCATTGATCGCAGAGGGGAACGAACGCATCCACAATCCCGAAGGACTATCCTGGTTCCAGAACATCGAACTCACGGCGCTGAATACGTTCGCCATTACCGCCCGTGATGGCGCGCCTCGTCCGGAGGAAGGCGTGCACTTACCTCAGTTCCGGCGTGGTGGACCGCAGTTCGATCTGAGGGCTCAGCAACAGCAGATACCGGGTTCGCACTCTTTGGTCCAATACAGGAAGGAAGGGGACTGGGTGTATTACAAGGATCATCTGCACCTACCTATCAGCAAGAATGCCACGCTCAGCGCCGAAGGACGATTCACGTTCGGCTACAAGCACTTCGGGTCGGAACTCTACGCATCCATTGCCGCATACGAACACTTGGGCCTCAAAGCCAGCTACGATTCCATGCACGTGGCATACACGGATGATCGCATGACCGACCTGTTCGGATTCGCATCCAAGGAACAGGATCACTTGCACTTGACCTATCACGTGCCGGTGCTGCAGAATGTCCCGATCTTCTCACGATCGAGTGAGTTCAAGGTGCTGTATCCGGTCCGATCCATCGCTGAACTCGACCCGCAAGGTGCGCTGATCGGAGTGCGCGTGCACTATGGCAGAGATGGTGAGCAACTTCGCACCGAGCACTTCCTCGTGGCCTATAAGGAAGAGGAATTGGTGCTTGAGGCGAAGGGTCAGTAAGATCGGGCCTCGTCGAGGTGATCCCATGTTCGAACACGTCGGCCCTTTTCATGCTTCGGTTTGCGTTCAGTGACTTGGCGGCACGGTAACCCAGCATGGTCCTTTGCGTATAACGCGAACGCATGCTCGCACGATTGCACCCGTTCACGTCCCTAGGCCTTTTGTTGGCCTTGCTCTCTCCGCTATTCTTCGCAGTGGATCAGACAGAGTTAGGAGTCCTGCTGCTTTTCGTCGCGTACGGATTCGCGTTGCTGGAATTCAAGAAGTACACCAGTAATTTCCAGTTCGTCATGATCATGGTCACTGGCACAGCGCTCGGGGTGGCCTTGGATCTTCTCCACGGTGACTGGCCTTGGCTCACCTTTTCGCTGGCCCTTGCCAGCTCGTCCATCATTGTCCGTCAGGTCTTCATGTCGTATTTCACCTACGTTGATCTGTTGTGGGTAGACTCTGGTAAAGCTCTCGTCGCCATTGCATGTTACATCGTTGCGATCCACGACACATCATTCGTTTGGGACCTGTGGTTGTTGCCCATCTTGCCTTTGGCCTGTGCCATCGGACTTACCCTGAGCTATATCCAGGATGCCGGCCGCATGCGCAAGCTCACCCGGAACGGCTACCGTGTCCAGATAGGGAAGCCTGCACCGGCCTTCGAACTTCCGGATCAATCCGGATCCATCGTGAAACTCGCGGACTATGTTGGCAAGCACCCGGTCCTGCTCATTTTTGTGCGAGGAGATTGGTGTCCTGGATGTCACATGATGCTTCGTACCTATGAACGGAACCGGACCAAATTCATGGAGAAGGGTGTTCATGTGCTGGGTATCGGTCCGGATGACATCTCGGTGAACAAGGACATGGTCGAGCGCATCGGCGTGGGTTATCGGATGCTCTCCGATGACAAGCAGGAGGTTTCGTCGCAGTACGGTGTCGTCTATTCCAATCCATTGTTGGAAGCGACCGTCGATTATGCGGAAGGGATCCCTCTGCCGGCTTCGTTCTTGGTGGACATCGATGGTACGATACGTTATGCCTCCCGGCCGGACCGCGTCGGAGAATTCTTGGATCCCGAGTTGATCTTCGGTGTACTGGATGGCATCCCAAGCAAGACCACGGTCGCATGGAGTTGATCACCGGCTTGGCCTTGGGTGCTTTGCCCGTGCTGTTTCTCGGCGCTTCGGTGGGATTGTCCTACGCCTACAATCGGTTGCACACGCGTTTCGCTCGGAGTGAGCGCGATCGGGATAGCTACCTCGGTGTCTTGGAATCGAGCAACGACGCACTGTTCGTGGTCAACTTCGTGAATGGTCGCATCTACCAAGCCAATGAGAAAGCCGCGCAGATGCTCGGTTATTCCATGGAACAATTGGCTCAGCTCACCATCTTTCAACTGCATCCGAAAGAATTCTTGCATCGCAGCGCCACACGCATTGCTGATGCATGGGAGAAGAAAGGCATCGTATACGAGGACATCCCGCTGGTCTCTTCCAAGGGTGAATGCATACCTGTGGAAAGCAGTACGCGGGTAACGAGTTATCGCGGTGATCCGGCGATCATCCTCTTCGCGCGCGATATCCGC
Organism: uncultured Bacteroidota bacterium; assembly: GCA_902826215.1. Classification (GTDB taxonomy): domain Bacteria; phylum Bacteroidota; class Bacteroidia; order Flavobacteriales_F; family PHOS-HE28; genus PHOS-HE28. The sequence goes on from CADEDY010000038.1 coordinate 13,834, forward strand.
GAACGGCAGGAGCTACAGGCCAAAGTGGAAGCGCAACAAGCTGTTGTACGTGATCAGAATCATCAGTTGCTCTCCAGCATCCGCTACGCGCAACGGATCCAGCGTGCCGTGCTTCCCGAGGCCGAACAGCTTCAGGATCTTTTCCCTGAATCATTCATTCTGTTCCGGCCACGGGATATCGTGAGCGGTGATCTCTATTGGTTCGCCGAGAAGGATGGTAAGGCAGTGGTTGCTGCTGCAGATTGTACGGGGCATGGTGTTCCGGGTGCGTTGCTCAGCTTGATCGGTGCGTCGCTGTTCCAGGAAATGGTGCTGGAGAAAGGGCTTACGGATCCCGGACTGATCCTTGATGGAGCGAGGGCGGGCATGATCCATGCTTTGAACAAACAGGACGGTGGAGTGGAACAACGTGATGGTATGAACGCTGCCGTGATCACGTTCGATCGCCGAACCATGACCGTGCACTTTGCAGGTGGCTTCTCGCCACTTTATCTGGTCCGAAGCGGTGAATTGACCGCATTCAAAGGTGATCGGATGTGCATCGGTCCGGTGGAAGGGAAATCAACACCGTTCGGGACCTCCGTGATACCGGTCTTGACCGGCGACCGTTTGTTCATCTTCTCGGATGGTCTGCAGGATCAGTTCGGTGGTCCAGAAGGAAAGAAAGTGATGTCGAGCAGGCTGAAGCGATGGATCCTCGGATCCTCCCCACTATCCATCGATGATCAGTACCAGTTCCTTTCCGATCAATTCCGTTTGTGGAAGGGCGATGTGGAACAGGTGGATGATGTCCTATTGATCGGCGTCGAGGTGTGACCCTCGGTCAACCGCACCGATCAACTGGAGCATGTTCTTCTGATCGGTCGGATGAAGGTGGTTCCACGTGCTCTCTCGGCGGGTCCATGTGACCTGCCTTTTAGCATAATTGCGGCTGTGCTGTTTGATCGCGGAGATGGCTTGTTCCCGGGTCAGATCTCCGTCGAAGTGTCCGAATAGTTCCCGATAGCCCACGGTTCGCAAGGCATTGAATTCGCGGAAGGGCAGGAGGGACCTTGCTTCATCCACCAGCCCATCATCGATCATCCGGTCCACACGCTGGTCGATCCGCTCATAGAGCTCCTTGCGCGACCATTCCATCGCGATCCGAACGATCCGGACATCGGTGCGGTCCTGAGGGGCTGTTCGCTGCTCACTATAAGGACGACCTGAACTCAAGCATACTTCCAAGGCACGGATCACGCGATGCGGATTGGATCGGTCTATCCGTTCCCACGTCGCCTCATCCAGTTCTTGAAGTTGTTCCAAAAGTGGATGAAGACCTTCTTTCTGGAAACGTTCTTGCAGTTGATGTCGGATCCTCGTGTCTCCTGCCGGCAACGGGTCCAACCCTTTCAGTAACGCATCGATGTAGAGACCGCTTCCTCCGACGAGCAGGGCGATGCCTGTCCTTTCCAAAATGCGTTGAAGAACGGGTTCAGCAGCACGCGCGAATTCACCTGCGCTCCAGGTCTGCTCCAGTTCCAAATGCCCGAGGAAGTGATGCGGAACACCGAGCAATTCCTCTTCGCCTGGACGTGCGGTGCCGATGCGCATGGCCCGGTAGAACTGCCGCGAATCCGCGCTGATGACCTCGGTGCTGAAGTGCTTCCCGAGCGAGACTGCTACATGCGTCTTACCCGATGCCGTTGGTCCGCCGATGACGACCAGCGTGCCCTTGACGCTCATCGGAATTCCTCGCCGAGGTCGTCGATGCTGCCATGGCCGAACTCGTTGTGGTCCTCATCATCGGGGTCATGACCTTCGTCATCGTCCTCGTAATGATGCTCCTCATCGTCCATTGCGTAAGGGTCATCCGGCAGGATCCCGGCGCTCAGGTCGTCCTCCTTGGAATGCTCGTCCGGCGCCGCGCCCATGCTCATCACCACACGCGGGTAGGTCACATCGGGTTCAGGATCTTCTGCACCGATCAGTTCCACCATGAACATCCACATATGCAGGAAATCATACGCATAGATGAACCGTTGCGAGGTGCTGCGGATGTGGTCGCTGATGTACACCTGTTCCATCAAGGCCGGTACCTCGCCTTCTTCAGCGAAGCCCAGATCCGCCAGTGGGATCTCCGGTCCTTTTCCCCATTCTTCGTCGCTCACATAGAAACAGGCCATTTCCTGTCCGATGAAGGCGAACGATCCCTTGATCGCTTTGTGCAGGTCCAAGAAGGATTGCTCGCTTCCGATCTCGATGTCCCGGAAGGCTTCGCTCGGATGATCGATCAGGACACGGAATCGGTAGATGCGCATGGAATGGGAGCCGGAGAAGAACCGGGATCTGACACAAAATTAACCTTCCTTGCTGGAGCTCAGATCGGTTGCGCGGTGGGCAAAGGATCTTCCATGCCTGGAGCGGGTTCAGCGCCCAGCTTGCGACCGGTCTCCAGCATCAGTTCCCAAGCTTCGGTCCGGTCGTTATGGATCACGCCATCGAGGATGGCATCCTTGATCACCGTTTTGATGTCACCGATCAACTTGCAAGGGGGGATCCCGAATGCGCGCATCACGTCCTCACCCGTGATCGGTGGCTGGAAGTTGCGCACCCGATCCTTTTCCTCCACCTCTTTCAACTTCTGGATCACCACCTCGTAGTTGCGCAGGTAGCGGTCCTTCTTGCGTTCGTTCTTGCTGGTGATGTCCGCCCGACACAGGATCATCAGCGCGTCGATGTCATCACCCGCATCGAACAGCAGGCGTCGCACCGCGCTATCGGTGACCTCTTCCTTGGTGAGGGCGATCGGACGTAGGTGCAAGGCAACGAGCTTCTGCACGAACTTCATTTGATCGTCCAACGGCAACTTCAACCGGCGGAAGATGCCCGGCACCATGCGCGCGCCCTTGTCCTCGTGCCCGTGGAAGGTCCAGCCATGGCCGGGTTCGAAGCGCTTGGTCTTCGGTTTGGCGATGTCATGCAGGATCGCCCCCCAGCGCAGCCAGAGGTCTGTGCTCTTCTCGCAGACATTGTCCAGCACCTGCAAGGTGTGGTAGAAATTGTCCTTGTGTCCGATGCCGTGCTTCTCTTCAGCTCCGCTCAGTTCAACGAATTCGGGGAAGAACTCCTGAAGCAAACCGCATTCGCGAAGAAGAATGAAACCCACGCTGGGCCGTGGTGTAGCGATGATCTTGTTCAGCTCCGTATGGATCCGTTCGGCGCTGATGATCTCCAATCGCTTGGCATTGCGCTTGATCGCATCGAAGGTGGGTGGGTCGATCACGAATCCCAGTTGCGTGGCGAACCGCACGGCCCGCATCATGCGCAAGGGATCGTCGCTGAAGGTGATGTCCGGATCCAATGGTGTGCGCAATAGCCCACGGTCCAGATCCAAGATGCCACCGAAGGGATCCACCAACGCACCGAGGCTTCCGGCGTTCATGGAGATGGCCAACGCATTGATGGTGAAGTCGCGCCGTTCCTGGTCGTCCTTGATGGTGCCGGGCTCCACCTCCGGTTTGCGGCTGTCGCGGCTGTAGCTCTCTTTGCGAGCGCCCACGAATTCCACTTGCAGTTCGTCGAACATGAACATGGCCGTGCCGAAGTTCTTGAAGACGTGGACCTCTCCAGCATTCAGTCGTTTCGCCACCGCTTTTGCGAAAGCAATTCCGTCGCCTTCCACGACGAGATCGATGTCCTTGCTGGGCCTGCCGATCAGGCGATCGCGCACGTACCCACCGATAGCGAAGGCCGCGATGCCCTGCAGCGCCGCCTCTGCCGCCACCGCCGAGAAGAGCGGTTCCTGCGTCACGCCATCGAGGCGGGCAGGGTCAACGGTGTAGCTGCTGGTGCGGGACATGCGCGATCGGTGAAGGGGCGGCAAAAGTAGGACTAGGGCCTACGATCGCCGCTGGTGGTCCAACCAACGGAAAGTAGTAGCATGCCGACGCCGATGGGCATCAATGCCGAGGCTAGGAAGAGGTGCCAATAGTGCCCAGGGATCATGCCCCAACCAGCCCAGAAGAAGGTGCCCTGGCCAAAGAGCAGCAGCTCGGAGAGCAGGATGCCGCTGATGAGGAGCACCAGACCCATGCGGGCGGTTTTGCTCCGCAGGTCGCACCAGCCCATCACCACGGCATATGCTAGCAGCAGAGTGGTCATGGTGCCCAGCGTGTTCATGTGAATGAAACCCATGACGTAGTGGCGCAGGGTGAAGGCCATGACGGCCACTGCGGGCAAGGCCACTGAGGCCTGCACCAGCACCTTGAGGGCCATGGACACCAGAGCAATGCCCACCAGCAGACGCGCCCAGCGAGTGAACTGGTCATGTGCAGTGGTCTTGAAGCGCCTTAGCAGTGCGAGCGTGCGCATCGCCGCCCAAACCTGAAGCGCTACCGCGATAGAAACGGTGGCAAAGACGGCGGGATGCGGTTCGCTCCAAGCGATAGCGAGCGCGTATGTGAAGATGGCCGAGGCGATCCACAAGCCGAGGGTAAGGCGGTCCATTCTCAACACGAAGCCCTGCCGTTCCGCCCAGCGGGCGCCGATGGCCATGGCAGCGAACCAGAACCATCCATTGAACTGAAAGTGCAGGAAGAACTGCACGGCCCAGAAATAGATCTCCTTACTCTGGTTGCCCGTGGCGATGATGGGTCCAATTGCAAATGCACCCAGGTTGGATAGCACATACATCACCGCGGCCCAACGGCTAAGGCGACCGCTGCCTTCAATGGGCCAGCTGCGGCTGTTGCGCCACAGGACGGTAAGCACCCAAAAGGAGAGCGCCATGTGTACTGTTGAGGCGGTGAGTGAGACTGTCCCGTAGCCCTGGAAAGCGAAGCTGACGAGCATGATGATCACGGCGAGTTGTAAGCCCCTGAACAGGTTGCGCAAACGGTGGGTGAGCACACCCTGCCCCCCATCGTGAATTAGCACTACACAAGTGCCGATGAAGAGCCAGCCCAACAGTGCAGTGTGCGAGTGCGCATGAAGCCAGGGTCGAAAGTGCACGAAAGGAATCTCCCAGATGAACATGCCACGCAGCAGGACACCTATGGTGGCTGCGAATAACAGGTTGAAGAAAGCAATGTAGAACCAACGGGAAAAGGACCCGTTGGTTTTCGATTCGGGGTTGGTGTGGTTTTCGGTGGTCACGGTCGATCAGGGCAAGGTGGGAAGGGTTATCCTAAGTCATAATGATAAACATCATGTATCGGATAAAAAAGTCCGGAGATATTTGTACCGTCCGAGCCACACGATAAAGAGGACCATTCCATGACCATCAAACACGTAAATACATTAGTCACCATCATTGCGATCGTCACTGTTACCGCTTGTGGCGGAAGTGGAGTAGCATCAGGCCCTCCCGGTACTGAAGGTCCTGTGCCTTCGGGTGGCGCTGTGACCGGAAAAAGTGCAGCTAATTTGATCACCGCTGCGGACATCACGTTGGGGGATATCGACAGGGCCATGGCGGGAAAAGGGCAGGCCATCTATGATGTTAAATGTCAAGCCTGCCATAGCACGGGCCCCAACCGCGTGGTCGGACCTGGCTGGAAGGGCGTTACCGAACGCCGCAAACCCGAGTGGATCATGAACATGATGTTGAACATCGACGCAATGCTCGAAACAGACCCCGAAGCCCAGAAGGCTCTCGAAGAGTGTTTGGTGCGCATGCCCAATCAGGGTCTTAGCAAGGATGAAGGCCGCGAGGTCCTAGAGTTCATGCGTACGCTCTGATCTCGAATACCGACCAACGACCATCCCAAAACCCAGACCATGAAACGACCGCTTTTAATGACCGGCACCACCTTGGGCGTCATCGCAGGAACCTTCCTGTTGGTGAACAGCCTGCCCGGCTGCCGCCCTTCGGGCACCACCAAGAGCGTGGTGACCGGTGATGCCGCCTCCAGAGTGTATGTCGCACCCGGCAAGTATGATGAGTTCTACAACTTCGTCAGCGGCGGCTTCAGCGGCCAGCTGGCGGTGTATGGCATCCCCAGTGGTCGCCTGCTGCGCGAGATCCCCGTGTTCAGCGTGGACCCCGAGAGCGGCTATGGCTACAGCGAGGAGACCAAGGGTATGCTCACCACATCGGCGGGCTTCATTCCTTGGGACGACAGCCATCACCCCGAGTTGTCACAGATCGACGGAGTGCCCGATGGAAAATGGTGCTTCATCAACGGCAACAACACGCCACGGATCGCGTTGATCGATCTGGGTACTTTCCGTACGAAGAGCATCATCGAGATCCCGAACAGTGCAGGTAACCACAGCTCGCCTTTTACAACGGGTAACAGCGAGTATGTAGTGGCCGGCACACGCTTCAGTGTGCCGATGGGCGACGAGGCCCATCGCGATGTGGCCATCAAGACCTACAAGGAGAATTTCAAGGGTAACGTGAGCTTCATCCACCCCGATCCCGAGACGGGAAAGATGAGCATCGCCTTCCAGATCCAGACCCCGGGTATCAACTTCGACCTTAGCCATGCGGGCAAAGGCCCCAGCGAGGGATGGTTCTTCTTCAGTTGCTACAACACGGAGCAGGCCTACAGCTTGTTGGAGGTGAACGCCAGCCAGCGTGACAAGGACTTCATCATGGCCGTGAACTGGAAGATGGCCGAACAGCTTGCGAAGGAGGGCAAGGGCACACGTGTGCCCGGCAAGCACCACAGCAACTGGTGGAACGAGAAGACCCACAGCTCCGAGACGACCGTGTACGACGACGTACTGCAGTTGGATCCCAAGGAGCATCCCGGACTGCTGTACTTCATGCCCTGCCCCAAGAGTCCGCACGGTTGCGATGTGGACCCCACGGGAAGGTTCATTGCCGGTAGTGGTAAACTCGCCGCCTTGATCCCTGTTTTTTCCTTCGAGAAGATGCAGAAGGCCATTGCGGCCAACGATGTGGAAGGCGACTTCGCCGGTATCCCAGTTCTGAAGTATGAGAGCGTGCTGCACGGCGAGGTGAAGAAGCCCGGTCTCGGGCCATTGCACACCGAGTTCGACGACAAGGGCAACGCCTATACCAGCTTCTTTGTGAGCAGCGAGATCGTGAAGTGGAACGTGGAAAGCCTTGAAGTGTTGGACCGCGTGCCCACCTACTACAGCATCGGGCACCTTAGCGTGCCCGGCGGCGATAGC
>CADEDY010000039.1 GCA_902826215.1 uncultured Bacteroidota bacterium
GCCGGGCTTGCCGTCCTTGCCCTTCTTGGTCTCGATCACGCGGTAGGTGCTGGCCTTCCAGCCCTCGGCGGCGATCAGGTACAGATCGTCCAGCAGGGTGGTGGCGCTGTAGTCCATCAGGTGCTGGTACACGGCGTAGTTGCTGATCAGCGCCTTGCCGGTGTAGTGGGCCAGTAGGTCCTCGCCCAGCGCATGCACCACGGGCTTGGGTGCACAGCCAGCGGCAAGTGCCTTCAAGGTGGTGGCGGTGCGGGTGCGCCAGGTGGTGTACAGCGCTTCCATGCTGCCGATGAAGGCACTGAACTCCGCGTGGCCGTAGATGCTGAGGTTGATGGCGGCGGGCTCCACGGCCAGGTCCACATAGCCTTTCCTGTTCGGTTTGAAGAGCGCGGTGCGCAACGTGGGGCACACGGTCCAGTAGGGCTGTAGCGCGTCCACATCGGCCACGGGGATGCCGCCGCACAGGTGGCCCTCGATGTCCTGGATGTCCTCCGCCTGGCGGCTGTCGATGTAGCGTGGAATGTTCAAGTTGAACTCGTTGCGCTCGATCTCCTCGAAGCTCACCATGCGGGCCAGCTTCTCCACGGGCTGCTGCTTGGCGAACACGTCCACAATGCGGTGCAGGTCCATTTCGCGCAGGCGGTTCTTGGGGCCTTCCTTCATGTAGCCCGCGCTGGCGTCCATCATGAAGATACCCTTGCGCGCTTCGGCGCCTTCCTTGTCGATCACCACGATGCAGGCCGGTATGCCGGTGCCGTAGAAGAGGTTGGCGGGCAGGCCGATGATGCCCTTGATGACCCCTTTGCGGATGAGGTTCTTGCGGATGTCCGCCTCGGCATTGCCGCGGAACAGCACGCCGTGCGGCAGGATGCACGCACCCTTGCCGGTGCTCTTCAGCGAGCGCACGATGTGCAGCAGGTAGGCATAGTCGCCCTGCTTGGCGGGCGGCACACCGAAGTGCTTGAAGCGGCCATGCGGGTCGTTGCCGGGATCCACGCCGGTGCTCCAGCGCTTATCGCTGAACGGCGGATTGGCCACCACATAGTCGAAGGTCTTCAGCTCGCCGCTGTCGGTGGTGAAGAGCGGGTTGGCCAGCGTGTTGCCTTGCCTAATGAGCGCCGTGGGGTAGTTGTGCAGGATCATGTTCATGCGCGCCAAGCCACTGGTGGCGGCATCCTTCTCCTGCCCGTACAGCGTTACCGGTCCACCGGCCGCATCGCCCACCTTCAGCAGCAGCGAGCCCGAACCGCAGGTGGGATCGTACACGGTGGTATCGCTGGTGTTGCGCGCCTGCCCGATGCCGATGATAGCGGCCATGATGCGGCTCACTTCGGCCGGAGTGTAGAACTGCCCCTTGCTCTTGCCGCTCTCGGTGGCGAAGTGGCGCATGAGGTACTCGTAGGCATCGCCCAAGATGTCGTCGCCATCGGCGCGGTTCTTCCCAAAGTCCAGCGCGGGGTTCTCGAAGATGCCGATGAGGTTGGTGAGGCGTTCCACCTTCTCCTTGCCATCGCCCAGCTTGCCCGGATCGTTGAAGTCCGGCATGTCGCTCAGCTTGTTGGCCGTGGCCAGCGGAGCGATGATGAGCTTGTTGATCTTGTCTCCGATCTCGGTGTCGCCCTTCAGGGCCACCATATCGGCGAAGCTGCTGCCCTTGGGCACGATCACCGCACCATACGGGACGTTGGCGTACTTGTCGCTCACGTACTTCACGAAGAGCATCACCAGCACATAGTCCTTGTACTGGCTGGCGTCCATCCCGCCGCGCAGCTCATCACAGCTGGACCAGAGGGAGGAGTAGAGGTCGGATTTCTTGAGGGGCATGGGTTTTCAGCGATCTGAACCGAGGGACTGCCGGTGTACGGCTACTGTTGCTTTACTCTGATCTTAGAGACTGTACTTCTTCCTGTTCTCATTGATCCAATCCCAAGCTTCTTTGGGGAGCCAGCCATTGTGGTCCCACGGGTTGAAACGTGTTACCAGAAAGTGCTTCGCACCGATGATGGACTGGACGTAGTCAGAGACACTTGTGGCATTAACATCATCGGCTACCAAGATGATATAAGCATTGGGTAGATAGTGCCACCAACTCAAGACCCCTTTCGCCGTGGTAAGGGCCTTATGGAACGCTCCTTCGTCAAAGCCATCAAGCAACTGTCCAGGATGCGTGACGATCAAATAGGCCCTCATGTCTCTTGATCCGTGTTACCCCCCAACCTTGCCTTACCGCTTTCCTGCACTTGTGGGTTGGCGATAGGGATGATCTTATCCATGTTCGGATTGAACTTGTTCTTCTCATCCCCAAGCATTTCCAGTGACTGCTTGCTGATCTGGAAGCTTTCGGAGCGCAGATAATCGGGACAGTTGATGGCGAAGTAGATGTAAAATCCAATGCCAAGAACGAGGCAGAGCCCGCAACATGAAAGAAGGAAGATCCAAACAAAAACCGGTGCTGGAAAGCATGCCACAGCCCCGCCAATGACACCAAACAGCAAGCTGAACCGGAACAAGGGGTCCGTTATGGACTTGACCTTGACCGAGCCAACTACACCGAGGAGCCTTATCCAATTCATGCCAAAGGAGCTTTGGTGCACATGCTAGTGTTCAATATGGCCGTGTGCTTCATCTTCGAATGGAAGCTGAGTCCAAATGGGAACAGGAAGGTAGAAGTATCCGGGTGAATCCGATCATTCGGTTCAATGCGGTACCGACAGTTCGGAAAGGAACCGTTCCGTGGTGCGAAGGGTATGGATGTCAGCATTGACAATCCGGAAGAATGCAATAGGGTTGGGCCTACCGACCACCCTGTTTCGTTTCTTTCTTTTCATGTTTGTGGTTATTTGCCAACAGGTAGTATATCATGACCAGTGCCAGAAAAACACCCACGGTTATGAGGTGGGTTTGATCGGGTACCGCAAGTGCAGACGCGTCCTCAGGGTTGTTCGCGGCATCCATGCGCGTTATCACCCACTCGGTGATCTTGATGACGATGTACGAGATGACAGATGAAAGGAACAGCTTCTTCGTGAGATCCATGCCAAAAGTGGCATTCTCCTTGTCCATATAGCCTGTCCCCCCCTCAAGCAGGAACGTGCGCGCAGTGGAGCGGTAGTACCCTAAGAATCCAAAGAGTATGAACAAGGGCAGCAGCACCAAGAATATCATTTCCGCTACATGCAGGAAAGCTGGCGCACTGTCCGGCTGTTGATCGATGGTCACGTGGATCAGCTCCTTCATGATGAAATAAAGACCAATAAGGGCGGATGCGGCGATGAGCAGGTAGAAGATGGACGTGACACCGATATCTATGAACTTCCTCGCCTTGCTGCCCAACTTGTTCAAGCGGGCGTAAGGCTCGGGCACTTCTGGGATCATGATCGCGTCGGAGCCATTCTTAGCCGTACTGGGCTCTTGGATTGGCTGACCGCTGGGATGCCTCAGCCGGTCGCCCATGAGCGCCTGGAGCTTTTTCGCCACCATGGTCTCGAAATCATCGCCTAACTGTTGATCCTCTTTCGACACGAACATCTTCCGACTCACCTCGGGCCGATCCTTCAACTGCCGGCTCTTGCTGATGAAGATCACCTTCGCATCCCTACCCGTGTGCTTTTCCAGCTCAGTGACGAACTCGATTCCGATCTCATCGGTTTCTGGCCCGGTCAACGCGACATCCACAATGTACGCATCCATATCCTTGAACTGTTCGGCAACCTCAGCGAACTTCCGGCTGACCAGTCGGCCTTTCAAAAAGTTCTGATGCAATAACGTGTCGCCACTTTCCTGGATGAACTTGGGATAGATGTCAACATGACCGCTAAAGTGCCGGTTCAATGCGGCGGTGATCAGGCGCACAAAGCGATCGTGATTATCGATGATCAGGACCTTTACCATTGGAGCGTAGGATAAGGGTTACAAGGAATGTTGATTCGTGCTCAAGGGCGAGTAACGGTGGTAGTCCACAGGCGAGGACCACTTTCTTGCACATGGTGATGCCCTCACTGCCGAGGCGGGGTTCACGTCCATGCTCGGCATGGATGTAGTTGCTGAAGTGCATAGTACCCATCGTTCGGTCCAGCCTGATCGCCAAGCCTAGGTCGCCGATATCTGGTGCATATTTCTTCATGTTGGTGATCAGCTCCGGCAGTACGATGTCCAGCACCCCACTTGGAAGTTCCATCTGTCCTTCCTCAAATCCTTCCATCGCAACATTTTGGAGCGCGATCCAACGAGTTCCGATCATGTCTGTTTCGAACAGTAAACGGATGTGCTCGCGGAGCTGATAGGTCGTAAGGGTGATGGGCCTGGTCGAATCGTCGCCATCCAAGCGGAAGTCGAGGTGCCCCTGCACGGCTTTGGTAAGTATACCGTGCAGCTTCTCCTTGTCCTCGTTATAGCCCCCCACCCTGATCTCTTTCACCAGACCACGGAGAGCCAGAAAATATTCCTGAAGCCCATGTTTGACATAATTGCGGAGCACTTTGCGCTTGCGATTTTCAAGCACATCGTAGAAAGCTGATCCGCTTGCGTGCTTTTGAAGATAGTCCAATACCTCCTCCTTGGCCAGCAACAACAATCGCAGACGCTCGTTGCTCATGAATTCGATGAAGGACTTCACCCCTGCCTGTTCAGAAGTGCAGAGCACGAGCACTGCTTTCGGCACCAAGTGTTGCACGTCATCGGTGTCGGTATGTACCGAGCAGAATCGGATATAGACGGACATGCGCCCGGATGAGAGGATCTTAAGCCCCCGCTTAGAACCGTGATCGTAGAGGTCCGCGCGGAACATGTCTTCCAAGTTGAAAGGCCCTATCGCCTGCTCACCCACTTTCTTGTAGTACACATTGTGAAAGCCGAAGACGCGGTCGTTGTCCTTGATCGCCGTTAGGATCGATTGCTCGCTATCTACTTCCGCCGATGCGTGCAGACCATCGAGTAGTTCAGACACGAGTCCGTGGGATCGCAGCTCCAACTCGTGATCGGTCTCTGCATCGCTGGCGATACCGTATAGGTGTTCAGCTGCCGCGTCGTCTTCTTGGCGCTCCCTGTATTTGATGAAGAAGGCATACTTGATATCTGAGCGATTCGGGTGCATGATAGCCACCAGCCGATCAAGGATCTCCCGAAACTCCGTATCGAACTCCCGCTTTGTTCCACCTGCGGCCAGACTGGTCGTTGATTTGCCATGCAGCAGCGACACGGTGGTGAGCATGTTCAAAACGGCAGTGCGCACCTTGGCCCGCTCTTTTGGATTTCGCTCGTGCCGGCTACAGGCTAGGAAGCGTTGGGCATTCCAAATGATCGGGTTGTTCTTTTTGCCCGGGTTCAAGTAGTAGCGCAGCAGCCTTGTTCCATGCCGTTCTTTCTTTACGACACCCCTGCGCAGGTTGTGCTTGTGCAAGTCTTTCAGATCACGAAGCAGTTGAATGTTCTCAGCCTTCAACATCCCTGTGAATTGGAAGTAGGGATCACGGAGCATCTGTTCCAATTCTTGCACGCTATCGTCTCCATTGGTGAAAGGCGTGGGTAGAAGGCGGGGATTATTGAGCAAGCGTTCCAGGACAATACTACGCGCGGGCGCGGCATGTAAAAGCTCTTTGTAACACAAGAGCAGGAAGCCCAAGAAATGACTCACTTGACGCTTTTGATAGTTCACATTATCCCGACCAACTTCCAAGGCAATACCTGAAATGGGCGGGTCGTGCCAATGCGGATCCGGTTTTACGCGCGGTGGTATGGGCTTGTCCAACTCCTCATGCCAGCGAACGATCCCATCGATGGATATGCCATGATATCGGCGCCGCATGAATTCCAGGAAGCGTCGTGAGAGCAGGTAGTTGGAATTCACATCCACGGAACGGCGCATCAAGAATTTCAGCCGACGGAAGTCGCGGAATGTGTTCACATGACCTACTTGATCCAAAGTCTTGCAATGCTTGTCCAACTCTTTCACGCAGAAGCTGAAAACTCGATCATACAGTTCGCGGTAGTACAGGAAAGGCCGCTTGGTCAACAACTTCAGAACAGCATCCTGCACGATCTCCTTCTCGATATCACGTACGCGTGTACGATGGTCCACACCGGGCAACACAAAGAATTTGCTCAGTTCCGCCTCGTTGCGTTCGATAATGCGGTCCACAAGATCATTCAAGAAGCCCGATCTTGCCCGATTCCCGCTCCCCCAATCGGTCAAACCCTGTTCCTCCAGCTGGGCAAGCTCTGAATTTACCTCATGCGCTAAGAAGAGCTTCAGTAGGTTAAAGCGCTCTTGATCGAAATACGGCCAATATGTGGTGAAGATCCTGTGGATCACCGGGTCCAGCGGCGCCTTCTCCACAGCGGCGAAAGGGAAGAACCCGAGTCGTTCATGTTTCACTTTCGCGGTCTCGATCTCTGGCAGCGGGGTCGGTGCCGCTTTGCCCAATTCATCGATCAAGACTTGCCGGAGAAAATCAAGGTTGGTCTCCGTCAACATTCCATTTAGCTCTACCATTCGCTGTTGCAGCGGATCTTGATGATGACGTGCAAGCACCAGTGGAACATTCAGCCGGAAGTAGGCGAGGAATCGATCCTCCAAGTTCTCGTCGTTCCCATGATCAAGCTTCTTCAACATTTCATCCTTGGTCAGGCGTGAAGTGCGATCAACCAGCGTGAAAAGAAGGTCGAATCCGCGCCGCACGAACCCGCCGTCCCATTTCTTTCGTGTGTGTTTCAAATAGTTGCTCACCAATTTGAAGGTGCGGCCGGCAGACAATACCTCTTCGAAATAGGCTACGAATACCTTCTCCTTGCCAGCGGACTCTGTCGCCTCGCCTCCCTTCTCCTCGAACAAATGGCCGCTTAGTGCCATGAAATTGTCAATGAACTCATTAAAGGGTTGGAAACGGAGGATCGTGATGGGTATATCGCGGAACTCGACCGAGATAGCCAAGTCTTCCAGGAAACCGGAATTGTGCTTCGTTTCCGCAGTTATGAACAAGATCTTCTGATAGCCCTCGGTGCGCTTTAACAAGAGCGGCTTGAAATGCGCAAGGATCGCTGACTTGTTCTTTTCATACACAACGTTTCCGCGGATATAGTCCTGATAGCTAGAGTTGTTCACTTTAATGTGGCCATGCAGGTGGCAGCCCCAATCCTGTATGGGTGACCCCAGCACACTAAAAAGATCATTTTGACCCTCCGCTTTACCAATGTTCGGAAACCCGAAGATCAGGTCTGGGGTCTCGTAGTTGTCGTGTGTTGGGAACAAAGGTCGTTCGGCCAATGGATCGGCCGGATAACACTTCTCACAATCGTCCGGCCTATGAAGTCGGGAGTACAACCGGAGCATCGAGTGTCCATGGAAGTGCTGTTCAGAGTTCTCGGCGATCAGGATCTCGGTGGGTGAAATGTTGATCCACTTCGCTGCGGAGTAGATCTCGTAAAGGGCAGTTGTATTCTCGTCTTGGGCAAGCTCGTCGATCTCGATTGAATCGTTCTTTCGAAGTTCAAGCTTCTTGTCCAAGATCACGAAAACATTCACGAAGTCGCGGCTCACTTTGCGATCGACTTCTTCATTCATGGCGTTTTTACCCTCCGTAGTAGCCTTGTATGCACGCTTGAGGAATTTGCGTATACGGATGTATGTGGAGCATGTGCAAGTGATCGGAAGTATCGCTAGTATCCTTTGCTGAAAGCTCGGGAGTTGTTGCCAAACGAATTCCTGGGAGTCCTCGCTGCTGTGTTCGAGGATCGCATAATTGTACGTTTTTACGATGTCACAAACTCGCGCAAGTAGCAGGGCCGTGTAATCGCGATACCCGACCAACGTGGTCTCTGGAGGCACCCCTAATCGCTGTAACTCACAGATCAACAGCTTAGCTAGCTTTTCGATGTTGCGACTGTTCTGGAAGTACTGCTTCGCGAAATAGTATTGGTCACTATGTAGCGACCGACCGTTCTCGAAATGGCTTTCAGATAGGAGGGTCCCAGAACCATCAAGGAACGATTGGTTTACTGACTCAAGGATCTCTTCACGAGTGAGTTCGATGTCCAGACAATGAATGGTCTGCTTGTGTGGATCAGGCATGGTGATACTCATGGACAGTCGGAATGGCGCTAAAGTTGTTTCAACGCTTGAAGCCGTTGTTGTTGTGGTAACGACAGGCTGAACTGTACAGCGCTATGGAGAACTAAGTTGGATTGAAACCGACACCCAAAGAGATTGTCATTGTTGTTGGCGGCGTCGAGGTAGATGCGGAACCTGATAGCTGCGGTCCAGAGCTTTATGTCGAGCTTGTGCATGAGTCGTTGTTCGGACAAGGCCAACTCCGAATCAATCGTTGCGCAGGCCGGTCGTTCGTGTTGGTCTTGGTGGTTGCCCTCTTGTTCTTGCCTTTGCTCACTGCGGCCTCAATCTATCGCACATATTCCTATTCTCCGGGCTTTCTCGCGTAGTTGTTCATCCCTTCTCCACCACCCCCGCCTTCTTCGCATTCGCCATCACGCTCGCGATGCCTTTGTCCTTGGCCTGCGCGCTGCTGTACACCTCGCTGGTCCCGATCACGCGACCATTGGCCGCCTTCAGGTTGAAGTGGTGCCCGGCCTTGGTGGCTTTGTGCACGTAGCGGGCCGTGTTGGTGCAGTTGGTGCGCACGCTTTCGATGCCGTTGTCGCGTGCGGCCTTGGTGGTATAGCCCTCGCTGGCAAGGATGATCTCACCGTTCTTCGCCTTGAGGCGGAAGCGGAACTGGCCGGCTTTGTCGGTGAAGGTTTCGAAGGTGGGCATGGGGTGGGGCTTAGTGGTGGATGCGGGGTGATTCAGTGGGATCTTCAGTTCGTGTATTGGTCCCCGAGCGCTGCAAGCTTGTTTTCGGCTCTAACGAGGCAGCGGCGCAGCGGTCAGTGGTGGTCAAAGTTTCGTGTCGCGCTCGGAGAGGATGTGTTGCTGAGTGGGGGAGGTCATTGTGGCTCAAAATTTCTCTTTCCGGAAGTATGTCTAGTCGTCCTGTGGGTCCTGCCCTCCACCGATACGTGGAAACAATGCGGCGATGCGGTCGGTAAGGCGCTGTTGCAGCGAATAAGGTGACTCAACAGGTGCGGTCTTCATGGCTGGAGCGTCGGCTTTTGCCAACTTCTTCCGCATGGGCCCTATCCATGCCCGCTCGTACAGCACATAATGTACTGCATCTATACTGGCATTGAGGACTTTCGTATAGAAGTCATCAGCGTGGTCGTAATTCTTGAAGAACCAGGACACCCTCCACCATTGGTCCTTTTTCAGATCGGGCGGAAAGGTCTTCTGGTATGACACCTTGAGGTGGCGTCTTCCTGTGATGGGTATGTGCTCTGAATAGTCAGACCCCCATCCCAACGGTGAGGCCCACACTTTCA
Source organism: uncultured Bacteroidota bacterium (assembly GCA_902826215.1). Classification (GTDB taxonomy): domain Bacteria; phylum Bacteroidota; class Bacteroidia; order Flavobacteriales_F; family PHOS-HE28; genus PHOS-HE28. The sequence continues at coordinate 9,370 of CADEDY010000039.1, forward strand.
GGTTCAATTGCTCGGCGAGTGCCACCGGGAAGCTGCGGATCAAAGCGTCCACATGGACTTTCAAGAGGGCTTCTCGCTTCGGGTCGCCATCGGCACCTGTAGGTTGGTCCAAGTAGTCACGCACCACGGACCGTTGTCCTTCCATTGCATTGCACCCCCACAGTTTAATGGAGGCATCGGGAGCGAACGCATCTGCGAAAGCCCGCCCTGCGCTTCCCGCAAGGGGGTTGTTTCCGAAGAAGTCCCTCACACGGAAGTCTGTATCGTGCGGGTCGCGGTCCAAGTCCAGGTCCGAGGGCATCTTTTTTCCGGCCGATGTGAACTGGTAGGTATCCCACACCGCTGGCCCCTGTTCGGAAGAATGGGAATACACATGCAACGCCTTGATCGACCCCTTCTTCTGGCTCTTTACCCAAGTGTACAGCTCCACTACGGAACCCACTTCCTTCTTCTTCAGCTTCCCGTTCTCCTTACGTGGTCGGACCAGATTGGGAATAGGGGTGGTCGTGGTGGGCGATGGTGGTTCCTTCTTTCCACGCGCGAAGGTCCAGGCCTTCCATTCCTTGATCACGCCGCCCGGATAATCAAAGAAGACCAGATCTACTTTGCCTGGTAATTGTTCCCTGTCCGGCAGGAAATGCGTGTACATCCATGCGTATTCACGCAAGGAGCCGCGTCCCAGCCCATCGCAAAGCACGATGATCACGATCGGGTTTGCCATTGCTTAAGGCGTTCCCACCGGTTTCCAGTTCCACTTCTCCGGTTCGGTACGTTCCCAAGCGGGCAGGTCGGCGCGATCGCGGATGATGGCCAAGGCGGTGGGCACGCGCACATCCCAGGGTTCTCCTATGGCCACTTCGCCTTTGCCAGCGCCGGTGCGTTCGCGGATCTCGTCCACGATGGAGACATAGAGCGGGCTGCTGATCTGTGGTGGCTCGCCTTCGCCGCCCCAGATGTTCCCGGTTTCCAAGTAGTGCGTAAGGGCGAGTTCGAAGCCAGGCCTTACAGGAAGCACCACGCGCGCCGAGCCGGCTTTGAGGAACTCGGCGAAACGCGGATCGTCGTCCTGCTTCACGAAGCGGTCGATCCAATTGCGCTTGCGCCCCCAGAAGTACGGATAGAACACATACTGGAGCTGGTCCCACTCGAAGGCCTGCTCGAAGAAGCGGATGTAAGCGCCCTCCGCTGCAGCCTCATCGAAATCAAAGGATGGAGGGCTCCCATCCTGGGTTGCATCGAAGGCATCATAGCGCTGCTGGGTGAGCATGCTGATGCTGTGTTTCTTCAGTTCGGTGCGGATGGTGCGTTCGTTCTCGGCAGGTGGCGCGCCGAACGGCCTGCGCTGCGCCCGCTCCGCGGCCGCCTCGGCCGCGGCGGTGAGTTCTTCCACCTTGGTCTGGTATTCGCGCAGGCGATCCTCATAAGCGGCCCTGATCTTCTTGTAGGTGTCGAGCCGCCAACGGTCCATGGCTGAGGAGGTGCGCTGTACCAGTATGGTGCAATGCACATTGTAGGTATTGGTCTCATAAGCCAGCACGCTCAGCTTCATCTTGTCCCCGGCAAGCAGGTGTTGTTCACTGCTCAGATCGAATTCGAGCCGCGGATCATGACCGAATTTGCCTTCGCCGCCGATCGCCAGCAACTGGCCCTGGGTAGGCTTCCAGATCAGTTTTTGCTGGCCCACCATGACGATCATGGAAGGGACGTAATTCGTGTCCGTGAGCGCGGCGATACGGACGGTTGCACGCATGGGCCGGTACCCCGGTGGCACGGCGATGTCCGTTGAGTGCCCACTACGTGGTCGGCCGTCCTCGTCGCCATCAATAGCGGTCTGGCCGTTCTCGAAACTCGCCTGCACCCACAGGTAAGGCGGTGGCGGCGGTTCCACATCCACAGCACCGAATCGACCGGCCACCGGCAATGCGTTGGTTTCGTTGATCGCCGTGGCATCGGGCGCCACCAACTCCAATTTGTCCGGTGCCGGTGGCAGGTCCAGGTCCAGATGGGGGTTATCCATCAGATGCCACAGGAATGAGGCTGGTTCCGGCACCATGATGTCGAACATCTCGCGGATCCCATAGTTGAAGACCTGCGCCTCGTACACCTTATCGATGAACTGGTACACACCGCGCACGTGGTTACCCGAGGTGTTGTGCAGCTCGTGCAGGTTGGTCTCCTCGGTTTCGCGGATGTTGGTGCGCGAGCGCTGCTCACGGATGCGCTGTGTGATGCGTTCCAGTGATCGGTTCACAACATCGCGGGCATAGGACGATGAACTCTTCGCCGACTCCTCTGTACTGGTGCTCTGCTCCATGCTGAAGTCCGAGGAGAACTCCACGGTGGGCCCATACTTGCCCGAAAGGCTCAAGCTCAAGCTCGTTTGCTGGTCATTCTGGACCGTTCGTGCGGTTTCACGGTTCAGTTCGAACCGGTCGGCGGTCTCCAGTTCGGTCTGGCGCTCGGTGGTCACCTCGGAATCCGTGGAGAAGGTCTCTTCACTGCGCTCGAGATGGCGATGTGCGCGTGATTTCTTCTCACCGATGAGCACGTTCTCCACGTGCGCGATCTCGGCGGGCTCGAAGCGTTTGATCTGCTGCTTCACCACTAGGAGGTCCGCAACACCCGCAGGTCTTACCAGCGCATGGACCGGTGCAGGCGGCAGGGTGACGCCTGGCTCGGTGGTCACCACCGGATTTGGCCATTGTAACCGGCCATCGAACGCGTTGAGCAGTTCGTTGTGTAGCGCCAACACCGCGGCATCAATGGTCTTTTGGCCGAGGTCGATGCCACGCTCCTTCAATATGACCCGGCTGCCTGCTGAAAGTTGTTCCCTCGCCGCACCGGTCAAGGTGAACGGCTTTGCACCGCGTGTGCTGCTTCCACCTTCGGCTTCCGGTTTCACCAGGTTCGCAGGCGTATCGAGTCGCAGCAGTTCAGCCACCGCCGCGCGCACCGGCTCGTGACCGGTGGTGTTCGGCACGGGCCGTTCTGTCGGGGTGCTCCGGGCTTCTGGTTGTGTGGCACTCTTCGTTCTTGGCGCGGCAGGTGCCAGGATGATGGTCCGCAAGTATGGTTTCAGTGGCAGGTCGTCCTCCCCTCCACCAGCCTTGCGCTTCTTCAGCAGGTCATAGATCCGGTAGATGTGCTGGTACGCTCGAAGGTCCGGATGAAACCCCTGTGTGGCGTGGTGGTGCGCGAACAAGGTATTGGAGAGGGCCTTGTACCGTTCGGTGAACGTGCGTTCGCGAGACAGGTCCTTGAGTTCAGGAAGCCGCTCGAGAAGATCGACGAACCGGGGTTCGGCCAGTTTCTCAAGCTCTTTGATCGCGACTTCCAATTGTGGGCCCAAGGGAAGTTCTTTCACGCTGCGCACGGTGGCGGCCCCTCCCTTCAAAGCTGCATTGGCCAGGGCTGCCCGTCGCGTTGGACTGGCCGCGCCTTGTATTTCCTTCGCTAAAGGCGTGTCGATGGCCAACGCGATGGTTGGCGTTCCTTCAGCTGACCGCATCGGTCGCAGTTGAATGAACCGGAAAATGTCATTCGAGGAAGTTTCGTTGACCATGCTGTTCGTGTTGTGATCGTTAGAGTTCGTCTTTCAAACCGTCATTGTCCATGCGCCCCCCCCTACCCAGGTGAGTTAGAACAGTTGTTGTTGTCTTTGAGGAAGCCACCGCCGAGCACGATGTGCTTGTACTCGGCGGCGTCGATGTTCTCGCGCAGCTTGTCGGCCGTTTTCCAGCCCGCCTTTGGCGCATTCCCCGTCACGCTCGCGATACCCTTGTCTTTTGCCTGCGCACTGCTGTACACCTCGCTGGTCCCGATCACGCGACCATTGGCCGCCTTCAGGTTGAAGTGGTGCCCGGCCTTGGTGGCTTTGTGCACGTAGCGGGCCGTGTTGGTGCAGTTGGTGCGCACGCTTTCGATGCCGTTGTCGCGTGCGGCCTTGGTGGTATAGCCCTCGCTGGCAAGGATGATCTCACCGTTCTTCGCCTTGAGGCGGAAGCGGAACTGGCCGGCTTTGTCGGTGAAGGTTTCGAAGGTGGGCATGGGGTGGGGCTTCGTTGTGGGCGTGTTTCTGCTTGCCGCCGAAACAGCGTATGCAAGGCAGAGGTGACTAGCGGGTCCGTGTGTCATCAGGCATCGGCGGGTATTGCTCCAAAAAAGCTCTGTAGCCTATCCAAAGCTCCTCGATCGCCGTTCGCAGGACCTTTGAACGAAGTGCGAACTCCTTGCCAAGAGAAGCATCCTTTTGCGCGAGATAGGCCTGGATGTTCTCGCGACGGGACTCGGCCGAAGGATGGCTGGTGGTGGCAGTGGCTGGTTGGAGTTCGTTCATCAGCCCGAATACGGAGAGGATCATCTCGATCCCGTAGAAACGATCCATGCGTGGGTACCAATCTTCGCGTGGATCGCCCATGATCGCTTGTACCGCTAGGATGTCACAAGCCAGCTCCTCGAGGTGGTTCGCTGGTGGCTTCGTGTCCGCTGGGCGATGCTGCCCCAGTTGCTCCACTACGGTTGTGCCGCACACACCGATGTGTGCATGACCCAGTTCGTGGGCAAAGAGGAACAACTCGGCGGTATCGCGCAACATCACCGATTTCACCCGGTCACTATCCTCCTTTAGTGCATAGGTCGGTGCATTGTCCGGTCGCCCTTCGATGACGTAGGCCACCATCAACAGAATGAACCGTCGGGATGCATGTGAAACCCCGGGGCTTTTCAAGTCCTGTGCTCTACGCACGAGTTCTTTCCCTTTGAATCCGTTCTCCAAACTGAAGCACGTGGCCAACGCTTTGGCCAGCAGATTCAGGAACGTGAACAGACCAGAATTGAAGAGGATCAGGGGCGTCCCAGCTGGTGAGCGCTGGTAGAATGCATGGACCTCGCCGAATGGCAGGGTGCCGAACACGATCTCTCCCGGCAGGGCCAGGCTCAATTGGTTGAACCGTGTGACCATTCTGTCGCGCAGGCTCTCGATGATCAGTACGGTGCCCAGGTCTTCAAGGCGACTGTACTTCTCCTTTGCGGCCTTGTACATCCGCATCACCTGTTCTGTCCTTTCTGCTTGCTCGCTGCTTGGTATACCCGAGTTGATCATGCCGATCAAGATCGAATGCGCGACCTTTCCTTCGTCCCAGGGGTGATAGTAATCCACCTTGACCGGATGCCCTGAAAGGGAACGTGCGCCACTCTCGGTGTATCGCTCCTGCAGATAAGCGAGGTACTCCAAGGCTTCCTGCATGGTGTTAGCCGCAGATGGCTTTTACGCCGAAGTTCCAAACCACGATGACCAGGCAGCCGACCAGGATGGGGTTGGCCGTGAGGCCGTATGCGGCCAGCGCAGCAATGGTTGCTGGCTTGGCCAGCTCCTTTGCGAGTTCTGTGAGCGTGCTATCCTTTCCCGCCACAAGACCACACAGGGTCTGGCGGAATTTCAGATCACGCAACCATGCTTTTGCTTTGGCCTTGTTCTCGTCATAGTCTTCCAAGTTGAAATTGGGCGAGACGAATCCATCCAATACGGCTTTCCGATCCGCAGCCTGTTCCATGAAGTGGAACTGCATGACATAGCGCACGACCTGCGCTTCGAAGGCGGGGTCGATCTCCAAGGGTTCGTGTTCCATGTTCGGAATGTATGAGTTGGGCGAGGGAATTTATTCCTATTCGGCTTTGCGGCTTGGTTCCAGGTCGCCCCCCCCTCAGAACAACTCCCGATCCACATAGCGCAGATCGTCGGTGTCGTAGTAGGGTTTGGCCCAGCGGTCGGTGGCGGAGAGGAACCACGGTGCATGGCCGGTACGTGCTGTTAGGCCCGCGCTATGCACCGTGGTGATCCCGTCTGTGCCATTGCCGATCAATGCGTCATATGCAGCGGTTTGAAGGTGAGCACGTGCACCAAGTCGAAGAGGCGTTTGCCGGAGCAGAGGCAGAGTACCCGGGCGAGATCGTCCTGCCTACGGGCCAGATCATTGAAGGTGTGCGGTGTGCTGGACACCGGATCGTTCACCGTGATCCCTCTGAGGAATCCGGCGAGGGGTGCGGGGGCGCCGAATGGTGCGAGGCCGACTTGTAGGAAGGGCGTATTGGTCTCGCCGCCGTGGCAACCGCTGCAGGTATTCAAGGAGAAGTGATGCCTTGCTTCCGGGTTCGTGATCTGGCCCGGTGCCGCATTCCAGATCCGGCCCCCTTCGGTGTGCGACTTCCCTCCTAGGAATGGCTCGGTGCCGATGTCGACCGGTACGACGTGCTTGTCCAGTACGATATCCGCCGCGTTGGCATTCACCCAGTCGGCCATTTTGGTAACATCAGGGGGTAGGCCGGGCGGGATGGCACGGGCGTTGTATTTCTTGGCTGGCTCTTGTTTCACCGTGGTGAGGAAGAGCTGATGTGTGCTCGGGTCGATATTGAACTCGCGCAATTCCCAGGGAGAGCCTAGAGCAAACTCGTTGGTGCGGATCTGGTTGATCGCACTTCCATTGGGTCGGGAGGGTGAGGCATTGGCGGTGGCGAACACGTCGGTGATCGCTTGCAGGGCAGCGTTGTATTCAGGCGAACCGAGGGCCAGATCCTTCAGGTCGTACCACCGTTGGCCGAATGAGCGCAAGGACCGGCATGCGGTGATCGGAATGCCGAACTCGAATATCACGGTGAAGCCACCAGGCCCGGTAAGTGGTGCGCATGCGCCAGTGAGCGTTTCGAACACGAACCGGCCTTCGCCTGCATTGGTCACGGAGTAGCCCGTGTTACCGCGAAGGTCCAAACGATTCACGATGGCGGTGAGTTTGAAGGGTGCCTTGGCAAGGTCCAAGGGCTTGGTCTCCCAGTCATCGATCGTGAATGATCCGGCAGGTGATCCACTGGCGATCACCCAAGGTCGGATCACGCTGTCGAACATCCGGGTCCGCTTCTCCACCAGGTCCCCATTCACCGGTGTATCGCTGAGCCATGTGCGCAACCAGTTCTTCACGAAGTCCTCGGCGCTTACTCCGGACACGGGCTCATTGGCCATGTCCGTCATCAGTCTCCCGAAGGTCCATGCGCCGGTGGCGCTTGGTCGGGTACACGGTTGAGCGGTGCGGACCACATCTTCCACCACGGCCACGTTCGTCACCATGAGCGAATGGTCGATGCTCACATCGGTAACGGGTGTGCATGGTGTGCCGAAGAGCGAGAAAGGCGTCCCTTTGAGGAATAGTTCTTTGTCGAAGGGTTTCAGAGCCTTGATCGCTTCGGGTGTTGGTACCTGCTCCCGGCCGATGAATGTGGGGCGTGCCAGCAACTCCTTCTTCATGGTCGCTTGGTCGGTGGCCAGCATCTCTGTCGTAGTGCCGATGTCCTCCTTGAGCGCCACGGTGAAAATGCCATCGCCCTTGACCGCGTCGCCGCCAAGTCCATCATCGCGCATCACCATCTTTTGCTCATCCACGATAACGGCGTGGAACTCGCCCTTGATGGTGCCGGGTCCGAAGTCGGCCATCACGAAGACGTTGCCGTTGGGGTCGTCCTCTGCGAAGCGCACGTCCACGGTGCGCGCTATCGGCGGCACCATGGTGAGTGCTTCGTTCACCGGTGTGTCCGGGACGGGGGCGGCTTTTCTTTCGCATGCGGTAAGCAGCAGGGCAGTGGCCAGTACGACCAGCGCCGGAGGGACGTTCGAAGGGTTCTTCATGGCGATCATGGTTTGGTGATGTCAGTGGGTCTTGGTCAATTCCAGAATGGCTCTCTCGTCCAGGACCTCATTTCCCTTCTTGTAGGTATCGTTGTCCAGGATGATCTTGGGGAACACCAATTGGGTCGCCTCGGCGATGGAACGGATCGATCGCTGTTCGTTGACGAAGACCCTATCGGCATCCAAGGCTTCGAACTCGATCGCGGAAACGAGGTCCTTTTGGGAAAGGCGGAAGGCCGTTGCCCGGATCTCTTCGTCGTTGTTGTACCACACCACGATCTTGAAGAAGTCCAATGCTATTTGCACGCCTTTGAACACCGGGTCGGTGTCGTCGTTGAAGATGGGCCCGCTGAACATGCACACCTTTCCGTATTTGCCGGACTCCTTCTTGACCCCGTTCTCCAGAAGGAGCATTTCCAATTGGCCCCACAGGCCTTTGTAGCCGAAGATGTTCCGGTTGAGGTCGGGTACTTGCGGCGCCGCGTTGGCATAGCTGCACGTCATATCGGCCGCGAGTTTCGCGTTGGCGATGGTGGTTCCCCATTCGGCATCTTCGCGACGCGCCAGGTGGCCTTTGTCGAATCCGCTTTTCGCATAGAACGCATCGTTCAATTGCGCGTCGCCATCAATGCGTGCGTCCGGGAACCAATTGTCCTTTCGCGAATCCTTGCCCAGTTCAGCATAGCGCCGCTTCGCATACACGTTCATCGCGCTCACCACGGGGACCCGCCGCACCGCATGTTGTATGGTGCTGATGTGGTGGTAGCGAAGGAGATAGCTGCCGGGGTTGTCCGTGAGGAAGGCCAACTTCCGTTTGAGCGCAGGTTTCGGCACGGGCATGGGTATTCGTACTCCCATGAAGTCCTCGTCGTATCCGGCGCACTTGCTATAGTCGATGTCATCGGCCCACTTTTCCTGGAGCAGATCCCTGTTCTCCCCGTTCGTGAGCATGGGTGAGATCGACCGACCATCGGATAGGCGAACGGATCCGTTGCCGATCGTGATCTGGATGTTCACGGTCGTGGGTTCGCCTCCCGGTGCAGCGATCATTGGTTGCGTTCCGCTCTCGGTGGTCTTCACCGTCCGGTCGGTAGCCGGGTCGGACAACCCCACGAAAGCGCTTTCATCCGTATAGGCCGAACTGAACAGCTGCAGGATCATGGGTTCCTGTGAGACCGCGAATTGCGGATCGCTCAAATGCGCCATGATGGAGCTGATGCGGATACCGCTGTTGCAGATCCAGTCCACTTTTTCGCCGTCCACTTCCTTGTTGGATGTGTCCAGTACGTTGTTGTCCTTGTCGACGATCCGGCCATCCTTGTTGCGGCGTGGTACACCCGAACTGTGGAGGGCGATCACTTGCCATTGATCATTGTACACGGAGGCGCCACTGCTCCCTTGTGCCGTATCACTGGAGTACACCAGGACATGGTCCGGCAGTTCATTGTTCGCATCGAGCTTATTCGGTAGGATGTCGTTCTTGCGCAAGGCGATCTTCTTGCGCTCTCCCTGTGGGTGCTGGATGATGGTGGCGAAATCACCATACCCGGCTTTGCCACGTTTTCCGTTCAGTACCAAGTAGCCTTGTTCGGTCAAGGACCGCTTGGCTGAAATGTCCTTCGGTGCAACCGCAACGAGCGCGATGTCGAGTTCCTTGTAGGAATAGAAGAACCGATCGGGTTCCAACTGGAAGAGCACGCTCGGGCGTTCGCGACCCGTGGTATCGTATTCATGATCGAAATCGACACTGGCGTCCTCGAAGCGCTGCACGAACTCGGCGGCATCAATAGCTGGGAATACGTGGTGGTTCGTCAATAGCAACCCTGGTGCGATCAAGAACCCCGTGGCGACCACTGGCCGTTGTTTTTCTTTGTCGAAGTAGCGCACCAAGCCAACACTGCGACTTTGTTTGTAGCCCGTCAATAGGTAGTTGATGGGTAGCAGGTCGTTGGTGCCGATATAGCGTTCGTGTGCATCAAAGACGTCTTCGGTGACCACCGAGGCGATCATCGCCTTCCGCCGTTCGATGAATTCCGGCGGGTCCACCTCCCGGGCGCTGGACTTCGAGACCTTGTCCACCAGTTTCTTGATGTCCAGTTGGTCGCTGGAGATGGCACTGTTCTCCCGCTCTATGAGTTCGATAGGGATCTTCATGATGTGTTCGGGTTGTACTGCGCAGTTATTGGACTGTGGTCGGTCGTTGTGGTCTTCTCATCAGCGTTTCCTCATTCCTCCATTCTTCCGTTCTCAGCAGGTGTTCGGCACTTCTTGGACCGCCGTTGGCCAAGGTGATCGGTCCGTTCTTCGGGGTCATGGGGTTCGGTCGGGGGAGACCACAAACCAAAACCGGCCTTCGGCACCGCTCCAAACGCGGAGGGGGGGTTTCTTACACGCCCCCCGGGGGGTTTCTTACACGGGTCCGGGGGCCGGGAGGGGGGTGATTTACACGGGTTGTTGAAAACATTTTCGGCCCCAGAGGGGGGTTTCTTACACGGGTAGGCAGGGGGTGGAGGGGGGTGATTTACACGGGTCCGAAGGACCGGATGGGGCGCCAAGGGGGGTCATTTACACGGGGTCGGTTCCAGAGGCATTTTTGCGAAGTGCCTGTGGAACAACCGCTTGCGAAAAATGCACCCTCCGCGATCGGGGACGAGCGGTTGGGCCGATCGTTGCGCGCCGTTCGGTACACGGGCCAGGGCGGCATTGGCGGGGGTTGTTGGAATTGTGTAGCGTTGTCGCGATCGGAAGCCGATCGCGCTGCTCATGGCCCGCAAACGCCAACCACCACCTGGTCCTGTGGAGGTGTCCGCTGGAAGTTCACCGGCGGACGGGGAGTTGCTTCGGGTAGCGAAGGGGCGTGCGGAGGGGACGCCGAAGTCCGCTC
>CADEDY010000040.1 GCA_902826215.1 uncultured Bacteroidota bacterium
TTGATCACCGCCACCTCCAGCTCCCGCAGTTCGCGGTAAGTGATCACCAGGAAGTTGCCGCAGCCGCAGGCCGGGTCCAGAAAGCGCAGTTCGCTCAGCTTGTGGTGGAACTTGTCCAGCTTGGCGGTGTTGCTCTTCACCTTCTCGAACTCGTCCCACAGCTCGTCCAGGAACAGGGGCTTGATCAGCTTCAGAATGTTCTGTTCGCTGGTGTAGTGCGCGCCCAGGTTGCGGCGCTGCTTGGGGTCCATGGCGCTCTGGAACAGCGCGCCGAAGATGGCGGGGCTGATGGCGGCCCAGTCCAGCGAGGCCAGTTCCAGCAGGGTCACGCGCATGGCGCCGTCCCATTCGGCCAGCGGCAGCGGCTCGGCGAAGAGCTTGCCATTGATGTACTTGAAGTCGGCGAGGCGTTCGTCCTGGTTCTTCGGCCGCTTGTCCTCGGCGGTGTTCAGCAGCTGGAAGATGCGCGCTAGCTGCGGCCCCAGATCGGTGCCGTCCTCGCGGCTTTGGTCCACGATGAAGTTGTAATAGGCATAGCGCTCGAAGATGCCCGTGTCATCGGCAAAGAGAATGAAGAGCAGGCGCACCAGGTATACCTCCAGCGCTTGGCCGTCGTAGCCGTTGGCCTTCAGCTCGTCGTGCAGCTTGCCCATCAGCTCCGCCGCGCGAATGTTCACCGGGTCCTGCTCGCGCACCGTGCGCACCTCGTAGCCCGCAATGAAATCGAATATCTCCACCTTGTTGGGTAGCTCCTCCAAAGTCAGTTCCGTGAAGGCACCGGTCTCCAGATCCTTCAGTTGGAAGCGGTCGAAGTCGCTCACCAACAAGTAACGCGGCTTCTCATGTTCCTTCAGCCCATGGAAGTAGTCGTTGGCTTGTATGAAAGCCTTGTCCAGGTTCTTGCCTTTGCTCTTGTGTTCCACCAACAAAGTGCCGGGCCAGAAGTAGTCGATGTAGCCATCGGCTTTGGATAGCTTCTTCACATGCACCTCGTAGCTACCCACGGTGCGTGCCCGAATACCAAAGATGTTGAAGAACTCGTACCAAAACGGCTTGGCATCCGCATCCTCGTTATGGGCATTGGCCCATTGCTTGGCGAACTTGGTGGCACGAGTTCGGATCTCGCGGCGGCTCAGTGGCATGCGGTGAATGTAGGCAGCACCCTGCTTGGTTCAGCGGTGGCCGCAGGCCAAAGGCTTCTAGGCCAAAATGCCACAGGCCCAAAGCCCATCCGCCTCCGGCGGCCTTAAGCACAACCCCTCAAGCCAACTCCACCATCACCCAGACCCAACCGGCCAACAGGCCACTGGCCAAGGCCAACTCGCTCCACGGCCACAGGCGATCGGGCTCCTTGGCATTGCGGTACAAGAGGTTGAAGAAGCCACTGAGGTATTCTTGGAGCAGTCGCACGGTGCAAAATAGGGGTGCTCAGTGGCAGTAGGTGATCGGTGGCCGCAGGCCAAAGGCTTTTAGGCCGAACAGCCACAGGCCCAAAGCCCATCCACCTCCGGCGGTCGCTGCGGTGTCGGGTCCATCGCCCAAGGCGCTCGAAGCGTGGGAAGCCGACCACCGCCCATGCACGCCAAAGGCGGAACACGTTCAACCCCTTGTGCATGAATGCGCACATTTGCCCTACCGACAGGAAGCCCCGAAGCCGCACGATGAGCCAGCCGAACGAGAAAGCACCCGTCCTGTTCACCGTCCTATGCGTGCTAACGATCCTGGGGAACCTCTTCCTCTTGGTGGTGAACCTGCTCAAGGTGGCCATGCTCGACACGGGCATCCAGAACGGAAGCGTTGGAGCCGGAGCCGCTCCATACCTCAGCCTGTTGCTGCAACTCATCCTCCTGTCCTGCGCGGGCGCCATTGTTGGTGCCGCGTTGATGCTGGCGGGAAAGCGGCTGGGCTATTGGATCTACGCGATCTCCATCGGCCTGCACATCGTGCTCACCGTGTGCGCCATGGTGCTCTGGGCCATGACGATCTTCCTGGTCGGGTTCGCCGGTCTGCTCTTGCTCTACAGCGTCATTCCGGTGTCCTTCTTCCTCTATTTCTATTCGCATAGAGCGCACCTGACCTAGCGGTGCCTGAACCCGGTTGCAGAAGTCCTGCACGACCCGGCGCAAGACTTCCCCAGAACGCAAAGCGCAGGACCTTCGCTCGAAGACCCTGCGCGTTGCAAAGAGGAGGCGCTTACTTGTACAGGACGAACCGGAGGCCGGCGGTTCCTTGCCCCACTTGGTAGGCGATCAGGTCCCGGGTACGAACCACCGCATGGCCCCCAAGCTCAGCACGGTGGCGATGACAATGACCCCGAAGCCCAAGCCCACCCATTTCCACAGGGATCGGCTGCCGAAGAAGATCACGATCAGGAACTTCATCACCGTGTTGGAGAGGGTGGCCAGCAGCACAGCGGTGAGCGCTTTCAACGTGCCGGTGGCGGGCGTTCCTTTGGCAATGGACAAGGTGATGGCGTCCATGTCGGTAGCGCCGAAGAGCGCGCTGGCCCCATAGAAGCCGGTGGCGCTTTGCTTCGCGGAAACGAGGTCCATGAGCCAGAGCACGGCCATGTACACCACCGCGAATTGGAGGGCGGCGCCGAAGTTCAACGGGTTCTTCGTGGGCACCTCCAGCACAACGGAAGGGCCGTTCTTGCGATGGATGAAGTAGGCGATGCCGAACGCTGCGAGGGTGATGAAGAGGACCGGCGCCAGCATCAGCAGTCCCAGATCCTTGTTGACCAACCAGGACTCCAACAGGATACGCGGGTACAACACGGCGGTGGCCCCGATGATGCTGACCGCAGGAATGATGGACGATGCCGTCGCCTGCGAACGGGTGCGACGTGCGACACTGAGCGTAACAGCGGTGCTCGACACCAAGCCCCCGACCAGGCCGGAGAGCAGAACGCCTTTGTTCGCCCCGAGCACCTTGGCCAACAGGTAGCCCGCCAGGCTGATGCCCGTCACCAGGATCACCATCGTCCAGATCTCGTGCGGGTTCCAGATGCCGTTGGGGCCGAGGGCTTCGTTCGGTAGCAGCGGCAGGATGATCGCTGAGATGATCACGAACTGGATGAAGGCCCGGATCTCTGCACCGGTGAGCGTGGCGATGAAGGAGTGCAACTTCACTTTCAGCGAAAGCAACGAGGTGATGATCACCGTCACGACCACCGCGAACAGCACCTCGTCCTCGAAGACCAAGGCGCCGATGATGAAGGCCAGGATCCCGGCGAGCTCGGTGGTGATGCCGAAGTTGCCCTCCTTCGCGGATGCCACGTAGGCCGCGATCACCAAGGCGATCATGCCAACGAGGCAAGCAACGAAGATCCATTCGCCGTGGATGCTGTTGAGGTGCGCGCTCAGGAAGCCGAAGAAGGCGATGAAGGCATAGGTGCGCACACCAGCGAACTGCTCCACCTTGTCCACGACGCGCCGCGCGTATTCACGCTCCAAGCCGATGAGCCCGCCGAGGGAAAGACTGATCAATGCCCCTTGTAGCAGTTCGGTCCCGATGGTGTTCACCGTGCAATTTTACGTTGGATCAGCGCAGGCGTGTGGGTGCTTGAGCGTTCCCGCCCCGAGTTGGGGCGTTATGTGCCGAGGTCACGATGCCTTGTGCTTGATCCGGGGGCGCTTGTTGGTGCGCGCACTGCCCGCATTCGGGATGTTGCTATTGGGGTATTCATGGCGTTCGCTTTCGATCTGCGAACCGTGCTGGTCGTGGGTGGGGCCATGGTCAGCGGTCTGGCCGGGGTGGTGCTCACCGGGGGCAGGGATCACCGGGGTGGCGGTGGGGTGCTTCTTGTCGTTCATGCATAGGGATTGTCAAGTACCGGGCCGGGTGGTCCACCGGTGGAGAAGTACCCTTACGCCGCCATGCTCCGCTTGATCCACTTGTACACCTCGAACCACGCCACGGACCCGATCCCGATGGCCGAGGCGATGCCGAGCTGTACGACGGTGGGGGAGGCGAGGCGGAAGAAATCGCGGAAGAGCGGCACGTACAGCAACGCGAGCAGCAAGGCGATGGTGAGCGCCAACATGCCACGGAGCAACGCATTGTTGTGCTTGAGGGTGGTGAACACCGATGCCGTGAACGAGCGGTTCACCAAGGTGAGTGCGATGTTCGCCACCACCAGCGCACTGAAGACCATGGCGCGCACAAGCTCTTCCGAATGACCTTGCTTCACCGCGAGTTGATACGTGCCTAGGGTGCCAAGGGCGATGGCCAGCCCCTGCCAGATGCTGATGGACAGTTCCTTCCACGTGAGGAAGGTGAGGCTGAGCGGGCGCGGTGGGCGCAGCATACCGTCCTTCTCCAGCGGCTCGTTCTCGTAGACGATGCTGCACGTGGGGCCCATGATCAGTTCCAAGAAGATCACGTGCAGCGGCGTGAAGATGTTCGGGTACACCCAGCCCAGGAACAAAGGCAGCGACACCGTAAGAATGATCGGGATGTGGATGGAGATGATGTACTGGATCGCCTTCTTCAAGTTGCCGTAGATCTTGCGGCCCATCGCTACGGCATCGACCATCTTGCCGAGGTCATCGTCCACCAGGATCAAGGAGGCCGCTTCCTTGGCGAGCTCGCTGCCGCGCTTGCCCATGGCGATGCCGATGTGTGCGGCCTTCAAGGCGGGTCCGTCGTTCACGCCGTCGCCGGTCATGGCCACCACATGCCCTTCGGACTGCAGCGCGTTGATGATGCGCAGTTTCGCCTCGGGGAACATGCGCGTGAAGATGTTCGTGTCCTGCACGGCGGTGCGCAACGCGGCGTCGTCCAAGGTCATCATGTCGTCGCCGTTCATCGTCTTGTCCGCACCGCGGAAGCCGGTCTGCTTCGCGATAGCGGCGGTGGTGAGCGCATTGTCGCCCGTGATGATCTTCACATCGATGCCAGCCGCATAGAACTGTTGGAACACAGCAGCGATGTTCGCTTTCGGTGGATCGTTGAAGGCCACGAGCCCGAGGAAGTCGAGCGTGAATTCCTTTTGGTCCTTTGGATACACCTCACCGGAAAGCTTAGCCTCCGCAACGCCGAGTATACGCAGACCTTGACCGGCCAATGCCTCCACCTGTGCCAGCACCGCGGTCTTCTGCTCTTCGCTCAACGTCGACTGGCGCAGCACCCGCTCCGGAGCGCCCTTGCACGCGATGATGCGTTCGCCTGCGCCGTTGCCGAACACGTGCGTCATCATCGGCGGTTTGCCGCCCAACGGATACTCGTGGACCATGCTGAACGTCGGACGGAGGTCGCTTTCGGTGGTCTTCCCATAGGTCTCGTGCAGGGCCACTTCCATCGGGTCGAAGGGCACCGGTTCACTGGCCCACATCGCCACTTCGATCACCCGCTGTGCTTCGGCGCCGGACCATTCCTCGGATCCCAACGTGCGTCCGTTCGCCTGCACGAAGAGCTGCGCCAACGACATGCGGTTCTCGGTGATCGTGCCGGTCTTGTCCGTGCAGATCACCGTGGCCGAGCCCAGTGTTTCCACTGTGGTGGAGCGCTTCACGATCACGCCCTGTTTCGCCAATCGCCATGCACCCAAGGCAAGAAAGGTCGCGAAGGCCACGGGGATCTCTTCCGGCAGGATCGACATCGCCAACGTCAGACCGGTGAGCAGGCTGTCCAACAACGATCCGTTGCGCATGTACGCCACGCCCCACACGGCCAAGAACACCACCACGCCCACGATGGCCATGTTGCGCACGAAGCGCGTGATCTGCTGTTGCAGTGGCGTCGGTGGCACTTCGATCTCCGCGAGCGAGGTGCTGATCTTGCCCAGTTGCGTGCGCTTGCCCACAGCGGTAACGCGATAGACCGCAAGCCCCGAGACCACCTGTGTGCCTTTGCTAACGGTGGCCAGCTCCGGGTCGTCCGCGTTGCGCGCTACGGCGAAAGCCTCGCCCGTGAGAATGGACTCGTTCACACTGAAATCGTTGCTCTGCACGATCAGGCCATCGGCGGCGAGCAAGCTTCCTTCTTCGGCAACAGCATGGTCACCCACCACCACGTCCTCCACGGGGATCTTCACCACGGCGTTGTTGCGGATCACACTGGCCTGTGCCTCGCTGTACGCGCGCAACGCCGCCAGCGCCTTGCGGCTGCGCGAGTCCTGGTAGATGGAGATCGTGGAGACCAGCACGATCGCGCCGGCCATGAAGTAGGCCTCGGTGCGCTCGCCCAGCACGAAGTAGATGATGCTCGTGGCGAGCAACAACAGGAACATCGGCTCCAGCACAGCGCCCTTCACCGCCGGCCAGAAAGCACCGCTCGACTTGTCCTCGATGGTGTTGCGGCCGTGGCTTTCGCGCGCCGCGATCACCTCGGGATCGGTGAGTCCTTTGAACGGGAAGGGGTTGGTCGGCATGCGCGGTCAAGGTAGATCGGGGTGCCGATCCGGGGTTCATTTCCGCTTGGTGATGAGTGGTACTCGTTGCGCCGATCGCGCACCGGTCCAGCATGGATCGTTCAGTCGTCGTTCATGTTTGTTGCATGCTGGGTTGCGAACGATCCAAGGTGAATGGATGTCGGACAACACCTTGACCTCGGCCATCGTCATGCTGTAGGTTGGCATTGCTCAAGGACCGTCCACTCGTTCAAACCCACTCTCCATGATAACAGCGCATACACCCTTGCATGGTTCCTGTCTCCGATCCACCGGCCTGCTCCTCGCACTGTCCGGCACATTGTTGTCCAACAGTTCCAATGCACAAACCACGCTTTGGTCGGAAGAGTTCGATGGCGGCGTGAGCACCACCGGATTCACCGTGGACAATAACGTGAGCGATTGCTACTGGACCTTCGCACCGGACTCGGTGCATGAAGGAGCCACCTTCAGCCAGGACTTCAGCGGTGCATGGCCCACCGGACCGGGCATGGATTCCAGCTTCGTGTTCTTGGATAGCGACGAATGCGGGGCCAGTGGCATTGTCGTCAACAGCTTCCTCACCTCGGCCGCCTTCGATGCGTCGGCCTTCGGAACGTACCGGCTCGACTTCACGCATCAGTTCCGCGCGCGTTTGCAATCCTTCATCCATGTGGATGCATGGAACGGTGCCGCTTGGACCGAAGTGTACCACCACACCGGTTCCGATGTCGGCTATCCGAACCCCACTGTGCTGCAGTCCGTGGACATCAGCAACGCGACCGGTGGCTCGGCCGAGGCCAAGGTGCGGTTCCAGTTCAGCGCTGGTTGGGACTGGTGGTGGGCCTTGGATAGCATCAGAGTCGTGCACGAGTTCAACCTCGGAGTGAGCGACCTCGCCGAGGCTTCCATGGGCGTTTACCCCAACCCCGCGAAGGACCAGCTCAACTTGGGTCGTCGTCCGGCGGGTACCACCAAACTCGTGGTATACAATGCCATCGGCGAGCAGGTACTGAACAGTTCCACCACAGCACCAGTGGATGTGCAGGACTTGCCACCGGGCATGTACGTGTTGGAGGCTGTGGATGCCAGCGGTCGACCATTGTCGCGTGCGAGGTTCGTGAAGGAGTGAATGCGAGGGTAGGCGGCCACGCGGAACTTCGAAGACCGGAACAGCCAAAAGGATAACACAGGAACAAGGTCCGCTTTCATTCGGCGAGCGAGCTTTGCGCCATGGGTGCTGTCCGTTCTGCTTCTCCTTGGCATACATGGCGCGTACGGCGTTTGCTGCGCCGCAGGCCTGTTGTCTTCAGCACCCTCACCTGCCCGCGTTGCGGCAAGCGAAGCCACGACCAGATGCCCACGAACGCGAGTGTGTATTTCTACCATTGCCTGCGTTGCGACGTCATTCTGAAACCGTCCGCTCACACCTGCTGCGTGTACTGTAGCTATGGCACCGTGCCGTGTCCCGCGCGCCAACGTGGGGAAGCCCCGGGTCGATGACCGATAAGCGTGTGCCGATAGTGCCGCAGTACGGGAACAGAACGGGCGTTCCTCAAGCGCACATGACCGATGTCATAGGTGTTCCTTTTCCATGCGCGTAGGTTCGTTGGAACCTTGAACATTCGACCTCCATGGCGCACATCCTTCTCCCCACCGACTTCAGCGATGGTTCTCTGAATGCGTGTGCCTATGCGCTGGATCTGTTCGGCACTGCGGGCAACACCTTCACCCTCGCCCATGCCTACATCGACCCGATGCCCGGGTACGCGGCCTTGGTGGACATGAGCAGTGTGCAATACGCAGCATCGGTGGAAGGCCTTTCGGTCTTCACCGAACGTTTCCGGAAGTTGAAGGGAGGCGCGGACGCCGTGGTCGGAACGGTGGCGCAATTCGGGCCGCTCCCCGCGGTGGTCGATTCCATTTGCGAGGACAAAGCGGTGGATGTGGTCGTCATGGGAACGCAAGGGGCCACGGGCGGTAACCTCTTCGGAAGCAGTGCGGGTGCCGTGGCCAGATCGAGCCAGACGCCGGTGCTGATCGTGCCTGCAGGGGCTCGCTTCACAGGCCTGCGGCACATACTCTTGGCAGATGACCACGTTCGCGTGGAGCCCTTCGCCATGCGGCTGCTGGTGCAGTTGGCAAGCAAGGCCGGTGCAGCGGTCACCATTGCGCACGTGCTCCGGAACGCATCAGAGGTGCCCGACCCGAAGATCCTAGCGGACTACGACGAGACCTTCGCAGCCGTGCCACACACCTTCATCGCTGCCGAAGGAGAGGATGTGGCCCTGGCCCTGAGCCAAGTGGCCGAGCGTGACAACATGGACCTTGTGGCCGTGCTGCACCGCCACACCGGTTTCTTGGAAAGCTTGTTCCACGGCAGCGTGGCCAAGCACTTGGCCATGTATACGCGTATTCCCTTGCTCGTGCTGGAACATTGAACAGGTGGAAGAGGATAGTGACAGTTCCCAGATCCAGCTCTTGATCCGAAACGAACCGCAACTTCAGAACATGAGAAAGCACATAACGATACTCGGGTCAGCGCTGCTGCTTTCGGCAGGGTCGTTCGCCCAAGAAGCACCAACGCGCGATACCCCGGCACAGGACCCCGGCTGCTTGCTGGCGACCGACCGGGATGATTGGATGGCCCTGGGCTTGACCATGGACCAAGTGGAGCAGGTGGAAGGGCTGCACACCGCCTGCACGACGGATTGCACCATGCAGAAAGGGGACTCCAAAGAGCTGGTGCCGGTGCCCTCGGTGCTGAAGGAATACGAGACCAAGGTGCGTCGGGTGCTGGGTGAGGAGAAGTACCAGCAATGGTTGAAGTGGTGTGCCGAGCGGCCGACCAAGGGATGAGCGCGGCTGGCTCCGTCAGATCAACCGGTCCATGCGGAAGAAGGTGAAGAAGAGCGCGGTAGCGAGCAACACCAGTGCATCTATCGCGAGCACTATCCAATGCGGCACGGTGCCTGCGTAGCGGCCCGATAGCGTGAGCCCGGCGAGCACGCACACCACAACGGCATAGAGTGGCAGCAGTTGGTCGGTCGCATACCATCGTATTCCTTGGAAGAAGTAGCTGTACCAGCGCGGTATCCAGTACGCGAGCACGCTCAGCGCCACCGCCAGGTTCAGGAGCGGCAGTAGGGGCAGGCTGGTCAACCGCCGAACGCCGGGTAGCATCACCAACACATGCAGTGCAAGGGCAAGCCAAGTGAGTAGAAGAATGATCGGATCGGACATGGTCGGTGCAAGGTAGAGGGTGGTTCGCCGGCGTTTGAAGGAGACGATCCATTGGCCTTTCGCCACCGGCCATCGCAAGGAAGATCAGGGGTCGACTTCGACGATCGCTATAAGGTGCTCGCGGATGGATCGGAGGCTGTGTTCGGATGATCCGTCCGCATCAACTTCCGGAACTGGATCCGAAGAAGTGATGGAAACACCACGAGCAACAGCGGCAACGCCACCACGGAGCCACCGATCACCTGGCGGGCCTGTGCTCATCATTCACCCCCGCCACATACCTTCACCCGCATGAAATCGAGGAGCTATCTGTTGGAGTTCGCGTCGGTGTTCATCGCTGTGATCGCGGCCTTTGCCTTGAACAATTGGAACGACAACCGGAAGAGCAACATCGCCGAGGAAAAGATGCTGCAGGAGATCCGGAACGGGCTGCTGAAGGACAAGGAGGACATCGCGCACAACCTGGTGGGGCACGAGAACGGTTTAGGGGCGTGTTCCTATTGGCACCGGTTCATCATCGGCCAAGCGGTGGATACCGATTCCGCCGCGCTGCAACTCTTCCACCTCACCCGCGATTTCGTGAGCATACAGAACCGGGCGGGCTACGAATCGCTCAAGTCCAAAGGGCTCGAGACCATCAAGGACGATAGCCTGCGGCTGGCCATCATCAGCCTCTACGAATTCGACTACGCCGTGCTGATGAAGTTGGAAGAGGAGTACGAGGAGGCGCAGTTCCACAAGAGCTACTTCCCGGAGTTCAACGCGGTCATCGCGCCCATGGCCACCTTCGACGAACGCGGCAACATGCAGGGCCTGGTGCCGGATGCCCGCGTGCCAGCGGCACAGGCCAACGTACTGCGCAGCTACCTCTGGCGCATCCGCATCAACCGCCTGTTCGTGATGCAGTTCTACCGCGAAGTAGGTGCGCACATCGATCGGATCCTGGAGTCGATCGAGTCGCGTTCCTAACCGCCCGTGCACGGTGCAACCGACCACCTGAGGCACCATGCTGGCAGCGGTACGTTTCCGTACGGTGAGCCAACGATACTCGCGTCTCGGCTTACTGATCACATCCGTTCGCAAGTCCATCACCTTCCTGCTTGGCCGTGAAGTAGTGCGGTCGGATCTTTCGGCGATGATGGGGCGTCATCCTTGCAGCGGGGATGGTCGGCATAGGTGCCCACGAGGTCGGAGAACTTGCTATAGTTCAGACCTCGTCCTTGAACGAGCGATGCTTAGATGCCTTGTCTCCGATAGGCACTCTTACGAACGATGCGAAAGAGGGTAGCTGTTCACATGGCTATAGGTTTGCCGATGTAATCACAACACCCCAACATGAAATACCTCCTTACCCTACTCTCTTTTGTCTGCATTTCAGTTCTGGCCGATGCCCAGTGCAATGCTCCCTTGCCTGCGAGCGCCACGGTGATAGATACCGATGGGTCCTATTCCATCGTGGGCGCCCAATGGGTTTGCGGCGGTGTCACGGCCACGCTCAGTTCCCCGTTCGTCAATGCATTCATTGAGGGCGATGCGAACGTGACGGCCACTACCAATTTGGGTGTGTACTCCGTGCGCGCCAACAGCACCCTTACCATCAGTGGTGCGAACAACAACATCTATCACGACCCCGGTGCGATCATTATTGATAATGGCACCAATACCATTTTCACAAGCTGTCCGGATCTCACCTTCGACTATGCCAACGCGCCTGCCGACGGTTGCGATCCAACGTTGGGTGTGGGCACGCACATGACGACGACACTGGCCGTCTTTCCGAACCCTGCTGTGGACGCTATCGTGCTCATGGGTGATCTGCCGACCATTCTGAGCTATGCAGTGCGGGATGCGCGCGGAACCCTGGTGTCCATTGGACCAGTGGAACGCGGACGGATCGATATCAGCACGTGGCCTGTGGGTTCGTACCTCCTAGAGGTGTACGGTGCGGCCGGTTCTCTGACGGGCGTGCTACGTGTGGCCAAAGTGAGTGCCTACTAGTGCGCGGCGCACCATGGCGCATGGGTGGTCCGGATCGGTGATGTATCACGCACGGGTGGGAAGTATTGAAGAACCCCTACCCACTTCTCGCAGCGGCGGTCGCGTGAAGTGGGTAGTGTTGAGCTGCCCGGAAATGCCCAACCATACCTGTTCACCAAAGTCACGCTTTCACTCCCGCCCGTACGTCCGCATGCGGCCCACCTGCTGCACCATGCCCGCAGCAGCCCGCTTCCAAATGGTGAGCCGCCGATCCACGTAGTACACCTCCTCGTTCCACACCAGCTCGTAGGTGTAGTCCTTGCTGCGCGATGGCGCGAAATGCCCGAAGGGGATGGGGGCCGCGTAGTTGTCGTACCACAGCACCTGGTCGGTGGCATCCACATAATAGGTGTTCGCATCGCCGTGGAACGCCACCACATACTGCAGGTCGTCGTGCAGGGTGAAGGGGAGGGGCTCCGTGTTGTTGCGGATCGTGAACCACTCGTGCCAGCCTTGTTCAATGGCCGAAAGGCGCGCATGTTTCGGCGGGTGGTGCGCGGTGCCGTGCGGATCGCCGGCCACCTCCATGGCCGCCAGCGCATCGGCCAGCGGCACACCCATGGCCGCGAGTATGAAGCCCGAGTACCGGTCGCACGCCAGCTCATCGCCCGGGCGCACCGCCTCCGGATCCAGCGTATGCCCCAACAGGTGGTGGCCGATCTCGTGCGCCAAAATGCTTATCGCGCTCCAGTTCGTGCCCGTCGAATCGACGATGCCGTTGATGAAGGCCGCGTTGTACGCGATCACCCGTTGCTTGTCCTTGATGTAGGCCACCGCCGTGCGTAGGGTAGGGTCTTCGCGCACCACGAAATTCGGTTGCAGGCCGCTGTGCCGCACGATGCGCTGCACGGCATCCTTCGCCGCGCGATCGCTGGTGGTGGCTTGCGCCCACACACCACCCACCCAAAGCACTGCCAAGAAGAAGACCCACGTGCGCCGCATGCTGCAAGGTACCCCTCGCACCGGTAGACGTGCGGGGGGTGAATGGTTGTTCTTGAAGGGCGCAGGATGACAAAGGGAGGTCGTAGAAAGTGATCGGCTCTTGGTCCAATCCGCAACCAAGGACATTCTGTACCACTAGGTCACCCACGTGCACCACATGCCCGGCGTGAAGGTGGTACCGTGAGGTTGCCATCAGAACGTATCGATCTAGCATTCAAGGCTTGCTGAGCGGCCCCGGGCATTTCATCTGCGTTCCGGGCACCACCGGCGAAAGTCTTACGGTATTACCCGGGCTTTCTGCATAGCAGGCAGCGAAATGCCGAGGAGTGTGTCTTATCTTCATCACAACTCCCTGCGCCATGATCCAACTCCGAACCTTTGCCTTGCAGCTACTTCTCGGCCTCTGCGGAGGGGCAGCGCAGGCGCAATTCCAAGTGGTGCACGATGTGCCCAACACCAGCAGCAACCCGCAGATCACCCCGTTGATACTGGCTGATGGGAACACGGTGACCTATCAGTGGAACGATGGTCAGCACATCTTCCGGAAGTATGACACGAACGGCGGGTTGGTATGGAGCCGAGGGATGGAAGGGAGTTATTTCAGTGAATGGAATAGTGAGCCATCCATGGTGTTGATGAAAAGGGGGACGGATGGTTTCCGATTCGCGCGCATAGTAGAAGTGACGTACACGCCTACCGAGGATCTCGTGGAAGATCTTGTCGAGATATCCATTCATGTTGTCGATGTTGATGCGAATGGAGAACCGATCTCAGGTTCCTTGGTGAAGAAGAGCTATTTGACGAGCAGTCCAGTTTCATTCTTCCCCGGTGGAATTGATGCAGCCCTTGGGCCCAATGGGGATGTAGTACTTGCCTTGACCACAATTGAGGGTCCTAGTGGGTCCATTGAGCTAGTGAAATTGAGCGATGCTGGGGTTGTCCAGTGGGGCAGGAGTGTTGGTCAGACGTTTGGCCTTCCAGGTGTGCCGACCCTGACCTTTGGTACCCATCCACAAGCACGTGTTGCTCTAAGTGGGACGGGGCGGGTCTACTTCACGGACGGTGATCGGTACGGGCAAACGAACCTTCGTCTTGCTGAGTTGGGTCCCAATGGAGATCTACTTTGGATGAAACTGTACACCTACGCGAACATCGGCCCTTCTGCGGAGTTCCATGACATAGTCGTGGATGGATCCGGGAGTGTACATGCAGGTGGTACCATTAGCACGTCCGTTGGCCGTTTCCATTACTTCTTGCGGACAGATGCTGATGGAACGCTGGACCGTGGTGATCTGTATCGTGCCCCGCATGCCGTACTTGGCGGTGCATTTTCATTGGATGACCAAGGTCGACGGTATCATTTCGTGAGCACGTTGGGTCCTACTCAAGGTGTTCTTGTTGCCGACACACTGGACAACCCTGCATTTTACCTGCGTCGTGCCGACGAAGTGATCTTGCCGAACAATGTGTTCGATGTACAGCATACAATGGATGTGGAGGGTGATAGGGTGGCATTGAGCGGGTTGTTGCACCACGAGCACGTGGACCTGGCGTTCACCACACGTTACGAAACCTTGGCCTCCATGGAGACCGGTGCCTTGTCTGCCTGCCTGTTCAGCGACACCGCCTTAGCGCATATCGAGATCCCGTTGGAGATCATGACCACCGAGGACATCCCGAACGCGGTATCCATCGATGTCTCATCGTACTACACCTCCGAGCCGATCACTTTGTCCTTCACCGCGTTGGACCCCGAACCCTTGGAAGGGCTGTGCGCCTTTGCCTCGGAGATCCTGGGCGTGAACCTCGGTTTGGAAGAAAGCAGCACGAGCGAGCAAGCACCCTTGGTGCTGAACTCTTTGGTTGCCCAAGGCACACCCGTGGTGTTGAACGACGCCAAGGTGAACGCGGTAGCGGTGTACGATGTGCACGGTGCGCTGGTGCAACGCACCACCATCCGTGCGGGTCGCGCGATAGCCACCACGGGTTGGCCGAGCGGGGTGTACATCCTGCACGCCATGGATGCTCGCGGTATGCCGCTGCGTGTAGGGCGTGTGGTGGTGGAGTGATGCAGCTGGAATGTAAAGACAGGAAAGCCCCGGTGATGAGCCGGGGCTTTCGCGTTTA
This sequence comes from uncultured Bacteroidota bacterium, assembly GCA_902826215.1. Lineage (GTDB taxonomy): Bacteria > Bacteroidota > Bacteroidia > Flavobacteriales_F > PHOS-HE28 > PHOS-HE28. The sequence goes on from CADEDY010000040.1 coordinate 14,720, forward strand.
CACCTTGCCAAGACGACGTGCTGGACGTGTTGGGTCGAAAGAGCGGTAAGAGTTGAACCGGACGGCTCCGTTGTCGGTCAACGGGTCAACAACGCAGCCGTGATCGACCGATCAACGCACGGCTTCCAACTTCCGCTTCAAGGCTTCCAGATCGGTGTTGGCCTTTTCTTTCGCCGCTTGCTTTTCCTGCTCTTCCTTGTTGGCGTCGGGAATATCGCCTTGACGGGAGTTGACCTTCTTCTGGGCACTGGCTTCCTTCTCCATCTGCTTGGCAAGGTCCTGCTGCACCTTCACCAACTTCGCTTTGATCTTGCTGAGCTTCTCGAGGTCCTTGGGGTTCTTGGTGCGATCGTATCGCTGTTGGGCATGCAACTCATCGCTCTGCAATTGCGCTTGTTTACCGCTGAGTTTGCTCTGTTGCTGTTTCACCTTCTCGAGGTCCTTGTTCGCATCGCCGGCTTTCTTCTCGGCCTTCGCTTGATCGGCCTGCGCACTTTCCAATTTACCGTTGAGCTTGTCCACCAGCTTCTGCTGATCGGCGATCTGCTCCATCACGACGGCGCGGTTGAGCGCGAGGGCGAGGTCGTGCGCGGCTTGCTGGGCGCTCGCTGCATCGGGCGCTGGCACGGAATCGTTGAGGGCATAGGTCACGAGCATGCGCGTGCCTCCGAGTTGTTTGTCCTTGGCGGTGGTGGCCATCACCACAACCGGCGCAGCACCTAACCCGTCCACCAGGATAGGGGTGGATCGGTACGGATCGGAGCCGCTCACCTTTCCGCCTTTCATGGCACATTGGGTCTTCCATAGGTCCAGCGCCTTTCCGGGGTCTGCTTCGTGAATGGGCAAAGCAAAGGCCGGCAACTTGTGTGTGCCGTTCGTGATGGTGTCCGGTGCTACCTGCACGGAACCCGTCCAATTCAGCACGTATCCCGTGGCCGACTTTTCCTGGGCGGTGCTGGTGGTGATAAGCGAGAGGGAACCGATGAGGCAAAGTGCGAAGCGCATGGAGTGGGTTTGTTCTGGCTAAAGGTAGTCTCCACCGAAGGATGCTGCGTTGTGAAGCGCACGACGCTGCCCCGTGGATCGCGGTTGGGACGATGAAGGTGTTCGTTCGTCACACAGCGGGCCCACCTTTAACCGACCAAGGCGGCCAAGTACTTGTCGATGTACAGCTCCATCTGCTTCGCCTTGTATTGCATCACATACCGTGGATGTTCCAACGCGACGATGCGACCGAACAGACCGAGGCGCTCGTTCAACTTCGTGAAGTAGGCGGCGTTCTTACCGGTGCCGAGGCAGAGCACCACATCGGTGCGCATACCGCATCCGATCAGCGTCCGCAACCAGTCTTCCACGAAGCGCGTCACTGCCAGTTCCAGTGCTTTGTCATCGTAGTAGTTGATGTTGACGGGGCCTTTGCCCGCTTGCTCCTTCACGAAACCGAGCGGGCAAACGGAGTGCACATAAACCGAGCTGTAGAAGGCTTCAGCGCCGCCAGCCGCGCGGATCATGCGGTAGAAGAAATCGCTGCTGGGTTCGTGCGTGCGCAGGCCGCTCACCGGAATGCCGAGGTCGCTCTCACACCGCTTGGTATCGGTGAAGGGGAGGCCCGTGCTACCCGCACCCAAACGGCCGGGGTTGATGCCGAGCATCAGCACGCGCTGCCGGTCATCGCTGTAATACCGGCGGTGGAAGAGCTCCACGATGCGGCGCACCTCCGTTGCGTTCTCGCCATGGAAGGGGTCGAGCACACCGATCCCTTTGGGCAAGGCCACATCGCTCAGCGAGAAGGAGAGCACGTGTTGGAGCAGGCGGTCGGCGAGCATGGGGCAAACCTAACCCGTGCAGCCCTCCGCGTGTCTACGGCATCTGCTCCGCCCGCACGTTCGTGGGCACCACGCCCCCGATGTTCTGCAGGATCGGGTCGCGGTCGTTGCCTTCGCCGGTGTACTTCAAACTACCATCGACGTTGATCTCATCGGCACGGTGAACACCCACGTGAGCCACAATGAAGAAGCGCTCCACCGCAGTGAGGAGGTGGAACTGCGGCGCATCGTCCGCAGCGGGGGCAAGGTGTAGGGCGGCCATCGCGGTGCCGGGTCGGGACTTGGTATGGGCTGCGGATAGAAAGAGGACCGCACCCGAACGGTAGGGACACCCGGAACCGTCCGGTCGCCCCCAAGCACCCGCATCCACCGAATGCCCCCGCCGATTATTTTCGTTGCGCAACACACTACCGCATGGCCACCAAGCCCATCCGCGTCGCCCTGGTGGACGACCACCCGATCCTTCGCAACGGCCTGCGGAATTGCTTGAACACCATACCGGGGGTGGAAGTGGTGCTCGAAGTGGGCGATGGGCTGGAGTACGAGAAGAAGGTGGCCGAGGTGGGCCATGTGCACGTGGTGATCGTGGACCTATTCATGCCCAACCGCGACGGCTTCGACACCATCCGCTGGGTCACGCGCAACCACCCGCGCACCCGTTGCCTCGTCCTCAGTTTCAAGACCGACCCCGTTACCAACCGCAAGGCCATGCGTGCTGGGGCACGCGGCGTGCTCAACAAAAGTTGCGGGTACGACGAGCTTCGGCGCGCCGTCATGAACGTGTACAACAACGAGTTCCACTACAACGAGGAAGTCTCCAAGGCCATGCGCCTCACGTGGGAACAAGAAGAACTCGACGGCAAGGTCGACCTCCACGCCAAGGCCGCCACCCTGGCCCCGCGCGAAAAGGAGTTCCTCCTCGTTTACGCCCAACACCCGTTCCCCAAGCTGAAAGAGATGGAGACCATCCTGGGCCTGAAAGCGGGCGGGGTGGAAGACCTGCGCCGCCGCGTGGCCGACCGCATCGGCCTGCGAACCCGCGAAGGCATGATCATCTTCATCAACGAAACGGGGTTGAAGTGAGGGCGCCGCGCGGGCGAAGGACAGCGCCGCTTCGACCCCATCTTTGCACCATGTCCACGCCGATGTTCCATGGCCGTGCCGCGCTTGCCGCTGCCTTCTTCTGCGCCTTGGCACTGGGCAGCTGCACCAAGGAAGAAACGCCTGCACCCACCCCGCCGGTGGTGGAGGCCACCTTGCCCGAACACCTCACCCTCGGCAACCCCACCGCCGCCACCGCCGATGGTGAAGACCCGGACAATTTCCTCCTCAGCAAGTACCAGTACGCGCTGGCCTACAACAA
>CADEDY010000041.1 GCA_902826215.1 uncultured Bacteroidota bacterium
GGGGTGGATAATGGGCCGACGCTGTAGAGCGTGATCACCATCGCATACACGCACACGTGCAGGGTCCCGAAGAAGGACCGCGTGCAAGGGTTTGCCCCCGATATCGCGAACGACCGCCCTCGCGGTGATCCGATGATCGGCTCACTCCTTCGCGAAGCGCGCCACCGCCCCACCGTGCTCCGTGGTCAGCGTAAGGAGGTAGATCCCGGGCGAGAGACCGCTCACATCGAGCGACCGCGACGTACCGGTCCATCGGCCTTGCAGCACCACGCGACCGTGCGCATCGTGGATGCCCCATTGCCCCGCGCCACCGGCGTGCACCTGCACGCGGAGTTCGTCGGCAGCAGGATTCGGAGCGAGCACCAACAACGAAGCGCTCATGGTCGGCACGCGCGTGCTGAACTCCGCAACCACAGTGGCCGTGTTCGTGCGGATCGGCGGATTCACATCGAAGTAGATGTCGGCGGTGTTGCCGATGACCGTGCCGGGCAGCAGCCCCGTGCGCGGCGCGATGGTAAAAGAGAACGCACCCTGACTTCCCACCAGGTCGCTGGTGCTATCGGGCAGCAGGATGTCGGGGAAGTCGATGATGAGGATGGAGTCGCTTTCCAAGCGCGCCTCGAAGGCATGCGATGCGCCGAGCAGCCGCAAGCTCGCCACATCGAGCACGTGTGACAGCGTATCCACCAAGCGCACATGCAGCGCTTCGGCGTTTCCCGTGTTCTGGAAACGGATGGTGTAGGCCAGCGCGGTATCGGCATCGATGAAATAGAGCGCCTCGCTCAGCCCCGTGCTGGTGCTCACCAGCTTGTCGTTGGGGTCGTACGCGCCCACCACCATGGTGCTGAGCGTGGCCACATCGTTGGCCGGGTCGGCATCGGCGGGCGATGGCGCCAGCGTGAGCGTGGCATTCAGGTTGGTGCCGATGAGCAACGGATCGGGCGGCACTTGAAGCACCACGGAAATGTTCAACTGCCCGAAGGCGTTGAGCGAAGGCACCGTGAACTGCAACTGCCCCGGCGTGTTCACCGTGGGCGGCAAACTGCTGCTCACGTAGCTGAGCACGGGGTCGTAGTCCAAGGTAACGGTGAACGGACCGAAGGCATACGCGCCGTTGTTGAGCGCACGCAGGCCGTAGCCGAAGTTGAAGCCGGGGCGCGGCGTGCCCGACCAGAGCACCGCCTCCATGTCCGGGCCATAGAGGGGTTGCAGCGCCATGTCCATGGTCACGTTGGGCGTTACAGCGCTGAGCGCGAACGGTGCGGGCAGCACGGCCGGACACAGCGGCGCATGGTCATCGGGGTTCGCGATGGTGGCGGTGTAGGCGCCGTAGGGCAGCGCCTCGCTGTAGGAACCCGTGCCGTCGGTGAGCTCGTAATGGCCGCCGGGCGCGCATTGCACCACGCGCCACGGATAGGGCACGTCGCTGGGATCCTGGATGCAATCGCCGTTGAGATCGACATACACGGTGCCATCGAGCTGCCCACAAGGTGTGGGGCTCACTGGGATGGTGAACTGCACCAGCGCACCGCAGGAGCCCCCCATCGGCGGCAGGCCCGCTCCATTCGGTTCGAAGGGATAGGCCTCTACGCCATAGTTGCCCGGAGCCAGGTTGCCGATGGTCACCTGGTTGCCATCGGCGTAATAGTAGGTATAGAACCCTGTCCAGAAGAACATGCTTACGATGCCCACCTGATCGAAGGTGAGCACCGCGCTGCCCGTCTCGCCGCCTGCGCAACTGGGCGTCACCACCACGCTCTGCAGCACCGGTGTGTTCAGGTCCTGCACTTGGATATTGCTGAAGGTGCTGGTGCAGCCGTTGGCGTCGGTGACCGTGCAGGTGTAAGTGGTGCCCGGACAAAGCCCGCTCAGGTACACGTTGTTCGCGCTCACGCTGCCGCTGCCACCGGGCGATACACTGGCGCTATAGGGCGCCGCACCGCCCCAGGTATAGCTGTAGATGCCTAGTGAACCAATGCCATTGCAGGCGCCATCGCAACTGGTGGCACCGCCGGTAGCGGTGTTGCCCGGCACCAAGGTGCCGATGGCCTGCACCGTGCCCGTGGCCATCACCACCGTGCCCACGTTATCGGTTACAGTCACCGTGTAACTGCCGGCGAACAAGCCCTGCGCACTGGCCGTGCCCTGTCCTACGGGAGGTGCCGGGCTCCAGGCGTAATTGTACGGGGCTTGTCCCCCGCTCACATAGGCCACTATCCGGCCCGTGCCATTGCCACAGGCATCGTCGAAGACATTGAGCGAAACGGAGAGCACGGCGTTGGCCTTCAAGGCAACCAGCAATAACAACCAAGCGAAGTGGCGCATGGGGTGGATCTTTCCGCCAAGGTAGTCTGCCCGGCAGCAGCAGCGCGCAGTCCCTTCCTGGACTTTATCCACCGCCTTCAACCGCGCTGCAGGGGTAACTGCATGGCTGCTTGGCCAACCTGCTGCAACCCGGTACCCTATCGGGAACAGAAATCTCCAGGACGGCAACGAAAGGAACATGCCTCGTGGTGATCGGCTACCGCACCACCGTCGATACCGTTGAGGCTGGCACACGAGGTATCCACCTATGCGTGGTCTTGGGGAAGTAACTGCGGACAAGTGCGGCGCTCTTCCCCGATCGCTGCGCGGGCCTGTCGAACGGATGCGCGCAGCAAATGCTAGGCACACGGTCCGTCTGCGCGCATGTGCACCGATCGTGGATCGCCGGAACGCAACTTGGTGCTACACTACCGTAACCAACAGCAACCTAACCCAACAAGAGCATGTCAAGCACGAACGACCAAGTGAAGCAAAGCGATACCCAGCCGACCGAACAAGCCAACAAAGGCAACGGAGGTGCAACGGAGCAGCGCCCTTCTGAAGTACCGCAGCCCAGCACGCCGCGCAAGGGTGCCGAAGAAACCGAGATGAACAAGGAGGGAAGCCCCGTAGCGCAACAGCACAACAAGGTGCAAGAGCCCAACACCAAGTCGAGCGTGAAAGCACCGGCCGAGGACGATGCCGATCGGGCCGCCGCCATGGCGGATAAGAACACGGACCGCATCACCAACCGGGAAGGGACCAAGCATTGATCCCTGATCCCAGCAAGGAAGGACCCGGTCGATGTTCGATCGGGTTCTTCGTTTGCTGGTGTCGTTTGCGAACACGTACAGCGCTTCGGGCGGAACTTGAGGGCTTGTATCCATTGCGTCCGATCAATAGCCAGCTCCGCTGAGATCGGATGTGTGCTGCTCCTAAACATGCTTCAGAGACGTTCAACGGTTCGATTCTGCACACTTCCTGAACAGGTGCACAGTGGTGTGTCATGATCCGAAGAAAGGTTTACACTGGAAGCTCTATTTTCGGGCGGTGATCGCGAATGCACGAGCGTTCCATTCACGTCCTAAGGAAGATCACCATGAGGAAGGTCCATCACACCGTCAAGCGCGGCTTGTTCCTTGTGTTAGCAATAGGCCTGGCCTGTGTCGTGTCCGCCCAGTTCACCTATATCGGTGGCGGTTTGGCCTACGCACCGGCCAAGTACAGCGCTTCCTATTTCGGTTCCAAGAAGGGCGATGAGGCCGTTCATAAGGTGCTCGACTTCACGGTGCAGGGGTTGTTCCGTCCGCTGCGTAATCTGGGCATCGGAATAGGGATGGGTCTTCCACTGTCCGACAAGAGTGACTGGGACTACCGCAGGACATCACTGCTATACGGCGGAGGAAGCTTTGTCGGCTTTCCCACCTCAGGACTTGCAGGGTATCGCTACGTGCCTCAGGTGTACGACTACACCTTCCAACGGAGCCTCGCTGCCATGGTGAAGGTCAGGGTCTTCGCCGGGACCAAGGTCGATCCGTACGTGGATGTACAAATGAGCTTCTACTCGGTGCAGGAGACCTTCCGGTTCGAACGTGCGGAGGTGTTCGCGAATGGTGACGGCGGCTACATACCGGCCACCACCTTTTCTTACGAGAAGACCCATTCGATGAGCCCCTTGGGCTTCTCCATGGGCGTGATGCCGCGTTTCAAGGGTGGCTTGTTCCTGGACATGAACGTGGGGGTCGATATGCTTCATTTCAGTGGCTCGGGGTTCCAGCTCCTGGTGGAACACAATTGGGACTATGCCACCTATACGCATGAGGTGGTCGAACTGACCAGCTTCGCCAACGGCTCGGTCACGGCCTTTCGGATGAACGTTGGCCTAGGCTATTTCTTCTGACGCATGCTACGCATCACACTCCTTGCCAGCCTCCTGCACCTGTGCGCATTGCTCCATGCACAGTTCCACCGCACGCTCATTGCCACTCCCGATTCCGCCATCGTGCTGGTGAACGGACAACCCCGCTGCACCACACCGTGCGTGGTGAAGTACCGCTGGAACGAGGCGGTGGACGAGCGCATTGCCTTTACGGTGACCGCCCCGGGATACAAGGCCTGGACCGACACACTGACAGAAAAGCCCTTTGACCTGAGCGATAAGGAACGCATCACCTTGGAGCGGGACATCCCCACCTATGACGTGGGCTCCGCCTCTGCCATTGTCGCCTACGACAAGTTGCTCGCGGACTTCAAGGAAGGCACTGTCATCGGCACGGAACTCGGGGAAGATGGCAAGAGCACCCCGATCAAATGGGAGGGCACTGTGCGGATCGGTGTGCAGGCCTTCGACCATCGTTTCTACGAGGTGCTCACGGCCGCCGGCCTGCGCGTTCCCAAACGGCCGGACCCCAAGCTGTTCTCCGATGGGGACGCTCGGCCCCAGCAACCTCGCTTTCTCGTGGGGGTACTGCTCAAGGATATCAAGATCGACGTGCGACCCACCACTGGGTCGAGCCACGACAAAGGTTCCATGACGGGACGCACGCGCCTGGCCTTCGATTGGAACGTGATGGATCGCACCACAGGAAAAGTGGTGATGACCGTTTCCACAGAAGGGCGTTCCCGCAACCGGCAACGAGCGGGCTTCGTGGAGAGCGACAACCTCACCGCCTTTGAAGATGCGCTGATCAAATTCCTGGACGAGGGCTCGTTCGTGGAACTGGTCCGCACCAATACAACGCCTGTGCCCATGGGGGCCATGGCGCTCGACAGTGCGTCTATCACCTCCTTCACCGTGCAGCGCCCCACCATCCCGCTTTTCAAGAACCTGGGTGAAATGATCCGTTATGCGGACCGGACCTGTGTGACCCTCATCACCGATGGCGGGCACGGCAGCGGTGTCATCATCAGCAATGAGGGCTGGGTGTTAAGTGCACAGCATGTGGTGGAAGGCACCAACCGCGTGGAGGTGCAATTCTCGGATGGGCTGCGACAGGATGCCACGATCCTTTTCGCCGACCTGCAGAACGACCTCGTGCTGTTGGACATCGCCGGGTCGGGCTACAAGGCACTGCCCCTAGCGGTCAATGATTCCACCGGTATCGGCGATGAGGTCATCACCATCGGTACGCCGGCTGACGTGGCCTTGGGCCAAAGTGTATCGCGTGGAATTCTTAGCGGCAAACGCAAGGTGGACGACCGCGTGTACCTGCAGACCGACGTAGCCGTGAATCCGGGTAACAGCGGCGGGCCGCTGTTGAACGCGCAAGGGGAAGTGATCGGCATTGTCCAAAGCAAGCTGGTCGGCGAAGGCATAGAAGGGCTGGGCTTCGCCGTGCCCATTGCACGCGTGTTGGAGGTGCTCCGTTTGAACCTACAGTAGATGCCCCCACCCCAAAGCCGTAAACCTGTTTTAGGACGGGTCAGGATGAACTGCGCACGAGACACACGGTGCAGGGTCCCGAGGTAGAGAGGCTGCAGCGGTGACGGTCCCCACACGCTTCCGGCGCAGAGCATGTACTCAGATCACCTCCGCGCGCTCGGGGTCCTGGCGCAAGGTGGCCTCACTGGCCGCATACAATGCGGCGGCGGCGCGGTTGATCGCTTCTGCCGGGATACTGCTCCACACCGCAAGGTCCTGTTCAAAGCGGCGTTGGAAGAGCATGTCCGAAAGCGCCGTCATCAGCACGTGGTTCGCGTAGGGGTGCGAATGCGACCGGTCCGACCCGTCAGCCTCCCGAACGAATTGCGCGATCCGGTCCTGCATGGTCGCCTCCGTACAATACATCAGCTCGATCAGCTTGGACCGGTACTCCAGGTCGGCAGCGCTCAGGTTCGGGTACGCGTTCAGGTCCGTGAAGTGCAAGGTCTCGTGCTTCAGGTAGGACACTTCGAACACCTCCGACCCCAGGTCGTACGCGTCCGTGTTGCAGTAGAGCGTCGCGGACTCCTTCTCCGCCCAACCGCCCACTTGCGACGAGCCGAAGGTGGCATAGTCGTCGTAGCCGTTCAGGGCATAGTCCGAGATGAAGACCACCGTGGTCAGCACCGTATCCTTGGGCAAGGCCACCGTGTACTGCGCACGGGTCTCCTGATTCCAGATCAGCACCTCCTGGATCCCGTTGCGCAGCATGAACCGCGACTTGAAGCCCTGCCCTGCAAGGATCCGGCCCAGCTCCACGTCGTTCTTGATCGTGCGCTCCAAGCTGTCCTTCGTCAGCGCCGTCAACTGCCGGCTCAGCATATAGGCCGCAAGCGTTTGGTACAAGGTGCTGTCCGTCCGGGCCGCGGGATCCGTCTTCATCAGTTCCGCCCGCCAGTAGGCGCGATAGATGTTGGACACGTCGTTCACGATCGTGTTGTCCGAAGTGTTCTCCAGCACCTCTTCGTGCGTGATGAAGCGCGCCACCAACTTCTTCTTCCAGCGCTGATAGCTCAGGTCGATCACCGGGTTCTGGAACCCACCGATGCTGTCCATCCGCTGGAAGGCCCGGCCCAGGTCCCCATTGCCCACCATCGCCTTCAGTTCCAGCAGCGCTTGTTTGTCCCGCGCGAAGTGGCGCATGCCATAGAAGCCCAGGGCGGCCAGGCAGACCACCACAAGGAGCGATATTCGAAGGGCTTTCATCGGTGGATCGGCGGGCAGGTCCGGAGCACGAGTTGTTGCGGTGCAGGTTTCCAAAGTAAGCATCTGTGCCCCACTCGCGATCGCCGAGTGCCTGCCCTAAGTAAGCCGCTGCGATAGCATCCCCGTTGCGCTGCAGGAAGGACCTGAAGGGTGGGGTATGGGCCGACGCCGTAGGGGCGAGCTCCAACACAGGCGTACTGGTGCAGGGTCCCGAAGGCGGAGGCGCCTGCACGAGTTCAAGGAGACCCTTTCTCGTGACTGAGGTCTTGCCAACCCGGAGTTACCTGCTAACCACGAACCGATGCGGCTCAATGATCCCGTTGACCTGAAGGACATAGGCCCCCTCCGCGAGAGAGTGTATCGGGATCGCATTGTGACCGGAGTTCACCTGGTATTCCATGACCACCTTGCCCATGGAGTCATACATGCGCGCAGCACCCCGCGTAAATGTGCCGGGGAGCTCCACCATGAGGTAGCCATCGGACACCACTATACTGGCTTCCACGCCCACTTCAGGAGGGCCATTCGTGTGGTTTTGCTTCTGTCGATTGCAAATGGCAACAGGGCTGATTGAAGGAACATTACCTTCATTCTGTACACATGGGATCACCTCCCGCGGCGTATCCGGGTTCTCGAAAAGGGGCAGACAGGGACGTGTCGTGTAGAACTGTATCGCAGCTGCGTCGGAACTTCCCCCGAGCTCAACTACGGAGGTGTCCCCCCCCCAGTTCGTACACCCGGTCACAAGGATATCGAACCCCTCCAGCCACCCTGTGTTCATGCGGTAGTTCCAAATACCTGAAAGCAACCCACCACCTTCAGTCCGTACACGGTTGGGCCAGCTGACAGCTGCATCATTGAAGGTGACATTGGTACCGGTGAACATGCTGAGCGGTGGTGCAGTCGCAGCCCCCCAGCTTCCATGGCTCAAGAACCTGCATCCGGAGAATACGATGTTATTGCTGCACGCCGGGCAACCTTCTTTATTTGGTCGACCGGCCACTTGAAAGAACCGACTTCGACAGCCGGCTTCGAAGTGGCAGCCGTAGAAGGTGGTTCCAGAAGCCGCGTTCATGTGGACCAACGAAGGTACCGTGTAATTCGAGCCAACTGGGGTCCAATTGAAATAGGACCAGGTCTCATCCGCTTCATTAAAGCTACAGAAATTGAACTGTGTGCTTCTGGCGTCAGAACTGTTGCACGTCTGCGCGGTCTGAGGGTTATGGTATCCGCGGTCGATGGGACCATAGAAATTGCATGAATTGAAACGCAGGTAGGGACCACTAGGCCATACAGCGGTCGAAGTCGGTGAGAACAAGTTCGGGAACGTGGCAAGGGCAGACTTGAACACACACTCGTCGAATGCCACATCACTACCTATCGCTTTCGTATTCGTAGCCATACCGGTCACCCTGTTGTGCTGGAAATTGCAGCGCATGAACCTGCCATCACCGCATTGGGAACCGAATTCATGTTCAATAACAAGACCTGCACCCATGGCCGAGCGAATACGGCCGGTGGAGTTGAAGTTGAAACTACAATTCTCAAAGTTCACACCGCGGCCACCTGTCCAAGCCACCCCGGTGCGTTCGTTATAGTCGAAGTGGCAGTCCGTTGCTGACAGGTCCATGGATGCCTCTGGCCCCCGGAGGATGATCATTCCATCCCGACCGAAGTGATGGATGTTGAGGTTACTCAGACGTAAACTCTGATTCACCGAACCCGCATCATCCTGGTTCCCGAGAACGATACCGTCGTACGCCAGTTGTATACCGTCATCCGCACAGCTGTATCCACCACCCAACAGTTGGCTACGTACATTTCCATCCAGTTCCAGGTCGCGGATGGTAAGCCTATCACAACCGCGCAACCTGAACATGATGCCCACGGCTGCGGACTGGTTCACGGGCAAGGGATTTGGAGGGGGGCAACATCCCGAAGGAGGCGGATTAGCACAACTCGGCGCACAACACATGGTCTCGTCACAGTCCGGCTCATACACCATAGGAGTGCCCCCTACAGTTGTGAATCGCCCGTAACTCAAGCAATCCTCGAAACGGATGATGGACGCCGTTGTACCATCAGGATTCAGCACCCCATGTATGGTGAGGTCATCACAATCAAAGAGCGACATAACGTTTTGGTGAGACACGAAACCGTTGGGATTCGCCCAGCCTGGAGCGGAAGTGGGCGGCCCCTGCCGCCCCACGATGTACACGCCGGCAGGGATCTTCAAGGTGCCCCGACCAAACCTGTTGTTATAGAATCGCGCCGCCGCCAGGAATGCTGCGTGATCACTCTCACCATCATCCGGGCACGCTCCGAAATTGTCCACAATGTTGGTGAACGCATGGGCAACGTCGTTGTCTGGATAGAACGGTATCGGGCATTGCGCCATGGCCGCACTGCAACACAGTATACCAAGGACAACGGATGCTTGCCGGATGAGGATCATGGGACAGGGTTTATTCAAATCTATTGATTCTTGGTCAAAGAATTCGCACCCGAATATCAAAGGAGAGACTCCTTTTGGGCTTTCGGTTGATGATACTGCATCAGCTCACGGGTCCTTCCACGGCCCCCCACAACAGGGGGATCCGGGTTCGTCCGATCGCGCCCAAGCACCCCCCACACCGCATGCCTCCGCCGATTATTTTCGTTGGCACAACACCACCGCATGGCCACCAAGCCCATCCGCGTCGCCCTGGTGGACGACCACCCGATCTTTCGCAACGGCTTGCGGAATTGCTTGAACACCATACCGGGCGTGGAAGTGGTGCTGGAAGTGGGCGATGGGCTGGAGTACGAGAAGAAGGTGGCCGAGGTGGGCCATGTGCACGTGGTGATCGTGGACCTATTCATGCCCAACCGCGACGGCTTCGACACCATCCGCTGGGTCACGCGCAACCACCCGCGCACCCGTTGCCTCGTCCTCAGTTTCAAGACCGACCCCGTTACCAACCGCAAGGCCATGCGTGCTGGGGCACGCGGCGTGCTCAACAAAAGTTGCGGGTACGACGAGCTTCGGCGCGCCGTCATGAACGTGTACAACAACGAGTTCCACTACAACGAGGAAGTCTCCAAGGCCATGCGCCTCACGTGGGAACAAGAAGAACTCGACGGCAAGGTCGACCTCCACGCCAAGGCCGCCACCCTGGCCCCGCGCGAAAAGGAGTTCCTCCTCGTTTACGCCCAACACCCGTTCCCCAAGCTGAAAGAGATGGAGACCATCCTGGGCCTGAAAGCGGGCGGGGTGGAAGACCTGCGCCGCCGCGTGGCCGACCGCATCGGCCTGCGAACCCGCGAAGGCATGATCATCTTCATCAACGAAACGGGGTTGAAGTGAGGGGGCGGAGCGGATGCAAAGGTCGGGCAGTGGTTCAACCGGCTCAGTTCCGTTTGGCGCGGATGTGCTCGCATTGGGCATCGCACGTGTGGCCTTGCTCACCGTGCGCGTATTGGTGCTCACCGTGTTCGCATGCGTCTGTGCAGGTGTGTTCCACCAACGCTTGGGAACAGGAGGTGATCAAGACAGCGGTAAAGCTGAAGAGAGCAAGCGAGCGGATCAGGTTCATGGATGTGTTGGGTTCGTTCAGGGGTGGCCACAAGGCCTTTCAAGGATGGCGGCGGCACGCATCGGTTCGCGACGAACACAGTGTTGCGACGCGGCCCACGTGGTGAAAACGCGACGAGCAATGGGTCATTCTTGGTTGAATGCACCCTTCACCGTAACCTCAACGGTCTTGGCGATGTTGGTGCTGGGTTTGCCTTTAGCGAAGCTTACGCCGTAGTCTGCCAGGGTCAGCGGGAATTTGCTGTCGATGGAGACCGTACCACCCTTTACGGTGATGGTGCCGGTGGCGGTCACGGGGTTGGTCTTGTCCTTGATGGTCATCTCACCCACCACGGTAGCAGGGTAAGTGCCGTCCTTCGCGAAGTCCACGGCTGCACGGTTCTGCAAAGAGCCTTTGAATTTCGCCTTCGGATGGGTCTTGGTATCGAGGAAATCGCCACCATTGAAGTGTTTCTGCATCAGCGCGATGGGGAACTCGAAGCTCTGCATGGGCACACTGAAGACCACCTCGCCCGTGGCGGGATCGATGGTACCGGTCACCGCGAAATTGTTCGCGCGGATATCCTCTGCTGGGGTGCTGCTGAAGAACTCGACATGCACCGCGCGGCTGATGTACTTGCCTCCCTCCAAGGGTGCGAAGGCAAGAGTGAGTTGGAGCAGGGCGGCAAGGAAAAGAGGTTTACGTAGCATGGAAATGGGGTTGTTCTGTTGTTCGTACTAGGTTCACAGTGTGGTGTTCAGAGTTGGACGATGCTGCACTTCTCCAACACGGCGTGCTCATAGAATTCCAGATCGGCATCGTAGGCTGCTCCCGCGCGTATCACACCTTTCAGTGTGACCTGTTGCCCGGCCACCAGTCCGGTGGCATCGGCAGCCGTCGCTGGGTCGAAGGTGCAGCGCACCCCCGCTTTCATGGCGTCGTTCAGCAACAGCACTACGGGCTGGCCGTTCAGGTCGGTCTCCACGCGCGCCACGGTACCGCTCACAGCAAGCACCTTGCTTTCTCCTTCGGCATCCAAATAACGCGCGTTGGCTCCCGCTTCATCGGTCAAGAACGCGTTCACCAGATCGGCCGCATCAACAGCCTCCTCGGCGGCGGTGGCCACCACATCGCGGTGGGGTCTGCTGTAGAGGTAGTAGGCATAGGAACCGCCGATGCCGATAAGTACGAGCGCCGCAACGATCACGCGGCGCAGCCAGGTTCGTACAGGGGTGTGGTCCGAGGCCAAGGGTGGTTTCATACCGGGGTGGTCTCCCGCACAGCGCGAACCTGACAACACGCACCTACCAGTTCCCCGAGCGCTGGTACATCCATGGCGGACCTGGCCGGGGTAGAAAGCTCTTCAGTCGCACACCCGCTGCCTTGCAGAACGTGCTGGAGGGCGGGGTGGATAATGGGCCGACGCAGTAGGACGATCTCCTACACAAGCACACAGGTGCAGGGTCCCGAAGGCGGAGGCGATGCACAGGTTTGAAACTGGAACCCTGTTCTAGGATCGATCAGGAGCCCATCGGAGGTTTGAACCCTTAAGCCACCTGCTGGTCGTCGTCCCGATGTGCGGTGTGCGTCAGGTGATAGCCTGCGCAATGGGGGCATTGGTACACGCGCATGCGGCCGCGCCCCTTTTCCCAGATCCACTTCACCTTGGCCTGTGCCCCGTGCAAGGTGTAGATCACCTTATCGTGGCAGCGCGGGGCTTCGTCGCGGTAGTGCACGCTGCGCGTGCGGCGCAGGTACACGATCCGGTCGCACAGCACGGTCACGGTGTGCAGGTCCAGGTGCTTCGTGCTGGCCATGGCGGCGGCACGTACGATCGCATCGGTAAAGAGGAACAGCTCGTCCAACTGCTCAGGGTGGGCTTCCATGAAGGCGGCCAAACGCTCCTGGCGGTCAAGCAGGCATTGCTTTGCGCGTTGGGGATCCATGCCACTGCTGGTCGTATTGGCTGTATAACGCAACAGCCGAACCGGTGTTATAGCCGTACCTCAGATCATACCTCGGCAGGGGCGCTCACAGTGGACCCTGTCGCGAGGTCCGTAGCGCAGGCTCTTGAAGACGAAGACCGTGCACGGGTTCAAACGCAAAAGCCCCGCAGCGAAGCGGGGCTTTGCTCATGTGCGAACCTTGTGATCACTCACGCCTGGGAACAGCAAGCCCCGACGCTCGTCCCGGAGAAGGTGCCGGGGGAACGTCGGGGCTACGTGGTCTGCTCGGCTTACGCGGCTGTTGCGCTGGCGGCGTCGCTTGGGATGCTCACACCTGCCACACCTTCAGCCACCACACGGAAGCTGTAGGTCTTGAAGCGTTCCAGTCCATCCACCACCAACCGCACCTTACCGGTTTCGGCGATCAGCTCCCAGCCGGTCTCCAACGAAGGGTCGCCCTCCGTACGGTACACCTTGTAGATCCGACGACCCTTGCTACCACCGAACCGTACGATGATCTGGCCCAGCACCTTCGTGGCTTCGGCCCGCACGTTGGTCGGTGGCAACGGCACCGGCTTGGGCATGGGATCACGTTCCACGTCCAGACCGGCGCTGACGATGATGTCCTTGTCGCCTGCACTGGCTCGTTGCACATAGCCGCCCAGGAGGTGGTAGAGCTCCTTCGCTTTCCGGAACGCTTCATCGCGTGCGTCCTTATCAACCTTGCCGCGGTTGAAGTCGTAGGCCGCCTCTGCCGCTTCCAGTTCGGCGTTGGCTGCCTCCACCTCCGCAAGCGTCGGTTCGGGCAAAGGATTCGGTGCCATGAATGCCGGGTTGCCCGTCATCATCTTGACACTGTTGCGGATCTTACTTCCCAGACCCTTGGGTGTTATGCCGGCGATGCCGAGCGCTACGAAATACCATACCTTTTTCATTTGCTCCCCTGTTTTGTGGGTTGCGCTTTTTATGCTCGCTGGACCTCACTTGTTTCGCTGATACGCAATCCACAGCGTGGGGCCCTGGGCCGCTGTAGCGTGAGGAAAATGGCCAATAAGGCTTGCTGGGCAAGGGTTTGCGAGCGGCTTAGGAAAATGGACCATGCGACACACGGCCCGTCGAACCACCGCCCTCCTAGTAGTATTGTAAAAGGCGTGCAGGTGAATGAACGCTCTTTTCATCGGGCATGCGGTGTGGCACACACGATCCGCAGAGCGGCGCTTCGCATATGGAGAGCGGCGCACCCGATCCGAAGAGCAACGCATCGGTCCTGGAGAGCAGCACACCCGATCCGAGGAGCAACGCGTCGAACATAAAGAGCAGCGCATCCGATCCAAAGAGCAACGCGCCGAGCATCCAGAGCAACTCACCTGAACCGAAGAGCAGCGCTTCGAGCATGTAGAGTTACTCATCCGAACCGAAGAGCAGCGCTTCGAGCAGGAAGAGCAACTCACCCGATCCGAAGAGCAACGCTTCGAGCAGGAAGAGCGACTCACCCGAACCGAAGAGCAACGCTTCGAGCAGGAAGAGCAACGCATCCGAACCGAAGAGCAACGCTTCGAGCAGGAAGAGCAACGCATCCGAACCGAAGAGCAGCGCTTCGAACAGGAAGAGCAATGCACGCGATCCGAAGAGCAACGCATCGATCATGAACCGCAGCGCACCCGATCCAAAGAGCAACCCTCAAGCTTTACACATCGCGACAAAAGCTGCCCGCCATTTGATCGTCACGCCGGAAGTCGCCCGCACGCTGATCGTCACGCCGGAAGTCGCCCGGAGGTCGACTATCCGGCGTCTCACACATGCACATTCACACCCGACCCAAACTCGACCATTCGGCGTATTGCACACGCTCATGCATCGTCACAACTTCACCAACCCGAACCGCAACGCCAACTTGTACATCTCCACCCGTGTGCGCGCACCGGTCTTCTCCACGATGTTCTTGCGGTAGGTCTCGGCCGTGTTCACCGAGATGCCCATCTTCTTCGCGATCGCCTGTCGGCTGTAGCACCTCCCGTCGATGTACTTCATCAGGAACTCGAATTCACGCTCGGCCAGGGTGTCCTGTAATTTCTTCCGCAAGGCCAGCGGGCTATCCGGTGTAGGCACATACTTCAGCTGTTTCATCATCAGCGGGCTGGCGTAGTAGCCTGTGGTGCGCAGCGCCTCCAACCCGGCATAGAAATCATCGGCACCGATCCCTTTGTCCACCATCCCGTTGGCGCCTGACTGCAAGGCGTGATGCACCATGTCGTCGCTCGGGTCGTAACTGATCGCCAGCATCTTCACATCCGGTTGCTTCTCGCGTATCCAGGCCATCGTCTGGAACCCATCGCGCCGGGGCATACGCAGGTCCACAATGGCGACATCCACACGCCCAACGCCCGGCAGCTGCTCCTCGTAATCGACCCCGTCGGTAGCCTTCATCACCACTTCGCCATGCGCCCAATGGTTGCAGCATTGGGCCAGCATGTTCCGCATCAGCTCGTGGTCGTCCACAACGGCGATCCGCAAGCGCTTGTTCTCGGCCATTCTATTCGGGGTTATAGGTGTTCAAGTGGAAAAGTTCTCCTCCGCTCCACGCCCCACCCGCAAGTGCCCCCGCCGCGCATATCGAAAATGAGGAGAGTGCTTGAATTCGACGAAGACACAGATCCCGCGTTTTCAACCGCACGCGGAGGATAACCACCGGGTACCAACATGTACCGACCGGGCATGCACCGTGGGTACATTTCGACCATGGCACTGGACTGGCACCGCGTAGTGGATGGCCACACCGTGGATCAGCTGTACGAACACTTCGGCCTGAGCGAACGCGCCTTGGTGTATTGCCTGGACCAAGGCTACAAGCGGGTGCGCCAGATCCGTTTGGCGCTGGCCGATACGGAACTGGCCGCCGCCATGGACAGCGGCATCCGCCACGAATTGCACGACCTGCTCGCAGCGCACGAACCGCCACCCGGCGAAAAGCAACAACCGCCGTACCTACCGAGCAAGAGCAAGCGCCCCCTGCGCCATTCGCGCCAGACCAAGCAGGGCCAATGGCCTGGCATACCGCCGGACATCTGGCAGCAAGCCCTGCACGATCCGCAGACCGACGTGCTCTTCTTGATCGCCCACCTCAGTGCCCGTTGTCGACATGTCCTGATCCGTTACCTATCGCCGGAGTGCCGCGTGGCCGATATGGACAAGCTCATCTTCAGCGATCTCCACTTCGGCAAGTTCCGCAACATCGGTGCCCTCTCCGTGCTGGAGCTGGACCATTGGCGCATGCAAATGCGGCACTTGCGGGCGGCCGCACAAGCCTTGGCTGCTGAGCAGGAAGTGCGGGGCTTGGTTGATCGATGATCGCCGGATCGTTCCTCCTTGATACGACCCCATCTTTGCACCATGTCCACGCCGATGCGCCCCGGCCGTGCCGCGTTTGCCGCTGCCTTCTTCTGCGCCTTTGCACTGGGCAGCTGCACCAAGGAAGAAACACCCGCACCCACCCCGCCCGTGGTAGAGGCCGCCTTGCCCGAACACCTCACCCTCGGCAACCCCACCGCCGCCACCGCCGATGGCCAAGACCCGGACAATTTCCTCCTCAGCAAGTACCAGTACGCGCTGGCCTACAACAA
>CADEDY010000042.1 GCA_902826215.1 uncultured Bacteroidota bacterium
AGAGTGGTTGTTCTTCCTCTTCATCCCATACTCGTGCATGTTCCTGTACGAGGTGATGCGCCACTTCGTGCAGCGTGATGTGCTGGGTCCGATCGCGCGGCCTATGAGCATCGTATTGATCGTCGTGCTCCTTTCCGTTGGCCTACTTCTCTGGGGCCGCATCTATACCAACGTCACGTTCTTCTGCACAGCACTCTTCCTGACCTACCATGTTGTCGTGCGCACGCCATGGCTGGGACGGTTCTACGTGGGCTATGCCGTCAGCCTCATTCCATTCTTCCTCGTGAACGGGATCCTTACCGGCTGGCTTCTTCCCGAACCGATCGTGTGGTACAATGATGCAGAGAACCTCGGTATCCGACTGAACACGATCCCCATCGAGGACAGCATGTACCTGCTCTTCTTCTTGTTACTCGTCACGACGTTCTACGAGCGCAAGTTGAAACGGAGTTGAGGAAAGGAGGAATGGCCAAAAGCATCTGAGGAGCCGCACAAGCCAGGCTACTCACTTGCTCGCTCCGAACTGAAGACCGCCCACTGCAACTTGTTTGCGCCAGCGCACGAATCCTACCACAGCGAGGAGAATGTAAACCACCATCAGCAGTGCGTATCCGTTCAACTCCAGCAAATAGTTGTAGTACACTGCAACGAGATCACCGACGGTCCAGTAGATCCAGTTCTCGAGCCACTTCTTGCTCATCAACCAGGTGGCCAGCAACGCGAACGCGGTGATGAAGGCCTCCATCCATTGATGCTCGCCTTCCAATCCGATCGCCTGCATCACCAGCACCAAAGCCGCTGTGACCACAAGGCCAATGCCGATGGTCCACGCGTGCATGGGCCACGTCATCGCCCTGATCGCCTGGTCTTCTGAAGCGCGTCCCCAACTCCACCAGCCATACACGCCCATCGTGGCATAGAAGCCATTGAGCGCGGCCATGAGCCACGCACTCTGCTCCGCATAGAGCAGGATACCGAGTGCCGAAGCAAAGAAGCCCAACAACCAGCCCACACGTATCTCCCGACCGATCAGGTACGTGAAGAGGATGTTCCCCGCGACGGAGGTCCACTCTATCACGAGTGCTGTGGTGGGGGTCATTGATCTTCGGAAATGGTGGGGCGTTGCGTGTTGCTTCTTGCGGTCGTTCTGCACGAACACGAGCAACGCAAAGTCCGGAAAGACCTCGACCGCCGCTCCATCACATCCCGCAGTTGCAGGGCTGACTGAAGTAGACCTTGGCCTTCGGAACGAGTTCTTGGATATGTTCCATCTCAGGAACTTCGAACTGGATGGCACGCAGGTCCATGTAACGGAGCGCGTCCAATTCCGCTAACTCCTCAGGGAATTCCGCAAGGTCGTTGTCCCAAAGATCGAGCGAGATCAATTCGGTGAGCGCTCCGATGCACGTGGGCAATGCTTCCAAAGCGTTGCGGCTCATGTCCAAACGCTTCAAATGGACCAGATGGCACAGACTCTTCGGCACTTCGGTAAGCTTGTTGCGCGAGAGACGCAGCTCTTGTATGTACCTCAGGTTCTTGAGTTCTTCGGGAACGTCCTTGATCTTGTTTCCGCTCAAGTCCAGTGCATTCAGGTTGGTGAACTGGAAGACCTCCGGCGGGACCTCCTTCAGCTTCTGCCCCGAAAGATCCAAGCGGTACACCTTCTCCGGTTCGGACAAGGCGCGATCCAATTTGCGGTAGGTGCGCACGCTGTCCAAAGCCAAGGCATCCAACAATTGCGCCTGCGCATTGACCGCGCTGATCAGCGTAGCGATCAGGATCCAGATCCGGGAGAGCGCGTTCTTCTTCATCGTGCTGCCAAACGATGACGCACCTCGGCGTCGTCACGTTGCAATTGTTCCTTCAACGCATGGAGATCGGGCATTCGCATATCGCCCCGGATACGCTCCAACAAGCGTACCGTGATCGGCTCACCGTAGAGGTCGCGATCCAGATCGAAGATGTTCACCTCCACTTTGCGCTCTGGCTCCGTTCCGCCCAATGTGGGTCGCTCTCCGACGTAGAGCATGCCTTGCTGAATTCCACTCCGCAATTCCACTTCCACAGCATACACGCCATCGCCTGGAATGAGCTTGAATTGATCCACGCCGCCGAGATTGGCCGTCGGAAAGCCTAGCGTCCGGCCCAACTGATCCCCTTTCACCACAACGCCAGTGATCGAATAGGGGTAACCGAGCTGTTCGTTCGCCATGGCCACATCCCCATCCAACAAGGCTTGTCGCACTTTGGTACTGCTCACTTTCACATGATCCACTTCCTGTGCCGGGATCTCTTCGACCTGGAAATCGTATGCCTCACCCAATTGGTGCAGGAGCCGCAGATCACCTTCTCGATTGCGACCGAAACGATGATCATAGCCGATGACAACGGCGTGCACACCGATGCCGCCCACAAGCACGTCGCGCACGTACTCCAAAGCGTGCATCCGCGAGAATTGACGGGAGAAGGGGATCACCAGCAAATGGTCCAAGCCAGCAGCTTCCAAGAGTGCGATCTTCTCCTGTTGCGTGCTCAGCAGCTTCAGGTCATTGTCGCTAGGGAAGAGCACCATGCGTGGGTGCGGGTGAAAGGTGAAGAGCACGCTCTCTCCCTCTTCCCGCTTCGATAGGTCCGTGAGCCGCTCCAGAATGGTCCGGTGCCCGCGATGCACGCCATCGAAGGTGCCCGTGGTGAGCACCGGGCGCTTCACGTTCTTGAAGGAGGCGATGTCGGTGTGGACCTGCATAAGAGAGGGCAAATGTCGGGTTTGAAGGCATCGGATAGCGCCATGAACCATTTCCGAGTGCCCGGATCATGGCCGGGGCGGTCATGAAACACTTGAACGCCTTCTTGAAAAGGCCAAAACTTATCCAACGCTGTTAACAACCCCGAACTGCCCTTTTGACCTTCCCCGGCCAACACCTACCTTCGCGGCCGCAAATCGGAGGCTCAGCCTCCCGCAACCGAACAACTCCCTCATGTCCAAGCACATTGGAAAGGTCGTACAGGTCATCGGACCCGTGGTCGACGTTCGTTTCGAGGCCGGTAAGGACCTGCCCAACATCTATGACGCCTTGCACGTGACCCGGGCCGACGGCTCGATCCTCGTGCTGGAAGTGCAACAGCTCACCGGTGAGGACACCGTGCGCGCCATTTCCATGGAGACCACCGACGGTCTTGCTCGCGGAACCGAAGTGCACGGTCAAGGCCAGCCGATCAGCATGCCCGTGGGGGATGCCGTGAAAGGTCGCCTCTTCAACGTGGTGGGCTCGCCCATCGACGGCATGAAGGATGTGAACACCGGTAAGTCCATGCCGATCCACCGCGATGCCCCGAAATTCGAGGACCTCACGACCAGTGCCGAGATCCTCTTCACGGGGATCAAGGTGATCGACCTGATCGAGCCTTACGCAAAGGGAGGTAAGATCGGGTTGTTCGGTGGTGCCGGTGTAGGCAAGACCGTATTGATCCAGGAGCTGATCAACAACATCGCGAAAGGCTACAGCGGTTATAGCGTGTTCGCCGGCGTGGGCGAGCGTACCCGCGAAGGGAATGACCTGCTCCGCGAAATGATCGAGAGCGGCATCATCAAGTATGGTGACGAGTTCGTCCATAGCATGGAGAAGGGCGGTTGGGACTTGAGCAAGGTTGACTATGCGGCCCTCGAGACCAGCCAAGCTACCTTCATCTTCGGACAGATGAACGAGCCTCCTGGAGCCCGCGCCCGTGTGGCGTTGAGCGGTCTCACCTTGGCGGAATACTTCCGCGATGGGGATGAGCAGAGCGGCGGTCGTGACATCCTCTTCTTCGTGGACAACATCTTCCGTTTCACCCAAGCCGGTTCCGAAGTGTCCGCGCTCCTCGGTCGTATGCCGAGCGCCGTGGGTTACCAGCCTACACTGGCCACCGAAATGGGCGCCATGCAAGAGCGTATCACCTCCACGAAGCGTGGTTCCATCACCTCGGTACAGGCGGTATACGTGCCTGCGGATGACTTGACGGATCCTGCTCCAGCGACCACCTTCGCCCACTTGGATGCAACGACCGTATTGAGCCGGAAGATCGCCGAGCTCGGCATCTACCCTTCTGTGGATCCGTTGGATTCCACCAGCCGGATCCTCACCCCGGCCATCGTTGGCAAGGAGCACTACGATTGCGCCCAGCGCGTGAAGGAGTTGCTGCAGCGGTACAAGGAACTGCAGGACATCATCGCGATCCTCGGTATGGATGAATTGAGCGAAGAGGACAAGTTGAGCGTATTGCGCGCCCGTAAGGTGCAGCGTTTCCTCAGCCAGCCGTTCTTCGTTGCTGAGCAGTTCACCGGCCTACCTGGTGTAATGGTGCCGATCGAAGAAACGATCAAAGGCTTCAACATGATCATGGATGGCGCCATGGATGAATATCCTGAAGCGGCGTTCAACCTGAAGGGCACCATCGAGGATGTGATCACCGCTGGTAAGAAGATGATGGCGGAAGCCGCTAAGGCCTGATCTTCCATCGAGTCATGAAAGTCGAGATCATCACACCGGACAAGTCGCTCTTCAAGGGCGAGGCCATCAGTGTTACCGTACCCGGCGTGGACGGCAGCATGGGTTTCCTGAGCAATCACGCTCCCTTGATCACCGTGCTCAAGGCCGGTGACGTGAAAGTGAAGTCCACCGCGGGCACTGAGGTCTTCCCGGTGAAAGGGGGTGTCGTGGAAGTAAGCAACAACACCGTGATCGTGCTGGCCGAGTGATCGACCCGACCGCAACGGCGGTGGAACTGACGGAGTAAAACTCAGCCGAGATCCATCGTCCCAGAAGGGCGTCCGAGAGGGCGCCTTTCGCTTTTGGGGTCATCCCATTCCGAACATTCGGATGTGTGATCCGATGGACGATCCTTGAGCGCGAAACGGCCGTGGATCCAAGTTGACTTTTGACATTTCTTGATCGGTTCGGCGGGTGCATGGAACCGGCAGATCCAGCTGCATTGCACGGGACTCCACGCAACTATTCAACGGCCTCGACAAGCAAATTCCACAGACCAAGGGAACCCCTTGTTCAATGCTTCGTCCGTCCAGATTCGTGCAACAAAGATCGGCATTCCCGGCTATTTCATAATGAAGTGAAATCGGCGTGAAATCGATCCGGCGAGCCTTGACCCGGATTTGCACCCCTCTACATTTGATCGTGTTCCCTGTGTTCCGAACACGTCAATTCTTCCTACCAGATCCCGGTTCCACCCGACGAGTAGCGAATCACCCCCACTCCCTGTTACCCTTCGTGTCCTTTCCGTACCGCACGAACGTCCTTACAAAAGGCCTTGGCCTTACCCTCGTCCACCAGCACGAACGCTGGACAACTCCTTCTCTGAACCAAACCAAAATCAATTGACATGAATTGTCGGAACTCTTCGACCGCATGGCTGCGACGAACGTCGCAGTGGTGCAAAATGGCCTTGTTCGGCGCGGCTTTCGCGCTGGCGGGGACGGCGGGTGCTACGGTAAGCACCAACGGTGGATCGGGACTGGCCCCGACATACCCTGACTTGGCAACGGCATTAGCCGCTTTACCAGGAACGATGACGTCCAATACGGTGATCACTCTCACCAGCAACGAAACAGCACCTGTCGGTGGGTGGTCATTGACCCAAACAGGTACGGCGTCCTTCTCGTTGACATTGGATGGTGGTGGTTTCACCGTAACAGCTCCGACGCCACAGGCTTCCGGTGTGCTGCACGATGCGCTCATCGAGATCTTGGGTGGTGACTACATCACGATCCAGAACTTCGTGATGCGGGAGAACAACTCGAACACGACCATTGCTGCCGGCACGAACAACATGACCGAGTGGGGTGTGGCCGTCTTCTATGCGACCGCTACGAACGGTTCGCAGAACATCTCCATCCTGAACAACAACATCGATCTCGATCGGACCTATCAGAACACGTCCGCGATCTATGTGAATGCTACCCATACCTCTACCGTGGTCACCACCTCGGCGACCGCTACCGGGGCGAATGGCGGTAACCACAACTTGGTGATCCGTGGCAACACGATCACGGAAGTGAACATGGGGATCATAGTGATCGGGCCAACTGCGGCAGCCGACCAGAACACCACGGTGGACATTGGCGGGGCTACGGCACCGGAGGGTAACACGATCACGAACTTTGGTACTACGGGGACCTTCTCCGGTTATGCCAACGTATCGGGTACGGTGAACGGCATCCTCCTTCGAAACACGAGGAACTACACCATCTCGCGCAATACGGTCACTAGCTCGAACGGCGGTGTTACCGTGGGAACCCTGAATGGTATCCAGGTTGCCGCATCCAGCAATGCACCGACCGGCACTCTAACCCAAGCGATCAACAACAATACCTTGTCGCTTCGACCTGGTGCGTCTGTTGCGATAAACGGTATCAACCTGCCGAGCTCCAGCGTGAACGCCACCACGACCTGCAACATCAATAGTAACGACTTCAACACCTTCGGGCATACGGTGGCCGCGACCTCTGCGATCACCTTCATCACCCAAGGGGGGAACCCGCTGACGCAAACGTTCAACAGCAACACGTTCACCAACATGTCGGTGAATACCACAGGAACGATCACTTTCTTCTCCTTCGCACCTACCATGATCAGCGGTGCATCGTTGTCGTTGAGCAGTAACTCGATCGTTACGGGCTTCACGCGCACTGGTGTCGGTTCAACCACGGTTTGGTCATCCAACGCATCGTCCGTGAACGGATCGAGCCATACGATGAACTCGAACAACTTCTCGAACATCACCCTTACCGGTGCTTCGGCTTTCACGGGCTTGAGCAATACGGATGGCGCTTCCGCCTCTAGTGGTCCGGTGAAATCGGTGAACGGGAACACGTTCAACAACATCACAACAGGTGCAGGGACCGTAACACCGATGTCAGTGAACTTCTCCGGTCCGGCGTCCAACGTGAACACGAATACGATCACCAATATCACCAGCGGCAGTTCGATTACCTGTCTTTCCGTCGGAAACTCCAATCAAGCGACGATCACCGTTGCGGGGAATACGATCAGCGGGATCAACTCGGCGGGAACGACAGTTACCGGTCTAGCCATGGGTGCATTTACCGCTTCGGTCTCCAAGAATAAGATCTGTGACCTGAACGGGTCGGTTGCTGGCTCTGTAGTGACTGGTATGTCACTGACATCGGGCACTACTAACACAGCGGTCACGGCGTCGAACAACATCATTGGTAACCTGACCGCTCCCATCGCCACCGGCTCGAACGCGATCCGTGGTATCGACCTCAACGGCTCTGCGACCACTGGCACATTCAATCTGTTCTATAACACCGTGTACTTGAACAACACGACATCCGGTGTCGGGTTTGGTTCTTCCGCATTGTTCGCATTGGGTAACGCGACGGCCACGACCTCTGCGCTCAACCTACGCAACAACATCCTGGTGAACACCTCGGTGCAGAACGGCGCTGGCCTCACGGTTGCGTATCGCCGCACCACGGGTGCTGCGAGCACATTGGCCAACTACGCCTCCACATCGAATAACAACTTGTTCTATGCGGGTGCACCCGGGGCCAACAACCTGATCTATGCTGATGGCACTAGCACAGCACAAACTCTTGCGCTCTATAAAGCAGGTGTATTTACCGCTGGTACGGTTGCTCCGCGCGACGCAGCATCGGTAACGGAGAACCCGCCATTCCTCAGCACGCTATGTGGAAACGCCAACTTCCTGCACATGAGCACGGTGATCGCCACCGGTGCGGAAAGCGGCGGAGCGACCGTTGCTGTCACGGATGATTTTGACGGTGATGTACGCGGTGGTACCCCGGATATCGGTGCGGATGAATTCGCTGGTACACCCTTGGCACTCTGCTCGGGCACACCTGCTACATCGACCATTACAGGTGCTGCCTCGGTCTGCATCAACAGCGGTACCACGCTCGCCTTGAGCACTGTCTATACGGACCTGCTGATCACCTACCAGTGGCGCTCCGGCACAACTTCGGGCGTTTACCCGAACACATTGGGCACCAGCTCTACACAGGCCACCGGTCCGCTGACCGTGCCCACGTATTTCATTTGCGAGGTTACGTGCAACAACGGCGGAACCTTTACCATGACCACTGTTGAGAAACTGGTGGGAGTTAACGCACTGCCAACGGTAACAGTGAATGGTGTGGGTGCGGCAACAGGCACCTACTGCACACCGGGTGGTTCTTCGGTAACGCTGACTGCCGGAGGCGCAGTTACGTACTCATGGAGCCCAACGTCCGGACTTACGCCGACCAGCGGTTCACCTGTTGCAGCCGCTCCTACGTCGACCACTAACTATACTGTAACTGGTACGGATGCCAATGGATGCGTTAACACAGCTACTGCAGCGGTCTCCGTTCTCGCCAACCCTACGGGAGTAACAGCTACAGCAACACCAGCTTCCATCTGCACGGGGTCCACCTCGAACCTGACCTCAACAGGTGTACTTCCCGCTGCGCCAAGCAACTACACATTCAGCGGTGCTGCAGGTACGTATTCGGCGATCTCCGGAACCACCGTGGCCAACGCCTCGACCGATGATGGCGGACAGGGCAACCTTCCCATCGGGTTCAACTTCGCCTACAACGGAGGAGTGCAAACGATCTTCTCCGCTGGTGCCAACGGTCTGATGATCCTGGGCGATGCTACTGCCAACTATATCTCCGGCACGAACAACTACCCCTTCACCAATGCACTCGCCAGCAACGCGAACCGCATCGCTCCTCTTTGGGACGACAACAACTGCACGGGTGGTAACATTCAATACCTGACCATCGGCTCCCCTGGATCGCGCATCCTCACCGTTCAATGGACGGGTATGCACACCGGCGGAACAGGTAGCGCTACCAACCCGACCATCGATGTTCAAGTGAAACTGTACGAAGTGGATGGGGCGGTCGAGTTCATCTATGGTGCTACAAGCGCCGCTCTGGCCGGTACAACAGCTTCCATCGGCATCTCGGGTAACGTGGGGAATTTCCTGAGCGTTACCCCGCTGAGCCCTGCCAATACCTCCACGGCATCGTCCGGCACCGAGAACACCTCTATCTCTTCTGCGACCAACTTCCCTTCTGGGACTACTTACCGCTTCGCTCCGGTGTTGCCGACCTTCTCGTGGGCTTCCCCTACGAACTTGGTCAGCCCAAGTAGCCAGAATACAGCCACGAACGCGCTCAGTGTTACAGAGACCTTTACGGTGACCGTCTCCAATGGTGCGTGTTCGGCAACCGCAACGGCGACCGTGTCGATCGACCCACTGAGCTGCTCTGCTGCAACAGCGACCGGCCCCTTCTGCGCAGGCAGTAACTTCACCGTTGCAGCGAACCGCACCGGTGGCGGAGCTCCCTTCACCTATGCGTGGAGCGATGGCGTAGGCGGTGTGTACCCGAACGCGGCTTCGATCACTGCGAACCTACCTGCAGGGACATACAATTTCACCTGCGCGATCAGTGATGCCTGCGGCGGTTCATGCAACTCCAACGTGAGCGTCACCGTGAACGGCTTGCCCACGCCGACGATCTCACCAGCCGGTGCAGTGAACTTCTGCGTGAGCGGAACGCTTACTTCAAGCTCCGCTTCTGGTAATGTTTGGAGCCCAGGTGGTGCCACAACGCAATCCATCACGGCAACTGCTGATGGTTCCTACACCGTGAGTGTAACGGATGGGAATAGCTGCGTTGGTACAAGTCCTGCAACGGTGGTCACCATCTCTGCACAACCTAGTGCATTGAGCGTGAATCCACCGACACCTGCCGCTATCTGCGCTGGCGGTTCTGTTGTATTGAACACTGTTGGAGGTACCGTCAGTGGAACGGTGACCCAGACCTCTGGTACCATCAGCCTGACGATCCCCGATGTAAATGCAACGGGTATCAACAATGCGTTCACTTTGAGCGGTGTGCCGGGTGGCGCAACGATCGATAGTGTGATCGTTACGATGAGCATCACTCACAGCTTCGTCCAAGATCTGATCGTGAACTTGGAAGCTCCGAACGGGCAGATCGTCAACTTGGCCGGTGGTGTTGCAGGAGCCACGGGTTCCGCATACACGGGAACCCGGATATCCTCGAACGACGCTTTCCCCGCATTGTTGGGAGCTACCGCAGGACATGCAGGAACGTACCGTGCTGATAAGCGCACGACCGCTTTCCAACTCACGCCTGCTACTCCACCTACCACCGCGCTATGGTCAGCATTGTACTCCGTACCCAACGGAACATGGCGCCTGCGTGTGATCGACGATGAATCCATCGGCACCGGCACGCTCACCAACTGGCAGATCAAGGTGGTCTACTCCGCCCCGACGGTCTATACTTGGACCCCTCCGGCAAGTGGTTTGGACACGTATACTGGCACAACCGTTACGGCCAGCCCAACTGCAACGCAAGCCTACACGGTGACTTCTACGAATGGTGCTTGCTCGAGTACGGCCAACGTGACGGTGAACATCAATACGACCGACACCGATGGTGACGGCATCATCGACTGCATCGACAACTGCCCAAGCTACCCTGGCCAGATCGGAGACTACTGCAACGTGAACTATCCGGGATCGCCGTTCCTCTTCGGCCAGATCAACGGTAGCTGCCAGTGCGTGGCCGTTCCATGCACCGAAACGGTGACCATGGAGCTGCGCACCGATGCGCTCAGCAGTCAAGCTTCTTGGCAGATCCTGTTGCAAGGCACCAACCAAGTGGTTTGCCAGTTCAGTGTGCCGATCGATGGCATCACCAGCCCGATCACCGACAACTGCTGCCTGCCTGTTGGCTGCTACCGCCTGCGCGTTAGCGACAGCGGTGGAGACGGTTTCGTGAGCGGTGGCATCACAGGTGGATACCAATTGCGTGAGAGCGGCCCGAACGGCCGTCGCATCATCGATAACCTGGGCAACTTCACCAACCTCGCTGGTGGCCCACCCGATGTAAGCGCGATCGCAAGCACTTATGACAACGGCGCTTTCTGCGTGCCTGTCGGATCCGACCGTCCGATCTACAGCAGCTGCGATAAGCTGGACTGGGTGGCCAACAAGTACATCGTTGCCACGGAGAACGCCGCCGTGACCGGTCAGTTCAACGTGACCAACACCACCAGTGGCTATGTGTTCTGGTTCTTCGACCCGAACGGATCGTACAGCTACCGCCGTTTCCGCAACCACGCTACCAGCGATGGATTCGGCACTGGCGCAACACGTGCCTGCCACTTCCGCGTGAACGGCTGGACCAACACGCCTACAACACCGCACTTGCCTTCGAACGTGCTCTTGAACGTTCGGATCCGCGGTCGCGTGGCTGATGTGAACCTGCCCTTTGGTCCTGCTTGCCTGTTCAAGATCGATGCGGCTCGTGCAGCTTGCCCATTGGTGAAATTGCAGGACAACCCACTGGACAACGACTACAGCTGTGGTGTAAGCCGCTACTTCGGTGGTGCCAATACAAGCGGCAACCGCATCATAGCGAACCCACCGCAACCTGTTCCAACGGTGAGCAGTGCGAACGTGCGTTACCAGTTCCGTTTCCGCAATGGTGAATACCCGAACCCGGATGGTTGCATCGTGCGCCCACCACAGACCAGTGCTCAGCTGAACCTGAACTGGAGCGCAGCAACCGGAACCCAACTGAAGTGCAACACCCAGTATGATGTGGATGTGCGCGTGAGCTTGGATGGTGGCGTAACGTGGTGCGTGGGTAACCCGAGCTCGGCTCCAGCCCTCAACTGCGCGGATCCTGGCGACCCTAGCACCGCATGGGGCAAGGTCTGCAGCGTGAACATCACCACCAGCACCAATTGCCCAGGCCCACTGCAAGGTAGTAGCAGCAGCATCGGAGCACAACAAGGTGGCAACCTCACGATGTATCCCAACCCGAACCGCGGCGAGCAACTCTTCATCTCCCTCACTGAGGTGGGCGCTGATGTGAATACCGTGACCGTGGACATCTACGACATGACCGGCAAGCGGGTGACCGCGCGTACGATCGCTGTCCAAGATGGCTTCGTGAAAACGAACATCGATCTGAACGGTGACCTCGCCGGTGGTCTTTACATGGTCAACATCACCGCTGGTGATAAGACCTACACGGAGCGCTTGGTGATCCAGCCGTAAGGTTCAACGACAATTCCATGGGAACGCCCCGGTCCGCAAGGTCCGGGGCGTTCTGCTTGGGCACCACGCCGATGCCGGAATTGTTGGACAAGCAGCCGGTGAGCGATGACAAGTAACAATGAGATGCTCACCGAACATCACGTTCAACAATTGGATGGACCATGAGGGTTCGCATGGCATCTCTTTCGCGTGCGGCGTGCATCGCTCCACGTGTTACCATACCCGCTGCGATGCAAGTCGAAATTGCCCCATGATGAACGCCAGAGCGGCGCTTGGTACCATGCGATGGAGCACCGTCCAACTCATTCAACGCGATCCAACACCCTGATCTTCAAAGAAATTCGGACCGACTCTTGATCATTCGACCGCCAGTTGATAAATGCGCTTCCGTTCTGAGGCGGATCCTCCTACATTTGAACCTCTCCTGAATATTACCAGACGGTTAGAACGAACGACAATCACGCACATTCTTCCGACGAAGTAGACGCGACACCGATCATAAAACGACCCTTGCGCCCCCTCTCCGTGGAAGGCGCAGTAGTTACCGACCACCAGTCCACCACACGGCGGACTTACCCTCGTACCGGCGCCACGAACGGCACCTTGTCCTTAGAGAATTTCAACCAAAAACCTTTCACATGAATTGTCGAAACACGACGAAGCCCCGAGGCCAGCGAACGCGCTGGTGGGGCAAGGCCGCAGCACTGAGTGCGTTGTTCGCGCTGGGGCTGGGGGCGAATGCGCAGGTGAGCTACTCCTTCAACTTCGATGCGAACAGCACAGGTTGGACCGGGAATTACTCCCGATTCACGGGCACAACCGCTTGCGGTGGTTCTGGGGGAGCTATGCGCCGCAACATTTTTTCAGCCACCGTTGGTAATCTGATAAGCCCCTCCACGGGTACCGCGATCGGAGGTGAGATCACGATCTCCTACGATTACAAGGTCAATGTATGGTCTGCGAACAACGTTGGCGCGGCTACACCTTGGGGGTCATTCAACGTGCAATACGGAGCATCCGCAACTGGACCGTGGACCACGATCGCCACAGTTTCAGAGGAGGCGCAAACCAGCGCCTGCATCGGGAAGAGCCATACGTTCACGCCACCTCCGGGTGCGGTCTTCATCCGTTGGACCTCTACATATACCGGCGGCGACAACTATTGGAACTTCGATAATATCGTGCTTAGTGAAGCGGCGGCTCCACCTTGTGCCGGTGTGCCTAACGCTGGTACGGTTCCAACACCTGTGACGGTATGCAGTGGAGGGACCACCACGATGACGGCTTCTGGCCTCTCGGTTGGTTTGGGCATTTCGTACCAGTGGGAAGAGTCTCCCGATGGCATCGGGAGCTGGGCTAGCGTTGTAGGTGGCAGCGGAGCGACAACTCCTTCCTATACAACTTCGGCCATCGCGACTACGCGTTACTTCCGGATCACCACTACGTGTTCAACCGGCCCTGATGTGAATAGTTCGAACGTGGTTACTGTGAACGCTGATCCCGGTTCATTCGACGAGGACTTCAGCAGCGGCAACCTGATCGCCAACTGCTGGACCCCCACAGCTGATGCCAATCTGCTCTACAGCACTTCCAGCGGGTTCGCTGTCGGTACTGGTTCGATCCGTTGGAACTTCTTCAGTTCCTCCAGTGGCACCACATTGAACTTCACCAGCCCTGTATTGACCCCGGTCGGTGCTGGCATGCAAGTGGAATTCGACGTCGCTGGTCGCTCCTATACGGGTGGTGAGGTCGATACGGTCCACTTGGAAGTTTCCAACAACGGCGGTTCTTCCTGGACCCTCGTACAGACCATGACCAACCAGGTCGGCGGTCTGCTGAACACCGCTGGGTCTTCCACATCGAATTTGACGGCTCCTACCGCGGGCGAATGGACCAGCTTGGCCTATGCCATTCCTGCTGGAACGGATCGCGTGCGTTTCCGCGGTGTTTCGGACTTCGGCAACAGCGTGTTGATCGACAACATTGCCATGACCGCGGCGCCTACCTGCCAAGCTCCGACCGCTGTTGGCGTTGTGCCAACGCTGGATGGTGGAACGGTTTCTTGGACCTGCACCAGCTGCACCGGCACGTTCATTGTTGAATACGGTGCGCCTGGTTTCACACCCGGCACCGATGGCACCGCCGGTATGGGGGGTACGATCTGGACGGGCGCTCCCGTTGCTGGCAGCCCCATCGTATTGACAGGTCTTTCCTCGGCCACCGCTTATTCGGTTTACGTGCGCGAAGTGTGCGCTGGTCCGGATTATAGCCCGAACAGTACGGTCGCGAACTTCACAACGAGCTGCGCATCCTTCAGCATCCCATTCAGCGAGGATTTCAGCTCGGTGACCACCCCTGCTCTCCCCACTTGCTGGAGCACGGATGACGTGAACGGCCCAAGTGCCCCGACCGGTTTCTGGAGGACGGCCACTGGAGCCGCCGGGTTCACTGGCGCATACGCCCAATACGGCTATGCCACCGCGATCGGTGGTAATGACTGGTTGATGTCCCCTGGTCTGGACCTCACAGGCGGTACGACATACACCATTACGTACAAGTACGCTGCTCAAAGCGCTTCCTTCCCCGAGCAGATGGATGTCTACTACGGCACCTCACCTGTTGCTGCGGGTATGACGGACCTCATCGTTGATCATGGCAGCTTCTCATTCACCACGCCTTCGACCGTGAGCTACAACATCACGCCTGGTTCGACCGGAGTGTACCACATCGGATGGCATTCCTACTCGTTGGCCGATGAGTTCAACATCAACTTGGACGACATCAGTGTTGTTGAAGCGCCACCATGCCCGGATCCGACCGGTGTTTCCGTTTCAGGTACGACGTACAACGGCACGAACGTGAATTTCACATGCAGTGGTTGCACGGGTTCCGTGATCGTTGAGTTCGGCGTATCGCCACACACGCCCGGTACCGATGGTACTGCTGGTGCTGGCGGAACGTTGGTGACCGGCGCTGTTTCCCCACAAGCGATCAGCCTGAGCCCCTCGACCACATACCAGATCTATGTCCGTCAGGATTGCTCCTTGGCCATGGACGGTTACAGTAACAACACGACCGCTGTTAGCGTGACCACACCAGCGGCTCCTCCCGCCAACGACCTCTGCAGCGACGCCATCATGCTCAATTGCAACAGTGTGGTCTCGGGCAATACCACCTCGGCCACCCACACGGGCGCACCTACCGCAGGCTGCGACAACACCGGTGACGCCTACGTGTTCAACGCAGGTGGTCGCGGTGTGTGGTACACCGTGGCAGGGTTCGACGGAACGATGACCGCCAGCCTTTGCGGTTCGAGCTTCGATACCCAGATCTGGATCGGTACCACGCCCGATTGTGTGGCCCTGACCTGCGTCGCCGGTAACGATGATGCCTTCGCACTCTGCGCAAGCAGCGGCTCGCGGAGCATTGCCACCTGGACCGGTTCCAGCGCTGAGACCTACTACATCTACGTAACGGGCTGGGCTACGAACTTCGGCGCCTATACCCTCTCCGTGACCTGCGGTAACATCGGTGCATGTGCTGGTGGCGGCAACGCGTTGAACCTGGAATTCCAGAACGACGCGAACCCAGGCCAAGTGACCTGGAGCTTGCTGAACAGTGCTGGTAACCTGACGGTGCTCAGCGGTGCTGACCCGATCCCAGCGAACCAGATCGGAACGGTCTCCATGTGCGTTCCTGATGGTTGCTACCAGCTGCGCGTGAACGACAGCGCGGGTGACGGTATGACCACGGGCGGATACGAGTTGCGTCTCGCCGAGGCCATCCCAGAACCACGCCGTATCATCGACA
>CADEDY010000043.1 GCA_902826215.1 uncultured Bacteroidota bacterium
GGGGATTGCGCGAGGCGCGCTATCCCATTGGGGGTGGCTTCATAATAGTGACCGCCACTCGCTTTGCTCGTCGGTCTTTTCGTTCCTGCGATTTGCTCAAGCTGCGCTTGGCATTCGCAGGAACGAAAAGACCGCCTTGGGGGCGGTCTCCACTTTGGCGGAGAGGGAGGGATTCGAACCCCCGGTACCCTTGCGGGCACATCTGTTTTCGAGACAGACCCGATCGACCACTCTGGCACCTCTCCGATCGTTCTTCCATTTGGAAGGGCGGCAAAGATAGGAGTCGCAAGGAACCAGCGAAGTGCCGATCTTCGGCACCCTGAACGAAGCCCCATGCCAACAGAGACCGAAGTGCTTGCGCACATGCTCGACCGCACCCGCCAGTACACCTTGTTCTACTTCGAAAAGTTGAAGGACCAGGACCTGCACAGGCGCTTTGTTTGTGAGGGCAAGGAGCTTAATTCAGCCTTCTGGATCATGGCGCATCTCGCGACAAGTGAGAACGGCCTCATCCTGATGGCTTCCGGTGGCCCCTTCGAGAAGTTCTCTTGGGCCAAGCATTTCACAGTCGGTAGTACGATTATCTCGCCTAACGACTGTCCTCCGTTCAATGAGGTCATGGATATGTTCCAAAAAGTACACGAACGAGCACTCGCTCACCTCCGAAACCTTCCACCCGAAGCACTGGAACTACCTAACAAGACAGGCATTCCATCGATCGGGAACACGGTTCGTGACGTGATCACCCATGCGATCCGGCATGAAGGCTCACACATCGGCCACCTCGGCTGGCTGTGCAAACTGTATGGCGTACATACGATGTAGATCAGTGGCCGTGCCAGATCAACCAGAAGGCCACGATGCCAGCGACGTAGCCGAGCAATGCCGGAAAAGCCACCTTACGCACGTACCAAAGGAAATCGATCCCTAGGATACCCATGGCTGCCACACCGGCTGCTGATCCGATGATCAGGATACTTCCCCCGGTACCCGCGCAATATGCCAGCAGTTCCCAGAAGGAATGATCGGTCGGGTACTGCGTCATGGGATACATGCCCATGGCAGCGGCCACCAGAGGAACGTTGTCCACGATGGAGGACAATACCCCGATCACCGAGTTCACCGCGTACATGTTGCCCAGCGTGGAATCCAATAGTGTCGCCATGTCCGTAAGGTGACCTGCCACTTGTAAGCCGGAAACAGCCGTAAGGATCCCCAAAAAGAAGAGCACACTCGACGTGTCGATGCGGCGCAACACGGAAGTGACGAGCAAATGGCCCTTATCACTTTCGATGCTGTTCTTATGCATCCGCTCGGTGACGATCCAAAGGATCCCCAAGCCGAGCAGGATCCCCATGTAAGGCGGAAGGTGCGTGTAGGTCTTGAAGAGCGGCACGCCCAATAAGGCCGCCAACCCCAGAACGAAGATCAGCGTGCTTTGGGTAGAACTCACCTTCACATGGCCTTCGTTCCCGTCGTTCACCAACTCTGGGCGTTGGATCGTGCCTCGGAAAGTGAAGGAGTACCAGATCAACGGGATCAACAGACACGCTAGACTGGGCACGATCAATTTCGCGATGATATTGGCCGACGTGACCTGACCGCCGATCCACAACATGATCGTGGTGACATCACCGATCGGAGACCAAGCTCCTCCTGCATTCGCCGCAATGATCACCATGCCGGCGAAAGTCCACAGGTCGTTCTTGTCACGGATCAATTTCCGAAGCAAAGCGCACATCACGATCGCCGTGGTCATGTTATCCAAAGCGGCGCTCAGGAAGAAGGTGATGATGCTGAGCACCCACATCAAAGGCACCTTCTTCGTTCCCGTGATGCGATCGGTGATGATCCGGAAGCCTTCGTGTGCATCCACCAATTCCACAACGGTCATGGCCCCCATCAAGAAGAACAGGATGCTCGCGATGTCTCCGAGGTGCTCCAGCAGTTGATGAACGATGCCTTCATGACCACCCAACGATCCATCGGGGTGCAGGCTGTGTTCCCCTACCATGATCAGCACCCAGATCAGAACGCCTGTAACCAGTGCTGATGCTGCCTTGTTGACGTG
Source organism: uncultured Bacteroidota bacterium (assembly GCA_902826215.1). Classification (GTDB taxonomy): domain Bacteria; phylum Bacteroidota; class Bacteroidia; order Flavobacteriales_F; family PHOS-HE28; genus PHOS-HE28. The sequence goes on from CADEDY010000043.1 coordinate 2,072, forward strand.
CAATGGGTGTTCCAAAGCGATCGCGATGTAACCCAACACGAAGACCGCGGCGATAAGTAGGTACATGGATCAAGAACGTTCCGTACTGGTCGGAAGCGGCGAAATGTACGGGGAAGCAGGATCACTACGCGCAACCGCTGATCAACCGCGCCACAATACCCAGAAGGTGAGGATCCCACCCAGATAACCAAGCAAAGCAGGCAACGTGATCCGACGCAGGTACCACATGAAGTCGATACGTAGGATCCCCATGGCAGCCACGCCGGCAGCGCTACCGATGATGAGCAAACTGCCACCCGTCCCCGCACAGAACGCAAGCAGTTCCCAGAACAAATGGTCCGCAGGGAATTGGCTCATGGGGTACATGCCCATGGCGGCAGCCACCAACGGCACGTTATCCACTATGGACGATAGAACCCCGATGGCAGCGTTGATGAGGTATACATTGCCGAGTGTGCGATCCAACCCCTCGGCCAACAAAGTCAGGTGACCTGCTACTTGCAGACCCGCCACCGCGATGAGTATTCCAAGGAAGAAGAGTACGCTGGGCAGATCGATGCGGCGGAGTACCGAGGTCACCATCAGATCTCCACGCGCATCATCATCGGATCCCTTGTGGATCAATTCCGTGGCTACCCATAGAACACCCAAGCCAAGAAGAATGCCCATGAATGGCGGCAGATGAGTGAATGCCTTGAAGACCGGAACGAAAAGCAACGCTGAAACACCCAGCCAGAAGATAAGATTGCGTTCGCTGGTGGTTATCTCAGTTCCATGTTGCGTTCCCGATCGCAACGCATCCGGTCTTTCCACATTCCCCTTCATGGTGAAGCTCATCCAGAGCAAGGGCAGCACCAAGGCCACCAAACTCGGTAGGATCAGCTTCAGGACGATATTTCCCGTCGTGACCTGCCCCCCGATCCAGAGCATGATGGTGGTGACATCACCGATGGGAGACCAGGCACCTCCAGCATTTGCTGCGATCACCACCGATCCCGCGAAGAGCCACAGCGTCTCTTTGTCCTTGATGAGCTTCCGCAACAAGGCAGACATGACGATCGCTGTGGTGAGGTTGTCCAACGCAGCGCTCAGGAAGAACGTGAGGATGCAGATGATCCACAGCAAAGTGACCTTCTTCGTTGCCGATATCCGATCCGTGATCACCCTGAAGCCACCATGCACATCGATCAACTCAACCACCGTCATGGCCCCCATCAGGAAGAAGAGTATGCTCGCGATCTCTCCGAGGTGTTCCAAGAGCTGATGCAACAATCCCTCATGACCGGGTGCCTCGCCTGGTGGAAACAGGCTCTCTTGCCCAAGCATGAGCAGCGTCCAAATGATAGCACCGGTAAGAATGGCCGATGCGGCTTTGTTGACGTGAAGGGGGTGTTCCAGTGCGATGGCCAAGTAGCCCAGCACGAACACGACGATCATAGTGACGAACATCTTCGAAGATATGCGGCGCAAGATTAAGGACTACGACTTGGATCGCAGGATCCATCCCTTCGATCCGCTTGCCGGAAATGCACTGCCAACGAACAACGGGTTAAACTTGGTCCGTGAAGAGCACCTCCCATACAAGAGTCCTGGCTTGGGTCCTGTTCATCGGAACCCTGCTCATGCTGCTGAAGTTCCTTGCCTGGCGGATCACACACAGCAATACCATCCTCAGTGACGCGCTCGAGAGCATCGTGAACGTGGTCGCTGGAGCCTTCGCCTTATATAGTATCCGGCTGGCGGCCAAACCAAGTGACGAAGGGCACCCCTACGGTCATGGCAAGGTGGAATACATCAGCGCGGGATTCGAAGGCGGCTTGGTGATCCTGGCAGGTGGGGTGATCATTTGGCGTGCTATTGAAGGCCTGATGGCGCAACCGGTGATCCATGATCTGGGTCAAGGCATCTTCATTTCCGGCGTTGCTGGTGTCATCAATCTAGCCTTGGGGCTTATCCTAAGAGAACGAGGAAGAAAAGCCCGGTCCATCACCATGGAAGCCAGCGGAACGCACCTGCTCAGCGATGCATGGAGTACCGCTGCCATGGTTTGCGGCCTCGTGGTGATCCAATTGACCGGGATCCTGTGGATGGATCAGGTCTTCGCCATCCTTTTTGCCATCTACATCGTGTTCACAGGTTTGCGCATCTTCCGCCGATCGGTGGCCGGGATAATGGACGAAGCCGATCTCGATCTGGCAGCGAAGGTCATCGCCACCTTGGAAAAGAACCGTCGGCCTCAGTGGGTGGATGTCCACAATTTCCGCATGATCCAGTACGGCAGCATCCTGCATATCGACTGCCATGTTACCCTGCCATGGTATTACGATCTGGATCAAGCACACGACGAGATCGCAGCGATCGAAGAGTTGGTGAACAAGCAGCACGATCAACGCGTGGAACTCTTCATACACATGGATCCATGCATCCCGCCGTCCTGCGCGATCTGCGCGCTTGCCGACTGCCCCCAACGAAAAGCCGAACTTTCACACCTCATTCCTTGGAACTTGAGATCAACCCTGACGAATCGTAAGCATTCAGCGTGACGCTGCATGACCTTTGCGATGCGGCGACCGCTTCGATAGCTGAGCGTGACGACCATTCGATCAGGCAACTAACAACCACCTTGAGAACGTCAATAACACGCAAGTACATTCTTGAAACCGCGATCCAAATGGATCGACCAAAGACCTCGAACGTTTTGAATCACACTGCAGGAAAATTCGGCATCGGGCTCCTGCTCGCTGCCATGGCTTCGATCCAGCCATCGACAGCTCAAACCTTCACCATCATCGACGGTAACGTGACCACGTGCACCGGAGCTCTGCTGGACAGTGGCGGTGAGGGCGGATCGGGGTATACACCGAATGAGGACTTCACGTTGACCATCTGCTCCGATGTGCCCGGCCAAGCGATCTCGCTGCAATGGCTCAGTTTCAACTTGAGTACCGCCGGGAGCCAACCGGTCGATCAATTGACGATCTTCGATGGTGATAGCGACCAAGCGCCAGTGATCGGCACCTATACCGGCAACGATTCCCCGGGGATCGTTTCGGGTTCGTTCGATAACCCGACAGGCTGCCTCACGCTTCACTTCACCTCGAATGAGGTAGGTGAAGGCCTGTTCTCTGCTGTGATCACGTGCTTCCAACCCTGCGAACCGCCATTTGCCGTGGCAACCATGCCCGGAACAGCTCCTGCGCTGATCTGCCAAGGTGAGACGGTTAGCTTCGATGCATCGGGTTCGTACGCGGCTGAAGGCTTCAATATCGTAGAATACCACTGGCAATTCGCCGATGGCAGCTCGGATAGCTTGAGCGGACCCGCGGTCAGCCATGCTTTCCAGGAACCCGGTGAATACGTGGTGCAATTGGATCTAACGGATGACAACGGTTGCACGAACACGAATTACATCGACCTTGTCATTTGGGTGAGCACCACTCCCACATTCAACCTACCGAACGATACAACGGTATGTCTTGGTGCGTATGTGGACCTCGTTGGTGACGCTACTCCCACCACTTGGTCCGAATTGCCCAATGCGGATTTCGGATCCGGGATCTTCCTGCCTGATCAACTGGGCACCCCGTTCATCTCGGACCTCGTTTTCGAAGGCGTCTTCGAGCCGGGCGCTACTCTGCAGGACATCAACGATCTGCTGAGCATTTGCCTGAGCATCGAACACTCGTTCATTGGCGATCTGGTGATCCAACTCACCTGCCCGATCGGCCAAACGGTTACGATGCACGAACAAGGCGGCGGCGGAACCTTTCTTGGCATTCCGATCGATGAAGACGATCTACCCGATGCGCAAGGCACCTGCTGGGACTACTGCTGGAGCCCGACCGCAACCAACGGCACTTGGGCCGAGAATGCCGCCAGCACCCTTCCTTCAGGCACCTACGAGAGCATCGACCCACTCTCTGGCCTCATCGGATGTCCGTTGAATGGCGCATGGACGTTGACGATCACCGACCTCTGGGCCAGCGACAATGGTTTCCTCTGCGCATGGGCCTTGGGCTTCAACCCGGATCTGTTCCCCGACCTTACCCAATACACCCCGGCCCTCGGCCTCGGCTCAGCGGACTCCTCGTCATGGAGCGGAAACGGGATCGTGGTCGACCCGAACGATCACCTACATGTTACGGCCACTCCCAACGCTGCTGGCGTGTTCGATTATGTCTTCTCGGTCACCGACAATTTCGGTTGCACGTATTCCGACAGCATGCAGATCACGGTGAACCCCACTCCTGCTGAACCGCCTGTGATCGTTGGGAATGCGGCCCTTTGTGATGGGGAAACCACGGTGCTCGCCACCACTCTGCCGTACGATTCCTATCTCTGGAGCACCAATTCAACGGCGTCTTCCATCACCGTCGGCGCAGGGACCTTCACGGTCACGGTCGGGGCTGGGCTTTGCACATTCACTTCGCCACCGTTCGTCGTTGTGAACAGCCCTGCTCCGCAACCGGAGATCACCGGTCTTCTTTTCAATTGCGGCGGCATACCGGCTGACCTTTCCTTGACCGAAGCGTACACCTCCTACCTCTGGAACAACAACAGCACGGCTCCGAACATTTCGGTGGGAAGCGGCACTTGGTCCGTCGTGGTAACGAACGAATTCGGTTGTACCGGATCGGATGCCGTTACCGTGGTGAGCGCCCAACAACCAACTGCTTTCTTCACGCCCACTCCACCGTCTCCCCAGCAACCGGGGACAACCGCCTTGTTCAACGATGGATCCAACGGTAATGGAGGAGTGATCACGGAATGGGACTGGACATTCGGTGAACTGGGAACCAGTAACGGCCAGGATGCCGCCTTCACATTCGACCTGCCGGGTGCCTATCCGATCACGCTGGAGATCACCACGGCGGATGGCTGCACGTCTTCTTACTCAACCATCTATATCGTGGCTCCTGCTGACGTCTTCATTCCGAACGTGTTCACCCCTAACGGAGATGGCCTGAATGATGCGCTCGTGTTCAGCAACGCGCAGTATTTCCCGAACAACCAATTGAAGGTGTACAGCCGGTGGGGAAATCTGGTGTACGAGAGCTCGAATTACAAGAACAATTGGGCCCCTCGGGACGTGAGCGAGGGCACATACTATTTCATCTTCACCATGGCCGATGGCCGCAATTGGGCCGGTCATGTGACCATCCTGCGCTGACCTCACCGCTCTAGCCAAGAACGCCCCGGTAACACCGGGGCGTTCTTCATTCCAAGGCAAGCATCGTAGGAGGACGTCAGGCATGCAAAAAGCCCCTTTCGGGGCTCTTGCTTTCGGGGTGGAGGACCGGGCTTGAACCGGCGACCTCCGGAATCACAATCCGGCGCTCTAACCAACTGAGCTACATCCACCATTTCCCGAACCAATGTGTTTCGGGGCCGCAAATATAAGAGCCGACAGCCATGGTTCCGCGGATCGGGTTTGTAGGGCTCCGTACTTTGTGCCACCGATGCGCACCAACCAGGGCGCACAGGATCCGTTGGCAGCACCTTCCCAATCCCCGCATGTTCTCGTCCTTCCCAAGTGGTGGCCGGGTCCCGCAGATCCCCAATTGGGTGATTTCATCCGCAAGCAGACCCAAGCCGCTGCCCAGTTCACCAAGCTGACGGTGCTGCTGGTTCGCCCGGTGCAAGAGATCGGCACTGCCCCGAATGTGATACTTCGGGTCGAGGATGATCTGACGACGGTTTCCAGCACGTATGCCTCTAGTTCCAACGTCATCAAGCCTGTGCGAAAGGTGATCAACCTGATGCGTTACTGGAGAGCAGCTAAGAAAGGATGGAACCACGTTGTGCAACAGCAAGGCCTACCTGATCTGGTACATGTTCACATCTTGGTCCGTCCTGCTTTGTTCGCCCGATGGATCAACCGGAAATACGGTATTCCATACCTGATCAGCGAGCAAAGCAGCGAATACCTGGACGGAACGTATACCGGCAAAGGCTTCCTGTTCCATCAATTGAACAAGCACCTCTTCCGACACGCCGCGCTGATCACAGCGGTTTCCGCTCGACTTGGTGAAGGGGTCCGGGATCTTGGTCTGTGCAAAGAATTCAAGGTCGTCCCGAATGTGATACCCGGGCTCGATCGCCCCCTTCCGCCGAGGGGTGATAAAGGACACTTTTTGGTGGTGGCGGACCTGGTTGATCGCACGAAGAACGTGAGCGGTGTGTTACGGGCTTTGCACAAGGCACTTGCCATTGAACCCGGTCTGCGGCTTACCGTGATCGGTGATGGACCGGATCGGGCTGAATTGGAGGCCATGGTCCGTTCACTGGAGCTCTCCGCACAAGTCGAATTCCTCGGTCGGTTGCCGAACCTCGCCGTTCTGGACCACATGGCGCTGGTCGGATCCGTGATCATCAACAGCAATGTGGAGACGTTCAGTGTGGTCACGGGAGAAGCGCTGGCCCAAGGAAAGCCCGTCATCGCAACACGATGCGGCGGACCGGAAGCGTTCATTACACCAACGAACGGCTTGCTCATCCCTCTGCGCGATGATGCCTCGCTTGCCGAAGCAATGATCCGATCGAACACCACCCACGGAACGTACCTTCCGGCCGCTATCCGACAAAGCTTGGCCTCGCGTTTCAGCCCAACGGCCGTAGGGTCCGCCTTCTTGGAATGCTACCGGAGCTGCTTGAATGCCTGAACAAAAGACCATACGCGTAGGGTTGTTGTGCAACGGCACCAGCCTTCCCTATTGGCAAGCGCAGGCGGTTCGGCACATCATCGAGAACCCGGCCGTTCGATTGGTCGTGATGGGTACGCCGGGCCCGGATCGTGAGCATCCTGAGCGCCGCGGCTTCCGTGGCTACCTCGATCACCGGATCCAACAGTTGCTTGCGCCGATCGCTGCAACGCCGGTCGATCTTGCCGAACCGCTCGCCCTGATCCCTGCTGTGGAACTCGGCCGCAATGGCGAGCTAGGCGCGTTGATCAAGGCCCTTGATGTCCATTCACTGGATCTGGTCCTCTCGTTCCTTCCTCCAATGGAACATCTCCAGCGCAAGGCAGTGAACGAGCCGGAGGTCTGGCAGTATTGCCTGAACGGATCCGGCATCGGACTGGAAGGTATGCCCATGATGTCGCCGATTTTCGCATCGGAGACCCAGCTGATGGCCGAGTTCATCCAAGTGAACGGATCCGGGGTGGTGAAGGCCGAATTCCCGCTGCGGACCTTGGACGACCGTTCTTCCTTGGACCCGTGGCTGATGGGTGCTGCTTGGCTCCCTGCGAAGGTGATCTCCGATATGATCCGTGGCAATGTGGCCCAAGGTCCATCAGCCCAAGCACCGGTGCAGGATCCCGGGATGTCCATCGGTATGGTTCCTCTGATCCATACCTGGCTCACCTTGGAATTCCGCAAGATCGTGGCTCCGAAGGAACCATCGCGGGACCATGATCCGTGGAACATCGGCATTCTGCATCAACCCATCACCGCCTTGCTCGAGGACGATCCGAGCATGAACGTGCGTTGGCTTCCCGCTCCTTCCGACGGGAACCACCGCATGGAACCCTTCGGATTCACTGCACCGGACGGGCAATTGAATGTTCTGTACCGCAAGCGTTCCATGCACAACATCCATGACAGCATAGCTAAACTGAGACCGAAAAGTGACAGTGTGCTGAAGCGGTCCCGCACCATGCTGAGCACGGAGGCCTCACTATCGTACCCCTTTGTAGTGGAGCGTCCCGAGGGTGCGTTTGCAGTGATCGGTTACCCGCATCAATCGAGGACCGAACTCTTCAAGGTTTCGGCAACGAACGACGGGCTTGATCACATCAAAGTGCTGCTGAATAGCGCATTGACAAACCCTACGATGACGGAATACGAAGGTCGATGGTGGCTTTTCGGGACTGATCCGGAGGCTTCATCTTCGGTTCTTCTCGCGTACTACAGCGACGCTTTCGATGGACCATACACCCCGCACACATTGAATCCGCTGCAGGTGGACGCTCAAGGCTGTCGGCCCGCTGGAACGTTCTTCCGCCGGGGCGAAGAATTGTGGCGACCGGCGAATGACATTTCTGAGCCGGGCGTTCGCGCAGTGGTGCTCAACCGAGTGCTCGCTTTGACACCGCATAACTTCAAGGAAGAACCGGGAAAGCGCATCAATGGATTCCGCGGTTCGGTCTACGGCAATGGCTTGCGGACCCTGAGCGCCATGGGCGATATCACCTTGATCGACGGGGTGCGGAGTGGAGGTGGTGAGGTTGCGCGTCCGAAGAAGCGCACAAGCAGAGAAAAGAGCCACCGATCCAAACGGAAATGATCCGTCCTGTCCTGGGCACAGTTGCCGCGCGGATCGCGATCACGGCCATGAACCTGCTGATCATCGTAGCGGCAGGTCAAAAGCTGGGCGCCGAGGGATTGGGTGCAATAAGCCTCATCGTGCTCGGGGTGACCATGATCCTGCTGCTCGATCATGTCGTTGGCGGCGGCGGATTGATATATCTGGTGCCACGATACGGGGTATCCCCGCTCCTCCTGCCGAGCTATCTATGGGCCGTTGCCACTGCTTTTGTGGCCTTGGCCGTGCAGCAGTTCGCCCCGTTGGTGCCCGAGGCCTTGGTGCTGCATGTGGTTGCACTGGCGTTCCTCCAGTCGCTCAACAGCATTCACCTTAATATCCTGGTGGGCCGTGAACGGATCAACCTGCAGAACACTATACTCACGATCCAGGCCGGGGTGCAACTCGTCGGCTTCGTAGTGCTCATGAATGTGGATGACGCGACCGTCATGGACTATGTGCAGGCTACTTACCTCGCGCACGGCATCACCGTACTGCTTTCCGGTTACTTCGCACTCGCTGAAAAGGGCTTCGTCGGCGGTGGGCACCGAAATGTGATCGCCGGTCTTCTCCGGCAAGGTGGGCTCGCGCAAGGAGCCAACCTGCTTCAACTATTGAACTATCGCTTGGCCTATTACCTGATCGATCGATTCCGTGGCCTCGGGGCCTTGGGCGTTTTCAGCGTAACGACGCAGTTGGCCGAAGGTGCTTGGCTGGTGCCGAAGAGCATCGGTGGGGTGCTCTACAGCAAGGTGAGCAACTTGGTTGAAGCTGAACGCCAGCGGGACATTACTGTGCTGCTCTTCAAGGTCGCCGTTCTGATGGGGGCCGCCTGTTGTGCACTCCTATTGCTGATCCCAGATTCGCTTTACACGTGGATCTTCGGACCGGAGATCGTTGGCCTGCGACCGCTGATCGCTCTCATGGTGCCTGGTCTGCTGGCCATGTCCGGCTCGCAGATCCTCAGTCATTTCCTGAGTGGAACAGGGCGGATCCGGCACAACACCATCGGCTCTGGAATTGGCCTTTTGGTCACCTTACCGCTCGGCTTCTGGCTGATCCCTGGTTTCGGCCTCAAGGGAGCTGCGATCACCACCTCCATAGCCTATTCGGCAAGTGTGCTTTACCAATTGATCATTTTCCTCCGTTGCACGGGCACTACCGTGCTCGAACTCGTTCCTCATGCCGGAGATGGCGAGCGAACGGTGCAGGTATGGAAGAAGATCCGCAGTCGGCTTGCCCGGGTCTAGGACAGCTCGGTGAGGTCGCTCACGCCCGGCGGACGCGCGACAGTGAAGCCTTCACCGAACGTAACGCCCAACAGCCGGCCCATTTCGCGGGCTCGGCCTTCGAGGAAGGGCAGAAAATCAGGTGTAGCGATCGGACTGCTCGGTTCGGTGCTTGCAGCGTCGTGGAATTGCGACTTGAAACACCTGAGCGCTTCGGCCTTTTTAGGCCAATGCGGTGTGATGTCGATGACGAGATCCGGTTCGATCCAACGGTCCTGTACCGCGTGCAGCACGGTGGTCGGCCGATACGCCTCCTGCTCTTTTCCATTGCTCTGAGTGGAGATCCGCCGCAGCCCGCTCAAGAATGCAGCTTCGGACACAAGTGCAGCACCTCGACCATGGTCCGGATGGCGATCACGAATGGCGTTGGTGATCAACACGCGAGGACGATGCTCGCGGATGGCTTGGACAACGTTCAGCAAACTCGATCCATCGGCACGGAAGAAACCGTCAGCCAGACCCAATTGATACCGAAATGATGCACCAAGTACCTGCATGGCTGCTTTGGCTTCCTCCAAACGGATGGCCGGGGTGCCGCGCGTGCCCAACTCTCCTGCCGTCAGTTCCACGAAACCGACCGAATGGCCCAGTGTACGGTGATGAAGCACGGTGCCCGCCATCGAGATCTCCACGTCGTCCGGATGCGCCGTGATGCAGAGGATGTCCACGATCCGGCTCATTTCCCTTCGATCCAGTTGATCACCCGTTCATCACCAGGCTCCACGCCGGATTCCATGGACATGATCAGATGGCCTTGCTCATCGATCAGGTACTTGTGGAAGTTCCATTTCACTTGGGTATCCATGACACCGTTCTGGCTCTTCTCCGCCAGCCAGTTGTACACCGCGTGCTGCTCTGCACCCTTCGTATGCACTTTGCTCATCAGGGGAAAGGTGACGCCGTAGTTCTTCTCACAGAAGCTGGCGATCTCGGCCTCGGTGCCCGGTTCTTGGCCGCCGAAATCGTTGCTGGGGAAACCGAGGATCACGAAATTCTTGTCCTTGTACAGGTCATAGAGTTCTTGAAGCTGCTTGTACTGCGGCGTGTAGCCGCATTCGCTCGCGGTGTTCACCACCATAACCTTCTTGCCATTGTACTGCTCCATCTTCACCAGATCGCCGTTGATGTCGGTTGCGCTGAGTTCGAAGAAGCTGGCCGTGGGCATGGGTTGTGGTTGGTTCGTTGGGAATGAAACAGGACCCACTTGCACCCGATTGAAACAACCAGTGGCGAGCAGAAGTGGAAAGGACAGTAGGGCAAGGGCTCTCATGGCTGATAGAACAGCGCGAAGGTCCGTAAAGTTCCCTTGGGCCGACCACCTGTTCTGGCAGATCCTCCTTTCCGAGCCGAGTATCCGTCGGACACGCTGATCGGAAACGAAGGCAACGATCGTTTCGCCACCCGATGGGTAGGCCAACATTTTCGAGCGGATCGCGTACAAACGCACATGTATCCTCTACGCCCCTTCTTGCTTCTCTCATTCATCATCCTTGTGAACGCTTCAAATGCTCAGGATGCCGTCCGCATCGCTGACATTGCGCAGTTGGTGCGCAAGCCCGATCTGGCTCAGGACGCGGCTGTGCGCAGTGGCCTGCAAGCCGCTGGGGTGGACGACGATCGGGTGAAACAAGCCATGGCTCTGGGCAAGAATGCCAATCTGCCCATCGGTCTGCGTACCGACAGCGCACTGGCGGTCAATGCCGATGCAGTAAAGAACTACAACGCCCACAAGGTCTGTAGCTATGCCGATGAATTGGGCACGAAGGTGCTTGTCCAGATACCGGTGAGCGAGAACTACCATATGCCGGAGGACCTCCGCACACGCGAGGATATCTACCTCGTGCTGCCCGAAAGCGCCGTGGAGACTGCCCTTACCGATGCCCAACGCCCCAAGCCAAGCAAAGGCCCGGATTACAAGCGCATGAGGCAAGCGAAGATCCTCTCACCTGACGCCGTCTACGCGACCTACGACCTCGGCAACGACAGCACTGTCCTCACCAAACTAGCTGAGAAAGGCCTTAGCCAACCCGAGATCGATGCGATGGTGTTCCGGAGCCACGAACGCAACTGGCCCACAGGCATCGATTCGTTCGAGCGCCGCTACCCTAAATTGAATAACTTCAAGAAGTACAAGGCATTCGAGGCCGCCCATTGGGACGACAAGGTGCTGTTGGTGATCCCCACGGACCTCAACAAGCGCCAGCCCATCGGCATGCGCCCACATTTGGACATCTACATGGTCTACGCCAAGAGCGCTGTACAGGTGAAGGCGAAGAAAAAGTAGTCGCGCGATGAGCGCAACGAAGCCCGACCTTGGTGACAAGGCCGGGCTTCGTTTCTCATATCCTGCGACCCCTGATCGTTCGAACCGAGGAACGCCCGTGCTCCAGAACAAGACCTACTGAGCGCCTCGGCGGATACCTTCGTCGGCTGAATGTCCTTGGCACGTCCATGAAACCCACCGAGATCGCTGCCCTGCTCCGTTTGGAGGTCGCTTTGGATCTGCGGCAACGGGCGTCATGGGCGGGTATGCTCCTGTATGTGGTGAGCGCGGTATACGTGTGCTACCTCGCTATGAAAGGAGGCTTGGGTATCGCCACATGGAACGCCCTGTACTGGATCATCCTGTTGTTCGCGGCCTTCAATGCCTTGGCGCGTTCGTTCCAACGGGAAGATGCCGGGCGCCAGCTCTACCTGTACACCTTGGTGGATCCACGGAGCGTGGTGCTCGCCCGTGCGTTGTACAACGCGCTGACGATGGTGGTGCTCAGTTTGGTGAGCCTGCTCTTCTATTGTGTGCTGATGGGCGGCGAGGCGCTGCGCGATGCCGATGTCGGTCAATTCGTCCTGGCCGTGGTGCTTGGCGGTGTCGGCTTTGCTGCAATACTCACGTTGATCTCGGCCATAGCGGCACGGGCTGGCAACGGCATCGGATTGATGGCGATCTTGGGCTTTCCGCTCGTGCTGCCTTTGCTGCTCTTGGTGATGCGTGCAAGTAAACTGGCATTGGACGGAGTTGCGTGGAGTGTCACAGGAACGTATTTCGGTGGCTTGGTCCTGTTGGACGTCATTACAGTCACCTTGGCCTGGATCCTCTTCCCGTACCTTTGGCGGGATTGAGGAATGCGGTTCACCACAGAGGCACGAAGAGCAAAAAGGGACATGGTTCCTGCATTGCCGGGCTTCGGTGACAAGAACCTGAGAAGGCGATGAGAGACTGGTGGAAGTTCTTGGCGATCGGGCTGTTGCTCTTCGCGTCCATAGCGGCCTTGCGCACGCCTTTGACCCCGGCCCTCGTGCATGTTTCGCCGGACCGGATCGCGCCGGGTCCAGTCGTGATCGCGTTGCTGGGTTACAACACAGATTTCGTTGCGGGTAGTTCTTCGGCCTATCTGGAGAACGCGGGCCAACGCGTATGCGCCAGCCGCACGGAAGTGATCGACCCGACCCATGCCCGCCTGACCTTCGATGTTCCCGCTGGCTTGAAGGAGAATTTGACCACCGTGGGAATTGATCGCTTGAGATTTGAAAGGGCGCTGTTCACTGAAGGGCTCGGTAACGGGATCGGAGCAGGCTCATGTGGGCCGGGAGTGAACGAACTCGACATCGGTGCTGCGCCGTTCGCCTTCCCGAATCGCAGCATCCTCTATGAGAGTATCCGCAACCTGCATTTCCATGTGCCGATGTGGTTCACCATGATCGTGCTGATGGCGATCTCCGTTCTCCAGAGCATTCGGGTGCTAGGCTCCAACTCCTTGGTACAGGACCAAGCCGCAGAGATGGCCGTCAAAGTGGGACTATTGTTCTGCGGCCTCGGCCTGGTAACGGGAGCAATGTGGGCTAAAGCAACCTGGGGCGCATTCTGGACCAACGATGTGAAACTGAACGGGGCTGCCGTCACCGGATTGATCTACCTCGCCTACCTCGTGCTTCGCGGTTCGGTGCAAGATGCCCACAAGCGCGCACGGCTGGCAGCGATCTACAACATCTTCGCCTTTGTGCTCTTGGTGATGTTCCTTTTCGTGGTGCCTCGCCTGAATGCAGTGGATAGCCTGCATCCCGGCAATGGGGGTAATAGCGGCTTCAGCGACCTGGACCTGGACAACCGCTTACGCATGATCTTCTACCCCGCCGTTCTGGGCTGGATACTCCTCGGCGTGTGGATGTACGACCTTAGCTTCCGCTCTGCACGCCTTGCCGCAACCGTGGACGGATGAGAACCTACCTCCGACGCCCTATCTTCGTCCTATCGCTGAGCACA
>CADEDY010000044.1 GCA_902826215.1 uncultured Bacteroidota bacterium
CAGGAGATCGAGCGCTGCCTCATAGGCCGGATCGAAGCGCTTCATATAACCGACCTGCAGCACGCGCCCGGCTGTGTCGCGCGCCGCGATCAGATCGTTGATGTCGTGGCTCGCATAGCACAGCGGCTTTTCGCAGAAGACATGAAGGCCGCCGTCGAGTGCCGCGAGCACATGCTCCTTGTGCAGCGCATCGGGCGAGGCGACGACCACGGCATCGAGCGGCTGGCGCAGCATCTCACCGACGCTTTCGAAGGTGGCGATGCCATAGCGCCCGGCGATGAAAGCGCGGGCCGTCTTTGAAGGATCGCACACGCCCGTGAGATCGAAGTGGTCCGTGAAGAAGCGATCAGTTATGCGGCGTATCGGATATTGAAACATCGGTTCCAGAACTCACCCGGTGCATCGAGCACGCTGCCAGCATTGGACACCTTGATGGTACAACTGGGCTATGATCGGAATTACACTTCCACGGACTACGTGAGCGAAGGACCTGCAGCGCTCGGGAATTACATCGCTCAGGAGTACATCAACATGGGCTATACCGATGGCTCGAACGAAGCCGGCAACTACGCCCACCTCTACTACACCCCGGTGAACCCACCGATCGCTGTGGAACAACCTGGAGACCCGACGATCATCGATCCGAACCGGTGGCAGCAGATCAGCGTTTCGAACGCCGTGGACCAGAACGGCAATCCGGTCATAGGGACACCACCACCAGTGGGCCATGAATGGGGCAACGTCATTCCGTTCTCCATGGATCCAACGGATGCTGTTGATCACCAGCGGGATGGGAATACCTATCGCGTGTACCACGATCCGGGGCCACCAGCTCTATTGGACACGAATGTGTTCGACGGCTTGACGTCCATGTACAAATGGAGCTTCTGCATGGTGCCTATCTGGGCTTCGCACCTGGATCCAGAAGACCCTACCACACTGGATATTTCACCGGCAAGTTTGGGGAACCTCAGCAGCTATCCATCCGATCCTTCCGGTTACGCAACGTTCTACGACTTCTTCGACGGAGGGGACAATGGTCCCGGGCTCACCTTGAACCCAGTGACCGGAGCACCTTACACGCCGCAAGTCGTAAAGCGCGGAGATTATGCTAGGATACTCGCGGAGTTCTGGGCTGACGGACCGAATTCCGAAACCCCACCCGGACATTGGTTCTCCATCCTTCACGCTGCGCAGGAGCATCCCTTGTTCAGCCGCCGATGGATGGGTGTCGGTCCGGAACTGGATGAACTGGAGTATGATGTGAAAGCGTACTTGGCGTTGGGTGGAGCCATGCACGATGCAGCGATCACAGCATGGAGCATCAAAGGCTGGTACGACTATGTGCGCCCTGTATCTGCGATCCGATACATGTCCGACAAGGGTCAATGCACCGATCCCGATGCACCGCACTACCATGCTGCTGGTTTGCCTTTGGTGCCCGGATACATTGAGCAGGTCACGGTCGGTGATCCTTTGGCGGGTGACAATAACGAACACGTGGACAAGATCAAGCTGTTCACTTGGCGCGGCCCTTCGTATGTCGAGGACCCTGATATTGATCATGCCGGTGTCGGATGGATCCTCGCTGAGAACTGGTGGCCCTATCAACGCCCTTCGTTCGTGACTCCCCCGTTCGCCGGATACGTTTCAGGACATTCCACGTATTCACGCACGGCGGCCGAAGTTCTTACATCGATCACCGGCACGCCATACTTCCCAGGTGGTTTAGGAGTGTTCCAGGCGCCTGCGAATGACTTCCTCGTATTCGAAGAGGGACCTTCCGAGGACATTGAATTGGAATGGGCCACGTATCGCGATGCATCCGATCAGTGCAGTTTATCGCGGATCTGGGGAGGGATCCATCCGCCGGTGGATGATATTCCGGGACGCCTTGCGGGCATCATTCTAGGACCTGAAGTGGTCGATCACGCGAGTGCTTTGTTCACGTCCACGCGCCCGTCGGTCGTCACCGTGAACGTAAGTGATGAGGTGGTCAACATCGCCGACATCGGATCCACGCTCACCATTTCGATCGGCTTCGACCGCGCAATGGACACTGGTGAAGTCCCACTGATCTCCTACCTGGGTGATGACCCGACGCTGACAGCGCTCACGCTACAGTCCGAAGGATGGAGCGATGCCCAGACCTATTCCGTCACCTATGAGATCGAAAGCAGCACAGCTACTTTTCAGAACATCAACCTTAGGGTAGGCGACGCGCGCGCTGATGATGGTCAATTGCAGAACGTGCAGCTGTTCGCTGATGTCTTCATTCTGGATACAGAATCTCCGCAGATCGCTTCGGCGGAACCAAGTATTTCATTGATCAACGATGTCGCTGCGGATGGTTTCTTGGAGATCACCGTAGAGATGAACGAAGCATGTGATGTCGGAGTTCCACCGATCCTGGACTTCAACGGAGGCGACCTCAGCACTGTGCTATCCTTCGATGCAGGAAGCAGTGGTTGGATGAGCGCTTCGCAGTATATCGCTCGTTTCACCATTGAAGACACCGGGGTGGAGATCGCTGATATCGGGATCATGGTGAACGGGATCGTGGACGCCGCTGGTAATCCGGGAACTGAATTCCAAGGACCTTCCGCCCTGACGATCGATACGCGCAATCCGGTGATCTCCCCTCTGGCGCCGGACGACCCGGTGCTGAGCTTATTGGACGTGGGCTCTTCAGCGTTGACGATCGTGCTTGATTTCGACGAGACGATGGATACCACCATATTCCCTGACCTGACCTTTCCGTTGGACGACCCGACCATCACATCCCTACAGACCAGCTTGGCCAATACTGCATGGATCTCATCCACCACCTTCCGCAAGGTCTATGACCTAAGCAACGCGAACGAACAGTTGTTCAATATCCTGGCCGAGATCGTGCAAGCTCGAGACCTCGCCGGGAATGCCCCGGAAACGACACAGTTCCCTGACCTTTTCACCGTAGACACGAAGCAAGCTCAGGTCTCCACCACGGATCCAATGGTCAGTGTGGTCAACAACGCTAATGTGGGCCTGGGCGGATTCCATGTCGACATTGAATACGATGAGCCGATGGACGCTGCGTTCTCCCCGTTGGTGCAGATAACGAGTACGGACCCGATCGGCAATAGCTTCGTGCATTCAACAGGTCAAAGTCAATGGACGGATGCTTCTACCTACCGTGCGGCGTTCAATGTGAATGACGAAGAGCGCGAGGCCACCGACCTTACCCTTTCGATCTCTTTTGCTCGGGATGTCTCGGGAAATATCCAGCTTCCGATCTCGGTGAATGGTGTATTCGCGTTGGATACGAAGGACCCGACCCTACTGGTCACCACATCGAATACCTATGACATCACCGGTTCGAATACGGGTACAACAGGATTCTCGGTGCTTTCGATATTCAGCGAACCCATGGACACGGAGATCGCCCCCGTCCTGCTGTTCGACCCACCGATCCCCCAGGATGTTCTCGCGCTCAACGAGGGCGCTTCGGAATGGTTGAATAGCACGGCCTACCAATGGCGATACGATGTAGGCACCGTGTACGCCGAAGTAGATCCAGTTGCCATCACCATATCTGCTGCACGCGATCAGGCGGAGAATAGCATGGTCGATTCCACGGATCCAGCATATTTCAGTATTTCCCTCTTGGTCGGAATTGCGGAAGTTGGCGGATCCATCGGACTTGATGCCTATCCGAATCCTGTTCCGTCAGGAGCTTCATTGATGCTCACCGTTCCGCGATCGATGAATGACGTAACGATCGAGTTGATCGATGTACAGGGTCGGATCATCCGGAAAGATCCTCATCGGAGCATTTCGGCAGGAACTTTCGAATATCCGCTCTCGAGAACCGTGTCCGGTCTCTACTTGTTGCGCTTGACCTCCCCCTCGTTCGTTGGTCATGTGAAACTACAATTGCAATAACGGCAGCGACTCCTTGCACATTTCGGTCCAGGATCATGAGTCCCACCCTGAATCAATGCTCCCTGTTCCTTGCTGCTGTGTGCGGAACCATGGTCCATTCATGTGCACAAACTTTCGTGGATGTCGCTCTGACTCAAGGGGTCAACGAGTTGATCCTGGGCGATGGTCTTGGAAGTGGCCTAAGCACCTACGATTTCGATAAGGACGGATGGGATGATCTGACGCTGTGCAACTCGAACGACAGCTTGATCTTCTACAAGAACATCAATGGACAATTCGTTCGTTCGCGTTCGTTCGTGGATGGTCCGGGAGTGACCAAACACACACTCTGGGTGGACTATGATAATGATGGGGATATGGACCTTACCGTAACCACTTGGGAGGGTACATATCGGCTGTATGCGAACGATGGCGCGTTCAACTTCACGGATGTCTCGGAAGCAGCCGGCCTTGCACAATACGACCGATATAGCTACGGCGCATCTTGGGGAGATTATGACCGTGATGGAGACCTTGACCTGTACGTATGTCTTTATGATGATGAAGGTGATCCGGACGACCTTTCGCGCATGAACCACCTTTACAAGAACGTCGGGGATGGGACATTCGTGGATGTTTCGGTCGAAGCAGGCGTGAGCGACGGATTGAAGATGTCGTTCCAATCGGTCTGGATGGATTACGACAACGATGGATGGTTGGACCTCTTCGTGATCAATGATCGCTGGTACCCCAACTCCATGTACCACAACGAGGGTGATGGCACCTTCATCGAAGTTGGGGAAATGACCGGGACCAGGCTCGCGAATGATGATCCCATGACGGCCACTGTGACCGATTTCGATCATGATGGTGACTTGGACATCTACATGACCAATACGGGCCTTCCTACAGGTTTCGCCAGGTTACTTGTCAACAACGGCGATGGGACCTTCGATGAACGCGGTGCTGAGCTTGGTACGGACCTGCCCTATTGGTCTTGGGGAGCAACGTGGGTTGATGTGGACAACGATTCGTGGGAAGACCTGTATGTGACCACGGAGTTGGCAACCTACGATCATTTCTACCAAAACCTTGGCGGCGTCCAATTCGAGGAGAACTCCGACCTTTTCTTGGACCTCTCCGAGTCATTGAGCTTCGCCGTAGGACGCTTGGATCTTGAGAATGATGGTGACTATGACATTGCAGTAAAGAACCATTCACCCTCCCGCCCATTTCTTTGGCAGAACCAAGGGAATTCGAACCACTTCATAAAGATCAACTTGCGCGGAACCGCGTCCGATCGATCCGCCATCGGTTCTTGGATCAAGGTTTTCGCAAATGGCGAGCAGTACACGCAGTTCACCTTTTGTGGAGAGAATTACGTGAGCCAGAATTCGCAACACCACATCTTCGGTCTTCGCGACGCCACCATCGTGGATTCGGTTCAAGTGCACTATGTGCGTGGTCACATCGACACGTATCATGATCTGGCTGTTGACCAAACGTACACCTTCACGGAAGGTGAAACGTACCAAGCCTCGATCACTACAGAAGGGAGCCTAGCGTTCTGCCAAGGAGGTTCAGTGGTGCTGGATGCTGGTGAACATTCCACATACCTGTGGAATACCGGCGCAACAGGTCGTTACTTGACCATATCGAGCGGCGGCATCTACTGGGCCACGGTCACCAGTTCGGGAAGCGTTCAGGTCAATACGGATACGGTTGAAGTAGTGGTTCGGCCGGAGCCATTGATCTCGAGTTCCACCGAGAATCCGCAATGCTTTGGAGAGTCAACCGGGGCCATCGCATTGGTGGATCTTTCAGGGATCGAGATGGGATCCATTCTTTGGAGCACGGGCGGCACCGAAGTCCAGTTGAACAACATCGGTGCAGGCAGCTATTCGTACACCTATACCAGTATCCACGGCTGCATGACGACCGGGTCCATTCAGTTGACCGAACCACCGGAACTCTTCGTACTGTCCACGACCACACCGGCCACTGCTGGGGCCAATGGCACTTTACAGGTCTTGGTGTTCGGTGGTGTTCCACCCTATTCCGTCTCCTTGAATGGTGTGATCATTGGACAGGATACCACTGGTCTTGCTGCTGGTAACTACGATCTGCTTATCACGGATGACCAAGGGTGCGAATTCGAGGAGCAGGTCGTGGTCGAGCTGCTTACAGGGATCTCTCAACAGGACACCACACCACTTCTGATCTTCCCGAATCCCGTTCGGTCCGGAGGTTCGGTGATGCTCTCGCTACCACGAACGTTGATGGAAGTACAACTCGAGTTGATCGATGGTCAGGGTAGAATGGTGCGAAAATCCTTTCATCAGAACGTACCAGAAGGCATCCTGGAGTACCCGCTCGCAGAGCATTCCTCTGGTCTGTACCTACTCCGCCTGACCTCACCCTCCTTCCAAGGCCATGTGAAACTCCATGTGGAATAGGTCCTTCCGTAGTCTTAACGAACGACAAGGATCCATGCACTCCCAGACCCTGCTCCACTGCTTCCTGTTCCTTGCATCGCTTTGCTTCAGCACCGAAAGTGTGATCGCCCAATCGTTCGTGAATATTTCAGAAGAGCAAGGCGTGGATCTCCAGGTCCAAAGCGATGGCTTCGGCAACGGGATCAGCACCTACGACTTCGACAACGACGGTTGGGACGATGTGACCTTCGCGGTGCACGAGGACAGTCTGGCATTCTACCGCAACGACAACGGTCAGTTGGTGAAAATGCCGTCGTTCCTCTACGCACCCGGCGAAACCAAGCATGTGCTCTGGGTGGACTATGACAACGACGGCGACCTGGACCTGACGGTGACCACTTGGATCGGAACCTATCGGCTATACAACAACGACGGTCAGTTCCACTTTACTGACGTTTCCGTGCAGGCCGGACTCGCACAGTTCATTCAGAACACCTACGGCGTGGCTTGGGGTGACTACGACCGGGATGGCGACCTCGATCTGTATGTGTGCCTGTATGAGTACGAAGGAACCAGCGCGGACTTCGCTCGGATGAACCATCTGTACCGGAACAACGGCAACGGCACGTTCACGGATGTAACCATTGCGGCAGGGGTCAGTGACGGCATACAGATGTCCTTCCAAGCGGTTTGGTTCGATTACGACAAGGACGGTTGGCCCGACCTCTACATCCTCAATGACCGGTGGTTCTCGAACTCCATGTACCACAACAACGGCAACGGCACATTCACGGAAGTTGGCGGTTCGACGAACACGCGTGCCAGTGCCGAGAATTGCATGACCGCATCGGTCGGGGATTTCGACAATGACGAGGACCTGGACATCTACATCACCAACACGGGGCTCTTCGGACAGGAAGGGATGTTGTTCAGGAACAATGATCCCGTTCCATTCGATCAAATAGGCGCTGCTTTTGGCGTCAACATTGCAAGCTGGTCCTGGGGCGCCACCTGGGTGGATGCGGACAACGACACCTGGCAGGACCTTTACGTCACCACAGGTGTTGCCAGTGGACCGGTGGAGGACAACGTGTTCTACCACAACCTGGGCGGCGAAGGATTCGAGTCGATGCCAAGCGCATTGATCGGGGATAACAACGCAACGAGTTTCGCAGTGGGCCGTTTCGATCTTGACAACGACGGCAGCTACGATCTGGCGGTCCAGAACAAGGCCCCAAAGCCACCTTTCATCTGGCATAACCAAGGTACCGACAACCACTTCATCAAGATCACGTTGCGGGGTACCGCTTCCAACCGTTTCGCGATCGGTTCCTGGATCAGGGTGTATGCCGGAGGGCACACGTACACGCAATACACGCTTTGCGGCGAGAACTACATCAGCCAGAATTCACAGCACCACATCTTCGGCTTGGGCGCTATCACAACGGTGGATTCCATCCAGGTGGAATATGTGCGCGGCCATATCGACACGTACTACGATCTGGAGGTCGATCAGCGCTATTACTTCACGGAAGGCGAAACCTATTTCGCATCGGTCGCAGCTTCAGGTCCAACGGCTTTCTGTCAAGGTGGTAGTGTGGTCCTGGATGCAGGTGAACACGTTAGTTACGCTTGGAACACGGGTCAGACCGGACGCTACATTACCGTGAATAGCAGTGGATACTACTGGGCTTTGGTAACAGGACCGGGTGGTGTACAGGTGAGCACGGATACGATGAACGTCACGCTCTACCCTACCCCGGTTCTTAGCAGTGTCACCCAGAATCCAACTTGTGCTGGAGATGCGTCGGGGATGATCACGGTAACGAACACGACAGGAGTTGCTCCCCAATCGGTTTCATGGACGAACGGTGGAACCGGCTTGGTCCAGAACGATCTCCCAGCAGGCACCTATGGATTCATCTACACCGATGTCCATGGTTGTGTGGCCGGCGGTTCCGCACAGCTTGTGGCACCTCCCGAACTCTTCGTGCAAACTACGACCACCGGTGCATTGGGTACGAACACCGGAAGCTTGGAAACACTGGTCTTCGGTGGTGTACCTCCCTACACCATCACCTTGGATGGTGCGATGATAGGCACGAGTACAACGGGTCTTGCTGCGGGCGAGTATGACCTCTTGATCACCGATGCCTACAGTTGCGAATGGGCGGAGGTCGTTACGGTGGAGCAATTGAACAGTATCGTGCAATACGAAGCCCTCGACCTTCAGGTGTATCCGAATCCCACGAGCGGGTTGATACGGATCGACGCTGATCAGCCCATCCGATCCGCATGGGCGACCGATATGGAAGGCCGCTGCGTGGTCCGCTCTGTCGGCTTGCCAGCGGGGACCATGGATCTTTCCGGGATCGCTGCCGGTCATTACATCATCCATGCGACGTTGAGCGATGGCTCGGTGGTCCGTTCACGCATCATGAAACTCGGATCGGCACAGTGAGCGACAGCGTGCCCGATATGCTGCTTTCCATCGCGCTCGGCATAGCGTTGGCAGCAGCCTGTGGTCTTCGCGTTTTCCTGCCGCTCTTCGTAACAAGCGTGCTGGCCCACTTCGACATCGGTTCAGTCGGGCTTCGGGAAGGATTCGGCTGGATCGGTGAATGGCCCGCTCTGATCGCTTTGGGTGTTGCCACCATTGCGGAGCTGCTCGCCTACTTCATTCCAGTTCTGGACCATGCACTCGACGTGATCGCTGTTCCGCTTAGCACCGTGGCAGGCACCATCGTCGCCATGAGCACCTTCGTGGACCTATCGCCGATGCTGTCGTGGGGTCTCGCCCTGATCGCTGGTGGTGGACTCGCTGGATTGATCAGCACGGGGACCGCTGCCACTCGGGTCGCCAGCACGACTAGCACGGCCAGCATCGGCAATCCCGTCGTAAGTACCGTGGAGACCGTCGGGGCATTGGCCCTTAGTCTACTAGCATGGTTCCTTCCGGTGCTGGCCCTTGGGTTCGTTGCACTTCTGGCGTGGCTGGTGCTGCGTTGGCTAATGCGCCGACGAGCTCACCGCTGAAGGCCGCGATCGATCAGTGCATGGAGGTATCCAGCGGAAGGCCATACTTCTTGTACAATCTGGCCTTTCGCTTCTCCAAACGTGCCTGCGCTTTTGCGGTGAGCGGTCCGCGGCCTGCAACGGGTAGTTCACCCCGTTCGATGCGCTGCACGATCAATTCGATGGTACTGTCCTCGCCCATCGGGTCGTAATCCGACTTCAGGTCCTGACCGAAGATCCGGGCCATGCCTTGCCACACGAAGGCCTGGAACGATCCGCGCAACTGTTTCACGAGGTCGTAGGACGTTTGTCCTGTTTGGCGGTCGATCAACTTCACCAGCACCTTCCCTTGGCTCATGGTCAGATCCTTCACCTCGGCTTCGAATTCGGCGCGCAATTCGGCCTCTGCGAGTTTCATGTACAGGTCCTGATCCGCGTGCCGATCGATGGTCGCGAGGTCGTGTTCGTACTCCTTCAACAACTGCCCGGTCAGGTTCGCATAAGGATAGACCTTCACGACATGGCGCACCAACTTGGTATAGCGTTCCGCTGCACGACGATCCTTGGGCGTCCAACGCGCATTCACATTGGCCTCCGGAAGCTGCACCATCGGAATGGTATCGCCATTCACCACGATGGCTTGCAGTACATGGGTAGGAACGGGTTCCTGCGCCAACGCACCGAACGGCACAAGCACCACAGCGAATGAGAGAATTGCACTACGCATCCATGTTCCTGCCTACGGGCAGGTGAAATTACAACGCAACAAGTGCGCCGATATTCCTTTCTACTGGATCAACGACGCTTTAGTTTCCAAGCACTTACGCCGCTGGCATTGGACTCCACAGCGAGCGCAGGTCGACTTCCGGCCATTCCGAGCTCGGAGGCTACCATCGCAGCGGCCAATTGCTCCTCCGGATCATGCCCTTCGAGCACTTCCGGGGTGAAGTGATCCCGCACGAAATGGGTGTCGTACTTACCGCTACGGAAAGCCTCGTGGCCCATGACGTAGCGGCAGAATCCGAGGGTCGTCTCCACCCCGCTGATGGCATAGTCATCGATGGCGCGCTCCATGCGGTTGATGGCCTCCTCGCGGGTCGATCCGAAGGTGATGAGCTTGGCGATCATCGGGTCGTAATGGATCGGAATGGTCATGCCCTCTTCGAAACCATCATCCACACGGATACCGGGCCCTTGCGGCGGGCGATAGGTGTTCAGCGTTCCGATATCGGGCAGGAAATTGTTCGCTGGATCCTCGGCATAGACGCGCACTTCGATGGCGTGGCCGTTGATCTCCAGGTCCTTTTGGGTGAAGGGCAATTTCTCCCCTTCTGCCACGCGGATCTGCAACTTCACCAGATCCAGCCCGGTGATCATCTCCGTCACCGGATGCTCCACCTGCAGGCGCGTATTCATCTCCATGAAGTAGAACTCCATGCTCTCATCCAGCAGGAATTCCACGGTACCCGCACCGTTATACTCCACGCTCTTGGCCACCGCCACGGCAGCCTCGCCCATGCGCTTGCGCAATTCGGGCGTAAGCACCGCGCTCGGCGCTTCTTCCACCACTTTCTGGTGACGGCGCTGGATGCTGCACTCGCGTTCGAACAGGTAGCACGTGTTGCCGTGCGCATCGGCCATGATCTGCACTTCGATGTGGCGCGGACCGGCCACGTACTTCTCGATGAACACACTGCCGTCGCCGAAGGCATTGACCGCCTCACTGATGGCGCGCTCCAGTCCTTCCTTCAGGTCGCTCTCCT
Organism: uncultured Bacteroidota bacterium; assembly: GCA_902826215.1. Classification (GTDB taxonomy): domain Bacteria; phylum Bacteroidota; class Bacteroidia; order Flavobacteriales_F; family PHOS-HE28; genus PHOS-HE28. Next base: position 11,117 of record CADEDY010000044.1, read on the forward strand.
TCTCCACGATCCGCATGCCTTTGCCACCGCCACCTGCAGCAGCCTTGATCAGGATGGGGAAGGTGATCGTCTTGGCCACCGCGATGGCTTCCTCCAGCCCGCTCACCGCACCTTCGGTCCCGGGCACCAAGGGCACGCCATGGCCTTTCACGGCTTCTTTGGCGGCGAGCTTATCGCCCATCACCTTCATGGCATGGGGGGAAGGTCCAACGAAGATGACACCTGCTTTCTCCAGCGCTCGGCAGAAATCGCCGTTCTCGCTCAGGAATCCGTAGCCGGGGTGAACGGCATCCACTTTCAGATCGGTGCAGACCTTGATGATCTTGTCGAACACCAGGTAACTCTCCTTGCTAGGCGCCGGACCGATGCACACCGCTTCATCCGCGAAGCGAACGAAGGGGGCGTTGCGGTCCGCTTCGGAATACACCGCCACGGTGGCGATGCCCATTTCGCGGGCGGAGCGCATGACGCGCAGGGCGATCTCGCCACGGTTGGCGACGAGGAGTTTCTTGATGGTACGGGACTTGGCCATGTGCGGAAATTGAGCGTCGAGGATCGTCTTCCAGCTTCGGAAGCCCGTCCTTCGGAACGGATCACCGCGAAGATGCGAACATCGGAGCGATCTTTGATGTACGATGAGCATGCGCTCCCTTCTTCCGTTCCTTGTTCTGCTTTGCATCGCCCCTGCCGTGGGCCAAGCAGGGGCCCAGCAGAAGGGACCTGTTGGTGAATTCCGGAACGAAGCGGTGGTGGTGAACGGATCCCGGTGGGTCGTTGAAGTCGTGGTAACGCCGAAGGACCCGTCGATGGCCCTTCAAGGGATGCAATTCAGCATTCAGCCGCGTGACACCATCCGCATCGCAGACTACTTCAGCGCCGGCGATTTCCGATCACCGATTGAAATGGTGACCGTTCGTGGCACCGTGCGCAACCTCAAGGGGAAGACCAACTCCATTGGCGTAATGATGAACCAGAAGCGACAGGTGAGCAAGCAGCATCGGAAGTGGTACTACGAGGTGATGCCCAGTGGCGGAAGCGTTGGATTCAGCTTCTGAGGACATAGATCCGGAGAGCCGCAAAGTCGACCAGGTCCAGTGGGCGAAGTGCTTTGATAATTGACCGGCTTTGCGAACTCAGACCTCGGACTTCAAACAAGCAAAAAAGAAAGCAGGCATCACCGCACCCGCCACCGTACATACCCTTCGGCACTCGTTCGCTACACCCCTTTTGGAGAATGGGACCGACCTCCGGTATATTCAGACCCTACTAGGGCACAGTTCCAGCAAGACCACCGAGACTACACCCATGCCGGTACCAAGGCCATCGGCAAGATCCGGAGTCCGCTGGACAAGTTGGACACTCCCTGCCGAGTTAGTCGTCAAAACATTCGCAAAACCACCCTCAAATGATCAATAGTGCGAAGATCCGAATTCGCTGATACTTCCGGCGATATACGAAGATCTTCGTCTACCCAACGTTATGTGGCATTAAAATGAAAACCTGATTCTATGTTGTTCAACTATCACATCGAAATAGTACCTGGAGGAATCACATTAAGACGAAAATGGATGTATAAGTCATCCATTGACATTGACTACCATTCAATTGTATCCATCCGTCTTCAATATGTTCAGGGATTTGCAGATAGCGCCATATTTAAATTGAATGACGATTCTGAAATTAGAGTAAAGATTAGATGGCGGAACAGCTTTAATAAATTGATTGATCAAGCTAAGAAACATTCAATTAAACTTATTTCAGAAGAATTATATCATGGAGGTGGAATTGAAGAAATGAATTAAGAACGGCACATAACATGCGCTTGCCACAAGCCTCCCTCGTCCCGGTAACAACTCCCGTTGAAGCATGATAACTTGGTCCAGGAACAAGAACACGAAAGGCGGCCTGCGGCAAGCGCAGGCCCGTTGACCGCCATTGCGCGCAGAGCCGCTTAACAGCGTTCAACAGCGAATGACCACCGCCTATAGGGAACACGCGCCTGCCGTATCCTCGGTCCAGTACGCTCCTACCCCGTTGTTCGGATGAACCATCGCCGTTGCGGATCCGTTCTTCGTCCATCTTTACACCATGCGCACCCGTTTAACCGACATGCTCCACCTGGAGCACCCTTTGATCATGGCCCCGATGTTCCTGGTGAGCAATGTGGCGATGGTAGCCGAAGGCATGCGCTGTGGGGTTGCGGGCTGCATACCGGCGCTGAATTACCGCACGGTGGAAGACCTTCGAACCTCGGCTCGTGAGTTGAAGTTGGCCAAGGCAGCGATCGGCAAGGGGTCCTTCGGCTACAACCTGATCGTGAACAAGAGCAACCCGAAGGCGATGGCCCAGTTGGCGGCGCTGTGTGAAGAGGGCTGCGACTTCATCATCACCTCGCTGGGAAGTCCAGAGGCCACCATCAAGGCGGCACACGCGGTGGGCATCAAGGTGTTCTGCGACGTCACGGACCTGCGTTTTGCGCAGAAAGTGGAGGCCCTGGGCGCCGATGCGGTGATCGCTGTGAACAACGAAGCCGGTGGCCACCGTGGCGATCTTTCACCCAAGGACCTCATCGAACTCTTGAGGAAGCACTGCACGATCCCGGTGATCTCGGCCGGTGGCGTGGGCACCAAAGCGGAGATGGACCAGATGCTGGCCTACGGTGCGGAGGGCGTGTCGGTGGGCAGCCCCTTCATTGCGTCGGAGGAAGCTCCCATCACAGACGACTACAAGCAGGCTTGCGTGGAGTATGGCGCGAAGGACATCGTACTCACGGAGCGCATCAGCGGCACGCCGTGTACGGTGATCAACACCCCCTACGTGCAGAAGGTGGGCCTGCGCTCCCCGTGGATCGAGCGCATGCTGAACAAGAACAAGCGCCTGAAGAAGTGGGTGAAGATGTTCCGCTTCTACATCGGCATGAAGGCCACGGAGGTAGCGGCCCAGCAAGTGACCTACAAGACCGTGTGGGTGGCGGGGCCGAGCATTGCTCACACGAAGGCGGTTGAGCCCGTACGGGAGATCGTGAGGAGCTTGGTGGGGTGAATTTCCTGCCGCTTGTAGAACGGTTCGCATACAACTTTGAATGGACGAGAATGGACTCCGGATGGACGCCCAAGGTCCATCCGGAGTCCATTCCTTGGCCATCTGTGGTGGAAAACGGAGAACGCCCGAGGGTCTCTCGGGCGTTCTATTCTTGCTTGGCCGAGTAGGTCGACCCGGTGGGTCGACGCTACAGGGAGGTGTTGAAATGATCGATGATCATTTCAACACCTCCTTCACGCGATCCGCTGCCTCTTGCAGGGCCACTGCGCTCAACACCTTCAAGCCGCTTTTGTCGATCAGCTCCTTCGCTTCCACGGCGTTGGTGCCTTGCAGGCGCACGATGATCGGCACCTTGATGTCGCCGATGTTCTTGTACGCATCCACCACGCCTTGGGCCACGCGATC
>CADEDY010000045.1 GCA_902826215.1 uncultured Bacteroidota bacterium
TCCAGTTGCACCAGTTCGATCGGCAGCAGCACACAACCCATCACTTGATTGCCCGGCACGGTCGGCACGGTATTCCAACTCACCGTATAGGATCCACCGGTAATATGGTGGTCATCCACGAAGAGCAACCACACCTGGTTGGCCAACACGTTGATACCCGGCACCCATCCATCCACCTGTGGGTAAAGAGGTGTTTGATCATTCAACACGAACGCGGAGCTAGCATACTGCGGGTTGCTCAAAGTCGGGTTCGCGCTACCCATACCCGTCACAGCAGTACCTGCGTTCCAAGTCTGTGTATTGTTCAAGGAGGCGTTCGAGCAGCGCTTCGGAGGCGAGGTGGGTATGCACGCACCACCGACCGGGTTCGGCAAGGCAGCCGAAGAGAACGGTCCCCACACGGCCCAATCGACGTCGGTTGGCCCGCTTGGTGTGATCGTCATGCCCAAGTTGCCTGCATTCTGCACTTGGAAGGCGTACCATTCCCCTTGGCGCTCACCACCGGCGAGGCAGCCCCAGTTCACGGCACTCAGATCGGATCCACAACCAGAGCCGTAACCCACATTCGCGAACGGCGCATCGGAGCAGAGCGAGAAGGCTCCTCCGCAATCGCTTTGTAGCGTGGTTTGGCCACCCGTCGTCACGATGCAGAGGTCAAAGGTTCCAAGTTGGCCAGCATACCCGAAATAGCGCAGGTAATACGTCTGGCCGGGTACCAAAGGCGTACACATGCGGTCGATCTGTGGCATCAAGCCTTCGCCATCGTCGTCACTACACTGGATCAACGACAAGGGACCGGCACAGGATAAGCCCGAATACAGGGCCATAACACCATCGGTCATGGTACCGGCGTGGGAGTCGATGAAGACGCGACCGCTGGGCGGCGCCACGAACCGGAACCACACATCAGACCCTTGGTAATTGCCGCAACCAGGTGGCGGCACCCCGGGAGTCCCCGTGGAATTGTTGTTGTTGAAGGTCTGCGGTATGCACGAGGTGTTCACATTCACCAGTGTGGCGCCAACAGGCGTACAGGGGTTGTCGTTCGGTGCTTGCGGTGCACAGGAGGTGCGTGCCCGGTATCCTGCTTGGACCACGGAGGCATCCGAAACGAAATGGAACGTTAAGCAACCACCAGGCGTGCTGGAGGTGAATGGTCCAGGTATCCCATTGCCCCAGAACGCACCCGGACCGAACGGAGCAGGGCCGAAGCCGACACCGTTACCGCTGGATATCATCGGTGAGGCGGTCGTAGGCCCATCGAAGACGTACAGCTTGTCCCAGTTGTTCTCCAAGGAGAATTGAGTGAATGTCACCGTAAGCAATTGTCCGGCGGGTGCACAATACGTCTGCGTGGACGTCTGGTTGTTGCCGTAATTCCCCGTTCCACCTGGATCGAAGAAGACCACACCGCAATCACCGACCGGAGGCGGGTCAGGAGGTGGGGGCGGTCCACAGGTCACTTGTCCGGCCCAGCCCGCTGGCGTCACGGAGAAGTCCGATGTGAACACCAAGGTCAAACAGCCGTTCGGGTTGGTACCAGTGATCGTTGCCGTGAACGGGCCAACGACCCCGTTGCCCCAATACGCACCGCCTAGTGGGTAAATGCTGTTGCCTGCGAAGAACCCTGGGCCATTGCCGCTATTGATCATGTTGGTGGTGGCAGGCGGCACCGGAGCGACATCGTCGTTGAAGATCCACACCTGATCCCAGTTGGCCTCCACGTTGAAGCTGGAGAAGGTGAGCGTAACGACCTCACCGGGTACGTTGGGGCACCAGGTCTGCGTGTAAGGGGGAGCGATGGGAGCAACACCGATGTTGTTCGCGTAATTCCCGGTCGGTCCACCTGGGTCGTAGGTGAACACACCACAATCTCCAACGGGTGGTGGCGGTGTTGGCAGTGGAGGGCTACAGGACACCTTGAACCGATAGCCGGGGAGGTTGATGACACCGTCCGACGTGAATGCCACGAACAAACAACCGCTCGGATTGCCTACGAGTGAGGCCGTCACTGTACCCGGACTGTTAGTGCCGGTGTAAGTACCGATCAATGGTGCAGCGGCCGAAGTGCCATTATAGATCCGCATGAAATCCCAACCGTTCTCGATGTTGAACTCGGTGAACGTAAGGGTGACCACATCGCCCACTTTCGAGGGGCAGAACGGGAGCATCAAGGGATTGTTGGCGGGAATGTTGGCCGAGGTGTTCTCGTTATCCGAATAATTGCCGGAAGGGCCACCGCTATCGTAGATCGTTCCGCTGCACAAAACCGGATCCGTGCGGCGCGCACAGATCGAGAAGATCCCTTGTGCGGTGGTCGAACGCCACACGCGGATGTACAACCGTTCGCCGGGTGTGATCGTCGGTACGTTCAGCGTCAAGGAAGGCATCAGTGCATTGCCCTGCGCTGATCCAGCCAACGAGCAAGCACCTGCGATCTGCACGAGTTTCAAGCCGTTGGCATCTCCACAGCCTGGAATGGCCGTGGTATCCCGGTACACCGCCAGAGCGAAATCCAAAGCCAGTAGGTCATCCGTATCGATATTGACGCCGTAGGGCGCGATCAGGTCACCGGGCACATCGATCGTGAACCAGACATCGCCATTGGCAGGTGCACCACAGCTCGGAGCGGTGGTGAAACTTGCTCCAGGCGGGAAGGTGGTCGGGTGGTTCACCGTGTTCGTGGCATTCTCGTTCGTGGAGGGAAAAAGGATGCAGTCCCCTTCCACGGATAGCGCGATGGCTCCGCACGGATCATCGTTCGGCGGCGGATTGTTCGGTGTTATACAGATCGAGAAGGTGCCGTAGTAATTGGAACGACCGGCTTCGCGGTTCCAAACGCGGATATAGATGGTCTCACCAGGTGTGAGTGCGATGCCTGAAACCGAACTGTTGATACGCGGCATCCGGTTGGCGATGCTCTGGTTATCGTGACAGCCCACGCCGGGGATCTGGGTCATGGTGCCGGGTCCGCAGGCACTACCGGCACTCAGGCGATACCACGCCATGGCCATATCGGTAAGCGTACCGGCTATCGTGGTCACCGTCATGGCACCTGTTGCTGGCACCACCACCCGGAACCACATGTCGTTGATGGGGATCCCCGGGTTGCCGCAAGAGGGAGCAGCAACCGTTATCGAAGTGGAAACGGGCTGTGCATTTTCTGTATTGTACTGCACCGGAACGCACGGGTCAGCCGCCGTCAACAGGATCGAGTTGCACGGGTCTTCGCCCGCAGGCACCGGAGCATTGTATGCGCAGATCGTGAAATCGCCGTTCTCGTTGTTGTTGCGCTCCCAGTAACGGATGTAGACGGTCTGTCCCGGCGTGAGGCCATACGTGGCCGGGTTGAAGACAATGCCCGGGGACGTGTTCGGTCCGTTGAGCCCGTCGATGGTACATACGCCACCAGCGCCACCGATATAGGTATAGGGTCCGGCAGCGCAATTCGGTGCGGTATAGAGTCCGATACCACCCGCACAGAGGTCGGCTTCAACGGTATTGATACCGATATAGCCCGTTGCAGGAACAGTAACACTGAACCACACATCGGCGCCACTGAAGTTCACCGCACCGCAACCGTTGTTCGGGTTGAGTGGGGCGATGTCCAAAGAGTTGGAAGAGGTTTGTGTGGCCCCAGTAGTCGTTCCGGAAATGGGGGTTGCACAGTTGCTGTTCACCAAGGGGATCGGTATGGCACCGCAAGGTTCATCGTTGGCAGGAGGAGTAGCTGGCCCCAAACATTCGACGGTTACCGTTCCTGTCCAAGCCGGGTGAGGATTCAGGAAAACAGGAGCAGTAGTACAGTTCGTCAAATTATTTCCGTCGTAGATCCACAGGCGATATGCTGCCGCCGTGGCCGTGAAAGTCACTGAAGACGGCCCCCCGCTTATTCCGCAACCGTCATCATCACATGCACCTGGGATAACTGTGTATGGAGCGTTGAGGTTTCGAACATAAATAACGGTGTTCAAGGCCGTAGCGCCGCATAATCCAACCCGATATCGATTTCCAGCAGTGGTGTTGAAGCGCACGTTACAAACGTTGGCATTAATGGTACCGTTGGTCACACCGGGACATGCCGGAGCTGCAATTGAAGGAATTTGGGTTGGTGGTGTGCCCGCGATACAGTTGCACAAATTACAATCCGCGTTCTGCGGTGATTGAGCGAAGGTGCCTGACCAAGGAAGGGCAAGGAGCAGCGCGAGGAAGAACCGTTGTAGGGTAGAACTCATTGCATGCGCGGTGTTCAGGTCGAAAGGTTTTGATCGGTAAAGACAGCGTTACCCAAGCGAAGGCCCTTGGTAGGACCCGTTGCACAGGTAGCGCTCAGCGGTACGGCCTTGTTCGGTTCCGGAGCTTTCGGCAAGAACGGAGGTCGGAACAGAATGGTCATGGTCGCGAAAGATACAGGTAGAATTGGTCGGTCCACAATTTCCAAGCTGGACCATGGGAATTTGGTTTCCAAGGTCCAAGAAGTCATTTGAACGTCGGAAAGGCCCTTCGGGTTCGCTAAAGAACCGCCTTGGCCGGTGCGGCGGTTCGAGAATGGCCCAGGCGCTGCGCTTACCATGAAAGTGCGACCGTAATCGGCTTGGGATACCAAGCGATGGCAGAAAGAGCGGTCGATCGCTTTCGGGTTCATGATCCAAGGGTCACCACGGCTGGGTCCACTCTGAGAACGAAGGGAGGTCGAAGTGGTTGCCTACGAGGAATGGGAGGTCATTCAACCCGGTTGTTCATTACTGGAGAGCGGTCCCGGAAAAGCCCCGTACGGCTATGTTACTTGGGGGTTGCCTCCTGTTGATAAAAACATTGTTCTTGTACTTGATCATTTCAACCCCATACATTAGACCGCTTCCAACGAAACGATCAAATCCACATCGCGATAAGATAAGAAGATCCAAGCCACTCTATGCATCGGATCACTTCCCCAAGTGAACGGTGCAAGAACTTTCGATCGATAGACACTGCCAGACCGTTGTTCCGATGGTCTTACCCTGCGCAAGGTGGCGCGCCTTGGTCACCAATTTGTCCCTTACATTTTTCCTTACCAAAACCAGAGACGATGAGTAGAATGAACTCGATCTCGTGTCGGGCACCACGAACGCGATGGTGGAAACAAGCCTTCATGCTCGGTGCATGGATGGTCGGTTCCGCTGCCAGCGCGCAGGTGCTCTTCACGGAAACCTTCACGGGTGGTGCACCTGTGGCGGGCTTTACGAATGTCCAGAATATCGGTACAACGTCATGGGTGTTCAACAACCCCGGTGCGCGTTCGATCGTAGGGGTCGGCTTCGACGCCGACTTCGCGATCTTCGATAGCGACGACGCGGGAAGTGGCCCCGGCGCGGCGAATGCCTCGTTGACCAGTGCGTCCTTCGACGCATCGGTGGCTGGGGTGTATCAACTCAGTTTCGATCAGCTCTTCCGGTCGGGTTACGGCAGCTTCGCGTTGGTCGAAGTTTTCAACGGTTCCGTGTGGAACACGGTCATCACTCAGAACACCGATGTTGGTAACCCTACGCCGATAACGACCTCGTTGGACATCACCGCCGCAACTGGCGGTTCTGCTGTCGCTCAGGTGCGTTTCACCTACGACGGTGATTTTGCATGGTACTGGGCGCTGGACAACATCGAATTGGAGCGATTGCCGCCACCAGCCTGTGTGGTTCCGATCGTATCCACCAGCAACATCACCTCGAGTGGAGTTGATGTAAGTTGGACCTGCGCTTCCTGCACAGGTGCGTACATCGTGGAATATGGTGCCCCCGGTTTCGTGCCCGGCACGGACGCTACGGCAGGTGCGGGTACCATTTGGACCGGCGCTCCGGTTGCCGGTAGCCCGGTCTCGATCACCGGACTCAGCGCTTTGACGGGTTATGACGTGTACGTGCGTCAGGAATGTACGGCTGGTGTATTGTACAGCGCGAACAGTGCTGTCCAGAGCTTCATCTCGGCTTGTGCTGGTAGCACGTGCGACTACGTTGTCCGTTTCGGCGACATCTTCGGCGATACCTGGGATGGCACCGAATGGGTCATGAAGCAGAACGGTAACGTGCTGCTCACCTTCGGTCCTCAATTGACCGGTAGCTGCAACGGCGGCACCGGCTACATCGATATTCCTGTTACCGTTTGTGAAGGTGCATCCATTGAATTGGAATGGACCGTCCTCGGTGGATTCACGAATGAGAAAGCGGTTCAATTGTTCGATCCGTTCGGCGTGTTGTTGTATGACTTCCGCGGAACATCCACCTCGGTGAACTGCCCGACCATCAACTGGACCAGTGTGAACGACGAAGTAAGCACTGGAACAACGGGTGTGAAGTTCACGACCACTGCGAACTGCACACCTCCTGCATGCGCTACCCCACTGGGAGCCGCAGTTTCCAACGTGTCGTTCAACGGTGCTGATATTTCATGGACCTGCGTAGGTTGCCCAGGTACCTTCATCGTGGAGTACGGCGCGCCGGGCTTTACGCCAGGTCTTGCTGGTGTTGCCGGAGTCGGTGGCACCATCGTGACCTCGCCATCGTCACCTGCTTCGCTCTCCCTGAGTGCGAGTACGGCGTACGATGTTTATGTTCGCCAAGAGTGTACGCCAACTACCTTGTACAGTGCGAATTCCACACCGGTGGTTTCGTTCACCACGACTTGTGCTCCTGCCGTTGCCCCGTTCACGCAGGGTTTCGAAGGGTATACCACCACGACGAATGCGACATGGCCTGCAGGGCTGTGTAACGGCGCGTCGCCACAGAATACAACGGGTGCATATCGTTGGGACCGATCGGATGCTGGTACACCATCAACCGGAACCGGCCCTACTGCACCTTTCGAAGGTGGCATCTATGCGTACACGGAAGCGTCTTTCGGAGTAACTGGATCCATCGCGACCTTGGATCTTCAATTGGTGGATCTGAGCGCCCTCACCGTTCCGCAGATGTCGTTCTACTACCACATGTTCGGTATCAACATGGGTACCATGAACGTGCGCGTTTCCACCGACGGTGTGAGCTACAACACGGAATTGACCTTGGCCGGACAGCAACAAACCGCCCAAGGTGACCCTTGGTTGGAAGCCCTTGTTGATCTGAGCGCATACGCAGGACAAACGGTGTACATCCAATTCCAAGCCGTGCGTGGTACGAGCTTCGAAGGCGATATGTCGATCGATGCGATCGCCATCAACGAAGCACCGGCATGCCCAGCTCCGCAGGGCTTGACCGCAGCTGCGACGTCGACCACCTCCCTCTCTGCATCCTGGACAACTGAGCCCAATGCCGGCTCCTACAACGTGGAAGTGCGTACATCCGGTGCTCCTGGCTCGGGTCCTGGTGGACTCGTTGAGGCGGCTACTGTAGGTGCGAACAGCTTCAGCACATCGGTATTGCTCAGTGCGAACAACAACTACCAAGTGTATGTGCAGAGCGATTGCACCGTAAACGGGGATGGCTTGAGCCTAACATGGACCGGACCAGCTAATGTGTTCACGGGGTATTGCACTCCAGTGACCAACGGTAACCTTGATCCGAACGGTATCACGAACGTGACCTTCGCGAACGTGAACCAGAACATGAACACGGCAGCGGACCTTGGTTACACGGACAACAGTGCTACGGTGGCTGCCATCGGAAGCGCTGGTGATGTGGTGCCTTTGTCGGTCACGGTTGAAACCGGTTTCTCGTACGATATGAGCGTATGGATCGACTGGAACAACAACCTCATTTTCGATACCCCTTCAGAACTGGTTGCTGGTGGAGTTGGAAGTGAGGCTGGCGGAACAGTTGGTACTCCTTGGCTCACCTCGTTCACGGTTCCTGCTTTGCAACCTGCGGGCAATTACCGCATGCGTATCGGTGGTGCTGATTTCGGTCTCACCGGTCCCTGCTTCAATGGTTCTTGGATGGCCTTCACGGACTTCACGGTCAGTGTTTGTGCTCCTCCAACGGACGATGGAACGGCTGTGGTCGATGATTGCATCGGTCAAACCTTCCAAGTAAGCGTGACGGTGGATCTTGGTGCCGCACTCAGCGGTGCTGTCGACTACAGCGTCAATGGTGTTGCACAGACCCAATTGCCATATACTCCTGGCATGTTGCTCGGGGCATTCGCTTCGCACGAAGTGGTGGACGTGAGCGTGGTGACGAACCAAGGTTGCTCCATCGATCTCGGCCGCTTCCGTTCGGCTTGCGACATCGAATTGGATTGCAACGCTCCGTCGCCGATCCAAATGATCCATTGCTACGACAACGGTGATACGCAGACCTGGACCTGGGTGAATACCGAGGTCGGTGGAACCGTAGCGCTGAAGTTCCTGAGCGGTACCATGGACAGCAACGATAACGTCCTGTTCTGGGAAGGTGCTGTTGGCGGAACGCCAGCTACGCCGCCTACAACGACAGGCGTACTTACCGGTTTCACGATCACGAGCGTGGGCAATACCCTTTCCATGAGCATCACCACCGACGGCAGCAACAGCTGTGCCGATGGTGGCCAAGCTGCAGGATGGGTGTTCCAAGCACGCTGCGGTGGTTGCGCAGAGCCGCTCGGTTCCATTGTGACCGATGTTGGCCTTGTTGGATTGCCTGAAGAAGTGAATTGCGCTGCTCTTCCTGATCCGACCTTCAATGCTTACGTGGCGATCTTCGACAACGGTATCGATGAGAATACCGCGTCCAGCCCTGCTACTGTTGGCTACCGATTGTTCGTGAACAATGTGGCACAGCCTGATGTGACCGGTCTTGCTGGTGCACTTGATGCTGCAACCGGCAACGGTTCCGACAACCCTTACTTCTTGGGTGCTTACCCATTGGGTACGGATCTGGATCTGATCCTTCTTCATGAAGACCAGATCAACCAGAGCTCGTGCAACAGCCAAGTGGCTACCGACTTCACGGTTGGTTTCGAGCTTTGCCCACCAGCGAACGACCTGTGCGAGAATGCGGAAGTGTTGACGCTGAACGCGGATGGTACTTGCCCAGCGAACAGCGTATCAGGTACGACCCGTGGTGCTGACCAGACCGGTGCTTTGCCGGAATGTCAAGCCAGCGGTACCGCACAAGACGTGTGGTACACGTTCAACAGTGGTGTTGCCACTTCGTTCACAATGACCTTGGAAGCTGGAACAGCGGACAATGTGGGTGTACAACTCTTCACCGCTTGCGGAACTCCCGCACCTGGTGCGTGCTTGTACGACCTCGCAGCTCCAGGCCTGATCACGGTGACCGTGGCAGCTGGTACCGATTACTGGTTGCGTGTGTTCACGGATGTGAGCGCGGGCCCTGCCGGTACCTTCAACGTTTGCGTCAGCGCATTCGATCCTTGCGTGGACATCCTGCCGATCACCGGCTGTGATGTAAGCGTACAAACGACTCGTCCTGCTGGTGTTGGTGCATGGAACGGTCTGGGTGGACCCTTCGCAACGCCTGGTAAGGAGCGGGTATTCACCTTCACGCCAACTCTAACGGGTGTACACAACCTGAACGTGACGAACGTGACAGGTAGCTGGGTGGACTTCTACTTCAAGCCGAGCAGCGCAGGTTGCAACAGCGTAGGTTGGACCTATATCAACGATTACATCGGCACGGGCGATAACATCGCAGGGGCCAATATGACCGCCGGTATCGAGTACTACATCATGTGGGATCCAGAAGATCAGACCACAGCACGCGACGTGACCTTCTCCATCTCCTGCCCACTGTTGCCGCCTGCGAACGACGAGTGCAGTGCTGCAACGGCAGTTGGAGTGAATGGTGATCTGAGCTGTGCGATGTTCACTTCCGGAACCATTGGTGGAGCAACGGCATCTGCTGATGCACTTGCACCATGCGGTGGTACGGCAGATGATGACGTGTGGTACAGCTTCGTTGCAACAGCAACCACACATACCATCGCGCTGAACAACGTGGCTGGTAGCACCACCGACCTTGAACACGGTGTGTTCGAGGGCACTTGTGGGGCGCTCACCAACCTTTCTTGCAGTGGGGCTAACAGCAGTTCGATCTCCGGATTGATGATCGGGAATACCTACTTGGTTCGGGTATGGAGCTTCACGGCTACGGCAGGCCAGACCACCACGTTCAACGTCTGCATCGGTACACCGCCGCCTCCACCTGCCAACGATGAGCCATGCGGCGCTATTTCCATCGCACCAGGCGTGGGGACATGCTCGTTCAGCACATACACCACGGCGTCCGCTACATCGAGTGTTGGGCCTCCAGCACCGGGTTGCGCAAATTTCGCGGGAGGTGATGTCTGGTTCTCTGTGGTTGTTCCGGCAAGCGGTTCACTGTTGTTCGATTCGAACACCGGTGTGATCACGGATCTGGGCATGGCCATCTACAGTTCCAGCGACAATACATGCTCCGGTACGTTCACACTGATCGAGTGCGATGATGACGACAGCAACAATGGATTGATGTCCTTCATTTCACGAAGCGGCTTGACCCCTGGTGCGACGATCTTCATCCGCTGCTGGGAATTCGGTAATGACAACCCAGGCACCTTCAGCCTGTGCGTGTACGAACCACCTCCTGGTCCAGCGAATGATAACTGTGGCGGTGCGATCGCACTCACGGTGAATCCGAATTTCGCGTGTGGCGCAGTTACTCCAGGTACCATCGCCTTCGCGACGGCATCACCGGAGAACGCAGCATCTTGCAGCGGAACGGAGGACGACGATGTATGGTACACTTTCGTTGCGACCAATACGACGCACCGGATCGACCTGACCAACGTTGCCAACGGTACAACCGATCTCTTCCACAGTCTTTGGACGGGTGGTTGCGGTACACTGACGTTGGTTCCTGGAACCTGCAGTGATCCGAACACCAGCAACCCAACGGGCCTGATGATCGGAGCTACCTACTATTTGCGTGTATACAGTTGGACAGCGACGGCTGGTCAGACATCCACTTTCAATGTCTGCATCGGTACGCCTCCTCCACCGCCTGCCAACGATGATTGCGCTGGTGCGGTGAACTTGACGGTGAACCCAGGGTTGAGCTGCGCTGCACAAACCGCAGGTACGCTGCAAAGCGCGACCAACTCGGGTATCGCAGTAGCGCCTTGCACAGGTGTGGTGAATGATGATGTGTGGTACAGCTTCACGGCTACGTCCACGCAGCACACCATCACACTGAGCAGTATCGCTCCGACGACCACCATGCGTATGCAGGTATTCAGTGGCGCTTGCGGTGGTCTGGTGCACGTATCGTGCGCTACGATCAACGGGTATACCACACCGAATACACTGGTCCCTGGCCAACCATACTACGTGCGTGTGTACAGTAGCGGTGGCACAGCGGTCGGTACGACCTTCAATATCTGTGTGACCACGCCACCTGTTGGACCTCCAACGAACGATGAGTGCGCAGGTGCGACCTCCATCGGTGTGAGCTCAGGTATCACCTGCACGACCGCAACCACCGGCACGGTGTTCGGCGCGACTGCAAGTGGTCTTGCTGTTGCACCATGTGCAGGAACTGCTGATGATGATGTTTGGTACAGCTTCGTAGCTACCTCCAACCGTCACATCGTGGGCCTCAGCAACATCGTTGGTAGTTCGACCACGATGAACCTCGGTGTCTTCAGTGGTGTGTGCGGAACCTTGACCAACGTTGGTTGCGGAACCGGAACGGCTGCTGCGGATATTCTGGGTATGACCATTGGTGCGACCTACTATGTTCGGGTGTACACCAACACGGCCACGATCGGTCAGAACACGGTGTTCGACATCTGTGTGATCACACCGCCTACCCCGGCCAACGACTTGTGTGCGAATGCCATTGCGGTATCGTGCAACAGCGTTACATCGGCTACAACGGTGTTCGCTACCAACACGGGTCGTCCTACGGGCAGCTGCTCTGATGTTGCGATCAATGATACGTACGTTGACAATGCTGCACCGGGTGTGTGGTACACTGTACAAGGCTGGGGTGGACCGATGGTCGCCAGCTTGTGGGGCTCGTCCTTCGATACCCAGGTCGGTGTATTCAGCGGATCATGTGGTGCATTCACTTGCGTGGCTGGTAACGACGATGCTTTCGGATTCTGCTCACCACAGAGCCGGGCATCTTGGAACTCCACCTTGGGAACGACCTACTACGTGTACGTGACCGCATGGGGCGCTACAACAAGTGGAGCCTTCACCTTGTCCATCTCCTGTGGCAATACCGGTGCATGTGCTTCCGGTGGCAACGCATTGAACCTGGAATTCCAGAACGATGCGAACCCGGGCCAAGTGACCTGGAGCTTGCTGAACAGTGCGGGTAACCTGACGGTGCTCAGCGGTGCTGACCCGATCCCAGCCAACCAGATCGGAACGCTCGCCATGTGCGTGCCCGATGGTTGCTACCAACTGCGTGTGAACGACAGCGCGGGTGACGGTATGACCACGGGTGGATACGAGTTGCGTCTCGCCGAGGCCATCCCAGAACCACGCCGTATCATCGACA
>CADEDY010000046.1 GCA_902826215.1 uncultured Bacteroidota bacterium
CGGGATCATGGACCGGTGGCAGCGGAACCTTCCTGGACGCTACCAACCCGACCACGACCTATACCCCAGCACCCGCTGAGGCCGGCAACACAGTGATCCTCACATGGACCACCATCGACCCGGATGATGGAGGGCCCTGCCCGGCAGTGAGCGCCGCCGTGACCGTGAACGTATTGGCGGCAGCGAGCGCAGAGGCCAATGGACCTTACGTGACCTGCGGGCCGGACCCTGTGGACATCAACGCCATCGCCAACGGCTCCGGTTCCTGGTCCGGGGGCGTGGGCTCGTACGGTGATGCGCAGAACGTGGTCACCACCTATACGGCCGATCCGAGCGAATTCGGAAACACCATCACCCTCACCTGGACCACCAACGACCCCGATGGACCGGGGCCTTGTCCCGATGCGGCGGACACGGCGGAGCTGCTCATCCACACCCTGCCCATTGCCGATGCCGGGCTGGACCTCACCCTGGCCTGCGGCGATGTCATCACGGGTACGGCCACAGCGGGTGCAGGACCTGATTACACTTACAGCTGGAGCCCGACAACGGGGCTGATCACACCGAACGTCGCCGTGACGCCCGTCACCGGCTCGGGAACCTATGCCCTGCTGGTGACCGATGCCAATGGCTGTATCGATACCGACAGCGTGCAAGTGACCGTGACGGGCCTGGAGACCATGGCCCAGACGAGCGACGTGGAGGTCTGTCTCTTCGATGCGGTGGACCTGCAAGGCAATGCCACGGACGGACTGGCCCCGCACACCTTCACCTGGACCCCGGCGGCCTACCTCACCCCGGCCACCGGCATCGGCGCCACTGTATCCTTCTCCTACGCGCTGCCATTGACGCAGGACTCCCTCTTCACCCATGTCCTCCAAGTGGTGGATGCCTTCGGCTGTGCGGATACCGACACCCTGACGGTGACCGTGCATCCGCTGCCCGTGGTGGTGGTGGGTGCGGATACCAGTCTGTGTGCCTATGACCCGCCGTTCGACCTCAGTGGTGATCCCATCGGCGGCACCTGGGACCCGGCCAGCACCGTAGACCCCGCCGTGCTGGCGTTCGGGAATAATCCCTTCGTGTACAGCTACACGGACGCGAACAATTGCACGAACACGGATGAGCTGATCGTCACCGTGAACGAAGTGCCACAGGCCGACTTCACCAGCCCTGATACGGCCTGTGTGAACAGCAGCGTGCTGTTCACCAACCAGAGCAGCTGTCCCACCTGCACCGGGATCGCCTACGCTTGGGACTTCGGCGATGGCAGCCCCTCCAGCGCGCTCGTTTCCCCGCAGTACACCTACACCGACACAGGGCTGTACGTGGTGAGGCTCATCGCGGGAAGTGGCTTCAGCTGCAGCGATACCATCACCCGGCCCATCCGCATCATCAAGGTGCCCGAAGTGGGATTCACCTTCACCCCCGAGATCGGGTGCGGGCCGCTCGTGGTGGACCTGACCAATACCTCGCTGGGCTTGCCCATCAACCACCTGTGGACCATCGAGACCTTTGGAACCTCCACACTGGCAGACCCAGGACCCATCACCTTTCCCGCAGCGCCCTGCGACAGTACGTTCTACACCCTATCACTGAGCGCCTCCAACCAGTGCGGCAGCGTTACCGCGGTGGACTCCGTGAAGGTCTTCTCGCCGCCCCAACCCTTGCTCGTGGTCAGTGCGGACACGGTCTGTTCACCCTTCAACCTCGAAGCCTACAACGAGACCGAGTGTGCCTGGGCCACCACCTATGCTTGGAATTTCGGCGATGGCACGGGGTCCAACACACAGGACCTGCTGGTGAGCCATGTCTGCACCGCCGACACGGTGCCCGAGACCTACACCTTGACACTGAGCGCACAGAACGTATGCGGCACGGTCACCGCCACCAATTCCATCGTGGTGTATCCCAACACCGTGACCGCATTCTTCAATACGGCCCCGCTGGTCGGCTGTCCGCCGCTACCCGTTCAATTCACACAGAGCCTGCTGGGCATCACCTTTTGGACCTGGAACTTCGGCGACGGAAATACGAGCCAGGAAGAGGACCCGCTGTATGTCTATGATGAAGAAGGTACCTATACCGTGAGCCTCATCGTGAGCAACGGCTGTGCGTGGGACACCATGACGCAGCAGGTCACGGTGCTCAGCCCCCCGGTCTTCGATTTTGTAGCAGAGCCGGACACCCTGTGCATCCTGCAGCCCACCACCTTCACCCCCTCGGGCAACAACATCACCGGCTGGGCCTGGGACTTCGGCGATGGTGCGACCAGTACCCTCACCACCCCCACCCATGCCTATGCCGCAGCGGGGGAATACCAAGTGGCGCTCACGGCCTTTTCCACCACCACCGGCTGCCCGGCCACCGTGGTCCATCCCGTGGAGGTGCTCATCACCCCGGTGGCCTCCATCACGGCCACTCCCAGCCAGGGATGTGCAGCACTTGAGGTGCAGTTCGGCAATAGCTCCACGGACGCAGGATTCTTCATCTGGGACCTGGGGGACGGAAATACGTCCTCTGATTCGTTACCTGAACATGGGTACGAGGGAGCAGGCACCTATACGGCACAGGTCATCGCATCCAACTTCAGCGGATGTGCGGATACCACAAGCGTCGTGATCACCGTGTTCCCGGTCCCCATCGCCTCCTTCACCTACGTGATGGACACGCTGCCCGAGCCCATCCTCCCGGTGGCCTTCGAGAACCTCTCCGAAGGGGCTACCGGCTATCAGTGGGCCTTTGGCGACGGCGGCACATCCACCTTCGTGCATCCCGACCATGTGTACCAGATCGGCGGGGATTGCTCCTACTCTCCCTCGCTCATCGCCATCAACCAGTATAACTGCCGCGATACCGTGGTGCGCATCCTGGATGTGCCGCGTGACCTGCGCATTTATGCCCCCAACGCCTTCTCTCCTACCGATGACGGCCTGAACGAGTCGTTCGTGATCCAAGGTGCCGACATTGACCTGGCCACTGCCACGCTCACGATCTTCGACCGCTGGGGACGCGTCATCCACGAGGCCAAGGGACCAAACCTGAGTTGGGATGGTCGTGTGAACGGCTCCCTCGCCATGAACGATGTGTATGTCTGGAAGCTCAAGACCCGCATGAGCTGCGGGTATGATGAGAAGGAACGGATCGGGCATGTGACGTTGGTGCGCTGACCAGCGGCCTGGCATTCTGCCGTTGCCCTGTAAGCGAAGGGGTGTGAGCGGTGTTGGGCGGATGGCGAGCGGGAGCTGCGACCAACTCACCAGGTGCGCCCCGCCAGTTTATCTATCCGGGCGTTCACATCGCGGGCATCGCGGCTGCTGAAGTGCCGGTACATGTTGATGTTCACCGCTACCGATGCGAATGCACCATAGCTGGTCCAGGTGGACAGTGGGTCGTGCCATAGGCGTGCACCCAGGTCCAGGCGAAAGAAAGCAATACGCATGCGAAGAGCGAGCGAGGTGCTCAAGAACGAAGTACCCTTCTCCCAGCTGAAGTAGGACTCCGCCGAATTCTCGACGCCCATATCCAACAGGAAGACACGGAGGAACTGACTGCTCACACCCAGAAAAAGCCGCGACTCACCAACCGGGTTGGGGGCCAAGGACAATGCCTCGGGCATGGATTGATAGCGTTCATCGGTATACATTCCTTTGAGGCCCAACAAGGTGGCATGGGAGCGGTCCTTCCCTTTCTCCGTGGTGAGGTGCTTGATGCCGAACTTGCGGTAAAGCCCCAGACTGAACGAGGGGACCACTTCCGGGATGCCATCCACGCCCAGCGCCGACAGCTCCTCGTCGCTCAAGTAACGGGTGCGCAGGGTGATGGCCGGTTGGATGCAGTACAAGGGTGGCTTGGCATCCTTCACCGTTCTGCGGTATTCACGGTAGAGGCTTGTGCGGTATTTCTCTTCCTGGCCACCAAGCTCTTTGGCCTTCAGCGGGTACTGTCTTTTGGCAGCGATCAGTTTCATGTACGCGGCCTCATGCCTCCCGTCATCGGCCATGCGTTCACATTCCTTCAGGATGATGCGGGTCTCCAGTTCCTGGAGTTTCTCGTCCAGTCGTTCGAATCGGCTCTGGTCCACCTGGGCCAGGGGGCGTAGCTTGGAGAAACTATCACGGGCATGCTGGACGTCATCCACCGCAAGTGCATGCTCCATCGCGGTCGCCAGTTGCATGAAGCGCTGTTTGGCTGCATCCTCACGGAGAATGGTGAACACCGGATCCCCGGGAACATACCGCAGGTACTGGTCCACCTGATAGAGTGCCGTCTGGTGATCGGCCTGGCTCATGGAATTGTGATACTTCACCTGTAGATCACTTCGCCATCCGTCCAACGCACTTTGCCGGAGCCGGGCCGACTGCTCGTTGCGCGGGTCAACGGCCAGGAGGGAATCGCACAGGATCACACAATCCTCAAATGCACCGGAGTTGTTCGCCATGGTCGCACGCTCCAGGGCCTCTTGGTACCGGGAGCGGCTCGCTGAGGCGCTCAACTGCGCCAAGGCGCCGGTGCATTCACCGAAGGCATCGAGCACCTCTTCGCTCACTGACCCGCTCAGGTAATTCAGTACTGTGATCCGCACCTTCACCTTGTCGAACGCTTCCTTCAAGCGTGCCTGTTCCGAGGCCCTCACGCTCTCTCCTTGCTGTGCCAATTGGGTGGCCTGCATGGTGATCATGCGCAGCGTACCGATGACCTCCGCCGTCTGGCTTTCTGCCATGCGGCCTTTATTGACGGCCACAAGGACATGGGCGATGCCGCGCTCCTTGTCCCAATGCTTGCGCTCTTCCAGGCCGATCAAGGTCAAGGCGGAGCGCACATCCACCGATGAGGAGAACGAACCCGTGAACATCTTGCTGCCACCCACCTCCGTTTCCAGCACCTTGGAGCGCTGGTCCGAGGTGATCTCCGTGATCATGGACTGGGTAAGGCGCTCCATCGCGTTGGACTTCATGGTCGCCAGCAGGGCGTCCACCCGCTGAGGGCTTTTCTTCACCTCTCGCTTCGACAGGCTGTCCGTGCTGTATTGAGCCACCCATCCATCCGCGCCGGGAAAGGCTGCCTGGCGACCGGCGGGAAGGACCCAATCCGGTGCAGGAGACTGACCCAGCAATGACTGCCCGAACAGGATGAAGCAGAGAACTAAGGCTGCAACCTGCCAGTCCTTTTGCCTCACGTTCCCAATACCCAAGTGGTCAATACAGAATAGTGAAGATCTCCTCATGCAGCGCCGAACGATGGTACGATATACACATATAGTAAATATACTGAAAATGTGATCATGTGCTTCGCTGAAATCATGCGAACTCCATTTCGATCACTACCCGGCATACTCCCCTGAAGGCCGCGGTGCGGCAGGGCCATGATCGGACACTGCGGCTAGGGACGGTAGGGCGCCTACACCTCGAATAGCTACAAGCATGCAGTTGCCCGAGCGGGTCATGGATGTCGGCTCCCTCCCCATCTTGTGCCATGTTCCCCGCCGCCCTCCTCCCCACCGACACACTCCCGCTCCCCCTCTCCCACGGCAGCGTGCACGTGCCGCTGTGCCGAGCGCGCTTCACGGCCTACAGCGGGCAGGACAACCCACACACCTTTGGCGGCAAGGACCTCCTGCTCGTTGACGGCAAGCCGCAGTTCGCGGAAGTGGCCATCCTGCGCGCCTTCCAAGGCTCCGGTTGGCAGGGCCGCTGGCTGGAGACCTATGGCAACGGAATGATGACCCCCGGCCTCTGGAACGCCTGGCACCCCGATGGACCGCGCGCACAGGAACAGCTGCCCATCACCGACGCGTGGGTGAACGAACGCCTCCAGGCCATCGCCGCCGAGAACGGCAACAGCTTCAGCGGCTGCTGGGATGTGGTGGCCTGGAAGAACGATCGCCTGGTCTTCGCCGAAAGCAAGAAGCGGAAGAAGGACGCGATGCGCGGCACTCAACTGCGCTGGCTGGAGGCGGCGCTGCGCTGCGGCTGTGCGCTGGAGGACTTTCTGGTGGTGGAGTGGGCTTTACCTCCCCGAATGACACCAAGCACGATCTTAGGACTATGAACTTGTACTTGGTGATCAACGGATCCAAGCGGTCCTTCCATGCGGTAGTCTCATTCATGGTCGACATGGATCGTACGAGGTGATCAGTGTTAAAGATCAAGACGATACTCCTCCATAACCGACTGCCACAACTCGTTCACACCGGTCCATATCAGCATTGCTTGTTCGTTTGATACGCGCTGGCCTTCCTTCTGACCCATCGACAAGAAATTGAAGCTCCCGAGCATGAAGTAGTCATTGTCCTTGATCAAAAGCTTTCGATGCGTTCCGGTCATGGCATTGCCCAAGCGGCGGAGATGCGACGGCAGGTGATACAAGTGAAAGGTATCAGGGTACTTATCGGCCAGCTTCTCCAGTTGCCGCAAGGTATCGAAGTCATGGTCGTCCTTGCCTTCCATGCCATACAGAATGACCAATTCCTTGTCGTCTTTGAGCATGGCCTGGAATCGAGGGATGTACTCACCGGTGACCCGCTTGATCCAAGGACTCTCGATCAGCAAGCGCCCTTTCACAGTACGCAATGCTTCCTCGAACTGCTTCTTGGTCTCCCAAATGGTGAGGACCTTGGGCTCGGGTGGCCGCTCTTTATTCGTTGCTTCCTTCTTGACCGCGGTTGACTTTTCAACTGGCATTGATGGAAGCGGCTGAGTATCCAGAAATGAAGGGATGGACTCTGCCATCACTTCTGCGCGATCTGAATCCGTCAGAAGCATGAGCAACTCGGGCTCTTGTTGGAGCTTCTCCGTGAGCCGCTTATCTAAGGAAAGGTCCTCCGCCTTCCGAACTTCCGATCTAGCAGGGCCCTGTTGGTCGGCTGCTGGTATGTACTCCACCAGCCATCGGTCGAGCCATTTGAAGTAGTCCGCATCCACCGGTTCGGGAGCATAACCAGTCAGGATGTTCTTCCCATTGTTGTTGCGGTCATAGATCCGCTTAAGGTCTCCTGCAATTCGCTCGACCAACTGTCCGCTGTTCCTCGGCGGATCCTCTTCCGATGGTGCTAGGGACTTCGCAGACGGCTGGGGGAGCAGGTCCACATCCGCCGCCAGAAAAGGCTTTCCGGTGATCCTGTCGATGAAGCATTCAAATTCTGCTTCCTCCTCTTCGCGCACCAAGGAACTATCCTGGAGAAAGTCCCTGCCGAACTGCTCCACCACCCAAGTGCCGGATAATTGGTTGATCAGCCCTCTTTCCTTCAGCCCGAACAACTCACGCTGCAGGAACTCATCCGTCGGGCTCAGGCCAAGCACATCATAAAGGCTCTCACGCGTATTGAAGCCCGCTTGTATCGCCTGCAATACCACCCGGTACACACCCTCTAACGAACGCTCCAAGGGCTTGGCCACAGTGATCTGCAACCTCACCTGGCGTACGGGGTAGGAGAAGCGGATCAACTCGTTGATCCGGTAGCCATTGCGAGCCTCGCGCGAAAGCTTGTCGTAGATCTCCTGCTCACTCATCGGAAGAAAGCCTTGATGTCTGCCCTATCAACTACCCATTCGTTCGGGATGCTCTTCAAGTATTGCTGCAACGCGAAGGGGCTGTCGTCACCTCGTCTAGCTCGTGCTGATAACCAACCTGCCCGATCGGCTACGATGATCAGCAGCTGTTTCTGCCTGGAAAGAGCCACGTTCACCCGGTTCGGCACCTTCAGGAACCCAGGGGTCATAGCAACGCCGCTTCGCACCAGGTCCACGATCATGATATCCGCCTCCAGACCTTGGAAACCATCCAGTACGCTCAGCTTGAAGCGCTCATTATTGCCCCCGGGTTGATAGCCAAGATGCTTGAATCCCTTGCCACCCGTCCTCTTCAACATATCCCCCAACAACTTCCATTGGGCTGTATATGCGGTGACCACACCGACCGAGCAAGCCTTGACTTGAGGCTGCGCGTCCAATGCATGCAATACCTCTAGCACGGCTTGGGCACTTCGCGGATTCCGGGCTGACCGTGAGCCCTTGTCCTCCTCGTGTGTCAGCTCGCTTCCAATGTCGACCAGCACGATGGAGGTGGATTGTGCCAGTGACAGCGGATGCTCGTCCTCCTTATTTCGTTGTACGGGTTTGATACGCTCGTCACCCACTGCCTCGTAAAAGAACTCAGAGGTGCGGATCACCTGCTCCTTGCTCGACCGGCGGCATTCCGTCAACTGTGTTCTGTAATCCGGAGGGATGACCCCGATGACCTCCTCGAACAAGCTGGGGCGATCGGCGAATTCCTCGAAACTCACCAGATCATCACCTTCCTGCTTATGAAGCTCACGCAGCCATTCTTGTACAGCCGGAGTATTCGTCAGGGTGGGTCGAAGCTGCCGGTGGTCTCCCACGAAGACCAGGTTCTGCCCCATTCCCAGGGGGATCAGTGCTTCGGGCAGAGAAGCCTTGCCCGATTCGTCCATGATGATGTGATCGAACCGGAAGTTGTACCGCTCGTACTTGGATGCCGCGATGTGGTTGCAGGTAGCCCCGATCACACGGATCGTATCGATGATGCGGCCCGCAACAGCACTGTCCTCGCTGATGAGCTCCAAGGTCGCGTTCCATTCACGGTGCAACCGGGAGAGTTCAACAACGGGGCGCAAGTCGATCTTCAAAGCCTTCTCCACCGCAGCCACCAGTCCAGCACGGTCCAAGGGTGCCCGGTCCAGGACAGGCAGCCCCTTAAAGGTTGCCGATAGGTCCTTCACTTCCCGCTGTACCTCTTCGTCGGTCTTGGTGCTGAGGAGCATTTCGGCCAGCTTTGAGGCCAGGGGGTGTTGTGCATCCAAGGCCCGCAGCCGCTCAGCAAGCAAGCGTGCATGCGATGCCTTGGACCGTTTGCGTACATCGTTCCTCCAGCCCACCATCTTGTGCTCAATGGTGTGGGCCAGCATGGCGCGGGAGCCTGCACTGCTCGCCCCCTTCAGGCGCAGCACCTGAATGCCTTCCTTGTTCAACTTCTCCAGCACCTGGTCCACGGCGTTGTTGGTCTGGGACGTAATGAGGACCTTGCTGCCCGGCCTGGACGCAAGCAACTGGAAAACGATCTCCGTGATTACCGTGGTCTTGCCTGTTCCTGGCGGGCCTTGGATGACGCTGAGGGGCTTTGCCTCAAGCGCCAGGCGTATGGCCTTTTGCTGGTCGTAGCTGAACTTGAATCCGGGCCTTTGCTGATGGACCGGAGGCAACCCGCCGGCCGGGTCGAATGGAAGGGATGGCAGATCGGTGGGATTGAACAAGGCATGGATCAGCTTGGGATTCTGGACATTCCCGGACTCCGCGTTCTTCAGCGCATCCAACTGCCGCTTCTTCTCCGTCCGCTTCATGCGGGTGTTCTCCATCAGCACCCCATTGGCCGGGATGCGTTTCATATCCAAGTGCTCGCAATCGGTGAGCTTCAGCCATCGCTCATCGGGGTCGTAGTCGAAGGGCCGGGCCACTAGATCGAACGCCCCGTTCCGTTGGCGTATGTCCCCCGATGCGGAGGCCACATAGCGGAAGAGCTCGGCATCCGCCCGGTTCGCATCGCTTAAATGCTTCTCCAAGTGGATGGTCCCCCTTTCGGGATCATCCTTCAACCGGAACTGGACGCCATGGGGATCCACTTGGCGCACCTCTGTATACCTCACGCGGAATGCGGAATCCTCAATGGCCTTCAGCTCACGATCCACCAACTCCTTGTAGAAGCCCAGCTTCTCGGTGACGCGCTTCTGTTTCTCGCGAAGCGATATCCGGGCTGCGGCTTCCTGCGTCCATTTCCTGAATACAGGCGTCAGGTCAGCCCGATGATCGACCGCCCTATATGCGAACCCATAAGCACCCGGCAGGGTTTTGAAGAAACGTTCACGGTCCGGATTCCGTTGTTCCCATTTCCTAAGCAACAACACCTTCCGATCCAGGAGCCACAGGGCCTCACGGTACAGCCGCGGCCCGATGATCACATTCATGATGATGTTCTTTCCGGGAGCTCCCACATCAAAGCGGGGTGGGGACTCCTTCAACAAGCGGAACACCTCCGCATCATAGACGCCCTCGAAGTCGATCGAAACCTGCAGTTCCGCGAGCGGTGCACCCAATAAGTTGAACTGCTCCAGCACCACCGGCCACATGGGTCGGTCCGCTGGGTCCTTGGACATCATCCGCAGGAGCAGTTCCCCCGCGTCGGTACCCCATGCGATCTGAGGTTCATGCCCGGCCCATTCGATCGTCCTGCCAAGCGCGTACACATCAGCCTGGTAGGGGTGTCCCTTACGGCTGCCGGGTTCCAACTTCTCCGGGGCCGCAAATGCCTTCGCGAACACCTCCAACTCCGCCTCCTGGCTCAGGCTCTGCGTAAGATTGGCAAGGCCCAGGTCGATCAGGAAGAATTGTCCATTCGCATCGACGAGGATATTCCCGGGATGCACATCCCCATGGGCGATGCGGTGCGTACCATGCAGGTACGCAAGGCAATCCGCGATATCCTTCAACCCAGCGATCAGGGTGCTGAGCGAAAGATCCCTGCGGCATACATCCAACGGCCGGACATCCCTCAACAGGTCATAAAGCACCACATAGGCCTTTCGCTCCATGTCATAGCCATGGTCCACAAGGCCTGGCAGGTTGGGGTGAACGGCCCGTTGCAGCCTGCGCAATCCGTCGGCGTAGGCGCTTGCCCTGTCATCGTCGCTGTTGATACCCAGGATCCATTTCGCCCAGAATGACCCACCGGCATCGTCGCGCACGGCGACCGTTTCCGAATACCCCCGCCGCTGGATATCCCCTTCCCGATATTGGTATTTGCCGAAGAGCATTCCCTTGTTTACTTCATCAGAATCAGCCGTTCCACTTCCTCACATTATCACACCCCGAACAACTCCATCAGATCCCCCACCTCCTTCAGATCGGCCTTGGTCACTTTGCATTTGCCGGGGTGGGCCTTGCGCGGTGCCTGCTCCAGCGCGCGCTTCTTGGCCAGCAGACCCTCCAGCCCTGCGATCAGCCCATCCACAGCCGAGAGCGCCGTCGCGATGGCGTGTTGTTCGGCGAGGGTAGATGGCAATGGGATAATGAAGGCACCAACCTGCTTCTGGGTAATCATTGGAACACCAGTCGATGAGGTGTCCAGCAATATTTGATCTTGCCCTGTGGCCGATACCAGCTGGTAGTACAGATAAGTGGGGTTGATCCGAAGTGCGCGCAAGATCAATATGCTTGGGTTGATCGTGGCGTTGCCGATTTCTCTGTCGACCAGAACTACACTCCCGATGGTTCCCCTTTGAACGATGAGTACGTCATCTTTTCGAACAGCAATCTCAGGCGACTCGATGAACTTCTCCATCGAGAGATAAGTTGGTTCGGAGAGGTCAAGCCTATAGTTCTTGTCGATGTGCTTTGCGCCAATAGTTATTGGCCCGTAGTTCCGCAGGTCAGCCTTTGTGTAGCCTTTCCAGCCAACTCGTCCTCGCACATCCGCTAAGGAACCAATTGGTTTTAGCGACCAATCATCTGGGAAGACGCCAACCTCCGTGGTCTTGGAACCCCGCTTCACGCTGGCCTTCATCTTGGGCTCCTTCAGTTCCATGCGAAGTCCATCTTCTTCAGGTGGGCTTCCACCTTGTTGCTCAATGTTTCTACTTCGCGGTCCAGCTGCGGCAGGGTGTGGGCGTAGCGTTCGGTCAGCTCCTTCACACGCTGCGTAAGCGCCTGGCTGATGCGGTCCATTTCGCCGTGGATGGCTCCGCTGAGGGTGGCCAGCCACTTATCATCCACCACCAGCACCTTCACTTCGGCTTCGTTAAGCGTGGGGTACTTGGCGTAGGCCAGCGTATCCAGTTCGGCCTCGGCCTTCTTCAGCTTCTTCTTCGCTTCGGCTTCCTGGTCGGCCAGTTTCAGCCACGCGTTCAGCGCATCGGCTTCGTCCTTGGCCTCGCGATCGCCCTTGATCTCTTTGAGGCGGGCCGCCACGTTCGCCTTGTTCACCTTGTCCAGTTCGGCGTACAGCCCCTCTTCGCCGCCGTGCTCTTCTTCCAGCTCGGCCAGTTGCGCGGCTAGGCTTTCCACTTCCACCTCCAGCGCGGTAATGGCTGCCTGCTCCTTGGCGAAGTAGCGCGCCACCACCAGGGGCTTGGGCACCAGGTCGCAGG
>CADEDY010000047.1 GCA_902826215.1 uncultured Bacteroidota bacterium
CGCCATCGGTTTCGTGAACGAGAACAAGTTGTACCGCGATGGCGCGCTGGACAGCGCCCGCTACCAACTGCTGGAACGCTGGCTGCAGGCCGGTATGGACCTGGGCAACCACACCTATGCGCACCTTGGCGCCACCGCCACCCCGGTGGTGGACTACGAGGCGGATGTCCTGCTGGGCGAGCAGCATCTGCGTCCGCTGATGGAACGGTACGGTCGCACCCTGCGCTACTTCCGGCATCCCTTCCTGCAAGCGGGTGCCACACCGCAACGGCGCGATTCGCTCAACGCCATGCTTGCCGGCCATGGCTACACCATCGCGCCGGTCACCTTCGACAACGATGAGTATATCCACGCCTATTGCTACGAGCACGCACGCCGCGCGAAGGACGACAGCCTGATGCAGCAACTGGCAACGGACTACCTGAGCTACATGGCCGAGGCCGCACTGTTCCAAGAGGTACAGGCGCGCGAATTCCGGGGGCGCGACATCCCGCACATCCTGCTGATCCATGCCAATGCTTTGAACGCAGCACAGCTCGATGCCTTGCTGCATTGGTTCGAGCAGCAGGGCTATCGCTTCATCTCCTTGCAAGAGGCACTGGCCGATGAGTGCTACGCGCTTCCCGAAGCCACCACGCGGCACGGCTTCTCCTGGATACGGCGCTGGCAACTGGCCGCAGGCCTGCAGCCGCCCTGGCCACCGGAGGTGCAGCCCCGGGTGCAGGAAGAGTTCGATGCGCTGAGGCGGTGAGGCATGGCCTGAGTGTTTGTTCGGGTCACGCTTTCCGCGAAGACGCGCCGGATACCCGGTTGCGGGCCGACACACTGTCCCACACGCCTTCCTCACATCACCACGAACCGCGCACTGCCACGCCCCTTCGCCCCGGTCCAGTGCAGCGTGTAGGTGCCGGGCCGGAGGTCGCGCACGGATAATTGCATCACGTGCTCCTGGGCGGCGAGGCGCATCACCTCGCGGCCGGCCGCATCCAACACCACAAGCGCATCGCCGCGCTCGAAGGCACCGGTGATGGTCAGCTGGTCGCGGGTCGGGTTGGGGTATAGTTGCAGGTTGGCGTGGGACGGGGTCTCGCGCAGCGCGGTAGTGATGTCCACGCCGTACTTGACGGTGTAGATGGTGCTGCCCGCATCCGAAATGAGCGGCTCTGAAGGTCCCGGATAGAACACGGCTGTATCCGAGAAGGTGCCCGTCATGAACACGTTGCCCAGGTCGTCCACCGCCACGCCGTTGGAGGTGTCGAAGGTCTCCGGGCTGTTCACCATGCGCACCCATTGGAAGTCGCCGTTGGCGGTGTACTGCGCGGTGAAGACGTCGTTGGACTGCAGGGGCGCCAGGATCGTCTCACCCGGGCCCGGGTCGTAATCCTGCGTTTGTGCGATGGCGCAGGTCACCACCACGCCGCCTTGCGGGTCCAGGGCCAGATCGCCCACGCAATCGAAGTGGATGTTGCCTTGCAGCTGGCGGGCCCACACGGCGTTGCCGCTGGTATCCAGCCGCGCGAAGAGCGTTTGCGGATAGGTGGGCGATGGCGGCACCAGTTCCAGCACGCCCGCACCGGGGTCCGCATCTACCGTGCCGCGGAACGCGGCGAAGACGTACACGCTGCTGTCCGTGGCGCGCACCACTTCCCCGCTCATGTCGCCCACCGCGCTCTGGTTCTTCAGCCACAGCACCTCGCCCGCCGTATCCGTCTTGCACAGGTAGGTGGCCATGGGGTTGCTCGGCAGGTTCAGCGTGTGCGTGCCGTTCACGGTGGTGCTGCCCTTGCAGCTGCCGAAGAGGTAGAGCCGGTCGCCGGCGCAGGCCACGGAGAAGGGGCGCTGCATGCCGCTGCCCGTGATGCTCTTCGCCCACAGGAAGCTGCCGGCTGTGCTGTACTTGGCGTAGTAGCCGTCCCAGGTGCCGCCGCCGAACTGCAATGTGGTATCACCATCGCCGAAGCTCACGTTAGCGCTGGTCATGCCCGTCACGTACACGTTGTTGGCCGCGTCCACCGCCAGGCCATGGTCCTGGTCCTCGCCGGGGCCGGTGATGCGTTGCAGCCACTGGAACTGCCCGGCGGACGAGAGCTTCAGCACGAAACAATCGTAGTTGCCCGTGCCGGGGGCCACCGTATCCGGCCCCATGTCCCAGTCGAAATAGCTGCTGAAGTAGCCCGTCACCAGCACATCGCCGTTGCCGTCCACGGCCACGTTCTTGGCGATTTCGGTGCCGCTGCCGCCCACCAGGTAATGCCACAGGTAGTCGCCGTCGTTGCTGTACTTCACCACGTAGATGTCGCCGTTCACCCCGCTGCCCGCCGGGCTCAGCGCCTCACCGGGCCCGGGGTCGAAGTCCACCTGGGTGTTGGCATTGCCGCAGGCGTACACGTTGCCCTGCGCATCCACGGCCACGGCCTTGCTCACCCCATAGCCCACCGGCGCGGCCCAGGCGACCACCTGCGCGTGTGCAACGAAGGAGATTGTAAGCAGGGCGAGGGCGAGCAGCGGGCGGAGGAACATGGAACGAAAGTAGGGAGGGACGCAGGCAGGTACACCTTGCGCCAAAGTGCGTTCATCGTGGGGGACTTCGATGTAGGTCTTTAGGGCGTGCCCCGGCTCATCCCTTCGCTCCGCAGGGCTACGCTCGGGAGCAGCCGG
The DNA here is from genome assembly GCA_902826215.1 of uncultured Bacteroidota bacterium. Lineage (GTDB taxonomy): Bacteria > Bacteroidota > Bacteroidia > Flavobacteriales_F > PHOS-HE28 > PHOS-HE28. Next base: position 2,659 of record CADEDY010000047.1, read on the forward strand.
GTCCGGCTTTTCGCTGCAAGTCCGCGCCCTGATTACAGGGCTTGCGGGCTTTCCGCTGCAATCCGTCACGCGATACTCGACCCAACGACTTAAACAACGCCCTATTCAGGTTCCATTGTAGGAACAACTGGCAGTTTGCGCAACTCATCAGCTTGAATAGCCTCGATGATGTGATCAACCGGCTCTACGACAGATAGGCCAGAGTTCTCTTCGAATATGACCCGCGGGCGACCGGTCTGTTGACTTACAGCAACATCCCTGTAGGGGATGTAGGATTTCACCAATCCAATAAGCCCTGCCGACATTTGGTTCTTCGTGCCTTCAATGCTCGCCAATTCAGGTTTCAGGATTACAGGTCCGCCGCTATTGCCCGGGAAGACCTGCACATCAATGATGTACTCATCGCTTCGACTATCGAGGAAATCGCGTACCCGAGCAAGCGCTCCACTCCTGAGAATTACGTACTGGTGATCCACCGCCATCAAGCCCATCGGAAAACCAAGAACGAATACGGAATCGCCCTCAGTAACCTCACGAGTATTCATGTCGGCACGCTGTAGAATCGCTTCATCGGATTGGAAGAAGGCGAACTTCATACCCTCCTGATGCAACACATCAGGGTTCACCCCCAGCACTGCTACGTCGGCCTGATCATTTGGGTGGCCCGTCCAAGTGGGTGCGCCATTGATGTCAACAACCGTTTCGACAAAATCCTTAGCGGCTTGACCGGTCTGTGGATTGAAACGGAGAAGGATTGTGCGCTGTCCATTCAGAACGTGCTTGTTCGTCACGAGGTAGACCTTGTACTGCTTTGTGCCCTCAGGGATACTGGAAACATGCTTGCCAAATAGAAAGCCCGTGCCGACCCAGACCTTCTCATTCTTGTCGTTCATCACGCCGATTGCTACAACGCAATCCATAAATGCTGGTGGAATAAGTGCCATGCGATTGTTGTTTCTGGGTCGCAGTCAAGGATGTTGCCAGACTTAACTACCTGCCATCTTGGCTCATGGCGATCATCATCACCGGCTGAACCGGTCCCCTTTCCAATTGGCGGGATTTTGTCGAGGCCTTCACCTCGCTGTCTTCAGCAGCGTCAGTACGTACATACGAACGTCCACAGCGCTAAGCCAGTCGCCCTTAGTCAGATTCGTGCTGATGGCCGTCAGCTTGTCCATGTCAAAGCCAGCAACGCTTCGGATGTGCTCCTTCAGACCGTTCCGCCGTTGCTCGTCGTGGAATAGGAAGCGCACACGAATAAAGAGCGTCTCGTAAGCCATGTACAACGCACTGAAGTAGTTGAACGGCAGGAATAGGAGCAAGAGCAGAACAGGAAGCACGAGTTCAAGAGCACTTCGAGGGACGAACACTTGTTGGTAGCTCTGAAACGTCCTGAACAGCACAAATCCAAATAGACCGAACCCCACAACCGCGATCACGTTGGTCATGAACTTATGGACGGCCGCATATTCAGCCTTTCGCTCTGAATAAGCCTGGACAGCGAACAGGAGCAGCAAGAAGGGCAAGAGAACCAACTCAACAGGCAAACTGAAGGTGTGGAGGTTGATGAGGTATTCCACTAGCACAGTCAACTTCAGCGCATCAAGCAACTCACGCTTCATGAAAGACCGGCTCTTGACCTTGCTCGCTCTGTAGGACAGTGGTAACCCAACACCGACATACCAGAAAATCGTGTCCTTCAGAAAGGAATTGTCCCAGAACCCAATCGACCATAGGAAGGCAACAGAGCCAATGGCCCATAATGCGAAGAGCCCGAAGTACAGCGCAAGCCTTGGCGCCACTGCTGCTTTGACCAAGGCCACTAGCGAACGACGAGTTTCCCTCTTGGCCAACATTAACCCAAGAAAGGCCAAGAACCAAAGGAGCAACGCTTGCTCTCTATTTGAGAACAGAGCCCTGAAACTAGCTAGTGTGTTCATGCTGGTAAACCCATCGACATGTAACGGAATGCATTCAGCGCGATGCCAACCATAACGTTGTGCACCGATTGCACCGGCTCCCTGTTCAATTTATTAGCCTGCTGCGCTCGTTCGCGCGATTGCCTGCAAGACTGCGGACCTGCTCAACCCTTCGACTCAGGCGGATCCTGGCTGCGCGGGTAAGTGCGTTCCTCTTGGAACTTACCGCCGCGATCATGGATGTACACCGATGCGTCGCCCTTGTTCTTGGCGATATCAATGGTGGACTGTTGAGCATCCGACTTCTTATCTGCCACGACTGACGCACGGGCAGCGCCCTCCTGCTTGCCCTGCCACTTACCGTCAGGGCGTTGGGTAACATGATACTTGTTTTTCATTGTCGTTCGTTTTGACGTTCAGGCAGCAAGTATACGTTATTAAACGAGCAGTGACCGACGCTAAGATATTAACAAAGTGTTCACGACTTTGGTATACGACCGTGGATAACGGCTGCTACCTTTGTCCTTATGTTGACCCAGCCTGACCTCAGGGCCTTAGCCTTCATCAAGAAGACTATTCGACTCACCGGTGAAGCTCCTTCCATGGAGGAGATCCGCGTTGCTCTTGATTACAAGTCCAAGCGATCAGCATGGCTCATAGTGCACAAATTGGCCAGACATGACCTCATCAAATACGACAACGCCCAGATCACACTTCTAGGCGATCATACTGAGGTTGGTGAATCCACAGTTCCTGTTCCTCTCATCGGTTCCGTCGCCGCAGGAGCCCCATCGCTCGCCGAGCAGAGGAACGAAGGGGTAATTCGTATCTCAACACAGATCGCGAAACCCGGGAGGAAGCACTACCTCCTTCGGGCCGACGGTAATTCCATGAACGAAGCTGGGATCCAGGATGGCGACCTCATGCTGATCCGGCAAGAAGTGACCGCACGTGAGGGAGAAATTGTTGTCGCACTGATCGACGATGAGGCCACCGTGAAGTTCTTCGAGCGGCAGGGTGATCACTACCTCCTTCGACCCAAATCCAGCGATACGAGGCACAAACCAATAATCGTCCATGCTGACCTCAGGATTCAGGGCGTATTCGTGACCGTAATACCTGATGTCTTGACATAGGCGCGAATGCTTCAGTTTGAGGCCCTCACATCATTTGGATTACCACAAACACAAAACACACACCCACATGGCGAGATGCACAGCACCAGTACATGGCCATCGCACATCTAGTGGAGCCGCGGCATGCCCAGCATGTGGAGGCAGATATCGCGGCTATAGCAGCTACGGGTCGTACTCGTACCCTTCCTCATCCTTATCGTTTACCTCGTCGAGGAGCAGTGGCGGCGGTTCCAGTGGCAGTTCAAGGCCGAGTTGGTCACGAGCCAGTTCGTTTCTGGTGTACTCACCGGCAGAAGTAAGAGCACTTACGCCGGTCCGCGACAGTGTCGAAAAACGTGCGCCTTTGCCTGACCTTCGGGATGTCTTTCTCTGCCACGCGTGGGACGACCGACAGGGGACAGCAAAGGAGTTGCATGACCTGCTCGAGTCGCGCGGTGTCTCGGTCTGGTTCAGCGAGAAGGACGTCGCCCTTGGCACGCCGTTGCTCCGCGAAATCGACAAGGGACTGGCGAAGTCGCGAGTCGGAATCGTGCTCGTGACCCCTGCGCTACTTCGCCGTCTCCGAGGAGAAGGCATCGCCGACAAGGAGCTATCGGCACTCCTAGCGCGTGACCTGCTCGTTCCCGTCGTGCACGAGACAACCTACGAAGCTCTCCGCGAAGTCAGCCCCCTACTCGGCTCGCGAAGCGGCCTGAGCACTGCAGAAAATCCGATGGCAGACGTCGCGGCCAAGCTGGCTGAGTTGGTCGCCATATAGAACGAATGGATATTGGACCTTCAAAGCCCTGCGGCTCAACGCACAATGGCACGTTTACTAATCCCGTTTACCGGGTTAAGGCCCGGCGCATCATACTGTACTAACTTTGAACCGGAAACAAATCCGTTCCGCCGCCACCGGAACGATTGTTGTCGAAGGAGGAAGGACATTGAAGCAAGACATGAGCATGGATAAGAACACTTGGAAGGCAATCGGAGCGGCGCTTCTTGTGCTGTTGGCGATCATTGCTATCTGGGAGTTCTTCCGGAACGACCGGAACCAGTTGGTCACTGCCCGAGGCAAGCAGGTGCTGAATGACGACAAACTGATGAAGCGCGTTAAGAGGGAAATGGAGAAGCACGAGCAGGAAGGCATCTCCGGCCCTGTGGTGGTGAATCTGAGCTAGCCATTTTCCGCATGGAGATCACTTGGGGCTTCCTCTTGCTCTTCACGGTCTTCATCTTCCCGGGACTCATAATCCGACGACTTTACTTCTTCGGCGAATTCTCCAAGCAGTTCGGGTACAACGACCCGCTGCTGAAGACCGTGGCTTATGCACTAGTGCCGGGTCTCATTAATGCGACCCTCACCTTCCTGGTCTATGACGGTCTTTTTGGTGACATTGACTTGGGCAAGGTGTTCGACACCTACAAGGACTTGTCCGACTCCACAACTCGACTCAGGGATGCGGCAGGCTTTTCCATGGACGACCACTTGCGCAATGAGATTCTGCCATTCCTCGCATTGCTCTATGTGCAGTCTTTCCTTATCGGTCTACTTTCCGGGCAGGTGGTCCGATGGACTGGAATTGACACGAAGTTCAAGATTTTCCGCTTCAAGAATCAATGGTTCTATCTCTTCACCGGCATACATCGCCGGTTCAAGAAATACCAGCCCCACTTCAACGAGAACAACAAATTTCTCTTCGTCAAGGCAGACGTTCTCATAGAAGCAGCGGGTTCCACAAAGCTCTACAGCGGCACTTTGGTCGACTACGAATTGGACCCGAACGACTGTAGAGAGTTAAGCAAGGTGGTTCTTAAGGATGCCCAGCGCTACGCGAAGGATGTCGATGCACAGGGCAACGAGAAAATAACTCCAAAGACCATCCCAGGCAACCTGCTGGTCGTTGATTGTTCCAAGTTGGTGAATATCAACCTTACACACGTATACGAGACGGACCAAGAACGGCACGCACGCGACCAGACTTTCCGGCAAACATGGAGCAACGTGTTTGCCGTAATCTCAGTTCTAAGCCTCCCGCTGCTGTTCTTCCGGATAGGGGCGCTACATTCAGAATGGTACGTGAAAATCATGGCCATGACCATTGTGGGGAAGCTCTTCTACTCAGCAGTTCTCGCACAAGCGATACAGTTGTTCAATTATGTGGTACAAGATCCAAAGTCAAGAGAGTATCGCCGTGCGAACTGGAAAGAATGGCTGGCGAAGGTTTTGCTCCTTTTCGGTCTGCACTTCCTCGCGCTCGGAGTGGATTGGATCAGTCGGTTAGTGCTATCCTGGTTCAACTGACAATTATTCGGTTGGTTGCTGACAAACAGTGTGACCGGTCAGCCCCGCATTCCGCGTGAGGGATTGGACCGGAAAGCCCGGAGGCTGGTTCCCGGCGTAGTGGCCGGGACCAGCCGAGGACTTGGAGGGGAAAGCCCGACGGCGAGTCTTCGAGCCGGCACGCCCAAACCTTCGCTAAGGCAGGGAAACCACAACCACCTCACTGCTCCATCAACGCCACGATCCGCTCCATCACGCTATGCCGTAGGGCGCGGTGGCCGCGCTCCAGCACCGCGATGCTGACGGTGGCGTTGAGATCCGGGAAGTAGAGCACCTCGGTACCCCAGAAGCCGCCATGCCCGAAGGCCGGTCTGTTCCGGATCCGTTGCGGGGTAATGCCCAGCTGGTAGCCGCTTTGCACGCTGTCCCGCGTGACCACCGTGGTATGGATGGAGGCGAGAACGGCGGGGTCATGCACCACCTTGCCGGTGAAGAGGTGCTGGTTGAAGCGCGCGAGGTCGGCCGTGGTGCAGGCGATGCCGCCGCCGCCGTACAGGTCCATGGAAATGTCGATGGTGTGGCTGTCCGTGTGGCGTTCATCCCAGTATTGGTGTACCAGCGGCAGGGTGCCGGTGGGCATGGGTTCCAAGGTGGGCATCCAGGTGTGGGTGTAGCCCATCTGCTCGTAGCGCAGCAGCTGGCGCATGGCCTGGGTGAAGGGCATGCCGGTGAGGCCTTCGATGACCTCGGTGAGGAGCAGGTAGTTCGCATCGGCATACGCGTAATGCGCGCCGGGCTCGGCCAGCTTGTGGCCCAGCACTACGGTGCGCGTGAGCTGCTCATCGCGTGTCCAGCGGTGTTGCGGGTTGGCGATGACGCTGTCCATGAAGCCGTAGAGGTTGTAGCTGTCCACGCCGCTGGTATGGGTGAGCAGGTGCGTGAGGGTGATGGCCTGCAGGTCGTAGCCATCGCTGACGAAGAGGGCGCGCGTGGGTCCGGTGAGCAGCGGCCACACCGGCTGGTCGATGGTCAGTTTCCCATCTTCCACCAAGCGCAGGATGGTGGCGGAGACGTAGGTCTTGATGTTGCTGGCGATGAGGACGGGTGCTTCCGGATGCAGGACTTCTCCCCCTTTCGCGGATCGGCCGCTGGCGCCGCTCCAGGAGATGCCGCGGTCCGGCGCTTCCACGTGCAGCATGAGCCCGACCATGGTGGTGTCAGTGCGGTAAACGGAATCCAGCACGGCCTGCGCGCGCTGCTGGAAGGTTTGGGCGCTGGCGCTGCTGGCCAGGCCGATGAGCAGGAAGAGTCCGGAACGCAGGGAGGGTGAGTGCATGAGGGCGGTGGGTGTGGGCGAAGGTCTGGAGTTCTGGTGGATGGCAGCCATCCCCGCGAGCCCTGTCTTCTAAGCATGTCCCTCTCTGCCATCGACATCCGCCCTGCGTTCCAACAACGGTTCACCGAACCAGTGGGCCTCTCCGCATCGCAATTCGCTCAGCTGAAGGTCCGCTTCCACTCGGCAGCGCCCCCCCTCGATCCTGGCGCCTACCACTTCACCGTGTTTCAGAACGGCGCTACCTTCGACAAAGGCAAGCTCCTCGTTGTGCACTGAACCACCCGAACATGCAACGTAGCACGAACTTCTTCCTCACCGCTCGTGCGGCGTTACTGTTCGGGAGCTGTGCAAGCAGCGTACTTCTCCCCGGCCAAGGCTTGAACAACCTCTGGATGGGGGGCGTGGAAGGCGAGAATCCTCAGCCCTTCGGCGGTACGGATCTGAACTTCTTCACCGGCGAACTCGTCGTCAGTTACATCAACCGTGATATCGATTTCAGCCGCACCTGCGCGACCATCACTGACTCGATCGGCAACCTCCTGTTCAGCACAAACGGCGCATACATCGCAAATGCAGCTGGCGATACGATGCTCAACGGTGCCGGCATCAACCCAGGACCATACGCCGCTCAGTATCCCAACGGTCTGCATATTGCCCAAGGCGCACTCATCCTTCCCAAGCCTGACCATCCGAACAACTACTACTTGTTCCATAGCACGGTGGACGACCTTCCTACTGCGACGGCACATCGTCTCTACTTGACGGAGATAGAGATGACGCTCGATGGCGGCCTTGGAGGCGTTGTACTGAAGAACCAAGTCATTCTAGAGGACACGCTCACGGTGGGCAAGATCACAGCCGTAAGGCACGCCAATGGCCGCGATTGGTGGGTCTTCTGCCACCAAGCGAACAGCGCGTTGTTCCACCGTTTTCTGGTCACCCCGCAAGGTGTGAGTACTCCGATGTCCCAAGTGATCGGTGTCGTGCGTGTCTTGGATGCCGGGCAGGTCTGCTTCTCGCCGGATGGGTCGAAGTTCGCGTACTACTGGAGCGAAACGGACCTGGACATCTTCGACGTCGATCGATGCTCGGGCCTGCTCTCGAACCATGTTCATGTTCCCATCTCCGATGGTGAACGCGGTGGAGGCGTCGCCTTCTCCCCGAACGGACAATTGCTATACATCTCTTCAGACATTGATGCCTACCAATTCAACACAACGGCTACGGACATCGCTGGCTCCATGGTCCACATCGCCGAGTGGGACACATTCTACTCGCCTTTTCCGCCCTTTGCCACGCTCTTCGACCTAGCTCAACTCGCACCCGATGGCAAGATCTACATCTCCACAGCTAACAGCACGAAGCACCTTCATGTGATCAACAACCCCGATGTACCCGGCCTGGGTTGCAACCTGGTACAACACCAGTTGGAGTTGCCATCTTACTTCGCTAACTCCTTGCCCAACCACCCCAACTACCACCTGGGGCCAGTGGATGGAAGCATCTGTGACAGTCTTGGCGTCAATGTGGGCCTCCCTGAACGAGGGCCACCGATCGCGATAAATGCATACCCGAACCCCAGTAACGGCAGGTTCACATTGAGCTATGCGGCCCAACCCTCAGCCGGGGTGCTTGAGGTGCGTGACCTGTCGGGCAAGCTGGTGCGGCAAGAACGGATACCGGCGTGGAGCACCGTGCACGCTGTGGACCTGGACGACGCTACGTCAGGGCTTTATCTGTGCAAAGTGCGATGGAGGAAGGGAGAAGAGGCCATCCACCTGATCATTGAATAACAGCCGTTGATCCCCTCGGGATCCTTCGATGCCTTATGTTCAAATTGAATGACCTATCAAGTTCCTTGAACACCACGAGCATCGTCGCTAGGCTGCAACTGTATGTGTAGGCTGCCCTGTGCAGGACGTCGCTGCCGAGCGCATCCAGCTAGTTGGCCTCGATCGCTCATTCCACCAGGATCATGCCCTCGACCGATCCATTGACGATCCTCCACAATCCCGCACCACCACCGATCCAGATGGCCCCTTCGCGGTCCTCCACGATGAATTGCACATGACCGAATGGAACGCCATCGGCCATCTGGACCTCGGTGAACGTGGTTCCATCGAAGACGCAGAGGCCGCCTCTACCGCTCCCGATCCACAACTTCCCGGTGGCGTCCTGGAGCAAGGCGTGGATGCTCGGGTCACACAGGCCATCCGCAGTGGAATAGGTGGTGAAGGCGCCTTCCTTGTACATGGTCAAGCCGCTGGCCCGGTTGCCGTTGAACCCGAACCAGACGGTACCGCTCCGATCGGTGTATATCGTACGGACCATATCCTCGCTCAATCCATCCTTCACAAGGAACTGCGTGAAG
>CADEDY010000048.1 GCA_902826215.1 uncultured Bacteroidota bacterium
CGTTTCGGCGTGAGCGGATCGTTGTAGCCGATGAAGCCGATCTTGACACCGGCCACACGCTTGGTCCAGTAGGGCGGAAAGATGAGTTCACCCTTCATGTTGGCGTTCACATCAGGAGTCGCATTCGATCCCTCGGGATAAGCCGCATGGAACATGTTCGCACAGACCTTGTCCGCTTTGTACGCACCAAGGTCCTTCAGCATCATTTCCTTGCCATACACCACTTCCCAATTGCCAGGGAGCACCAGGTCGTAACCCACGCGATCCATCAACGGCACGATCGCACGTCCTTCGCTCATGGCCGCCACACCACCACCTTGGAAACAATCGCCACCATCGATCACGATGGTGTTCTCCGGATCTTCTGCACGAAGCGTATCGATCATCGTCTTCAGCACGCCATAGCCACCGCGCTTCTTGTACACCGGTTTGCCGTTCTCCAGGAAGAACTCGTCGTGCGTGTGCAGTTGTGAGTGGATGTCACTCGTGTGCAGGATGGTGAACTTGCTCGCCTTGCCGCTCGACAACGTTCTGCTCCTGACCAATTCGTCCCGGCGATCGCCCATTGCACCCATAGCAATGGAAGGCCCCATTGCTAGACCTGCCCCCAGTACTCCCATGGAGCGTAGCATTTGTCGGCGTGAAACTCCATTCGTTGGTTCGTCATGCGCACCACATGTGCAGCCGTTCGGGTGGATGATCTCGCTCATGGGAATTCTATTCGGCCGATGTCTTCGCTTCTTCGATCGGGCGGTAAGGTCCGTATTTATGCTGGGCTTCGGTGAATGCGTCGGCGTATGGCCCGAACGGATGGTCGGTCGGCTTGCTCGCGAGCTTGGGCCAATCTCCCGTGAGGTCACGGTCCGGACGTTGCTGCGAATTCACGTAGGCCGCCACATCCCAGGCTTCCTCGTCGGTCAGTTGTGGATTCTCCCAAGTGGCACCTTGCGGCATGTTGTTCTTCACGTATCCAGCGAAACGGCTCAAGCGATACAGGCCTGCACCGATGTTGTAGCTGTGATCGCCCCAGAGCGGTGGGTATTGATAGGTTGATCCAGCCAGTGCCTTCACGCCTTGTCCATCGTCCTGATGGCAGCTTACGCATTTGGCGGTGAAGATGGCTGCACCATGCTCGGGGTCGGCCGGTCGGTCCAAGTACGCGAGATCGACGATACCGCTACCCTGCGGCTTGGTCTTCGTTTCGATGCCGGTGCCGAGCCATTCCATGTAGGCTTTGATCGCTAACATTTCATGGCCGGTGGTGTCCAAGGCCGTGCCGTTCAGGCTGCGCTCGAAGCAATCGTTCACGCGTTTCGCAACCGATTCCACACGGCCGGTGCGTGAGCGCAACTTCGGATAGGTGCTCCATACCGCACCGTAATTGTTGCCCCAGGGCTTCGTTCCGGCGTCCAAGTGACAGTTCTGGCAATTCATGCCATTCGTCTGCTGGGAAACGGTTCCATTCGGGCCGAGGTAGTAGGCCGTGTTGCGTATCAATTCCCGCCCGTACAGCACGAGCTCACGTTGTTCCCGATCGAGGAATTCGATGCGGGTCGTGTCCGCTCCGGACCAATTTCCGGCCGCATCGTACGTGGCCATTTGCGGCGGAGCAGGCTCGAACAATTCCTTCGGTACGACGAACAGAACGGCCACAAGAACGAGCGTGGCCCATGCGATCCGTTTCGAGGATCGTAGCGGTCCGAGAGCGCTTTCTCCATCTGCTCGGTCGCTCAACGCACGCAAGGCATCGTCCATCACATACAACACCACAAGGATCAAGACAGTGGCAAAAAGGATGAGCCAGTGAACGATCATGATCTATCCTTGACGTGCTGCCGATCAATGGGGGAGCTTGTCCCGCAACAAGCCGTATGCATAGGTGCCGAACCAAGCACTGAGGAAGGTGACGATGATCACACTGAAGCCAGCACCCATCTGTGCGAAGAGCGGTCCCGGGCAGGCTCCGGTGATGGCCCAACCCAGGCCGAAAAGAAGTCCACCGTAGATCTGGCCTTTGTTGAAGGTCTTATCCGGGATGTGGATCGACTCGCCATGGACGGTCTTCAGGCCGGTCCGTTTGATCAATGCGATGCTGATCATGCCGACGACCACCGCGGTGCCGATCACGCCATACATGTGGAAGCTCTCGAACCGGAACATCTCTTGGATGCGGAACCAACTGATGATCTCCGCTTTCACGAAGACGATCCCGAAAAGCAGGCCCCAAGCACTGTACTTCAGGTTGTGCCACCAAGGATGTTGCAGCTCGCTCTCGTTCACGCACATAGCGTCGAGTTCGCGCACGTTCAGGTCCCCTTCCTGTGATGCTGGTGAGGGTTGAAAGGTGTGGTCCATACTGGTCATAGCGTAAGAAGGTAGGGGAGGATGAACCAGGTCATGATGATCCCTCCGACCATGAACATCATGGTAGCCACAAGACTTGGCCACTGCAAACTGCTCAGGCCCATGATCGCGTGTCCACTCGTGCAGCCACCGGCGTAGCGCGTGCCGAAACCGACCATGAATCCACCGACAACGAAGAAGATGAAGCCTCGTACCGTGAAGAGTTGATCCCAGCTGAAGATCTCGGACGGCAGCAATTGCGTGGTGTCCGTGATGCCTTTTGTAGCGAGGTACTCTTGTGTGGAGGCAGCCAGTACGATCGGTTCAGGGTCGCTCAGGTATTGTGCGCCGATGAAGGCCCCGAGAGCGATCCCCGCGACGAAGAACAAGTTCCACGCTTCCTTCTTCCAATCGTACTGGAAGAACTTGATGTCGCCCGGAAAACAAGCCGCGCACAGATGCCGTAAGGAACTACTGATCCCGAAAGTCTTGTTCCCGACCAATAGTAAGTAAGGCACGGTGAGGCCGATGAGCGCCCCGGCAACATACCAAGGCCACGGTTGTTTGAGTGTTTCTAGCATGGGGGGAGGAGCATTCGATCCAACCGGATCCTCACTTCTTCAAGGTGCTTGGGCAGACGTAGTCGGTGACCGATATGCTCGTGTTCTTGATGGCGTTGAATCCACCGGCCACGTCTATCACATTGTGGTAGCCGCGCGCTTTCAACAAGCTGGCCGCGACCATGCTGCGATAACCGCCGGCACAATGGATGTAGTTCGGCTCGTCCTTCGAGAAGGCTGCGAGATTCTGGTTGATGAATTGCAACGAAGCGTGCCAAGCACCATCCACATGTTCCGCAGCGTACTCGCCGTCCTTTCGCACGTCCACCACACGCAATTTGCTGGCTGCATAACGCTTCGCGAATTCTTCGGCGGATATGCTCTCGATGGTGTCCACCTCCATGCCAGCGCTCTTCCAGGCCGCGATCCCACCCTGCAGGTAGCCAAACACATTGTCGTAACCCACACGTGCCAATCGGGTCACCACTTCATCCTCCATGCCGTCATCGGTCACGAGCAGCAAGGGTTGCTTCACGTCGGGGATCATGGCTCCGACCCAAGGTGCGAAATCACCCTTGATCCCGATATTGATGCTCCGTGGAACGGCGCCATCCTTGTAGGTCTGTGCTCCGCGCGTATCAAGGACCAGCGCTCCTTCGGTCTCAGCGACCAGTTCGAATTGTGCTGGTGTCAACGCCCGCATTCCTTGCTTCTTCACCGCATCCAAACTGGCGATCTTCCCCTTGTTCATCGCCACGTTCTGTGGGAAGTACGCAGGTGGGGGAAGCAAGCCGTCCGTCACCTCTTTGATGAACTGCTCCTTGGTCTGTGCCTTCAGTGCATAGTTGACCTCCTTCTGGTGGCCCAGCGTGTCGAAGGTCTCTTTGCTCATGTTCTTACCGCACGCACTTCCGGCACCGTGTGCGGGGTACACGATCACCTCATCGGGCAAGGTCATGATCTTGTTGTGCAACGAATCATAGAGGTAACCGGCGAGGTCTTCTTGAGTGATCGTTCCCATCTTCTGCGCGAGATCAGGTCGACCCACATCGCCGATGAAGAGGGTATCACCGCTGAAGATGCAATACGGCTTCCCGTGTTCGTCCGACAATAAGTAGGTGGTGCTTTCCATGGTGTGACCCGGCGTGTGCAACACCTTGATGGTCACCTTGCCGAGCTTCAATACCTCGCCGTCCACAGCGATGTGCGCAGGGAAATCGGTCTTCGCGTTCGGGCCATAGACGATGGTGGCTCCGGTACGTTCCGCGAGGTCCACATGGCCGCTCACGAAATCGGCATGGAAGTGCGTCTCCAGCACGTACTTGATCTTCGCACCGTTCTGCTCAGCACGGTCGATGTAGGGTTGTGATTCGCGCAATGGGTCTACGATAGCGACCTCGCCTTCGCTTTCGATGTAGTAGGCACCCTGTGCCAAACAGCCGGTGTATATCTGCTCGATCTTCATGGGTTCTGGGTTGTTGTGGGTGGGTATCGCACCCTTCCTAGTTGAGGTTGGAGAGTTCTTTCGTGATGATGTACATTCCCATCACCAGCACGAACCAGCCGAAGGCGGGTTTCAGTTTTTCGTTGGGAATGCGTTTGCTCAGCAAGCTGCCGGCGATGATGCCGACGATGGCGATCGCCGAGAACAGCAGGAGGAAATTCCAGTCGATGACCTCGCTGCCGGAAAGGTCGCCGGTAAAACCGATGAGCGACTTTGCTGCGATGATGATCAAGGAGGTGCCGACCGCTTGCTTCATAGGGAGTTTAGCGAGCAGGACGAGTGCTGGTATGATCAAGAAACCACCTCCTGCTCCAACCAATCCGGTGATCGTTCCGACCACGATGCCTTCCACAAGGATGAGCAGATAATTGAATTTGACGGGCTCCGTAGGTTGGGCGGTCACTTGCGCCTTCGGCTTGCGGATCATGCTGTATGCGGCTGCCACCATGAGCAGGGCGAAGAAAATGAGGATCCCTAACGATTTGCTCACTTCCGTGCTCCCGATGCTGAACAGTGGATCGGGCAAGGCGGGTACGAGGAATGCCCGGGTGAGGTAAACGGCAATGATGCTGGGGATGCCGAAGACCACGGCCGTGCGATAGTGGATGTTGCCCAATCGCATGTGACTGACGGACCCCACTGCACTGGTGAGTCCAACGATGAACAAGGAGTACGCAGTGGCCAGCACGGCATCCACGCTGAAGAGGTAGACCAGTATCGGCACCGTGAGGATGGACCCTCCGCCGCCGATGAGACCAAGCGACAAGCCCATGAGTATTGCTCCGATGTATCCAAGGATCTCCATGTTCATAGGTCTTTGCAGCAGTTCTCCAGATCCTTGATGATCTTCAGGAAACCGGGTTGCTCCAAGAAGTAGTAGCTGTATTTGCCTTCGCGTTCCACACCCAACAGTCCCCTGTCCCGCATCAAGGTCAAGTGCTGGCTCAGGATGGCCTGCTCGATACCCAACGCTTCGACCAGGTCGTTCACGCACATGCGCCGCGCTCCACCAAGTAGGTCAAGGATCGCGAGCCGTTGTGGATGTGCCGCAACCTTCAAGAGTTCGCTGGCTCGAACCAGCTTCTCCATACCTAAACGTTCGTCGAGCGTGACAATGGACATGCGTTCCCGTTGAGTGCTGCAAATGTATAGCTATATGACTATGTGATAGTGTGAGAAAAGTCACCCGGACCCAGGTGCCTTTCTTCAGATCACCTTCAACAAGGCGCTACCGAAATGCTCCACTTGGTATTTGCGGATGCCTGGCAACGCGGCCAAGGCTTCGAGATCACCGGGCAATGTGCGAGCGATCTCCGAAAGCATCTGGTTCGCGGCAACGATACCGGGTCGCAGCTCGAATTGTTGCATCAACCCGTCACGCACGATCTTCAACCGTTTCAAACGGTCCTCGTAGTCGTTGTCGCGGTCCCAGCGTTTGGGACGTTCCAAGCGAGGCCATTGCTCCTTGGGCAGCGATTGCCCATTCTTCACGGCCGCAAGTATGCGCGGTCCATGTTTCTCCAGCATGCGTTCGTTCACGCCACGACGACTGGCAATGTCCGCGATCGAGGCTGGCGGATCGGTAGCCAGTGAAAGCAACACATCGTTGCCCAGGATCATGAACGACGCACGGTCTTGCCGCTCCGCGACGGATTCCCTCCAGGCATGGACTTCACGCAGAATGGCCAGCTGAGGTGGCTTCAACATCTTCGCGCCCTTTATCCGCAAGAAGAGCGGCTCTTCGTTCGGGGCAATGTTGAACGGTGCATCCGTGAGCAATTCGAATTCTTCTTCGGCCCAGGACCAACGCCCTTTGGCGATCAGCTTCTCCTTCAGAATGTCACGCAAGGCGATCAGGTGAGACGTATCACCGGCCGCGTAGTCGAGCATCGGTTGCGGCAGAGGCCGTTTGCTCCAATCCGCTTTCTGGAATTTCTTGTCGACCGCGATCCCTTGGTACTTGCCCAACAGCGCAGCCAGACCGATCTCCGGTTCATTCAGCAATTCGGCAGCGACGAGGGTATCGAAGACATTCTCCACCCGGATGCCATGGTGCTTGGCAAGTATGCGCAGGTCGTAATCCGCGTCATGGATCACCACCTCCATGCCGGGCTTGGCCAGCAAGGTGCCGAGCGGGCCCAGTTCGGGAACGGCGAGCGGGTCGATCAAGAAGGTGAGGTCCCTGGTGCTGATCTGGATCAGGCACACACTCTCCTTGTAGCGGTGAAAGCTGCTCGCCTCGGTATCCAAGGCGATGCACGGCTCGTTAGCGAGCTTTTCCACAAGCGCTGCTAGCGCTTTTGGCGTGGTGATGAGTTCGAATGCGGCCACGAGGTGCGAGCCCCAATGGGCCTTCTTCAGGGCGCAAGTTAGGAGCAGAAGGGCTCAATGCCCGTGAACAAGGCTCTAAGGCAGGTTCCTGAAGATGCCCCAGCCGACCACCGTTACTGCCCATGACCATACCACCCAGTTCCTAGCGCTCAGGGGTTTATCAACCTTGTTGAGCCTTGAATAGCCCCATTGTAATGCAAGCAACGGAACCGCCACGACGAGCAATCCGTTGTGCGCGAATGCTTCGCCGATGCGCAGATGCAGCAGATCATGCACAGCACGCTGAGACCCGCAACCCGGGCAGAGCAGTCCGGTAAGAAGCCGAAAAGGGCAGCTCAGGAAGCCGCCCTTTTCGGGGTCATTCATGAACAAGTGTCCGAGGGATAGCAGCGCACCGATACCGGCCAGCCACCAGCCCCAACGTTTCATCAGTAGCCTTCCATGTTCTGAAGGTCCATTCCGGCTTCCATGGCTTTCTTCACCATGAAAAAGTACGCAATACCACCGACCACGTTAAGAACCAGGCCGATGATGAAGGCCAACTTGGTCCATTTCTTCGCATCGGCACTGGCTTTCACGGCACCGGCCATATCTCCGGCATCGAACGCGCCGTTCACTTTAGCCGCGTTGATGATGCCTACGATCCCCAAGGGAAGGCAGCAGAACAGAGTTACTAGAATAGACTCTACAAGCCAGTTCTTGGGGCGTCCGGTGGTTTGGTCCATGGAATTGGGGTTTGGTTCGGTACATAGATAGCCAGCCTCTGGAAAACTTCCAAGACCTTGGTCGAATACCGAAAAGGAGGTTCAGCAAGCCTACACGTACCTGTCCCCGCTCTCTGCCGTCAGGTCCAGCACGAAACGCTTGATCTGCTGTTCATCCTGCTTCCGGACTACAAGCAGGGCTTCCTTGGTGCTCACCACGATGTAGTCCTCCAGCCCCTGCAATACCATCAAGCGGTCGTCGTGCGCATGCACCACGTTTCGCGCGCAATCGTACAATTTCACGGCATTGCCGATGGTCGCGTTCTCATGGGCATCCTTGGGCAAATGGGTGTACAGGCTACCCCACGTACCCAGGTCGCTCCAGCCGAATTCACTCACCACCGTGTAGACGTTGTCGGCCTTTTCCATGATGCCATAGTCGATGCTCACGCTCTCGCAGCTATCGTACACAGAAGCAACGAAACCGACTTCATCGGGTGTGCCGAATTTACTCTTTCCACTTGCGAAGAGCGCTTCCATTTCAGGCAAATGCACGTTGAAGGATTTGCGGATGCTGGCCAAGCTCCAGATGAAGATACCTGCGTTCCAAAGGAAATCGCCGCTCTCGATGAAACGCACGGCTGTATCGTGATCCGGCTTTTCGGTGAACGCCTTCACCGACTTGACACGCGGATGGTGCGTGCTGCCTTCGTTGCTGAACTGGATGTAGCCGTAGCCCGTGTCCGGTCGGTTCGGCATGATCCCCAACGTGACCAATGAATCGGTCGTAGCCGCTTGATGCAAGGCAAGGCCGATGGTCTCTTGGAAGGCGTCTTCCTTCATCACCAAATGGTCGCTCGGTGCAACGATGATCAACGCCTCGGGGTCGCGCTGCTGGATCACATGGTTCGCGTAGGCCACGCACGGAGCCGTGTTCCGACGAGAAGGTTCGGCGAGGATCTGCTCCGGAGCGAGGTCGGGTAATTGCTCCTTGACCAATGCAGCGTAGTTCGCATTGGTCACCACCAGGATGTTCTCCTTGGGGCAAATGGGGAGGAACCGATCGTAGGTCTGTTGCAGCAAGGTGCGTCCCAGGCCGAGGAAATCGAGGAATTGCTTGGGGTAGGCGCTGCGGCTCATGGGCCAGAATCGGCTTCCGACGCCGCCGGCCATGATCACGCAATAGGTGTGTCTGTTGGTCATGACTTTACGGTCAGTGCCGCACTACGAAGCTTTCCGCACCACCATGGGACCATGCACATGCACTTCAGCAAGCGGATCGATGATGTAATTGCGCCGGTCATTTAGGCACTGGCATTTGAACCGCTTGCGCAGTTGCGGACCCTTCACGAAAACGCGCTCGTTGAAGCGGAATACGGAACGGTCCGGCAATTCCTCCAGCAATTGCCGGGGTTCGCGGTCATAATTCATCAATACGCGCATCAGGCCATGATCCGTGCAGCTGCTGGCGGGGGCATCCTGTAGGTGATGTTCCAAGGCGTTCAATACATCCGCAGGGAACACGGAACGGCTCAGGAATGGACGCATCAGCTTGGCATATTCGTTCTTCCAAGCTGTGCCATGCGGCTGTGTCCAACGCCGCGTTTGCATAAAAGTGCTGTAATGTGCGAATTCGTGCACCAAGGTCACCAGGAAGGCGTACTTGTTCAGGTCGGCATTGACGCTTACGCGGTGGGGCTGCGTGCGTGTCGCGCTGCGATAATCGCCCAATTTGGTCTGCCTAGGCCGGGATATCCGCACTTGGATCGGATTCTTCCGCAGCCAGCTCACTACCACGGGCCATGCGGCGGCGGGCAGCTGTTTCCGGAGACGTTCCGGGTCGGTGATGGCGAGCGTTGGCACGGGAAAAAGGGTCAAGATCCGCTAGCGGGACCGCAATAATAGGGGCTTGCAG
>CADEDY010000049.1 GCA_902826215.1 uncultured Bacteroidota bacterium
CAGGTGTTGCTCCTTGTGCGAACGCCAGTGCAACAGTCACCGTGAACGAAACGGGTTCTCCGAATGCTGGTGTTGATGCCTCGGTAACAGTGTGCCGCAACGGAGTAACGGTGGGACGTTTGACGCAGTTGACCGGCGGCCCGGATGCTGGTGGAACATGGAGTGGCCCAAGTGCGATCGTCGGAAGCACGTATGATCCAGCGACGATGAACCCGGGTGTGTACACCTACACCCTTGCTGCAACGGCACCTTGTGTTGGGGCAAGTTCTACCGTTACTGTCGCAGAGGAAATGGTGCTTGATCCCGGTGCGGATGCTTCACTTGCTGTTTGTGCAGGTGCTGCGACGGTTGATCTTTTCGAGACGCTTGGCGGGGATCCTTCAATCGGTGGAACATGGCAAGGGCCGGCCGTTGTTGTCGATGGAATGTTCGACCCGGGCTCGGATCCTTCAGGTACCTACATCTACAGCTTGACCGGATCGGTTTGTCCGGTCGTGTCGTCCCAAGTTGTGGTCGCCGTGCTCGATGGCCCAGATGCTGGTCAGGACAATGCGGTCACCTTCTGTTCCAGCAATGCACCGTTCGAATTGATCACACAGCTTGTCGGTACCCCCGACGCTGGTGGTTCATGGACAGATGCAAGTGGAGCGGCGGTAACTTCTTCGTTCGACCCTTCGAGTTCGATCGGCGGTACCTTCCTCTATACGGTGGATGGTGGTGCGGACTGCCCTGATGATGTCTCCACGCTTGTGATCGCGGTGAACACAGCACCCCTTGCCGGCACTGATGGATCACTCGCACTGTGTGCCTCGTCGGCGCCGATATCGTTGTTCGAAGGATTGGGTGGAACGCTTGATGCAGGTGGAGCTTGGACGGCACCGGACGGATCGGCACATGCCACGGTCGTTGATCCTGCGATCGACCCATCGGGAACATATACCTATACCGTTCTGGGATCCGCTCCATGTGCGAACGCATCTGCTTCCGTCGCTGTGTTGATCGCTCAAGTGCCAAATGCTGGTGAGGATGCTGTGGTGACGCTATGCTCCAGCAATGATCCTTTCGGTATGATCGCCGCACTTGGTGGCACGCCTCAGCCCAACGGTCTTTGGGCGGGTCCGGCCGGAGAAAGTGTTCCCAACATCTTCGCCCCATCGACAGGCGACCCTGGCACGTATGTGTATACCGTCACGGGCACAGCACCTTGTGGCAATGATCAGGCCCAACTCATCATCGCGATCAGCCAAGCAGCGAATGCTGGAACGGATGCGCAGATAACGTTGTGCGAGAACAGTGATACGACCTTGGTGCTGACCCAAGTTCTGAATGGTACTCCGGATGTCACTGGTCAATGGACAGCTCCTGATGGGTCGTCGAGCGATGGAGCGTTCACAACGGCCATCAATACACCCGGCGCATACACCTACACGGTAGTTCCGAACGCACCGTGCTTGGCAGTGTCTGCTAGTGTTCAAGTGGATGTCGTACCACGACCGGTTGCTGATATTGCCGTGGATGGAAATGATGGATGCACACCTGCGACTGTTACACTCACCAGTTCCTATGCAGGAAGCGGCTCCTGTACGTGGATACTCTGGAATGGTGAGGTGGTGGAGGATTGTGCGCCGGTCCAACGCGTCTTCGAGCAGGCCGGTGTGTACGACGTTCTTCTGGTGATCGACGCAGGCGTGGGCTGTGGAGCAGATACCTTGGATGCTGATGGCCTGATCACCGTTTACCAGCAACCGGTCGCTGATTTCTACCACCTGCCCGAGAACGTGAACACTCTGGATCCGCTGGTCCAGTTCAACAATGCATCCACCGGTGCAGATGAATATCTCTGGAGCTTCGCTGATCTCGCCACTACGTCCACGCTGAATCCGAGCTACACTTTCCCAGCGGAACTGAGCGCGGACTACGTCGTATGCTTGGTTGCCTCGGCTTCTTCGAACTGCGCCGATAGTATTTGCAAGGTCGTTGAGGTGGAAGACGGTCTTGTTGTGCTCGTGCCCAATGCGTTCACCCCCGATGGCAGTGGCATCAACGATACGTTCAAACCGATCGTCTCCGGCGTGGACAAGCGCTTCTATCGCTTCGATATCTTCGATCGGTGGGGTCAGCCGCTCTTCAGTACCGAAGATCCCAACGCCGCATGGAACGGACTCTTCGCTGATGGTACGGAGGTTCCCATCGGCGTGTATGTATGGAAGTTGATCGCGAAGGATACGTACTCCGGCGCCCGTATTGAACGTATCGGGCACGTCACCTTGGTGCGCTGATCCGCACAGGCCACGCGGCTATCTTTGGCCTCCTCAGAACATGCCCGTGAGCGAGCGACTGGTCATCATACCGACGTACAACGAGAAGGAGAACATCCGTGATATCCTCTCGCATGTCCTTCGGTTGCAACCGATGTTCGACATTCTGGTGGTCGATGATGGATCGCCCGATGGTACGGCGGCATTGGTCAAGAGTGTGCGTGGTGAACATCCAGGTCGGGTCCATCTGATCGAACGCTCCGGAAAGTTGGGTCTGGGCACCGCCTATATCGCCGGTTTCAAATGGGCCATCGCGGCTGGCTACGACTTCATCTTCGAAATGGACGCGGACTTCTCGCACGATCCGAATGATCTCATTCGATTGTTTGAAGCGTGCGCGAATGGAGGCGCTGATATGAGCGTAGGATCCCGGTACGTGCGCGGCGGTCAAGTGAAGGATTGGGCGTGGCACCGGATATTCTTGAGTTTTACGGCTTCTCTGTACGTGCGTATGATCCTGTGGCTCGGTGTGCGTGATACCACGGCAGGTTTCGTCTGCTATCGCCGGCAGGTTCTGGAATCACTCCCGCTGGACGAGATCCGTTTCGTGGGTTATGCCTTCCAGATCGAGATGAAGTACCGGGTCCGTTTGGCTGGTTTCAGGATAGCTGAGGTGCCGATCACCTTCGTGGACCGGGTCAAAGGCAAGAGCAAGATGAGCTCCGGTATCTTCCAAGAAGCGATCATCGGGGTCCTCAAAATGCGCGTCAGCATAGCAAGGCCATGAACGACTTCATTATCCGCGATGCTTTGGTGGTGAACGATGGTTCCTCCTTCGAGGCGGACATCAGTGTTCGCAAGGGTATCATTGAGCGAGTTGCCGCAGAAGGGATCGGTAGTATTCGGTCGGCAAAGGATATCGATGCCAAGGGGAAATTGTTGGTCCCTGGTGTGATCGATGATCAAGTGCATTTCCGGGAACCGGGCCTCACGCACAAAGAGGATATCGCGCATGCATCTGCAGCAGCAGCGGCGGGTGGCGTCACCAGTTTCATGGAGATGCCGAATACGCAACCACAGACCTTGACGCAGGACCTGCTAGCCGCCAAGTTCGACCGAGGTGCTGCGCAATCGCTGGTCAACTACTCCTTCTACATGGGTGTGAGCAACGATAACCTCGATGAGGCGCTGCGTACGGACCCTTCGACGGTGTGTGGCCTGAAGGCTTTTCTGGGTTCCAGCACGGGGAATATGCTCGTGGATCAACCCGAAACACTGGAAGCTCTCTTCCGCAACGCGCACATGTTATTGGCTGTGCATGCCGAGGATGAAGCGACCATCCGGAGCAACATGCAGAAGGCTGTTGCCCGATACGGGGTCAACATCCCCTTGGATCAACATCCTATCATCCGGAGTGCTGAAGCGTGCTATCTCAGCAGCAGTAATGCCGTGGCCTTGGCACGAACGTATGGAACGCGATTGCACGTGTTGCACATCAGTACCGCACGTGAGGTAGGACTCTTCGACAAAGGGCCATTGGAGAACAAGCAGATCACGGCCGAAGCGTGCATCCATCATCTCTGGTTCACCGATGCGGACTACGCCACGAAAGGGGCTTTCATCAAATGGAATCCAGCGGTGAAGTCCGCCGAGGATCGAGAGGCCGTGCGTCAAGCGGTGATCGATGGGCGTATCGATGTAGTGGCTACCGATCACGCACCGCATACATTGGAAGAGAAGGGGCAGCCCTACGCGAGTTGCCCATCCGGTGGCCCGCTGATCCAGCATTCACTCGTGGCGATGTTGGAACTCGAGGACCAAGGGGTATTCACCTTGGCGCAAGTGGTGGAGAAGTTGTGTCATGCGCCGGCCCGTCTCTTTCAGGTGGATCGCCGTGGCTATGTGCGCGAAGGATACCACGCCGATCTCGTCCTTGTGGACCGCAAGGCACCGTGGACGGTGGATCGAAGCAGCGTGCTATCGAAGTGTGGTTGGTCGCCCTTCGAGGGTCAGCGTTTCGGTTCGCGCGTGGTGCATACGTGGGTGAATGGCAACACCGTGTACGTGGATGGGCGCGTGAACGGAACCGTGCGCGGAGAGCGACTCGCGTTCAACCGATGAGGACCAGTGCTGTTTTCCTTTTGGTGCTATCCTTGGCGTGTTCTTCCAAGGAGTCCACGATCCCCGAAGGTGTGTTGCAGCCGGAGCGGTTCGAGAAGGTCCTGCTCGAGGCCCAACTGATCGAAGCCCGTATGAACCATGAACTCGTGGTGACACGGCAGAACGTGATCCCCGGAACCGATTACTACGCCCAGATGTTCCAGGAGCAGGGCGTTTCGAAGGAGGAGTTCGAGCGGTCGTTCGCTTATTACTCCGGACAGCCCGAGGTGATGAAAGGGATGTATGAGTCCATCATCACCGAATTGGTGCGTAAGAAGGACGAATTGCCTCAGTAAGCGCGGTCTCCACGTAGGAAGCGTGCAACGTTCTCGACCGCGTCTTTCGCAGAAATGAAGTCATGATCCAGTAATTGCCGGACCTTGCTCGCGTCATAGCTACGCTTCGTGATCGCACTGTTCGCTGTTGCCGCCGTCAAGAACGGTTTTGATCCCGTTAGCAAGGAACGAAGGCGTTCGATGCGCCAACCCAATTCCAGCATCCATGGCCGAATGGCGCGATGGGGTGCCGGTCGACCGAATGCGTGAGCCAGTTCCGTGAAGAGCGTCCGGTAGGAGAGGTTCTCCCCGACAAGCAAGTAGCGCTGTCCGGTCTTTCCCTGCTCCACCAACTGCATCATGCAACGCGCCACATCGCGCGCATCCACCACCGCGTTCGTTCCCGGCGGATAGAAACCAGTTCCTTTCTGCAAGCGCTCCATTAAGGTCATCGAACTGCGACCAGCTGCTCCAGGGCCGATGATCACGCAAGGGTTCACCATCACCGCATCCAACCCTTCGGCGATGCCGCGGTGTACCTCCAGCTCCGCTGCATATTTGCTCAATGCGTAGCCTGAAGTGTGGCGATCAGTGGTCCACGGAAGATCCTCGTTGCGCAGGACATCCGATGGTGCGGAGCCGATCGTCGCTGTGGAACTCACATGGCACAAACGTTCCACGTTGTGCGCCAGTGCTGCATTCACCACATTGGCTGTGCCTTGCACATTCACGCGATCCATGGATTTCGCGTCCTGCGGGTCGAAAGAAACCACAGCTGCCGCGTGGAAGACATGTCGGACACCGACCATCGCTTCGTGCAAAGCGTCCGTGTCCTCCAGACCTGCTTCGTGCCACTCGATCCTGGCCAACAATTCCTCGGCATCGTCGCGATAGAACCGGAAGATGCGGTCCACGATCGTTCGGTCGGCCGTGCCGCGATGGATGGCCCGGACCGGTCCTAGCCGTGCACATTCCAGCAGCACATGTGAGCCCACGATCCCCGTGGCGCCAGTGACCAGATCCATGCGGCCAAGGTAGCCACCCGCACCCGACAGGCCGGTTATCTTTGGCGCCTTCTGATCAAAGCAGGTCGGTGTTCGAACACCGGCAATTGGACATGGCGAACGGATTCATCGAGGAACTGCGCTGGCGAGGATTGTTGCATGACAGCATGCCCGGCGTAGAGGAGCATTTGGCGAAAGGGCCACAGCGGGGATACATCGGCTTCGACCCGACCGCCGATTCGTTGCACGTTGGGAACCTCGTACAGATCATGATCCTGGTACACTTCCAGCGCTGCGGCCACAAACCCGTGGCATTGGTCGGTGGAGCTACCGGTATGGTGGGTGATCCCAGCGGAAAGAGTGCCGAGCGCAACCTGCTCGATGAAGAGGCGCTGCGCCACAACGAACGTTGCATCAAAGCACAGCTAGAACGCTTCCTCGATTTCAACAGCCCGACCAACGCCGCAGAGCTGGTCAACAACTACGACTGGTTCAAGGACATGGGTTTCCTCCGCTTCATCCGTGAAGTGGGCAAGCACATCACGGTGAACTACATGTTGGCCAAGGACTCCGTGAAGAACCGTCTGGAAACGGGCTTGAGCTTCACCGAATTCTCGTATCAACTGGTGCAAGGCTTCGACTTCTACTGGTTGTACAAGAACAAGGAGTGCGTGCTTCAAATGGGAGGTAGCGACCAATGGGGCAACATCACCACCGGCACGGAATTGATCCGCCGCATGGACGGTGGCGAGGCGTTCGCTATCACCACGCCCTTGCTCACCAAGAGCGATGGGTCGAAGTTCGGAAAGAGCGAAGGAGGAAATATCTGGCTGGATGCTGCGCGCACCTCGCCATACAAGTTCTACCAGTTCTGGTTGAACGCCACCGATGATGAAGCGGCACGTTTCGCGAAGATCTTCACACACTGGACGCAGGCCGAATGTGATGCGCTTATCGAGGCACATGCCAAGGATCCCGGCCGGCGGAGCTTGCAGAAGGAGGTTGCGGCCTTCATCACAACGCTCGTGCACGGGAAAGTGGAAACCGGGTCCGCCATCCGTGCGAGCGAGATCCTGTTCAGTAACGCTAGCGATGGTTTAGCACAGCTCAGCGAGCAACAACTCTTGGAGGTGTTCGAAGGTGTGCCGCAAGCCGAAGTGCAGAAGAGTGTTCTGAGCTCCGGAATAGCGATCATCGACCTGTTGACCGATCACACCGGTTTCTTGCCCTCGAAAGGGGAGGCGAAGCGTGCCTTGAAGGAAAGTAGCATTGCCATTAATCGGGCCAAGGTCGCGGATGACAGGTCCGTCACTACTACCGATCTGCTAAACGGAAAGTTCCTGCTGCTCCAGCGCGGCAAGAAGAATTACTTCCTGGTGAAGATCGTCGGTTAGTCCGCCAACATCAAGTTGCACCCGCGTAGGTCGCTGTGGTCGAATCGGCCGAGCACCTCGAAGGAATCATCATCGTGCAGCCGCCCAAGATCCTGAGTGGCGATGAACGGGCAACTGGCCACATTCGCCAGGTCGATCACGTCGATGCCCCCTGTTCGACCGCTCGCCATTCGGGTGAAGGGGTCATTCACCTCGCGGATGTGGATCTGCATCCACGGCGGGCAACGGTAGATCCCATCACCTGAGGACCAAGCCTGGCTGAGCAGTTCGGTCATTCCGTACTCACTATGAACAGCAGGAACATGGAAAGCGCCTTTCAGAATGTGATGCAGTTCTTCGCGCACCAACTCAGGACGACGCCCTTTCATGCCTCCTGTTTCCATGATCACCGTGTTCGGCAACGGTTGCGGAAACTGTTCGGCAAGGTCGAGTAGTGCGAAGGTCACGCCGAGCAACAAGGTCTTCCTCCTTTCGGCTTCTGACCGTTGAAGGATGGAAGCGAGTTCCTCGTACTTGTACAGGTACGTGCCGCTCAATGGGTCCTCCGATGTCTCGATGAGCTTTTGCGCCATGTACACCAAGGAGCTGCCTTCTCGTTCCAAATAGGAGGGCAGCAATGCCAGTACCCGCCATTCTTGCGGATCTCCGTACGCGGCGGTGAATGATGCCATGAACGAGCGCTCGTACAATGCCGGGTACGGAACATGGTGTCTGCTGGTGATCGAGCCTGTGGTGCCGCTGCTGGTGAAAAAGCTGCTTGGGTCCAACCCTTCCAATAGCACTCCGTGGTTGCGGAAGGTGCCGATCGGTAGGAATGGAATGTCGGCAACCGATAGCACCGACCGGGGGTCAACGCCCAAGCCGTTCAGGAATCCACGGTACACCGGGTTTCGAGCGGCATGCAGCTGAAATAGCTCCAAGGCGAGTGCGTTGAAGGCTTCCCCCCCCTGCACGGTGAACGGT
>CADEDY010000050.1 GCA_902826215.1 uncultured Bacteroidota bacterium
CGCCAAAGGAGTTGTTTGGTGAGGGGGTGTGGTGCCGGGTCGCTGCACAGGAAGTCGCCCTTGCGCAGGGTCGCTTCGTTCCTCAGCAGACCCGGCGCGGGTTTGGTGGGGAGGCTAACAGCGTTCATCCTGCGGGGGGTGAGAAGCCTTTCCGCTACGCGGCCATTAGCCAAGGTGCGCACGTGGTTGCAAGGTACACAGGTGCCAGGTAGGTGGCGCCAGCCAGTGGCTTTAGAGGCCAAGAAGCCTAAGATGCCCTTCCGCTGCGCGCCTATTTGCCAAGGTGCGCAGGAGCTACCCAGTTGCGCAGGTGCATGGTCAGGCGCCAGTGGTCAGTTGTTGGTTGTTCGTTGTTGGTGGTTGCGCTGGAGCCAGCTAGTACTTAGGTGCTAGGGAGGTGGTTCTCTCCGGCTTAGCCTGGGCTTAGGCAGGAGCCGATCACGATGCTGCGAACAGGTCCCAGTCGCGGGGGCCTCTCAGGTTTCGGGGTCCTGTACGGGGAACGTGCGTGCCTTTGCACACCAGGTGGCTCACCTCACCTTGCGCACGCATGACCCCGTGCAAGGACACCATGGCACACGGTGGGTCGAGGGTGCCGAAATGGACCGTGATCACGTGCTGCCGGGGCACGAACACGCGCAGTTCCGGTGTATGCTTGGTGAACAGGGCGTGCAACGGGCTGGGCGCAGCGAAGGCATCCATGAGGGCGATGCCTTTGTCCAGCTCGCGGTTCACGAGATCGATGCAGGCATTGCGTTGCGGGTGCTTGCGCGCGGCGCGTAAGAGGGCCACCAGATCGGCCTCGGCCACCAAGGCGAATGCACTCTGGAGCAGTTGCTGGTAGGGATTCTTCGAGGGGCGGGTGCGCATGCGCTGTTGTGTTGGGCTTGGCAAGGGCATTCAGAACCCCACTGTAACCCTTACCCCACACCCACAAGCCGTTTCCTCCATGAGCAGGGTATGGTTGGGCCACTGGCAGGCGAGGGTCCAGTGGCGGTGGGTGCGCCAAAGGAGTTGTTTGGTGAGGGGGTGTGGTGCCGGGTCGCTGCACAGGAAGTGGAAGATGGGCGGGTAGGCCAAGGGATCATAGAGATCGAGCCAAAGCACCAGGCGCAGGTGCTGCAAGGTGGAGCAAGGCAGCAGCAGGCCGGGGGGTGACAGCACCACCCGGTAGAAGTGGTAGGGGAAGCGGTTGCACTGGCCGTAGTGGAAGCGCTTGGGGGCGCGGTGGCCTTGGCGGCCCTTGCAGCGGGCCAGCAGCAGGCGGTGCTGCGGTTCCATGGGCCGCAGGGCGCTGGGCAGCAGCTGGGGCTCGGGTTCGGTCACGAGGCACGAGGCGCCGTGGTGGATGTAGAGGCGTTGCCAAATGGTGCTGCCGGTGGTGTGTGGCAGTTCCAGGCCGATGGCTTTGAGGCACAGCGGCGTGCAGGCTATTGTTCCCATGGTGGCGGTATGGATGGGGTGGGGTGGTGCGCGCGAGGCGCCCACGGGGGCAACGGATCCACGGCCCAAGGGGGCACGGTCCCGTACCGGTCAAGCGGCTGTGCGCGGCCTCCTGCTCCTCGGCACCATCAACATCCAACTACACTGCGCATCGGCTGTTCCGGACCACCGGTCCTGTGCCCCCGGGTCGGCGTTCGGCCTCGGGGTTGCACCTGTTCTGCGGCAACTTGAAATTCGCACAAAGCCGGGCGGTTGCAACGCGGGGGCCGGCCCGGATGTGAACCGCGCTCGGTTGAAGAGGGGATGGCCATGGTGGGGCACGTTGGCGCCTTTCGTGCTTGCGCCGGCGGTTTTCTTGAAGAAGAATGCCGCTGCCTTGTACCTGTTTGCCGTCAACGTGTACACGAATGCCGTGGCCTTGTAAAGGATGGCCGCTATCGTGTACACGAACGCCGTGATCGTGTGCATGATGGCCGCTATCGTGTACATGAATGCCGTGATCGTGTACATGTTGGCCGTGACCTTGTACACGAATGCCGCGACCATGTACAAGGGAGCCGTGACCGTGTACACGAATGCCGCGACCGTGTACAAGGAAGCCGCAACCGTGTACAACAATGTCGCGACCGTGTACAATACAGCCGTGACCTTGTACAATACTGCGACGACCTTGTACAAGGAAACCGTGACCTTGTACACGGAAATGGCGGGCAACTTCGGTTCTGCGCCGGTCCGGTCGGCGGAAAGGGTGTCCTTATCGCCGAAAAACCGTTCGTCCCTAGTGTAAATATTTGCACCGGGTGGGCTCCTGAGCGCCCCGGTTGGCGGGCATTTTGGCTATTAACACCAAATCTCCTGTAACGCGGCAAGCGCTGTTCTCGCTTCAACGACCTGCCAGCACCATAGCCCCGGGATGGCGGATCGCAACCCGGGACTGCCGAGGCGAAAGTCGAGCAAAGGACTTGAAAACCGAGAAATACGTAAAACGAGCAATCCGATGAGGATCATCAAAGCAGGAACCGGCAACCTTCGGGTGGCCGATCTGGTGGGCAAGACCCAGCACGTGGTAGGCAAGATGACGGGTAACGTCAACTTCGCTTCTCCGTCGCCGAGTCTGGCCGATGTGACCGCGGCGCTTACGAACTTGGAGACGGCCATTCCGGCAGCCCAGGATCGTTCCAGTTCCGCGATCGCCACCAAGAACTCCTCCGCGAAGAAACTCTCTGGCCTGTTGGTGCAACTGGCGCGCTATGTGAATAGCGTGGCCGGTGGCGACATCGACATGGCCGTGAGCAGTGGCTTCGAGCTGGCGAAGGTGCCTGACCCGATCGATAAGTTGGAGGCGCCGACGAAGTTCGACGCGAAACGCGGGACCATCGCAGGTCAAGTTGAACTGCGCTGGAAAGGCGTACGCGGCGGGCGGTTGTACAACACGTACATCTGCGACGGCGACCCAACGAATGCCGCGAGCACGTGGACCCATGTTGGCACATCCAGCAAGGCCCGCTTCACGGCAAAAGGTCTGGTCACGGACAAACAGTACTCGTTCCGGGTAACGGCGCTAGGCGTTGTTGGCGAAGGACCCGCGAGCGAGATCGTAACGGCCAAAGCCGCCTAGGTCCAGGAACGCAGGCAGCTCTACTGGCAGCACCATTCTCCACGATAAGCCAAAGCCCCCGCGACCGCCGGGGGCTTTGGCGTTCTGGGGTTCGCTGCGATGGGCCTTGTTGAGCATTGGTGAGTCACCGGATAAGTCGCTACGGCGCCTTTCCGGTGTGACGGCGTTGGGTAGTTCGCTGCGACGGTGCAAGGTGATGATGCCCTACTAGGTGCGTCACGCCGGGCGGAGGGTTGGGAGGTGCGATGGGGAGGGCGCCTCACAGATGTTTGCGGCGTTGGTAGGCCTTGGTGAGTCACCGGATAGAACACTGCCGTGTTCTTCCGGTGTGACGGGACTTTGTAAGTCGCTGCTACGGTGCAAGGTGTCGATGCCCTACTAGGTGCGTCACGCCGGGAGGAGGGTGGGCTCGCGTGAATGGGACCCGGCGTCTCACAAATGCTTGCGAGGAAGCTGGCCTTGGTGAGTCACCGGATAAGTCGCTTTCGCGCCTTTCCGGTGAGACGGCGTCGACCCGAAGAGGACCACACATGAATGCTTGAACGTCCTGATCGTGCATCATGACGCAGGCATGCCGACCCGTTCGCAACGGCACGTGACAGTGACTTGAACCGTGTAGCACATTCCCATGGAATTCTCCACCAAGAGCACCATTCGCGCATTTTCATCCTACTTTCAGCACATGGCACTTCCAATTGACCACACTTCTTTGGAGCGGTTCCATCCAAGCCGAGTGCAACGCTCCTGCAACCTCTCTCTCTCTCTCTCTCTACTGCACTAAGGCCCTCGCATGGCCTCAACAAAGAAGCCCCCAGTGCGCAAACACCGAGGGCTTTGGTCGCTCATGTCCCACCTAACCCAGTTGCATAGGTAAATGAAATAGAGCACTGCAAAGGTAGAGCGCAAGCAAGAGCTGAACAGGCAGCGCCGGACCATGCATACGTGGTCTTGTCTTGGAGCATTGCCGCAACCCGCGACGGACAATGGCTTGAAAGGAGCGGAACAAAGACCGGGATGATGCGCCATGCGTGCATCACGATACGAACGAACAATGCTTTCAAACACAATGAATAGCGGGCAGTGGTACAGGACAATGGTCGTATTGTGCTGCTGCCTGCTATTCGTTGTTCCTTTCCTGGCCAAGGCCCAGAACCTCTTACCCAACCCCAGCTTTGAACTCACGGACACCTGCCCTTATACCACTGGCTTCCAAGAGGGAGACCGACCCCTGTATTGGCAGAGTTGGTTCAATAGCCCGGATTATTTCCACGCTTGTGCGGATACTTCGATCCCGAGTGGGGCGTACGTTAGCGTACCGCAAAGTGGATTGTCCTTCCAGTATGCACAAGATGGCCACGCCTACGTGGGGTATTACTCTTTCAATAATAACGAGCAGTACCGGGAATACATCGGTGCGACACTGAATGCGCCGCTGACCGTGGGCGAGACCTACTACCTCAGTTTCTGGGCGAATATCGCCACCGGTGGGTTGGATGGATACGTGGGAGGCTTCTGCAACAACATGGGTATGCTCTTTACCATGACCTCCAACGCATGGACCAATGTAGGCTGGCCGCCGGGACCGGACTTCCCGTTCAGGAACTACGCCCACCTGCACCGTTCCGAAGTGCTGACCGATACGGTTGGCTGGACCCAGGTGAGTGGCAGCTTCGTGGCGGACAGCGCCTATCAGTATGTGGTACTGGGCAATTTCTTCGATAATGCCCAAACACAGGTGTTGCCGATACCGCCGCTGAATGGTGAGAATGCCTATTGCCTAGTGGACAATGTATCCGTATCCACGGATCCAGCGGCCATTGGGATCCATGAAGGGCCATTGATGGTCCAGCCCTTTGCTGCCATGGATGGTGCGACGGGGACGTTGGTCATATCATGGCCTGGGCAAGAGCAGTACACCGGCGAGATCATCGACATGTCGGGTAGAGCAGTGCGCACCTTCACCGGTTGCGCAGCTCGGCACCAATTGCCCCTACACGGGTTCAGCTCGGGTATGTATGTGGTGCGGTTAAGAAGAGGTATGGAAGCAGCGTTCGTAAAGTTCGTAATGCCGTAATAGCACTGTTCCGGTCCAAACAATTTTGGACCATGATAACGAAGAGAGTAAGTACATGGGCATGTGCCTTCACCCTGGCCTCTGTCGGCTACGGGCAGATCGATTGGCACGCCAATCCTGGCGGAAACAACATTATTGGAGGTGAGTGGTTCGGCGCGGATGGGAGTAGCACGATTCCATTGCAGATCCGTCATGATGGCCTTTTACCCATCGAGTTCCACACGACCGGAAATTTCCGAGCCTTGATCAATCCGCAGGTCACGTACACAACCCTGGGCTCCTTCTCCTTGGTGGAGGCCGATGGGTTTGGACTGATCACGCCGAACACTTCCTTCTTCAGCACGGTGAAAGGTCCGTTCAGTCGATTGCATTTGGCAGAGGGTAGTGGCGGCAATGCACAAACCATCAGCTACCGCCCATGGCAGCGCAACGGCATCACTTTCACCGGTAACAAGGACCACGGTTATGTGGGCCAGAAGTACGGGGAAGAAGAGGACAACACCGACATGGTGATCGATTGGAGCGACAACCCAGGCGCTGGCAGGCCGGATCGGCTTCGTTTCCTGTTCACCTCGGGTTATGACCCCATGGCCGCCACCGGTGCGCAGTCCTACGAAGGTCTTGAAGGCATGCGGCTTTGGCCGAAGAGTTACGAAGAGGTGAACGTGGGAGTGGGTGATTTCTTTG
>CADEDY010000051.1 GCA_902826215.1 uncultured Bacteroidota bacterium
ATCAACGCAGCGTGGAAGAACATGCGTTTCCTGACCATGATCCAGGCCAACAAGACGAACGGGAACAGCGAAAGGAAACTGGTAACCAGCGGCAACGCCACCTCCGGCCCCACGCCCAGCCATAACAAGGGAACAGCGACCAAGCCCTCCAGCATGGTGTTGTACCGCTGGCCATAGAAACATGGCTCGTGAAAACGACCCTGTGCCATCTCCGCAGCCCCGCTCCACATGATCGCCTGATCATCGTCCACGTATCGGAAACCGAACTGATTAAGGAGCAACCCTCGATCCAGGACCAGAAAACACACGCACACCGCAATGCTGATCCAAGCAGCCTTATCCTGCCAGTGCGATCGAATCGATGTATCCATCCAGGGTTTGATCGCATGCAAGTTCGCTCATTCGATCACAGTATCGCTCTTGCTTGCTCGACCATTCCTTTCACACTTGGCTTCCCTTCTCCTATTACATGAGAGGTTGCTGAAGTCATTTTCGATCCGTAGGCCGCGGTCGCTGATCGTCACGAAATATTTTAAGAACAGGGCGGGGATAATGATCAATTGCACCCGAGCCGTAAGCGCCGCTTCTTCTGCCCAGGTGAAAACCCCTGCTCCTCGGAGCGGGGGCTTTCACGTTCAATACGGTTCCATCCACGTGCCCATGATCTCCCACCAGCACACACACCAACTCCGCCGTTCATTCGTTCCTTTACCATACCGCATCACATGCAACCCAAGCTCCAATTCTCCTGCTCCCAACCGTGGGAGAACATGCGCATCAGCATGCTGGGCAAGCACTGCGCGCACTGCGACAAAGAAGTGGTCGACTTCATCGGCGGCACCAAGCTCGACCTCATCGCCTACCTGCAGGCCAACCAAGGCCGCTCCGTCTGCGGCCGCGTGCGCCCCGATCAAGTGGACCACTACCAAGAACTCATCGAGGTGACCATTCAGCGAAGCCTTCGCTTCAACCGCAGTTCCAACCTCGCCTACTACCTCTTGGCCGTCACCAGCCTTTCCATGCAAGCATGCAGCCACCCCAAGGTGGACTACACCGAAGACCCGGTCGGCGTAAAGGACCGCACAACGGATACCACAAGCAAGAGCGTAGCTACCATACCCGACGAGGTACCGGTTGCACCGCCCGAGCCTCAGGGGACAGAGCGTTTCGAGGATGAATACATGCCGTTTGTAGGTGACGTCGCATTGGAAAGTGACCCTTTCGCGCATTCCATTCCGCTCATGGTATTTCCGGAAGTCATGCCCGAATTCCCCGGTGGTTCAGACAGCCTGTTGGTATTCCTGCAAAAGCAGGTCGTCTATCCCGAATGGGAAGCAACCAAAGGGATCCAAGGCCGGGTGATGGTGAAGTTCACGGTCCTGGACGACGGCACCGTCATCGACCCGTTCATAGTGAGCCGTGTCCAGGGCGCACGGAACTTCGACTCCGAGGTTTTGCGCGTCATGACCCTTATGCCCAAATGGATTCCCGGGACAACCGACGGCAAGCCCGTCAACTCCACTTTCGTGCTGCCGTTCAAATTCACGTTGTAGCACGTTGCATGAAGCCTTCAACCAAGGTGGTGCTCGGTCTGCTGGTTATCCTGGTGGATATCGCGGTCTACATCATCCTTT